>NZ_UGTA01000001.1:0-1200000 GCF_900454895.1 Phocoenobacter uteri | reverse complement strand
ACCTTTTTCCGTAGGAAAAGTTACTTTATCAATCCAACGTTTGCCCATAATATTTAAAATCCCCATTTCCCATTCTGGTTGAGAAGAATGGTAGTTTGTTTTAAATCCTTGCTCTTTGGCTAGTCTAAATAAATTAGTATTACCAGTATCAATCTGTTTCATACCATTTGGGTATGGAATGGCATTAAAAAAAGGAGGTAGTGATAATCTTGTAAGTAGCCCAGTAGAATAACTTGTTTTTACAATAGCTTGTTTATCATTGAGCATTTTGTCCAAGAATGGTGTTGTATTACGTGGATAACCAAATACATGTGCATTATTAGCACTCAAGCTTTCTCCAACAATAAAAATAATATTTTTTATTTTAGGTGCATTTGCTTGTGGCTTTGGGTGTGTATAAAAAGGAAGATCACTTAAATGGAAAAATTCATAGGGTAGTGTTTTCCCAATAAAATTAGTAAAAGAGTAAGTATTAGCTTTAATTCGAGAATAATTACTTCTTAAAATAATACTACTATCATGATCAGACTTAAAAGCTCGTCCGCAGAGAAAAATAATGACTAAGAAGAAGAGAATATCAGCAATAATAGAAGATGATTTTTTACGTCTAAATTTAGCAATAGAAAGGAAGAGTGTGAGTTCTACCCCCCCCCATATCATAGGAATAGCAATTCTGTCAAGCATAGAAAAACCAGCATTAGTTACTTCTGTTATTTCAGTAAACATGAGCAAATAATTACGGCTTGTTATCCAAGTTTCATATACTGCATAATGAATATTATTAACGATAAAACCGAAGGTAACAAAGACACCAATAATGATTTGAGTAAAACGATATTTTGCAAAGAAAAAGAGTGCAAGAATAACAAAAGTAAGCACAAAGGTTTCTAGTAATTTTCCTAATGGTGGGAGAGCTAGTAGATGGCGATACAAAATCTCACTGGCGAACAAAACCAATGAATAAATGGTTAAAATTAAAAGATTACGTTTCATTTAGTTTATCCTTAAATTATAGACACAAAAAATAGGCGTACTTTCATACGCCTATTCAGTTTCACTTAATTACAATGCTTCAATTTCTTTATATTGAACTTGTAATTTTTCTAAGCCAGTTTGGTAATCTGCCATTTTGGTTTTTTCTTTTTCAATAACTTGTGCTGGTGCTTTGGCAACAAAGGCTTCATTACCGAGTTTTTTCTCAATACGACTGATTTCGTTATGATATTTCTCGATCTCTTTGTTTAAGCGAGTAAGCTCAGCATCTTTGTTGATGAAATCTGCCATTGGCACTAACACTTCGGTATTACCCACTAATTTTGCTACGCTAAGCGGTGCTTTTTCATCAGCATTTAGCAAATTCACTTCATCAAGTTTAGCAATTGCTTTTAATAGCACTTCATTTTCCGCTAACATTAAGCGGTCATTTTCAGTCGCATTTCTGAATAATAAAGTTAATGCTTTGCTTGGTGCAATGTTGCTTTCTGCACGGATATTACGCACTGCCGTTACCACGTCTTTTAACCAGTTCATTGATTTTTCTGCATCAAGATCTGTTAATTCAGATTCTACTTGTGGGAATGCTTGTAGCATAATGGTGTCAGCTTCAATGTCTGCAAAACCTTTCACTTTTTGCCAAATTTCTTCGGTAATAAATGGCATCATTGGGTGTGATAAACGTAATAATTTTTCTAAAACGTTAATCAAGGTATAGCTTGCACCACGAATTTGAGCTTGTGTGCCGTTTGCAAAAACAGGCTTAGTTAATTCTAAATACCAGTCGCAGAATTGGTTCCAAGTGAATTCGTAAATTGCCGTTGCACACAGGTCAAAACGGAACTGTTTTAAGCTGTTTCTAAATGTTTCAACGGTGCGGTTAAATTCCGATTCGATCCAACGATCTGCCACAGAATATTCGATCTCGCCTTCACTTAAATCTAATTTTTCATTAGTTAGCACAAAACGGCTCGCATTCCATAATTTGTTACAGAAATTACGATAGCCTTCAAGGCGTTTCATATCCCAGTTGATATCACGTCCGTTGGTTGCTAAGGCAGAAAGGGTAAAGCGTAATGCGTCCGTTCCGTGAGCGGCAATACCGTCTTCAAACTGCTTGCGAGTTGATTTCTCAATTTTCGCTGCCATTTGTGGTTGCATCATATTGCCAGTACGTTTTTCAACAAGGGATTCTAAATCAATACCGTCAATCATATCTAATGGATCAAGTACGTTACCTTTAGATTTTGACATTTTTTGACCATTTTCATCACGAATTAAGCCTGTTACATACACAGTTTTGAATGGTACTTGCGGTTTGCCATTTTCATCTTTCACAAAGTGCAACGTCATCATAATCATACGTGCAACCCAGAAGAAAATAATGTCAAAACCAGTAATCAACACATCTGTTGAATGGAACATTTTTAATTCAGGCGTTTGTTTTGGCCACCCCAAGGTTGAGAACGTCCAAAGTGCTGATGAGAACCAGGTATCAAGCACGTCATCATCTTGGCGTAATGTGATATTTTCAGCAATATTGTGCTTTTGACGCACTTCTGCTTCATCACGACCCACGTAAACATTACCTTGCTCATCATACCACGCAGGAATGCGGTGTCCCCACCATAATTGACGAGAAATACACCAGTCTTGTAAATCACGCATCCACGAGAAATATAAGTTTTCATACTGTTTTGGCACGAATTGAATATCGCCATTTTCCACTGCTTCAATCGCAGGTTTAGCTAATTCTTGTACTGCAACATACCATTGATCCGTTAGCATTGGTTCAATCGGCACACCACCACGATCGCCATAAGGCACTTTTAATTCGTGTGGTTCAATTTTTTCTAATAAGCCTAATGCGTCTAAATCAGCAACCACTTTTTTACGTGCAACAAAACGCTCTAAGCCACGAAAATCCGTAGGAATTTCAGCGTTAAAATCAGCTAATTCTTTACCGTTTGATCCCACCACTTCTGGTACATCACGGATATCCGCATTGATCGTCATAATGTTGATCATCGGTAAATTATGGCGTTTACCCACTTCGTAGTCGTTAAAATCGTGAGCAGGGGTAATTTTAACCACACCTGTTCCAAATTCTTTTTCTACGTAATCATCGGCAATAATTGGGATTTCACGGTTTACTAATGGTAATAAAACGGTTTTACCGATTAACGCTTGATAACGCTCATCTTCTGGGTGTACCGCAATTGCCGTGTCGCCAAGCATTGTTTCAGGACGAGTAGTGGCAATAATCACATAATCTTTACCGTCTGCGGTTTTCTCGCCGTTCGCTAATGGATAGCGGAAATGCCACATAGAGCCTTTTGACTCTTTGTTTTCAACTTCTAAATCTGAAATCGCAGTGTGAAGTTTTGGATCCCAGTTTACAAGGCGTTTACCACGATAAATCAAGCCTTCTTCGTGTAAGCGAACGAATACTTCTTTCACTGCTTCTGATAGACTTTCGTCCATTGTAAAACGCTCACGTTCCCAGTCTACTGAGTTACCTAAACGTTTCATTTGCTCAGAAATAGTGCCACCTGATTGTGCTTTCCATTCCCAAATTTTATCAATAAACGCATCACGTCCATAATCGTGGCGTGTTTTGTTTTCTTCTGCTGCGATCTTACGCTCAACCACCATTTGTGTTGCGATACCCGCGTGGTCAGTTCCTGCTTGCCAAAGGGTATTATTGCCTTCCATACGATTAAAGCGGATCAACGTATCCATTAAAGTTTGTTGGAATGCGTGTCCCATATGTAAGCTACCTGTTACATTTGGCGGTGGGATTGCGATTGAAAAGCTTGGATTATTTTCCGTCATTGTCGGTTTAAAATAACCACTTTCTTCCCAGTGTTTATAAAGTGCTTGTTCTACTGCGCTGGCATTAAAACGATCTGCCATTTCAAATTTTTGTGTCATTGTGGTTTCTCTATTTTCTGTTTTCTAAATCGTTGTAGGGGAGTATTAGCAAACGTGTTTGCGTATATTCTCCCGCACGTTAATTTCTATTTTTCGGGAGGATATTCCATTCGCTACGCTCATTCAATCCTCCCCTACGGTGTTAGTTTTTTAAGCGGTGATATTTTTATAATATTTTGCAAATTCTTATAAAAATATCACCGCTTGTTTTAAATCTTTAATCGATTTTTTCAGTTTCTAACTGCCAACCCATTTGGCGAAGTTGTTTATAGCGTTCGCGAGCTTGGGCTTTTTGAGTTTCTTCAACAGGGACAAAATCAAAAATCTGATTAAAACTGCTGATAAAACTCGGTACTTGATTTTGTAAGTTAATCAATAAATCCCTGCGTTGCGTGTTGCGTTTTTCTTTCCAACTGACTTCAATAGGTGTCGCGTAAGTGGTGCTTTCGCCCGATAAATTATGCGGTACAAATTGTTCAGGATCTCTTGCCCATAATGCTTCATCAATATCAAGGGCTTGCTCTTCGGTTTCACAACTGATTAACACTCGCTTGCCTGAACGCCACGCAGTTGCGGCCAAATCACAGGCGACAGAAATAATTGCATCATATTCGCCGATTTTTTGTTGTTGAAGAAGATAAAACGTCGCTTTTTTCACAGATTTTTTGTGTTATTGAAAATAAAGGGTAATTCTAACGGAATAGAATAAAAATGTACACAGGCAAAAGGTGGGTAAAATCGCTTGTCGTATCAGGTGTAAAGGGTTAAAATTTCTAGTTCTGAATTCACTTTTAACTAATTGGTACACAAAATGACGAGCAATACCCCCCAACATATCACTGTTTTATTAAATGAAGCAGTGGACGGATTAGCAATTAAACCTGATGGTATTTATATTGATGGTACTTTTGGGCGTGGCGGTCATTCTCGATTGATTTTAAGTCAATTAGGTGAAAAGGGACGTTTGATTGGTATTGATCGTGATCCTCGAGCGATTGCGGAGGCTGAAACAATTTCTGATCCTCGCTTTCATATTGAACACAATGCGTTTTCTTTTATTCCTGAAATTTGTGAAAAATTACAATTAACAGGCAAAATTGACGGTATTTTGCTGGATCTTGGGGTTTCGTCACCACAACTTGATGAGGCGGAACGAGGCTTTAGCTTTATGAAAGACGGTCCGTTGGATATGCGAATGGATACCACAAAAGGTTTATCCGCAATGGAATGGTTGGCTCAGGTGTCTATTGAAGATTTAACTTGGGTATTAAAAACCTTTGGTGAGGAGCGTTTTGCGAAGCGTATTGCGACAGCGATTGTGAATTATAATAAATCGAATATTGAAAAAATTTCGCGTACCTTGCAATTGGCTCAAATTATTTCAGAAGCAGTGCCTTTTAAAGATAAGCATAAACACCCTGCGACACGTTCTTTTCAGGCGATCCGTATTTATATCAACAGTGAACTTGATGAATTAGAAAAAGCATTAAACTCAGCCCTGAGTGTACTTAATCAAGCAGGACGACTTTCTATTATTAGTTTTCATTCGTTGGAAGACCGAATGGTTAAACAGTTTATGCGTAAGAATAGTAAGGGTAAGTCAATTCCAAAAGGATTGCCGATTTTAGAAAGTGAATTAAATAAAGATATTCCATTAAAAACGATTGGCAAAGCAATTAAGCCATCACAACAAGAAATTGATGTAAACCCTCGTTCACGCAGCGCTGTGCTACGTATAGCAGAAAAGCGTGTGGCAGAAAAACAAATACAAGAATAAGGATTCAAAATGGCAAGTGAACGCTACCCATTAAGACAAGTAATTTTTGATGATTTGATCAATCATAATAAATTAGCCCTTTTTTTGTTATTACTTCTTACGATTACTGGTGTGGTTACCGTTTGGCTGACACATCAGACGCGTTTATTGATCAGTGAAAAAGAGCATTTAATTGCTTATAAAAATAAATTGAATGATCAATATTTGCATATGCAGTTAGAAGAAAATAATAAAACATTTAAGCAAGCCGTTGAAGCAAAAGCAAAAAGCTTCGGAATGCGACCAATTTCAAAAGATCAAGAAATAATTATAGTTGAGTAAATAATGATAAAGCCAAATCAACCTCCGAAACAATCCAAACCAACCAAAAGTTATTTATCGAATCGCTTTAAAACTGTCTATTTTTTTCTTTTTTTACTTGTTATTGCTCTGGTTGGAAAAGTTGCTTACATTCAGATTTATGATTCAGAAAATCTCATTGAAAAAGCAAATGATCGTTCTATTCGTACTCAGACTCTGGAATTTACACGTGGAAGAATTTTAGATCGTAATAAGCGTTTACTTTCTGTGAGCGATTTCCGTTATGCGATCACCCTCGATCCAAAAGTTTATTTTGAAACACTGATTAAGCGTGATAATACACGTTGGAAAGTGCTAGCGATGGAAGTAGGTGCTTCAGCAAGTGGCATTAAAACTAATTTAAGTAAATTTCTCGCTCAAAATAGAAAGCCAAAATATAGCGTGCGTTCTATTTTAAACCCTAGTGATAATAGATACTGGGAGCTGTTAGCACAAGTAACAGGGCTTAATTATAATTTATTGCTTACAAAAGTGCATAATAATCCTTATTCCGCTTTTGTCGCTCTGGATAAAGAAGCAGCAAAAATAGAAAAAATAAAAATGAATAAGTTGGCAAAGGAAGCGGGGACAAGTTATGGACGCTTGATGGCAAAAATTTACAAACACTCACGTCAGCGTTTTATGTATATTACGCGTCATCGTTCAGAAGATATTGCTAACTACGTAAAACAGTTACAGATTAGTGCATTGGTATTGAAAAAAGAGTATAGCCGAGTTTATCCATTAGCGGAGGCAACCTCGCAACTAATTGGTTTTACTGATGTTGACAATAAAGAAGGAATAGAAGGGTTAGAGCGAAGTTTTGATGCTCAGCTTGTTGGAAAAAACGGTAAAAAGATAATTCGTCGGGATTTTAGGGGGAATGTCATTGAAAACATTCACGCTGAAAAGCAACAAGATCCACAAGATGTCATATTGAGTATTGATGAAGAATTGCAGATGATGGTTTATCAAGAAATCAAGAAAGCAGTGATGGAAAATAGAGCGAAATCTGGCACGGCGGTTTTGGTTGATATTCAGACAGGTGAAATTTTAGCAATGGCGAATGCACCATCATTTAATCCTAATGATCGTTCAAAATATAAATCTGAATTAGCACGAAATAGAGCAATTACAGATACCTTTGAACCAGGTTCAACGGTTAAACCTTTTGTGGTTTTAACTGCATTACAAAATGGGGTTACTTATCGTGATGAAGTGATTAACACACGCCCTTTTATTGTGAATGGACATCGCATTCACGATGTAGCACCAAGAGAACAACTCTCTCTTGAAGGTATCTTACAAAAATCAAGTAATGTGGGGGTGAGTCGTCTTGCACTACGAATGTCTCCTGCTGTTTTAATGGGTACTTATTCCAAAATAGGCTTTGGTGAAGATACTGGTTTGGGGTTAGGCGAGCGTCGAGGAACGAATGGAGATCGTGTTAGATGGTCTGATATTGAACGTGCAACCGTTGCTTACGGTTATGGTTTAGAAGTCACACCATTACAGCTAGCAAGAGCTTATGCAACACTGGGCAGCTTTGGTATTTATCGTCCACTTTCTATCACGAAAGTGACTCCACCAGTGATAGGTGAACGAGTATTGCCAGAGCGAATTACAAGGGATGTGGTTCATATGATGGAAAGCGTTGCAAGAACTGGCGGTGGTGGTATTAAAGCTGCTGTGGATGGTTACCGTGTTGCTATTAAAACAGGAACGGCCAAAAAATTGGAAAAAGGGCAATATGTAGATAAATATATTGCTTACACAGCAGGAGTTGCTCCTGCGAGTGATCCTAAGTTTGCTTTAGTTGTACTTATCAATGAACCTCGTGGTGAGAAGTATTATGGAGGAGCAATTTCAGCACCGGTATTCTCAAAAATAATGGGATACACTCTAAAAGAACGCAATATTAAACCTGATAATTTAGGAAAAGAAGAATAACAATGAAACGTTTAATCACGATTATTCCTGAGCTTGCCGATTTAGGCTCAATGGAATTAAAAAATATTTGTTTAGATAGTCGTCAAGTGGGTGAAGGTGATTTATTTATCGCCCTAAAAGGTCATCAAGTTGATGGACGAGATTTTATTCCAAGAGCTATTGAGCAAGGGGCAAATTTAATTTTAAGTGAAGCAGATACTGAACAACAAGCGGTTACTTTTGATCAAAAATTTGCAAAAAATGAAAAAAATTCGACCGCTTGTATAGTGGTAAATGTTCCAAATCTCGCCCAAAAAGTGTCACAAATTGCCGGTGAATTTTATGGACATCCTTCAAAAAAATTAACCTTAGTTGGGGTAACAGGTACAAACGGAAAAACCACTGTCGCTCAGCTTTTAGCACAATGGCATAACTTGATTGGCGGAAAATCGGCAGTAATGGGAACGATCGGAAATGGTTTGTATCCTGATATGCAAGAGGCGGTAAACACTACAGGTTCAGCTATTGAAATTCAAGGTTATTTATCGCAATTTATTGAACAAAAAGCAGATTTTTGTGCAATGGAAGTCTCATCGCACGGCTTGGTGCAACACCGTGTTGAAGCGTTAGAATTTGATGTGGCAGTGTTTACGAATTTAAGCCGTGATCATTTGGATTATCACAAAACAATGGACGAATATGCAAAAGCCAAATTCCGTCTACTTAGCGAATTAAACACGCGGCATAAAGTGATTAACTTTGATGATGAAGTGGGCAAACAATGGTTAGAACAATTACCGAATGCCGTTGCGGTTAGTTGTGTTCCAAAGGCTGAAATCACGCAAAAACAGTGGTTACAAGCCACAAAAATTACCTTTAATCAGCAAGGTGCAAGCATTGAATTTGCATCAAGTTGGGGTGAAGGCAAAATTGAAAGTAAATTGATAGGGGCATTTAATGTCAGCAATTTACTTACTGCATTAGCGACCTTATTAGTTTTAGGACACAATTTGCAAAAATTGATCGAAATCGCACCGCTTTTAACAGGTGTATGTGGACGTATGGAATCTTTTAGCGGATCAGAATGCCCAACCGCAATCGTGGATTACGCTCACACACCAGACGCTCTTGAAAAAGCGTTGCAAGCCGCACGTTTACATTGTGACGGCGATTTATGGTGTGTATTTGGTTGTGGTGGTGATCGTGATACTGGCAAACGTCCACAAATGGCAGAAATTGCTGAGCGTTATGCGGACAAAGTGATCGTTACGGATGACAACCCACGCACCGAAGATCCTGAAACCATTACCGATGATATTTTAAAAGGCTTTATCAAACCGAAAAAAGTAACGGTAATGCACATTCGACAATATGCAATCCGAGAAGCAATGGCAAAAGCCGATCCAAAAGATGTGGTACTAATTGCCGGCAAAGGACACGAAGATTATCAAATTATTGGTACGAAAAAATACCATTTTTCAGATCAAGAAGAAGTGAAGAAATATATCAATGATTAAACTAAATTTAAAAACAATCGCAGATATTCTCAATGCTCGTTTGGTTGGCGATGAAAATATTTGTGTGGAAAACATTAGCACAGACACACGTCAAGCGGTGGAAAAAGGACTGTTTTTTGCATTAAAAGGTGAGAATTTTGACGCACATAACTACTTAGCCCAAGCCGTTAAACAAGGTTGTGTGGCGGTTGTGGTTGAGCAAGAAATGGAAATTGATGTGCCACAGCTTATCGTGAAAGATACGCGTTTAGCTTTAGGTCAGTTGGGAAAATGGCTTAAAGCAAAAATCAATCCGAAAACGGTCGCGATGACGGGATCATCGGGCAAAACAACGGTGAAAGAAATGATTGCAAAAATCTTGCAAAATATGACCGCTTACCCTGATGACGTGTTGTTTACTTTTGGTAATTTAAACAACGATCTTGGGGTGCCGTTAACCTTGTTACGTCTAAATGAAAACCATAAATTTGCGGTGGTTGAGTTAGGGGCAAATCATTTGGGCGAAATTGCTTACACGACGAATTTAGTCAAACCAGACGCGTGTTTAATTAACAATGTGACCTCTGCTCATTTGGAAGGTTTTGGTTCGCTAGAAGGTGTCGCAAAAGCCAAAGGCGAGATTTATCAAGGCTTGAATGAAAATGGCGTAGCGATTATTAACTTAGATTACCCTGAGTGGCAAAATTTATGGCAACAAACGATTGCAGGGCGAAAAACACAGACGTTCTCAGCAAATAATCAAACCGCTGATTTTTATGCAAAAGATATTCAATTAACCTTAACGGGGGCGAACTTTGTTTTAGGTACGCCACAGGGTGAGATTGAAATTCATTCCTCTTATTTGGGCGAACATAATATCAGCAATGCGTTGGCAGCAACTTCGTTAGCGATGGCGGTTGGGGCTGATTTGCAAGCCGTAAAATTAGGGCTTGAACAACAATCAAAAGTGAAAGGACGTTTGTATCCGATTGAAATCAATAAGAATTTATTACTGATTGATGATGCTTATAATGCGAATGTTGGTTCGTTAAAATCGGCAGTTTCCGTATTAAAAAATTATCCAGCATTTAGAATTTTAGCAGTTGCTGATATGGGCGAGTTAGGGGCTGAGAGCAAGGCTTGTCATCAGCAAGTGGCAGATTTTGTTAAAGACGCTGAGCTTGATTTGGTGGTTTCTTTTGGGAAAGAAAGTGCGGTAATCAGCAATAATTTAGAACATCATTTTACCGATAAACAAGCAATGTGTGATTTTTTAATGCCGATAATTTTGCAAAAATCACAACAAAAACAACCGCTTGTATTATTAGCAAAAGGCTCACGTAGTCAAAAAATGGAAGAGCTTATCGCTCTTTTAGTTAAACAATTAGAAAAATAAGGATAAACAATGTTAGTTTGGCTTGCAGAATATTTGGTGAAATATAATACCGTATTTCACGTCGTATCTTATATTTCATTTCGTGCCATTATGGCACTTTTAACCGCAATGGGAATCGGTTTATGGATTGGTCCAAAAGTGATTCGCCGTTTGCAAATCTTAAAATTTGGGCAAGAAGTACGTAAAGATGGTCCAGAAAGTCACTATAAAAAACGTGGTACGCCGACAATGGGCGGAATTATCATTCTGCTTGCGATTGGCGTAAGTACTTTATTATGGGCAAATTTAGCCAACCTTTATGTGTGGTTTGTGATGTTCGTTCTCTTTGGTTATGGTGTCGTCGGTTTTGTGGACGATTACTGGAAAATCACACGTCAAAGCACAGACGGTTTAATCGCTCGCTGGAAGTATTTTTGGCTTTCAGTTATCGCATTAGTCGCTATTTTTTGTATGTATGTAATCGGAAAAGACACCGCTGCGACACAATTAGTTGTACCATTTTTTAAAGAATTTATGCCACAGTTAGGAATTTTCTACATTGTTTTAGGCTATTTTGTGATTGTAGGTACGAGTAATGCAGTAAATCTAACCGATGGTTTAGACGGTTTAGCCATCGTCCCAACCATTATGGTCGCCTCTGCTTTTGGTTTGATTGCGTGGGCAACAGGGAACATTAACTTTGCACAATACTTACACATTCCATTTATTAAATTCAGTGGCGAATTAGCCGTTGTGTGTACCGCCATTGTCGGTGCAGGACTTGGCTTCCTTTGGTATAACACCTACCCAGCATTAGTCTTTATGGGCGACGTCGGCTCACTCTCACTCGGTGGTGCGTTGGGCGTTATCGCCATTTTAGTTCGCCAAGAATTATTACTTGTGATTATGGGGGGGGTGTTTGTGGTCGAGGCTCTGTCTGTAATTTTACAAGTCGGTTCATTTAAACTTCGCAAAAAACGTATTTTCAGAATGGCACCGATTCACCACCACTTCGAACTCAAAGGCTGGCCAGAACCACGTGTTATTATGCGATTTTGGATTATTACGTTAATGTTGGTATTGGTGGGGTTAGTGACGTTGAAGTTGAGATAGGTTGTTTGAAAATTGCATTTTTTACAAAAATGGAATCTAGAAATAATACTGTTATTTGTTATGGATATAGGAGGATAAATTGAATATTGATTTTAAAGAGTATTTGTCTGTAATGAAAAAAGATTATGAAAATATTTTTGATAAAATTACACATAATAATACAATTAATAATGTTGATGTAAATTTACACTTTAAATATATAAAGTTTAATCCCAATGGAGATTTAAAAATTGATTTACTTGTAGAGACACTTATTAGTTATTTTACTCATTATTGTTTCTCAGCAAAAAAAAGAAGTATAGATAATAACTTAAGTGAAATAGAGAAAGAAAAACAAAGAAATAAGTTAAATAATGAAGCTAGGAAGTTATTTAGAAAGTGGGTTAATGATACACAAATAACATCTGGCGAAGCTGGTGAAATGATTTTATGGTTATTAATAGAAGCTGTTCTTGAAGCTCCACAAGTAGTTGCCAAAATGGATTTAAAAACAAACCCTCAATTAGAAAGTTTTGGCTCTGATGGTATAAATATGAAAGTAATTGATAATGTATTAAATATATTTTTTGGAGAAGCTAAACTTTATCAAGATATTGGAAAAGCTCTAGATAGTATTTTTGACAGTATTGGTAATTTTCATCAGAACGCTTTAAAAAAACATGAGTGTAATATGGTCACTACTCATTATAAATATTTAACAGAAGGAGAAAAAGAAAAAGTATATAAGTTTATAAATGATAATTTAAATGCGGATAAAGTGAAAATTAATCATGCTTGTTTAGTTGGCTATGATTGGAATAAATACAAAGCATTAAACGATATAAATACAAGAAAATCTTTTATAGATAAATTTGAAGAGGAATATGAAAAAGAATCAAGGAGATTAACAAAATTAATACAAAAAAGATTTGATGAGTTTTCTAAAAAAACTTTAATTTTTGAAGTGTTCTTTCTTCCTTTTCAAAGCGTGCAAGAACTTAGAGATAAATTTAATGATGAGTTATAAATGAATAAATTAAATGAAAAAGAATTAATTGATAATCTTGTTAAATACGATTTACAGAGATATTTAATAGATCTTGGTTTTATTGTTGATAATTCCTCTTTAATAATCCTTACGGAGAATGATATTAAAAATTTATGTAATATATCATCTGTATTTGCATTATCAGAAAAAGAAGAAGAGCAAGAGATTGCTTATGAAATAATTACAAAATTATTTTTAAATTTTGTTGAAGAGTATCCTAATTTGTATTCTATTGCTTATGCTATTCTTTCTCGATTAGGAAATTTCCCTAATCGAGAGTTATTAAAATCTTGTATTAAAGATACTATAAGCAGAAATAATAATTTTTTATTTGAATTAGAAATAAATAGTAGAGAGATAGAAAATAAGATTTCATTAATAGAAGGTAATGACTTATTGTTAACCGATTTTCAAAAACAATTTTTTGATGTACTTACTGATACAAATTTTTTTAGTGTTTCAGCTCCAACTTCAGCTGGAAAATCATTTATATTTACATTAGCAATTATTCAAAGATTACTTAAAAATAATAAAGAAATAATAGTTTTAGTAGTGCCTACTAGAGCATTAATAAAAGAGTTAAGCGGTAAAATAATAGAAAAACTTAAAGAATTTGAATTAATTGATAATGTTGATGTTCGTACAATACCTATTATTGAAAATAATGATGAAATAAATAAAGGTAGGGTTTATATTCTTACACAAGAAAGACTAGTTACTCTGTTAGAGCAAGATAGCTTAAATATAGATACTTGTTTTGTAGATGAAGCACAAGAAGTACAAAGTAATAGAGGCGTAGTTTTACAGAATGCAATAGAGATACTATTGTCTAAATATAAAAATGTTAAACTTTTTTTTGCTAGTCCCTTAATAAAAAATCCAAATTATTTTAGTCAATTATTTAATTTAAATTTTCATGAAGAGTTTTTTATTGAGAAAGTATCTCCTGTCGGACAAAACATTATTTTTATATCAGAAGTTAAAAATAAGCCACAAAAAGCCCATATTAAGTTATTAAATAAAGATTCTAAACAGTATGATTTAGGAGGCGTTGATTTAAATTTTAAGTTTAGAAACGTTGACAAACTCATAGAATTAGCAAAACAGATCACAAAAGATGGAGAACTTTCATTAATATATTGTAATGGAGCTAATGAAGCTGAGAAAAAAGCCTTATCTTTATCTAGAGAACTTGAAAATATTGAAGATAAGGAAATAAATGACTTAATTAGTTTTATAAAAGAAGATATTCATCATGAATATTCTATTATTAAATGTTTAAAAAAAGGAGTGGCTTATCATTATGGAAATATGCCTTCTTTTGTGAGATCTGAAATAGAACAACTTGCGAGTCAAAATAAGTTGAAATACATATTTTGCACTAGTACCCTGCTGCAAGGGGTGAATTTACCAGCTAAGAATATTGTTCTGTATAAACCTAAAAAAGGTCATAATAACCCAATGAGAAGAGCCGATTTCTTGAATTTAATTGGTAGAGCTGGACGATTGAAATATGAGTTTCAAGGTAATATTTGGTGTATCGATCCTGATAGCTGGAGTGAAAAGAGCTTTGAAGGAGAAAAACTTCAATTAGTTGAAGGTTTTTTTGAAAAAACAATACTTAATGAAACGGAACAGTTAATTGGTATCGTCCATCAAGAAGATAGTAATGATTATACTCACGTATTTGGAAAATTTTATTCTGACTTTATTTTAGGAAATAAAAATATAGAAAAATATCGTGATAAAGATAGTTTTGATAAAATTAAAAAATTACTAGTAGAGTCACAAAAGCTTGAGTTTGATATAGACTTACCAGATAAACTTATTAAGAAGCATTGTACTATACATCCTTTAAAACTTCAGAAAATGTATGATGAACTTATGAAAATACAAGATTTAAATGATTTTATACCTAAAAATATAGGGCAGAAAAATATTAATCTAAATTTAAAAAATATTTTTCAACTCATTGATAATATTTTCTTAAGTAAAAATAACAAACAATATCAATTTTATTCTTATATTGCTTCTAGTTGGATTCATAATGTTTCAATAAAAGAAATGATACTAAATTATAAACAACAGTATAAAAAAGAAATTAATTCATCTATAAGAGAGATTTTAAAAACTATTGAGCGTTATATTAGATATACTTATGTAATAAATACTAATGCTTATATAGATATTTTAAAAATAGTCATTTCAGAGAAGTTACCAGATTATGATCCAGAAAGTATTCCTAATTTACCCTTATATTTAGAATCTGGAACATCAGATAAGACAATACTAAGTTTAATATCTTTAGGTTTATCAAGATTAACGAGTATAAAACTTAAAAGCTCTAAAAAATTTATCTGTAAAGATCCAACACCTATTAATTGTTTTAATGTTTTAAAACAATTAAATATAGATATGCTAGATATACCAGAGATATGTAAAAAAGAGATAAGAAGATTAGTGCTATAAACCATTTATAAAGTTTAATAAAGTAAGAAATATACTTCTATTAAAAGAGCTACTAGCCTATTTAACCAAGCGGAGGATCAAATGGATATTAAATCTTTATTGAAAGAATTAAATATTACTTGTCAGTGGTTTGATATTACCCCTTGTATAACCTGTGCAGAGTCGGCGGCGTTGTTGCCAGAAGATCGCATTGGGATTGGAACAAAAAATTTGTTATTCCGAGATAAAAAAGGACGAAATTATTTTTTGTTGGTCACAGATGAGTACAAAACGGTTGATTCAAAAGCATTGGCTGAGCAGATAGAAAGCACTCGGTTAAGTATGGCAAATGAAGAAAAATTACAACAATTATTAGGTGTTGGCAAAGGGAGTGTGTCTTTGTTTGCATTGGTTAATGATCCCGAACAGCAGGTTCAATTACTCTTAGATGAGGATTTGTTGAAAGCAACACACTGGGACGCTCACCCTAATCGCAATGACGCGGTGCTGATTCTCTCTCGTGAGGATTGGCTGAGCTATTTTAAGTATTTAAATCGTAGTTGGATAACAGTAAAAGTATAATAAATAATGAGAAAACCAAGAATTTATCACCCTGAACCATTAGCAGGGAAAAAAGAATGTAGTTTGAGTGAGGATGCAGCGAATCACGTTGGGCGTGTGTTGCGTATGAATGTGGGGCAAGAGCTGATTTTGTTTGATGGTTCGAACCATATTTTTGACGCAGTGATTACGGAAAGCACCAAAAAACGCGTTAACGTTGAGATTTTATCGCAAACTTTTGATGATCGTGAATCTCATTTGCCGATCCATTTGGGGCAAGTAATTTCTCGTGGCGATCGTATGGAATTTACCATTCAAAAATCCGTTGAGTTAGGCGTGAATGTGATTACTCCACTTTGGTCGGAGCGTTGTGGTGTCAAGCTAGATAGCGATCGTCAAGGTAAGAAATTACAGCAGTGGCAAAAAATTGCGATTGCAGCCTGTGAGCAGTGTGGACGTAATACTATTCCTGAAATTCGTCCTATTATGAAACTGACAGATTGGTGTCAAGAACAAGATGAAATGTTGAAATTAAATCTACATCCTCGTGCCAAGCAAGGCATTAAGCAATTAACCAACGTGCCAAAAGCGGGTGTGCGTCTGTTGATTGGTTCGGAAGGGGGCTTGTCGGCGGACGAAATTGCGATGACCGAACAGCAAGGATTTAGCGAAGTATTATTAGGTAAGCGAGTGTTAAGAACGGAAACCGCCTCATTGGCAGCTATTACCGCATTGCAACTTTGCTTTGGGGATCTCAGCGAATGACGACACATTTCAAAAATCATTTTTTAATTGCCACGCCAGATATGGACGATGACTATTTTTCTCGCACCGTCATTTATCTTTGTGAGCATACTGATGAAGGGGCGATGGGGCTGGTTATTAGCGTGCCGACGGATTTATCGGTAATGGAATTGCTCGCCAAAATGGATTTTATGATGGCAAATCAACGTGATTATGCCAAAGATCAAATTGTGTTAAGTGGCGGACCAGTTAAAACGGATCGTGGCTTTATTTTGCATACCAAAACGCAACAAGATTTTATGAATAGCCAAGAAATCACGCCGAATATTTACCTGACGACCTCTGGCGATGTTTTAGATGTACTCGGTACACCGAAATCGCCTGAGCATTTTTTGGTTTGTTTAGGCTGTGCAACATGGCAAGCAGAACAATTAGAACACGAAATTGCAAAAAATTATTGGCTTGTGACTCCGGCTGATGAAAAAATCTTGTTTGAAACGGGTTATATGGATCGTTGGAGCGAGGCAAAAGGCTTACTCGGTATTGACGGCATTTTAGCAAAAGCGGGGCGAGCATAATGGGGCAGACAATCATTGCCTTTGATTTTGGCACCAAAAGTATTGGTTGTGCGGTAGGGCAGAGTATCACTGGCACGGCACAGGGTTTGCCTGCATTCAAAGCCCAAGACGGAATACCAAATTGGCAACAAATCGAACAAGTGTTGAAAGAGTGGAAACCTGATTTATTAGTGGTCGGCTTGCCCTTAAATATGGACGGCACAGAGCAACCTTTAACGCAACGAGCCAAAAAATTTGCGAACCGTTTAAATGGACGCTTTAATTTACCTGTTGAATTGCAAGATGAACGCTTAACTACCGTTGCCGCAAAAGAAGAAATTTTTGCACGAGGTGGTTATAAAGCCTTAACCAAAGGCAAAGTGGATTCTATTTCAGCGTGTTTGATTTTAGAAAGTTGGTTTGAAAATAATTAGAAGAAGATAAAAATGCGACTGATTCGAGGACTTTATAATCTTAATAAAAACACAGAATTATCAAAGGGTTGTGTATTAACTATTGGTAATTTTGACGGTGTGCATATCGGACATCAACATATTTTACAACGCTTAAATCAACAAGCTAAGCAGTTAAATGTGCCTTCTGTTGTGATGTTATTTGAACCCCACCCACGAGAATTTTTTGCACAAAAATTTGCAAAATCTGATCAAAATATTACCGCTTCTGCCCCTGCTCGTTTAATGCGTTTGCGTGATAAATTGCATTATTTGAAACAGCAACAGATCGATTTTGTCCTGTGTTTGCGTTTTAATGAAAAGTTTGCCTCATTACAGCCCCAAGATTTTATTTCACAACTTTTAGTAGAAAAATTAAAGGTAAAATATTTAAGTATTGGCGATGATTTTCGTTTTGGTCAAGCAAGACAGGGGAATTTTGAGACATTGCAACAGGCAGGTAAAACCTTTAATTTTATTGTTGAAGATAGTCAGAGCCACTGTTTTGAAGAGCAACGCGTGAGCAGTACTCTTATCCGTGAGGCGTTACATAAGGATAATTTGCACCTCGTAGAACAGTTACTCGGTAAGCCTTATTCCATTCGTGGACGAGTGGTTCACGGTAAAAAATTAGGGCGAACCATCAATTTTCCCACCGCAAATATAATGCTCGATCGTTTTGTTGTGCCGATTCACGGTGTGTATGCCGTTAAAGTCAATTTGAATGGGCAGCAATTACAAGGTATTGCAAATGTCGGTAATCGCCCGACAATCAATGGTACTAACGCACTTTTAGAAGTGCATATTTTTGATTTTAATCAGATGATTTATGGGCAAAGTATTGAAGTGATTTTTGTGAAAAAAATTCGTTCTGAAATTAAGTTTGAGAGTTTTGAGGCGTTAAAAAAACAAATTGAGCAAGATGTCGTTACAGTACGACATTATTTTCAATAGAAATTAAATCTAAAAAGGATAAAAAAATGATTACACTTTACGGAATTAAAAACTGTGACACAGTAAAAAAAGCATTGAAATGGTGTGCGGAAAATCAGTTATCGGCAACGTTGCACGATTACCGAGTTGATGGGCTAGATGAAGAATGGCTCGTAAAAATGGAAGGGATTTTAGGTTGGGATAAGCTGGTAAATAAACGCTCAACCACGTGGCGAAATTTAGATGATGAGATTAAAAATAATCTTGATCGTGAACTTGCATTAAAAACCTTGTTAGAAAATCCGACCTTGATTAAGCGTCCGATCACCGTTAAAGATGATGTGGTTTTATTAGGTTTTAATGCCAAAGAGTATGCGACTCAGTTATTAAAATAGTTAGTCTAATATATTGATTTGACGAATGTAGGGGCTGATTAGCAAAGGTAGTTTGCGTATATCATTCCGCAATATATAGGTTGCAATAGTGATGAAATATTTTTGCAAATTTTAGAGAAAATATGACCGCTATTTTGAGAAGTCCTTATTAAAGAGCGGGCGGATATACGCAAACTACGTTTGCTAATGTCACCCCTACAAACATCTCGCTCAATCTTAGAACTTATTGAGAATAAAATGAAAAATGAAATTATAACACTCGCTCAAAACTTAATTCAGCGAGAGTCGATTAGTCCTGATGATAAAGGCTGTCAGCAAGTGATTGCTGAGCTTTTGGAAAAGGAAGGCTTTGAGATTGAGTGGTTGCCATTTAATGACACCTTGAATTTATGGGCAACACACGGTACGAGCGAAAACAAAAAAAATTCACCTTGTGTGGCATTCGCGGGGCATACCGATGTTGTGCCTGTGGGGGATATTTCACAGTGGCAAGTCTCGCCGTTTAGTGCAGAAATTATTGATGATATGCTCTATGGACGTGGTGCAGCGGATATGAAAGGTTCACTTTCAGCGATGGTTATTGCAGCACGTGATTTTGTGAAAAATAATCCTGATCATAAAGGTAAAGTGGCATTATTGATTACCTCTGATGAAGAAGCCGCAGCAAAAGATGGCACGGTAAAAGTGGTGGAAACGTTAATGCAACGCAATGAACCGATCCATTATTGCGTGGTGGGCGAACCGTCTAGTACGTTGCAATTTGGTGACGTGATTAAAAATGGGCGTCGTGGCTCGATCACCGGAAATCTATATATTAAAGGGATTTTAGGACACGTTGCTTATCCGCATTTGGCGGAGAATCCGATTCATAAAGCTTTACCAATGTTGAATGAGCTAGCAAATTATCAGTGGGATAATGGCAATGCTTACTTTCCCGCAACGAGTTTACAAATTGTGAATGTAAAGGCAGGAACAGGTAGCAATAATGTGATTCCTGATGAAATTTATGTGCAGTTTAATTTACGTTTTAGCACAGAAATCAATGCAGAAATGATTAAGCAAAAAGTGGCAGAATTGCTTGATAAATATGCTTTAACTTATCGTATTGAGTGGAATTTATCGGGCAATCCATTTTTGACAGATGAAGGTAAACTGATTGATGTAGCGGTCAAATCTATTGAAAAATTTGCAAATATTACCCCTAAATTAGAAACTACTGGGGGAACATCAGACGGACGTTTTATCGCACAAATGGGGGCAGAAATTATTGAGTTCGGTCCTTTAAATAAAACCATTCACAAAGCGAATGAGTGTGTGAATTGTGATGATTTAGCAAAATCTGGTGCGATTTATTTCAATATTTTAGAGCAACTGTTAAAATAGATCTTTTTGAGTGATTATTGTGGGATATTTTTTATGAATAAAATGCCAAATATTGGTTTTGTAAGTTTAGGTTGCCCTAAAAATTTAGTGGATTCAGAACGCATTTTAACGGAGTTGCGTACCGACGGTTACAACATTATTCCGACCTATGAAAATGCAGATTTAGTGATTGTAAATACCTGTGGATTTATTGACAGTGCGGTGCAAGAATCCCTTGAAACAATCGGCGAGGCGTTGGCGGAAAATGGGCGAGTGATTGTAACAGGGTGCTTAGGGGCGAAGGAAGATCGCATTCGTGAAGTACACCCAAAAGTGTTAGAAGTGACGGGGCCGCATAGCTATGAAGCGGTAATGCAACAGGTGTATAAATATGTACCTAAACCTGCTTATAATCCGTATTTAAACCTTGTTCCAACACAAGGCGTGAAATTAACGCCTAAGCATTATGCGTATTTAAAAATTTCAGAAGGGTGCGATCATCATTGCACTTTCTGTATTATTCCGTCTTTGCGTGGCGAATTGGAAAGCCGTTCGATTACCCAAGTATTAGATGAGGCAAAACGCTTACGAGATTCAGGGGTAAAAGAGCTATTGGTAGTGTCGCAAGATACCTCTGCTTATGCGTTAGAGCAGGGTAAAGAAAGCCAAGCAAAAACGGTATTTTGGCAAGGTAAACCGATTAAAAATAACTTAATGAGCTTATGTGAAGAACTGGGTTCATTGGGCATTTGGGTGCGTTTGCACTATGTTTATCCTTATCCGCACGTGGATAATTTAATTCCGTTAATGGCACAAGGTAAAATTTTGCCGTATTTGGATATTCCATTGCAACACGCTAGCCCTAAAATTTTAAAAGCAATGAAACGTCCGGGTTCGATCAATCGCACGTTGGAACGCATCAAAAAATGGCGTGAAATTTGCCCTGAATTAACCTTGCGTTCGACCTTTATTGTGGGCTTTCCGGGTGAAACGGAAGAAGATTTTCAATTGTTATTAGATTTCTTAACCGAAGCTCAGTTAGATCGTGTCGGCTGTTTTAAATTTAGCCCTGTTGATGGAGCAACGGCAACAGATATGCCAGATCAAGTGCCAGAAGATGTGAAAGAAGAACGTTTCCATCGCTTTATGCAACTTCAACAACAAATTTCAGCCCAACGCTTGCAACAAAAAGTGGGTAAAACATTGACTGTGATTGTTGATGAAATTGACAGTGAAGGCATTATTGGTCGCTCAATGGCAGATGCTCCTGAAGTTGACGGCGTAGTTTATATTGCTAATCCACAAAATAAAGCGATACAAATCGGCGAATTGGTTGATGTAACCATTACTGATTCTGATGAGTATGATTTGTGGGGAACGTTGGTTTAGTTTTTTTCAAGAATAGGAATAAAAGGGAAAAGTCGTTGATAATCTTATTCAGTTAAGTTTTAAACGACTTTTTAATGACTATAAAAAAATATTTGGCATCTAGCCTTAAATTTTCTTTAAACCAATCAATAAACAATATGCTGTTGTCATTATGGTAAGAGTTTCGTTGCGCCTAGTAACTTGAAGTCATGGGTATTTAGTGGTGAGCTTATTGATTATCTCGAAAAGTAAAGGTAGAAGTAGTTTTTTATATAAAATAATTGCTATATTCTTACGCTGAGTAATTAGAATATTCTTTCGACGTGTAATATCTTTTGGCGATTTTTTCGAGTTTTTTCCTCTTTATTTTTAAATACCTTATGAGCAGAAATTTAGTTAAGAGTCTATATCTTAAACTATGCCATATTATTTTACTTTCCGCTTACAACCTTTCATAAATCTGTTAAAATTCCCCTAATTATTCTTATATTATGCCTTTGAGGAAAACGTGGCTTTATTAAATCTTTCTAACGCTTTTTTAGGTTTTGGTAATCAACCTTTATTAGATCACAGCGAATTACATATTGAACCCAATGAACGAGTCTGTTTAGTGGGGCGAAACGGAGCAGGTAAATCGACCTTGATGAAGGTGCTTGCGGGCGAAGTTAAACTGGATGACGGCTCGTTAATTGTTGAAAAAGATATTGTGATTGCAAGGCTTGAACAAGATCCACCTCGCCATATTCAAGATACAGTGTTTGATTATGTCGCAGAAGGTGTGGCACATTTGGCGGATTTATTAAAAGAATATCATCATATTTTGACTCAAATGCAGACGGATTATTCCGATCAGTTAATGAATGAATTATCGCAAGTTCAAGCAAAATTAGAGCACGGCGACGGCTGGCGATTTGAAAATAAAATTCAAGATACTTTAAAAATCTTAGAGCTAAACCCTGATATGCGTTTATGCGAACTTTCTGGGGGCTGGGTGCGTCGTGCTGCGTTGGCACGTGCGTTGGTGTCTGATCCTGATATTTTATTATTAGATGAACCGACCAACCATTTGGATATTGACGCGATTGCGTGGTTAGAAAACCTATTATTAGAGTTTAAAGGCAGTATTATTTTTATTTCCCACGACCGTAGTTTTATTCGCAAAATGGCGACACGTATTGTGGATTTAGATCGTGGAAAATTGATCTCTTATTCGGGGGATTACGACACTTATCTTAACACCAAAGAAGAAGATCTGCGTGTTGAGGCATTGCAAAATGAACTGTTTGATAAAAAACTTGCTCAGGAAGAAGTGTGGATTCGTCAAGGGATCAAAGCAAGACGTACTCGTAATGAAGGGCGTGTTCGTGCCTTAAAAGCATTACGCCAAGAAAGACAGCAACGCCGTGAAGTGCAAGGTAATGTTAAAGTCACTGTGGATAACCGAGTGCGTTCAGGCAAGATCGTCTTTGAAATGGAAAATGTAAATTACAGCATTGAAAATAAAGTGTTATTAAAAGATTTCAGCACCGTGATTCAACGTGGCGATAAAATTGCGTTGGTGGGGACAAACGGTTGTGGTAAAACCACTTTTATCAAATTATTGCTTGAACAATTACAGCCAACATCAGGCACAGTGCATTGTGGAACAAAATTAGAAGTGGCTTATTTTGACCAACATCGTGCGGAACTAGACCTAGAAAAAACCGTAATGGATAATGTGGCAGAGGGCAAGCAAGATGTTGAAGTTAATGGGGTAAAACGTCACGTTTTAGGCTATTTACAAGATTTCTTATTCCCACCACAACGTGCGAGAACGCCTGTTAAAGCCTTATCTGGGGGCGAGAAAAACCGTCTATTATTAGCTAAATTATTATTAAAACCGAATAATTTGTTAATTCTCGATGAACCAACCAATGACCTTGATGTAGAAACCTTAGAGTTGTTAGAAGAAATGCTGACGAATTATCAAGGCACACTCATTATCGTGAGCCACGATCGTCAATTTATTGATAACACCGCAACGGAGTGTTATTTCTTTGAAGGCGATGGCGTGGTCAATAAATATGTAGGCGGTTATTTTGATGCAAAACAGCAACAAGATAATGTGTTTGCAACCCGTGAAAAATCGCAAAAAGTGGCACAAAAAGCACCGCTTAAAAAAGAAGAACCAAAACAAGCGGTCGTTTCTCCATCAAAAAATGCAAAAAAAGTAAAACTTTCTTACAAAGAAAATTTAGAACTAGAAAGCCTACCACAAAAAATGGAACAGCTTGAAACCGAGATTGAAACTTTACAACAAGAAGTAAACTCAGCAGAATTTTTTGCACGAGAAGCAAGCTATACCAAAGCACAATTACAAAAATTAGCTGACAAAGAACAAGAGCTAGAACAAGCGTTTGAGCGTTGGGAAACTTTGGAAAATATTAAGAATGGGGTTATTTAAATAATTCGTAGCGACAGGGCTCGCCCTGTCGAAATAACATATTAAATAATGAAAAAGAACAAGGCATGTCTTGTTCCTACAACAAATATAAATTTAATAATTATGACAAGAATAGACAACTACGAGCAACGCTTTGGCGGTATTGGTCGTCTTTATACGCCACAGGGATTAGAAAAATTACGTCAATCGCATATTTGTGTGATTGGTATTGGTGGCGTGGGTTCATGGGCGGTGGAAGCATTGGCTCGTTCAGGGATTGGCAAGATTACCTTGATTGATATGGACGATATTTGCGTCACCAATATCAATCGCCAAATTCACGCCCTTTCTGGGCAAATAGGCAACCTAAAAACTGAAGCAATGCAGGAACGTATCAAGCTGATTAACCCTGAATGCGAAGTGCAAATTATCGATGATTTTCTAACTAAAGATAATTTGAGCGACTATTTAATGCGTGGTTATGATTATGTGATTGACGCGATTGATAGTGTGCAAACCAAAGCCGCATTGATTGCTTATTGCAAACGCAATAAAATTAAGCTGATCACGACAGGTGGAGCGGGTGGTCAAACGGATCCAACCCAAATTCAAATTACCGATTTAAGCAAGACGATCCAAGATCCCCTTGCGTCAAAAGTGCGGAATATTTTGCGTAAAGAGTACAATTTCAGCACGAATCCAAAACGCAAATTTGGTGTGGATTGCGTGTTTTCAACTCAGCCGTTGATTTTTCCAAAAATGGGCGAGGGGTGTGAAGTGTCAGCAACGATGAATTGTGCTAATGGTTTTGGGGCAACAACGGTGGTGACTGCCACTTTTGGTTTTTTTGCAGTAAGTCGTGTGATTGATAAACTTTTAAAGCAGATTTAATGGCGATTTAATGTTAAAATTAACGCCATATTAAGAATTCATTATTTTTATTAACAAAGAGGATTTTATGAAAATTATTTTATTAGGTGCACCGGGTGCAGGAAAAGGAACACAAGCTCAATTTATTATGAATAAATTTGGTATCCCACAAATCTCAACAGGGGATATGTTCCGTGCAGCAATCAAAGCAGGCACTGAATTAGGTAAACAAGCAAAAGCGTTAATGGACGAAGGTAAATTAGTACCAGATGAATTAACCGTTGCATTAGTGCGTGATCGTATCGCACAACCAGATTGTGAAAAAGGTTTCCTATTAGACGGTTTCCCACGCACAATCCCACAAGCGGACGCATTAAAAGAGTCAGGTGTTGCGATTGATTTTGTTTTAGAATTTGATGTTGCTGATGAAGTAATCGTTGAGCGTATGAGCGGTCGTCGTGTACACCAACCATCAGGACGTACTTATCACGTCGTTTACAATCCACCAAAAGTGGAAGGCAAAGATGACGTAACAGGCGAAGATTTAATTATTCGTCAAGATGATAAACCTGAAACCGTATTAGATCGTTTAGCGATTTACCACAAACAAACTAAACCATTAGTGGAATACTATGGTAAAGAAGCACAAGCTGGTAATACTCAATATTTCAAACTAGATGGTACGAAAAAAGTAGAAGAAGTGAGTGCGGAATTAGATAAAATTTTAGGTTAAGCTGAAATTTTACTTTAAAATACAAAAAGATAAGCGGTTAAATTTTATGAAGAATTTGCAAATTTTTCTGAAAAAATGACCGCTTTATTGTATCAGATAAATACTAATTATAGAGAAAACTATGTTACTCATCGATATCGCAGGCTATACGCTGACCCAAGAAGAAAAAGAAATTTTGGAACATCCTTTGGTTTCAGGGCTGATTCTGTTTAGCCGTAATTTTCACGACAAAGCACAGTTGCAAGCCTTAATCCAATCTATCCGCAAAGAAATCAAAAAGCCATTATTGATAACTGTCGATCAAGAAGGCGGACGGGTGCAACGTTTTCGAGACGGCTTTACCACACTTCCCGCAATGCAATCTTTCTTAGCTTTAAATCAACCACAACTTGCCAAAGAAAGCGGTTGGGTGATGGCGGCGGAAATGTTTGCAATGGATATCGATCTCAGTTTTGCCCCTGTGTTAGATTTAGGTCATCAATGTAAAGCGATTGGCGATCGTTCTTTTGGCTCACAGGTGAGAGAAATGTTACCTATTGCCGAACAATTTATCGATGGAATGTTGGAAGTTGGAATGGCAACCACAGGTAAACATTTTCCGGGACACGGGCGAGTCATTGCCGATTCACATTTAGAAACGCCTTTTGATGAACGCCCGAAAACCACTATTTTTGAACAAGATATCGTACCATTTACAAACTTAATTCAAAAAAATAAACTCTCAGCGATTATGCCGGCACACGTGATTTATACTCAATGCGATTCCCAACCTGCGAGTGGCTCGCACTATTGGTTAAAAGACATTTTACGCAAACAGCTCAATTTTAATGGCGTGATTTTCTCTGATGATCTTGGAATGAAAGGCGCGAGCTTTATGGGAGATTATGTCGAGCGTAGCCAAAAAGCCTTAAAGGCGGGCTGTGATTTATTACTACTTTGCAACGAACCACAAGGCGTGATACAGGTTTTAGATAATTTACAATATGTTCCAACCCAACAACAAAAAGAGCGTCATTTTTCATTGATGAAGCGTAAAACCATTACGTGGCGTGAGTTACAATCTAGTACTCGTTGGAAAACCGCCACACAGCAATTAAGTCGATTACAACAGCAGTGGTTGGAATTTTGTTAGTTAGTTGATTTATTAAAATAATCTAAGATATTGAAACTTATGCCAATGATTATTTTCATGATATCTTGTATGAATTTGTCTCGTTGTGAATGAAATTTTAAAGCACAATAATACTAAAATAGAGTAAGTTATCCTAATAATGTCTATGAAAGTAAACCTATACATATTGTGTTTATTATAGGTGTAACTTATTTTAAATTTTTGATGTGATATTAGAAAGCTATTTGCAATCTATGCAATAAAGCTTTAATTGACTTTTTGAATGAAGTTAAAAATATGAAAAATATAATAGCTATAATATTAAGAAAATAGGAACGTTTAGAGATAAACAACGTATCAATGTAATCATTGTAACGACCAGTCCTGTTATTAAAAGAGTAAAATAAAATCCTAAACTAGTAAGTCTCATTATTCTTATAGGCTTGATAGCACTTTTAGGCGTTTAAATACAAGCCTTCCTTACTTCTTATATTTATCAATTAAATATGCATAACTTTTTAAATAAAATTGAAAGAAGCTTTGCTTATTTTAAGCAAAAAATTAAGGTGTCATAATGGGATAAAATTGGTGCAAAAAATGAAAGTTATTTGAGCTATTATTCCAACAATAGGTTCTAGAAACATTTTAATAAGTTGTGATTGTTATAGTATTTTATTAACAGTTCCACGTTTTATATAAGAGTGGCTTTCAGTACTGATTTTATCTTCAATATTCCGTTATTTAAGAATTTTTTAATGTGATCTTGGTATTCTTCTATATTAGAAAATTTATTAACGATGATTTTATATAATGAAATGGATTTATCTATTATAACAAAAAACCCATAAGCCGTAACTTATGGGTTCTTTGCAACTGTGATTATAAAATTGTTAAGTAATTAGATTACCATACAATTTTCATACCAACACCAACAGCTTTTTGAGTTGTTTTGTGTTTGTCTTGTTTACCTTTTTGATATTGAGCTTCAGCAAATAAACTTACATTTTTCGCTAATTTATAATCAACACCAACGTTTAAACCATGAATTTTTTCTGCTTTTTCATCTTTGTCAGCAAATTTAATTTTGGTATATGCATAAGTACCGAAAAGATCTACACTATCAGTTACAGCAACTTTTGCTCCCATAGCTGTGTGGAATAATTTATCTTTATCATTACCATATTTCATAATACCATAGCCTAAATCTAAACCTAAGCGTACGTTGTCAATTGTGTAGCCAAATGCAGCTTCAATAGCATCAACATAATCGTCTTTAGAATCCACAGATTTGTGGTTTACGCGACCTAAACCTGCTTCAAAAGTTAATGCATCTTTTGAGTAGTGAGCACCAACTTGGAATGCATTTTTTAGAGGCACTTCTTTTTCAAAACCTAAAGCTTCATATTTTACTTTCTTTTCACCATTTTCACCAAACACATAGTCTGCACCGAATGTCCAGCCATCAACAGCTTTATAACGGTAAGCAACTGTACGATCACCGCCAGTAGGAAGCACGCTTACACCTACACCGTAGATATTATCAAAAGTAGCTTCACCGATGTCATCAGCCATAGTTACTTGTTGACCAAAGCTTAATTGACCTACTTCTTTTTGACCAAATCCGATGAATGCTTTATCTAATTTTGCATCACCTGATTTCATTTGAAGTTTGTATTCACCAAATGCATATGCACCATTACCTAGATCGTAGTCAGCGTGAACACCTAATTTAGTTCCAGCGTTTTTCAACTTAGTGTGGCTTTCAGTTGATTCAGGCTGTTTAACACCGTCTTCTTTAACGGTTATTTTGTCTTGACCTAATGTGTATTTGATTTCACCAAAAACGTTAACATTCATTCCATCTTGGTTATATACAGTTACAGCTGAAGCTGAAGTTGAAGCTAATGCAGCAACTGTTAACGCGATAAGAGTTTTTTTCATAATAATCACCTTAAATTTTTAAATAATTTAATTGAATTAAAAAGCTATTTTATAAGGTATAAAACAACTAGTTGTCATCAATAATTCTCATACCTAAGAATATTGAACATGCAAATGATACAAAAAATAATAACAATGTCAAATGATCTAGCTCACACTTTTGAAAAAAGGTCTCATTTTTTTTAATTGAGTGGTCGTTTTTTGCCCAAAATTTGCATTTTTAGATTTGAAGATGGTTAAATTTTATTAAAAATGTCGTATTTGAAATATAAAAAACGCCCACTAATAATGTTATTTTCTGTAAATGACAATATACTTTTACCTATCTAAGTAATAAGATTTAACTGTTGTATTATACTCAATTTTCGAGTATTTAGATTCAATTTTTTAGCTATTTTTATAGAATAAATAAGATGATTTTTGTTATTTATCGTGCTGATTTTGATTGTGAATTTGGTGCTATGGATGTTTTTTGATAAAAATTATGAACACTATTTATTCTATGTTAATAACTAACATTTTTTTAATTTAGGTGTGTTAGGTGGAGATGAGAAATAATGTTATTTTCTGAAAATATTATTGTGAAAAATTGAGGTGTACTGAAACGAAATAAGCTTGGGTATAAGACTTACTTTTTTGATGTTATCAATGAAATAATAAATACGTTTCATTTTGATATTACCATTTATTTATAAAAAACAAAATGTTACCTCCAATTTGGGGAATGCATATTATGAAGCGGTCATTTTTTATAAAGATTTTGCAAAAATACTAAAATTTGTTCTCAGGGGCATTTGTTTTTTTACGCTGATTTTTGTATGTTTTATTGGTGAGTATATATTAACTGAATATCACTAATGTCAAAAACGCTATACGTGATGTAAGATGTCGCATATTTCCTCCTTTCATTGTGTTTTTCTAAAATTATAATAACAAGCGTTAAAACAGAGGAAATATCAACAGATAATTTCCTTACATTACTATGTCAGGCTTTGTGTATATGGATTATTTAAGCACTTTTAACGCTATTTTTTTATTGTTGATGGATAATATTTCAACACTAACTCTATCACCTTGATTAAATTGAGTATTCATGTTGCTCTTAATGTGTGCTAGCCCTTCAACACCTTTTACTAACTCCACGAAATAACCAAACTTAACGCAATTACTAATCACTCCATTTAACACATCACCGACTTGATTTTGTTCAATAAAAATATCATAAGGGTTGGGTTCAACTTGTTTAATGCTTAAATCTACTCTTTGTTCATTAAACTTTAGTAATTTAACGTTAATTTTATCCCCCTTTTTATAGTAATTTTCAGTCTTAGGTTTTCTATCAAAATAAGTAATTTCCGATTTATGTACCAGTCCTACAACATCTGTCGAAAGTTCTACATGATAACCATAATTACATACCTCAATGATTTCACCTAACATAACATCGCCTATTTGGTGAGTGTTAAAAAATAGCGTATAAGGATTTGGGCTTGATGCTTTGATACTCACACTTATACGGTTTTTTACTTTTATCAATATTGGTCACTTTTGCTTGAACTTTATCTCCAACTTGATATAAATCCTTAGCCTTAACTTTATTATATGAAATATCCGTATTATGACAGAGCGTTTTGAGTCCATTATCCAATAAAATAAAAATGCCATATGTTGAAATTTGTATAACTTTACCTTTCACAAGATCATTTATTTGCAAGTTATCCATTGTTATTATTCCTTAATTAAGGGGGGGATAGAATTCATTATACTGACAATAAATTGAAATATGAAACGCCCTGAAACAACAAAAGCCCTTTAATAAGGGCTTTATCGTGATTTCTGAAACGTCCTGAAACGATATGAAATAGTAAAATATTATTCCCACTCTATAATCTCATCAATATAAAAGTTTATAAAAATCAAGTTGTTACCTGTTATTTGTTATTTTTATACCGTCATTTATACCGTTGCTTTTGGTGTAAAAAGATCAGGATCTGTTTTTATTATATTGAAGTGCATAGTAAACTGATAAATAAAAAAATGGGCTAAAATATTTCATTTAATATTTTAGCCCATTTATCTGCACCTTTCTACATTACATTTTTGCCTTGTTCTTCTATCCAAGCTTGAACTTCACTGAGTTTCCAAGCAACGCGATTTTGGGAAAGAGGGTAAGGTTTGGGAAATCGCCCTGCTTTTATTCTTCGCCAAATGGTCGGGTAGGAGAGCGTCGTCATTTTACATAGTTTAGGTTTGCTGACCATCGTGTCATTTACATTCATAATTCTCTCCTTATCTAACCTCTTCTGTGATTTCCACTGTTCCATTTTTAGTTAATCTTACAGGAACAGCATATTCCCATTTAGAGCCATATTCTGACTCAAAGCGGTTATTAGCATTATTATATTTAATTACATCAGGGATTGTTCTGTTTCTTGCTTCTTTGTCTGAAACAGGGGATACCCAAGCTAAAATATATTGATCCTTAGCTAGTTTCTTAGCTAATTCACTTCCCCTTAACTTAGGTTTTTCAAATTCGATATTTGGATATAATTGTGAAAGTAGCTTGTGATTTTCTTCAGTTGCTAAAAATATTTTTTGAATCCCAGAAGCGTCTAAAGAGCCCTTATTAGTAAATGGAACATAAGAATTGAAGCACTGATCGCTATCTAACTTAATTGAGAGCCGGTTTCCCATCGCATCACGTTCAAGTGTATGAATTTTACAATCGTGATCCGGATAATATACCTTATCACCTGTTTTAAATGTCGTTGCTGTCATTGTTGTTTCCTCTCTTTTGTCTATATTTTTGTTTATCCAATGCTCAAGTTGTTGTTGAAAAAATTTAGCTTCATCAAAATATAAATCTGCTGAGTATCCATTACTTCTTTGCTTTGGAATATCCATACAAGTTTTACCTCCCCAGAATGTAATGCCTTCACCATTTAACTCTCTAACTGACTTTATTTGAATTTCTAGTAATGTATTACTCATCATCGTTCCCCTTATCCAAATTACCCCCTAAAATTGCATAACCTGCAATATCCTTCCAACTGTCATCATAGTTTGGATCACCTGATAAAATACGACCTATTTTTACACACATCATTTCAAGTGCTTCTAATTGATGCCCATCAAGGTTTTCACCATATAGATAGATAATTCCTTTTAACTCTTGAGCAATTTGTGCATAAAGTCCAAAATCCCCATAAACCGCACCACGCTCTTTAATTGTTTGTTGTACTGTTTGATTTTCCATTGTTTACTCCTTATTTAATCTCTTAAATGTCTATAATGTGAAATTTGTCTTATTTCATTTAGAGAAAGATAGTCTGTTGATAACTTTTCTCTTTTTGTTTTGTCAAAAAAGACAAACATTTGCGGGCGTTTTGCTCCTTTGGTTTCTTCGCCTGTTTGGCTATGTAAAAAAGGTATTCGTCCTAATGTTACAAATACAATTTTATTAGCGTGTTGAACGCACTTAGCAAACCATCTCGTAGAATTATCTACATTTAAAAGCATCACAACTTTTGCCCCTTTTTCTGACTCTGTGATTGCCTTTTCTATAAAAGGTAATGGATCAGAGTAAGGTGGATTACACCAAATACGTTTACTTTTACTCGCCCAATCAACGCTTAAAGCATCTTGTTCTTTTGAAATAAATTTCTTACATTTTCTATTAAATTCATTTGCGGCTGCATCTAATCCAAATCCTTTATTTTTATTAGAGTTTTTACAATTTAAAAAATACAATTCAGCAAAAGCAGTAACCCAAAAAGGCGTCGCCCATAAGTCTGTATTTTCCGTTTGATTTCCCATTGTTTTACCCCTATTTTTCGTAAATTTTCCCCAAAATCTCACCGCTTACTGCAATAAGATTTCATTACCGTCGTATTCAATACAGTGTTGTTTATCTAATTTAACCGTTCCTCCTTTTAAAAGTATGTAAACGTGGTTATTACTTATCCAATTTTCAGGAATGCCACGCCAACTTAATGCCATTTTTAACCGTTTCACTTCCTGTGGGTGCTGATCTAAGTAGTCGCTAACTGAAACATAGCCTAAACCCTTGCTATTAGGTTGGTTACAGTTATTGACACAAGTCCAAGCGGAGCAAAGCTCCGTATTTTTTGTTGCAGCACCCTCATCACTTTTTGATGATCGTGTTACTTTTTCAGCCTTTTTGATTGCCCATTTTTTCAAGCGAGTTTTTACTTGTTCCAATGCTGATTTAATTCCTGTAATTTTCTTTGAAACTTCGCCATATTGATTAGGCTCATTTTCTTCATAACAAAGATTGGCATATTGATCCGCACGTTTAACCAACGCACCGCCTTGCCCTTGCAAGTAGCACGCATATTCGCCCATATCAGCAAATAGGCGTAATTCTTCCAAACGCTCATCAGAAATCTTGCCCGCTAAACAGCGACGTAATTCACGCCACACCGACACATTGCCCGCACCGTAGAATTGAAACTGACGAATGCCCCATAAACTCGCCCACGCTCTCGCACGTTTTGAGTTTTCTTTTAAATCAATTTCTTCTAAAACTAATCCATTTGCTTCATCTTTAACGATGCCATCATCAGCAAAGCCATCAACGTTTTTTGCAATATATTTGGCAATGTAGCCTGCCGGTGTGCCTTTTGTTCGGTCGCATACTTTCACATCGTAGCGATTTTCTTTTGCACCCGGCTCATCACCATCTTCTTCTAAGGCTTTCATTTCAAAAAGCTCAACGGCTCTTTCTTTATGTTCAGCTTTAACAAAAAAGAGTAAATGCCAGTGCGGTGTTGCATCGTGGTGTGGTTCTGCCACACGCATACCGCTACCCTTAATCCCTTCTTTGCTTAATAACGCACGATATTGACGCCATACACGGTTTAAATATTCCTGCGTTGTACGTGGGCTTGCGCCATTCCATTTTGGATTGCGTCCACCTTTTGAAAGTTGAGCGTGGTATTTACTTGGTGCGGTTAAAGTTAAGAAAAGAGCAATCAACCCATTTTCTTCCGCCCATTCCTCAACACCACGCAAACGTGTCATCATTTCAATTCTTCTTAATTCTGGGTTTGAATTAGAACGCAAATATACATCTAATAACACACACTGTTCATTAGGGTCGTCAATGTCTTCCATAATCATATCTTTTAAAAATTTATAGCTTTTACGCATTTGTGCTTTCCAATCACGAAAGCCGTCTTTGGAAACATAAGGGCTGACTTTCTTTTGCACTTCGCCACATGCAATCGCAATATGCTCAACCATTCTTTTTTGAATAGTACGTAGTTGCTTAAACCAAAAATCTTCTTTGGTAATACGATTTAATGCCCCTTGCATTTTGCTCATCTGTGGACGTTTTGCTGTTTCAAAATTCTCCCAATAAGGCATCTCAAAGCAAACCTTTTTACAAATCGCACCACACTCAATAAAGCAAGCGGTCATAATCTGATTAATTTCTTCATCAGAAAAATCCTTGCCACTGTTCGCAAGATTTGTAAAAAAGTCTGTTTGCAGTACTAAAAAATTATCAGCTAATTTCTTTGCCAACGTTTTTAAGCGTTGCTCATTCAACAAGAAAAAAGGGACTTCCGCTTTTTTCTGTAACGCTTTCTTTTGTTTACGTCCTAAGCAACTTCTTAAAATTTCAGTGATCGTGCTTGGTGTTTCTAATTGCTGATAATCGCCTAAGTTCGCCATCACCTCGCGTTTTTGCCCTGCCTTGATTTTTAAATAAATATCATAAGCACGTTGCTCGGCAACACGACGATCTAACCACTCAAAATCAAATTGATATTGGTCTAAAACCAGGTTCAAACGTTTATCGAATAAATCACGCAGATAGCCATTTGCATAAGCCACTTGCTTATTGCCAATTGCAAAACCAATCGAACCATCATCTTTTACGCTTTTATACGCTCGCACATACAAGCCACGAAAATACTCACGCTGACGTTTAGTCGGCAAACGTCTTAACAAGGCTTCCACATAATCAAAGCCCTCTTGTCCTACCAAATCAAACAATTCAAGCTGATTGGTTGTCGCACGCGAATCATCAAGCTGTGGCTTAAGTTCCGCCTGATTAAGCGGTAATTTTTCAGCCACATTTTGCAAATTGCGTTGATAAACTTCTTTCGCTCGCTCTTGTTGAGCTTGCCAATCCCAACCAGCCATTAACAGGCTCTCCCATGAATAGCCACTTTTTTTAGTGCTTCCATACGTTTTTTTGCCTCACTAAAACGATAAAAGCGATCAATAAAAGTGCCACGCACGAACAACGCATAAAACTGCCCGCAATTCACTTCTTTAATTCTATAAATACCGTCCGCTGTCGCGAACACGGTTTTACATTGTCCCGTCATTTTTCTGCTCCTGTGTTCTAATTGTGCAAGTAATATCAATTCGGACTTGCTGAGTTTGTTCTACAATGAAGTCACTCTCTACACTTTCTGAAATATCTTTATTTGCAAAATAAAAAAAAGCATGTAATTTATTTTTGAATTCTTGAATTTCATCAATTGATGAATTTTCTTTAATTTCTTCATTAAATACTCTTCTCTTCATGGTCGCTTTTAATTCCATTGTTGTTTCCCTCTTAATTCCGCAATCATCTGCCACGCCTTATACGTTTTTATCCAATAACGTTGTTCACCTGTTTGATAAAATTTATTTGCAAAAAAATGATAAAAATGCACCGCTATATCTAACTGAGTTGGATTAACCATTGCTTACTCCTTTCTCAACACACGCTTTAATACACGGGTTAAAGCCTCATAAATAATGTTATCGGCGTGGGCATAGGTTTTAATGTCACGAATAGCCCAACTGATCGCATTAATTTGCTCTTTGCTAAAATTCGCCAAATCTTGTGCAGTCCAATCCTCTGTTTCAGGAATACCTGCCACTTTCAGCACAAAAGCACGGTGTGAAGGCGTATATCTCGCCCAACGGTCACGCAATAAAAACCAATCTTGTTTTGTTTTTGGTGTATGCTTTTTCTTCTCGTTTAAAAGCATTTGCTCACGTAACGCACGCCAACTATTGATCTTCATTGCGAACCTCCGAATTACTTTTTAAACACCTTTTTCCAAACACGGATAATAAAAGGCTCTTTCTTCGTTTTACTTGCTAAAAAACGTTGTGATTCTCTTTCCTGCAAGTCAAGTACAACAAGCTGCAAAGTGTAGATATGTTCATCTCTCTCTTTGAACGCTTTCTGCAATGCCTTAACCTGTTTTTCTAGCTCCAACGTATTCGTACGGTGCTTTCGCATATTGCGATAAAAACGCCATTTCAAATTACGTCTTCTACGGTTTTCTTTTCTCATTTTTAACTCCCATTTTTGTTTATAAAACATTCAAATCATTAAATTTAGGTTGCAAAAAACCCACGACTTAATTTTTTAGGCTAAGTCGTTTGTTATTTGATCGCTTTAAGGTTTAATTATTTATCTAAAGGTAGATTTTGTTGATTGGGATCTAACTCCCTTAATGGTTTATTTGCCATCTTGATTTCAGGACATTCCCTAAAATCAGGCACTTGAACATCTTCAATCAGTAGGCGTACATTCATTTTTGCACCACACCCATAATGAGTACACCAACATCTTTTTAAGTAACTTAATAATGAAAGTTGCTCTGATGTTCTGATAGAAACAGCTCCTTTACCACAAACAGGGCAAGGTACTAATCCTTTAATTTTGATTTTGCTTTTATTGATATTTTCGCCGACTAACATTTGTTTCCCCTAACACCTTATTTAACTTATTAACTACAATATTATTCATCTATATCAATAACATTGATGTATTCATCCCAAAGCTTCATAACTAATGGATAATCTATTGGATTGGTTTCGTCCAATCTTCTAAATTTAAACTTAGAAAATGAGCCATCTAATTTGAGTTTTTTTCTAAGTTCTTTTTCTGTTGTGAAGTGTTTTATTACTACTCCATTACGAAGAATTATTTTTACAAAAACAGGTTGAAAATCATCATCTATACACTTTATTACAGCAATAACTTTTATAGACTGAACTTCATTGATATTGACAAGCTGACAGTAGTTACCATATTCATCACCAAGTCTTAAAAAGTCCATCATGTTTCCCCTAACCTAAAATTAGTTATTTTTATTCACTTTTCTTGCTTTAAAGTATTGATTGATTTTTTCAGCCATAACCACTAATCCAACACCTAATAATCCACCGACAACCCCTGTTAAAAGTTTAGATGGATAATTAAGTGAATATCCTAAACCAACTAACCAAGTGGAAAAGATAATTCCTTTTATATGGTTACCTAAAAATACCTTAATATCTTTTACTGCACCCGTTAACGTAATGGTAATAACTTGTGGTTTGTTTTCGTTGTTCATTGATTACTCCTTATTAGTTACTTTAGTTTACTCACTCACACTTGCCACAATATCGGCAACGGTAACTTGTCCGTTTGTGGCTTGTTCTATTTTTAAAAGATATTTAGCGTTAATCCCATATCCCCTTAACCATAAGCTAACAGCATTCTGACTAACACCGCATTTTTCAGCTAAAACAGACTGAGAACCGCATATCTTTATTGCTTTATCAATGGTTTTATTCATTAAATTAAACCTTTACTTTTATTTTTAAACGTATATTAACAGATCTTTATATAATAATACAAGATTTATTTTAAAATATAAACGTTTTCTTTTTGAGAATTTAAAAGAAAACGTTTATATTAACTATAAATAAGGAAAAATTATGAATGATTTATCAGTAAGACTGAGAAAAACATTGAATGATAAAAGTATTACACAAGAAGAACTTGCGAATATGATCAATGTTTCTCAGAATGCGATTAGCCTAATTATTAATGGAAAAACTAAGAAGCCTAGAAATTTATTTGAAATAGCACAGGCTCTTGGTGTTGATCCTGTTTGGCTAAAAACCGGTGAAGGTTCGCCACAAGCGGTTAAATCTGATCAAGAATTTGCAGATGATGAAAATGTTATTCGTGTGCCAGTGCTAGATGTTTCAGCCAGTGCAGGATTTGGTATTGAAAATTGTGACTTTGTTGAAAATATTTCTTATATCGGCTACGCAGACGAGCATTTTACACAATATTTCAATCGTGCAAATGCAGACAATATCAGACTGATTAACGTTTCAGGCGATTCAATGGCACCGTCTTTTGAAAGTGGCGACTTGATTTTTGTGGACACCAGTATCAACACCTTTATCGGTGATGGCGTTTATGTGTTCACGTTCAACGGTCAACTATTAGTAAAACGCCTACAATTTATGGGTAAAGAATTGCTTGTGATTTCAGATAATGACTATTATAAACCTTGGTCAATTTCAATGGAGAATGAAGAGAGTTTCAGAATTCGTGCAAAAGTGCTTTATTCTCAATCACAAACAATGAAAAAATTTGGTTAATTTTAGTGGGGACTTCTGAAATGGAGTTCCTTTTTTTGTATGTAAAATAAAGGGTTAAAAATGTTAAAGTGTTTTTTCTATTGGATTGTTTTATGCCTTGTACTTACTCTAATGAGTAAAATCTTAGGCGAGGATGTAACAGCAATTCTTTTTCTTCTTTTCTTGGTTTTTGGTGGCTGTTATGGAATATGGGAAAAGATTAAAAATAGAAAAAAGGAAAAAGTACTAGAAAAAACAATAAAGCCTTTTAAGACAGAACCTAAAAATAAATCTGATAAAAGTCAAACTATCTTAGATACAAAACCAACACAAAGTATTTTTGAACCTGAGACTGAACCAGAATCTAAAATTTCAGTAGAACCTAAAAAAGTAAAAACAACACCAAAACAAAGCACTATCAATAGAGATGTTATCGAATTTGATTATGTGGACTATCACGGAAATCCAACTCGTAGAAAAGTGCGTGTAAGAGAAGTAGATGAAACTTACTTAGAAGGTTATGACTTAAATAGACGAGATACACGAACATTTAAACTTGAAAGAATTGGCGATGAAATTATTGAATTAGAAACAGGTTTAATTTCAACAAAAGAAGATTGGTTGAGAGATAACTACGATATAGAACTTGATGACCTAGATGATGATTTTAAGGAATATCTAAATTTAGATAGCAAATATAATGATCCAACCCTCGAAGTTTGTTTTACAGGATTTAAGAAAGCTGATAGAGAAGAATTAGAATTAGACGCTGAATTGACAGGTGATTTTATCGTAAGAAAATCAGTTACACAAAATTTAGATATTTTGGTTTGTGGTAGCAATGCAGGTCCAACTAAAAAAGCCCAAGCAGAAAGACAAGGTGTTCTGATTTTAAGTGAAGATGAATTTAGAGAGACTTATTTGAATGAGTAGGATATTGAAAGCGGTTTAAAAAAGAATAGATTTTGTAGCAATTATTATTTAATCAAATAAGGAGAACTTAAAATGAAAAAATTACTAACAATTATTGCGTTATTTATCTGTGTTCCTTTTGCAAGTGCAGATAATTTAGATAAAGCAAGGGAAGATGTAAAAAACTATTTTATCAGCGATAGTGAACCAAAAGTAATAGACGCTATATGGACATCTTCAAATACATTTAAAGTTGGTGTGGTTGATGATAACACTAATCGTGATGGCTATGCTCAATATGTTTGTATGGAACTCAATGACAAGGGATTCAAAGGTAAAAATGTTTTAGTTCGCGTTATTGATATTCAAAAACTTACTCAAACTGGCGAATGGGTTAATTTAGGTACGGCTTATTGTCAATAAATAGAGGAGACGTAAAATGAGAAAACTACTTTTAATTTCAATACTTGCCATTTTTTCTAGTTCAGCATTTGCGTCTTCTAATTATTCGTGCAATAGCAAAACCTGTAAAAAAATGTCATCTTGTGCAGAGGCAGTTTATCAACTCAAACAATGTGGTAAAAAACGCCTAGATAGAGATCACGACGGCATTCCTTGTGAAAGTCTTTGCGGTAGTAATGGCGAAAATATGCCAAAAGAAAAATCTAAATCAAGTAAAAAGAAAGGGAAGAAGAAATAGATTTGTTAAAGCTGATCAAACAATAAAAAAACAGGAGCAAAAAAGATGAACGGTTATAGACTAACACAGTGTGAAGATGATCACTTCACAAGACGAACTAGACCAAATCCAAATGATGAGGATAAGAAAAATGAAAAAATCAACAGAAGTCTTGGAGCAACGTAAAAAATCACTCCTTTTTGATATTCGCCGTTCACAACGCTATCATCAATATCGTATTCGTTTTTTTGCTTTTTGGGAAAAAATGACTAATTTTGTTAGTCTTGTGCTAAGTTCTGGGGCAGTATGTTCCTATGCCTCTGCTTACCCTAACTTAGTATGGATTTTTAGTATTATTTTAGCCATTTTTTCTGCTTTGGCTTTGGTTGTGGGGTTTGGAAATAAAGCCCGTGATCATCAGTCTTTTTTACAGGATTTTTCACAATTAGAAAATGATTTAATCAAGTCAACGCTTTCAGATGATTTAATTACCGATGTTGAAGCGAGAATGTTTGCCCTCGATAATAAAGAACCTCCAACACTGATTGCATTAGAGCAACGTTGTTATAATGAACAGATTGTAGCTGATGGTTTTGATATAGATAAATATTGTGTAAAAATTGCTTGGTATCAAAGATTGTTTGAGCAATATTTTGATATTTTTCCTGAAAAAATTAACTAATAATTATATTTTGAGAAAACGGAGCAATCGCTCCGTTTTTTTATTCCCCTTTCAACTCACATTCAATCCCTGTCGTATAACCACTATCTGCACTGATGTTGTGCGTTACCTGTCTAATAATCCATTTGTTCACATCAATTTCCTTTTTAAACCCAACCACTTTCACCGGCAATTCCGGCATTAACTCAGGATTGCCTTGTGCAAGGCTTAGGCTAAAGGTTGCTGTGCCACGTCCGAGTTTTTTAAATTCTCGGATTACCGCATTTTTAGCAGCCTGCTTAGATTTATAAGTGTGGCGAATGGTTTTGATATTATCTGAATCGGTAATCGCGGGCTTTGTCTGTTTTAGTTTTTGGCTTTTGCGAGTTTTCTCAATTTTGGTGTTTGCATCAAAATAAACCTGCTCACGTTTGCCTGTTTTGATGTCGTGATAATAAGCACGCACCGCTTTGTAATTTTCCCCTTCGGCGATTGCATAACGGTGTTGATCGCCTTGATTTCGTGTGATGTAAATTTCAGGTAAAACTTGACCGCTTGCAGTTTTTCCTTGTCCGGTTTCAATAAATAATAAATTCCCATTTTTCACCGTAGCGATCGCATCATATTCTTTCGCCATTCGGCTTAATAGGTTGATAGAGCTTTCGCCACTTTGGTCGATATGCTCGATGATTTGGTTGGAGAAACTTTTACCCACCATTGGTGTAAGTTTATTTTCCCCCGCAATCTGTTCCACAATTTTCTTGATTGTCTTTTTGTGAAATGAACGCTCTTTGTGTTCCAACAATGAGCCACGCATATCCGCACTTCTTGCCCGAATAGTTACAATATCAGGGCTTCCGCTGTGTTCCACCTCATCAACCGTATATTCGCCCTTATACACAATGCTTTCCGACTTCCAACCAAAACCGAGAGATAAAACTGCAGCACGTGGGGGTAAGTCTAATAAACCATCGCTATCATCTAAGGTTAAATCAAGTTGATCAGCTTCAAATCCACGAGAGTCAGTTAAGGTTAAACTAATTAAACGATGAGAAATCAGCTGTGAAATATCTTTTTTACCACCGTCTTTTGGTCGTACCGTTAGAGAGATAATCGGCGTTTTATGGTTACTGTTTTTAACTAAATCATTAAGCCACATTATACAAAATCCAATACATCATCAATGATATTGCTTAAAATAGAATCGTCCACGCGTTTTAAATTCATTGAAAATTCAATCTTACGTGCTTTACCATCACCAAAAAAGAAACTGCCTGAATGCGAGATACTTTCAATTACAAACCAACCCACAATCATAAAGGTTGCTCCCTCAATTAAAGGGTAAGGCTTACCTTTTTCTGCCATTAATTCAAGTAGTTTAATACTTAAATCACCCCCTGTAATTTCAGGCATAAGCGTACCTGAAATGGTAATTTGTTCGCTCTCTTTTCCTGTGAATTGCGTGCGTGGCAAACCACCCACAACTGCATTTGTTGGGTGTCGCCAACTCAATTCACGGTTAGTTTCTTGGTAGGGAATGGTGGAACGAGTAAAGACAAAATAGCCTAAACTCATCATTGCGGAATTTTGTAGCATTTACTTTCTCTTTTTGTTGTTCCTGGTAAGCTAAAATGTAATATACCGTTTACAAATAAGCGGTAAGATTTTGTTGTATTTTTACAATTTCTTACCGCTTGGGTTATTCATCTTCTGTCTCAACGCGTTTGCGTGCTTGCTCTCGCCATTCCATCAATTCATCTAAATACATTTTATCAAATGTACTCGGTTGCCAATGAAAGACGGTCGCAATATCAGCAATTGCATCTTCAACACAGGTAGTGATTAAGCATTGAGTGTTGCTTCGTCCTTTCCCGTTTCTTCATCTTCTTCTGATTCAGAACCGAAGAAACCTGCAAGTTCAGTGGATAATTTAGTAAAATCGGCAATTTCAAGCTGTTCAATATCTTTTTTAATTAACGATGGCTTTGTTACACGCGGCAACAACACCGTTAAAGCATTGACATCGAACTGCATTACATCAAGTAGTTTCAAGCCTTTTAAGGCTAAAACATTCGGTTTTAAAATTGTGACTTCTTTAATTTCGCTATTGCCACGTTTAATAGGAGTACTTAAAGTTACTTGTTTTTTCATTGTATTTTTCCTTTATGATTTTGGCGCATTCCACGCCCGTTAAATTAAAAATTAGAGACCAATCGCTTCACGATGTTTTTTATATACATCTTTACCGTTTACTTTTAAGATTGTGTTGAGCGTATCAATCTCAATAATTTCTTTACCACCCATAGTGAGTTTGTAATAGGTTAGAGCAGATTTGATTGTGGTTTCCCCAATCTCGCCCACTTTACTGTTTCCACCGTCAATTTCTTGGTGGCGTCCACGCATTAAGACTTCAACGGGGGTCACTTCGCCTGTGTCATCGCGTTCATAACTCCCCGCAAAACGAATCATTTCTTTGCTAATTTCCGCTTCTGCAAAACCAGTATAAAAATGTTCATCAACACCTGCGTATTTGTGAGTCAGTTCTAATTTCTCAATCCCTAAGTTGATCCCCACTTCAGTAAACATTCCACCTGCGCGGTAATCTTCTAACTTACTGCTTAATTTTGGCAATTCAGCTTCCTTCGCAATGCCATAATATGAATCGCCGTTTAAAAAGACGTTCATCAATTTTAAGGTTCTTGGTAATGCCATTCGTTACTCCTATGCGGCTGCTACTTGGCTAGCAAAATCAACCAAATATCTATCAGTAATATATTGTTTTAAGTTTAGATTTTCTAAACTTGGGACAGGGCAATAATCATATTTAATATAAAATTGCCCATCTTTTAGGGTATCTTTGCTGTTTTCGCCCCAATCTATCCACGCAGAACCGCCCACAACATATCCCTGAGATTTCCAAAAACGGAACTTACTATTGATCATTTCAAGCATATCTTTCACAAGAATTGGGGTAAGCGGTTTATCAATCGCCCAGTCGTAGGCTTCGCCAATGGTGTCACGGATAATTTGAGCAGTACGAGTATATTGCTCAAATGCAAAAAGCTTATCTGTTGCACAAGTACGACTTCCCCAAATGCGGAAACCATTAAAATTGATCGCACAGCTAATTTCTTTACTGTTTAAAAAGTTCGCGTCTGTTGAGCTGTCTTGAATATCAAAACTAATTGCCTTTGTAACACCGCTTACGCCATCAATCGTCATATTAGAAATCGTTTTATGCCAACCAATTTCTTTATCGGTATAAGCACGCAATCCAGCCGCATAAGCCGTTGCATAGGCGGTATCCGTTGCGTTTTTGTGGGTATTGAAGTTGGTAAAATCGCCATAAATTAAAAATGCCTCACGATCCCCAAAGTTTCGGCGATAAGCGACCGCTTCCTCTTTGTTATTTGCGTGACATTTGATGTAAGCCATACCGTGTAATTTCTTCGCCACAGCGACAAGTTGCGTGGCGACATCAAGGGTATCTAATTGAGGAATCGCAAAAATACGAGGTTTTACACCTAAGGTAGATTGAGCCGATAAAAAGGCTTTCATACCTGTTCCTACACCGTCTTCGCCGATAGTACCGATTAAGTTCGCGGTTAAGTGTTCCTCATCTTCGGGTACACGCACAATCACACAAGGGGTGCGAACAACGGTAGAAATCGCTTCAAGGGTACGATAAAGCGTGCCACCTTTACCGGCTTTACCCATTAATGATTCAGGGTTTGTAGTTAAAATGGCTTTATTCAATGGAAAGGTTTCAGCGTCGGCATCATCAGCGGTACACACAATCCCAATAATTGCCGTTGCCACTGTTCGAACGGTGCGAGTTCCCTCTGAAATTTCAGTCACTCGGACGCCGTGTAGGTATTCATCAGACATAGTTATTCCTGTTTGATTTAATTAAAAAAAGAGGTCAAACAAAGAATAAAAAACCGCTTGCAATATAGCGAGCGGTTGAGATTGTGAGAATATTTTTTACAAATTAAACAAGGGCAGAAAGCTGATTAGGACTAAATCGCCAGCCCTCATCACTGCCAAAAATCACGTTAAAACACCATTCAGAACAGAAATATCGATTACGATTTTGGGATAACCCCAAACAAACCCCGATAGCCCCTAACCAATCATATTTCTTGCCTTTGGTTTGCTGGAAGTAATCTAGAATTTGCTGTTCCGTGACATTTTCTAATGCGACCAAATCCCATTTTAAGCGGTCAAATTTTTTGATAAATTTACAACGCACCCCATTATCTCGTGGGCTTGATGAATAACTTAAAAATCCGTCTTTTTTTGCAATAGCAAGCTCACAATGAGAATATCTGCCTTTGGTGAAAAATCGGATTGCTTTATCAACAAGCTCACCCTTGCCTTTATATAACGCTAAATAGATAGTTGCCATTGTTCAATCTCCTGTTTAATTTCATCAAGTTGTGCTTGCTCAGTGGCTTTTTCTAGCTTATCCATAATCGCCTGCCGTTGACCTGCAATTATGCCTGTTACTGATTCAAAAGCAGTCGTTTTTCTAATTACTCTTGCAACTAATTCTGATAATTCCAAGTTGCGAGCAGTAGCAATTCCTGTAAGCACTGGTGTTGGATGGCTGTTATCTTTTTGCCACGCTATCGCCTCTTCTTTTTGAATCGCAAAACTAGTTTGTTCAATTTGTGGGTATTCATGTAGAAGTTGATTGCCCAGTTCATCAGCTTTATTTTTTAGGGTGATGATTAGGGCTTGTTGGTTAGCCTTAAATTGCTGTTTTTCTTTTTCAATATCTTTCACCCATTGTTGATTTTCACTGTCCCATTTGCAATTCTCAAAAGGTTGTAAAGCGGTCAGATTTTCAGGTAATTTTCCGACTTCTTTAATTTCTACTTTTTCTTGGGTTTGCGTATCATAAAACGTCTTACCTCTGTGGTCTTCTATATATTCCCAACCATTTTCAGTGCGTTTAATTGCAAAACCGTCTTTGTGTTCAAGCGGTTCGTCAAGATACGCATTTGGACTTATTGATGTATCAATACTTACCCATTCTTGTTCCGATTGAATAAAAAGATTATTCTTATCTACTTTATAAACGGTAATAAATCCACTTGAAAGGGCAAAGCCGTTCTCGTCAAATTGTACGTTTTGTTGTGTCATTTTATTTTCCTTTTCTATCTGGCTAAGCAAATATATTGAAATGCTATATTTTTCATTCTGTTCTCAGAAGCTGTCGGTACAACCGTTGAAGCATCAAAAGCAATTGTGTAATCACCTCCCGAACCACTACTTCTGTATGTTCGTGGTGCATAAGTATGCGACGCATTAAAAACCCCATTAGCTTTACCGAAAATCATCTCACTAAAATAAAATTCACCAGTAATATTTCTTATTGCATCCCCCTGCTCACTTAATAATGTACGGTCAGCGTCATAGCCTCGTCCATTGTCTAATCCTCGAATCACTAAGCCTCGTAAATCAGGCAATCTACCGCTTGGGTATTTCTCTGCCAACTCAGGATAAGCCGCTTTATTAAAGGCTTGTCCATTAAAGGCAAGACAATTCTCAGGGACTTGCATTAAAGGGTAAGGAATAGGTACGCCAATAAGTAAGTAATCGGTTCTATTTTGTTTTTTCCACGGATACCACCCTGTGGAACTTCTATTTCTAAAATAGATATGACCTGAATGATAGGTCTTGTATTCTTGGCGTACACCATATGCAGATGGAGTCACTACCAATGACCCAGCCTCTTCTACTGGATAATGTCTTTCAACTGTGGCATTCTTTGTCCACGGTTGACCATAAAGCCCTACGTCCGTGATTTCGTCTAAGTTTTCGTGTTTGAGTTCTTTGACTTTAAAATCTTTTTCTGTCACGAGCTTGTCAAGCTTCCAATCCTCATCCTGAGCATCTTTAGTTCGAAAATAATTATAGCCATTCCCTAAGCTTAAAAATTGAGTGGTTTGTCCATTTGATTTAAGCTGAAAACCGTCACCATCATAGCCCTCTGGCAAGCCTGTGTTTTGTGTTTTATTTGTTGAAAAATTAAACCCTGTGAACCCTTCAATATTGATGGCGTTTAAATCACCAGCAAATCCACTGTATAGAGAAGTCTTATCAACTTTTGTATCCACATCGCTTTCAAGAGCAAGCACGCCTGTTTTTTTAGGTAGCCATAATCGATGCAGAATGGTTTGACCTTTTCTGTATATTAAAGAGCCAAAATAACGGCTAGCATTTGGTTCAATTTGGGATTTTAAGACATAACCATCGGTATTTTTATATCCAATCCCGCTATAATCAGAATAGTTAATCTCCATATAGCCAGTGAATGTATCGCCCGTTTTTGATGCTTTCTTATCTGCAGTATTTTTAGCTTCAATCGCTTTATTCAATGCTACTTTAGCATCTTGTTCAGCTTTCTCTCCTTTATCATAAGCAATTTTTACAGCACGAGAGGTTGCAATAGTATCTGCACTGGTTGAGCTAACTGAATTAGATTTTTTACTATTATCAATCTTGTTATTAGCGATATTTTCCACAGCCCCTGCTTTATCATAGGCAATTTTAACCGCTTTCAAGGTTGCAGCTACGTCTTCACGCTCAGAAATCACAGATGTTGTTAGATTACCAACGATTTGTTTCCACGGATACCACCCTGTGGAACTTCTATTTCTAAAATAGATATGACCTGAATGATAGGTCTTGTATTCTTGGCGTACACCATATGCAGATGGAGTTACTAAAAGCGTTCCTGCTGAGCGTTGAGGGTAATTTCTTTCAGCAGTTGCTTCCGCATTTGCACCTTGTCCATAAATACCGTAAGTTGTAATATTATCTAAGTTTTCACGTTCAAGCTCTTGAACTTTAAAAAGTTCATCTGTTATGATTTTTTCAACGTGCCAACTATCGTGGTCACTATCCTTTGTTCTCAAGTAATGGCGTCCGTGAGCAATGCTTAAAAATTGAGACATTTGTTTTTCTGAGTTAACTTGAAAACCTATGCCATCATAGTTTATGCTCTCAGGTAATCCTGCCTTATCCGCACTTCGATGAGAAAAATCAAAGCTTGTGAACCCCTCAATATTGATAGCGTTCAAATCTCTTGCGAATCCGCTATATAGCTCCGCCTTGTCAACTTTTCTATCGACATCGCTTGTTAGTGCAAGTGTTCCGCTCTTTTTAGGAATTTTTATATATGCCTCGTTGATATAATTATGTCCATTATAATCTCCAACGGCACGATAAATGATGGAACCTATTTGAGTATTATTATCTCTTGTCGCCTCAAAAATCAAAGACTTACCTGCTTGATTGTACAATACAACAGATGACCAATCAGAGTTGGTGGCTTTAATTTTTAGAATACCCGTCATCGTATCGCCATTTTTCGATACCTTCTCGTTCGCTTTGTCATAGACAGTCTTAACAGCCGTTGATGTGGCAACAGTATCACTACTGTCTAAATCCACTCGGTCGCTTTTATCCAATGTTGTTAAATAGACTGTGCTAGAATCAACGTTTAAGGTCACATTTTCTAAGTGACCAAATTTTAAAATCAAACGAAAAACTGAAACCTTCCCACTTCCTTCGCTTGTCGTTGGTTTATAACTTTCAGGTGTATTTGCAATAGCAAGTAAATGATTATTTTTATCCAATAACCCTAGCTCACGTACATAGAACCCGCCTATATTTTCAGGAATCTGCAATTCAAAGACGACTTGTTTGTCATCTTTTGGATCTTGATAGCATTTTGTGATATTGGCTGAATATCGGCTATTTACTAATTGCGTTTGCTCAAAACTTGGTATTGTTGCTTGTCCATTACCATCGCCAACAGCCATTTTTAAATGTGTTAAAAGTTGTTGTTCACCAAGAGTCTGAGCAAGCATTTCTGCTCCCTTTCTTGTTAAAATTGAAAAATAAGTTTTACTCATTCTTGTTCCTTATTTGGGTTCAATAGTAATAATTTCGCCGCTGTATTCAGCCATTGCAACATTGCAAATTCCAACAGGGCTAATCAGTAATAATAATTTTTTTAAATGGCGTGAAATCGGGCGAACATCATCAATTAAGCGAACTAATTCGTTATAAGTTTCTTTGGTTAAGCCCAATTCAGGCACTTCAATTTGTAAACTAAATTCGCCGTTTTTCATTGGCTCAGTTGCATTAAACCACTCGGTTAATTCAACCAAATAACCAATCGGCTCAACCACTCGTTTAACGGCTGCAATCGTGCCTTTTTGTTTGTGGATCTGAAAAGAGCGTTTTATATGATTGCGTTTTACGGCTTCACTCCAGTTTTCATCCCACTTGTCCACAGAAAATGCCCACGCTAAATAAGGTAGAAATTCAAGGGGGCATTTGTCAGGGTTGATTAAATCCGCAATCACAATCGGATTTTGCAACGCAAGATGTAAACATTGGGACGCATTTTTTTCAAATGTGCTTGATCCAACTGGTAATAGTGAAATGCTTTTTTTAATATCAATAGTCATTTGAAATCGCCGTATCAATGGTTATATTGGTGCAGTAACCCGCTTGATTTGGGGTTAAAATTAAATCTGTGCTTGGTGTGTTTAAAACGACACGTTGCACCCCTTCAACCTGCAAGGTAGCATAAATACCAGAAAGGCTAATATCACGCCCCATTCTGCGTCGTTCTTTGACGAATTGTTGTAAGCTGTTGATGGCTTGATTTTTCACAATTTCGCTATCCGGAGAGCGGTACAGATAAATAGTGGCTTGAATTTGATAAGCCACAATCTCTGCACTTTTAACAATCACTCTATCGCCAATCGGTCGCACGTTATCATCATTTAACGCTAAATTAACCGCCGTTAAAATTTCACTGCTTGCCGTGCCATTTCCTTCTGTTGATAGAATTGACACCACGACTTCGGCTGGGTTGGGCGATTGCACGCTGACATCGGCGACTTGATGATGAGCGGATAAGGCGTGAAACACATAAGAGGCACGCGGACCCGCAACACTCATTCCTTCAAATGCCAGTTGAATTCGTAATCTAAAATCAGTATCGCTTTCTAAGACTTGTTGAATAGGGGGCGAGACACTGTCATCAGCTTGTACAATCACTTTGCGTTGTACGTTAAAATTGCCTCCAATCACATCTAAATCTGCACCAGTGGCATAAGCAAGCATTGTAGCTTTGGCTGCGTTGTTAATGCGTGCAATTTCTAGCATTTGAAGATAGGCATTTTCTTCTAATAATTTTGTAACAGGATCACTTTCAAATTGTAATCTATTACGCCAATAGGCTTGCTCATCTTGCTTAAAAAGTGCGATAAAATGTTCTTTTCGCTCTGCGAATAAGGTTTCAAAATCTAGCTCTTCAAGAACGTTGGGGGCAGGTAATTTGGATAAATCAACTAATCTACTCATACTAATCTCATTTTGGTATCAAGTTTGGTGTTATCGCTTTTCATTGTGGCTTCAATTTCGGCGGTAATCATTGGCTCTGCCATATCCTGATTAAAAGTGACTAAAAATCGTGTCACTTCAATACGGTGTTCCCATTTTTTCAACGCCATTACACACGCCGCACTGATTTGTAATGCCAATGCGTGTGAGATAGGGCGGTCAATTAGTTGATATAAGTGACTACCATAATCGCGACGCATGACACGCGTGCCGACAGCCGTCAATAAAATATCTTGGATTGATTGCTTAATGTGGGCTTTTTCATTATCTAAATATTCGCCTGTTTGTTTATTCATTGTTTATCCTTTAACTCGGTGGTGCGGTGTTTGCCCCGCCTGCTGGGTCTGTCCAGGAATAAGCGTGAGTATGTCCTTTTCCTGAAATTCCACTTGAAAGATGATCCGTTGCGGTTGAAATACCATCAACGGTTAAATTACCTTTAATCCTCACATCTCCAGTACAAACAAAATTAGGTGTATCAGCCACAATACTTTCGCTTGCTTGTACATAAGCTGTTTGTATTCCGGTCATTGTTAAGCGGTGCGTTTTATGGTTATATTTACAAATTGCACCGTCAGGAAATTCAATCAGGTGTTCATCGCCGTTTGAACTGGGGGCATTGCTGGCATAAATTCCATAGAGAACCACGCCCATTGTCATTTCGCCACTCGCTGAAAGCACGATACATTGTTCGCCAACCGTTGGAGGCGACCAACTTTTTGTTGTGCCAGCCCTGAAATTTAGCCACGGCAACCAATCCGTTAAAACCTCGCCTGATTGCACGCGTACCAATGCTTTTTTCAAATCTACTTTGGCGATTGTGCCAAATCGGACAATGTGTTCTATTCGCCGTGCGTTGTCAGTGTTATTTGCCATTTTGTAAAAGCGGTTTAAATAAAATGATTTTTGATGATATGGGGAGAATTTGAAAGAAGGTTAGATTGTGGTTTTGAGGATAACAATAAGGAGAAATTATAAGGGCGTAAAAAATCGATTACGCCCTTATTTATTTTTATTTAGTTATCAAACAAACTACTTCTCGCCCTTGCTTGCGCTTGTCGTTGTGCTTTTTCAAGCTCTTTGGCAACAATTCTGGCAATTTGTTGAGCGTCTTGCTCTGGGCTTGTGTTGATCGTAATCGTGATATTTTGGTTTACCGGTGCAACGGTTTGGGCTTTTGGTTTACTCGCAGAAATCAACGGGCGGTTATCCACTTTGACATTGAGCGGTTTAACCATTTGCACCTGTGGTTGTGCCATTGCCACCGAACCGGCAAGGGTTGCCATTGCACCGATTTTCCCATAGTTCAAGCGATTTAAGCTGGCAATGCCTAAGCGTTGGGTTGCCTCTTTGGTCATCACATATTCGCCACCGTGTACAATGCCTTTCGGTTCGTATTTGCCACCTGCACCGACAAAACCACCTGACCATTTATTTAATAATGATTTTCCTTTTTTAACAGTATCTTGTACGGTTGGCTTGATATAACTACCATAACCATATTGATACACTGGTTGTTTTGTCCCTATATTGTACATTCCCGTATGTTTAGCTACTTTATTCACGGCTTTTTGTTGTGCTTTAACTGTGATAGCAGTTTCTTTATCATCACCAAATAATTTATCCCACGCTTTACTTATTCCTAGCTTTTCATCAATCCAACTTCCAATATTTCCAATTGCTTTGATCGTGCTTTTTATACCATCGACTAATCCATCTATTATTTTCTTACCACACTCTGTGAGTGATTCGGGAATATCAATACCTAAATATTTTAATACGTTACTAAAAATTTTATGAAATAATCCCAAAGGTGAAAAATCAATGATAGTTTTAGTTATATTTTTAATGCCACTATTAAAGAAATTTTTAATTTTTATCCATACATCATTAGTAAATTTGGTTACTTTATCCCAATTTTTATAAAGTAAATATATTGCACCAATTAAAAGCATTATTCCTGCAACATACCAAGTAATCGGATTTGCAAGTAAGGCAATACCAAAACGAGAAAGAGCAGGTATCACACTTAAAAATGATTTTCCTAATGATACAACCCCTAAACCCAATCTTGCAATCGGATAAATTGCAAAACTTAGTACCATAGATAAGCCACCAATCGCAGTTAAAAGACTGCCAGAAATTGCCGACCATTTCACAAAACTTGCAATCAATCCTTTATTTTCTCTTGCAAATTTTGCAATAAATTTGACCGCTTCAAATACCTTTTGACCAAATTCAAATAAGCCTTGTGCGACTTCTTTAATTACAACACCTACATCTTCTGCCCATTTTTGTAATTCACCATTTTGAGCCATTTTATCAATACTATCTAATACGCCTTTTAATTTTTCCTTAATCCAATCAAATGCCCCCGTCTGCATAACCATTTGTTGAAAGCGTACCCATTGATCTTGCAAGTTTGACCAAATCCCTGTGATGGTTTTAGATTGCTTTTCCATTGCGTCGGAATATTTTGCATTCCAAATTTTCATTAAAGTTTTTTCAATTTCTTTACGGTTATTTTTATTGACCTTTGCCATTTGTTGCTTACCGTTTTTGTCGGTGTAAGCATATTCAATAATATTTGTGCCTTTAATCGCACTGGCTTTTATCCCAAATTCTTTTAAGCGTTCATTTTCACCTGTTACTGCATCAGCGATTGCTTCAACCGCTTGCATTATCGGTTTACCCATTGCTGATGATGTATCGCCCAATGTGGTTAATAGTCCATTTGTTGGATCCATTCCATAAGCACGCAAGCGGACAAATGCCTCAGTAACTTCGGCTAATTCATAAGGCGTTTTTGTGGCAAAGTTGCTGATCCAATCTAGGCTTTTTTGTGCTTTCGTTGAGTTTCCTTCTGTTGTTTCTAATACGGCTTTAAACTGTTCAAATTGTGCGGCAGTTTGTGTCATAGACGCAACGCCTCGTCCAATTCCAATCGTTGGGGCAAGAATAGCCGCACCACTTATCATTGAGCGTTGCCCCAAATTGTGCAACCGTTCACTGCTTTGTTTCATATTTTCTACATTTGCACGATACTGGCGTTGTCGTGCTTTAGCTTTATTTAATTTATCGAATGCCTTTTGCTGTTTTTCAATTTCTTTATTTGCTACTCTCATCTTATTAGCTAAGATAATTTCATTTGTTCCTAATCGTTTTGTATCAATACCACTTTTTTTAAGTTGTTTTCTTAATGCTCTAAATTGCAATAATTGTTTTGCTTTTTCAGTTCTTGATATTTTTAAAATTCTTTCTTCATCTTTCCAACGCTTATTTGTTGAACTAATAGATGAAGTTATCTTTTCATAATCTTTGTCTAATTTAGATAATTCATGTCTAAGTCTAAGAATTGCGGGAACATTATTTCTATTTTCATTAAATTTTAATTCTCGTGAAAGTTCTTTTTGCTTTGTTTTAATATCTATTTTTTGTGATTTTAAACCATCAAGTTTATGGCGATATTTACTTACGCTATCTGTTACTTTTTTTATGGTTTCTGCTTGTTTTTGTAATCCTTCTGTCATTTTTTTCATAGACTGAATTTGTTTCTGCTGTTTCTCAAACCCTCTAAATGCTAGCTTACTTTCGTTCAGCAATTTATTGGTTTTATTTATTTGCTTTTGTGCATTTTTAAATGGAGCGGATAATTTATCCATTGCTTCAAGTACAACTTGTAGTTTTAAATTATTCATTTTTTATTTCCTTTATTATTGCAATTTTTTTTATTTAGCGTAATAATCTCAAAAAAAGGAGGCGTTATGTTGGAACAAATATCAAATATTAGTAGTGTTGAAGAATTTATTACTTTCATTGTTGTTGTATTCTTAATTAGTATGCCTTTTCTCTTAATGCTTGGTTGCTTAAGTTATGTTTTATTATTTGCTTTAACTGTATTAAAATTTATTATCTATGTTATTGCGATAACCCTTTATTTTCCTACTGCTATGCTTTATTTAATTTTTACTCACAAACATTTAAGTGAAGAATATCCTATAAATTTAAATTTTGATGACTGGTTTTCTACAGTCTAACCACTCAACACCCTTAAAATCTCTTCTTCCACCATTTGCAAATCATTATCGCTGAATCCTAGCAGTTCACGTTGATCATATTTGTGTTTTATGCCTTTTTTCTTATCCACCACACCCACTTTTCCAAATTGATGTCGGCTTGCAATAAAAGCGTTCTGTCCTGAATATCCCACTTCCACACCACTTGATTTGGCTGTCTGTTTCATAAATCTTGCAAGACGTAATTTTTTAAACATTGCCGCCCTTTTGATTTTGCCTTTTTTAGTTTTTACTCGTTTTTTACGTTGTACAAACGCCGTACCGTCAGGGTTTTGTTGGCGTTGAATGCGTAAGCGGTTAGATTGTGCCAACTTTTTACCAATTTCACGAGCCAGAGCTTTGCGTTGCGGTGGGGCAATGCTTTTGAGTAGGGCGTCAAAGCGTGCGGTTATTTGGTCTGCTTGGGTTAAGTCGCTCATTGTTTATCATTGCTATCAAATAATTTATCGTTTTTGGTGCGGTCATCTTCATTCTGTACATAAATCCGAATGCGTTCCATTTCTATCCAATCAATCGGCTTCGGCTCTTCAGCGTGGGTGATTTGGTAGGCGCTATCTTTCACGCTGACAATCACACGCTCTGAAAGTGGAATGCTGATTGATATATCAAAAGTTTCATTGTTATTTGGATCAATCTCAAACTTAATACTGTCTTGTTGGGCGGTGTTGTGTAACAGTTCACTTTGTTCCACCTTGATAAATTCCTGAATTGCTAAAAAAATCAGATCAGGGGAGTCAGGAAACTCGGTCACGATAATCTCTAAATCATAATGATATTGCCAGCTTAAACTTGTCGCCCCTGTGCTTTTAATGTGTCCGTTAGCGTAGAACAATTGCAAGGTGTCAGGGTTTTGTCTGAAATATTTAATCCGTTTAGTGAGTAGCTTTCGCAATCGGTCAGGCTTAAACATTATTTTCTCCAGTGTTGGCTTTTTTGTTCAAAAATTTCTTGGCAATTCACACAACGTGTCACGCCTAAAATGGCTTTTCTTCGCTTTTCAGGAATGGCTTCATCACAATCTTCACAAAATCCCAATGAACAAGCGGTCGTTTTTTGTTGCGTTTTTGCAAGAGCAGTTTTATTTAATATTTCCTGTAATTCTTGAGCTTTATCAATCGGATCACTCATTGTTGTTCCTTACTTTTTAAATTTTCATTGTATTGAGTAATACAATTTTCCATTGCTTCAATTTTTACTACGCAAAAACTCAAATTATTCATCAGCGTTTCAACACCGATTGCCAAGTCTTTATTTGTCTGAAATGAAAGTAGCGGCATCCGACACACTGGCGTGGTTGGGCAAAGTATCGGCATTTGTTGGGCTTGGTTGATCTCGGTAATCGTTGTTTTTGGTGTTGAGCAAGCGACCAACATTGTTAGGGATAACCCCATTGCTCCAATTCTGATTAGCTTTTTCATTTAATGCCCCTAAGAGTTTTTTATTCTGTTTTTCTTGTTGATTTAAACGTTTGAGAATTTTCTTTGATAAATCTCGGTTGAGTTCTTGATAGCGTTCAATTTGCTTGATATTTTCTGCATTGAGCTGTTTTAAGTTCTGATTTGCACTGGCAAAATAATCGGCTTTTTGTTGGGCGACGGCAGTTTCAGCTTGGTGTCGTTTTACTGATACTTTCAAGGTTTTTATATACACCATTTGGGCAATTAAGATCACGAATACACCAATTTTTAATAAAGTTGCAATATGACGTAATCCCATTAGTTACCCCCTAAGCATAAGGCTTTTTCTTTGGCTCGGCGTTTTACTAATCCCTTTAATTTTTGACCACCTGCATATACCCATCTTGGAAACTGATTACACATTTGTGGTGAATAGCCTTGTTTTGCCATTCTGAAAAGGGTAGATTTTCGCATTGCACCACAACCGATATTAAAAGTAATAGAAACCAGTGCATCATAAGCCCCTTGTGGTTGGGTGTTGCCGTGGGCGTATTTTTCCACACACTCTTGAGCAATTAATAAATCCTCTTTCCAACGCTCTGCAATTTCTTCATTTGTGTAGATTTTATTGCGTTGAATTTTGCTTCCGCCTGCTTCGGTTGAACCAATACCAACGGTTAAAACATCTGCGGGGCAAGTGTAGGGTTTGGCTCTGCACCCTTCGGCATTGCCAATCAATTCAAGCCCTTGCTGACTGACTTTAATTTCAGGATATTGTTGTTTCACAATGCCAATAATTGCCATTACTGAGCAAACAACAGCACCGGCGACTTTAATTTTTTTCATCAAGGATCTCCTTTATTTGTTCAATCTGTTGCTTTTTCATCTGTTCCATTTTTATTTCAAACTCTTTTTCTTTTAATTCGAATTCTTTTTGCTTCCGGATATCTTCTCTGCGTTTGTAGTGGTTGTTGATTAGGAATGTACCAAAACCAAATAAAATCCCAAAAATGGCACTCCATTCACTTAAGCTTAAACCACTCAATGCGGCGATTATTGCTCCAAAATAAGAAAGGGGAGCGGTTGTTCTATCTGCCATAACTTAATCCTTTGTTTAACTCCATAGCTGTATTGTTTGTTTTGTGGGTTGTTTAACCTTAACAGTTGGTAAAATCACTTTCTGCCCAGCTTGTAATAAAATCTGATTGGCTAATTTCGGATTTAATTCAAGGCATTGCTCAACTAAGCCTTGTTGATCGCCAAAATAGCGATAAACCACTAAATCCAAGGTGTCATTTTGATTAGCTGTGACGGTTCGCATTAAATTAACTCCGCAATAATTCGGATTTCCCCTAAAATATCTTTGATGGCATATTGTGCGTCACGGCGTAATTCGTCCACGCTTTGATTGAGCAATTCGCTTTTATTTTCACCGTCTCGGGTTAAATCGTAGCTTGAATAACGCTCATATAAATTTGCCACCGCATAGCAATACACCGCACGCAAATAGCGTTGTTCAAGCACGCTTTGACCATTAATCACTTCATCATCAGCTTCGGCTAATGTGGCGATATTGTCCGCTTGGCATTGCTTACGGAAATCTTTTAAATCTTGGTTTACTGTTGCCATTGCCTCCACAAGAGCCATAAGCAAACGTTGATGGGTAACCGTGCCATCTATTCGCATTGAATTTCTTGCGTGAGCAAGGGAAATATCAGGGAAAAATCGGTTATTTGTGATGATGTGATCCGCTTGCGTGTCTGTTTTATCGGTGCTTTGGTACTGTTCCTCAAACGGCACAGAAATAACTTGGTTCATTTGAAATCCTTAAAAAAATAGCGGGGTGGGGAAATCGTTAGAGATAATAAAATTATTCTTAGACTTCCGCCCCGCTTGGCTTCGAGGAATGCTCGGTTATTGGGTATCGGCGTTTTCAAGCTGTTTGCGTAGCTTTTTAATTTCGCCTTTTACACCAATGTTATTATTCAGTTGCAATGCTTTTTCTAATGTTGCCAACGCTTGTTGCGGATTGCTGTGAGCTTGTTCGATGCCCAATTCACGCAATAATCTCGCACGGCTTTCATCGAAAATATCGCAATCTTGGGTTAAACGTTGCACTTGCTCCAAATAGCTCACTTCAAAACGCTGATTAATGCTGTGTTGTGCCTTTGCTTTATCGGCAAATTCTTCCGCAAGCATTGTGGGAACGGTTCGCTTAAAGCCACTTGGTAACACTAAGTCTTGATGAATGGCATAGTCAGCGATCTGTAAAGCGAGATGAAACTCATCACAGTCAATCGCCCACACTTGCCACGTCATTAAAACGTTGTCTTGTTTACCACTTCCCCCTTTTAACGCCCCTTCAATCCACGGCAGAAACTCAGGTAAAATTTTCTTTTTCATTTCAGCCCGCTGTTCACGGGACTGAATATTGCTGAGTTCTTTTTTGTAGCGTGCGAGTAGGTAAAGCATTTTTTCATACTCGGTGGCGTTTTCTAAAGGGGCATTTTCTTGAGCGTGGGCTTTTTCAGCACTGACTTTAAGAAAATGGGCTTTGGTTGATCGCATTGTTAACCTTCAATCGTAATTTCCGCACGGGCTTTGTCTTCATCAACTAAATGAATATTTTCAATGAGTGCCACTGCTTTGTAATTTTCAACAACATAAGCCTCGTTTGATGACATAAAGTCTTCATAGCGGTTTGCTTCTGCGTGTTCTTTCCACAAACGTCGCATTTTGCCGTCTTGATAATAAATAGAAAGGTTATCAAGTGACGTAATCAAAATGGTTTTTTTAGGGAAATATGGCACGGTTACCGCAGGTAATCCACCGACACGTTTTTGGCTGATAATCGTATCGCCTGCTAGTTTTTCTGTTGCAGTTGGGTCGTTTTGTAGTGGGAAATATTTATCTGTGAGTAAATCACGGCTCATAATTGCCACAAGATTTGTTTCATCTTGAAACTCTTCTGCAATTAAATCAGACGTTGCCGCATAAACTAATCCATCAAGGGTTTTGTATTCTGCAGTATTTTTATCGCCTTTATTGACATTCACAATGATTTTGCCATCTTTGGTTTTGTCTTGAGTTAAAACACTTTCAGCAGCATTTTCACGGATAAGTTGCAACCAGCCTTTGTTAACATCTTGCAGTAATGGATTTGAAGTGCGGTTAGTCGTTTTAGCTGCTTGTGTACCGTTCCAACCAATCATAATACGGTCAAGGGCGATACGTTTTGCTTTTAAATCGCCAATACGTTTGCCAAAATCAGGGAATTTTGCCCAAGTATCAAGCTGAGCAAAAGAAATAAAGGTGTCAAAATTGGTTTGGAAACATTCATAGTCTTGTTGCTCCATTCCCATGATATTTTCAGGCACACGCACCGCACTGCCCACCGATGTATCAGTTCGGCTTGCGATCGTACTTGCCACGCCTAAGCGTAATGTTTCGCCTTTTAATTCCGTTACTGGAACAATATTGATACGTTTTAGAAAATCAGATTTTAATAATACTTCTTTTTCTAGTTTTTGTTGGACTGATGGATCAATGCTATAAGATAAGCCACTTAACACACGGCTACAATCCACTTTATTATGTTTTGCTGTGTCTTCTGCATATTGCATTAATTTTTGTTCTGTTGTTGCGTTTAATTGCATAGTTGGTTTTCCTTATAAAATGATTTCTGTTGCTTTTTCGCCTGTTACCGTTGGACGCGTAAATTCCTGCTCTGGCTCTTGGCGTAATTGATTAAAGGTATTTTGTAGCTTTTCATAAGCGGTTTGATTTTTTGTAAATTTTGCAGAAATTTCCGCATTTTCAGCTTTCAAACTTGCCAATTCTTCCGCCTGTTCATCAATTTTTTTACCTAAAAGCTCAATCGCTTGTTGATGATCTGCAAAAACTTGATTGTCGGTTTTTTCTTTTTTCGCAAATAAACTTTTCAGCTTATCCAAAACCTTAAATTCTTCCTTTTCTTCTGCAAATTCAAACACCGTTTCAATTGCTTCACTAAATACATTTTCAGGATTTTGCTTGCGGTTATTAAGTGGGTTATCTTTTGCACCGCTTGCAAATGCCAACATTTCAGTCCCTAAACTTGCAGGGCTATCTGTTACGGCTAAACCGACTAAATAAGCCTTGCCTGAATCAGCAAAATTTGGATCAATTTCAACAGAAGTGTAGATTTTCTGACGTGCTTTGTTTAATTTGATAAGGTCATCGGTTGGGTCAATTTGTGCCAGTAATTGCAATTTACCGTCTTCATTTTCTGCAGTTTTTAAAGCGGTAACATCACCATAACTTTTTGCGTGTGGTTCATTTTCACGATAAAGCCACGTTTTAATATGCTCAAGGTTAATTCTTGCCCCATAAGTTTTAGGGTCATAACTTTCAGCCATCTGCTCAATCCAAGAGCGGTTGATTGTGCGTCCGTCTGTGGTTGCCCCCTCTGTTGCAACAACAAACCATTTTTGTGTTTTTTTCGGCATTGCGTTTTCCTGTTTCAGTAACATAAATTGAATTCTGCTAAATCTTGCCAATGTTATTTACTTTGTTCTATCCCTTTGAATTGTGAAAAATAATTTTACAAATCAATTAAATATAAATAGCGATATGCCTTTTCTACACTTTCATCACAAATGAAACGTTAGGAAACTTAATGAAACGCTATGGAACTTTCTGAAACTGAAAAAGAACTAGAAACTACAGAGAAAAAACGCAAAGCCCAAGTGATGTTTTTTGCTGGCTACAAAATTTCAGAAATCGCAAAACAGTTGGATTTGCCTTATAACACGGTGGCAAGTTGGAAAAAGCGAGAAAACTGGGAAGATAAAGCACCTGTTGGGCGTGTGGAAATGGCGATTGAAAATCGCCTTTGTTTATTGATCTTAAAAGAAAATAAAACAGGGGGCGATTTTAAAGAAATTGATTTATTACGCCGTCAAATGGAAGGTGTCGCCAGAATTAAAAAATATTCTTATGGCGAAGGCAATGAAACGGACTTGAACCCTAAACTAAAACGCCGTAATCAAAATATTGAAAATCGCAAAACCGGTGATAAAAACCCGATTTCAGAAGAACAAAAAATGCTGTTAATCACTGAATTTGATAAGACGATGTTTGATTATCAAAAAATGTGGTACACGGCTGGGCTGACTAATCGCATTCGCACCATTTTGAAATCACGCCAAATCGGTGCGACTTATTATTTTGCCCACGAGGCATTTGTGGACGCACTCAAAACAGGGCGAAACCAAATCTTTTTATCGGCGAGTAAAAAGCAAGCATTGATGTTCCGTTCTTATATTACCGCTTATGCAAGACGTGTGGCAGATGTGGAGCTGAAAGGCGAAACCATTTTATTACCCAATGGGGCAGAGCTGTATTTTTTAGGGACGAACTCAGCCACAGCCCAAAGTTATCATGGCAATTTATATTTTGATGAAATCTTTTGGGTGCCTAAATTTGATGAAATACAAACGGTGGCAAGTGCAATGGCATCTCAAAAACAATTTCGTCAAACTTACTTTTCAACACCATCAACAAAAGCCCACCCTGCCTATGCGTTTTGGAGTGGTAAAGAGTTTAATCAAGGACGAGCCAAAGCGGATCGCGTTAATATCAATATTTCACACGAACATTTAATGCACGGTAAATTATGTCCTGATCGCAAATGGCGACAAATTGTGAATATCTATGACGCAGAGCGAGGAGGCTGTGATTTATTTAATATTGAAGATTTGAAATTTGAAAACTCAGAAGAAAAATTCAATCAGCTGTTTATGTGTGAATTTGCTGATGATAATTTGAGTGTATTTAAATTTGCTGATTTAGAAAAATGTCAAACAGATTCGCTTATGGAATGGGCAGATTATAAACCTTTTGAAGGTTATGCTCGTCCATTTGGCAATCGTGAAGTGTGGCTAGGTTACGATCCTGCTTTTACTGGCGACCGTGCAGCACTGGCGTTAATTGCACCGCCGAAAGTGGAAGGGGGCGAATATCGTGTATTACACACCCAAACCTATCATTCAGAAGATTACGAACAACAAGCCAAACATATTAAGCACTATTGTGAAAGCTACAACATTACTCGCATTACCATTGACGCAACAGGAATGGGAACAGGGGTTTATCAAGAAGTGCTTAAATTCCGCCCTGACGCAGTCGGTTTATCTTATAACCCTGAATTGAAAAATGAAATGGTGTTGAAGGCTCGCAACTTAATTCAAAAACGCCGTTTAAAGTTTGATGATAACAAAATCGTCACTAGCTTTATGACTATCAAACGCCAACCGACCCGCAGTGGCACGAAGATGACCTATGTGTCTGACCGCTCGGAAGACGCGAGTCACGGCGATATTGCTTGGGCAATTATGCACGCCCTTTTAAATGTACCGTTTGGCGAAACGGCAACATCAAACCGTGTCACAATTTCTACTTACTAACAGGATCGACAATGAAAAAATCTAAAAAATTTGCAAAAAATCATAAAAAAACCACCGCTTCGGAAAGTATACAAGCCTTTTCTTTTAGCTTGGGCGATCCAACCCCAATGCTTGATCGTGCGGATATTCTCAATTATTTTGAGAGCGTGTTAATGCACGATAAATACTATGAACCGCCGATTAGTTTTAACAGCTTGGCCAAATTGCGAGGGGCGTCCACTCATCACGAAAGTGCTATTGACGTTAAGAAAAATATTTTACTCAGCACCATTAAAACCACCGACCTTTTAAGCTACACCCAACTTGAAAAATTTGTGCAGGACTTTCTATTTTTTGGCAATGCTTATTTGCAAGTGCAACGTAATAAATTAGGCGAACCATTGAAAGTGACTGCACCGCTTGCGAAATATGTGCGTGTGGGCGTGGAGCAAGGGAAATATTATCAAGTAGTGAATGGCGTTGATGATTATGAATTTCCTGATGATAGTATTTTCCATTTGTATCAACCGGACTTAAATCAAGAAGTTTACGGAATACCGTCTTATTTGGGTGCGTTACAATCCCTATTACTCAACGAAAGTGCAACATTGTTCAGACGAAAATATTATGTGAATGGGGCTCACGCAGGATCAATTATTTATGTGAATGACGCAGGTATCGGCAAAGATGAAGGGGAGCAAATCAAAGAGCAGTTACAACAAGCGAAAGGAAAAGGAAATTTTAAAAATCTATTCGTTCACGCCCCAGCAGGAAAGGACGGCGGAATTAAAGTGATTCCATTATCTGACGCCGTCGGCAAAGATGAATTTTTAAATATAAAGAACACGAGCCGAGATGATATTTTAGCCGCCCACCGAGTTCCACCACAACTAATGGGAATAATCCCAACCAACACTGGGGGATTTGGGGACGTGGAAAAAGCTGCGAAAGTATTTTTTATCAACGAGATAAAACTACTACAACGCCGACTAAAAGAAATCAACACTTGGCTAGGACGAGAAGTGATTTCTTTTGAGGAATATGAGTTGTTAGAAAGCAAAGACGATAAGAAAAAATAAACAGATCCTTATAGACAAAAATACAGTGCGACAACGTGCTGTATTTTTTTATATTCAAAATAAATAGACTGCAAAAACCAATCCAAAAAGAACTGCTTGCCTTTGCCTGTTTAAATAATAATATCCTGCCATTGTATTATACCAAATCCCAAAATAATCCAACCCAATAAATTAAATTTTTGCCCAAATTTTAACCCTTTCCACACCGCACAAAACGCAGTCATTCCCTCGCCACGCCTGCCCACTAAAACGATCTCTTATTACGCAAAAATAAAAGCTAGATCTTCCCTTGCTAGATATAGCCTTGTTTAGATCTTTTTATTGCAAAAAAATCACGCAAAATTATGCAAATTCTGCATTATTTTGCAAGGTAGATCTTCATATACAAAAAAGACCGCAAAAAGCGGTCATAATCACATTAAAATTGACCAATTAAATTCTATTTCCTAGCTCTTTTTGTGAGGCAACGGCTAAGAAATGGCTTCTATCTCGGTATATATCAGAATGCGTGACTTTACTATCAATTCTATCAATTAAATATTGTGGCAATGTGATATTTAAGCGTTTTTTATTGCCAAAATAGGCGGTTAAATCAATATCAATTAATAACCAAGTATCACAATAATCATAATCTTCTAAGGTTTTATAAAATCTGAACCCTTTATCTTTAATTGACAAAATATCAAATTCTTCATCAATCATTAATTCAAGCATTGTATGAATGGCGTCTGTTACTTGTGGGATAATCTCTCCTTCACTATCCGCCGCACTAAAACAACTATATTCATCATTACAAAGTGCTGGCACAACCATTCCAAACGCTGTATTTTCATCTTGTGGTGTTTCAACACCGATTGTAAATAGCATATAACCTCCGCTTTAAGCTCGGCAGAGCTATAAAAGCCCTGCCGATTTTTTGATTGATCTTAAAGTACCGATTGGAATATCTTTAACAGGATGCGTAATTGGAAATTTTTTACCTGTCTTTGGACTATACCAAATATGGTGATCTCCTTTTCCACTCCTGATTTGATAACAACCGATAGCTTTAAGCTCTTTGATTAAGTCTCTTGAGTGCATGCTTCCTCCTTGTCTTAATCAATAATTATTATACACACGCATACACATAAATCAATGATTTTATCAGATTATTTTTAAACAGATTGCCCCCTAATCCAACAATCTACCATATCCGCCCATTTCTGCATCATCTCCCGTCGTTGTTCTGCATACTCCGCTTTATTATAAACCGCCCTCACCCCCTTCTGCTCGTGGGCTAATGCCTTCTCAATCCAATCAGAATTAAAGCCTTTTTCGTGGAGCAGAGTAGAGGCGGTTCGCCTTAAATCGTGAATAGTAAAGTGATCAATCTCCATACCCTTATCCTGCATAATTTTCACCGTTTCACTCACAACCCGATTTAAAGAACTCAAAGAAACCGGCTTGAATAAAGAAGTACGAGAAGGGATCACAAATTCTGACTCTTCACTATAAATTTTAAACGCCGTCAAAAGTTCCAGCGCCTGACGCGATAAATAAACATTGTGCGAACGTCTTGCCTTCATACGCTCAGCGGGAATTGTCCAAATATTCTTATTAAAATCAAACTCATCCCATTTTGCAGAGACTAACTCGCCCTTTCTAACCATCGTATAAAGAATGAACAAAATGCCTTTTCTAAGCGTAAAATAACGCTCAGTATTATTCAGCTCATTGAAAAATAAATGAATTTCCCTAGGCGTTAAAACTCGTTCCCTTGGCTTAAAGGTCGCAATCGAAGAATTTGCCACCTTCTCAGCAGGATTACCAAATTCAGCCCCTTTTGAAATAGCAAACTTATACACCAAATTAAAAAAATCTCTCACAAAAATAGCCGTAGAAGGTGCACCGCGATCACGAATAATCTCACAATGATTTCGAATATTAATCGCCTTAATCTCAGTCATCAACTTATTACCAAAATAAGGCTTAATCTCACGTTCAAATGTCGCCCGTCTCAACTGTCTTGTACTTTCCGCAAGCTCAACCTCTTTCAAATATTTCTCAGCAAAAAAACCGAAATTCCCGCAACCGCTAAGGCTGAATTTTTTCTGCCTTTTCTCATTAGCCGGCGAAATTCCCTCACTTACCAATTTTCTCGCCATCATCAATTTCTCACGAGCCTCACTCAAACTGATCCCATCAGCCCCAAATCGCCCAATTGTTAAAGTTTCCCGCCTTTTATTAATAATATAGTCATAACGAAAAGAAATGGTCCCCTTCTTAGACACGAAAACATAAAGCCCATCACGATCAGCGACTTTATAGGCTTTTTCTTTGGGTTTAAGCGATTTAAGTTTAGAATTACTCAGCATTTTAGCTCCAAATAAATACCGTTTGTTTTATAACGGTATTTTCTAAAAAATTAACGGTATAGAAAAATAATACCGCAGATTATACCGACAAAAAATTGAAATACAATGAAATGCGATGAAACGCCCTGAAATGATAAAAGCCTTATAATTAAGGCTTTTATACTATTTTTGAAATGTCCTGAAACAATATGAAACAGTAAAATATCACTCCCACTCAATCGTTGCAGGTGGTTTTCCACTTACATCATAAACGACACGAGAAATGCCTTCAACTTCGTTGATAATGCGGTTCGATACTTTACCTAGTAAGTCATAAGGTAAATGAGCCCAATGTGCAGTCATAAAGTCGATGGTTTCAACGGCACGCAGTGACACAACCCAGTCGTATTTACGTCCATCACCCATTACGCCAACGGATTTCACAGGTAAAAATACGGTAAAGGCTTGGCTGACTTTGTAGTACCAATCGGCGTTGTGTAGTTCTTCGATAAAAATAGCGTCTGCTTTGCGGAGTAAGTCGCAATATTCTTTTCTCACTTCGCCTAAAACACGTACGCCTAAGCCCGGTCCCGGGAATGGGTGACGGTTAAGCATTTCAGCAGGTAAGCCTAAGGCTAAGCCGATTTTACGCACTTCGTCTTTAAACAATTCACGCAATGGTTCAACTAAACCAAGTTTCATATAATCAGGTAATCCGCCAACATTGTGGTGGGATTTGATTACGTGAGCTTTGCCAGTTTTACTTGCCGCAGATTCGATTACGTCAGGGTAAATTGTACCTTGTGCTAACCATTTTACGTTATTGTGTTTATGGGATTCTTCATCAAACACTTCCACGAATACATTACCGATAATTTTGCGTTTTGCTTCTGGCTCATCAACACCCGCAAGGCGATCTAGGAAACGTTGTTCCGCGTCAACTTTGATGATGTTTAATCCGAATTTATCGCCAAACATTTCCATTACTTGATCAGCTTCGTTTAAGCGTAATAATCCGTTATCCACGAAAACACAGTGTAATTTTTTACCGATAGCACGGTGTAGTAATAATGCGACTACCGATGAATCGACACCACCAGATAAGCCTAAAATCACTTCATCATCGCCCACTTGTGCTTTAATGCGAGCAACAGCGTCTTCAATGATATTTTCTGGTGTCCACTTGGTTTCACAGCCACAAATATTAACCACAAAATTAGTTAATAAACCTAAACCTTGTTTAGTGTGGGTCACTTCTGGGTGGAACTGTACACCGTAGAATTGACGGTTTTCATCTGACATTGACGCAATCGGACAAGTAGGGGTTAAGCCTGTTACTTGGAAACCTTGTGGTAATTTGGTTACTTTATCACCGTGACTCATCCACACATCTAATTGTGGATTTGAAGCGGTCAAATTATCATTTAATTTTGCAAATAATTGATCTTGTCCTTTTAATTCTACTTGTGCGTAACCAAATTCACGATGATCTGAACCTTCGGTTAAGCCACCAAGTTGCATTGCCATTGTTTGCATTCCGTAGCAGATACCTAGCACTGGTACGCCAGCATTGAATACATATTCAGGGGCACGTGGGCTACCTTGTTCTGTGGTGCTTTCAGGTCCACCCGAAAGAATAATTCCTGTTGGGTTAAATTCACGAATTTGTTCTTCGGTAACGTCCCAAGCCCAAAGCTCACAATAAACCCCAATCTCACGCACACGACGTGCGATAAGTTGAGTATATTGCGAACCGAAATCTAAAATTAAAATTTTATGGTTGTGTATGTTGTTCATTTTGTTCTCTTTTTAGAATAACGACAGGGAATGCCCTGTCGCTACGTTATGTAAACAATAAATAGGATATTGTAGAGACAAGGCATGCCTTGTCGTTTTTATTTATTAAAAATCAATGCGTTGCAAATTTAATACAAAATTTAACCGCTTAATTTTCTAAAAATACTAGCCCAAACGGTAGTTCGGTGCTTCTTTGGTAATACTCACATCGTGGACGTGGCTTTCTTTAATACCTGCACCGCTAATGCGTACAAATTCTGCTTTGGTGCGTAACTCTTCGATTGTTGCACAACCCGTTAAGCCCATACAAGAACGTAAACCGCCCATTTGTTGGTGGATAATTTCTTTTAAATAGCCTTTGTAAGGAATGCGTCCTTCGATACCTTCTGGTACTAATTTATCGGCAGCATTATCTGATTGGAAGTAGCGATCCGATGAGCCTTTTGACATTGCACCAAGCGATCCCATTCCACGATAAGATTTGAATGAGCGTCCTTGATATAATTCGATCTCACCTGGTGCTTCTTCTGTTCCCGCAAACATTGAACCTACCATTACGCAAGATGCACCTGCTGCGATCGCTTTTGCGATATCGCCTGAGAAACGGATACCACCGTCGGCAATCACAGGGATTCCACGATCTTTTAATGCTTCTGCGGCTTCTGAAATCGCGGTAATTTGTGGCACGCCTACACCTGTTACGATACGAGTGGTACAAATTGAACCTGGACCAATTCCTACTTTCACCGCACTTGCACCCGCATCTGCTAAGGCAATCGCACCGCTTGCTGTGGCAACGTTACCTGCAACGATTGGTAAATCAGGGTATTTTGCACGGGTTTCACGCACACGCTGTAATACGCCTTCTGAGTGACCGTGACTACTGTCGATAAGAAGAATATCTACGCCTGCGTCAACTAATGCTTGAATGCGTTCTTCATTGCCTTCACCAGCTCCAACCGCAGCGCCGACACGTAAACGTCCAAATTCATCTTTACACGCATTTGGTTTTTGTTCGGCTTTTTGGAAATCTTTAACGGTGATCATTCCTTTTAATTTGAAATTATCATCAACCACAAGCACTTTTTCAATACGGTTGTCGTGCATTAGTTTTAAAATTTCAGAGCGTTCAGCGTTTTCTTTAATGGTAATTAGCTTTTCTTTTGGTGTCATCATTTCTGACACTTTTTTGGTTAAATCTGACACAAAACGTGTATCTCGCCCAGTAATGATACCAACAAGATCATTATTGCTATCAACCACAGGAAAACTCGCAAATTTATTTCTTTTCACGATTTCAGCAAGTTCTGCAAGGGTAATATCAGGTGAAACGGTTGTTGGATCTTTCACAATACCGCTTTCAAATTTTTTCACAATTCGTACTCGTTGAGCTTGGCGTTCGATAGACATATTTTTATGAATAAATCCAATGCCGCCTTCTTGTGCAAGAGAAATTGCTAATTTTGCTTCGGTTACGGTATCCATTGCAGCTGAAAGCATTGGGATATTTAAACGAATATCTTTGGTAAGTTGGGTTGAGAGGTTAGCTGTATTTGGTAATACAGTTGAATGAGCAGGGACGAGTAATACATCGTCAAAAGTTAATGCTTCTTGTTTGATTCTTAGCATTGCAAAAATTCCTTAAATAAAAGTAGTAGAAACGTTTGCGGGGGGATTATACAGGCAATTTAGCGTATTGAGAAGAGCATTGGGTGAATTTAATTGTAGTTGCTTAAAATATGATTGTTGGGATCAATTTAGAATCAAATAGTTGCTTTCGTGATTCTTATTGTATTCAGTTTTTATTTTTTTTATAATCGCAACGTTCTCATTGGGGTGCGTGCAAGCGGTGATATTTTTTTACCTTTTTGCAAAAGCTGAGAAATACCCATAGAACCTGATCTGAGTAATATCAGCGTAGGGATTTGAGGCAGTTCAATTTAAAAATTCTGTTTTAAATCCTTCTATTTTTATTTTTTAGAAGGAAATCATATGAAAATTCGTCCATTATTTATTTTTTCAACACTTGCATTTTCAACAATCGCATCAGCAGAAGTGCCGACGTTAACGGTCTATACTTATGATTCATTCACCGCCGAATGGGGGCCAGCACCTTTACTAAAACCACTTTTTGAAAAAGAGTGTGGTTGTAATTTGAAATTTATGCCGTTTCAAGACGCTATTACAATGTTTAATCGTGTGCGATTGGAGGGTAAAAAAACAAAGGCGGATATTGTTTTAGGCTTGGATAATTTCACTTTGCCAGAGGCAAAACAATCTAATTTATTTACACCTTATCAATTAGATTTAGTGGAGTTAAATTTACCTTATCAATGGCAAGATAACACTTTTTATCCCTATGATTTCGGTGAATTTGCGTTTATTTATAATAGTAAAAAATTACAAAAGCCGCCAAAAAGTTTGCAAGAATTAGTTGAACGTGAAGACCTAAAAATTATTTATCAAGATCCAAGAACCAGTACGGTGGGTCAAGGTTTGTTGATGTGGATCAACAAGGTTTATAAAGATAAAGCAGTTTCAGCGTGGCAAAGCCTAGCAAAGCATACCGTAACCATTGGCAAAGGTTGGTCAGAAACCTATGGAGCGTTTTTGAAAGGTGAGTCTGATATGGTGTTGAGTTATAGCACGTCACCTCTTTATCATCAATGGTATGAAAAAAATGATGATTATAAAGCTGTTAGTTTTGCAGAGGGACACCTTTCGCAAATTGAAGTGGCGGCTATTTTAAAATCAAGTAAGCATAAAGAATTAGCCCGTCAATTTTTAGCTTTTTTACATAAAAAAGAGCCACAAAAAATTATTGCGACGCATAATATTATGAAGCCAGTAATCGCTGAAAATATTGATCCTGCGTTAAATAATTTACCAAAATATAAGGTATTAGAGATGCAATCCCCAGATAAAAATACCCTCAGAAAATGGCAGTTTGAATGGCAAAAAGCAGTTAGTCAGTGATGTTGATTCAAAAACTTGAACATTATTTTGGGCAAGCGGTCAAATTTGTAACTGATTTTGCAAATCAGACAGCTTGTTCTTCCATTATTGAACTTGAAAATGGCGAGCGTTACGTCGTTCATCAACAAAGTGAACGAGCCAAGCGTTTAGGCATAAATTATCAACTTGAATTGCAAATTTTAATAAAAATATCACCGCTTCATTTTATGCCCAAAGTGGTTTTTCACAATGAAGATTATCTGATTTTAAGCTATATTCAAGGCTCGCCACCACAACGCTATAATGCTATTTTATTGAAAAAATTAGCAGAAATGATCGCAAAATTACATCTGTTTGATGTTCAAGAAGCGGTCATTTTTATCTCAGAATTTGCAAAAATTGATCCGAAGTTGGATATTATCGAACGTTGCTATTTTTTAAATCAGCAGTTGAGTGACAGCAATCAGTTTGCCGTAGAATTATCCTTATTAAAACCGATTCAGCCTTTTACACAGTGTATTTGCCATCACGATTTACATTTAGGCAATGTTATCCAAAATGAAGATCGGGTGTTTTTAATTGACTGGGAATATGCGGCAATCTCCGATCCTGCTTTAGAAATAGCGTTATTTTTCAAGCATAATGATTTAACGGATGAGCAGAAAAGATTTTTTCTAAGCCACTATTTCCGCCTGACTCAATTTGATCAAAGAGCGTTTGAAAAAAAGATAGCAGAGTATGATCCTGCTATCTCGTTGTTAAATAAATTGTGGTATGAATTGAGTTAAAAGTTGGTTTGATTTCTTAGGGTGAGATAACATTTAAAGTTTATATAAATCAATAAGTTACATCTATTAAGGTGGGGGGTGATTAGCAAACTTGTTTGCGTATATCCGCCCGTGCGTTAATCAAAATTTAGCGGGAGGATATTCCATTCGCTTTGCTCATTCAATCCTCCCCTACAATGTGATAATTGCTATCAATTTTTAAAAATAAATAGATAAAAAATTACAATTTTCTTACGTGATTTATCCTGCTGATTTTCTGCAAATCATATCAAAAATAAAAGTCGGTAAAATGCGTTTTAGTCCCCAAAATAGCTTGGTTGGAAGCGTTACCATATAACGTGCTTTGGGTTTCTTCGCATTTAAAATTTTCAAACAGACTTCGGCACATGCACTTGGTGGCAATGCAAACGGATTTTTATTTTCTTTGGTATTAAAATACGTCAGATTTTTTTGGTAAGTTTGCTGATGAATTGAACCGCTTATATCCATTTTTTCAAACTCTTTGGCACTGTTAGAACGAAAGTTGCTTTGAATAGGACCCGGTTCGATGAGGCTAACCGAAATATTCGACCCTGCTAGCTCTAAGCGTAAGGTATCCGCCATTGCTTCAACGGCGAATTTAGTGCTGTTATACGCCCCACGAAATGGCATTGCCGCAAAGCCTAAAATACTGCTTGTAACAATGATTTTACCGTGATTTTGCTGACGGAAAATTTTTAACGCATAATTCATCACTTCCCAAACACCGAATACGTTGGTTTCAAAAATGCCTTGTAAATCCTTGCGAGAAACATCTTCGACCATACTTGGCAAGCCGTAACCCGCATTACAAAATACGGCGTCTAGTCCGCCTTTTTGTTTAATTTCTTCAAAGGCCTGCTTGATTTGTGTTGAATCATTCACATCAAGCAATAAACACTCAAAGCCTTCTTGTTGTAAACGAAGCACATCGTCTTGTTTGCGACAGCTTGCAAGCACTCGCCAACCTTGTTGTTTCAGAAGTTTGGCGGTTTCATAGCCGATACCAGACGAACAGCCTGTGATTAAAATCGTTTTATTTTGCATATTATTCTGCTTGGATAAATTCATCACGGTGTGCCAATAATTGCTCTTTGCTTAAACTAAATACGCCTAAGCCACCGTTTTTAAGTTCGATCCAATTAAATGGTACGTTAGGGAATTGTTCTGTTAAATGCACCATTGAGTTACCCACTTCACAAATAAGTGAACCGTGATCGGCTAAGTAATCAGGGGCTTGACGTAAAATACGTTTAACGATATCTAAACCGTCAAAACCTGAACCTAACGCCATATCTGGCTCGTGGCAGTATTCTTCTGGCATATCATTTAGATCTTCTTGATCCACGTAAGGTGGATTACTCACGATCAGATCATATTGCTCTTGTGGCAATTCATTGAATAAATCCGATTGCATTGGAATGACACGCTCGCTCATTTGATGATGTTGAATGTTCATCTCTGCCACGTTTAATGCGTCGGTCGATAAATCAACCGCATCAATTTCAGCATTTGGGAAATATTCTGCACAAGCAATCGCAATACAGCCACTTCCGGTACACATATCTAAAATGCGGTGCGGTTCAGCGTGTAAGATACCTGCAAACCGATTTTGTACAAGTTCAGCGATTGGGGAACGTGGAATGATCACGCGTTCATCAACATAAAACTCTAAACTAGCAAACCACGCACTGTGCGTTAAATAAGCAATAGGTTTACGGAAACCTAGACGCTGTTTTACGATATCAATAATACGAGATTTTTCAATCAAGGTTAAACGTGCTTCAAATAATTTTTCAGGCACGTCGGTTGGTAAGTGCAGGGCGGCAAGAATGAGTTGCTGAGCTTCGTCCCACGCATTATCGTAACCGTGACCATAATAAAGATCCGACGCATTAAAATAGCTATACGCCCAACGCATAAAATCTAAGGTTGAGTGAAGTTCATTTGCGATATTAGATTGTTGGATTTCATCTAAAAGTTCAAGATTATATTGATATTCTGACATAGTTTTTTCCTAAATTAAAAAATTAAGCTGTTTATACCACATTTCGCTTTATGTTAGAATGCCCAAATTGAATTGAAAGGACATAAAATGCTAAATAATGACGAATTATCCCTTTTTCAAGAGGCTGTGAAAGGGGCAAAAAAATTAAAACAAGATACAGTTGTAATGAAAAAGCAACCTTCTCAAAAGGCGGTTGAAGTAAGAGAACAAAAAGAAAAAGCTGACACGCAATTTTATTTTTCCGATGAATATGAGCCTTTATTAAGTGAAGAAAATGATAAAGTGAAATATCGTCGTGAAGATGTCGATCCTTATTTGCTCAAACAATTAAGACGTGGCGATTTTTCTCCAGAGCTTTTTTTAGATTTACACGGCTTAACCAGAAAGCAAGCAAAAATGGAATTAGCGAGTTTAATTCTAGCCTGTGAAAAAGAAGGCGTATTTTGTGCGAGTATTATGACGGGTTACGGCACTTACGCCCTAAAAACTCAGATTCCACGTTGGCTTGTGCAGCACCCTAAAATTCTCGCATTACACCAAGCACCAAGAGAATGGGGGGGGGATGCTGCGATTTTGATTTTAGTGGAGCAGCTCGACGGCAATGTCAGACGATAATGTTTTATTCATATCTTAATGCTGTTGCAGGCTCTATTTTTGCTGCTTGATAAGCGGGATAAAGCGTGCAGAGTAGTGATAATAAAATAGAAATTACAATAATACTAATCACTTGGGGAATAGCTATTTCCGTTGGTAATACTATTCCCATTGGACTAATTAAATGAATGAGATCACTTAGATAGACAGTTGCCAAAATTCCAAGTCCACCACCTAAAATCGCACCAATAATTCCAACAATTGAGCCTTGAAACATAAAGATTTGCATTACTTGATTTTTCGTTAATCCCTGTGTTTGTAAAATTGCAACTTCGCCTTGTTTATCAACGACCATTAAGCTTAGCGAGGTGATAATATTAGAAATAGCAACAATGATAATTAGGCTAACGAGTAATCCCATCATATTTTTTTCCATTTTAACTGCTTGAAAAAATTCGCCTTTCTGTTCTCGCCAATCTGAAATATGCCATTTGTTTTGATCAAAATAATCTGTTAATTGAGATACTTTAAAAGGATCATCTAAAAACAATCGTAATCCCTGTGTTTGATTTGGATAAATATGCAGCAAGCGTCCAACATCACTTAAATTAGCAAATAACGTATTTGAATCATTAGTTTGACTAAAATAAAGATCTGAAATTGTAAAGAGGCGTTGTACAGGTACACGTCCAAAAGGCGTATAACGGCTATTTTCTGTGATCATTAAGCGAATTTTATCCCCTTTATTCACTTTTAATTGATTCGCAAGGGAGTAGCTCATAATGACATTAAATCTTGATTTAGGAAGTTGTTGCTGAATATTCAATTCAGTTAAACGAGGATCATCGTTGCTATTTTCAACCCCAATAAGTTGGCCAGCATTGATACTATTCTTACTCTGGATAACTACATTTGTTTGATTGATTGGAACACTTTTTGCAATAAATACAGGAAATTTGACCGCTTGATCCTTTGTGAGTTTTCCTTCTTTTAAAGATAAAACAGCATGAGGAAGACTGGAAAGTAAATTACGTTTTTGCATACTTTCTAGACCATTCATTACTGACAGCACGATTATTAGTGCCATCACACCGAGAATAATCCCAAAACTTGCGAGATTAGTGACCATTCGACCAAAACGATCTGCACTTTTAGAGCGCCAGTAGCGAAGTGCAATAAAAAGAGTTGTATTCATAAAATAATGTTTATCCTTAGAGAGTATCAAATGCTATTTTTTCATTGCACCTAGTACGCCACGCACAATTTCTCTGGCAATTCGATTACGAATATTACGTCCAACAGCTTTGGTAATTCCACTAACCATTTGCTCTGTTGCATTTTGCTCACGGCGTTTTTTCTTACCAAAAATAGAGGCAATAATGCCACCAAGCAAGCCTTCGCTCTCTTCTTGTTCTTCTTTAATTTGTTGTTGTTCGACATCTGCTTGTTGCTTTAATTCCTCATAAGCAGAATGCTCATCAACATAATTATTGTAATAATCAAAAAGATCATCTTGCTTCACATATTGATGTCTTTCATTGTGAGAAAGAGGGGATAGTTGGCTTTTTGGCGGATAAATAGAGGCAATTTCTACTGGGGTTGGCATTCCTTTTTCATCTAAGACAGAAATTAAGGCATCGCCAATTCCAAGCTCCGTAATTGCACTTGCAACATCAATATTGGGATTTGAGCGAAAAGTTTCAGCCGCTGCTTTTACTGCTTTTTGATCACGAGGTGTGAAAGCTCTTAGAGCGTGTTGAATGCGGTTGCCTAATTGTCCTAAAATGCTATCGGGTAAATCTAATGGATTTTGAGTAACAAAATAAATGCCTACGCCCTTAGAACGAATTAGGCGTACTACTTGTTCTACTTTATCCACCAATGCTTTCGGAGCATCGTCAAAAATAAGATGTGCTTCATCAAAAAACATCACAAATTTTGGTTTTTCAGGATCGCCAATTTCAGGTAGGTTTTCAAAGAGCTCAGACATTAGCCATAATAAAAAAGCACTATAAAGCGTTGGTGAGTTAATCAATTTTTCTGAATTAAGAATATTGATAACCCCTTTGTCGTCACGGGTTTGTAACCAATCATCTAAATTTAATGAAGGTTCGCCAAATAATTTATCACCACCTTCATTTTCAAGAGAAAGTAATGCACGTTGAATTGCTCCGATACTTGCAACTGACACATTGCCATATTCCATTCTAAATGTTTTTGCATTTTCGCCAACATATTGCAACATTGCACGTAAATCTTTGAGATCGATTAACAACAAGCCTTTGTCATCAGCGACACGAAATACTAAATTTAATAGACCTTCTTGGGTGTCATTCAAATTTAATAAACGGCTTAATAAAACAGGTCCAAGTTCTGAAATAGTGGTGCGTAATGGAATACCTGTTTCGCCAAAAACGTCCCAGAAAGAGACGGGGAATGATGAAAAATAGCTTTCACTGCTTAAATTAAATTGGTTTACTCGCTCAGCTACTTTGCCTTGCATTGTTCCAGCTTGACTTAAACCTGAAATATCCCCTTTTACATCCACTAAAAAAACAGGAATGCCATCGTTACTAAAATTCTCTGCAAGGGTGCGTAATGTAACGGTTTTTCCAGTTCCTGTTGCTCCTGCAATGAGTCCGTGACGATTTGCCATTTTAGAAAGGAGTGAAATTGCGTTGCCTGATTGTGTTTGTGCAAGGGTATAAGTTGTCATAATAAAATCTCATTAAAATATATAGTTAGCACGCATTATAAGAGTAGTTGTCCTATCTTGCTAGCATAAGGTTTAAAATTGTATAAATTTTCACAAGCTATTTGATCTGAGAGTTGATATTTTTGTTCAGAAGATGAATAATAACGCCCTATTATTTTATAACAGATTTATATTGAGAGGATTTTTCTCAATTTTTCATATAGGAAATTTATAATGCAACAGATCCCAATGACTGTACGTGGTGCAGAATTATTAAGAAAAGAATTAGAACAATTGAAAAATGTGCGTCGTCCTGAAATTATTAAAGCAATTGCAGAAGCACGTGAACATGGTGATTTAAAAGAAAATGCAGAATACCACGCAGCCCGTGAACAACAAGGTTTTTGTGAAGGACGTATTCAAGAAATTGAAGGAAAATTAGGTGCTGCTCAAATTATTGATGTTACGGCAATGCCTAACAATGGAAAAATTATTTTTGGTGCGACTGTTGAATTAGTGAATGTAGAAACTGATGAAGAAGTAAGCTACCGCATTGTTGGCGATGATGAAGCAGATATTAAGCAAGGCTTAATTTCAGTGAATTCACCAATCGCACGTGGTTTAATCGGAAAAGAATTAGATGACAGCGTAACCATTAAAACACCGGGTGGCACAGTTGAGTTTGACATCGTTGGTGTTGAATATATCTAAAAGTAAGCTATCTTTTTAAATCAGCATAAGCGGTCAAATTTTAAAAGCAATTTACGATTTTGTAAAAACGTATTAAAATTTGACCGCTTATGACTTTTTTAAGGATAAATAATGAAATCCCTTCCCCAAAACCAACAATGTTATTGGTTACAAGTTTATCAATCACAGCTTTATTTACCGAATAACAACATTCCTTTTGGCACAGCACAAGAATGCGGTTTAGCTACTCGAAAAGGTATTGAAATTGCTCAATATAAAGGCTTTTCTGTATGGTTGATCCCAACTCAAGAAAGTGAATTAAATGAAGGTTTTGTTAATCTTCGCTCACAACTTTTTCAGCCAGAAGCACATTTTTATTTATTAAATAAAGCGGTCAGTTTAAATCACTTTTTTACAAAAAATCGTTTTTGTGGCAGTTGCGGGTCTTATTTCAGTAAAGCAAATGATGAGATGGCATTGCATTGTGAAAGTTGTGGTAGTCGTGTTTATCCTAAAATTAGCCCCTCAATTATTGTGGCAATCAGACGTGATAATCAAATTTTATTAGCTAATCATTTACGTCACAAAGGAACAATTTACACCAATTTAGCGGGTTTTGTGGAAACAGGGGAAAGCTTAGAGCAAGCGGTTGAACGTGAAGTTTTTGAAGAATCGGGAATTAAAATTAAAAATATCCGTTATTTTGGTAGCCAGCCTTGGGCATTTCCTGATTCACTAATGTTAGGTTTTTTAGCCGATTATGAAAGTGGTGAAATAACTCTTCAGGAAGAAGAAATTTTTGATGCAAATTGGTTTGATAGCAGCGGTACATTACCTCAACTTCCGCCAGAAGGCACGATAGCGTTGAAATTGATTAAAGCAACGTTAGCGTTATGTAAGCAGGATCAACCTTGATGTGCTAAATGATCTTTGATGAGCTGAATAAACGCATTGCCAAAACGTTCTAATTTGCGTTCACCGACACCGTTAATCTCTAACATTTCATTGCGGGTTTGAGGCACAAATTCAGCCATTTCTTGTAATGTGGCGTCATTAAAGACGATATAGGGTGGAATATTCTCTTTATCTGCAATCTGTTTACGTAGAAAACGTAAGCGAGCAAAAAGGTCTTTGTCGTAATTACGATTGTTCGTTTTGGTTAATAGTGTTGTACTAGCAGACACGCCTAGACGAGGCATTGCAAGAGAAAGAGGCATTTCTCCACGCAAGAAAGGACGTGCATTTTCTGTCAGCTGTAAGCTAGAATGTTGCATTATATTTTGGTTGATCAGCCCTAAATGGATCAACTGACGGATAACGCTGATCCAATATTCTTGATTTTTATCTTTACCAATGCCAAAAACAGAAAGTTGATCGTGATTATGATCTTTAATTTTTTGATTATTCAAACCACGCAATACGCCGACAATATGGTGTAAACCAAAAATTTGCCCTGTGCGATAAATCGCTGACATTACTTTTTGTGCATCAACCAATCCATCATATTTTTTCGGTGGATCAAGACAAATATCACAATTTTTACAAGGCTCTTGACGCAATTCGCCAAAATAATTAAGTAGAACTAAACGACGACAGGTTTGAGATTCCGCAAAATCTTTAATCGTATTGAGCTTATGTTGCTCAATCTTACGTTGCTCATTTTCAGGCTTTTCAAGTAATACTTTTTGTAGCCAGCCGTAATCAGCAGGATCATAAAATAACATCGCTTCAGCAGGTAAGTCATCACGCCCAGCACGTCCTGTTTCTTGGTAGTAGGATTCAATACTACGAGGCATATCAAAATGCACCACAAAACGTACGTTAGATTTGTTGATTCCCATTCCAAAAGCAACCGTTGCCACCACGACCTGAATGTCATCTCGCTGAAAGGCATTTTGCACTGTAGCACGTTCCGCAACAGACATTCCTGCGTGATAGCCCATTACTTTGATACCACGTGAAGTCAGTTTTTCTGTCAAACTTTCCACTTTTTTACGACTACCACAATAAATAATGCCACTTTTTCCTTGTTGCTTTTCTACAAATTTAACGAGCTGGTTAATCGGCTTAAATTTTTCTTGAATGGTATAGCGGATATTCGGGCGATCAAAACTCCCTAAATAAGTGTGTGGATTATTGAGTTGTAAATTACGAATGATATCGGCACGCGTCGCTGGATCAGCTGTTGCCGTAAGCGCCATAAGCGGTATATTTGGAAAGGTTTTTCTCAAACCACCAAGCGAGGTATATTCAGGTCTAAAATCGTGTCCCCATTGTGAAATACAGTGAGCTTCATCAACCGCAATTAAATTGATTTTACAATGAGAAATAAAGTGATAAAAATTATTTGTCATCACTTTTTCAGGCGAGAGATAGAGCAGTTTTAACTGCCCTGACATTGCTTTTTGTTCGACTTCCTGTTGCTCTTCAAGGGTTTGGGTTGAGTTTAGATAAGCGGCTTCTATTCCATCCGTGAGGAGTTGATCAACCTGATCTTTCATCAATGAAATAAGCGGTGAAATAACTAAGGTTATTCCCTCTAAACACAATGCAGGAACTTGATAACAAAGGGATTTTCCACCACCAGTCGTAATGATAACGAGACAATCTTTATTAGACAGCACAGCTTCAATAACTTCTTGCTGTCCTGTTCTAAATGATTGATAGCCAAAAACATTGTGTAAAATGCTTTTAGCTTGACTGATGGAGGGATTTGCCATTATTGGAAAGAAACCGTTTCACCGTGTTTTGCAACGGCTTGTTCTAGATGCTCCCAAAATGAGCGACCATCACGATCAAACCAGTCATCATTTTGATATTTAAAATGAAAACCACCTAGTTTGCTCGCAAGCCATAATTCAAGCATTGCTTCTTGTTTATTGATCACAATTTGTGAATCATCAGAAAAATGAAGCGTCATTACGGCACCGTGCATTTCACAATCGACATCACAATCTTGCTCTTCAAGTTGCTCCTCGATGGTATGCCACGTTTGTTCAACAAGCTGATGAAATTTTAGTGTATCCATTTGATGAAATTCCATTATTATAAATAAAAGACAAAAAACGGAAGCCTGAGCTTCCGTCTTTTAATTTTAGAATAAATTATCTTGCACGGAAAATGATACGACCTTTTTGTAAATCGTAAGGTGTCATTTCAACAGTCACTTTATCCCCAGTTAAAATACGAATATAGTTTTTACGCATTTTTCCAGAAATATGAGCTGTCACAACGTGTCCATTTTCTAATTCAACACGAAACATCGTATTTGGTAAGGTCTCTAAAATTGTCCCTTGCATTTCAATGCAATCTTCTTTAGCCATTTATTCCTCTTTGATTGACTTTATAAAAATAATAAAACTTCGCTATTATACTCGTAATGGACTGAATTTCAATCATTAAAAATAAACTGTATAATCTTAATACAAATGTGCTTGATTCGCTCAATCTATATAATTTACTATTTTTATTTAATAAAAATTAACACGTAATTTGTGTTTTGAGATGTATTTGATTAGATAAAAGAAACCCACATTCTAGTTTTACTAGTAATGTGGGTTCTAAAATTATTTATTTTAATTTAAAAATAACTAATTATTTAGTAGCATCAATTGCTTTGATACCAGTTTCAACAGCATCTTTCATTTCAGTTGCTTTTTTAACAGCATCTTGAGCGTCTGTTGCTTTATCCATTGCAGCGTCTTTAACGTCAGCAACTTTGTCCATTGCTGCATCTTTAGCTTCAACAGCTTTTTCTACTGCTGCGTCTTTAACATCAGCAACTTTATCCATTGCAGCGTCTTTAGCTTCAACAGCTTTTTCTACTGCTGCATCTTTTGCTTCAACAGCTTTATCCATTGCAGCGTCTTTAGCTTCAACAACTTTATCCATTGCTGCATCTTTAGCACCCATTACAGTTGCTACAGCAGCATCTTTTGCTTCAACAGCTTTTTCTACCGCTGCATCTTTAGCTTCAACAGCTTTTTCAACAACAGTGTTTTTTACATCTTCAACTTTTTCAGAAACACTTTTTGTTGAATCTGTAACAGTTTCGCTAATTGCATTTGTAGCTTCAGCTGTTTTTTCAGTAACTGTATCTTTAACTTGTGCTGCGGTTTCAGTTGCTTGAGCTTTTACTTCTTCAACTTTATCACAAGCAGTTAAAGTAACTGCTGAACCTAATACTAATGCACTTAATAGCATTTTTTTCATAGAGAATGACTCCTAAATTGTTTATCTCAAAATAATTCGTTCTAATTCAGAACGAGGGTTTATTGTTACATAGAATTTTAAAATAGTAAAGAACGCATCTTATGATGCAAATCTATACTTCATTACTAAACAATGCTTCAATAAACTCATCCGCATCAAATTGACGCAGATCTTCTATTTTCTCTCCTACTCCAATAAAGCGTATTGGAAGCTTAAATTGATCAGCAATGGAGAAAATAACCCCACCTTTTGCTGTACCATCTAATTTTGTAAGAGAGACCCCTGTTAGACCAACAGCTTCATTAAAAAGTTTCGCCTGGCTGATTGCATTTTGACCAGTTGATGCATCAAGGGTTAACATAATTTCGTGTGGAGCAGTTTCATCATATTTTCGCATAACTCGAACAATTTTCTTCAATTCGTCCATTAGGTTATCTTTGTTCTGTAAACGTCCTGCCGTATCGGCTAATAATACATCAATGCCTTTTGCACTGGCTGATTGCATTGCGTCATAAATAACAGAGGCAGAATCTGAGCCCGTTGATTGTGCCACAACAGGAATTTGATTACGCTCGCCCCAAACTTGTAATTGTTCTACGGCAGCCGCTCGGAAGGTATCGCCAGCAGCAAGCATAACCGATTTCCCTTCATCTTTAAATTTGCGTGCTAATTTTCCGATAGTGGTGGTTTTTCCAACCCCATTTACGCCCACCATTAAAATCACATAAGGTTTTTTGGTTTCATCGATCACTAGCGGTTGAGCCACTGGTTTTATCACATCAGCCAGTTCGACTTTTAATTGTTGATAAAGCAATTCTGCGTCTTTTAACTCTTTTTTCGAGGCGTGTTGAGTCAAATTATTGATGATTTTTGTGGTGGTCGGCATACCTAAATCGGCGATCAGCAATTTTTCTTCTAATTCTTCAAATAACTCATCATCAATTTTTTTGCCTTGAAAAAAGCTTAAAAAACCAGAGCCTATGCTTTGTTTAGTTTTTACTAAACCTTTGATTAAACGCTGAAAAAATCCATCTTGAGTGGGTTTTTCTTGATAGCTATCTTCTATTTGCGTTTCAGGTTCAATATCAATATTATTTTCTGTTTCTGTTTCTGTTTCTGTTTCTGTTTCTGTTTCTGTTTCTGTTTCTGTTTCTGTTTCTGTTTCTGTTTCTGTTTCTGTTTCTGTTTCTGTTTCTGTTTCTGTTTCAATATTGACTATTTCAGCTATTTCTTCTTGTTCTTCGACATCTTCTATAACAGGGGTAGCGGTAATATTTTCTTCATTTTTTGCAAATTCTTGATCAGAAATGACCGCTTGTTCAACAACTTCATCTTGTTGCTCAACGTCTTGTTGTTCGATTATAACTTGTTCCGTTTCTTGTTTTTTACCACCAAATAGTGATGACCAAAAGCCTTTTTTCTTCGCCATATTTTCGCTCTCTTTATAATTGATAAAATATACTTTTATATTCTACTTTATTTTAGCCCCCTTTTGTTATGAAAAAAGATAAATTTCTGATAACTGTACTGAAATAGGTGGAATAAACGCATAATGAGAGGTGTAGCATTTAGCCATAATAATATGTGATTTTGATCACAATCTCTCATTTTGGCGATATATTATTTTGATAGATAAGAGTAAATTATGTCATTATTATTTGATGAGGGGAGAGTTATTTATGTTTAAAAAACTTCAACAAATTGGTAAAGCATTTATGTTGCCAATCGCTATTTTGCCTGCTGCTGGTCTTTTATTAGGAATTGGTGGGGCATTATCAAATCAGGCAACGGTGCAAGCATATCCAATCTTAAATAATCCAGCATTGCAAAGTATTTTTAAAGTAATGTCGAGTGCTGGCGGTGTGGTCTTTTCTAATTTGGCATTATTACTTTGTATTGGTTTGGGGATTGGTTTAGCAAAACGTGATAAAGGTGTGGCTGCACTTGCAACGGTCGTTGGCTATTTGATTATGACAGGCACTATTTCAACCTTAATTTCTATTTTCTCACCAGAAGTAAAAGGCATTGATACTGGTGTGATTGGTGCATTGGTAATGGGGTTGATTACGGTAAAATTACACAATAAGTATCATAATATTCAGTTACCACAAATTCTCGGTTTTTTTGGTGGTTCTCGTTTTGTTCCGATCGTAACCGCTTTTGTTGCTATTTTTATTGGGGCATTATTCTTCCTGATTTGGCCAACTTTCCAAAATTGGTTACTTGAAGCGGGAAAAAGCATTGCGGCAATGGGAGAAATTGGCACATTTTTCTATGGTTTCTTAATGCGTTTGAGTGGTGCAGTTGGGCTACATCATATGATTTATCCATTATTTTGGTACACCGAATTAGGTGGCACTGAAATTGTAAATGGTGAAACAATCATTGGGGCTCAAAAAATCTTTTTTGCTCAATTAGCCGATCCAAATCATCAAGGCTTATTTACCGAAGGAACCCGTTTCTTCGCAGGACGTTTTGATACAATGATGTTTGGTTTACCTGCTGCTTGTTTGGCGATGTATCACGCTATTCCTAAACAAAAACGTGGTTTAATTGGTGGATTATTTTTAGGTGCGGCTTTAACCTCTTTTATCACCGGTATTACTGAACCGATTGAGTTTATGTTCTTATTTGTAGCACCTTGGTTATATGTATTCCACGCTTTTTTAGACGGTGTTTCATTCTATATTGCGGATTTCTTAAATATCTCCATTGGTAACACCTTCTCTGGTGGATTTATTGATTTCTTCCTATTTGGTATATTACAAGGCAATGCAAAAACGAACTGGATTACTGTCGTAATGGTGGGGTTACCTTGGGCAGCCCTTTACTATTTCTCATTCTTGTTCTTAATTCGCAAGTTCAATGTGATGACACCGGGACGTAGCGAGGAACAAGAAGAAATTATCGAACAAAAAGCGACATCATTAACCGAAAATGCTCACAAAATTATTGAAGCCTTAGGTAAAGCAGAAAACATTGAGAATGTTGACGCTTGTATTACACGTTTACGTGTTTCTGTAAAAGATGTCAAAGCGGTGAATAAAGCGACGTTAAAGTCTCTCGGTGCGATTGATGTACTTGAAGTTGGCGGTGGTGTTCAAGCAATATTTGGTGCAAAAGCCGTGCTTTATAAAAGCGAAGTGAATCAGATTTTAGGGAGAGAAGATTAGTTCGTTATTTTCTAAGGTAGGGGAGGATTGAATAAGCGTAGCGAATGGAATATCCTCCCGTTTTTTATAATTTAGATAGTGGTAGCATAGACGCAAACAGCGTTTACTAATAGCAACCCAACATATCCATAATCAAACTTATTCCGTTCCTTTTCTAATTAAGATAAAATGCCCTTTCTATATTTCTTTTGAGTACCTTTTGTTATGAAAAAACCACAAAATTCAACCAAATCTCGTCAAATGGGCGAGGTGAGGATTATTTCGGGGCTATGGCGAGGCAGAAAATTACCTGTTTTAAATGCCGAAGGATTAAGACCCACCACCGATCGTGTTAAGGAAACCGTCTTTAATTGGTTGATGAATGATGTGGTAAACGCACGTTGTTTAGATTGCTTTGCGGGAAGCGGTTCGCTTGGTTTAGAGGCACTTTCTCGTCAGGCACAAGCGGTCACTTTTTTGGAAAAATTTGCAAAAGCGTCACAACAATTAAAAAGTAATTTAACCTTGCTTAAAACTGATAAAGGCACGGTTATTAACACCGACACTTTGCAATTTCTCGCTCAAAAAAATAACGAATTACCGTATGATCTTATTTTTATCGATCCGCCTTTTAATAAAGGTTTTGTACCACAAGTGTTGGATTTACTGATTAAAAATAACTATATCGCACCGAATGGGCTAATTTATGTCGAAACGGAAAAAAATCATACCGCTTTGGTGTTGCCAAAAACGTGGCAAATTCTCAAAGAGAAAACCTTTGGGCAAGTCACTAGCCGTCTTATTCAAGTTTGCGATTAAGTGTCGCTTTCTTTACAATATACAAAAAATAATCTTCAAAATAAGGATTTATAATGAACAAATTAAGCGTTGTAATTTTAGCTGCGGGTAAAGGAACTCGTATGTATTCTGATTTGCCAAAAGTATTGCACAAAGTAGCAGGCAAACCGATGGTTAAGCACGTGATTGATACCGCAAAATCATTAGAGGCGGACAATATTCATTTAATTTATGGACACGGTGGCGAGTTAATGCAACAAGTGTTAAAAGACGAGCCAGTAAATTGGGTGCTACAAACCGAGCAACTCGGCACAGGACACGCAATGCAACAAGCAGCACCGTTTTTCAATGATGATGAAAATATCGTCATGCTTTACGGCGACGCCCCTTTGATTACCAAAGAAACCTTGCAAAAATTGATTGCTCAAAAGCCACAAAATGGTATCGCATTATTAACCGTTGAACTTGACAACCCAACGGGCTACGGACGCATTTTGCGTGATCAAGGTTCAGTAGTGGGGATTGTTGAGCAAAAAGATGCAACTCCAGAACAGTTAGCAATTAAAGAAGTGAATACAGGCGTAATGGTGGCAAGTGGCAAGAGCTTTAAACAGTGGCTAGGGCGTTTAGATAATAACAATGCTCAACAAGAATATTACATTACTGACGTGATCGCTTTTGCAAATCAAGATGGTTTCAAGGTTCAAGCAGTGCAAGCAGACGAATTTATGGAAGTAGAAGGGGCGAATAATCGCTTACAATTAGCTGCCTTAGAGCGTTTTTATCAACAAAAACAAGCAGAAAAATTAATGCTTGCAGGCGTACGAGTGATCGATCCTGCTCGAATTGATGTGCGTGGCACAGTACAACACGGTAAAGATGTTGAAATTGATGTAAACGTGATTTTTGAAGGCAATGTAGTACTTGGAAATAATGTCAAAGTCGGTGTAGGCTGTGTTCTGACTAACTGTGAAATTGGCGACAACGTAGAAATCAAACCTTACTCAGTGATTGAAAATGCGGTTGTTGGTCAAAAAGCGATTGTTGGTCCTTTCTCTCGTTTACGTCCAGGGGCTGATCTTGCACCTGAAACGCACGTTGGAAACTTTGTTGAAATCAAAAATTCAAAAGTCGGTAAAGGCTCAAAGGTAAATCATTTAAGCTATGTGGGGGACGCTGAAATCGGTGAAACCTGTAATATTGGTGCGGGCGTAATTACTTGTAACTATGACGGTGCAAATAAATTCAAAACCATTATCGGTGATGACGTTTTTGTCGGTTCAGATTGTCAATTAGTCGCCCCTGTTACAGTTGAAAGCGGTGCAACCATTGGTGCGGGTGCAACTATCACTAAAAATGTGGCAGAAAAAGAGCTGGTGATCACACGAGTAGCACAAAGACATATTCAAGGTTGGACTCGTCCGACTAAGAAGAAATAAGATTAATATATAAGGACAGAGCAAATGCTCTGTCTTTTTTTATCACAATTCTCAAATTCGTATTAGTTAAGTAATTATAGCGGTCTTTTTAGGCTGATATTTTGCATAAAATTGGTCGCAAATTTCATCAATTAATGCTTTATTCTGTAAATCATCTAACCATCTTTTTGGAATACCTTCTAATCCATAATAAAGCCCCGCAAGTGAGCCTGTAATTGCTCCGATGGTATCCGTATCTTCCCCTAAATTAACAGCGGTAAGCACTGCGTCTTTATAATTTTTTGTATTATATAAACACCAAAGGCTTGCCTCTAAACTATGAATAACAAAACCTGTGCTTTTTAGTTGATTTTTATTCAAAGATAAACTCGTGAGCGTGCGTTAAAGCAGAAAGATTGTAGATAAACTCCCTTGCAAAAGGTGTTATACGATCATCATTTTCCCAATATTCAAGATAAATAAAATGTAACACAGGCAACATTCTCATTAGTGAACCATTGCCATTACTTGACTCTTCATTCAATCCACATTCTAAGGGAGAAGTTCCCGTAAGATAACGATGTAATGCTTGCCTTGTTGTATCGCCAATATCAAAGGTTTCATTGTGTGGCGTAAACTTTGCACATTGATACCAATTTACAAATTCATCACAAATTTGATGATAAGAAAAATATTTTTGGCTGAATACCGATAAAGTTGCAAGGCTCATACTGGTATCATCGCTCCACGTTCCTTTGGGCTGTAAATGTGAGCCACTTTCTCGCATATCTGTAACGGGATTTAAGCGTAATTCTTCTCGTGTCATAAATTCAACGGGAACGCCTAGAGAGTCTCCAATCGCTAAACCATAAAAACTGGCATAAAACTTATTTTTACTGATTAAATTATTCATTTTTCCCCTTTCCTATAAAAATTCACAACAAATAATAGAAAAGTCATCATAATACTTTTGGTTTAAAAGTCGTTTATGAAATGCATTTAAACGTTGTTGATGATTTGCATATTCTTGCCAAATTTCACTGCATTGTTTAACAGAAAGATTATCCGTTAAGCCATCGGTACACAATAAAAGCGTATCGCCTTTTTGAACAGTTATTTGCTCGTAAAAATAAGCGGTCTGAAAAGGTTGAAAATCTGCAACTAAATAAGAGGCTAAACCACTATAAATAGATGCATACGCATTTTTATTAGCGGTTGGATCATTTGTTAATTCAGATAATAAGGTATGGTCATAGCTAAGTTGTTGCCATTCGCCTAGTGAATTGATCAAATAAATTCGACTATCACCGACATTTAATAATTTAACTTGTTGGGTACTCAAATCAATTTCTACGGCGGCGAGAGTCGTGGTTGTGCCGAAATAACCTTTGGCTAATTGAGTGTTAAATGTTTCTTGTGTTTCACAAAGCCATTGATAATTTAATGTTCCTTTGTCTTGCTGACATTGTTGTAATTGCTCGCACCAAAACTGACTCGCTTTTGCTGAATTTCCACTACTGTATACGCCATTAGCAACACCTAGCATAAAGTGTGAATATTCAGTAAGAAAAGTCGTCGCAACTTTGCGATAGTATTGCAACACCTCTTTGCTATTAAATAGATCATCTTGGTTACGGTTTTTATGACTTCTTCCTTTGGCTTGCTGACAATAAGTAATTTGACAATTTTGCATATTTTCTCCTTTAATTATTTACTTATTTTCACTAACACGTTTTAACCTCGTATAAGCGCCAAATTTAAAAATTATCAAATTAAACGACAAATAGTGTTGCAACTTTTAAACAAGCGGTGATATTTTTTGAAAAATTTTCAAAAATAATATTTTAGTCTAAATCTTGATATTCGATGTCCCAAATCTCATCCCCAAATTTGGTCATCCACCAAGTGAACATTTCACTTTTAAACACGCTTGCTTGAAAGCGGTAGTAGTCATCGTCTTGTTCTAAAATAACTTGATCGTCAGAAAGTGGGGGTTCGGTAAGATGAAAACCTGCCCAGTAAGAAATTGAGAAAGTAATGATAGTTTTTTGTCGTTCCCAAAACCAAAATGTTGCTCTTGAATATAACGGGATAAATTAAAATTCTGTGATTTTTTTAATCATCGTTTTAAATCCCCTTAATACCTAAAATTTTAGTAAAGATCATAGTTGAAATAGTGTAGAATTAACGTTCTAATTTGTTGATTATATGACAAATAATTGATTATTTTATAAGGGAATATAAAAATGAAATTACTTAAAAATTATTTCACAGTGTTTTTTATTTGTGTTTTTATCTCATTCTTAGCGAAACTGATTTTTGCTTTTTATGGCTTTACGGATTTGGAGGCATCTAAAAAATTATATGCCGTCTTTTATGGCTATAAATTTGATTTTGCGATCAGTGCAATGATCGCTTTTTTAACGTTATTTTCTGATTTTAATAAGAAATTATTAGTTGGTTTTTCACTGTTTCTCATTTTATCGCTCTTTTGTTTTTTGATTGGCGATATTATGTATTTTAGTGATGCAAGTCGTCATATTTCTTATGAAATCAAAGAAGCATTAAGGGAATCAAAAGGATTATTTGGCACAGCCTTGCAAGAATATTTGGATTTGATGGTAATTGGTTTGGTTGGCGTGGTTGTTTTAGGATTTGTTGCATTCAAACTGTTTAATTATCATTTAAATGCTGTGACATTTTCTAAATCTTATATTCCTACCAAGTTCTTTTTAATCGCAGTTAGTGTCTTTTTTATAAGGGGGATGTTTCAACATATTCCCTTAGATCCTTGGCACGCTTACCGAGTTGGTGATCCTAAGTTAGCAATGATAAGCTTAAATGGTGCGTATAATGCAGTTTTTCAGAATATAAGAAATCAGGGAGATATTAAAATAAGCCCGAAGTATTCTGTTGATAACGAGTTGCAAAGTGTGAAATCGCTTTATTCTGCCAGTCAAACATTAGCTATTCCGCATTTAGAAAAACCAAATGTTGTATTCTTTTTCTTAGAAAGTTGGGGTGGTGCATTTCTGAAAGATTATGGGGGAGAATATGACACGACACCTAAATTTAGCGAGATTTTGAAAAAATCTATTCGCCCTAAAGCGATGATGGCAAATGGACACAGAACGGTGGAGGGGATTTTTTCAACCTTAACATCATTCCAAAATCCATTAGGAAATAGTGTTGCAAGAACTTCATTACAATCATTTGAATATACGAGTTTTGTTGATTTACTTAAAAAACAGCACTATTCCAGTGCTTTCTTTCAAGGCTCAAATTCGGGTACAGCAGCGGGCAGTTTGGCTCAAAATTTAGGGTTTGAACAGTCGTATGGCAGACACGATATCAAAAATCGACGTTATGAAGAAAATCATTGGGGAGTACATGATCCTGATTTATATAATTTCGTTTTTGAGAAAGTGACAGAAATGCAGAAACCTTTTGTGATCGGTATAAATGGAGCAACAACACATGATGATGTTGTACCAGAAAGTTATCCAAAGGTGCATTTTACAGATGATGAAGTGTTTAATGATCGATTAAATACCTTTCATTTATCTGATGAAGCAACCTATGATTTTATCCAAAAAGTAGAAAAAATTTATCCAAATACTATTTTTGTGATTTTGGCGGATCATACTGCAAGAGTCCCAAATGACACCAATTTTCATAATTATTTGATTCCTTTTGCTATTTATTCGCCGAAATTGGAACCGAAATATATTGATGAATTTATGTCGCAGCGAGATATAGCTCCAACATTAACAGATTTAGTGCTGGGGGATTATCATAAAATTGCCCCCGAGTTTAGTGGTAAGTCATTGTTAAGAGATGATAATTTCTTCGCAGACTATTATCATAATGGTATTTTAGGCGTGGTTAAGAATAAGATTGCGATTGAAATGATCGGTAATCAAATAACTTGTTTTGATGTTTCTGATTTTAATTTGAACAAGGTTGCTTGTCCTGAAAATACAGCAGAAATTACCAATCAAGTGAAATCATTTACCAATATTCAACAAGAATTACTATTTAAAGGGAAGACCAAATCGTTTTCAACATTTAGGTAGCTCGATAAAGAAACAAGGCATAGTAAGTTAACTATGCCTTATTTTTTTGTTTGCTCTTTATTTGATAGGTTAAATCAATTCTCGCAACGCTTTTAATTTTGCTGCTTTATCAACACTTTGTTCGGCAACTTGATTTAATTTAGAAATTAAATCATTGTCTTTTTCTTCTTTTATATAACTTACTGGCTGAATTTGTGAAATTTGTTCGGCATAAGCGGTCAGATTTTCTAACAAATTTACTTTTTCTTCATCATCGTGATACTCATTGAATAATGTACTGATAGAAAGGTTAAATTGTTCTACTTTTTGTGCAATTTGTTGATCACAATATTTCTGCCAGCGGATTTGTTCGCTACGAGTAAGGGTATGAGGGAAGTGTCTAGCTCGATAATTAAATAATAATTTTTCTACACGAGGATCACTAAATTTTAAGCCGTGATTGGCTAATTCTTCAGGCTTTAAGGTGCGTAAAATTGCCATATTATTTTTATCGGCATTAGAAAAGAAGGATTCATACAAGGTCAGTTCCACATTTGTTGCTTCCGCAAAAGTACGCTCTTCACTAAAAATAGCCGTCACTTTTTCTCTTAACGCACTTTTTTGTGGCTTTAATTTTTTCAAATTTTCTAAGCAGTATGTACGATCAATCCCCAAGCGTTCTGCATTTTCAGGTAGTAATGTCTTGGCTGGGGCAATAATTGGGCATTTATTGATATGGACTAATTTTAATGGAACAGAATGTAAGCCTTGTTCTTCCAATAAAGTCTTTTTAGTATAAAGTCGCTCTTGTAAAATTGCTGGATCTTCATTGAGTAAATCATCAATATTACCTGCTAAATCACACACAATCACGGCGTTTTGATTGGTTGGATGCCACGCAATAGGGACAACCCAAGCGGTGTTGCCACGATAATTACCTAACATTCCTGAAACGTGAACGAGCGGTGTCATTTCGCCCGTATCAATCATCTGTTCAATGGCTTTTTTACCTCGATTTTCAAAGAAAAACTGGAATAACTTAGGCTGTTTTTGTTTGATCAATTTTGCCATTTCAATGGTGGCATACACGTCAGCCATAGCATCGTGGGCATTGCTGTGCTCGATGCCATTAGCTTTGGTTAAATTTTCTAATTTAAAACTTGGCTCGCCATTTTCATCGTATGCCCAGTTTATTCCTTCTGGACGTAACGCATAGCAAGCACGTACCACATCTAATAAATCCCAGCGAGAATTACCGTTTTTCCAGCTATATTCATAGGGATCAAAAAAATTACGAAAGAAAGTGTAGCGTGTCATTTCATCATCGTAGCGAATATTGTTATAGCCCATCACACAGGTGTTTGGTTGGCTAAATTCTTTATGAATAAGCTCGCTGAATTGAGGCTCAATCATCCCTTCTTTATTGCAAAGTTGTGGTGTGATACCCGTTACCATTACCGCTTCTGGTGAAGGCAAATAATCGGGTGTTTGTTTGCAATAAAACATAACAGGTTCGCTGATAATATTAAAATCACTGTCGGTTCGAATACCAGCAAATTGAGCAGGGCGGTCGCTAGCTGGGTTAATCCCAAAACTTTCGTAGTCGTAAATAAAAAAAGTTTGTTTAGTCATAGATTATATTGATAAGAAATTTGGGGCGATTGTAGCATAAATTTAAAAATCCAGAGAAATTAAAACGTAAGAGGCATTTTCTTAGCGGTGATTTTTTTGATAAAACTCACAAAGCATTTGCAACGCCTTAGGGCGGGATAACCCTGATTCACTGGCTATTTCATCAAATAGCGTTAGAGTTTCAGTCGGAACAACAAGCCCCAAACGTTTAACAATACCAGCTTCTAATTGTTTTTTATTATGTTCTTTTGCTGTTTTGGCTCTTAGCTTTTTAGAATGTTCGGTAGTTGAATTTGTCATTTTTAACATTTCCTTTATTTTTTAATTTATTCAATATGTTATATTTTTAATGCTTACTTTTGTAAGGTTTTATTTAAAAATTTGCAAAATTTATGAAAAATATAACCGCTTAAAATTATGCCTAAAAAGTAAATAAAATTTTGCCTTTCAGATCTTGTTTTTCAAGTAACCTAAACGCTGTTTGATAATCTGTAATTGGCACTAAATATTCGCTATTTAGCTCAATATTATGCTGTATAAAATGAGTAAGCATTGCGTAAAATTCTATATTTCGTTGGTCTTTCCCGACTTTTTTCTCCCAATCACGCAGGAAAAAATATTGAAAATGGATAGATTTTTTTTTCATTTTGGCATAAAAATCTCGAGAAAATGGCGTTAATGCAAGTGAGCCATAAACAAGAAATTGTCCATCATCTTTTAGTAAATCCGCGAGTTCTTCTGCCGCTTTCCCACCAATCGCATCTAAGATAATATCAGGTTTGGGGATTGATTTGGCTTTCATCTGTTGAGCAATATTTTTGTTGCTATCAATAATATATTGAGTCGTTTTATGGCAATATTCAGGTCGGCTTGTAACAGTAATAAGTTTAAATCCGAGAGCTTGTGCGAATTGGCTGAAAATTTTACCAATCGCAGAACTGCCTGCGTTGATGAGTACCACATTATTTTTATTGATTTGTAATTGCTGAACAATTGCCCAAGCGGTTAGAGCATTGATATACAACTGGCTGGCGTACTGCTCAGGAATAGTGTGCGGAATAACAAAGCAATCGTTAGGTTCAAGATCAACATATTTTTGCCAAGTCCCTGAATGTGCAACAACGACTTTTTCGCCCACTTTAACGGCGTGATTATTGGATTCTACCACATAGCCGACACCTTCAAACCCTGGCACTCTTGGCGGTTTATGGTAATGTTGGTACTGCCCAACGCCTTGAATGGAAAGCAGATCGCTTGGGTTAATATTCGCCATTGCCATTTTTATACGTACTTGATTAGGGGCTAATGCCCCTAACTTTTGTTCGATAAGTTGTAGTGCCGTTAAAGGCGATGAGAATTGAGTTTGTTGCAACAATAAATTCATTGTGAAGGTTTTATTTTGTCAAAATCAAATGTGGATAACCTTTTTTGATAATTTTTACGATATATAAAGTCAATACAACCTTAATTAAATCGCCCGGTATAAAGGCTAAACTGCCCATAAAGGCTTTTTCAAATGGCATTTTTGCAATTACGGATAAACAAGGAATACCAAGTCCATAAACAACAATAATCCCCCCTAAAACAATGGCTAAAAATTCATAAGTGGTACGATTTTTAGTAAATTTTTCAAAAAGTAATCCGATAAGATAAGCACCTAAAATCCAACCTAACAAGAAACCGCCACTTGGTCCGAGTAAAATCCCAAATCCACCGCGTCCGCCCGCAAGAAGTGGTAAACCAATAGCCACAAGCACAATAAAGAGTAACATTGATAATGCTCCTCGTTTTGAGCCGAGAATTGCTCCCGCAAGCATACAACCGATTGATTGGGTTGTGATTGGTACGCTAATAAAAGGCAAAGAAATTGCAGGGAATAAGCCAAGTGCTGCGGTAAGCGCAGTGAAAAGTGAAATATAAACGATATCTTTTGTGGACATAAAATTTCCTTATTTATAGTTAATCATCTGAATCAAAGGCTCGGGATTCAATAGCAGCTGAAATATCATCAGCCATTTTGAGCGTTCGAATTATAACAGGAACGGCAATTGCAACAATACTTTTTTCAAGCCCACGCACTTTTTGAGCCTCTTTCACTTCTTGGGTAATAATGGCTAAAACAGGGATAAAACGTAGCGTCAGTGAAATTGCTAGCCCTACTTTTTTAGGATTGATTTTAAGGTAGCGTAAAAAATATAAATGTTTTTCAATTGAATCTATAATCACGCTTGATTTGGTGGTTAAGGTCAATAAAGAGGCAAAAAGCAATAGTGCCAATAAACGAGTCGTGCTGATTATCGCTAATGTGAGATCAGCAAAAAAGCATTGGAACGCAAATAAAAGCACCAAAAAGGGAAAAATTGGTTTAGTTTGTTGTAATACGGTTGTAATTTTGAAGTTTGCGAGTTTAAATAGTCCCAATACCCCAACTAATGCACCGATAGAAAGCCATAAATTTGGAAAAGTTAAAAGTAGCGTGCTGAGAAACAGCAAGCTAATAAATTTCACTAGGAATGATGTTTTGTGGACAATAGATGTGCCGTAAACATAAAGGGATAAATTCATCGCATAAGATCCCTATATTTTGGGATCGCAATTTGTGGAATATCATCGCACACAATTTTGCCGTCATCAAAAACCAGCACACGATCAAAATGATCGAGCAGATCTAAATCGTGAGAAATCACAATAATATGTTGTTCAAGGGTATTCAGTAACTCCGCAATAATACGTTTATTTTTGAGATCGAGCAAAGTCGTTGGTTCATCAAAAACAATATAATCGGGTTGCATAACCAATACGCCAGAGATGGCGACAAGCTGTTTTTGCCCACCACTTAACAGGTGCGTGGCGTGTTGTTTGAAATCAAGCAGATTGTGGCGAGTCAGCACTTCATCAATGCGTTGTGCGATGATTTCTTTGGATAAACCTAAATTTTTCATTCCAAAAGCAAGATCTTCTTCAACGGTCGGAAAAACGATTTGATTATCCGGATTTTGAAACACAAACCCTACTTTTTTTCGGATTTTTTTGCCCTCTTTTTTCGTGTTTAATCCGTCAATCAAAATCTCGCCTTGCTCAGGAATAAGCAAACCGTTGAGCATTCTCGCAAAGGTGCTTTTGCCTGAACCATTGCCTCCAATAATGGCGACTTTTTTCTCGTTAATGGTTAAATTGATATTTTTCAGCACCTCTCTTGTGCCAAAATGATGTGAAATATTGTTTATTTCAATCATAATTATCTTCCTATGGTTAATTGTTCAATACTTGCGGAGGCTGAAAGTGATAATAAAAAATCAATTGCTTTTGCAATATCATCAGGCTGTATTTTTTGTTCAGGCGTGAGCGTTGAGCTTTGCGACATTGGGCTTTCCACCACATCAGGGCAAATCACACTCACTTTAATGCCATCAGCTTTTAATGTTTTGGCTAATGAAAGGCTGTAACCCACAAGCGCGTGCTTACTCGCACAATAATTAGCGATATTTTTATAGGCTTTCACGCCTGTGATTGAGGCAATATTAAAAATATAGCCACTTTGCTGTTTTTTCATATAAGGAATGCACAAATCACATATTTTTTGACAAGCAATCACGTTCGTGGCAAATAATTGCGATAAATTCGTTGAATTATGATCATCTAAAAAAATTCCAGCACAATTTATTACAACATCAAGGCGATCAAAATTTCGGATCTGTTGATCTAACTGCTCAAAAGTTTCTACATTGCAAAGATCATTTGCGACATAATTACATTCAACGCCATAATTTTTGATAATTTGTTGGCGTAATAGTGCCAATTTTTGTTCGTTGCGAGCCGTTAGAATAAGATTATAGCCTTGTTGGGCAAGGGATTGTACGATTACTTTGCCAATTCCTCCTGTCGCCCCTGTAATTAAGGCTACTTTTGTTGTGTTCATTATGATTTTTTCTCTAAATAATTTTGGGCTAACAAATTCCACTGTGTATCATCTAAATAATCTAGTTGGTTAATCAGATCATTGGCAGAAAGCAGTGTGGAAGCGGTCATATTTTGTAAAGATTTTGCAAATTTTATCGCAAATTCAACCGCTTGTCCTGTTGGGCTGGATTGATAAATCAGGTTTAATTTCAACATTTCGGCAGTTTTGAGTAAACGCCCTGTCAAAATAATTTCTTTTAATAAATACTTTGGTAACAGATTATTTAATTTCTGAATTCCACCACCGAGTGGCAATAAATTGTGTTTGATTTCAGGCAGTCCAAAAGTGGCATTTTCACTGGCAATAATAAAATCACAATGCAACGCTAATTCAAATCCGCCCCCTAATGCAAAGCCTTCAACGGCACTAATCCAGATTTTTTTACGTTGGGTATATTGCAAAGGTTGGTAGCCGTTGAGATTGGACAATAATTTTTTGCCATTATCAAGCTGAGCCTCTTTCAAATCTGCCCCAGCACAAAAAGATTGTCCAGCACCTGTTAAAATCACGCATAAAATTTCAGGATCTTGTTCCGTTTGTTGAATCACTTTTTCAAAGGCTTCCACCATTTGTTGATTGTAGGCATTATGCACTTTGGGTCTGTTCATTGTAACCAGTGCGATTTGTGGTGCTATTTTTTCAAAGTGTAAGCAATTATTCATTTTTACCTTTTTAAATTGATGTTTATAAGATGGCATTATCAAACAAAACAGTTGTGCCAAGCCCACCTGCAATCCCCAGCATTGCTAAGCCATAGCTATGTTTTTGTGAGAGATTTTGAGTCACCATTTGACTAAATAAACGAGTGGTTAAAATTGTCCCTGACGCACCATAAGGGTGTCCGAGAGCCAATGCACCACCGTTTAAATTCACACGTTTTTCATCAATATTTAAGTTATCTAAACAAGCTAAAACTTGTGAAGCAAAGGCTTCGTTAAATTCAATAAAATTGGCAAGGTCAAGGCTAAAATTCGGCTGTCGTTTGAGTAACTTTTGGGTTGAGGCAATTGGACCTAAGCCTAAATAATTTGGATCAACGCCTGCGGTAGCAGAATCTAAAAAGCGTAGCCCTGTTTTAAAACCACATTGTTTGGCAAAAGCTCGGCTCATTATTAACACTACCGCAGCACCATCATTGATCGGACAAGCATTGCCAGCGGTTACTGTTCCATTTTCAAGAAAAGCAGGCGAAAGTGAGGCTAATTTTTCTAATGATGTTGTCGCTCTTGGGCATTCGTCCGTATCAACCATTTTTTGAGTTGTTTGAATTGGCACAATTTCATCTTTAAAACGCCCTTGTTCTATACTTGAAATCGCTCTCTGGTGGCTTTGCAACGCAAATTTATCTTGTCTTTCTCGGCTAATTTGACATTTTTTTGCTACATTTTCTGCTGCAATCCCCATATCAGGATCGCCAAGAAATTCAGGCGAAAATCTCGCTCGTGGCATCATTTTGGGTAACTGGTTTGGCGATGTCGGACGCTGCATTCGCCAAGGGGCGGTGCTGACACTTTCTACGCCCCCCGCAATATAACATTGTCCTGCCCCAGCTTGAATATTGCGACAGGCTTGCACAACGGTTTCCAAGCCTGAACCACATTGCTTATCAAGAGTTGTGCCTGCAATTTCAATCGGTAAGCCTGCACTTAATAACCCTAAACGAGCAATATTGCCACTACAACTTGTCGCATTGCCAATCATCACTTCATCAATACTATTTAGCGGTATATTTTCAGTGATTTTTTGCAATAAAGGTACGAGAAGATCAATCACATCAAGTTGAGAAAATGATGAAAATGCACGCACAATCGGTGTTCTATACGCCTTAACGATAATGGGTTCGTGATCAAGCTGTGGTTGATAATTTAACAAGTTGGGGATTCCTTAAAATGCTTTATTTATTTCATTTATAATACCTTTAATGCGTTATTATAACTTAAAATCAATATAAGTATGGAGTGCCCCAAGAATATGTGTTTAAATCGAATCAATATCAAAAGGGGTACTTTGATAAACATAATAATTAAGCCAATTGCTAAAAAGCAGTGTGGCGTGAGCTCGCCAACGAACCAATGCTTGATTATTTGGATCATTGTCAGGAAAGTATCCCTGTGGAAGTGCAATATCATCGCCTCGTAATTGATCCCTTTTATATTCATCACCAAGTGTATGTTGTTCATATTCACTATGCCCTGACGCGAATATAAAACCACGTGTTTCATCAATACATAAAGAGACGCCGGTTTTGGGTGACTCCGCAATAATAGTGAGATCATCGCATTGTTTAATAGCTTTAGGATCGTTTGTGCTATGACGTGAATGAGGCACATAAAAGCAATCATCAAACCCTTGCACTAAAGGGGTATAATGACTAATTTTTTGTTCAAAAACACCAAATAGTTTTTGAACCAAGCCTTTTTTATCAATACCATAAAAATAATATAAAGCAGCTTGAAACGCCCAACAAATAAAGAATGTTGAGTGAACATTGTGTTCGGTAAAGTCAAAAATTTCAGTTAATTCTTGCCAATAATCCACGTCCTCAAAAGGCAGCGTCTCTACCGGCGCACCAGTGATGATCATTCCGTCATATTTTTTATCCTTAATTTCATCAAAGGTTTTATAAAAATTAGCAAGATGATCTTCAGTGGTATTTTTGCTTGTATAACTTTTCGTACACAACCAATCAATATAAATTTGTAATGGCGTATTTGATAATACCCTAAGCAGTTGAATTTCTGTTTCAATTTTTTTTGGCATTAAATTTAAAATGAGTAATTTAAGGGGACGAATATCTTGCGTTGTGGCACGATTTTCGTCCATAACAAAAACACGTTCTTGCGCTAAAACATCAAAAGCAGGTAAAGTACGTGGAATAATTACAGGCATAATTCCTCCATTGATAGATGAGAAACGCCTAAGAAGGCGTTATCTCTTATTAAATTTGGGAAAGTGTTTGTTCAATATCGCGTAAAATATCATCGATATGTTCAATACCTACGTTATAGCGAATTAAATTTGGTGTAATACCAGCTTTTTCTAATGCTTCATCAGATAATTGACGGTGCGTGGTACTTGCTGGGTGAATGGCAAAAGTACGTAAATCGCCGACATGAGTAACTAACATTGCGAGCTGCATTGTATCAATAAATTTTTTCGCTGCTTCACTCCCCCCTTTAATACCAAAGCTAACAACGCCACTTCCTCCACGAGACAAGTATTTTTTGGCTAAATCATAGGACGGTGAGCTTGCTAAATGTGGATAATTAACCCATTCAACCTTAGGGTGTTTTTCCAAAAATTGTGCGACAGCAAGGGCATTTGAACTATGGCGTTCCATACGAAGATGTAAAGTTTCTGTACCAAGGTTAGTTAAAAAGGCATTAAAAGGCGCTAGTGTTGCACCAATATCACGTAATAATCCTGTGCGTAATTTGACTGCGTAGGCAGCATCACCAAAAGTCTCTGTATAAATTAAGTCGTGATAAGCTTCATTCGGTTCGCTTAATCCCGGAAATTTACCATTATTCCAATTAAAATTACCACAATCAATCACGACGCCCCCAAGGCTTGTGGCATGTCCATCTAAATATTTTGTGGTGGAGTGTACGATAATATTCGCCCCAAAATCTTTTGGATTGCATAAATAAGGGGTTGCGAAGGTGTTATCGACAATAAGTGGAATATCTATTTGTTTTGCCGCACGTGAAACATTCTCAAAATCAAGTACGTCTAGGCACGGATTACCGATGGTTTCCGCAAAAATTAGTTTGGTATTTTCTTGAGAAATACCTACGATTTCAGCAACGCTTGCACTCGGCTCAACAAAAGTAACCTTAATGCCGAGTTGTTTTAATATTCCGCTAAGTAGGGTATAGGTTCCCCCATAAAGATTAGACAGTGCAATAATGTGATCGCCTGCTTGAGCAATATTCGCAATACTATAGAAAACCGCAGCTTGACCTGAGGCGGTGGTTACTGCCGCAATGCCTTTTTCAAGTAAGGCTAATTTTTCCTCTAATACTGAAAGGGTCGGATTGCCAATTCTTGTGTAAATCGGTGTTGCTTGTTCAAGATTAAAGGCTGCCGCTAAGCTATCACTGCTATCATAACGATAGGTGGTAGATTGAATAATAGGGGCAACCATCGGTTCAGTATTGCCTGCTTGATATGTTCCTTTTACACATTGTGTGGCGATGTCAAAATTTGTTGTGTTTGTCATATGATATCCTTTTGTTATAAATAAGTTATTTTATAAATTAGTGTTGTTTGTGTTTTTTGTATAAAAAAGGGGCTTACGCCCCTTAAAATAGTAAAGCGTATTGTTACGCCTTATCGCCTAATTCTTTAATATTATCAGGCAGGCGTTCATTGGTTCCATACATGAAATGGTTCGCCATATTTTCACTGAACCGACTTGCTTCAGTTGTTAAACCAACGGCTTCAGCAACTTGACGAATAAGCATTGGATTTGCACCGCAGCAAACACCCAAATAATTCACGCCTAATTCATAAGCTTCTTTGGCAAATTGACCAATTTCATAACGGTTACAGTAAAGCGGATCTAATGCTGTTGGGAATGTACGACCATGTGGTGATGGGCAAGTACAACCATTACGATCCGATAAGTTAAAGAAAGTTGGCTCTTTTTTAGTGGTGCGATAAGGGATTGGTAACGCCCCCACATGGCATTTCACAGCTTTACGAATTTCTTTAAGATATGGCAACATTGTTTCAGGGCCTCTAAAGCAGTTCAATCCAACTACATCTGCGCCTAATTCTTCTAATTTTTTACAGCAATCAACAATGCTCACGCCTTCTGCCATCTCATTTGCTGCCATTGGAGCAATGGTTAAAACCACAGGCAAGCCACTTGCTTTTGCCACTTCACACGCAGTATAAGCTTCTTCGGCATAGTAGAATGTTTCTCCGATAATTAAATCAGCACCTTCTTCCACAGCCCAACCAACCATTTCTTCAAACATTGCACGTACTTCAGCTTGTTTTAATTTATCAGTTGGGTGCCAAATATTTGTGTTAGAAATATTTCCTGCCATTAAGTTACCCGGTTTTGAATCTGCCACTTTACGTGCAATACGTAACGCCGCACGGTTTAATGGTTCTAATAAATCTTCTTTACCAATAACACGCATTTTTTCACGGTGTCCGTTATAAGTGAAAGCTTCCACAATATCTGAGCCTGCACGTTGAAAATCGCGGTGTAAAACTTCTAAAGCCTTAGGATTTTCTAATGCGACTTCTGGCACAAATTCTCCTGCAGTTAAATAGCCACGACGCTCTAACTCAAATAAAAAACCTTCAGCACAGATCACAGGACCTTTATCAAGGCGTTCTTTTAAGACATTTGACATAATAATTCTCCTGAATATATAAGTTTTAAACAGACATCTGGACATCTAGATGTCTATATTTTTACAATGAGAAAAATATTAAGTCAAGAAAAAATGATAAATTTTTTAATTTATTTTTATGACAGGAAAATTAAGTATTATTTAAACGTAAAAATTAGGTTTGTTATAGAGTGTAGTTATTTGAAATAAAAGGATAATTTTTCAATTTCCGAAGATTTGTCTAAAAATATTTGCGTTAATTTATTCTTGTTTATTTTGCCACTTGAAGTCATAGGAAAGTGGTTTATTTTGTAAAATTCGCGAGGAATTTTATAATTTGGCAAATATTTTTTGCAAAAATCATAAAAAATCTGACCGCTTGTTTGAGAAGATTGAACAATTGCGACTAACTTATATTCAAGGTAATCATCTTCAATAGCGAGAACGCAAAGTTCGGTAATGTCAGGGCAATTTCTCAGGCAATTTTCTACTTCGGACAGATAAATATTGAAGCCCCCCGATAAAATCATATCGCCTTTGCGACCGATAACGTGCAACAAGCCTTTTTCATCTAAATAACCGAGATCACCGACACTGAAAAAAGGTGAATTTTGTTTAAAATCTTGAAGGTTATCACCCCATAAATAATCATCTATCACAAGTTCTGAGCGAACATAAATTGTGCCAATTTTGCCTTGTGGTTTAGGTTTAGCACTTTCATCTAAAATAGCAATTTCTACGTTTGGAAACGCTTTTCCGACCGATAAAATATGCTCTTGAACATTTTGATCATTCAATTCTGAAACACAAATAAAACCCAGTTCGGACGCACCGTAATATTCTTGAATTGTCGCATTAGGAAATCTGTTGCGGATCATTTGATATTTTTTAAGATCCAACTTTGAACCAGCGGTAATCACACTTTGAATAGCGGTCATATTTTTATTAGTTTTTGCTAATTTTTCATTTAAGGAAACTAAAATGGACGGCACGCTAACAAGACGATCTATTTGGTATTTTTCAATTAAATCAATGCATTGCTGACTATCCCAGTGAGATAAACTGAAAAATGTTTTACCTGAAAATAACGTTTCATTTAAGCAATAAAGTGCCAAGCCGTGCGACAGCGGACAAGGGCATAAAATTTTCTGTGTGTCGGAAAGATTAAATACAGCTGAGCTTAATTCAAAACTCTTTCGCCAAGAATGCGTTGAGCGAATAAACGCCTTAGGTAATGAGGTTGTTCCTGAGGTAAAGCCGATAAAAAAAGGATAATTTTGATTAGCTGAATCAATTTTACATTTGTTACGATTAGGGTTGGCGGAGCTTGGGTGCAAAACTTGAATGGCTAACTTTTTAAGAAGTTCATTAACAGCTTGATTATCATTGTGTAAAACGACTAAATCAGGTTTTAATTTTGTAACAATTTGTTCTAATTGAGAAATCGGCAATTTAGGATCAATCACAGCACAACAGTGCGGATACAAAGTTGCAGCCAAATAATATTCTACAAAAGAAACCGAATTATCTAAAATTAAAGCAATCTTTGGGGCTTTTTGATAAGAAACTAATTTTTGTAATTGCGAATAAGCCACACTGACATTTTCGTGTAACTGTTGGTAAGAAAGTGACTGCTCACCAATAAAAATAGCGGTCTGATTTGGTGTCTCTTTTGCATATTTTGTGATTTTATCAAAAAGAAGCATAAGTGCCTTGTGGTTATCTTATTAAATAATAAGAATATTTTCTTATAATCGATCTATTTCTGCAATCTCTTCTGATAAATTTATTCTTAAATAATAGATTGTGTTTTATGACTGTTATTTTATTTTTTTTGAATAAACGGTCATTGTTTTATGTGGTTTTAGTGATTATTTTCAATAGATTATGTGATGAATCTCACAAAACATAAACTAAAAATTCAAATTTATTGATTTAATAGAATGATTATTTCATATTATAGGCACGTTTATAATTTATTTTATTTCATAGGAGTTTAATATGACACAAAAACGTTATCACGCTGATTGGAGTTCTATCAAAACCCACGAGGTGCCAGAATGGTATGAAGATGCGAAGTTTGGTATTTTTATCCATTGGGGAATTTATTCTGTTCCCGCTTTTGCTCCACCAACTTGTCAATTAGGGGAAATTGATGTTGATGAAGAGTGGTTCTGTAATAATCCTTATGCGGAATGGTACTCAAATTCAATTAACGTTAAAAAAGGTCCTACCTATGAACACCACATTAAAACCTACGGCGAAGATTTTACTTACGATCAATTTATTCCACAATGGAAAGCTGAAAAATGGCAACCAGATCAATGGGCAGAATTATTTGCACAAGCAGGGGCAAAATATGTTGTTTTAACCACCAAGCATCACGACGGTTTCTGCTTATATCCAAGTAAATATACTGATTTTAATTGCACCCAAGATGGTCCTAAACGTGATTTAATGGGAGAGCTTACCGAAGAAGTGAGAAATAAAGGCTTACGAATGGGCGCATATTATTCGGGCATTATTGACTGGCAATATGCCTCTGATCCTATCTTTACCGAAAGCCAAAATTTCTCAAATGCTTGCCCAACCTATGAATATGCCGATTTTGCTTATAAACAAGTGATTGAATTGATTGACCGCTATAAGCCTGATGTACTTTGGAATGATATTGGCTGGCCAAAAGCAGGCGAACATATGCTCCCACACTTATTTGCACATTATTACAATACTGTTGCAGAGGGCGTTGTTGATGATCGTTGGAATAAACTTTGGTGTGATTTTACTTCTAAAGAATATAAATATGGTACAGCTTCTCGAGATAAAAAATGGGAAATGTGTCGTGGAATGGGTTTATCTTTTGGGTATAACCAAGTGGAAGATGAGAGCCATTTAATTTCGGTAAAAGATCTCGTTACGCTGTTGGTTGAAACAGTTTCTGATAACGGTAACTTATTACTAAATATTGGACCAAAAGCAGACGGTACAATCCCAGAAGAACAAGCAGAGCGTTTGTTAGCTTTAGGTCAATGGTTAAAAGTAAATGGTGAAGGAATTTATGGTTCAAAATGTAGCCGTCATTTAACCCATACAGAGCAAGATGTGACTTACTACCATACCAAAGTAGGAGAGGATTTATATTTCTTCTTAGATGGTTTGAAAGAAGGTAAAAATGAATTACCACTTGCATTATTTGGTGAAGTGGAAGCGTTAAATCCAGAATTACAATTTAGCGTTGAAACTACACAAAATGGTCGCGTGTTACATATCGATAATTATCAAACAGATTGGTATATCTTAGGTTTTAAAATTAAGGAAGGGGAGAAATAGTTATGACAACTTTATCTGAACGTTTTATTGCTTTTATGAATGACAAAGTCGCTCCAACAGCAAAAAGAATGGAGAACCAACCGCATATCTCAGCGATCCGTGACGGATTTATTGTGGTACTCCCATTCTTAATTGTGGGTAGCTTTATAATGATTTTATTGATCCCACCATTTGATGAAAATACCACAAATAGTTTTGGGCAAGCGTGGTGGTCTTTTGCTCACTGGGCGAGTGATTACGGTTGGCGATTCTTCCAAATGTCTTTTAATGCTATTTCACTTTTTACAGCAGCAAGTATTGCTTATAATTTAGCAAAAGCCTATAAAAGAGAGCCATTACCAGCGGCATTTTTATCAGTAATGGCATTTTTATTGGTCGCAACCCCTGTACAAAATGGGCATATGGATATTAAATTCTTTGGTGGAATTGGGTTATTCTCTGCAATTTTCATTGCTATTTACACGGTTGAATTGACTCGCTTACTAGAATATTTACATATTCGCATTAGATTGCCAAAAGAAGTGCCAACAGCGGTAGCGGAATCATTGAATATCGTGATCCCTATTTTAGCGGTGTTAGTCACACTTTATCCTTTTGCATTATACATTGAAGCATCAACAGGAAGCACTATTCCACAGCTTATTATGGACTTTATGGCGCCATTGATTAAAGTGAGTGACTCATTAGGAGCGATTTGTTTATTCGTATTTGCAACCCATTTACTTTGGTTCTTAGGCATTAACGGTTCACTTGTGTTAATGCAATTATGGACACCGTTCTTATTACAAAATATGGCAGCAAACTTAAGTGCATTACAAGCAGGCGAACCATTACCATACATTGTGACAAATAGCTTCTGGGATTTCTATGTGGTACATGGTGCATCAGGTGGGGTAATCGCACTGGCATTTTTATTAGTATTTAGTAAATCAGCACATTTACGTTCTATTGGTAAAATTGGTTTAGTTCCATCATTCTTCTCAATCGGTGAGCCAATTGTTTATGGCGTTCCAATGGTCGTAAACCCAATGTTCTTTATTCCATTGATTTTTGCACCAATGGCAAATGCGATTATTGCTTATCTAATTTTAGATTTTGATCTTATTCATCGTGTTTACCTAATGGCACCTTGGACAACCCCTGCACCAATAGGGGCATACTTAGTATCAGGTGGAGATATTTGGGCACCAGTATTAAGTGTGGCATTGATTGTATTAGATGTCATTATCTACTATCCATTCTTTAAAGTGTATGAAAGAACTTGTATTGAAAGAGAGAAAAATATTGATGCAGATTTCTTAGTAAAAGAAAAAGAAATTGTGGAAAAAGCGAAAGCAACAATACAATAATGTTAAATTACAAGCGGTTATATTTTAGTAAAAATTTGCAAAATTGATTTAAAATTTGACCGCTTAAAGAGAGAAATTAATGAAAGGCTAATCATAAAGATTAGCCTTTGTTTTTGAGATAAACATTTCCTAGAAAAATTTAACCAATATCAACCCAACGTTTTTCTTGTGCTGAAAGTGCGATAGCATCTAAGATACGAGAGATTTTAAAGCCTTCTTCAAAATCAGGGTAGAGTTTTGCAGTTGGATTAGCAAGTCCGTTGACTAAATCTCTGATCTCAACAGTTTTTTGATCATTAAAACCAATACCGTGTCCAGCACTCACACAGAAATGTTTGTAGTCAGGGTGGAGTGGTCCAGTAAGGATTGTTTTGAAACCTTGACGAGCAGGATCATCGCTGTGAATGTAAAGTTTTAACTCTGCCATTCGCTCTTGGGTATAGCTGATCGTTCCTTTTGTGCCTGTAATGACGTAGCTTAATCCCATTTTACGCCCACAAGCAATGCGAGAGGTTTCAATCGTTCCCATACAACCATTTGCAAAACGAACCATTGCAGTGGCTTGGTCTTCGTTTTCAACATCACACATTTGTGAAAGATCATTTGGATTAGGACGTTGTTTGATAACCGTTTCCATATCGCCGATGACCGATTTAATATCTTGTCCGACTAAATATTGTGACATTTGGATAATATGAGCAGCAAGATCACCCAGTGTTCCTAAGCCCGCTTTTTCTTTTACACAGTGCCAGTCGAGTGGGGTATTTGGGTTTGCAAGATAGTCTTCATTGTGTGTGCCATAAAAATGCACGACTTCACCAATTTCACCTCTTTCAATGATTTCTTTTGCTAATTGTGTGGTTGGATTTTTAATGTAATTAAAGCCTACTAAGGTTTTAACGCCCGCTTTTTTTGCCGCTTCATACATTATTTTTGCATCTTCTGCATTTAAGGCGAGAGGTTTTTCGGAATAAACGTGTTTGCCGTTTGCGATCGCCGCTAATGCAATTTCTTTGTGCAAAAAGTTAGGGGTACAAATATCAACAACATCAACATTTGGATCGCTGACAACGTCTTGCCAATTGCCTGTTGAACGATTGAATCCAAATTCTTTGGCTTTTTGTGCGGCTAATTCTGGGGTGATTTCAGCTAAATATTCAAGTTGTAATTCAGCCTCTAAGGGAAAAACGGTTGAGGCTTGCGCATAGGCAATGGCGTGACAACGACCGATATAACCTGTTCCAATTAAACCGACGCGAACTTTTTTCATTTTATTTACCTCTTAATTTCGTGGAAATTTTTATGAAATGCAGTATTGAAGATAAGAAATATTAACGATAAATTTGCAAAATCCACACCATAATTGACCGCTTATGATGTGGATTTATCGTTCTATATAATAGAAATTATAGTTTTACTTCTTTACCAGTTTGAAGAGACTCAAGGGCTTTATCTGCCAGATGAAGTGCTTGCATTCCATCAAAACCGGTTGTGGCTGGTGTTGCTTTGCCATTTAAAATATCAACAAAGTGTTCCCACTCAGCTTTATATGCTGCGTCATAACGTTGTAAGAAGAAGAATTCAGGTTTTGCGTATTTGCAACCTTCATCAGTCCAAAGTTCAACGCTATCTTCATAGATATTTTTTGCCGTTAACACTCCTTTTTCACCGTGTAATTCAAGACGTTGGTCATAACCATAGCCACTACGACGAGTGTTAGAAATAGTTGCCATTGCACCTGATGGGAAACGCATTACCACGAATGCTGTATCAATATCCCCCGCTTCACCAATTTCAGGATTCACTAAGCAACTACCACTTGCGTAAACAGACACTGGATCTTCGCCCATAATGAAACGAGCCATATCAAAATCGTGAATTGCCATATCGCGGAATAATCCACCTGATACTTTTACATAAGCCGCTGGTGGTGGTGACGGGTCACGAGAGATGATAATGAGTGATTCAGGTTTACCGATTTGACCTTGTTGTAAACGCTCTTTCACTTGTCTAAATTGTGGGTCGTAACGGCGGTTAAAGCCGATGAATAGTGGCACGTTGCACTCTTCAACCACTTTTAAACACTCTTGAACACGAGCCATATCTAAATGGATAGGTTTTTCACAGAAAATGGTTTTTCCTGCTCTTGCAGATAATTCAATTAAATCAGCGTGGGTATCTGTTGCAGATGCGATAAGCACCGCGTGAACATTTGGATCCGCCATTACTTCTTCAATGGTTTGAATTTTACAACCGTATTTTTCTGCCATTTTTTTCGCATTTGGTTCATAAGGATCTGCGACAGAATAAAGGGTGGTTTCTGGGTGGTTTACGATATTCACAGCGTGTACAAGCCCAATACGACCAGCACCTAATAAAGCAACATTATACATAGTAACTCCTTGATATGATTAAAAATCTGTATGTTTAATTAAATTCCAGCAACGTCTTTGATATATTTACGACCTTTCACTGCGTATTCAAATGGATTTGCTAATGCAGGATCTTGTTCTGCTTCCACAACCATCCAGCCTTTATAATTGTGTTTATCTAAAATTTCAAAAATAGGTTTGAAATCAATTACGCCATCACCTGGAACGGTAAATGTACCTTTTTTAACTCCTTCTAAGAAACTAAGATCGTTTTCTTTTACTTCTGCAACCACTTCATCACGCACATCTTTTAAGTGAACGTGGCAAATGCGATCAACATATTTTTCAAGCATATCTAACATTGCTTTTTGTGAGCCTTCTGAGTAGTAAATATGTCCTGAGTCGAAGAGTAAATAAACGTCATCGTTAGTCATTTCCATATAGCGATCTACTTCTTCTGGGGTTTGTACACCTGTTCCCATATGATGGTGTAGGCTCACTTTCATTCCTTTTTCTGCGGCAAGTTTCGCTAACTCGTTATAACCTTCGGCAAGTAATTCCCATTCAGCATCAGTAAAAATGGTCTTTTCTTTAAAAATGGCTTTTTTCTGTCCTTGAATACTACGGCTTTGCTCTGAACAACCGATTACTTTTGCACCCATTGCGTGTAAGAAATCACGGTGTTTGATAAATTCTGCGATAGTTTCTTCTTTTTTACCGTCAACAAAGAATGTACTAAACCACGCATTACAAATTTGGATACCACGAACATCAAGTTTGTGTTTTAACACCTCAATATCACGTGGATATTTATTTCCCACTTCGCAACCAGTGAAACCTGCCAACGCCATTTCACTGACACATTGTTCAAAGGTATTTTCAGCCCCTAATTCAGGTAAATCATCGTTTGTCCAACCAATAGGTGCAATACCCAATTTGATATTTTCAGCTTTCATACAAGTTTCTCCTTGTGTATGGATAATAATTCTGAACCAGCCCTGAAAGAGCTGGCTTAATGTTAAAAATTAGTAACGACGAGCTTCATTTATGTGTTTTTGTGCATTTTGGTATGCGTGTTGAATGGTTTCCTTATTAGAAACTTCCGCAACACCAACGTGCCACCAACTGCCATAACCGTGAACCATTGTTTTTGGTAATACTTTTACATCAATCAAGGTTGATACGGTTTGTTTTTTCGCATCTTCTAATGCAAAGAGCAGTTCTTCTTCGGTGGTTACTTTGTAGGTTTTACAACCGTAAGAAGCTCCATTCATTGCAAAGTCAACTGGAACAAGTCCGCCATTTAATTGATTTGATGTTTCATTACGGAAACGGAATTCAGTGCAGAAGCTGTCCATTCCATTACCGATTTGTAAATTGTTGATACAGCCATTTGCCATATTGTCAAAGACGATCACATTGATTTTTTTGTTTTCTTGAATGGATGTGACTAACTCAGAATGCAACATCATATAAGAGCCATCGCCGAGTAGGGTATAGACCTCACGCTCAGGTTGAGCGATTTTCACACCAAATGATGCACTGACTTCATAACCCATACAAGAGTAGCCATATTCAAGATGATAAGTGCCTTCACCTTTGGATTGCCAAGTACGTTGTAAATCACCCGGTAAGCTTCCTGCTGCACCCACAATCACATCATCTTTACCTAAATGTTCATTGATAATGCCTAATACACGACTTTGTGTTAAACAAGATTTTGTGATTTTTTGGAATTCTTCAAATACCGCTTTTTTATCTAAACGATCATCAATTTCTGGCACAAAATCTTCGCCAGTGTAAGTAATACTGCGAACACGCTCTAACTCTTGTCTAAATTGTTGTTTAGCCTCTGCGATTTGATCGCCCCATTGAGCTGCGTAACCAATGTATTTTAATGACGTGGTTAATTTACTAAGGGTTGCTTTTGCGTCTGCGACAATTTGAACACCATCTAATTTATAAGCGTCAAAACGTGCTACGTTAATATTTAAGAATTGAACGTCTGGATTTTGGAATATCCATTTTGATGAAGTGGTAAAATCGGTATAACGAGTACCAATACCGATGATTAAATCCGCCTCTTTGGCGAGTAAGTTTGCGGATAAGCAACCTGTTTCGCCCACACCACCCACATTTAAAGGATAGTCAGACACAACGGCACTCTTTCCTGCTTGTGTTTCAGCAAATGGAATATTGAAACTTTTTGCAAATTGTTTCAATTCTTCTGCCGCTTGTGAATAACGCACGCCACCACCACAAATAATCAATGGTTTTTTCTTATTTTTAATCAATTTCACTGCCATTTTTATGGTTGAATCTGTTGGTGTGACACGTTCAATGTGATGAATACGTTTTTCTAAGAAATAATCAGGGAAATCATAGGCTTCTGCTTGCACATCTTGTGGTAATGCAAGTGTTACAGCACCAGTTTCTGCAGGATCAGTTAATACACGCATTGCATTGATACATGCACTCATCAACTGTTCAGGACGGTTAATTCTATCCCAATATTTACTTACCGCTTTAAAAGCGTCATTCGTGCTAATGCTTAAATCATAAGGTTGTTCGATTTGTTGTAAAACTGGATCGGGTTGGCGGGTTGCAAACACATCACCCGGAAGTAACAAAAGTGGAATGCGGTTTGCACTTGCTGTCGCCGCTGCGGTAATCATATTAGCAGCACCTGGTCCAACAGAAGAAGTACAAGCATAAATTTTCTTACGTGCGTGCTGTTTTGCAAAACCAATCGCAACGTGAGCCATACCTTGCTCGTTACGTCCTTGTCTAACAATTAAATTGCCACAGTCTTGTTCAAGTGCTTGTCCTAAACCCAATACATTACCGTGACCGAATATGCCAAAAACACCTTCAACAAATTTTGTTACTTGACCATCAACTTCTATATATTGATTATCTAAAAATTTAATGAGTGCTTGTGCAACTGTAAGTCTAGTCGTTTTCATCTATGTCACTCCTATGAGTTAAAGAATAAATAATTTTTTCAAAATTCTAGTAACTTATTCATTTCAACGCAACGTTATTTTAGAAATTTTATTTCATTTTGTGATCTTGTTCTCAAATATTCATTTAATAGCGTGACTTTTTTGAAATATATGTTTCAATTAGTGGAAATTTAGTTCATTTAGTTTTATTCTTATATCAGTTCTAAATATAAATAAGTGAGGATATGATGAAAAGTGTAGAAAAAAAACTAGACTTAATCTGTTTAGGTCGTGTAGCTGTCGATTTATATGGACAACAAATCGGTGCTCGTTTAGAGAATATGGGGACGTTTTCTAAATATCTAGGTGGTTCATCGGGCAATGTTGCCTATGGAACGGCTATTCAAGGTGTAAAATCGTCAATGTTAGCCCGTGTCGGCGATGAACATATGGGACGCTTTTTAAAAGAAGAATTAGAAAGTGTTGGCGTAGATACCAGTCATTTAATTACCGATAAGGATCGTTTAACTGCGTTGGTATTGCTCGGCATAAAAGATGAAGATACTTTCCCGTTAATTTTCTATCGTGATAACTGTGCGGATATGGCGATTACCAAAGATGATTTTTCTGAAGAATATATTGCTTCCGCAAAAGCTCTCGCTATTACAGGTACACACCTTTCACACCCAAATACCCGAGAAGCTGTTTTAACCGCCTTAGAATATGCGGGGCGTAATGGCGTGAAACGTTTATTAGATATTGATTATCGCCCAGTATTATGGGGCTTAACATCATTAGGTGATGGAGAAACTCGTTATATCGATTCAGAAGCGGTAACCAAATCCTTACAAGAAGTATTGCATCATTTTGATGTTTTAGTTGGAACAGAAGAAGAGTTCCATATCGCAGGTGGCTCAACAGACACCTTAACTGCATTGAAAAATGTACGTAAATTTAGCCAAGCAACGTTAGTGTGTAAACGTGGAGCATTAGGTTGCTCTGTGTTTGAAGGTGAAATTCCTGATGATCTTGACGGTGGCTTAAATGTGTATGGTGTAAGAGTAGCGGTATTAAATGTATTAGGGGCGGGTGATGCCTTTATGTCAGGTTTAATTCGTGGTTACATCAACAACGAAGGTTGGGAACAAAGCTGTCGTTATGCAAATGCATGTGGTGCGTTAGTTGTTTCTCGTCATGGCTGTGCCCCTGCAATGCCAACCAAAGAAGAGTTAGATGATTATCTTTCTCGTGCAGAATCTGTTCCACGTCCAGATCTAGATGAAAAATTAAATCACTTACACCGAGTGACTACTCGTAAAAAACAGTGGGACGATTTATGTATTTTTGCATTCGATCATCGTAAACAGTTGGTTGATATGGCGAATGAATGTGGTGTTGAGCTAACACGTATTCCAAAATTAAAAACCTTACTACTTAAAGCTGCGGAACAAACCGCACAACAAGAGGGTATAAGCAATGGTAATGCGGGAATTCTAGCGGATACCACATTTGGGCAAGCAGCATTAAATGAAATTACCGGTAAAAACTGGTGGATTGGTCGTCCGATTGAAGAGCCATCATCTCGTCCATTAAGTTTAGAGCACGGTGATCTTGGCACGCAATTAGCGAGCTGGCCATTAGAACAGGTGGTGAAATGTTTAGCTTTCTATCACCCTACCGATGATGAAGCAATGAAAACCGCACAAGATACTAAACTCAAAGAAGTGTATCAAGCCTGTTGTCGCACTGGTCACGAACTATTACTTGAAATTATCCTTCCAGCTGAAATGGAAAAACAAGAGCAATATTATGCACAAATGTTACAACATTTCTATGATATTGGTATTAAACCAGATTGGTGGAAATTACCAGGCGTGTCAGAGCAGGCTTGGAAAGAGATTAGTCAAGTGATTGAGCAAAATGACAGTTATTGTCGTGGTATCTTAATTTTAGGTTTAGATGCCCCAGAAGAAGAATTTAAAGCTGTCTTTGAAGCATCTAAAAATATCCCATTAGTGAAAGGTTTTGCGGTAGGAAGAACCATCTTCGGACAACCGTCAAAACAATGGTTAGCAAATGAAATCAACGACGATGAACTAGTGAAAGACGTTTCAGCACGTTATCAACGCTTGATTAAACTTTGGAAATCTCGTTAATTTGTAAATTTTAGAAAAATTATGACCGCTTAGTGTTTTGGGGATACCAATTTGCTAAGCGGTTATTTTTTGTATGATTATTTTCATTGTATCAAGTCATTCGTATCTTCCGAGTTTTGCGAATTATTACTCCCCGAGCCTGTCGAACGACCAAAGAAGCGGCGGATAAACACAATAAAAAAAGCACTTATGCTTCGACAGGCTCAGCAACCGCGCTTCGATAGTCTGATACGTTAATGGGATCAAAATTTTACAAATAATATTTTTATTAAATAGGCAAAAAAACAAGCGGTCTAATTTTATTCAAAATTTGCAAATTTCAGAAAAAATCAGACCGCTTGTAATATTGAAAAAGTTATTTCAATTTACTTAAATTTATTCGCATATTCTTCGCTATTTACCCATAAATGATCGGCTTCCCAAGTGAAACGCCATTTACGAACAGGGCCTGCCATCACATTTAAGTAATAGTTATTATAGCCTGCAACGGTTGCCATTGGGTGGTAGCCTTTTGGTACTTGCACCACATCGCCATCATAAACTGCCATACATTCATCAAGACTACGATCATCGGTATAAACACGTTGCATTGCAAAGCCTTGTGGCGGATCAAAACGGTGATAGTAAGTTTCTTCTAAATAAGTTTCTGTTTCACTATTTTTTTGATCGTGTTTATGGCTTGGGTATGAGCTGGTGTTACCTTCATCGGTAAATACTTCAACCACGAGTAAACTATCTGCTGGTTCTGTTTCAGGTAAAATATTATGAACAAGACGTTTGTTATAACCATAACCTCGATGTTCCACACCTACCTCTTCGGGTGTGATTAGGCGAACAGGTAAATTACCTTGACTTGGTGCTCGACAAACGGCGAGTTCAAGGTTTGTTTCTGCAAGAATATCAACGGTTTGATTGTGGGGTACATAAAGAGAATACGGTGGAATACGTTCAAAAGGTGTGGCTCTATTACCCATTTTTGCAAAGGTTTCATCGCCTACACTTAAAGTCGCTTTACCTGCCATCAGTACAAAACAAACTTCGGTATTTTCTGTATCAAAAGAGAGTGTTTGTTTTTCTTTTAGATGAAACATTTCAAAACCCACATATTCCCACCCCGCACTTTCAGGCGTGATTTTTTGGACTTGTCCATTGGCTTCTGGATGATTTTTTTTAGATTTAGAAAGTAAATAACTCATTTTTCGTTCCTCACTTTGTATGGTTTAGAGCAAAATAATACAACAAATAAAAATATGTGCTATGACTAGATGTAAAAAATCAGATCAAGATCACAAAATAGAATAAATGTTCTATTTTTTGTTAAAAATGAATTGAAATGTTTATTCTATTATTCTAATCTATCTCACGAACTATTTTGCAATAGATTTTTTTATATTTAAGGAGTAAACGATGGAAACTGTTCATAATTTTATTAACGGTAAACAAGTTGCAAGTAAAGGTACTAAGGCTTGGCCAATTTACAATCCTGCAACGGGTAAGCAAATTCGTCAAGTTATGATGAGTACCCCAGAAGAGGTCAATGAAGCGGTTGATGTTGCACAGGCAGCATTTAAAGAGTGGTCAAAAACTTCGCCATTGCGTCGTGCAAGAATAATGTTTAAATTTAAAACATTATTAGAAGAAAATTTTGATTCTTTGGCTCGTTTAATCACAGAAGAACACGGTAAAGTTTATTCGGATTCTATCGGTGAATTAACTCGTGGTTTAGAAGTGGTTGAGTTTGCTTGCGGTATTCCTCACTTACTTAAAGGTGAATTTTCAGAGCAGGCAGGACGAGGCATTGATATTCATTCAACAATGCAACCATTAGGGGTAACGGTTGGTATTACACCATTTAATTTCCCAGCAATGGTACCAATGTGGATGTTCCCAATTGCATTAGCTTGTGGTAATACTTTTATTTTAAAACCAGCAAAAACAGACCCTTCTTTATCTATTCGTTTAGCTGAATTATTAAAAGAAGCTGGCTTACCTGATGGCGTATTTAACGTGGTTCATGGTGATCGTCACGATAATGAAATTTTATTACGTGAAGAGCGTGTAAAAGCGGTGAGTTTTGTCGGTTCAACTACGGCGGCGGCTCACGTTCATAAAGTAGGTTCTGAATTTGGTAAACGTGTTCAAGCATTAGGGGCTGCAAAAAATCACGGTTTAGTTATGCCAGATGCAGATATTGAAGCAACAGCAAATGCGTTATTAGGTGCGGCTTATGGTGCAGCAGGGGAACGCTGTATGGCTCTTCCTATCGCAGTCACTATTGATGATGCGACAGCAGATAAATTAGTTGCGGCATTAAAACCAAAAGTAGAGGCACTTCGTCACGGTCCGGGTATTCCAAAAGAGGGTGAAAAAGAGATGGATTTTGGTCCGTTGATTACCAAACAGCATTTAGACAATGTAACAGGCTATGTTGATAAAGGTGTGGAAGAAGGTGCAACACTGGTGGTTGATGGTCGTGGTAAAAAACCACAAGGTGCAGAAGAGGGCTTCTTCATTGGTGGAACATTATTTGACCACGTAACCGAAGAGATGACAATCTATAAAGAAGAAATCTTTGGTCCTGTACTTGGTATCGTGCGTGCAAAAGGCTTTAAAGATGCAATGAGTTTAATCAATGATCATCCATTTGGTAACGGAACAGCGATTTTCACTTCTGACGGTGGAGCTGCACGTGAATTTGCTTACGATGTTCAAGCGGGAATGGTGGGAATCAATGTACCAATTCCTGTACCAATGGCATTCCACTGTTTTGGTGGTTGGAAACATTCTGCTTACGGAGCATTAAATGTATATGGCCCTGATGGTGTACGTTTCTATACTAAAATGAAAACAGTCACAAGCCGTTGGCCAAATCCAAAAGTAATTGAAGATGCCGCATTCTCTATGCCAACACTTTAATTAAATAAGGTATAACGATGTAGGGGTAATAGAGGGCGTCTTTATTACCCTTATTTTTCATATTGATTATTAGTTGAATAGTAGTAAACTAGTCACCCTTGTCAAATAGGGGATATATAATGCAGGAATCATCAGAATTTATAAACTTACAAAATGAAATTAGATTACGTTATGACACGCTCAGTAAACGCTTAAAACAAGTCGCTGAATATGTATTAGATAATCAAAATAGTGTTGTGTTTGAAACCGTTGCTGTTATTGCTGAAAAAGCGAATGTGCCACCCTCAACGCTTATTCGTTTCGCAAATACATTTGGATTTTCAGGTTTTAATGAAATGAAACAAGTATTCCGTGAAGGAATGGTGGGTTATACAGTTAATTATACAGAGCGATTAACCATTCATCGTCAACTTGAAAATGAAGAGATAAATAAAACAGAAACTGCCCTTGATATTTTAAATATTTATTCTAAAGCAAATACGCAGTCTCTTTATCAGTTGGCAAATCATATATCGTTAGAACAATTAGATAAAGCCGTCGATATTCTTGATAATGCAAATAATATTTTTATTGTTGGCTTAAAACGCTCATTTAGTGTGGCGTGTTATTTGAATTATGCTTTACATCATCTAAATTGCCGTACTTTTATGATTGACGGATTAGGCGGGATGTTTGATGAACAGTTTAACCAAATTCAAGCAGGGGATGTGGTTGTTGCAATAAGTTTTTCGCCTTATGCAGAAGAAGCAATTGAAATAATGAATGTGACAGCACAAAAAGGCATTAAGCAGATTGCGATTACGGACAGTCAAATTAGCCCAATCTTAGCATTTAGTGATGTTTCTTTCGTTGTAAAAGAAGCACAGGTTCACGGTTTTCGTTCTCAATGTGCGACAATGACACTTGTGCAAACCTTAGCCCTTTCTCTGGGGTTAAAACAATCTAAATAATATTTCATTTTCAGTATTAAATCACCTTAAAAATCCCATTTTAATGGGATTTTTTATTATCTTATTTTTTTATGCCTTTTCTTTTCCATTCTTCTTAATATTAAAAAAATTAACAATAAAATACGATCTAGTTCACAATTTTGAATATTTCATATTGATTATAAAGTAATTAAAAGTATTATTTGTATTGAAACATTTATTTTTTAATGTTTTCATTTGAAATATACATTTCTTGTTTTGGTTTGTATATTTTACTCGTTTTTCTAAGTAAGGAGAATAACCCTATGAAAAAAGCATTATTAGCAACATTATGTGGTGCATTATTAAGCTCTCAAGTCGCAATGGCAAAAGATCTTGTTATTGGTGCACCAATGGTTTCATTTTCAGATAAATGGCAGACTTATTTACAAGATGCTATTCGTGATTTTGATAAAAAACATGATGATGTTGAATTTAGATTATCAGATGCAAATGCGGATGCAGCACGTTTATTAAATGATGTTGAAACATTTATTGATCAAGGCGTAGATGCATTATTGGTTGTTCCTACCGATCCTGAAATTGTGAAATCAATTGGTCGCAAAGCGAAAAAAGCAGGTATTCCACTTATTGTTGTAAACCGTAAACCACTAGACGATGCAATGAAATATGTGACGAGTTATGTGGGTTCAGATGAAGTGGAAGGTGGACGTCTTCAAGGTCAATTTATTGCTGATTCTTTAAAAGGTAAAGATGCAAAAGGTATTATTTTGATGGGACCACTAGGGCTTGATGCTCAAATTAAGAGAACGCAAGGAAATAAAGAAATTTTTGAGAAAAATCCTAACATCAAAATTCTTGCTGAACAAGAAGGTAAATGGGATCGTGCTAAAGGGCTAGAAATTGCAGAAAATCTTTTAGCTGCTCATAAAGATATCAATGTGGTTGTAAGTAATAACGATGAAATGGCGATTGGCGCATTACTTGCAAGTCGTAAACTTAATATTAAAGATAAAGATATTCTCATTGTTGGTTTAGATGCAACGCCTGACGCATTAGAGTATTTAGGAGAAGGGCTTGATGCTACCGTATTCCAATCTGCACAAGGTCAAGGCTCAACAGGTGCTGAAATGGCTTATTTAGCAGCACAAGGTAAAGAAGTACCAAAACTTAAAATGGTGCCATTTGAACTTGTAACACCTGATAAAAAAGCAGAGTACCAAGCAAAATATAAAAAATAGCGTTTAATTTATGGAGCAAGGGCATTACGTTCTTGCTCTGATTGAAAGGCTGTCATTATAAGTTGGGGTAATCAATGATGTTTAAGAAAAGTTTAATAATAGGTTTAGGCATACTTTGCTGTTCTCTAATGACTCAAGCAAAAGAGCTTGTTATTGGTGTGTCAATGTATAGTTTATCTGATAAGTATCCAACCTATTTACAAGATGCAATGGAACGTTTTGATAAAGCTCATGATGATGTCAAATTTAAGTATGCTGATGCAAATTCTGATCCTGCTCGAATGTTAAATGATGTTGAAAATTTTATTGATTCAGGTGTTGATGCGTTACTCGTAATGCCAACGGATAAGAATATTGTGAAAGCGGTCGGATTAAAAGCAAAAAAAGCAAAATTGCCGTTAATCATCGTAAATGGAAAGCCAAAAGATGAAGATATGAAATATGTCACCAGTTTTATTGGATCTGAGGAAATAAAAGCTGGAGAAATACAAGCTGAATTTATTTTAAAACAACTTAATGGAAAACCTGCAAAAGCGATTATTTTAATGGGGCCTCTTGGGTGGGAAGCTCAAATTCAACGTACTAAAGGAAATCAGGACATCTTAAAATCGCACCCAGAAGTAGAAATTATTACTCAGCAAGAAGCGAGATGGGATAGAGCAAAAGCAATGGAAATTACTGAAAATTTATTGGCTGCTCATAAAGATATTAAAGTAATTTTAAGTAATAACGATGAAATGGCGATTGGGGCATTGCTTGCAGCTCGAAAAATAGGATTAGACGATCAAGATTTGTTAATCGTTGGTATTGATGCTACGCCTGACGCATTAGCGTATTTAGGACAAGGGCTTGATGCGACAGTTTATCAGTCTGCTTCTGGGCAAGGTTCGCTAAGTGCAGAGATTGCTTATAAAGCAGCAAAAGGAGAGAAGGTAACGCAATATAATTGGATTCCTTTTGAGTTGGTTACACCAGACAAGATAGTCGATTATTTGAATAAATATAAGGAGTGAGAAGAGCAATACACATTATATTTTGTTCAGCTAGTTAATTTTCCTGAAATATCTTAAAGGAGCGATAAATGAATAGTAATTTGAATGAATCTCCATATATTTTAGAAATGCGTAATGTTTCTAAAACGTTTCCAGGAGTGAAAGCATTAGATGGAATCAATTTAAAAGTAAAAAAAGGTTCTGTTCATGCATTGATGGGTGAAAATGGTGCGGGTAAATCGACGTTAATGAAAATTCTGTATGGGATTTATACGCCAGATGATGGTGGCGAGTTGATTTTAGATGGAAAGCCTTTTGATCCTAAACGTCCTATTGATGCTATTCGTAGTGGTTTAACGATGGTGCCACAAGAAATCTCACCTGCCGCAAATTTGACAATATCAGATAATTTATTTTTAGGGCGAGAAGTAACAAAAAATAGATTTTTTGTTGACCAAAAGAAAATGGACTATGAAGCAAATGAAATTTTAGAATCATTAGGTATTCCACTTGATGTAACACTTAAAATGTCAGAAGTTTCCGTCGCAAAAGCCCAGCTTGTTGCCATTGCCACCGCTGTATCCAATTATGCAAAAGTCATTATTATGGACGAACCAACCACGGCTTTAACAGAAGGTGAAGTGGAGCAGTTATATAAAATTATAGACACGGTACGTGCACGTGGTATTGCGATTATTTTTATCTCACATAAGTTAGATGAAGTATTTACGGTTGCAGATGAAATAACCGTTATTCGTGATGGGCAATATGTTGGTACAAAAGATGTTAAAGATGTAACCAAAGATGAACTTATTTCAATGATGGTTGGTCGAGATATGTCTGAAATGTTCCAGCGAGAAGAGTTACCACCTTCTGATGAAGTTGTATTAGAAATTAAAGATTTTTGTCGTAAAGGGCATTATCAAAATGTGAATTTTAAAGTTCATAAAGGTGAAATTTTTGGTATTGCTGGATTGGTTGGGGCTGGTCGTTCAGAAATCGCAGAAGGCTTGTTTGGATATAGACCGGCAGAGAGTGGTGAAATCTATATTCACGGTCAGAAAGTTGACATTCATACACCCCACGATGCAATGGAGCATAAAATAGGCTTTGTGACAGAGGATAGAAAACTAACAGGATTATTCCTAAATTTAAGTATCACAGATAATATTATTATGCCTCAAATGTCACCTTATCTAGAAAATTTCCTCCTTTCAGTCACAAAAGCCAAAAAAACCGCAAATGTACAAAAGGATAAGCTCAGAATTAAAGCCCCGAATGTGGATGTTGTCACGGATAATTTATCAGGAGGTAACCAACAAAAAGTATTACTTGCTCGTTGGTTAATTCTAGAACCAGATATTTTAATTCTTGATGAACCGACAAAAGGGATTGATGTAGGGGCAAAAGCAGAGTTATATAAATTGATGGTAGAGCTTGCTAAACAAGGTAAAACAATCATTATGATTACGTCTGATATGCTTGAACTTTTAGCAATGAGTGATCGTGTAATGGTTATGCACGAAGGACACCAAGTTGGCATTATTCCACGCAATGAATTAACCCAAGAACGCGTACTCGAATTGGCGTCGGGCTAGCTTGAAACAATATACAATTTAAGCAAAAAATTCTTTTATAGAAATTAACAAATAATGAGGTATTTATTATGTCAGCTATAACCTTAAAGAAAATGATTAACACCTACGGAATGTTACTAATTCTTGTTTTATTATTCCTATCATTGTCTGTCACTATTGATGGCTTTTTATCTAGCCGAACCATTTTTAGTATTATTGAACAAGTTTCAATGTTCGGCATTATTGCGATTGGGGTAACTTTAGCGATTATCACAACAGGGATTGACCTTTCATCAGGATCGGTTGTGGCACTCACAGCGGTTGTTGCAGCATCTATTGTCGAATCAGTGGATACACCAACCTATGCAATTATGGCATTTGCAATGTCTATTTTGGTCGGTGCGGTTATTGGATTTATTAACGGTGGATTAACGGCTTATGGTTCAATTCCGCCTTTCATTGCCACATTGGGTATGATGACAATGGCGCGTGGTGCTGCTCAGCTTTATTCTGACGGTCGCCCAATTGACGCATCAGCAGAATCTTTTACTTGGATTGCGGATATTGATTTCTTCGGCTTACCAGGATTGGTGCTTGTTTATCTCGTTATTGTCATTGCGGCTCATATTTTACTCAGTCGTTCAACCTTTGGTCGCCATATTTATGCTATCGGTGGTAATTTAAATGCAGCTAAAATTTGTGGTATCAACACAAAAAGAACCTTAATTTGGGTATATATCATTGCTGGAGCATTAGCTGGTTTAGCGGGTGCATTACTTGCAGCAAGAACTTATGCGGGTAATCCATCTTATGGTTTAGCGTGGGAATTAGATGCGATTGCCGCTGCGGTAATTGGTGGTGTATCATTAGCAGGTGGTGTTGGTAGTATTCCAATGTGTGTCGTGGGTGCATTGATTATCGGTACCACAAATAAAGGCTTGAATATGCTAGGGGTTGACCCATATTGGCAACAAATTATTAAAGGTGCAATTATTGTTGTAGCGGTATTACTTGATACATTAAAACGCCGTAAAAAAGCGTAATTAAGAATAATTAGTGATAAAAAACTCACATACTAATTTGAATTAAGTATGTGAGTTTTATTTTATATATTTAGGGGGGGCTTAGTTTTTAATATGTGTTTCATAGGCTTGTAGTGTATTTTGCATTAACATTGCCACTGTCATTGGCCCCACACCACCTGGCACAGGTGTGATGAAGCTGGCTCGTTGAGAGGCTATTTCAAATTCTACATCGCCAACTAATTTCCCATTTTCTAAGCGGTTAATACCAACATCAAATACCATAGCTCCTTCTTTTATCCATTCACCACGAATAAATTCAGCTTTACCAATCGCCACTACAAGAATATCGGCTTGTTTTATATGTTGCTCTAAATTCTGAGTCAAACGATGAGTAACTGTTGTTGTACAGCCTGCAAGTAAAAATTCTAATGCCATAGGTCGCCCAACAATATTGGATGCACCAACAATCACAGCGTGTTTGCCTTTAATATCTTGCCCTGTATATTCAATAAGTTTCATCACACCATACGGTGTGCAAGAATGTAGTTTAGGAATTCGCTGGCATAGCAGTCCTACATTATAAGGGTGAAAACCATCGACATCTTTATTTGGTAAAATTGCCTCAATAATATGGCTTTCTTGTATGTGTTTTGGTAGAGGAAGTTGAACTAAAATACCATCTATATTGTTATCATTATTTAATTTTTCGATCAGCGTTAATAACTCTACTTCTGTTGTTTGTGAAGGAAGGTTATATGATTGAGAAATAATACCTAATTCTTCGCAACTTTTACGTTTACTTTTCACATAAATGTGTGAAGCAGGATCATTTCCTACTAAAATTACAGCCAAACAAGGTGAGCGTTTTCCCAAAGATGTATAATGAGTAATAGTTTGAGTAATTTTATTTTTAATCTGTGTAGCAACAGCTGTTCCTGAAATAATTTGAGCAGACATTGATACTCCTTAATTTTAAAAGATAATTTGTGTCATTCTCTCAAAAAATGAAGACTTTGATAAGCGATAAAAGTATAAACTGAATAAATATCAAGCGACTGAGAATAAAATTAAAAAAAAGCATTGACGGATCCTAATCAGAAACTATAATAGCACACATTGTCAGTCGGCGAGTAGCGCAGCTTGGTAGCGCAACTGGTTTGGGACCAGTGGGTCGTAGGTTCGAATCCTATCTCGCCGACCACTTCTTTTTTATATCATATCCTTGCGCCCTTAGCTCAGTTGGATAGAGCAACGGCCTTCTAAGCCGTAGGTCATTGGTTCGAATCCAATAGGGCGTACCATTTAAACTCTTTTAAATCAATGACCTACAAGAATGTTTCTGTTTTTCTATTTTGTCATAAAATGATAACGTGACAAAATCGTGACAAGAATATTTACTCCAATTTATCGACTACTATAAATTGATACGCTTTCTGCGTGAGATAAAAGATGATCTGCATTTAAGTGAGCGTATTTTTTTACCATCTCTAATGTTTCCCAGCCACCTAACTCTTTTAAAGTAAAAAGTGGCGTTCCTGCTTGAGCGTGCCAACTTGCCCAGGTGTGTCGCAAATCGTGGAAGTGAAAATCCTTTATTCCACACCGTTTTGTTGCAAGGTTAAATGTCTTTCTGTTTATATCTAAAAGAGGTTTACCCGTGCTACTCACAAATATAAACTTGTGATGTTTCCCTTTCTGATTTTGTAAAACATTTATCGCTTCTTCATTTAACAATAGTGATCTTGCTTTTCCTGATTTGGCAACATCATTAGTCACTAAAGCAATTCTATTATTAAAGTCTATTTTATCCCAAGTCATGGTTAAAATCTCTGTTCTTCTTGCTCCTGTTAGCAGGGCAAAAAGACAGATATTCTTCATCCATTCTGTTGATATATTAGCAATAAGAGTTTGTGCTTGTTTTCTTGTTAGCCATCTGACTCGTACTGGAGGCTCTTTTTTCTTTGGAAGATAAGGTATTTTATCAATGTAGCCAGATTGATAAGCTAAATTTAGAATACGACCTAAAGATTTTAAATATTTATTTTGCGTTGTATTAGAAAGTGGCTTACCAGTAGATGCATTATGAGTGGGAACTTTATTTATAATAACTTTCGTTGTTAAAGTATTTAATTCTTTTCCTGCAAAGCACGTTCTCCAATATGTAGCATGTCGTTTTCTTGTTGCTTTATCTTTTACATTTTCAGCATCTTTTACATAGAGAATTAGAGCATCTTCAAAAATATATTTTGGCTCTTCCTCTAGTTTATTGACACGCCATTGTTCGGCTTTGAGTTTATCGTGGAATTCTTCCGCTTTCTTTTTTATAGTTGTTTCAGTAGAGCATCTAATTCTTTTGCCTGATGGCGTTGCGATACTAACCCACCAGATACCTGATTCTCGTTTGTAGAGTGACATTGCTGTTCTCCCATAAGATCTGTTATTGAAACAAGCCTACCTATGCTTGCCTGTTTTTTGCGTTTCTGTTCAAGTACAGATGGATAAACACGCCATACCCGTGATCCTTCCATTTGAAAAAATCCCCATTTATGGCGTTTTTCATACACTGTTTGATAATGCATTTTTAGCTTGTCAGCTACTTCTTGTATAGATAACGCTTCTTCCATTATTCCCTCCAAAATAAAACCCACTTGCGTGGGCTTGGTTTAAGTTTGATTTCTAGCCTTTAATTGCCATAATTCTTTGATACACTTCCTTAGCCTTTTCTTCTGTATCAAAAATAAAACCTTTGTTAAATGCTTCTTGAAGTGGTTTATCTGCTTTGCCATTTAATAGCTTACAGCCATTTACACGCTGGTAACTAGCAATGGTTACAATGTAATATTGTTGATTTCCTTTAACTTCTGCTTTATTTACTGGCTTAATGGGGACTAGTTTTTTATCTAACAAATCATTTTGTTCTTGCAATTGCTCCATCAGGTTATTAGATACTTCTAATTTCCACTTTGTATCTTCTAGTAATTTCCGTAACTTAAAAGGGTTAAGCATCATTTTAATTCTCCTTATTTCAGATATAAAAAAACCGCTTATAGGCGGTTAATGGATTGTTACTTTTTATACTATTGGAACCTCAGTTACCAATATATATGCAGGATTCTTCTTACACATTTTTATATTGTAATCTCTTATTGAAAGAGCCTCGCTTTTAGATACACCACATCTTGATTCACTAAGAATATGCCATTCTCTAAATCCCTGCATCCAATACATAACAATATATTTTTTATTATCGTTTAAAATTAGTTCACTACTCACAATTTTTCTCCACCAATATTTTTACTTCAGCCGTTCTTTTACAGTGACTATCTCTATAACTACACCAGCCTTTCTGTTTTTCAGTCGGTGCTAATTTAAGAGCTTTATTCCATAATTTACTAGCTTCTTCGTAGTTATCCTCCTGTTCCAATTTCCGTGCTTGTTGAACAAGATTATTGTATTGCCATTTCTTTGAGGCTTTTTGTTTTTTGTGATGAATTTGAATTATATCTCTCATTTTATTCTCCCACATTTTTTACACACAAAACATACAGGCATATCACATACGCTAGATGTCTGTGGTTCATACTCGTGTTCACAGGTACTTTGCTTATACCACTGATACAACATAAATAACATTTTGCCTATCACTTAAGTCTCCTATATAAATTTTTCTAACTTTGGCGGTGTAAAATACTTTCCTTTAGTGATTTTTCCACCTTCATTGAAGACTGCTTTATTATTTTCAAACTTAGAGAAGTTACTTTTATTAACTTCTTCTATAGCTGAGATAACATCCCAGCTATTTAAGTAGGCGTATCCAATACAACTCACAATGATGTCGCAAATAGCATCTAGTTGCTCGACCTCATTATCTGAGTTAATAGCATCTTGAAGTTCTAAGAACTCTTCCGCAATACATTTATACTGAACATCAATACATTCTTTGTTACTAACCTTATGTGATAACGCTACTTCAAACCATTCCAAAGTTCTTTTCATTATTTGCTCCATAAAAAAATAACCCCTGCATTGCAAGGGTTGTCTATATAAAATTATTATTTTCTATTGGTATCGTTCCAACACCGATAGAAAAGTGCATTTTTATGTTGGTGTTAGTCTAAATCGCCCAAAGTTGCTTGGGCATCACGTAATCTTTCTTCTATTTCTTGGACTTTATAAGAAAAGTCATTGTCATCTGGATCAAGTTCTAACACCATATCTTTAGCTTCTTCAATTTGTTTAAAACATTCATTAGTAATTTTTGCAATTTCTTTTTCTACTTGGTCAAATAAACTCATTTTTTACTCCTATCTAGAATGGTATGGAATCATCAAAGTTCCCACTATTAGCAGATGAAGGTTGTCCATAAAATTCATTTTGTGCTTGGTATGGATTTTGCTGTGGCTGCGGTGCTTGGCGGTTTCTATCATCTTTATCTGCGGTGTGAGCGATAAGATAATCAATTCGTTCAGCAGGTCTGTTTTCAATGTACTCTGCTAATGTTTTACCTGTCTCATAACCAAATGGACACACAATTTGGAACTGATAACCATCTGAACCATCACCTTTAGTGTAAAGGCGTTTTTGCAAGAATAACCCCACTTTTTTACCTGTTAATTCAGGTGCAATATCCTTTCCATCTTTTAATACACGACTTAATTGTTTAACACGAGTACACCCCATGATAGCCTGTATCATATTGTGTCCGCCTTGTAATGTTTCGCCATTTTTTGCTTGATAAAAGACGGAAATATAATTGCCTTTCATTTCATCATCGGTTTCTACTGAAAACTCTAAGGCTAATGCACCACTTGTTGATTTGGTATATTTTGCTTCTAAAATGGTGCATTTATATGCTCCTGTTTCAGAAATAAAGTTAGAATTTCCTGCTTTAACAGCTTGTTCTTGGTTGTAAGTAAATTGAATGCTCATTTTAGCTCTCCTGTTCAGGTGTTTGTGGTTTAATGTCGTAGTAGTCGCAGATTGCGTTATCTACAAGGTTTAAATCGTTGTCTATTTCACTTTCTTGAAATAATCCAATCGGGCTTTTTACGGTATCTGAACCGTTATTTTGGGTTGAGAATTTATACTCGCCACTGCTAACTTGGGTGCGTAGGCAAATAGTGAATAAGCCGTCTAAAACAATCTTTTCATCAACCATTTTTCCAATGGTTTTTAGTTTGGTTTTCCCCAAATCATCGGTTTGAGTATGTGCTAAAAGGTAAATTCTTTTATCAGGGCAGGCATTAATAGCACAATCAACTACTTGCCAACCGTGAATACCTATCTCCGTAAACTTATCAAACCCCCTTTCGCTACCACGTCGCATAAATTCATTTGCCATTATGTACTGATAATCATCAATGATGATAATGTCTTTTCTTGACTTCATTATTGCATTACAAATTAAATTTACATTATCAGTTACAAGGATATTGCCATCGCTATATTTCCCATTTTCATCTTTTTTGATTACTTTCCATTCTGTAGATTTAAAGGGTAATGGTTTTGGCACAACTTGGATTAGTAACACCTTTTCAGGATCTAAATTTCTTAAACTTGCTGATTTACCAGTTCCGCTTTCGCCTAGTATTAAGGTTGCGATACTCATTTTTAACCTCACTCAATAAAATTCAATCTTTTATACAATTTACGTGTTACTTCTACATCGTGCTTATTGTATTCTGCTATTTCTTTAATTCGCCCATCTTGTACATATTGCCAAACGTCAGAGCCTTGAATATCACCCTTGCCATCAATACCTAGCGATAAAGCCATATCATTAAGTGAGATATACTTTCCAAAGCCAACATACTCAATCATCACATCACAAACATTGTTATCCCAAGCTTTAGGATTAACAGGAAATCTACCGCAAGGTTTAACTTTATTAACAACCGAACGCTGGTGTATAAATTTCAAATCAAAAGCAACAGAGTTAAAACCGATAAAGCAAGGGGGGAGGCTACAGCTAGGTGTGTAATTTTCACTGACGTAATTAAAAAACTGGCTTAGAATAATTTCTTCTCTATCTGCTTGTTGCCAATCATCAAGATAGAAAACTTTTACTTCGCCATCGTCAATTGCACAAGCTATAGATACAATTTCGCCAAATGCTCCATTTAGCCCCGTTTTGCTTACTGCTTCTTCTATTGCTTGTGGTTTACTTTCTTGCTCCCATTTTTCAATAGTTTCTGCTTTTTTCATTGTTGCTGGATGTGTTATTTTTCCAGCAATACATTGCTTAATTTTTTCGTTTTGTGTTGGAATTGTTTCTATATCAAGAAAGACGTTCATTTTGTTTCTCCTTACTATTTGTTGGTTTTAATACATTTTTTAATTCTTTATTTATGAAAATAACTCCTGTATTAGGGTCTTCCCATTCAGGTTGTTTATCTACATCTAACATCTAATCCCCCTTGATAATTCCATGGAGCGAAGTCGTCATAAATAAGATTGTTGTCGTATTCATCGCCATCACCGTCATATTCTTTTTCTTCTTCGGTTTCAAATTGCTCGTAGTAATCAACATCGCTATCAAAACATTCAGGCGGTAGTATTCGTTTTCTAGCCATTAGTAACTCCTATGTAAAATAATTCGCTATTGTTAAAATCAGAGCATAAAAAGCAGTAACTGCTACACCTATTAGAAGTTCTTCAGGATCAATCACAATATCCCCCTCGTTCTATTTCAATCCATTTGCCTTGTTGAAGCTCGCAAGCATAAACAGCAGTTGCTTCTTCGTCTGAATACTTACTTTCTAATGCGTGTAAACTGAGTAGGCAGAGTAGCATTGTGAAAAGGATATATTTGCCATCAATTAAGAACTTGATAAGGGCTTTGAAATCGTTCATTTTTAACTCCAATTACTGAATTTTGGTTACAGAAACCCACCGCTTGTAAATTCGCAAGGAATAAGCGGTGGGTTTTGGGTTAAGATTTATGTATTACTTAAAAAGATTAGCGATTTGGGCTATCGTCCATTTTTATGTTTTTAATCTTAACGGTATCTACATTTAGGTGGTATCCCTTAAAAATAATTTCTTTTATTTCATAAAGAGTAAAAAATATAGCGATTAAAATTGAAATAATAGCATTCATCTTGCTATCAACAGCAAGCAAAGCTAAACCTAGAATAAAGTTAGCCCAAATAGCAAAATCATTTACATTCCAATTTTTGAAGTTATTCATAAAATATCCTTTATAAAAAAGCCCCTTACTTAATTTCAGGGGCAGCGGATTACTTATGTCAAAAGTGCCTTTCTTTTACGTTGTAAGGCTCAACGTCCTACCACTTGAGCAATCTATAAAAACAAGTGGTAAGTAGTGCCTATCATTATTCTAAAATCCTACTCTTAGCGACTTCAATCAATAGCTTGTATTCATTATGCGTTTTCTCATCGTGGACTTCTTTTGACTTCGCCAAGAACTCTTTAATCGTTCCATAAAAACAACCACGAGTAGCCATCAATCCATCTTTACCTTTGTAAACAGTTAACATTCCATTCTCTGAACCAACATTCGTTGCAGAGAACCAATCTTTTTCACTTTCGATTGTTGCATTATCTGTGATTTTGGCATTGCCCCATACTTTGGCATCGCCCCATACTTTGGCATCGCCACATACTTTGGCATTGCCCCATACTTCGGCATCGCCACATACTTTGGCATTGCCCCATACTTTGGCATCGCCACATACTTCGGCATCGCCCCATACTTCGGCATCGCCCCATACTTTGGCATTGCCACATACTTTGGCATCGCCCCATACTTCGGCATCGCCCCATACTTCGGCATCGCCCCATACTTTGGCATCGCCCCATACTTCGGCATCGCCCCATACTTTGGCATTGCCACATACTTTGGCATTATCATATACTTTGGCATTGTCATAGATCCAGCAGTTATCATCATTTGATAAATTTTCAGCTTTTTCTAAAAAACCACCCAAATCACCTTTTTGAATATTATTAAAATCTTTTAATGCTCTTATTTGGTAGAGAGTTCTACCATAATAATTTATTGTGTTATCTGTTAATTCATACTTCATTTTTTTACTCCGTATCAAAAATTTACTAAAAGTTCCTATCATTTCAAAGCTCTCTTAAATCCATTCTCCTTCGTGCTAGCTAACTTGGGTATCTTTGGTTCAAAAGAGCTTTGAGATGAGAACGAGAATAAATCTCGCTCATTTGATTACTTGATTTTAGGCTGTGGTAAGCTGATATAAGGTAATACTGTTCCATTTGGAATATATGTCGGTAGCTTACCATCCCATCGTTCTGCTGCTGTTAATTCAGCTAATTTATTATTATCAGATAATGCTTCGTTTTTCAGTTCTAAGGCTTTTGCTTCTGCCTGCCCTTTCACTAAAATTTCGTGAGCTTCTGCATCTGCTCTTAAAACTCGTTGTTTTGCTTCTGCTTCTGCTTGAATAATTTTAGCTTGTGCCTGTCCTTTGGCTTGAGCTTCTAACCCTTTGGCTTGCTCTATTGCGATACGAGTAACTCGCTCTTGGTTGCGAACCTCAATATCTCTATTTACACTATCTTCAATGCGTTTTTCATATTCTTTTGAGAATTGAATAACTGATTGAACATCTGTAATTGTCATTGGATAACCTTTAAATACATCTGCAATAGATTTTCGAAGAGATACAGAGAATTCGCCACGTTTTTCAATCGCTGTTTGTGCAGAATATTTGCTAAATACAATTTCTAATTGCTGTCTGACTTTGGGAGCAATTAAAATATTTACCATATTTTCAGTAGTTTTATATTTAGCATAAATTTCTTCTGGATTAGAGATCTGATAAGTAACAGTCAATGCTACTACGGCTGTTTGGCGGTCAGAAGTATATGCTGACAATCCTGAAATCACATCGCCAGTTTCATCATCAAACTTACCAAATTGAACTTTCTGCTCTCTGGTGCTGAAATAGGTAATATCTTCAACAGGCGACTTCCAGTTTAAACCTGATGTTTTCACATCAACGATTTCGCCATATCGAGTAATGATCGCTGTTTCTCCTGCATCAACAGAATACATTGATATAAATACTACAATCCCGATAATGGAAATAAATGGTAACGCTAAAAACTTGAGTACGTTATTCATTGTTACCTCCTTTTTTAGGTATAATTTGATAGTTCTCTAAAAAATTGAAAGTAGCAATTCCAGCAATTGCTCCAAAGATAAATCCTAAAATAAACATTGATATGTTCCTCTGATATTGTTTAAACATTGTGAAATGCTCTTATTAAAAACATTTCAGAATGATTGCTAGGGGAGAGAATCGCACTCTCAAGCTACGTGGTTGACGCTCGTAAGAAGTAATTTATGAAAATGTAGCTTCTGCTTAGCCCTAGCATTGGTATTATCTATTCCATTACTATAAATCCTAATTTGGATTGTCCATCACAAGTTGAATATGCCTCTTTATCGGCATCATCTTCTTGAACATCTTTAAAATACTCATTCAGAGTGCTTGTGTACTTCTCAGGGATAAGATATATAGATTGATTTTCGTGTTGAATAAGCCTGTCATCAAGGTGTCTTATCAAACACAGTTCTGTACCAAATGCCCCAGATTTAGGTCTTACTTGAACTAATTTTCCTATACGTGTAATCGCATCTCTATTATTCATTTGTAACCCAGTGATTACATATTTTCCTTTATGCTCTGGTTTATATTCATCATTAAAACCTAAAATTATTGTATTTTTTGCTAAACAATCAGCAAAAATATTTTCTATCAGATTATTAAAATCTGCATTCATATTTAATCTCCATCTGTTAATCATTCTAGAATACTCTCTAATAAAAGCACTTTAGAATGCGAGCGGGATAGGACTCGAACCCACATACTCAGCGGTATAAATCGCCTAGCGTATCCTTTTGCTTACCCGCTCATTGTGTAAGTAGTTGGTTTATCGTGAAAACCTTAACACGCTCGCCCAAAGCTTATCTTCATTACACAAACTCCATAAGGGCATTGGAGTTCCGTCTATTACGCATTGACGCTTGTGGTTTACGTAATTCACGATACAGACAGCTCACTAGCTTTCCGCTTAAAGCTAGCTTCTTTGTACCATTAGATGTACTACTTAAACATCTTATCCAACCTCTCCCTGTATCGAGCGTTGGTTACAGCAGGGCGTCTCTTAACGAGTAAAAAATAAATCCCTTTGTTGTAATGGTTAAATTCATTAGCTCTCTCGCCTATGCTTCACGATTCACTGCCGCTGCTAATCTTGACGGAGAGTTGTCACACTGCTTGGGTTATGTCTGTAATCCCATAAGGGCATAACGCTGTTGAATGCGGTAGGTCTGTACTACGCTTTTACTAACATTCTCACCATAGGCAAGCGGTGTGTTTTTGTTTTAAATTTTTAAAGAACGTGAAATTTGATTTCTCGCGTTTCGTTTCGATATATGTTATAAGATATCTTATATTTATTCAAGTGGAATCTTATATTATTTTATGTTTAAATCATAAGAAACATTATAAATATATAATTTTAAAAGGAAAAATAATTTAGAAAATTTTAAGAAATTTGTTTGGCTGCGTATTTTTTGAACTCTTACTGGCGGGTTTTGTGTGAAATTTTGCAGAATTTAGGAATTTTAGGCAAAAAAATAGCTACTAGGGGAGTAGTAGCTATTGTAATTTGAAGTTATATATTGCTAAATATAACAATATGATTGTGGAGCAACGCCAGATTTTAATACTTCTGAAATATGTTTAGGCTCTAGATATGGCTCAAAAAAATCAATTTCAAATGCATGTGCTAGGACTTTATTTGAGAAATATTGATCGAAAAAACATTTTGAGATACCTGATAGTTCTTTTGTTTTATCCCACAATGATTCAGGCTCAAGAGATAAAGTTTGTTTAATTCTAAACTCTCCAACGACCTTACCAACAGGCATTGTGGCATAAACAACGACACTATTTATTCCTTCTCTTTTTGGTAGTGATTTTCTGAATTCAAATTTCTTTTCTCCAGAAATTATTTTTTCAACAAATTCAGGTTTTATTGATAATAAAACTTTCATTTACCTCTCCAAGTTTTAATATTTTATTAAATTGGTTTTCATTTATTTTTAAGAATCCCCAATAAGAGTTTCTATTTAAACCAACTTCTTCTATCAATTTTTTTCTTATTATACGCTTTTTAAGGGCTATATTATATGTGAATTTTATTATAACAGGATACTTTTTAGATTTATAAAATCTTTCTAACTCATAATTTGTAAATATGCTATACGATGATGTATATTTTAAGAAATCATTTAAAGAAGAAAATGAATCAATGTTTCTTACTTCTTCTACAACACAAATAGAAGTGGCTACTGAACTATATTCTGCTGCCTTACCTTGTTCAGCAGTTCTATAAATTACAAGAGTATCACCCTTAGAAAGCATTTCTGTTCCTGACATTCTTGTTAAATATATTTTATGAATGCTATTTGTATGAGATAGATCTTGTATCAATTGTTTAGGGTTTTCAGTTTTTAGAATTGAGTCTGGAAGTAAACGAGAATGCCAATCGGGGTACAATGATAAAATATAGCGATTAGATTTTCTAGGAATATTGGGGTAGTCCTTAAGAATATTATCAGTAATAAATGATATATTCTTTATCAATACGAGTTCTACTCCATTAGATGTTTCTTTTTGTGCTTTTCTTATAAAGCCATATTTCTCAAACGTCTCTAATAGTTTTTGATGTTTCGAGAAAAGGGTGACATATATCTCATCAAATCCTAATGTGATTGCTACATCAAATACTTTCTTTATGAATCGCTCTCCCAGTCTCGAACCATGAGGGTTTATTTTAAAAGTACCAATTTTTAATCTATGTTTTTTAGGTAATGGTGGTAATGTATCATTTAGTTCTTCATTTTCTCTTTTTAAATATAAGAATCCATCTATATTATTTTTATCATTATTGAAAATAAAGGCTCCAGCTTCTTCTTCGGCTTTTTTTGAAAACCAAACGGGGAATTCTTTATAGTCATTTTTTAAACTATCAAAAAAAGGATCGTTTAAATCAATATTTCTAAACTTTACATAGCGAAGATTACTCATAATGTCTCCTTGAATTAAAATATGAATTTACTCTACAAATAACTTCTATGCTCAACCGCCACGCCAAACCTTTCTACCGATAACCTGTAAGTAAGGTAAATCATCTTCTTTAATAATTACAGGAGCATATTCAGTATTGAAACTAATAAGCTCCACACTATCTCCCGTTCTAACTACTTGTTTTATATAGAGGTTGTTTTTATAAGCAAGTGCGTATATTTCACCATCGATAATATCAGTATCTGAAGTATCAACTATAACAGTATCCCAATCTTGAAGTACAGGGTACATACTATGTCCACGAACATACATTGCTTTACAATCAGCTTGACATAAACGTTTTGATTTAAACCAAGCTCTTTGGAATAACAAAGGCTCTTCTGATTTTCTTGGAATCCACTCGATAACAGCAGCTCCATTACCTGCTGATAATTTAACATCATATAAATCTATTGAAACATACTCATCACTATAATCCTTATCCTTTTCAATAACATCTACATCAGGATAAGAATTGTAATCACCTTCGCCTGTTTGCAACCAATGAACATCAACATTTAATGCTGTTGCTAATTGAAATAGATTTCTAGGTTGTTTTGTTTTTCCGCTCAATATATTACTAATTGTAACTTGTGACGTTTCACTTTTTTCAGCAAGGGCTTCCTGCTTTAAGCCTCTTTCTCTCATTATGAAAGCTAATCTTTCTGCGATTGTGTTCATTTTATTTCTCCTATTAGGTAATTGTATAAATGAACTTATATAAATTCAAATAAGAAATTTGTTGAATTCTTATAAAATACCTTATATTATTTATAAGATATTTTTTGAAAAGGTACGGGTATGAAAAATAAAGTTATAGAGAAAGCCATTGATATGTGTGGATCTCAAAAAAAACTAGCTCTAGCCTGCGGTGTTACTCAAGCAACAGTAAGTTACTGGTTGAGAGGTATGGGAATCAGTTCTCAATATCTTCTTAAAATTGAAAAAGCCACAAATAAAGCTATTACAGTAGAAGAGATTATCAAATCACTTCACGAATAATTTACCAAAACAAGACCAAAAGAAAACCATAAAAAAGGTGAAAAAATTATGAAGAAAACAATTTTAGATATGTTCAAGAAAATCAACGGTGGTAGTTCTGCAGTTGCTGGTTTTCTTGGTATGACAGAAGCTGAATTAAATAATCGTTTATATCAGACAAAAGGACAGCGATTCAAAGATGAAGAGTTGATTGCTATTGAGCGTGAATTTGGTGTCAGCGACTGGTCAGATGAAATCAATCGTCAACTAGGGAAAGTAAGTATTGTTGTTCCAAATTCTGATCAATTGGACCTTGTTGAGCTATCTCAAGCTCAGTTACACGAAAGAGCAGTCAATGGTCTTTTTGATGCAACATTAGAAGAATGTCTATCAGATGGAGTTTTAACTACTGCAGAGCAGGAAAAATTAAGAAAGCTGTTACATAAAGCTCAATCAGCAAGATTGCAAGCATTTGAAGTGACAGTATCAATTTTTACGCAATAAAAAACCACCGCGGCAACGGTGGCTAATTAGAATTTTCGGAGAATTATCCTAATGAACAAATTATTACCTAAAACTAGAGAAAATGCAAGCCTTACGATGAGTAGTCGTGAAATTGCTGAGCTAGTTGAAAATCGACATACAGTTGTTTGTCGTTCTATTGAAAGATTGATTGAAAATAGTGTTATTAGGGGGTATGCACCAATGGTGTACACCCACCCACAGAATGGACAAACCTATAAAGAGTACCTTTTAGAGAAAAGAGATACTTATATTGTGGTTGCTCAATTATCGCCAGAGTTTACAGCAAGATTAGTTGATCGCTGGCAAGAATTAGAAAATCAAATTCAGCAGCCACAATTACCACAAAGTTATGAGCAAGCTCTTGAACACCTATTGATCCAAGTAAAAGAAAATAAGGCGTTAAGTCTTGAAAATAAAGAGCAGAAAGCCCTGATCGAACTACAAGCACCAAAAGTACACTTTGCTGATAGTGTTTCAGCAAGTAAAACATCTATTTTAATTGGTGAACTTGCAACATTGATCACTCAATCAGGTTACAAAATAGGTCAAAACAAACTATTTGAGTGGTTGCGTGAGAATGGCTATTTAATTAAGCGTAAAGGTTCAAGCTATAACTTACCAACGCAATACAGCATCGATTTATCTCTAATCGAAGTTAAAGAATCAACAAGACAAGATAGTGATGGCTTTCCTGTTATTCAGAAAACACCAAAAATAACAGGCAAAGGGCAAGCCTATTTTATCAATAAATTTAGTGAATTTTTAAGTGAGGTGGCTTGATGAGATTTAGCACATACATAAATAACCAAAAATGCGTTGATTGGGGCTTAAATGCGAATCAAGGTGCTTTATTTGATTTGTTAAACCAAGCAAGCTCTTGGGCAAAACCTATCTATGAAGATAACGAAGTATTTTACTGGGTATCAAGAAATGAGGTTATTGCTCAGTTACCATTGTTCTATTCTAAATCTGACACAGTTTATCGTCATTTTAAAGATTTGGCTAAAAAGGGCTTGATTGTTTATATCAAAAAAGGCTCAAAAGATTTAATTAGATTGACCGAAAAAGGTAAAGAATGGAATGAATTTTATCCAAGTAACTCGGATTCAAATCCGAATAACTCGGAAATAGTTCCGAATAATACCCCAAAACTCGGAAATAAATCCGAAAAAACTCGGATTCAAATCCGAAAAATCTCGGAAATAGATCCGACAAATAATATAACCAATAATAATATTATCAATGATAAGAATCCCCCCCTACCCCCCAAAGGTAAAAAATCGTCTTGTCAAAAATTTAATCCTGAAACGGTTGAGTTACCTGATTTTGTTGATCGTGATTCGTGGATTGATTATTGCCAAATGCGAAAAGCAAAAAATGCACCGATTAAAACTAAGCGAACGGTTGAACTGTGCTTGAAGGATTTAGAAAAACATAGCGATGGCAATTTCAACAATGCTGTGGCGGTATTACAGCAGTCTGTTGCTCGTTCGTGGACAGGGTTGTTTGCTGTGAAAGATGATTTTAAGCATTCAAAACCAAACAACGAGATTGATTTTGATGATGATAGCGACTTCATCGGAACAGAATTAAATTTATCTCCTGAAACCATTGAGCGATTGAACAGACAGCAAGCGGGGGCGAACGATGAAAACCTTTAATAGCCTTGATTTAGCTACATTGCAAACTGCAAGTATGCCAGTTGAAAATCATCAGCCTAAAAACGTTGCCAGCCCTGAAATGGCTGTGGCGACAAAGGTTTTGTTCAATGAGTTGCGTGGTGCTTTTCCAGCGTGGCGTAATGCGTTTAAAACCAAAGATGAGTATAACAATTTCCGTAAGGTATGGCTTGAAACCTTGCTTGAAGAAAACATTACACCTGAGCAACTTCAAGCAGGATTAAGGCAGGCAAAACTATCTGAAAGTCCATTTTTTCCGTCTGTGGGAATGTTTATCAAATGGTGTAGAGAGCAGGGTTATTCAAATTATGGTTTACCGTCCGAAGATGAATTGTTGAACCGCATTCAGTCTTTTATGGCGTTTGGAATGTATGAGGTTAATCGCTTTAAATTTAAGTCAGATGCTGAATATTGGTTGATAACCGATTTGTATTGTAAGAACAAATCAAAAGGCTGGACGGAACTTCAACTCAAAAAAGAAATTAAATTAGCCTTGAAAAAAATGGCTGAGAAAATGGAACGAGGTGAAGCAATCCCAGAACCTCAAACCACTTTACCGAAGAAAGAAAAACCACCAATGCCAAGAGAAAGAAGCTTAGAGTGGATCAGAAGCATTAGAAAAGGATTAAAGAAATAGGGCAGTGCAAGGCTTATGGCTAAGTATCAAATGGTTAAAAGTGCGGGAGGAGTATTTATTCCTGCTAGCGATATTGAAGTTGAAAGATTGCAACGATTTAAGAATGGCGAGCAGTATGAAGTTGAACTTAAATTCAGTCGCAACCCACAATTTCATCGTAAAGTTTTCGCATTTTTTAACTTCTGTTTTGAATACTGGACATCAGAAAATACTCAATGGGAAAACTTAGATACACCAGCTCAATTTGATGAGTTTAGAAAGAATTTAACCATATTAGCAGGGTACTTTGAAACCGTTACAACGATAAGGGGCGAAGTGAAATACCGAGCAAAAAGTTTATCGTTTAGTGAAATGGATCAAGAAGAATTTGAACAGTGCTACAAAGCATTGATTACGGCATCGATTAAAAGTGTGTTTAACAACACGAAAGATGAAAATATTTTAGAGCAGTTGTATTCGTTTTTTTGGTAGATAAGGATAGAGAATGAGCATTAAAAGAACCCCAGCAGATGATTATTTTAGTAAGTGTGTGAGAGCAAGAACGAATTACACCTGTGAAAGATGTGGCAAGCAATACGATAAAAGCTCAGCAGGGCTACATTGTTCGCATAATTTTAGCAGACGACACAGAACGATACGCTGGTGTAAGGAGAATGCTCTAGCCTTGTGTTTTAGTTGTCATTCTTGGTATGAGGGAAACCCACCTGATAGCGGTGTTTGGTTAGAAGAAAAACTTGGAATAGGGGCTGTTGAGATTTTAAGAGAAAAAATGAATAGTAAAATGAAAGTACCAAAAACAGAGGAAAAGGACATAGCAAAACATTACCGAGAAGAATTAAAAAAGATTGAGAAAGCAAGAGCAAATGGTGTTTGTGGCATAGTTGAATTTGAAAGTTGGCAATAGTGTTTAGGGGGAATAATGGATTTTAGCACTTTAGAATTGACACGAGAACAAGAAAAGTTCGTTGATGAATATATGTTTCAATGGGGTGCTTGGGTTCGTTCTGGTCGCTTAGATAAAAGAGAAGTGAATATGATTGCTAGGCTAATGATGTCGGTTGAGCCTAGCGAAGCAGGTGAGATTATGTGTGCAGACGATGTGGGCTATATGATTAGTCAGATTATCGACCAGTTTTTTGTGAAAAATGATGAGCAAATGCGATTTATTGTTTTTTCTTACTATGTGAATAAATCTACCGTTAATTTTATCGCGACGAAGCTAAGAAAACAGGTAGGGGCTATCGAAATGCAACCATATAATGGGAAGAGTAATATTAGAGTACCTAGCCATTTGACTGTAAGGCGAAAAGTTGAAAAACAATTATATTTAGCAAAAGCTATAATTCACGAACTTCTTGTTATTGGTTTCGTTCTGTTGCGAAATGGTAAAGAAAATACAAGAAATATCAAAATAGGATATTGACAACCTTGATAACATGATATACTATTTTATAGTACGTTGAGCAAGTTGTACGTATGATTTGCTTAAATAAGTTTTTAGAACCCTGATTACAGAAATGTAGTTGGGGTTTTTTATTATCTGAATAAAGCCCAATCATTTCTGATTGAGCTTTTTTTATATGCAAAAAAGAGGGGAATATGTTTAAGGAGACATTTAAAAGTATTCCTGTTGAATCACAAGCCTATGGTTGGATAACAACATTTTTCGGTATTTTAACTCTGAGCGAATGGGCTATTTTAATAGGGATTGTGGTCACTATCTGTGGATATTGGCGGGAATCTAGATTTAAAAAACGTATGATTGAGCTTGAAGAAATTCGAGTGGGCATTCGTGATAAGAATGGGAAGCTCATTAAATGAAACATTTGAAGATAGGCGTATGCTCTGTTGTGACAATTATCGGTATTATGATGACGAATTATTCTGATGAGATTCGCACAACACAAAAAGGGCTGGAAATTATTGGCAATGCCGAAGGGTGTAGAAAATATCCTTATAAATGTCCTGCTGATATTTTAACGGTAGGTATTGGCTCAACGCAAGGTAGTGGTGATGTAATTGAGATTCGCGAATACTCAGATGAAGAGATTGCGGAGCGTTGGAAGAATGATATTCGTAAAGCTGAAGAATGTGTAAATCAATTTGCTAATGGCGAGAACTTGCCACAAGGTGCGTTTGAGGCAGCAACTTCTATTACATTTAATGTGGGGTGTTCAAGAATGCGGTATTCGACCTTATTCCGATATGCCAGAGCAGGAAAAATCAAAGCAATGTGTGACCAGTTCCCACGATGGAAGTATGCTGGTGGGAAAGTGTTGAAAGGTTTGGTTACTCGTAGAGAGAAAGAGCGTGAATTATGTTTAGCCGACAAATAACAATTAAGAGTGTAATAGCTGTTCTAATATTGGGGTTGTGCATTTGGTTATGGGGTCAGTATCAGATTATTTTAGAATTAAGAGCCGAGAACCACGCACAATCCCTACTTATTAAAGAGCAACAAGAAAGTAACCAAAAGCTACTTAATAGTCTTAATGAAGAAAGAGAAGCTGTTAAGAAGCAACAACAAGCGGTCATATTTTTAAGAGAAAAAGCAAATGATGCCCAAAAGAACATTAAAGCAATGCTTAAAGCAGAACCTTGTGCTGATACTCGTTTGCCTGATGATGCTATTAAGCGGCTGCGGTCAATCAGTCGTCACTAAGATAGAGCCTCAGTATCCGCCACAGGCTTATTTAACTATGTGTAAGCAATCAGTATTCAAAGGTAATACTTACGGCGATACGATTAGCTTCTTAATTACAGTGATTGAAGAGCGTGATATTTGTGCTAATCAGATTAAGTTGATAAATGAGTGGATAGACAATGCCAGCAAGAATACCAAAAGCTTGTAGAAAGCAAGGATGTAAGCATATAACAATAGATCCTAGTGGGTATTGTGAACAACATAAAAGCAATGGGTGGCAACGTTATCAAAGCGGGAAAACATCAACACAACGTGGTTATGGTGCCAAATGGCGTAGAATAAGAGCAATAGTATTAGATAGAGATAAACATTTATGTCAGTTGTGCTTAAAGCAAGGTATATATACAAGTGCTACAACTGTGGACCATATTATTCCTAAAGCACATAATGGAACAGATAACTTATCAAACTTACAAAGCTTGTGTAATGCTTGCCATAAAGCTAAAACAGCACGGGAGCGATTACAAAGATAGTTATGACCTGATGGGGAGGGGGGGATGTAAATCTCTACTTGCTAGCGTTCTGAAAACCGCCCATTTAACTCAATTTTTACAACCGCGAAATTAAAAATTTAGGGTAATACGATATGACAGGAAAATCTACTATGCCTGGGCGTGGTAGAAAAGCCACTCCAACAAAGAAAAAAGAATTATCAGGGAATCCAGGTAAAAGAAAACTCAATAAGAATGAACCAGAATATGGAGAATTATCAATTGATACTCCACCGCCAGATAGTTTAGAAGAAAATGGGCGGATTATGTGGGCATTTTTACTCCGAGAATTACAGCCGCAAGGGATCTTGTTTAAAACAGATTTAGAAACATTAAGTAACTTCTGCATTGCTTACCAAAATAGAATCTTAGCTCAGAAAGGCATAAGTAAATACGGTGTATTTGTGGAAAATGCTAATGGGGGACTATCAAAGAACCCAGCTTTTACAGTTTTAAACGAAGCTATGCGACAGATGGCAACATTTGGAGCTTTACTTGGATTAGACCCATCTAGTCGCTCTAGATTAGTAGGGAATGCTGACAAAGATACGGGGAATCCGTTTGCGGAGTTATTACAATGAGTTTTGAAAATGTAAAAAAAGCAGATAAATATGCAAAAGACATTATCTCAGGAAAAATTCCTGCGTGTCGTTTTGTAGTAAAAGCATGTGAACGATATATAAAAGATTTATCTCAGCAAAATAATAAAGAATTCCCTTATAAATTTGATAAGCAAAAAGCAGAGAATGCTTGTAAATTCATTCAGTACTTGCCTCATACCAAGGGGGAGTGGGCGATGAAACGCCAAAATATAAAATTAGAACCTTGGCAACTTTTTACAATATCTAATGTTTTTGGTTGGGTAAGAAAATCAGATGGGCTGAGAAAATATAGACAAGTTTATACAGAAATACCACGTAAAAATGGTAAGTCGGCAATATCAGCTGGTGTTGGTTTATATATGTTATGTCTTGATGGTGAGTTTGGGGCAGAAGTCTATTCAGGAGCAACAACAGAAAAACAAGCGTGGGAAGTATTTCGTCCTGCCCGTTTAATGTGTAAAAAAACGGATCTGCTATGTAGTACCTTTGGGATAGAAGTAAATGCTTCGAATTTAAGTCGTCCATCAGATGGTTCAAGATTTGAACCTCTTATCGGAAATCCAGGTGACGGTTCATCACCTAGCTGTGCGATTGTTGATGAGTATCACGAACATAAGGATGATGATTTATACACAACAATGCTTACTGGTATGGGGGCAAGACGTCAGCCTCTAATGTGGATCATAACAACAGCCGGATTTAATATTGAGGGTCCTTGTTATGATAAACGCAGAGAAGTTATTGAGATGATCAATGGCATTATGCCAAATGATGAACTTTTTGGATTGATATACACAATAGATGAAAATGATGATTGGACTTCACCAGATGTTTTGCAGAAAGCAAATCCTAATTTTAATGTTTCAGTTTATGGGGATTACTTATTAAGCCAGCAACAGCAAGCAATAAATAATCCAAGATTTACCAACAAGTTTAAAACAAAACATTTAAATGTATGGGTATCTGCAAAAGAATCCTTTTTTAATATGGTTAGCTGGGCTAATTGTGAAGATAAAAGCCTTACGCTTGAAGACTTTCAAGGTGAAGAAGTTACTGTTGGGCTTGATATGGCAAGAAAATTGGATATGAATTCACTTGTCCGTCTTTTCTATCGTGTAATAGATGGTAAACGACATTACTATTGTATTTCTCCATCCTTTTTTGTCCCTGAAGATACTGTTTTTAGTACAGATACTGCACAAAAAAGAGTGGTTGATAAATATCAAAAATGGGTTGTTTCTGGTCACTTAACAGCAACAGATGGAGCTGAAGTTGATTACAGAGAAATATTGGAAACTATCAAAGACATTAACAAAGAGTATAAAGTAATAAGTTGCCCGATAGATCCTCACGGAGCAATTGCAATAAGTCACGAATTAGCAGATGAGGGACTAAATCCTATTTCAATCACACAAAACTACACAAATTTATCTGATCCAATGAAAGAGCTAGAAGCTGCGATTGAATCAGGGCGTTTTCATCACGATGGCAACCCAATAATGACCTGGTGCATTGGTAATGTTGTAGGTAAATATGCTGCAGGTAATGATGATATTGTCAGACCAGTAAAAGAAATACCTGAAAACAAGATAGATGGTGCAGTTGCTTTAATGATGTGTATAGGACGAATAATGTTGAATGATGAAAGTGACTTTTTCCCAGATGAATTTTTAATATTATAAGGTAGTGTTATGAGAACAGTTTTAATAGATTTACTCGGTGTTTCAGGCATTATTTCAATATGTGTGGGTATATACTTAATTTATGGGAGTGCCATTACCTGTATTACTGCTGGAATACTCCTTTTACTTTATGCCTTAGTAGCAGGGAGTAAAAAATGATATTCGATCAATTATTTAATAGTAGAAGTGAGCCTTTGGAAAATCCTAAAGTTTCATTAAGTGCTGAAAATGCATTAGATGAAATATTTGGTTCTAGTGGAGCAACAACACAAGTTACAGCTGAAACATCAATGAAATTAGCTGCGGTATATTCGTGTGTATATGTGCTTTCAAGTTCCATTGCTCAATTACCATTACACGTTTTACGGCGAAAAGGTAAGGATGTTGAGGCGGCAAGGGATCATCCCTTGTTCTATTTACTACATGATGAGCCTAATCAATGGCAAACATCATATAAAATGCGAGAGTATAATCAAAGTGCAGTGTTATTAAATGGCAACGCCTACTTAAACATCAAACGCAAATCAAATGGTGAAATAACAGAGATTGAAACCTTAGAGGCAGATTCAGTACAGCTTTTAAAGAATAATAATCGGTATTTCTACGCTTATTATGGGGAAAATGCGAGGGCAATTCCCCCAGAAGATATTATCCACATCAAATCTCTCGGACCTTCTATTAAAACAGGAAAATCGGTTATTCAACAGCATGCCGAAACGATAGGCTTAGGAATTGACTCAAAAGCGTTTGCTTCTTCTTTCTTCGGTAGTAATGCTCGTCCATCTGGAATTGTGAGTATGAAAACAGCATTAAATTCTAATGCCTGGGATAGATTTAAAGAAATGTGGAAAAAAGCGAGTTTAGATTTACAAGGGAAAGAAAATAAAACGATTCTCTTACCTGCTGAACTCGATTATAAGGCTTTAACTGTTTCACCTGTTGATACAGAATTGTTATCGATGATGAAATTAAATCGGTCGGAAATAGCTGGGATTTTTAATGTTCCTGCACATATGATCAATGATTTAGAACGAGCGACTTTCTCTAATATTTCAGAGCAGACTATCCAATTTATTCGTTATAGCTTAATGCCTTGGATAGTAAATTGGGAACAAGAAATAAATAGGAAAGTATTTACCAAAGCAGAGAGAAAAGCAGGATATTACGTTAAATTTAATCTTGGCGGAATAATGCGAGGGACAGCAAAAGAAAGAGCGGAGTTCTATCATTATGCGATTACAGATGGATGGATGTCAAGAAATGAAGTCAGAGCTTTTGAAGACTTAAATCCAGTTGATGGGCTTGATTCATTCTTGGTAAGCGTAAATGCGGCACAACCAGTTCCTGATAGTAAGGAAATTGAAGAGGAGAAAGATAATGGCTGATATAGAAAAAAGGTCATATATTGGTGAAGTAAGAGCTGAAGAAAACGAAAGTGAACCAACGCATATAATAGGATATGGTTCAGTTTTTAATAGTCGATCTGAACCACTGTGGGGATTTCGGGAAATTATAAAACCAGGTGCATTTGATAGTGTTTTAGAAGATGATGTACGAGGTTTATTTAACCATGATCCTAATTTTATTTTAGGGCGTTCCAAATCAGGAACATTGACATTAAGTGTTGATGAACAAGGCTTGCGTTATGATATTACTGCACCAAATACGCCAACAATCAGAGATTTAGTTATAGCACCATTAAAAAGGGGGGATATTACTCAATCTTCTTTTGCTTTTCGTGTCGCCAAAGATGGGGAGGAATGGTATGAAGATGATGAGGGCATTGTTATTCGAGAAATTCATAAAATATCAAGGCTATACGATGTAAGCCCTGTTACTTACCCTGCTTATCAAGCGGCGAGTAGTACAGCAAGATCATTAGAAGCCTTAAAAGAAGCAAGAAATTCCGATTGTATTAAAAAAGCAATTCATCAGAAAGCAGCAAGAGAACGCTTTCTAGCACTAATAACCAACTAAATTTAATCAACTTAAGTAGCCACCTAAAAGGTGGTTTTTTTATATCTGAAATAAGGAAAACGAAAATGGGTAAAAAATTACACGAACTTAAAGCTCAGCACAATAAAATTGCTATTCAAATGCGTACTTTACACGATGAGATTGGTGATAAAAAATGGACTGATGAACAACGTACTCAATGGGATCATTTAAAGTCAGAAATTGATGATGTTGCAACACAAATTGAACGTGAAGAACATCTTCGCTCCATTGATCAAAAATTTGTTGAAGAGCAAGAAAAGGAAGAACGTCAAAAGAAAATCAGTGTTGATGGAAAAAAAGAAAATCAAGCGAGTGCATTTAATTCATTCTTACGACGTGGATTAGGTGAATTAAGCAATGAAGAGCGACAAGCCTTATCAGAATTACGTGCTCAAGCGGTCGGGATTGATGATAAAGGGGGATATACTGTACCAAAAGAATTTCAGGCTCGTATTGTTGAGCAGATGAAGGCTTATGGTGGTATTTCTTCTGTCAGCCAAATTATTACCACTTCTCACGGACGTAATATTGAATGGGTCACCGCAGACGGTACCGCCGAAGAAGGTGAATTAGTCGGTGAAAATACTGCCACAACTGAAAGTGATACTTCTTTCGGTGTAGATAGCATTGGTGTTAGAAAACTCTCTTCAAAAATTATTCGTGTATCGAATGAATTGTTGCAGGATAGTGCAATTGATATTGAGGGGTATTTATCTCGTCGTATTGCAGAACGAATTGGTCGAGCAGAGGCAAAATTCTTAATTAAAGGAACGGGTACAGGAACGCCAGTGCAACCTAAAGGATTAGAAACTAGTGTAAATAGTACTGTTCAAGGAGCTAAAGCAGGGGCTGTTGATTGGAAGGATCTTAACTCTTTAATTCATGCTGTTGATCCAGCATATCGTGGAGCAGGAAACACACGTATTGCATTTAACGATAATACCTTAAAAGTATTAAAAGAAGCGGTAGATGCTAATAATCGACCACTTTGGTTACCAAGTATTGCGGGGGTCGCTCCTGCGACGATGTTAGGTTATCAATACGTTATTGACCAAGCCATTGCAGATATTGCTCAGGGTAAAAAATTCGCCTATTTTGGTGATTTTAACCGCTTTATTATTCGTCGTGTTTCTTATATGACACTTAAACGATTAGTTGAGCGTTATGCTGAATTTGATCAAACTGCATTCTTAGCATTCCATCGCTTTGATTGTATTCTTGAAGATACATCAGCGATTAAAGGACTCGTTGGTAAATAACAATAATAGGCGACAAATGTCGCCTTTATTTTTGGAGGACTAATGCGGATCACATTAGATGAGGTAAAGCAACAGTGTCGAATAGATGATACTCATTCAGATGAATTATTGTTGTTATATTTAGAATCTGCAAAATCAATTATCGGTGATTTTACAAATCGAATGCTTTTTGAAATTCTACCTGAAAATCCACCAGATAATGCTTTAGAAATTGATGCGAATCTAAAAGTAGCCATTTTAATGTTAGTCGCCTATCTATTTGAGAATAGGGGCGGTTGGAATGAATCATTACGAGATCAATCTATGGCATTACCTCCAACAGTTAAACTTATTGCGGAGCGTTACACATATGTTCCTATTTAGCGAGGTGAGATATGGATATTGGTAGATTGAGGCATAGGGTTACTTTAAAAAAACAAGTAAATACACAAAATGATTATGGTGCAGCAACACAAGAATGGATTGATATTGCCACTGTTTGGGCAGGCGTTGAACCTATTTCAGGTAAAGAATATTTTTCTTCTCAGCACCTAAATTCAGAAGTTAGCATAAAAATAGTAATCAGATATTTAGAAGGGGTTTTACCTACTTCACAAGTTGTTTTTAAGAACCGTAAATTTGAGGTTGTGAGCGTTTTAAACTATCGAGAGCATAATCGAATGTTACAACTTATGTGCAAGGAGTTATTTGATGAGTGACACAGTGAAAGTTGAAGGACTTAAAGAACTAAGTCGTGCTATGCAAAAACTCGGTAGAAAAACAGCCACTCGGATCGCTAAAAATGCTATGTATCAAGGAGGAGTAATCATTCGAGATGATGCTCGTCAAAAAGCACCGATATTGAAATCCCCTGCACCAAACAGGAAAGCAGGAACATTAAAAAAAGCAATTAAAAGTCGTACTAAGGTTCACAGAAATGGGACGACAGAAACAATCATATGGGTTAAAGGGCTTAAAAGTAAACAAATAGCCAAATTTAAGGCTAAAACAGGGAAAAGTGGGGCTAAAAATCCTAATGATCCTTTTTATTGGAAGTTTGTAGAATTTGGTACTTCAAAAATGCGAGCAAAGCCATTTTTACGTCCTGCATTTCAGCAAAGTAAGAATAAAGCTGCAAATACTATTATCAAAACACTACAAGATGAAATTATCAAGGAGTGTAACAAATGATCCAAAAGAAAATATTTAATTCTCTTAAATCATTAGTTGATGGTCGATGTTTCTATGGCGTAATACCTGAAACAAATAAACAGTTCCCTGTAATTGTTTATGATTTCCCAAATGTAAAGCCTAACTTAGCACTAGAGGAGGGGGATTTAGATGATTTTTTAGTACAGATCGATATTTATAGTAACAATCCTGATGATATTTTTAATTTAAGAAAGTTGGTTTTTAGTGCAATTTCAAAAGAATTTGAATATGCCGAGCGAATCAATGATTTTACAGATTACGAAGATGATACAAAACTATATCGTCGAGTAATTAACTACACTATAGCATATAAGGAATAAATTATGGCAACAAAAACGACCCCATTTCAAGGGACAAAATTTTATATTGGCAAAGGTTTAGAAACCGCAAAATCAATTACGGCTTGTTCAGTAACGCCAAGAGCGACTATTACAGCAACTGGAAATAGCTTAAAGAAAGGGGATTGTATTAAAATTACAGGACTTTTATCTCTAGATGGCTTTTATCCTGTGGAATCGGTGAGCGGAGATGTTATTACACTTGCTTCTGAAGTTGATTGGTCTGATAAAGATAAACCGACAGATTTTTCAACGGCTAAACTTGAAAAAGTAAGATGGTCATCAAATTTTTGTGCGATCAAAAATTTAGAAAAGGATGGCGATACCTTAACAGAAGAAGACGTAACGACAATGTGCAGTGATGGTACGGAAACAGAACCAGGTGATATTGAATTCGGTTCTTTAAAATTAACATTTTTCTTCGCTCCCGCAACCACAATGCAATCTGATTTGCGTAGCAAGTTCTACAATAAAGAAACATTCCCATATTTAATTATCTTAAAAAATGGACAAGGCTCTTTATACGGAACTGGATTTATTCAAACAGGTGCGAATTTTAGCGGTGAAGTGAAAGGTAAGTTTGAAAGTGGTATTACGATCAAGCAATCTAAACGAGACTATTTATTGCCAGAATAATCAATAGAAAATAAAAAACAAACCCAGTAGGACAGCAATCCCACTGGGTTTTTTCATTCCAATTACCAACTTAAGAGGAATAAAATTTGGATGAATTTTAACATAGATTTAAAAGGAGTAGCAAGAATGTTTGAAGTGCTAGGTAAAGATACAAAAGCAAGACAGCTATTGCGACACTCATAAAATAAGGAGAATAAAATGAATTTAAGAGAGCAAATATTAAGTATTAAGCCAAAAGTTCGTACTATAAAAGTTGGAGAACAAGAATTTTTTATTCGTGAATTTAATGTTGGGGAAATGAATCAACATTATTTCGGACAGCAACAGCAATTATACAAATTAGCTGAAGAACAAGGAATCGAGCTTGATTTAGATGATGAAGCAGAATTAACTAAACAATTAGCGAAAGTGTACGACCCTTATAAGTTAGCTAGAACTTTAGCTTCACGCTTGTGTGATAAAGAGGGTAATAATATTTTTGATATAAACAATAAAGAAGATTTAGAGCAATTATCAAAACTAGATAAAAGTATTTTTAGTAGCTTAGAAAGCTCTCTTTTAGAGGAACAACCAAAAAACTCTCAGCCCGACGTAAGTTCCAAATAACTTTAAGTCTTGCGTTGGGCAAAACGCTAACTGAAATAGAACAAATACCAGAACGGGAGTATCAGGAATATGAGTTATATTACCAAGAACAACCGTTCGGTCTTTGGCGAGAAGATTATCGGACGGCACAGATATCATATATGTTAGCTTTAATCAACAGAGATCCTAAAAAAGAGGCACCTAAAATATCTGACTTCTTACCATTATTTAATGATTCATCCACAGCAGAAGAACAAGAACATGATGATGGTAGTGCAGAATTTTTAGCGAATAGATAAAAAGAAACCCTAGTAACTGGTAATTACTAGGGTTTTTCATTCCATATAGAAAGAGTATAAGGAACAAATTATTGTAGCATAGCAAAATGAGAAAGGGAGCTACAACTGCTAGTGTGGAGATTGCCAAACATTATTTTGGCATTAAAAGAATTTAAAAAATAAAGCCCAGTAATTACGAGTTACTAGGGTTTTAAATCTCCTTAACAGATTAAAGGAAAAAGGAGATAAATTTTGAATGGATTTTAACATACTCAAAGAGGTTCGTAAAATGTTAGAACTAATGGATAAATCAAAAACAGTAAAACGTTTTTTGTGGGCTATTCTTATCTGTACCTTTTTATATGGTGTTATTCTTGCCTTGCCTGATGTGATAAAAGCATTTATTGAATATCAGAAAATAAAGGGGTAAATAATGCCACAACTAATCAGTAACGAATTCAAACTAGAACTTGCCAAACTCGAGCAAGATACAATGATTGTCGTTGGAGTCTTTACTTCTTGGGCGGGTGGTGTGGCTTTAATTGCTACGGGTATCGGTATGATAGCAGGTGGTGTTGCTCAAATGCTAACAAAAACACCAGAGATGGGTCAATCTAATGACACCGAGAAGAAACAATCTACCCACTTCTCTAATCTTTCTAATATGACCGCACAAGGTCGCCCTGTTCCACTTGCTTATGGGAAAATCAGAACAGGATCGCTCGTTATCTCACAAGGGGTTGAAACCGTTGATGAAGAGCTTGTTGTTGAATAAATGTTTATTATCTTCATAAAACTTTGAACTTGATCACAGACAAGAATTTGTTTTATTTGTAGAATGTTATCGGTATTAAATAACGATAATTAAGAGGATTTATGATTGATAATATATTCAAAGAGCGTGTGTTAGCTCATTCCCAACATGTTTTAAAAGTTGGTCAGTTTTGCTCTACTGAAGAAACAACTAAACAAGCTTTAATTTTACCTTTTTTAGATATATTAGGCTTTGCTCCTTATGATCCAACAAAAGTAAAAGCAGAATATTCTGCAGATTTTCAAGGGAGTAAGAACTCAGAAAGAGTGGATTATGCTTTATTTTGTCACGACGTACCTGTTATGTTTATAGAAGCAAAATCGTATTCAGAAAATCTAACTAATCATTCTCCACAATTATCTCGTTATTTTAATGCAACACCAGAAGTTGCTGTGGCTGCAATTACAAATGGTAGAGAGTGGCTCTTTTTCACAGATCTTAATGAAAAAAATTTAATGGATAAAACTCCATTCTTAAAGATTAATTTTGAAAATTTTGATGAAACAAAAATAACTCAATTATGTAAATTTTGTTATGATAAATTCCAACCTGAAGCACTGAGAATGCTTGCAGAGGAAAGTATTTATTTAACAGCTTTTACAAAAATAATAACATCTAGTTTAAAAGAGGTTGATATTGAATTTATTAGATATGTTGCTGGACGATCAAATGTTGGAAGACAATTGAATCAACGATTTTTAGAAAGTATTCAACCGATTGTAAAACAGGCAGTTGAAAAGACAGTGAGTGCAATGGTTGTGTATGGATTGTCAAGTAAAAATGAAAGTGTTGTTGAAGAAACTGATGAAATAGAAGTAATTGATGAAACTGCACCTATAATTGATCCTGAAAATAATAAAATCGTGACAACATATACAGAAAGATTACTTTTTGACTATGTAAAAATGATTTTAGGTGATGATGTAAATATTATTGCCAAAGATACTGAAAGTTATTTTAGTTTATTATTTAATGGTAAATCAAATAGATGGATTTTACGATATTATGATAATAAGCAAAGACCATCAATAGTTGTTCCTATTGAGTTAACCGATGAACATAAAAAAGAAATTACTAGAGCTAAGCTTGAATTATCAGGGAATCAAATTATTATTGATAGACCAGAAAATATTTTGCGTATTAGTGGACTAATTCAGGATAGTTTAGAATATTGTCAAAATAATGATAACTTTAGAAGAGGTATCTTATGAAAAAATTATTAGCGGTTAGCATAGTGGCTCTAGGTTTGACAGGGTGTAGCATTGGTGCTTATAAAGAAGAGTTGCTATCATCTAAGCCAATATTTGACATTGTATCTCATAAAACAGTTGAACAGTATGTGGCGTGCGTAAAACCTACTTGGATATCTGCTCCGAGATATACAGAAGAAACCCTCCCAAACGGTTTAAGATTGATTGTAATGCAAAATACCGAAAAAGTTAGACATCTACTAGATATAGTTGAAGAAAGTAAAGGCTCAAGAATTAAATTTTATGATGCTTCTGCGGGAGGAACATTTATGCTTGGGGGGGTGATGTTCCCTGCAGAGCAATGTGCCAAATACTAATTTAGCCCAACTTTAGAGAATAAAAGGATAATAGACAATATTTATTATCCTTTTTCTTTACATCTTAAAAATAAAATTATATTATTCACAACAAGGTGTCGAAACCTTTCAACGAGCGGTAATTCCGCAACCGAAACCCTATGCGGTTTTTTTATATCCAAAATTTACTAAAAGTAGTGCCTTAGAATTTATTTAGATATAAAAAGGTAAAAAATTAAAATCTATGCCGAGAGGGCGGAGAATATAATACTCGTAAGAGAAATAATCCCAGCCGGACTTGTTGCGGTTTTCGAACCTCTTGGCAACCCTACTATCTAGGGTGAATTTTCGAAAAAACAACAGGAGATTATTATGTCTAATCAATTAACTTTCAAAACTACAACTCTTAATCCAGTAATTCACAACGGACAAACTTATTTTACTTCTAGCGATTTAGCTACAATGTTAGAGTACGCAAATGTTGATTCTGTAACTAAAATTTATAATCGTAATTCTGATGAGTTTACAAGTGATATGACCGACACGGTCAAATTGACCGTCTCGAAAAGAAGTACTAATTTACAGACTTCAACAAGAATTTTCAGTTTACGAGGTTGCCATTTAATTGCAATGTTTGCTCGTACAAAAGTAGCCAAAGAATGCAGAAAGTGGATCTTAGATTTAATTGAAAAAGAAATCGCAAATCAGCAACAAGCAGAAAGAAAAACCACAGTAGATGAACGCACAGGATTAAGACAAGCAGTGAGTATGCTCGTGAGTAAAAAAGGGTTACTTTACTCAGACGCTTATAATTTTGTAAATCAACGTTTCAATGTTCAGCATATTGATGAACTTTCATCAGAACAATTACCCCAAGCCGTAGAGTATGTACATAAAATCTGCTTGGAAGGGGAGTTAATCACCGACCCAAGATATATGGTACAAGAAAACAAATGTGATGAAGATACCTTGCAACTGTTAGCTAAGATGTATCATTTCTGCAACGAAGCACAGGAAATGCGACAAAAAGCGATAGACACAGGAATGTATAACGCAATCAATGAAACACTTGGCGGACATTTCTTACATAATTTTGGGATGCCATTAAAATGTACAATGAAAAAAGCTCGAGCTTACTTTAACAATGAAGTGAAAAAGCTAGACCAAAATGAAACGGTGACAATAGACAGAGATACCGCAAAAGCAGTGGTGCAGTATATCAACAAGTCCAGACTATTCGCTCAAAGTACAGAGCAAGTACATAGAGAATTGTTTGACGCATTAGGAATAACACGCTTTTCAGGTATAAAAAATGATATTGCAGCAACAGCGTATGACCTAAGCCACGAGTTCAACTACTGGCTAGACGATTTCTCAAATCAGGTTAGACCGAGATTGCCTTGTAATTTTTAATGTGTAAAATTTAATTAAAATATAACCGCTTATTTATAAGGATGGGAAAATATGAAAGACATCTTAGAATCTTTTGTTTGGCTTATTAAAATTTATGTAATCATTGTGAGTGTACCTTTTATCCTTTTATGTATGCTAGGAGTATTAGCTAGTGATAAAGTATGGGAATGGGAAGGCTGGGGATATATTCTGGTATGGTTGGGTATTTTCGTCGTATTTGCCATTTATGAGGTATGTAAAGCTTATATAGAATATAAGCAAGAAGAAGCAAAGAAAGAAGCCTTAAAGAAGGAAGAAAAAAAAGGGAAAAAAACGAAGTACATTATCATTAAATAACAGAATTATAGTTAGAAAGCCCAATCTTAACGGATTGGGCTTTTTTTATGGGAGAATTTTATGCCAGGTTCATTAGGATCTTTAAATATTCAGCTTACGCTCGATCAGATCAAATTTCAAAACGCATTAACTAAAGCTGAGCAACGAGCTCAAACTTTTTCTAGAAGAACACAAAAGTATTTAAATAATATAGATGCGGCAATGACATCATTAAATAAATCTAGCAAGGTCACTAACTTACTTTTGGGAAAAGATATGTTATCTACACTATCAAGGGGAATTCAGACGACCCTTAGATATGCAGATGCAAATACCGAAGTGATCAATAAATTACGGTTAGTCACAAATGGAAGTACTGCACTTACTGCAGCGACAAATTCCGTTTTTGAAATTGCATTGAGAACAAATCAAGAATTAGACACAACGGCACAAATTTATCAACGCTTATCACAAAATGCAGAAACACTACATTTAAGCCAAGAGCGAGTAGCAAGTATTACAGAAACGATCAATAAAGCGGTTGCAATGTCAGGAGCAAGTGCTGCCTCTGCTCAAGCAGCACTTATGCAGTTTGGACAAGCATTAGCAAGTGGTGTATTACGTGGTGAAGAATTTAATTCATTAAGTGATCAGACCCCTGCTATTTTAGATGCAATTGCAAAAGGATTAGGTGTTACTAGGGGCGAATTGCGAGAAATGGCAAAAGCAGGTAAGCTAACAATGGATGTTGTTATTCCTGCATTAGAGAAAGTAAAGGATAGTGTCGATACTGATTTCAGTAAGCGTATCAAAACGGTTTCTCAAGCATTTACCAACTTAGAAACATCATTTGTAAAAACAATCGGATCATTTAATGAAAGTATTGGAGTGACTGATTTCTTAGCCGAAAATATAGAGCTTGTTGCGGCTAACCTAGAAGAGGCAATTAAGGCTGCAGTAATTTTTGGTGGTGTTTTAGCAATTGGTCAATTAGGTAAATATTCTGGTTTGTTATTAACTAGTAGTATTAACAGTGCTAAAAGTGCTATAGCCCATAAAAAAGAAGCTCAGGCTATTTATGAGCAGGCAACTGCAACAAGAGTTGCTGCAGAAGCAAATTTGGCTAAATTAAAAACTAATTTAGAACTCACAAGATCAAATAAGAAAAAAGCAACGCTTCGTAAAAAAATAAAAATACAGACAGCTGAAATTATTGGATTAGTTAATGCAGAGGCTGCTGCAAAGCGTAATTTATTGACAGTAAATAGATTGTTGAACGTTGCAACTCGTGGCTTAAATGCTGTGATGGGTTTATTAGGTGGTCCTGCAGGTGTTGTTATGTTGGCAGGAGGTGCTTTGTGGTATTTTTCAAGTCAGGCAGAAAAGGCAAGAAATTGGGCATTAGATACTACAAGAGCAAATCAGCAATTGACAGAAAGTTATGAAGATTTGAGTGTTGCTGCTTTATCGTTACGAGTTACTGAGCAGTTAAAAGAAATTGAAAGACTTAATGATGAAGTCGGAAAAGCTAGAGGTGGATTACTGACCTCACAAATTAGTACGGATTTTGAAGGTTTTACTGTCATGGGCAATACTGATGAACAAGAAATGGAGAAGTTAAAACTTGAAATTCAGACAATCAAAGAAAATGCAGAAAAAGCAAAACAAGTGTTAAGCAAAATGCTTGAGCCGTTAGTCCAGAAGATGAAAAATTCTGGAAAAAGTTTTGATGAAATTCGTAGTCAATTGGAACTTCTAGGGGTGGATTCTGAAACGGTATCGAATACTTTAAATTCAGTAGCCAAACGGACAAAAGAAGTTAAAAAAGAAACAGATGGGGCGAAGATAGCAACGATTGACTTTACTAAAGCTCAACAAAACTTAATGGAAAAATCGAATAGTTTACGAGCTAAATTAGAAGTATTAGAGTTGAAAAATAAAGGACACGCTAAGGCTTCTTATGTATTAGCTGGCTTGTATGAAACATTAGGAGTGAAAGGGGCTGAATATTCAAAAGTTCTGAATGCGATTGCAAATGGGGATGTGGTGGCAGCGAAATCTGCAGCAGAGGCAATAAAACTATCTAGCGAGCAACTTAATACAATGCTTGATATGGGGAATAAGATTGGTAAGTTGTTTGAAACAGATCAACAAACACAGACTATTGAGATGTCGCTAAAAGATACAGGTGAAGATTACCGTAAAAGCTGGGGTACGTTCTATGATGATTTACTTTCTCAGAATAGATCCAGTCTTCAAGCGATAGAGAAGGAAGAGGAAAAAGCTTTTAATAAATTAAATGAGTTTATTAAAAAAGGTGTTGTTTCCCATCAAGATGCTGTAATTGCTAAGATAGCAATAGAAAAACGTTTTTACAAACAAAAACAAGAATTAGCAAACAAATACTCGCCTAAGAAACAAGCAAAAATGCATCTTGAAGAAGAGTTAAACACAATTCGAGAGCTACAGAAAGCGGGTCAACTAACGGCAGGCGAGGCAACAAAAGCGGGATTTCAAGCACAATTTAATTATGCTCAAGAAGTTTCTCAAAGTACTGTCGATCCTGTTTCTCAATACTTAGGGGCTAACAAACCTAATCAAGATCTAGATAATCAACAAGCTCAAGAACTTGCAATGCTTGATGAGTTAAATAGGCAACAAGAGGTTAATGAGCAGAAGCTGATTTCAGAAGAAGAGTATCAAAAACGCAGACAAGAAATAATTGAGAAATATGAAACAGAGAAACAGAAAAGAGAGATGGAGGCGTATTCTCAATCTGCATCTTTAATGTCTTCTGCTTTTGATACAATGGCTGGGGTAATGGGTGATGCTGCGGGCAAGCAATCCAAAGCCTATAAAGCTATGTTTGCTATATCAAAGGGATTTGCGATTGCAGAAGCTTCTGTTAATGCAGGATTGGCACTTTCTGAGGCTGCAAAACTACCATTTCCCCAAAATATGGTCGAATATGCTAAGGCGGCAAGTCAAACAGCAAGGATAATCTCAACGATACAATCAGTTCAAGCTAGTTTTGCAACAGGTGGTTACACAGGAGACGGTGGAAAATATACGCCAGCAGGTGTTGTCCACAAAGGGGAATACGTTATCACAAAAGAAGCCACATCTAGATTAGGTCGTGGCTTTTTAGATCAGTTGAATTACGGTGTTCCAAGACGTGGGTTTGCCAATGGTGGCGGTGTAGGAGTCCCTAATCTTCCAACACCAAAATACAGGTTAAAACCATCATCACCAAATGTAACGGTAAAAGTTATCAATAATGGTGAACCAACTGAAGCAGCAGTTAAAACAGAGCGAGATGGTAACAATATTAAGGTTACAGTCGAGTTAATGAAGCAAATCGCCCGCGAAGAAACTCACAATGCGTTAGTAAATGGGTTTGTACGAAGTGGTGGACAATATAATAGGAGGTAATTTATGGAGATTGAAAAGTTTCCATTTTGTCCTAAGCCAGGTTATTCGGTAAGTAATGAACCAAAGCGAAAAGCGATACAATTCGGAGATGGCTATCAACAAAGGATTGCTGACGGGTTAAATCCGTTGCTAAGAAAGTTTTCATTAACGTTTAAAGTCCCAAGTAAGAAAAAAGAGAGCTTTGAGGATTTCTTAGCGAAACACGGAGGGGTTAAAGCGTTTTATTTTCAAGAAAGATCACAAAGTAAGCTTATTAAAGTAGTTTGCCCTAAGTGGTCAGAAACAGCGAAATTAAGGTATTCTGATTTTGCTTGTGAGTTTGAGGAGGTGCTTTAATGCCAAAGCAAGTACCTGAAAAGATGTTAAAAGAATTACCCAAGTTTGAGCAAAATGCCTTGATTGAACTTTGGGAGATCGATTTGAGACATATTTATAGTAGTTTAGATCCAACCAAAAAAGGGGAGTTACTAAGATTTCATAATGGGCTTTCACAAGGGCATAAAAATCTAGTTTGGCAAGGCAATGAGTATCAGGCTTATCCAATTCAAGCTGAAGGATTTGAAGTATCAGGACAAGGTCCTAGTAATCGCCCCTCTCTTGTGATGTCAAATCTCTATGGAATTGTGACCGCGATTGTTTCGGAATTTGGACAGGGAGTTGGAGCGAAAGTAACACGCCATCAAGTGTATGCTCAATTTCTAGATGCTGTTAATTTTCCAGAAGGGAATGTGAACGCAGATCCTTTTGCGGGGACACCAAGCTATTATATTGTTGAGCAATTAAAAAGTTTAAATGATGAAATAGCAAGTTTTGAACTCTCATTGCCCGCTGAAACTGATAATGCTCGAATACCACTCTTAATGATTACTTCCGATGTTTGTATTTGGCAGTATCGTTCTGCCCAATGTGGCTATACAGGAGAGGCAGTCGCAGACGAATACGATAGACCAACAACAGACCTCAAAAAAGATCGTTGTAGTCATTGTATTCAAGGGTGTAAATTAAGATTTGGAAATGATGTAGCATTGCCTTTTGGTGGTTTTCCATCGACAACACAATATGGTAATTAAAATGAAAATACCTAATGAAATTAAGAAAAAAATACTAGACCACGCAGAACAATGTAAGCCACAAGAAAGTTGTGGCTTCATCGTTTCTGAAGGGAAAGAAATGCGATATTTACGATGTGAAAATATCGCAGATGATCCAATGAATTTTTTTGAAATCGCTTCAGAAGATTTAATTGAAGCCGAACAGAAAGGAGAAATAATTGCTTTTGTTCATTCTCATCCAGATATTGAGGAAGAAAAAGGGTTACCTTATCTATCAACGGCAGACAGAGAGTGTCAATTACGAATGCAATTAGATTTTTGGTTAGTTGTGGGTGGAGAAATTAAACAGTTCAGAAATATAGCCCCATTACTCGGTCGTCAGTTTGAAAACAATAAACAAGACTGTAGAAATATTCTATTAGACAGTTATATGTTAGCAGGCATTGATGTTCCTGATGATGTTAAGTATGAGTTTAATTGGTTTGAAACAAGTAATTTATATGAAGAAAACCTCATTAGATTTGGGTGTGAAAAACTAGCACATAATGAAACTCCACAGTTGGGGGATATTGTAATGGTTCAAATTGGTGCGGATGTACCAAATCACGCAGGAATTTATCTAGGTAATCAGCTAATGCTTCATCACAGTGAGGGGCGATTATCTGCACGAGTGCCTTATGATGGTTTTTGGTTGGATTGTACTCACAGTATTTGGAGATATAGAGAATGGCAAAAATTAAATTTTACGGCGATCTTAAACGATTTACAGATAACAAAACATTAGAGCTTTGTGTCGATAGCTTTTCAGAACTAATGAGCGGGTTGCTTACCCAAATACCAGGATTAAGACAGAAATTATCTAACGGGTTTTACAAAGTACGAATCGGTAAAAATAAGTACCTCACGCAAAAGCAAATAGAGACAGATCCAAGTGCTATAAAACTTAATGATAATGGGACTATTCATTTTACCCCTGTTGTTGCAGGGGCTGGTAAAAATGGCGGTATTTTTAATATTGTTGTGGGTGTAATTCTTGTTGCGGCGTCTTGGTATGCAGGAGGTGCTGCAGGTTGGAGTTATTTAGGAGCATCACAATTTGCGGGTGCGACAATGGCATTTACAATGGGGGTCTCAATGATTATGAGCGGAGCGGTTTCATTGTTAACCAAACCGCCTGAAATGGGAACAGAATTTCATGATTCAGAAAAACAGAAAAGTACTTCTTTTTCTAATCTTAAAAATATAACCCCTCAAGGGAGACCGATCCCCTTGTTATACGGCACAATGATGACAAGTTTAGTTTTGATCTCTCAAGGTGTTGAAACCGTTGATGAGCAAATTTAAGGAAGTAAATTATGGGTGGACAAAGTGGTGGTGGAGGTCATACTCCCTATGAAGCTCCAGATTCTCTTAAATCATCTCAAAGATTAAGAGCTATCGGACTAATTTCTTTAGGACCAATTAAAGGTCCAGTAAACAAATGGAAAAGCACTTATTTTGACAATACTCCAATTCAGAAAGAAGAGGGAGTTGATGATAATGATGAAGCAAGTTTTAACTTTAAAAATACTGAAATTCAGTACAATTTAGGTACACAAGATCAGTTACCTTTAGAAGGATTTGAATGCTCAGAGCGAGAAGTTAGTGTTGGCGTAGAAGTAAAAAAAGATCATCCAATTACTCGCACAGTAATAGACAAAGATATTACTCGTGTTCGTCTTACAATGGGCGTAAATGCTTTATTTGAACAAAATGATGAGGGTGATACAAACGGCACGGATGTTACTTTTCAGGTTTTAATTAACGACACTGACTATTCAACATTTACAATTAGCGGCAAATCCTCATCGCATTTTGCACGTAGTTACATTCTTACTAATTTACCAGAGCGTCCTTTTAGTATCACAGTTAAAAGAATTACAGAAGATAGTAATAGCCAACGTTTGCAAAATACGACTTTTTGGTCTAGCTATACAGAAATCATTGATACAAAGCTATCGTATCCAAATATGGCGATTGTGGGGATAAAAACCGACTCTCGTTATAATCCACATTTTCCAAATGTTAATTTTTTATTGCAAGGGCGGTTAGTAAAAATTCCTGCAAACTATAATCCCTATACAAGAACGTATGAAGGAGGATTATGGAAAGGTGATTTTAAGCTTGATTGGACAAATAACCCTGCGTGGATCTTTTATGACTTAATAACTAATAAATTAGTTGGGTTAGGTGAAAGATTAGGCGAATATGGGGTTGATAAATTCCAACTTTACCAAATCGCTCAATACTGTGACCAGCTTGTAGATGATGGTTACGGTGGTAAAGAACCAAGAATGACAGCTAACTTGTGGCTTACATCACAAAGAGATGCTTATTCAGTTCTCGCTGATATGGCTTCGGTATTTAGAGCAATAGTAGCGTGGAATGGTACGCAACTAATGGCTACCCAAGACCGAGCGACAGATCCAGTTTGTGCGTACACGCAAGCTAACGTGGTGAATGGTAAATTTAGCCGTCGATATGTTCCACTTAAAGCTATTTATACGGCTGTAGAAGTAGAATATGTGGATGCTAGAAATAGATACCAAAAAACAATTGAGTATATAGCAGATGATTTAATGATAGCCCGTTATGGTTACAACGTTAAAAAGATTGTTGCTTTTGCGTGTACAAGTCGTGGGCAAGCTCGAAGATATGGTAAATGGATCTTAGAAACATCTCGCTTAGAGCAATGTACTATTACTTTCTCGGTCGGGCGTGAGGGGTTAAGACATTTGCCCGGTGATATTATTGAAGTTGCAGATAACAGTTATGCAAACTTAAATTTAGGTGGGCGTGTAGTTGCTATTAAAGATCGAACAGTAACTCTAGATAGAGCTGTGGAACTTGTCGGAGAAAGTTATATTAGCTATGTTGACTACGGCAGTGAAAATCCAGTATTACAACGTCTTAAAGTTTTAAGTGTTGATAGTGAGAATGATCATATCATACATTTAGAAACCGCCCCAGTTGGTCTTGAGGAAAATGGAGTGTGGGCGTTACATACCCAAACTGTGCAAACTCAACTTTTTCGAGCCTTAGGGATAGCAGAGGGAGAAGATGGAAGTTATACAATAACCGCCTTACAACATGAGCCTCAAAAAGAGGCAATAGTTGATGGAGGTGCGAGTTTTTCATCATATTCACATACCACACACAAAACGCCAAATATATCACATATTGAGATTAACTCTGTTGAAGGTGAAACAACTATTGAGGCTGATGTTTCATCAGTAGGGATAGAATTATTTTATGATATTAAAATTCTCAAAGACGGTAATTTATATGATTTTAGAAAGGGACTTAAATCTCCTGAATTAAATCTTAGTTTTTTACCAAATGGGGATTATTTGGTGGTTATCTATGCTAAAAACAGTAATGGACAGCTATTAAAAGAAAGCTCAAAATCCTTTGTTGTCGATAATCCGCCAAGACCATCGGGTGTACATTTAATTAGCGGTTTTAAAGGTGTAGTTATCAGCTGGGATTATGTTGATGAAGCAACACAAACAGAGATTTTTGTCTCTGAGACGGATGACATTAAAACAGCGAAAAAAGTTGCTAAAGTCCAAGCACAAACTTATACACACAATATCAATGCCAACGTGATCCGCTATTACTGGCTACGTCATATTCGTGGAATTAACAAGGGAGAATTTTACAAAAGAGCGGGCTTAAAAGCAGAGACAGCATTAGCGACAGATACCGAGTTACAGAAAGTTCGTGAAGTGTTTGAGCTTGATGAATTGCGTGATTCGGTTGAGGAAGTTGATAAAAAAGTTGCAAAATCCAACAAAAATCTGACCGCTAAAATTGCAGATGAAGCAACGAAGCGACAGCAGGCGTTAATTGTTCAGGCGAGGGAGCAAGAGAAAAAATTAGTTGAAGAAGCGAAAAAACTAGGGACAAAAATCACGGCAGTTGAAACTGCAACAAATGATCAATCCCAACAACTATCACGCTTAACAGTGGCTAAAAATAATCTTGTAGCAGGCTTAGAACAAGAACGCCAAGCACGCATTAACGGCGATAAAGTAGAGGCACAAGCAAGGGCGAATTTAGTTAGTCAAGTTGAGAAAAATAAAGCTGGATTAAGCACGCTTTCACAGACAGTTGCTACTAATCAGCAATCGACCGTTAGCCAGTTGACAACTTTAACAGCCAAAGTTGATAGTTCTGTCTTTGGGGCTAACTTAATTCCTGATAGTGAGTTTGTGAATGGGTTTAGTGAATTGCTGATCCCAAATTATAATCGCTCAGACATTAGAACAGGGATTAACTTATCTCCAATGAGAACCGTCGAAGGAATGAATATTGCTTTTGTGGAAAGAAAAGGAGCAAGATCCCCTACAGGCAAAGGACGAGCAATCGAAATATATCGTATTCCTGTTGAAAAAGGTAAAACATATCAGCTTTCTTGCTATGTGCAACAAGCAACGCAAAACTGTAATAAAACGCATATTTATTATAGACCGCTCGTTAATGGTAATTGGCACAGTGAAAAAACATCACAAAAAATTATTAGAATAGCAAGTGCCTATAACCCGAATACAACCACGCTGAATACACTGACACGACATGTTATTAACGTACATATTGCACAAGATTCAGAGGTTGATACGATTGGTCTAGCGATTTGGATTGGTGAAAAAACAGATGATAATGTTGCTTATCAGTTCTTCACAAGACCAATGATATGTGAGGTTGTAGATCTTAATTCTCCTGAGGTTCCTTATTCTATCGGTAGTTCTAAGCTCCAAAATGAATCAAGTAATATAAAGGCTGAATTATCTCAATTTAAAGAGACTCAAGCCAACAGAGACAGAGTATTAACAACCGAGATCAATACAGCAAAATCGCGTTTGGGAAATGCGGAAAGCAATATTAGAGCGTTATCTCAAACAGTAACGAATAGTCAACAGACTACAGCCAGCCAGTTAACGACACTGACGGCTAAGGTTGATAATGTTAAAGTCGGAGGTAGAAATTATATTTTAAATAGTAATGTTAGTTTAGATAATAGTAATGGAATAGCTGATTATTTCCACAGGTTACATTTTAGTAGTGACTTACCTCTTGATGCTAAAGTATATACAATTTCTGCAGATTTTAATTGTGAGAATGTTTCTTATCCAGAGCAAAATTCACGAGTGATTGTAACCGCAAAAGTAAACTTTGTAGATGGAACACATAGTTATTTAGCTAGATTTTTAGCAACTTCGAAAAACAATTTATCAAAATTAAAAGGAAGATTTAGTACTACGCTTGAATATGATAAACCGATATCTGAAATCAACGATGTTTATATTCAGATAAGAAATATCAATGGCAAAGCATATATTGGAAATCCTAAACTTGAAGTTGGGAATGTAATGAGCGATTGGAGTCCTGCTCCTGAAGATCTAGATAGAAAAATAAGCACTATTTCAGCCAATTTATCTCGTTTCCAAGAAACCCAAGCAACTAAAAACCAGAGTTTAACTAATGAAATTAACACCGCTAAATCTCGCTTAGGTAGTGCTGAAGGTAGTATTAGAACACTTTCGCAGACAGTTGCCACGAATCAGCAATCGACAGCAAGTCAGATTACGACGTTAACAGCAAGGTTAAACACTAAGCCTAAGCGTTATGATTGGGCGAACGGTACAAGTTTTTACGGTAAGTCTATTTCTTGTGAGTTCCCACCAAGTAATGCCCCTGTTGTTTACATTAAATTTCGTGCTACTGATGTAGAAGGTGGCTTACACGTTAAACTAAATGGCGTTGAAAAAGCGATTGGGTTTAGGGGTAAGAATAACGAGGATAAATGGTACTCAATCAAAGTCAATTCAGATATTAACCGCAATCAGCCTAATGTTGTGGTGTTAGAAAACCCAGAAAAAACAGATGGAGGATCAATTTATTCTGTTATTTGGGAAGAAGATAACATTACTGATTCCCAAGCAGAATCCACACATACAATTAAAACGCAAGCCATTGCAGGCGGTAGAATAGCCGTTGCAGGTATCTCAGTAGGTGCAATGGCTAATGAGAGAACAGCAGAAAGTTCTATTATTTTAATGGCGGATAAAGTAGGCGTGGTGTCGAGTGCTAATGATGGAACGGTTAAAAACCTATTTTCTATTGTGTCAGGAAAAGTTGCTGTTAGTGGAGATTTAATTGCTGATGGAATGATAATGGGTAAACATATAAAGGCGAATCAGACCATCACAGCACCAAATATTCAAGGTGGTTCTGTTAATGTGAATAATCGTTTTATTGTCGATAATCAAGGAAATTTAACCGCAAATAGTGGCGTTTTTCGAGGCAGAATTGAGGGGGCAACGATCACTGGGGGGACAATAAAAGGTGGTACAATAAAAGGTGGTACAATTGAAGGTGTTACAGGAACATTTAGTGGTAATGTTTATGCAAAAAATTTAATTGATGATGTTGCAAAAGTTTATACATGGGAACGACATAATCAAACAATTACAATTCCACCATTTGCAAAAAATAGAGTACTAATTATTCCTGGTTCTAATATTAAATTTTGGGCTCACGGCGCATCTGGTTCTGGTAGCTCTTTTAATATTGATGCAGTATTAAAAAGTAACAGAGGGGATTCGATTAGGGATCAAGATTCAATTCACACAGGAGGTAAAACAACTTTACATTTATCAGGGGCTATACCTATACCACGAAATACATCACTGCAGGTTACGCTACATATTCCAACAACTTATTGCAATTTTAAAGCTCGTGTTGTTGGTATTGCAATTTGTTAATTTTTTATCATAAGGAGAAAGACATGAAAAAAGTACTTTTAGTCTCAATTTTAGCAACTGTCTTAACAGCTTGTTCAACAAACAGCAACACAAAACTAGATTATACAACTAAACCTGTTTTCTGTTATCAACTCGCTCCACAAGAACAAATGCCAAGTAAAAACTGTATTGGTTCTGGTGGACATAATTAAATCTAAACTAAACAAGGAGTCAAAAATGACAAAATATATCGAAAAAACTATTGAAGACATCACAACAGGTGCTGATGTTAACTACCACGAAGTCACTTATATTGGTATTGATCTAGCAAATAACTTAACCACCGCAACGGTGACCAGTTATTTCTCGCTGAAAGCTAAACAAAAAGGCAAACACCCAATCGGAGAACCGAAACGGTTTACCATTGAGAATAAACCGCCAAAAGGCGTAGAGCTGGAAAATTGGCTTTATGAGAATTTAACGCAGGCAATCCCTGAAGACTATCAACCAACACCTGAAAATGAGCAGTATATGGGTTATGTTGATCCGTATTTATTTAGTGGCGGGCTAGTTAAAGATGTGGAGGAAGAAAGCAATGAGAAATAAATAGGGATATGGCTATACTCCGTTTAGGTTGTAGTTATATTTTGGGGTTAAAAATATGAACAATGGTAAAAATTAACTAAACAGTGATTGTGACAGAATCGTGACATAACTATTTAAAAAATCACTAAATTGGTTGTATTTTGCATGTATAAAAATACATATTTAAAAGTATAACAAATTGATTTTAAATAAGTTTTTGTTTTATCTGTTTATATTTGTTCGCACTTCTAAGCCGTAGGTCATTGGTTCGAATCCAATAGGGCGTACCATTTTAAGCATCTTATAAATCAATAAATTATCTTTCAATTTTTTCTTATCAAAATCTTTTTTATGTCATAAATGTGCTGTGAGTTACGATATTATTTTCGTGATACATAAGATGAATGGTATTTAAATAAGCATATTTTCGATTATTTCCAGTTTAATTCTTCTCCATAAAGTCTTTTTTCATCGTTAACTTTTTCTTTGGCTAATGATACGGGTTTAAATTTATTGCCAGTAGTTATCGTTGAATCTTCTTTTGATAGTAATGGTGTAAATTCATTATAAATAAGTTAATTGTTACAATAATTCTATCCTCTGAATGACTTTAATTGTCGTTGTACGGTTAAGGCATTGGACGCACAGTTTATAAACTAAATTTAGATGATTACCCTGAGAAATTAGCCCATCAATTTGCAAAAGTGGAGATGAAAGGGAGCGAGTTTAAATGGGCTTTTAATCAGGTTGAAAGCCAGTTTAAAACCTTAAAAGATAAATTAGGGGTAACGAAGTTAAATGCCAAAGAAATGGTGACCGTTCGTGAAAATTTAAGCCGTAATTTTAAGTTTGCTAGTGGTGTGTTAAGTGCTGAAAATAAGGCGTTGATTGGCAGCGAAACGGCAACGGTTTGGTTAAGTGATGATACGCTGATTAAGCAGCTAAATAGCCGTGATGGGGATATAGTTATGCGTTATTGCCTGATATTATTTATGAGCCTGATAATATCCTCAGAGATGGAAGAAATTTAGTGTTCTTAAAACTATTTGATAATAAAAAATTAATGGCTGTTGTTAAAGAAATTAAGGATACAAACGAGTTCTTTATTTTGTCTTTTCGTGGGATTGGTCAAGCAGAATGGGATAAGTTTTTAGAAAAATTAGCGATTATTAGGTAAGGCTCCCGATCACTTACACACGCTCTCAGACACTTGGGCAGACCCCAAATAGGCTGCGGCAGGGAGATTATCACCGCTTTTCTAATAATCGCAGTTTGGAATATAACAAGGTTTAAAATTAAAATCAATAGGAGTTTTATATGGCAAAATTGTTAGAACAGGATAAATTATGGTTACAAGAAAGCTACCCTTGTGCATTAAGTAAATTTCATAAATGCGAAATAAAAGAGGCGTTATTAAAGAATTTAAGTAACAGTAGTTCAATGATTTGTAATTTTGCGGAATATTTAAGAACGATGGCTATTTTAGATGCCTATCCTGTAAAGGACGATGAATGATTATTGAAGTAAAGCTAAATAATGCCGATATGGTTACGGCGTTATTAAAAAAACTCGCTGATAAAACGGCTGACCGTAGAGAGTTGATGAGCATTATTGCTGGTACAATGGAATGCAGTACTTGAAAACTTTGAGAAAGAAGGGCGTCCTGCTTGGGCTGGTATTAAATATCGTCAGGGGAAAGTGCTAAATGACTCAGGGAATTTAAAAACAGTATAACTGCTGTTTTTTTGGATATACACTCATAACATTAAAATCAAATTGTCAAAGTAAAAGTGTGTTCAAGATAGCAATGATGGTAGCAAAAGCAATATAAAATTTGTTAAACTTATTTTTGTAAAATTTAATTAAAATATAACCGCTTGGTTAAAAGAGAAAACACTGAAAATAGATTGGGAATTAGTGCGTAATCTTTTGATGTTTCATAGAAGAGAAAGAAGAACAAAAACTCAGCATGCAAGATATCAGAGTAGATAATATTCGTAATTATACGATTTGGAATAAAATTAAATTAACTATTAAAAAGAAAGGGTTAGAATTAACTTTTGATAGTATAAAATCAGTCAGTAAAACGTCGATTTTGACATTATTATAATATTAGGAGAATAAAATGATAGCAACAATAATTCTAGGTATTTTTACTCTTCTTGTAATGACACTTTTTTTAAAGTGGCTTGGTATTAACCCTTTTATTTTATTAGGGTCAGTTATCATTATTGGATTAGTTTATTTGGCTCTTTGGTTGAATACGTCAGAGTTCCCCTATGGAATTTTTGTCGGGGCTGCAATTACGCTATTTGCTATTGTTTATAGTATAAAGGTATGGCGGGATCCGGCGTATAAAAGCTTAACTTCGAGCGAAAAATGGCGAATATTAAATGGGCAAGATCCATTTAAATAATTGAATAAAATTAGAATATAATCATTATTGTTTTAATAGGAAATAATATGTATTACATAATATGGTTTGTTAAATTCTTTGGTTATGGTCTCGTTTTGCCTTTTATCCTTTTATATATGCTAGGAGTATTGGCTAGCGATAAAGTATGGGAATGGAAAGGTTGGGGATATATTCTTGTATGGTTGAGTATTTTCGTCGTATTTGTCATTTATGAGGTATGTAAAGTTTATATAGAATATAAACAAGAAGAAGCAAGAAGAGAGCAGCTCAAAAAAGAGCAAGAAGAAAAAGACAAAGTTAAATACATTATCATTAAATAACAGGATCATAGTTAGAAAGCTCAATCTTAGCGGATTGGGCTTTTTTTATGAGCGAACTTTATGTCGGATTCATTAGGATATTTGAATATTTAGTTTCAGCTAAATTATTAAATTCTAAGTAACTAAAACAGAGCTTACGGTAGCTAAAGGAACAGACAGGAATAGATGCTTAAAATATCATTCTTACTATTGATGCAATTTAGTTTTGGTTTGATAAATATGATAATCAGAGAGCAATATATCTTGAAAAAGATCAGGCGTCATAATGAATTAAAAATAGATCAAAAAATAAAATTTGATAGGCGTCACATTTTTAAAAAATAGTTAAAAGTGAATCTTGCACGGTTGTTTTTTTTTGTACATTTGGTGCAATTCTTAACCGTCGATTATATGGAGTTTTATTATGAAAAAAACATTGCTAGTTATTGCAATATCAGCTTTTTTAACTGCTTGTGGTAGCGGTGGTGGCAGTAGTAATAGCGAGGCTAATACTACTGAAAATACGGCTGGAAATTCAGTTAATACACCAGCAGTATCAACTGTTCCAGCAGCAGATAAAAAAGATACAAGCTTAATTTTAAATGATATCGCTAAAAGCGAAATAAATCAGTTTGTTCTCAATGGTAAAACTGTTAATTTAATGCCTCAGGGGATGAATCCTGGTGGCTTCTTTATGAATAATGGAGGTAACATTTTTGGTGATACTTTAACGAAGGCGGTAAGTGGTAGAAAATATACTGAAACTCGTTTTGGTATCTTAGTGCCTGATGATGCAGATTTGGTTGCATTCAGTCAGGGTACAGTGACTGTATTAGATGATATGCCAACAGCCAATGTAGAGACTAAATACTCTGGTGATTTTGTTAATTATGACAAGAATAAAAAATCATTTAATAATGGTACAGTGGATGTCGGGGTAAATTTTGCACTTAAAAATATCAAAATTGATACCTTCGATGATCAAACAGGTAAAAAACTAGGTGATACGATGACAGGATCAATCACAGGTAACCAATTTACTTTTGATTCCGGAAAAGGTAAAGGTCAGTTTTATGGCTCACAAGCGGCGGAGTTAAGTGGTATCCATAAGGATGGTAATGTAGTCACTTCTTTTGGAGCTAAAAAACAGTAACCAAGCGGTTATATTTTTGGTAGAATTTACTAAAATGCTCGGGGCGAATTGGATTCGCCCTGAAATTTTTTTGTATAATTGTTGGAGGTATGTAATACGTCCTTACACAACAACTTTTTATAATGGCTGGCGAATACAATTTGCCTTTAAGATATACGGAATATGAAAAAACAATTATTAAGCATTTTAACTATTACTGCCATATCTAGTGCTGTGATAGCGAAAGATTATACACCACAAGATTATAAATCTGAGACCAATCCTGATTTTCAAGCAATAGATAAAATTGAAAAATTTGCAAAAACTGATAAAAAAGTGACCGCTTCAATCTCTCAGAAAAAGAGCAATGCGGTACGAGTAGATGAGCAAAATTTATTAGCTAATCCTCCTTTGTTAAAACGAGCAATGCAAAGTGTTGTATTGACCAAGCAGGTCGAAGGCATTGAGATTGTTTTGCCGATTTATCAAAAACTACCTGATGCTGATCCGTTGCTAATCACGTATGCAAAAGGCTTGCTTGCACATTCAAAGGGGCAGTTTGATACAGCGATCAACTATTACCGTGAAATTATTGCTCACAATCCTGAAATGTCTGTGGTGCGTTTAGATTTAGCAACAGCATTATATGCGAATCATCAGCGTGTGGCGGCACGTGATCAGTTTAATAAATTACAAAGTGAACCTTTGCCACCGAGTGTCGCAGAGCAGGTGAAACAAACCATATTACATATTGACAGAGAGCAAGATTGGCAGTGGAATGCAAATTTTTATTTTCGTAATGAACGCAATATCAATAATGCCCCAAAAGAACGTGAAGTGAAGTATGGTGATGGTAAAGTGACCACGCCAAAAGCTGAAAAAGCACAAGGTTTTCATTTTGATATTGGTGTGTCAAAACGCTTCAACTTAAAAGGTAATTTTTACGGTAACTTACAGGCAGATTTAAGTAGCGATCTGTTTTGGAATAATCATCAGTATGATGATGTTTCTGCCCAACTTGGCGTGGGATTAGGTTACCAAACGGCACGATTTGTCGCAGAAGTGCAACCTTTTGTTAAAAAACGTTTTTATGGCACGGATCCTTATTCTGTGAGCTACGGGGCGAGTGGATTTGAAAGTTATCAATTTACACCACGTTTTAAATTATCAAATAATTGGTCGTGGGAATATGAGAAATTTGATACCAGAAAGCATTTAAACGGTCAGCGTCACTTTATTGGGCTATCCGCCTTTTTTATGCGAAACTCACAACAATATTGGCTTGCGGGAATCAATCTTTATAACAAAGAGGCCCGAGATTTAGATGATGCTTTTGTCCGTAAAGGAGCTTATGTTGGCTTAGGGCAGGAGTGGCAAGGCGGTTTGTCATCTCGTTTGATTTTATCTTTTGGGAAACGTGATTATAAAGGGGTGGATCTGTTTAATATTAAACGTTCCGATAAGGATTATTCAGCGAAATTATCATTATGGCACCGTAATTGGCATTGGCTGGGGATTACGCCTCGTTTGGTACTATCGTGGAATAAAACCAAAAGTAATCATTTTTTATATAATACGCAAGAAAATAAAGTAAATATTGAGTTTTCTAAATCGTTTTAATCAATAAAGGGGAATAGTTCCCCTTTATTTTTATGTGCTTTAGATTTGAAATTTGCTTTTATCACCAATATCAAAATGCAGCGGCATTCGCCATTTTTGGATAGCTAAAACGATAAATAATCCGCCCACGATAACAGATATAATTTGCACCAATAATTCAGTATTAAATTGAATAAAAAACCATAGCAGGGCAACAAAAACAGGCTGTAAATTTAGCAATGGTACTCTAAAACAGAAATATTCTTTGAAGGCTAGTCCTCCTAGCGTAACTAATGCTCCACCAAGTGCTAATTCGTTAAAACCGATTATTTGACATAACAACGCAATCCAAGTGGCGAACTGTAAAATCAGGCGAAAAGATTTTAGATAAATATGCAGTGATGACGCACAACAAACCGCTGCAATTAAAATGCCTATTTGGGCAATATCAGGTTGATAAGGTAATAATAAAACCATTATCCCTGCTAGCACAAAGCCACAGCGATAAATAATAACGGTTAAATAATCCCAAAAGTCCATTGGGGATTGAATGTGTGGATCTGCCATAAAATGTCCTTGTTAATAATTGAAAATTAGATTGACTTCCTTAATTTTAACACAGGATCTAAAATAATTTTTTGATAAGGCGGATTATTGTTTTTGATGCGTGCTAATAAGGTTTCAACCGCCTTTTTAGCGAGCTCTTTTTTAGGCTGATTGATGGTGGTAAGTGGTGGAGCGAGAAATTGGGCGATATGAATATCATCATAGCCAATCACCGCCATATCTTGTGGGATTTTTAAACCTGCTTGCCAAATGGCTTGATAAGCACCGATAGCAATGGTGTCACTACACGCAAACACCGCCTTTGGAAGCGGTTGTTTTTTGAGTAATTTTTGCATAGCGTTAAAACCATCTTGAAAGTTTGCGTGGCTTTCAATAATCCAATCTGAATTGATGGCTAAATTAGCTTCTTTAAGGGCTTTTTTATAACCTTCTAAACGATTTTGAGCAAGGAATTTTTTAATTCCAGCGGTAATAATCGCAATTTTGGTGTAACCTTTATCAATCAGTGCTTTTGTTGCAAGATAGCCACCAAGTTCTGAGTTTTCGATGATTTTATCCGCATTTAATTCCGTTGGCCACCAGTCCATAATTACCATTGGTAACGTAAGTTGATGATTGATATCATCGCTAATATTCCAGTGTGATTCCGAACACATCAAGATCAAACCATCTACTTTTTTCTGAATTAACGTTTGGATATTTTTTTGTAAACGCTCGTTGTTTCCGTCGGCGTAAGAAAGGATCAAATTATAATTATAGCTATGGCAATATTGCTCAACATAACGAATAATTTCAGAGAAAAAAGGGTTATCGCTCGCAGTAACGAGCATTCCAATCGTTCTAGTTTCGTTTACTTTGAGGCTACGAGCGAGTGCCGAAGGGCTATAATTTAGCTCTTCAACAACAGCGAGCACCTTTTCTCTGATTTCATCACTCACAAAGCGAGAGTTATTGATAACGTGTGAAACCGTTGATGTTGATACTTTCGCAATGCGTGCAATATCTTTCATTGTTGCCATTAAGCGTTGATCCTTAAATCGTAAAAATTGGTTTAAATATAACCGCTTATACTAACCGAGATTATTGAGATTGTAAAAAATTCATCACATCTTCTCGGCTAGGAATTGAAGATTGTGCTCCTTTTTTCGTCACTGAAAGTGCGGCGGCTGCGTGAGCAAAGGTGATCGCCTCTGGCATTGGTTTTTGTTCGAGTAATGCCGTTAATAATGCACCATTAAAAGTATCGCCAGCGGCGGTGGTATCAATCGCATTCACTTTAAACCCTTTGATAATTTCACCTTGATTTTGATGGCTACAATAAACGCCCTTAGAACCTAAGGTTATCAGCACATATTCAATGCCTTTTTGATGAAATACTTGGGCGGCTTGTTGAGCCGATTGTTCATCGGTTACCTTAATACCTGTTAATAATTCCGCTTCGGTTTCATTTGGGGTAATCATATACAATTTTTCTAATAATTCATCAGGCAATGTACGAGCAGGGGCGGGGTTTAAAATCACTTTTACACCGCTTTCAAAAGCAATATTTGTGGCTTGAATAATAGTTTCAAGGGGCGTTTCAAGTTGCATTAACAAAGCATCGGCATTTTGTATTGTTGATTGACATTCAGTTAAGCGTTCAGGTAATAAGTGAGCGTTTGCTCCCGCACAAATCACAATGCTATTTTCTGCTTGTTCTGTTACTTGGATCATTGCAATCCCTGTCATTTCTTGGGATATTTTAAAAATATGTTGAGTGTTGATATTATCTTTTTCAAAGGCAGTTTTCATTTCTTGTCCAATCGAATCATCGCCAATACAACCAATAAAATCAACCTTTGCCCCTAACCTTGCCGCAGCAACGGCTTGATTAGCACCTTTGCCACCGTAAGCAATTTGATATTTTGTGCCAAAAATAGTTTCCCCAGCTTGTGGGAAGCGTTTGGTATAAACAACGTGATCAGCATTGATACTGCCAAGCACAACAAGGCGATGATTTGACATAATGAATCCTTAATTTTTTGTAAATTTTGATGAAAAATACACCGCTTGTGAGCAGTGTATGTAAGCTTAATATAATCTAAACTACCCTAACTTTTTTTTATGTAACAGAATTTATCGAAGTACGGTTACTGAGCTTGTCGAAGTATTAGTACTTCATTTTCCCTTCGACAGGCTCAGGGAGCGGTAGTATTATTTCGTTACCACTTTTAATGGTACTGGAATGCTTGCTTCCACTTTTTCGCCTTTTAAGACTTTATCTGCTGCTTCAATACCATATTGACCGATTAACGCAGGCTGTTGAGCGATAGTTGCACCAAGTTTACCACGTTTAACTGCTTGTAAACCTTCGTCTGTACCATCAAAGCCTACGATTAAAATGTCTTTTTTGTTTGCTGCCATTGTTGCACGCAATGCACCTAGTGCCATTTCATCGTTTTGTGCAAATACGGCTTTCACATCAGGTTTAGACGTCAGTAAGTTTTCCATTACGTTTAAGCCTTTGGTGCGGTCAAAATCTGCTGGTTGGCTTGCAAGTACGTCAAAGTTGTGTGCTTTAACTGCTTGCTGGAAACCTTCACCACGTTCACGAGCAGCTGACGCACCTGGAATACCTTCTAATTGAATTACTTTTGCATTTTTGCCTAATTTTTCAGCAATAAAATCGCCAGCTAATTTTCCACCTAATACGTTATCAGAGGCAATGTGGCTTACCACTTCGCCTTCACTAGCATTACGGTCTAATGTGATCACGGGGATATGTTTTTTATTTGCAATTTTTACTGCATTCCCAACCGCTTGTGAATCTGTTGGGTTGATAAGCAATACTTTTGCACCACGCACGGTTACATCTTCCACGTTCGCAAGCTCTTTTGCTGGGTCGTTGCGTGAATCCAACACAATTAAATCATAGCCAAGCTCTTTTGCTTTTGACTCCGCCCCTTCTTTTAAAGTTACAAAGAATGGGTTGTCTAAGGTTGAGATTGCTAGAGCAATGGTATCTTTTGCAAGAACACTACCTGTTGCCATAAGACCTAACATCATCACAGACGCTAATTTAGTAAACTTTTTCATAAGTTTTCTCCTAGATTGAAATTAAAGTAATGTAATAACAACGCACTAAACAAAAGTTACTACGCAGTTTTTTTACTACCTAAATAATTATCAGCTAACACAGCGGCAAGGATAACCAATGCTTTTGCGATCATTTGATAATACGAAGATACATCTAATAAGTTTAAGGCGTTATTTAAAAATCCGATAATCAATGCACCAATCAGCGTTCCCATTACACGTCCTTTTCCGCCCATTAAACTTGTTCCACCCACAACAACAGCGGCAATCGCGTCAAGTTCGTAAGCCGCCCCAGCCGTTGGTTGAGCCGATGAAAGACGAGATGTAACAATTAACCCTGCCAATGCAGCCAAGAAACCACTCGCAGCATACACAAAAAGTTTAATTTTTGTGGTGTTGATCCCTGATAATTGGGTTGCAGATTCATTGCCACCGAGTGCATAAATATAACGTCCCATTTGTGTATGTTTTAAAATATACCAAGCAACGACGAACACAATCGCCATTAAAATAATTGGGAATGGTACACCGAAAACATAACCTGTGCCTAAAAAAGAGAATAAATCGGCACTGTCTGAAAAACCTGTTGAAATCGGTCTTCCGTCAGTATAAACCATTGTTAAACCACGCAATAATGTCATTGTTACAAGGGTTGCAATAAAGGCTTGAACTTTACCTTTTGCGACAATAAAACCACTTACGCCACCGAGCAAAATGCCACAAATTAAGGTTAAAGGCACAACGATAAAAATAGACATTTCCATTGAAATAAGGCTTGCGGCAATTGCACCTGTTAAAGCAAGCACAGAACCAACTGATAAATCAATGCCAGCCGTTAAAATAACAAAGGTCATTCCCACCGCAATAATTGCATTGACGGACGTTTGTCTAAGAATATTTAAGATATTATCAACACTAAAAAAGTTTGGACTGATGGTTGATACCGCTGCAATTAAAATAAGCAATGCAACGAAAGAACGTTGTTCTATAATAAATTTTTTAAAATTAAATGCGTTCATAAAGTTATCCTTCATTATTTTTGCCAATAGCGGCAGCTAAAAGTTTTTCTTGGGTCGCTTCTTCTCTTGAAAATTCGGCTTTAATTTTGCCTTCGTGCATAACCATAATACGGTCACTCATTCCTAGCACTTCGGGCATATCCGATGACACCAAAATAATACTAAAACCATCTTCTTTAAATTGATTAAGTAGTTGATAAATTTCTTTTCTTGCCCCAACATCTACGCCACGCGTTGGCTCATCAACAATCAGCACTTTTGGTCTAGTCATCAAGCCTTTGGCAATCGCCACTTTTTGTTGATTTCCCCCTGAAAGCAATCCGATCAGCTGGTTTTGTGATGGTGTTTTAATATTGAACAGCTTAATAAAATCCTCAACCGCTAATTTTTCAGCTGATTGATCAATATGCCCAAGCGTAGAGAAATAATCTAATGCGGTTAGCGACATATTTTCTTTAACAGACATGCCTAAAATCAAACCGTCTTTTTTACGATCTTCGGAAATATACACAATACCGTTAGCTAAACCATCTTGCGGTGTTTTGTTATGAATAGCGAGATTATCAAGATAAATCGAGCCAGCTTCTTTTGGCAATGCACCATACAGCACTTTCATCAATTCGGTTCTGCCTGCACCCATCAAGCCTGAAATTCCAAGAATTTCGCCACTATGCAGTTCAAAATTGATATTTTTAACCCCTGAACCTGATAGATTTTCAACTTTCAGCACAACCCCGCCTTTTTGTTGTTTTAAATAAGGGTATTGTTCATCAAGTTTACGCCCAACCATCATTTCAATAAGACGATCTTCGGTTAAGCCTGCCACAGGCACTTCGCCAATAAATTGCCCATCACGTAACACTGTAACATCATCACAAATCTCAAAAATTTCTTTAAGGCGATGAGAAATATACACAATGCCTCGCCCCTGTGCTTTGAGTTCGTTAATCACTTTAAACAGGGCTTCGGTTTCAGTATCCGTTAGTGCGTCAGTTGGCTCGTCCATAATGATTACTTTTGATTCAAAGCTCAATGCTTTGGCAATCTCAACCATTTGTAACTGACCAATAGATAATTCACTCGCAAGCTGGGTACTTTTATGATCAACCCCCAATTTTGCAAGTAATTTATCCGCTTCACGGTACATCGTTTTCCAATCAATGCCCCCCCATTTATTTTTGAATTCTCGCCCTAGAAAAATATTTTCCGCAATGGTTAAATTCGCAATTAAATTTAATTCTTGATGGATAATGCTAATCCCCGCTTTTTGCGATTCTTTGGGATTTTTGAAGGTTACTTCATTATTTAAGTATTTGATTGAGCCTGCATCTTTGGTATAAATACCTGTTAAGACTTTCATCAAGGTTGATTTTCCTGCCCCATTTTCGCCCATCAATGCCATTACTCTACCTGCATAGATAGAAAGTCCAGCTTGATCTAAGGCTTTTACACCGGGAAAAGATTTATCAATTCCACTTAGGCGTAACAACACATTATTTGGCATATCTCCCCCTAGAATGGTACGCCAGAATATAAAATAATATTCGCATAAGGCGAACATTCCCCTGAACGAACAAAGGCTTTGGTTTCTTTTGTTTTTTGCTTGAATTGTTCGTGAGAAACAAAATCAATCTGAATGTTATTATTTTGTTTTTGTTCAAGTTCGCTCAAAATCGTTAAAACTTGTTGATACACCGCTGGATTAACCGTTTTAATTTCTTCGGCAAGTAACACCCTTTCCACAAAAAGTTCTTCAATTGTCGCTTTTAATACCTCAACAAATTTAGGCACATCTTTGACTAATGCCAAATCAATACGATTATTAGCCTCTGGAATAGGCAATCCAGCATCGCATAATGTAATGCCATCGGTATGTCCCATTAGTGAAATCACTTGTGATAATGGCGAATTAAGTAACATATTCTTTTTCATTTTATTTGTCCTTTACTTTATCAAGAAAGCTATCGAAACGTTTCGATGATGGATTTTATAAAAAATGGGAGAATATGTAAAAAGAGAATTGTTGGAATTGTGATCGAGTTCAAAGTTTTTTAAATCTAATTACTTTTTATATTGAGTTTTGTTACATCATACTCCGTCAATAATTCTATAAGTTAAAGCTAAAACAGTAACACATAAGCCAATATAAAAGATTTGTTTTCCGTGTTTTCTATTTTCTTCGGTGTAAACGTATATCACTTTGCCATTCGGTAAGGTTTTCTTAGCTGTCCATAATGAATAGCCCGTCAGTATTCCCAAAAGTCCGCCACAAAAAGCACAAAAATAACCTAATGCGACCAAAATCGGCGATGATTTAGGTTGAGATAATATTTCAATTCTTTCCTCTTTTATTTTTTCTAGCTTTTTAGGATCAACAGACTGACCTCTATCTTTTAGGATCTTTTTAGCAAGAGTATAATCAAACGCATTCCATTCATAGGGCTTTGATAAAATATCCTGTAATTCATCATCGGAAGAATCAAAGAGATAATAATCCTCTTCCACACTTTCAATCATTTTTTCTGCGTCTTTTTCAATGATCTGCTGTGCTTGTTCAAAATCAGCCTGTTTTAAATGAATTTCAGGTTTATTATTTATATGATTTCCAGCAAAATCAGGCGGTAAATCTTTTATAAGTTTTACGTCAATCCCACTTTGTTCAAGCAGAAATTTGACCTCTTCTGCTTCTTCTAACGTAAAACATTTTTTGAATTTTACATATTCTTGTGACATTTTGATTTCCTTTTTATTTAGCATTTACAAGCTGAATGGCTAGCCCACTTTGGCGTTGAATTTTACTCATCACGCCTTGCTTCCATACTTTTTCATTACTAAATAACGTAAAAGTTGTTTTGGCTCGAGTCACTGCTGTGTAAAGCAATTCTTTTGTTAAAATAGGCGAGTTTGTCACTGGAAGAATTAGCACCGTATGTGCAAATTCAGAGCCTTGTGATTTATGCACCGTCATTACGTAAGCCGTTTCATAACTCGGTAAGCGGTTTGGTGTTATGCTGTGGGGCTTATCGTTAATTTGGGTTTCAAAATAGACACGAGCATTACCTTGTTCATCAGGTAAAATCAAACCAATATCGCCACTGTAAATATGGGATTGTGGGGTGTTTTCGGTAATCATAATCGGCTTACCAAGATAATTTTCACGGTTGTGATTAAAAGTAATTAAGCCCTTTTGACGCAACGTATCCGCAATGCGATCATTGAGTTTTTCTACCCCAAATTCCCCCACTCGCAGAGCAGATAGAAAACGTATTTGATTAAAGGTGTCAAAAATTCGCTTAACACTGATATTCTCAGGATTTTGAGTGCGTTGTTTGACTAAATCCAAATAAGCACGATATAGCTCAACGGCTTGGTTTACCACCTGTTTCACGTTATATTCAATCCATTTAGACTTTTCACTGAACTGCGTACTGGCTTGATATTCAATTAAATTTATATCATTAAATTTTGCAAAAAGTTGCCAAGATTTGATCGCTTGTTGCCCGTTGATTTGCTGACTTAAATGCCCAATACCTGAATTTTCATCAAAACGGCGACTGTATCGTAAATGGCACAGAGAGTCACAAATTTCAGGTGGATTATTTTGCAACGCCGGAATTTCATAGCCTGTGATTTCTGCTAAATATTGGCAATGCGATGGCGAATAACCGTTAGTAATAAATGTACCTAACTCACCAATAACAGCCCCCGCCTCCACAGACGCAAGCTGATCTTTATCCCCTAAAATAATTAAACGTGCCGTTGGTTTTAAAGCGTTGATCACTTTTTCCATTAAAAATAGATCGATCATTGAGGCTTCATCGATCACTAATACATCTAAAAATAATGGATTATCACGGTTATATTTGGGGGTATCGTGCATTGGATTCACGCCAAGTAAACGGTGCAAGGTTAACGCATTTGTTGGAATTTGTGCCTTTAATTCATCGGAATGATTAAAACGAGCCAAGCTATCTGTGATCGATTCTTTCAAACGTGCAGCCGCTTTACCTGTTGGAGCGGCAAGCTTGATTTTTAATGGTTCTAAACCTAGCTGTTGCTGTTTGAGTTGCAAAGCCAATAAGATTTTAACCACTGTGGTCGTTTTTCCTGTTCCCGGTCCACCTGTAATCAAAGTAAAATTCTTGGTTAATGCAGTCGCAACCGCCACTGTTTGCCAATCAATTTGTTGCTCGTTATCTGATGGAAGTTGTGCGAGTACCTGTTTAACTAATTCACTTTTTGCATTTTTTTGATCAAAAGTGACCGCTTGTTTAAGGTAATTTGCGATACGATTTTCAGATTGCCAATAGCGATAAAAATAAAGCATTTCATTTTGAAATAGCATTGGAGCAACTTGCGATGGATCGTGACTAAATGCGATATGATTTTGTAATACTAACTGCCATTCAAGCGGTGTAATATTTTCAATTTTTTGCAAAATTTCGCTGTAAAAATCCTCGTCTAATTTTTTATTTTTTAGCCCAAAAGGATTACTCGCCAACGTAGAATGCAAGTCTAAGGCGGTATTACCTTGCATAACATTGTAAGAGATCAATGCACTCAAAAAGATCGCCAAATTTTGTTGCAATGCCGTATAAGAATAGGTTTGCTGTTTGTGGTCGATCATTTTCGCAAATTGATAATTCAGTTCACTGATAATATTTTGCTCTTTAAGACGTACGAGTAGGCTTAACATTGGCTTATCCTGTTATAAACATTTAGCGGGTTTTGGTAATCCTGCAATTTTGGTGGCTTGTTTGGCTGGTCCATTTGGAAATAAACGTTGCAGATAACGGCTATTGCCTTTCTCTTGCCCAAACTTATTGGCTAAGGTTTTGACCAACATTCGGATCGCTGGCGAAGTATTATATTCTTGATAAAATTCACGCACCACATTGATAATTTCCCAATGCTCGTTTGTTAAGGTAAGCTCTTCTTTTTGTGCGATGATTTCAGCCAATTCTGGCGACCAATCTGCAAGATTTTTTAAATAACCTTCGTTATCTGTTGGGATCTGTTGTTGCTTAAACTCGATAAAATTTGTCATTGTTGTATGTCTGATTAAAATAAAATGCCATTATACCTAAAAATGTAATGACTTATAAAAATTGATTCAACCATAAGCGTACTTTTAGCGACCAGCTCGCTTGTACGCCTGATAATCCTTGTTTCATTATACCATCTTGTAAAATGACAAAAGAGGGAGTAACACGTCCTGACCAATCTCTAAAAATGCGTCCATTTGGATCGTTGATGGTCGTAAAAGTATATTGATGTGTATTCAAATACTGTTTTACTTGTTCATCACTGCCCGAACTTACAGCAATAGTGACAACATTATAACCATCTTCGTGAAGTTCTTGGATTGATGGACTTGTGATGCTACAAACACTACACCAACTTCCCCAAAAATAAATAAGAAGCGGTCTATTTTTACTCATTTTTTGCAAATCTAATGCGTGATTATTTACTGAGATTAAATTAAGGTTGGGATTTGCAGGGGCTGTTGGTGCTCTATACCAGCCAATCGCAGTTAGGATAATGAGCAGAAGTAATAAAAATTTACTTAATCCCCACAGATAAGAAAGTAGTTTTTTCATTATAAAAGTCCGTGTTTTGGATAAATTTTAAACATAAAAAAGGCGAATATTTCATTCGCCTTAACTAAAAAATTATTTTTAGTGATTAGTCATCACCACGTAATGCACCTAAAATATTCAATAGGCTAACGAAGATATTATATAACGCTACATATAATTCAACGGTTGCTAAAATATAGTTAGTTTCACCATTATGAATAATTCGGCTTGTTGTCATTAAAATTGCACCGCTTGAGAATACAATAAATAATGCACTAAGTGCTAAATGTAATGCTGGAATATTCATAAAGATACTTGCGATCATTCCGATAATTAACACGATGAAAAGCGAGAACATCATTCCAGAAAGGAAAGACATATCTTTTTTCGTGGTTAGAACATAGCCTGAACAAGCAAGGAATACCGCAGCAGTTCCTGCAAAAGAAAGTCCTACAACATCGCCTAATCCCGCACCTAAATAAATATTAAGGATTGGTCCAAGTGTATAACCCATAAACCCCGTTAAAGCGAATACGCTTAAAATACCAAAACCACTACGCGCCGTTGCATTGGTTAGGAAGAGTAAACCATAAAAGCCGATCAATAAGATCCAAGGGGACATTATTGGTGCGTTGGTTGCCATTGCAAAAAATGCTGTTCCAGCAGAGAATGCGAGGGTGAGCGATAATAAAAAGTAAGTATTACGTAATACTTTATTGGTACTTAATACAGATTGTTTTTGTGCGTTAATCACAATGCGATCTTGTTGCATAAAATCTCCTAGATGTTACAACATAAAACTGTGCTTAAATTAGCGATAATTAAGTAGAATGTCAATCAACTTCTTTTTGTTTATCGCTTATTTTTTTATGAAAATCTGTTATATTATAGCCTCTATTTTTTACGATGATAATATGATGATACACTTCAAAAAATATTTTAAATTAACCTTAATTACAGCAATTTTAGGTGTGACGGGTTGTAGCTCAGTGCTAGATAGCCCTTCACAATTAGAAAACTCACAGACAGTTTCCCATAATAATCCTCTTTGGCAATCTCATTTAACTCAGCTTAAACAGATAAAATCCTATCAAACTACTGGACAATTTGGGTATATTTCAGCTCAACCGAAAGAGCGTTTCTCATCATCATTTGAGTGGTCTTACCAGAATAAACAGAATTTTGATTTTATGCTTTCCTCTACGTTATCAAGCCAGTTTTTAAAATTACACCACGATACACAAGGCTTGACGATTTCCGATAATAAACACACTCGCTCTAATGATGAAGCTAATTTATTATTAGAACGGACGCTAGGCAGTAGTTTTCCATTGGCTCAATTAGGTGACTGGTTGAAAGGAATTCCAGCTGAAAATAGTGATTATAAAGTGAATAAAAAAGGGCTGCTAATGCAATTTAATTATGTTGTAAAAGGCAAGATGTGGCAGGTACGTTATCTTAAATATGATGAAACAAAACAGCCTTATTTACCTAAGTTGATTGCATTAGATAATGGTAATCAAATTTTAAAAATTAGACTTGATGATTGGAAATACTAGAATGATTTTACCAAGTCCTGCAAAACTAAATCTATTTTTATATATCAACGCAAAACGAGCGGATGGCTACCACGAACTACAAACCTTATTTCAATTTTTAGATTTTGGCGATGAAATTGAGTTTGAGCTAACCAATACAGGTGAAATTGAATTATTAAATCAAATTGATGGTGTGCCAACAGAGCAGAACTTAATTTATAAAGCTGCAAAATTATTGCAAAATCATACCGCTTATCACTCATCCTTTGGGGCAAAAATCAAACTTACAAAGCGTTTACCGATGGGGGGCGGAGTTGGTGGTGGCTCGTCCAATGCCGCAACGGTGTTGGTTGGATTAAACCACTTATGGAAAATGGGTTTATCGTTATCAGAATTGGCTCAATTAGGCTTAACACTTGGGGCGGACGTGCCTATTTTTGTGCAAGGTCGCTCTGCTTTTGCTGAAGGTGTGGGCGAAAAACTTACTTTTTGCGAGCCAAAAGAGAAATGGTATCTTGTTTTAAAGCCTGAGGTACATATTTCAACAGCTGTTGTTTTTAATGATCCAAATTTACCACGAAATACCCCAAAACTTAGCTTAGATCAATTATTGAGCAGAAAATGGGGCAATGATTGTGAAAAAGTTGTAAAAGATCACTATTCAGAGGTTGAAGATCTTATCCAGTGGTTGGTACAATATGCACCTGCAAGATTGACAGGTACAGGTGCTTGTGTTTTTGCTGAATTTGATAATAAAGAAGAAGCCCAAAACGTGTTTTCATTAAAGCCATCAGGAGTGAGTGGGTTTGTGGCACAGGGATGTAATATTTCTTCTTTACATCAAACATTACATTTATTTTCTTAAACTATTAGAGGTTATTTACAAAATGTCCGACATTCAACTCTTCGCTGGAAATGCAGTTCCAGAGCTTGCAAACCGAATTGCAGAACGCCTTTATACTTCGTTAGGAGATGCAACGGTTAGCCGTTTCAGCGATGGCGAGATTCAGGTGCAAATTAACGAGAATGTGCGTGGGGGAGATATTTTTATTATCCAGTCCACTTGTGCACCAACAAATGATAATTTAATGGAATTAGTTGTAATGATTGATGCGTTACGTCGTGCTTCGGCAGGTCGTATCACAGCTGTGATTCCTTATTTTGGTTATGCAAGACAAGATCGCCGAGTGCGTTCTGCTCGTGTGCCAATTACAGCAAAAGTTGTTGCTGATTTTCTTTCAAGTGTAGGTGTGGATCGCGTTTTAACTTGTGATTTACACGCAGAACAAATTCAAGGCTTCTTTGATGTACCAGTGGATAACGTGTTTGGTTCGCCAGTCTTAATCAATGATATTTTAAAGAAAACGGATCTGGTTAATCCAATTGTTGTATCACCAGATATTGGTGGTGTTGTGCGAGCAAGAGCAGTAGCGAAATTATTAAACGATACTGATATGGCAATTATTGATAAACGCCGCCCAAAAGCAAATGTAGCACAAGTAATGCACATTATTGGTGATGTTAAAGACCGTGATTGTATTTTAGTTGATGATATGATTGATACAGGTGGTACTTTAGGTAAAGCAGCAGAAGCGTTAAAAGAACGTGGTGCAAGACGACTATTTGCTTATGCAACACACCCTGTTTTATCAGGTAATGCGGCTAAAAATTTAAGCAATCCTGCATTAGATGAAATTGTGGTAACAGATACCATTGCATTGTCGCCAGAAATCATTGCATTAGGTAAAGTGCGTCAATTAACTTTATCTAGTATGCTTGCTGAAGCGATTCGCCGAATCAGTAATGAAGAATCTATTTCTGCAATGTTCAATGCATAATTTTTCAATTTATTAAAACAAAAAGCTCAAAAGTTAGATTTAATTTTTGAGCTTTTTATTTAGGTATGAGATTGGCTATTTCATTTTTATTATTTGATCACACCACATGCCATACGTGGACCGCCACCGCCTAATTTTGCAGGATGATCTGAGTGATTATCTCCACCAGCGTGAATCATAATCGCGTGACCTTTTACTTCATCTAAATGTTTTAAACGTGGAGCTAAGACAGGATTTGTTGCTGTTCCATCGTGATTTACTGTTAGGGCTGGTAAATCGCCTAAATGCGCATTATCTTCCCAAGGATGACCGTGCTGTCCTGCATTCATCGGATCCCAATGTCCACCAGCGGCTAAGCCTGCAACCATTTTATCGTTCTTTTCTTTTGGCTCACAACTTGGATTTTGATGGATATGAAAACCGTGTAAACCAGCCATTAACCCCGTAAGATTCGGTGTAAAAACTAAACCGTGCTTAGATTCCGTGATAGTAATATCACCAATAGGTGCATTGCCATTTTTAAGATCAAGGGCGTTCATTTGCACTTTGATTGATGGTGTCATTGTATCAGTCATTTCAAGGTTGTTAGCAAAAGTAGCAGCAGAAATCCCACAAGTTAAGAAAACAGTTAATGTTTTTTTCATTTGAATTTTCCTTATATTCAATATAAATAAATTTATACTCTAATTCCTTAGAATAATGCTTAAGCGAAACATTATTATTGAAATTTTTTAAGATAACAATGACGTACCAAAGTGGTTGGACTTGTTAATGCTCATTTTTAACAGATTAAGCGGTCAGATTTTTTCCTAAATTTACAAATTTATGATAGGATCGCACAACTTTTTTATTTATAAAACTAAACAACAAATTATGAAATTTATTATTAAACTTTTTCCTGAAATTATGATTAAAAGCGATTCGGTTCGTAAACGCTTTATCAAAATTTTAACCAGTAATATCCGTAATACCTTAACTAAACACGATGAAACAGTGACCGTTGTGCGTAATTGGGATTTTATTGAAGTCCGCACTAAAGATGAAACTAAAAAACAGCTTGTGTTAGATTTGCTACAACGCACCCCAGGTATTCATCATATTTTAGAAGTGGAAGAAACGCCTTTCATCGATATGCATGATATTTTTGAGCAAACTTATTTGGCGGTAAAAGATCAGCTAGAAAATAAAACCTTTTGTGTACGTGTAAAACGCAAAGGAAAACACGAATTCCGTTCAATTGATTTAGAGCGTTATATTGGCGGTGGTTTAAATCAGCGTATTGAATCTGCAAAAGTAAAATTAACCAAACCAGAAGTGACGGTTCGCGTTGATATTGATCACGATAAAATGCTATTTATTAGAGAACGTTATCAAGGGCTAGGTGGCTATCCAATCGGCACGCAAGAAGATGTACTTTCTCTGATTTCAGGCGGTTTTGATTCGGGCATTTCAAGTTATATGCTACTAAGACGTGGCTCTCGAGTGCATTACTGTTTCTTCAATTTAGGTGGAGCAGCTCACGAAATTGGCGTGAAACAAATGGCGTATCATATTTGGAGTCGTTATAGCACCTCTCACAAAGTGCGTTTTATTGCGGTTAATTTTGAAGATGTGGTTGGCGAAATCTTAGAAAAAGTTGAAAATGGTCAAATGGGTGTGATTTTAAAACGTATGATGGTTCGAGCAGCGAGTAAAGTTGCTGAGCGTTTTAATATTGAGGCTATTGTGACAGGAGAAGCCTTAGGACAAGTTTCAAGCCAAACCTTAACCAATTTACGTTTAATTGACAAAGCCTCTGAACGTTTAGTATTGCGTCCATTGATCACACACGATAAAGAACAAATTATTGCAATGGCAAAAGAAATTGGTACAGATGATATTGCCAAAAGTATGCCAGAATTTTGTGGTGTCATTTCTAAAAATCCAACGGTTAAAGCGATTGAAAGCAAAATTTTAGAAGAAGAAAATAACTTTAATTTTGAAATTTTAAACCAAGCGGTTGAGAATGCCGATGTTTTAGATATTCGAGATATTGCCGAACAAACAGAAAAAGAAGTGGTTGCCGTTGAAACCACCTCTGAGTTTAGTGAAAATGATGTAGTGCTAGATATTCGTAGCCCAGAAGAAGCGGATGAAACACCTTTTGAATTAGAAGGTGTGGAAGTGAAACATTTACCTTTCTATAAATTATCTAGCCAATTTGCGGAATTAGATCAGTCTAAAAACTATTTGCTGTATTGTAGTCGTGGTGTGATGAGTAAATTACAGGCACTTTATTTGAAAGAAAATGGTTTTATGAATGTGAAAGTATTTAGAGCATAAGTGCATAGCGGATTAAATTGATTGTAGGGGCGTATATATACGCCCTATATTGTTTCAATGGTAATTTATCATAAATATAAAAGGAATATCACAATGACTCAATCAGAAATTTACACCCAATTTGAAATGTGCAAAATTTGGGAAGAAAGATACCGTTTGTTAATTCAGCTTAGCCGTAAATTACCTAAACCAACGGAACAAGAATTAGCCAGCATACCTGAGATTCACGGTTGTGAAAGCCGTTTGTGGTTTTCCTTTCAGCTTGAGCCAAGAGAAATTAAAGCATACAGCGACGCAAGGTTAATGCAGGGAATTTTGATGATTGTGGCTACGGTACTTGTGGAAAAATCTGTTGCTGAGTTAAAAGATCTTAATTTACAACAGATTTTTGATGATTTGCAGATTACCAAACATTTAACCAGTACGCGTTTAAATGGATTGCAACAGATTGAAAAAGTGATTCAACAATCACTTTGATACCGACGACAGAGCATACTCTGTTGCTACATCTGATTAAATAAAGAATAACGTAGGAACAGGCTATACTCTGTTCTTTTTATGATAAAAACTAATTATATTTTAGGTAAATATCAAATCGATGATTCTTTGTTGTGTGGCTAAAATCAGGTTTTTGTTCCGCTAGGAAAGGGGCGTAGTCAGGGCGTTTGACGACGACTCTTTTTTTTGCGAGATTTTTTGCGATTTCCAAGAACTGATCCGCATCTAGATCTGCACCGACTAAGTGTTGGAAAACTCGCATTTCTTTTTTGACTAAGGCTTGTTTTTTATTTTTTTGTTTATGTGGGTACATTGGATCAAGATAAACTACATCCGCTTTTTCTATCTCATCACTTAATTCTGCAATAGATCGTACGTTTAACAATTGCATTCGCTGTTGCATAAATTCGCCAATTTCAGGATCAAGATAGGCTCTTTCTAACCCATCTTCCAATAAGGCGGCGACGACAGGATTACGTTCGACCAAACGAACTTGACAACCAATACAAGCTAACACAAAGGCATCACGTCCTAAGCCTGCGGTTGCATCAATAACGCTCGGAAGAATATCTTTTTTAATGCCAACAGCCTTTGAAATCGCTTCGCCTCGTCCGCCGCCAAATTTTCGGCGATGTGCCATTGTGCCTTTGACAAAATCGACATAAACCGCACCGAGTTTAGGCTCATCTAATTTGCGTAATTCAAGTTGTTGTTCTGTTTGAACAAGGGCTAAAATAGCTGAATTGTCGTGAACGAGTTGCCATTTGCCGCAAATTGCTTGGAATGGTTGTTTATCTTCTGCTTCACAAATAAGTTGAATTTTTGTCATAAAATATAATCGCTAAAAAGGGTATCTATATGTTTAATAAGGGTATCTTTACCTAAAATATCTTCATTTTGCCACGCAAGTTGTAATATTTCGGGGGTAAATAAGGTTTGATATTGACTACTTATCGGCTGATAACTAATGTGCCACGGCTCAATACCAATTTTTTTATCTTTCTGTTGTTCATTAGTAGAGAAAGGAAAATAAAAGTCAAAATAAGCGGTGTAATTTTGCATAAAATTTGCAAATTCTTCAAAATATCCACCCGCTTGATATTCCCAAGGTTCAAGTTGCAAAGATTGATTTTTAGGGAGTAAATCAGGATCAAAAATATCAATTTCTGTTCCCCAATGATGGCGACTTGCCCCCGCCACAGCAGACCATCTTAGAATCGCTTGACACTTTTGCCAGTCATTCATTTTAGATAAATTTAAGGTTTCACCATTGTCATTATGCACTTTACGAGTACCATTAAATTTTGCATTCCAAATAAATTTTTGACGCTCAAAATTACGAAATGAGCTAGCAGGTTGTAAATTAAAACCTGCTTGCTTCGCTTTTTGCTGTAAACCTAAAAATGCCGTTGCCGCTTCTTGTTGTAAGAAGTGGTTAGGGGATAACGCATTTGGTAATGGCACTAAATGCGTGGTGGATTTTCCTGTTAAAAGATTAGCCAGCTTGTGCATATTTTGCGATATCTTTTGGCAATGCAACGTCATCATCATTATCATTTGGCTGATTTTTGATGAAAATGTCCATTTGATTAAAGGCAATTTCAATGCCATTTTCAGCAAATAACTGATCAATTTTGCGGTTTAAGGCATCAATAGTGGTATTTCGATCTCCAATTTCACCCACATAAACACGCAATTCGTGATCAAGAGTACTTGCACCAAAGGTAAAGAAATAAACCACAGGAGCCGGATCTTTTAATACGGTTTCTGTTTCTTCAGCTGCTTGTAGTAATAGCTTTCTAGTGAGTTCTAAATCTGAGCCATAAGCCACCCCAATACTGATAATGACACGAGTAATTGCACTTGATAACGCCCAGTTAGTTAAACGTTCAGTAACAAAGTTTTTGTTTGGTACAATTACTTCTTTTCCGTCAAAATCCATTAAGGTTGTGGCTCGAATGCGGATACGAGAAACCGTGCCTGAGAATTCGCCAACGGTAATGACGTCACCAATTCGGATTGGACGTTCAAATAAGATGATGATCCCCGAAATAAAGTTTGCAAAAATTTCTTGTAAACCAAATCCAAGCCCAACAGAAAGTGCTGCGAATAACCATTGTAATTTTGCCCACGACATTCCCAAAGAGGAGAATGCACTTGCTGAACCAAATGCAACAATGGCATAAGTAAGAAGTGTGGTAATGGTATAAGGCGTTCCTTGTGATAGTGTGATTCTTGAGAACACGAAGATTTCTAGAATACTACGTATATTACGTACTAAAATATAGGTAACGGCGATAATCACCAATGCAATCAAGAGATTAAAGAGAGTGATTGTTTCTATTTGTGTGCCATTGTCAGTTACAACACTTTGTTTCCAAAGAGAAATATTATTTAAGTAATCTGCAGAAACGATGAGTTCTGACCATACGTTATAAAGTAAACCGATCACCACAACCCATAAAATAATATTGGTCATATGGATAATTTGTGATTTTAAAATTCCAACTTTGATACTTTCACTTTGTTGTGGAATAGAAATGATATCATCAGCGACATTTGTAGTTGCTTCAATCGGTTTATTACGACGTTGTTCTTGTAAACGACGATAAGCTAAGCGACGAGAAGCCACTTGTACTGCACGATAAATCATATATCTGACGAGTAACCATACAACAATAATAATATAAGATGTGATGGTTAATGAGATCAGTTTTAATGCGGTATAGTAGTAACCGATTGCAATAAGTGCGATTAAGCCTATTGGTGTTAGTTGAATCAAAAGGCGTAGAGTAGTGAGTAAAATGTTTTCTGTTTTATCAACATCTGAGTGTTTATTATGAACATTTAATGCACGTTTAAAGCTAGGTGCAAGGATAAAAATACAGAAGACAAGAGCAAGAATACTGATAATTTGTCCAATAACATCATCGCCAATGCCGTTTTCAGTCACATTTGTGAAGATAGAAATATTCAATAAAATAAGCACAACGATCATTCCACGTCGGATTACTTTTTGGAATGTATAACAGCTTTCTTCTGATAAACCAAAGTGTTTAACGGAAATACCTTTCGGATTAAATAACGAAAGAATAAAGCTAAACAGCCATAAATAGCCTGACATTTTTAGTCCCCACGACCAAATTTCTGTTGGCGTAGTAAAGTAAAAATAGCCTAACCATAATGTGGCAATAAAGAATATAATTATTTTTGGAATGGTTAACAACATTGTACATAATAGTGCAATTGGCGTATGCCACTGACTATCAGCATTTAATGAATTAACTTGACCATTGATAATCGATAAACGTTTTTGAATTGCTTTTTTGAAATAAAACGTAACAATAAAGACGAGCCCAAGTAGGATACTCAGGGCAAGCATTCCGGTAAAATATTCTGAATTATCTTTTGATAGATCTACTTTTTTTGTAATATCTTGAAGTTGAAATGCTAATAATTTAGGTAATGATTTTAACCACTTTGAGTTTAGTGGTGCATTACTTTTTACCCAAAAGCTTTGTTGTACAAGTGTTTCTTCAATCTGTTTGCTAATTTCTGAAACTTGTTTTTGTACTAAATCTAAATTGATTGACTGGTTGAGCTGATTATTTAGATTAGTGAGCAAATCAGTTAATAATTTTTTACGTTCACTCAGCAGCTTTGTTAATTGATGAATATCATTAGGACTAAATTTCTCATCATTTTTTTGTTGTAATTTCTCAATATAGGAATTAGGAATATAAAGCTCATTACGTTGCTGTGTCATATCAAAAATACGGACACGAAGCTCTGAGATTTGATCAGGCAAATCTTTAATATTTGTATTGAGAGGTAAATTCTGTTTTTGTTTTTGAATAATACGTGATAGAACCAGTGTTCCTTTCAAGGCACTGATTTGCTCTTTTAATGTACGCTGTGTTTGCGTTAAGTTATTCAAAATATTTTGTAAACGTAAGCCTTCTTGAGAAAGCATATTCGCTTCTTTTGTTTGAGTTAGAAGCTGTTTACTTAACTGAGTATTGATATTCAATTCGGTTTGAATAGCTTTATTAACTTCTGTCCCAAGTTGATTATTCTGCGTTTTTTCAAACTGTTCTTGAGATTGTTGTAAGCGTTTATTATTGATTTGAGTTTGAAGCTCAGTTATTTTTTCTTGTAATAAATTTTCTTTTGATTGTAATAAATTTGATTGGGTTTGATAATAAAGCGTAATTTTATCATTAAATTTTAATGAGGTTTTATTGAAATTATTTTGTAAATTTAACAATTCTAGTTCAACAATATATTTTTTTTGAAGTGTTGGACTAAGGTTGCCAGATGAAAGTTGGTTGTTAATTTCCTGATTTTTCTGCGAATTTTCAGCAAGCATTGTTTGTGCATTTGCAGATAGGTTGTTTTGTTGCACTAAATTAGAATTTGCATTATTTAAATTGGATTGAAGATTCTTAAGGTCTCTAAGATTATCATCTAATTTTGTTTGTAGCTCATCAATACTCTCAGCTGTCTCGATATTTTTTTCTTTATCCAGATCTTGTGTTAGCTCTTGCTTTATACTAGAAATATCAGATTGCCCTTGCTGGATTTTGCCATCAATATCAATAAGCAGAAGCTCTAATTCTTTATTTTTTTGTTTTTGATTTTCTACTTTCGTTAATAAGTCGATAGTCTCTTCTAAATTTTTGATAAGCGTGGTGTCTTTTGGATCTTGTTTTTGCGCTGTTTCAAGCTGGATATTTAATTCAGAAAGTGCTGGAAGAGAAGCGAAAGCTAAAGGGGTTATAAAGCTGACACTAAATAAAAAAGAGAGTAAAGAAAAAAGCTTTCTCATTTGGTTGGAACTCCTTGGTGGTTAAGCGATTAAATTCTACTTGAATTTGTAAATTTCAATTAAAATTTAACCGCTATAATTTTAAATATTATGATTTTTTCTCGCTGAGTTGAAGCCAATCAGACATCATATTTTCCGTTTCTTTTAAAATGAAATCAGGTGCTTCATAATCTTTTGGAAGATCATCTAAATCTTTCAATGGTTTTTTACCTTCACGCTTAAAGCGAGAATTAAGCGTAGTTAAACGGCGGTTATCATCAATTTGACGTTGTTGCTTACGTTTTTCTAAATTTAAAGATAAGAATTTTTTGTTATCTTCTTCACGCTCAGCTTTTATATCTTTTGCTAGAGCGATAAATTCAGGATTGTTTGCAATACGTTTCAGATGCTTTTTCGTGAGTGTTTTAACAAATTGGCGAGCATTCGTGGACAGTTGATAGTTTGCTTGTGGAATTTTATCCCAAGGCAAAGCATTATCCTCAAAACTTTCACCCACTTCTTTTGCGTTGATGATCTCAGGATAATGAATATCTGGTTCAACGCCTTTTTGTTGTGTGCTACCACCATTGATTCTATAGAATTTTTGAATGGTATATTGCAACATACCGAGCTGCTTTAACTCTTTATCAAACATACTGCTCAAAGGACGCCCTTGTTGAACAGTTCCTTTTCCAAACGTCGTCTGTCCCACAATAATTGCACGGTTATAATCTTGCATTGCTGCTGCAAAAATTTCCGATGCAGAAGCACTATGACGATCCGTCATCACGATCATATTACCACGGTAAAGCACATCTTTATCGCTTCCACCTATATAAACTTTAATGTGGTTTGAGGCATCACGTACTTGGACGACAGGTCCTTGTTTGATGAATAAGCCTGTTAAGCGAATGACTTCAGTTAATGAGCCACCACCATCTGCACGTAAATCAATAATTAGACCATCAATTTTTTGTTTATTGACTTTAACTAATAATTTTTTGACGTCTTTGGTTAACCCCATATAAAAGGTTGGGCTCTCAATAACTGCGACTTTTCTGCCATTGATTTTATCAATCGTTAATTTTGCTGCACTGTCTTCAAGGCGAACCGTATCTCGTACAATAGTCACGATATGGTTCTTGCCTCCTTTGGCAGGTTCAATTTCTAAACGTACTTTCGTACCTTTTTTACCTTTGATCTTATCAACAACATCATCAATTCGCCAACCGACAACATCTTCAATTTCACCAGTTGCTTGCCCAACACCAACAATTTTATCTTCAGGATGGATCTGTTTGCTACGTTCAGCAGGTGCACCTTTAACTAGTGATTTAATCGTTGTGACATCATCGTCCATATAAAGCGTTGCCCCAATCCCTTCAAGAGAAAGTTTCATACTTTCTTCAAAGCGTCGTGCATTTCGAGGTGAAAGATAAGTGGTGTGAGGATCGATTTCTCTTGCAAAAGCGTTTAAATACATTTGCAAAATATCATCGGCATGTGTTTGAGTTAAACGGCGAATTGCTAAATTATAACGCTTAGCTAATTTCTTTTGGGTTTCTGACCACGTCTTGTGTTTAAGATATTGCGTGATTACATCGTGTTTATAACGCTGTTTCCATAAGCGTTTTGCCTCTTCTTCTGTTTTAGGAAACGCTGCTTTTTCACGATCTTTTTCAATCTCATCATCTTGAGTCAGATCGGGCTGTTTATCCACTAAGGTCAGCATATAATGATAACGTTGATAAAGACGTTTTGCCATTAAGTCATAGATTTTATAGGCAGAATCTAGTTTTCCTTGATAAAGCTCATCATCTAACAGCGTTGCATATTGTTGACGTAGTTGATCGACATCAGATTGCAAAAATATTTTATGCGTACCATCTAACCAATCGATATAACGGTCAAAAATTTTATTAGCAAAATCATTGTCCAAATCAAACTTACGATAATGGGATTGTATTAAACGTCCTGTTACTCGTTGTGTCGAAATATGATGATCTTCATTCGGCAAAGGAGTAATAATATCGCTTTCTTTAATTTCAGGCGTTACCGCAAGGCTAGTACTTGCGAGAAAACTGGTCAAGCAAATTAAAGAAAAATGTTTAATATTAAATTTTTTCATTATTAGCTAAAAATAGAATTTAAAGTCACGTTTAAAGTTAATCCAGAAGTAAGTTGAACTCTTGCTTCTTGTTTTTCCACTGCTAAAACAGTTGCATTTTGTACACTACTTCCTACTTTCACTTTCACCGTTAAACCTTTTGTGATTTCTGAGGTTTCTAAAGCAGTCAGTTTTTCAGCTTTTTTTGCAACTTTTGGACGATGTGCTTTTTTTACTGCTTTTTTCTCTTCTAACGCTTTCTTTTTAAAGAATTCTTTACGTTCTGTTTTGCGTTGTTGTGCTTTACGCTCAGCAACAATTTTTTTAGACTCTGCTAAAGTTTGAGCGGCGTGTTCTGCTTGTGCTGCATCAATTGTACCAGCAGGTTTGCCTTCTAAATCTACACGTTCAGCCCCTTCTTTACAGGCATTAAGATAACGCCATCCCATAGTGTAGCCACGCATTGCTTGACGAATCATTGTTTTACTGACTTTTTCATCGTTTTCTAATGCTTGAGCTAGATCTTGGAATAGACCAATTTTAAGTGGTTTTGCTTCGCCTTCAAGTGAGAAGCAAAGAGGAAATTTTTCTGCTAAATAAGCGATCGTTTCTTTTACGCTCATAGTTGTTTTTGCAGTTTGAGTTGTTTGTGTTTCAATTTGTTGTTCAGACATAATGTTTCCGTTGGTTATAAGTAAGTTTATTCAAATCTGATAATTATATTTTATTTGTTCCCTTTCAGCTATATATATTCAATAGAAATAATGATTTTTGTGTTGAAAGTCGCAAATTTGCAAATTTTAAGGTAAATATGACCGCTAAATTCTTTTTTTCTGACATTTATATTGAATGTAAGGATGAGTTTAGAGGGGCATTGACTATCTACGAATAATTATGCAAAAATCCGAGAAGGCTCATTTTACTCAAGAGGAAAAATTTATGGCACTTTGGGGCGGACGTTTTAGTGAATCAGTGGATCAACGTTTTAAACTTTTTAATGACTCTTTATGTTTTGATTATCGCTTAGGACTACAAGATATTGAAGGCTCAATAGGTTGGGCGAAGGCGATTGCCTCCGTAGGTATTATTACACAGAAAGAAGAGCAGAAGCTGATTCAAGCCCTGCAAGAATTGCACGCAGAATTAGCACCTAATTTGATGGTGATTTTGCAAGATGATAATGAAGATATTCATAGCTGGGTAGAGTCGAAACTGATTGAAAAATTGGGCGATTTGGGTAAGAAATTGCATACAGGAAGAAGTCGTAATGACCAAGTGGCACTAGATATTAAATTATGGTGTAAAGCACAGGTCAAATTATTACAGCAACGGGTTCGTCATTTACAGCAAAAACTTGTTACAACAGCGAAGCTACATCAAAATGCTGTAATGCCTGGTTATACCCATTTACAACGTGCTCAACCTGTGACTTTTGCACATTGGTGCTTGGCTTATTACGAAATGCTGGGGCGTGATTATTCTCGTTTAGAAGACGCTTATCACAGAATGAATACTTGCCCTTTAGGTTGTGGTGCGTTGGCGGGGACAGCATATCCGATCGATCGTGAAAAACTGGCTCAAGATCTTGGTTTTGCCAGTGCAACAAACAACAGTTTAGATAGTGTGTCTGATCGTGATCATATCCTAGAATTACTTTCTGTCGCTTCGATTAGTATGGTTCACCTTTCTCGTTTTTCAGAAGATTTGATTATTTTTAACAGTGGTGAAGCCAATTTTGTGGAATTAGCGGATCGTGTCACATCAGGGTCATCTTTGATGCCACAAAAGAAAAACCCAGATGCGTGTGAACTTATTCGTGGTAAAACAGGGCGAGTAATTGGTGCATTAACGGGGCTATTAACTACAGTGAAAGGCTTACCTCTCGCTTATAATAAAGATATGCAAGAAGATAAAGAAGGGATTTTTGATACCGTTGATACTTGGCTTGCTTGTTTAGATATGGCAAGTTTGGTGTTAGAGGATATACAAATAAATACGGAACGAACCTTAGAAGCGGCAAAACAAGGTTATGCGAATGCGACGGAGTTGGCTGATTATTTGGTCGCAAAAGGGATTCCATTTAGAGAGGCACATCATATCGTGGGAGAAGCGGTTGTTTACGCTATCAAAAACGCCAAAGCTTTGGAAGAATTAAGTTTAATGGAGTTTGCTCAATTCCATAAAGTGATTACTGATGATGTGTATTCTATTTTATCGATTGCGTCCTGCTTAGATAAACGTTGTGCTAAAGGTGGTGTAAATCAGGGGCGTGTCGCTGAAGCGATTGAAATTGCTGAAAAAATGTTAAAATAATTAACTAAAATTTTACACCAAATAGAGAAAAAAAAGCGTGATTTGGTTTTCTAAAAGAGTATAATTCTCATCAGCAATATTTTTTAATATTAACTTCTATAGGAGAACTAAAATGAAAGGCTTTGCAATGTTAGGTATCGGAAAAACAGGTTGGATTGAAAAAGAAAAACCAGCTTGTGGACCAATGGACGCAATTATCAAACCTTTGGCGCTTTCACCTTGTACTTCAGATACGCATACCGTATGGGAAGGTGCATTAGGTGACAGAAAAGATATGATTTTAGGTCATGAAGGCTGTGGTGTTGTTGCTGAAGTTGGCGAACTCGTTAAAGACTTCAAAGTAGGCGATCGTGTAATGGTTGCTGCAATCACACCAGACTGGGGTACGGTTGAAGCACAAGGCGGATTCCCAATGCACTCAGGCGGTATGCTTTCTGGTTGGAAGTTCTCTAACTTTAAAGACGGTGTATTTGGCGAATTTTTCCACGTAAACCATGCTGACGCAAACCTTGCTCACTTACCAGACTCAATCTCACCAGAAGAAGCGTGTATGTTATCAGATATGGTACCAACAGGTTTCCACGGTGTAGAATTAGCTGACGTTCAATTTGGTGATGTAGTACTAGTTGTTGGTATTGGACCAGTTGGTTTAATGGCGGTTGCTGGTGCTTCTTTACGTGGTGCATCACGTATCATTTGTGTAGGTACACGTAAAAATTGTCGTGAAGCAGCAAAAGGCTATGGTGCAACAGATTTCATTGGTTATGACGAGCCAATCGATGAACAAGTAATGAAAATGACTAACGGCAAAGGCGTTGATAAAGCGATTATTGCGGGTGGTACAGTTGAAACTTTTGAACCAATTATCAACGTGTTAAAAGCGGGTGGTAAAATTGGTAATGTAAACTACTTAGGTCGTGGTACACACATCAACATTCCTCGTGAAACTTGGGGTGTAGGTATGGGACACAAACAAATCAACGGTGGTTTAATGCCTGGTGGTCGTTTACGTCTTGAAAAATTAGCAAGCTTAATTGAATGTGGTAAATTAGATGTTAAGCCATTGATTACGCATAAATTCAAAGGTTTTGAACACGTTGAAGATGCGTTAATGCTAATGAAAGATAAACCAGCTGACTTAATTAAACCAGTGGTTGTAATATAATTTAATAGCAACTTATAAGCTATTATTCTTATATAAAAGCACGGTTGCGGATTTAACGAAAGCAACCGTGCTTTTTTATTTGTAAAAATAAGTCGGGGAGGATTGAATGAGCGTAGCGAATGGAATATCCTCCTGTTAAAATTAAATTACTCTTCGGGAGCATATACGTAAACGATGTTTGCTAATGCTCCTCTATAATCTTATTTAAAGATACTTTTATTAGGTTAATTAAATGAAAATACTTGTAATTTCTGGCTTTCTCGGTGCAGGCAAAACGTCTTTTATTAAAGAAATGGTTAAAAAAACAGGACGTCAATTTGTTATTTTAGAAAATGAATTTGGCGAATTGGGGCTAGATGGTGAACTATTAAAACAAGAGCAAAGCCAAAATAAAGATGTTGATATGAAAGTGTGGGAGCTGACAGAAGGTTGTATTTGTTGCTCGCTCAATTTAGATTTCAGCTACTCGGTGCTAACGATTGCCAATACGCTTAACCCAGATTATTTGTTGATTGAGCCAAGTGGTGTCGCAATGCCGAGTAAAATTCTTGAACAGCTTAATCGTATTGTGTATGAAGATATTTCATTGATTGCCCCGATTACGATTGTGGACGGTCGCCATTATCAAGAAAGTAAGCAGAATTATCCTGATTATTTTCAAGATCAGCTCAATACCGCAGGCACAATAGTCGTGAGTAAATCAGAAACTTTTACAGAAACAGACTTTCAAGCGGTCAAAAAAGAATTGAAATTTGCAAATAATGTGGAGTTTTTGCCTTCTCATTATAGCGAATGGCACAAAGAGCAGTGGCTGGCATTATTGGATAAAGGCATTGAAATTCAACAAAAAAATAATAAAGTGAATTATCGTTTTTTCCGTCACGAAGCACAAAAAGTCGATCCATTGGAGAATATCAGTTTTTCATCTCATCATATTTCAACTATTGATCAACTTGCGGATAAATTATTTTGGCTTACATCAGGCTTATTTGGCAAAGTGGCACGCGTAAAAGGCTATGCAAAAATAGGTGGTTTTTGGACAAAATTTGATATTGTGGAAAGTCAATATACCATTACAGGTTGCACCGAAATGCCCGATGAACGTATCGTGGTAATTGGTCAGCAATTAAATCATCAGGCGATTCAACAATTATTTATGTGTTAATTTTTTTAGAAAAATAGTTTACAATCATCGTTCATTCTCTGAATATTTTTAATAACAAGGATACGATAATGCAACAATTAACCCAATCAGTATTAGACATTGTCTATCAAGCAGGATTGCACTTAACGGAGTTTTATGCTGGTTCGGTTAAAATTCATATAAAATCTGATCGTACGCCAGTCACCGAAGCAGATCTATTTCTTAGCAAATTTTTAATCCATTCACTTTCAAAACTGACCCCCAACATACCAATCTTATCCGAAGAAAATTGCCAAGTGTCACTTGCGGAACGTTCACAATGGAAGGAATATTGGTTGATTGATCCTCTTGATGGTACGCAACAATTTATTGATCGAACAGGACAATTTTCGGTAATGATCGCATTGGTACGCAATAATAAACCCGTGTTAGGGATTATTCACGCACCTATTATTGATAAAACCTATTATGCGATTGAAAATCAAGGTGCATTTTTGGTTGAAAAAGGTAAAACATCTCGTTTGCAAAAAAATTGCAAAAAAGATAAAAAATCTGACCGCTTAGTTGTTACCACAAGAAAAGATACCCGCTTAATTGTAGAAGATAGTCTCATATCTTCACATCAGCTTGATTTTTTCTTTATGGGATCAAGCAGTTTAAAAGCGGGGCTTGTGGCAGAAGGAAAGGTGGATTGTTATGTTAGTCTTGGTAAAACAGGGGAGTGGGATACTGCGGCAGCTGAGGTGATTTTGTCTGAATTAGGTGGTGAAATTTATAATCTTAATTTTGAGCCTTTAACTTATAATCAACGAGAAACATTTATCAATCCTCCTTTTGTTATGGTAGGGGATAAAAGCATTGATTGGCAAAATATTTATCAATTTGATAGTTATTAACTACTGGTAACAACGTAAAAATTATTGCATAGTTATAACAAATTATTAACACGAATAATAAAAGGTAATATAGGTGTAAAAATGAACGCAGATAATAATTGTATTGTAATTTTTGGTGCATCAGGGGATTTAACATATCGTAAACTGATTCCTGCACTTTATGATTTATACAGTATCGGACGACTTACTGAAAACTTTTCTGTTTTAGGTGTCGCACGTAGTGAATTTAGCGATGAAACTTTCCGTGAAAAAATGCGCGGTGCATTACTTGAAGCAGGTAATGAAAGCAGTGAAATGTTAGAGAAATTCTGTTCACATCTTTATTATCAAGCAGTAAATACCTCAGATTCAAATGATTATGGCAAATTAGTGCCACGCTTAGCAGAGTTGCACGAACTTTATCAAACACAAGGTAATACACTTTATTACTTATCAACCCCTCCAAGTTTATACGGTATCATTCCAGAATGTTTAGCCGCTCACGGTTTAAATACCGAAGAAAATGGTTGGAAACGTTTAATTGTTGAAAAACCATTTGGTTACGATATTGAAACCGCAAAAGCGTTAGATATTCAAATTCATCACTATTTTGCAGAACATCAGATTTACCGTATCGATCACTATTTAGGAAAAGAAACGGTACAAAACTTATTAGTTTTACGTTTCTCAAATGGTCTATTTGAACCACTTTGGAATAGAAACTTCATTGATTATGTTGAAATCACAGGGGCTGAAGCGATTGGTGTAGGCGATCGTGGTGGTTATTACGATGGCTCTGGTGCAATGCGTGATATGTTCCAAAACCACTTATTACAAGTTTTGGCAATGGTTGCAATGGAACCACCTGCGATTATCAACGCAGATTCAATGCGTGATGAAGTGGCAAAAGTATTACATTGTTTACATCCATTAAATACTGAAACCGTAAAACATAATTTAGTGTTAGGGCAATATACCAGTGCGGAAATCAATGGCGAAAAAGTAAAAGGCTATTTAGAAGAAAAAGGCGTACCTGCAGAATCTAGTACAGAAACTTATATGGCATTACGCTGTGAAATTGATAACTGGCGTTGGGCTGGTGTACCTTTCTATGTTCGCTCAGGAAAACGCTTGCCAACACGTGTAACAGAAATTGTAATTCACTTTAAAACGACACCGCACCCAGTGTTTAGCCAAAATGCACCAGATAATAAATTGATTATCCGCATTCAACCAGACGAAGGAATTTCAATGCGTTTTGGGTTGAAAAAACCAGGTTCAGGTTTTGATTCAAAAGAAGTGTCAATGGATTTCAGCTACGCAGATTTAGCGTCGCCAAACTTATTAACTGCTTACGAACGTTTATTATTAGATGCAATGAAAGGCGATGCGACCTTATTTGCTCGTACTGACGCAGTACACGCTTGCTGGAAATTTGTTGAGCCAATTTTAGCCTATAAGAAAAATGGCGGACGAGTTTATGACTATGAAGCAGGTACTTGGGGGCCAAAAGAAGCGGATCGTTTAATTGCCAAAGAAGGCAAAGTATGGCGTCGTCCATCAGGTAAAATGAAGAAAAAGGTATAAAAAATAATGAATAAAACTATTTTTGATACTGCTCAACAAGCTGTTGAAAAGATCGCCCAAGAATTTAAAATGTATAGCGAACAGGCTCAGCCTGTTCATATTTCACTTTCAGGTGGAAGTACACCAAAATTACTTTTTAAAACACTTGCTCAATCGCCTTATAACACTGAAATAAATTGGAAAAACCTTCATTTCTGGTGGGGTGATGAACGAATGGTTGAACCAACTGATCCTGAAAGTAATTATGGCGAAGTGCAAGCGTTATTATTTGATCATATTGATATTCCAGCAGAAAATATTCATCGAGTTTTAGGCGAGAAAGAGGTGCAAGGTGAGTTAATTCGTTTTGAACAAGAGATCACTGATTGCGTACCAAACCAAGAGTTTGACTGGGTTATTTTAGGAATGGGAATAGACGGACACACCGCTTCACTTTTCCCAAACCAAACAGATTTTGATGACGAGCGTTTAGCAACAATTGCAGAACATCCTGAAACAAAGCAATTACGTATTTCAAAAACAGCACAATTGATTGAGAAAGCAAAACGCATTACTTATCTTGTAACAGGACAAAGTAAAGCGGTCATAATTAACCAAATTTTTGCAAATGATCCAAAAGCACAAAGCTATCCAGCTGCTAGAATCAAAGCGAGCAATGGTAATACCGAATGGTATTTGGATAAAGAAGCGAGTGAATTGTTGTGAACGCAATTATTCAAGCTATTTTATCTAACAGTGGAATGTTAGTAACTATATCTTTTTTATTTATATGGATTTTATGGTATATAAAAGAGCATTTCTATACTAGAAGAAAAGATAGACTTTCATTGGCTATTCAAGACTATGAACAGGTAGAGAAATTTTTTGTTAAAAATAAAATAGAGGAATTGGAAAGACAGCCTCAAATTATTCAATATATGGCTTGTAATACGATATCGGTGTTTAAGGGAATTACATTTGACCAAGTAATAAGTTGTGTAAGGAATGACATTACATTTTATGATTTCTGTAAATTTATTAATTTAGAAAAATTGAGAAAACAAGGCTATTTAACGGATAAATATGTTTTAAATAGGAGATATTGGCTTTTTAATAGTCCTCGTATATGGAAATGGATTTCTTGGAGTGTATTTGTTTGTATAAGTTTTATTTTTGTTATGCTTTATGTTGTATTTAAGGAAAATATCTTTAATTGGATTATTTTAATAGTAGAAGATAATGATTTATTTATAAATAGAGAAGACTTATCTAAGATTGTCTTGATATTTACATTTATATTAATATTTATAGCTGAGTGGTGTATGTTGTGGAGCTTTGATAAAAGAGATGAAATTCGAGAGCATATTTTGTGGTATGAAAAAAATAAAGATAAATTGAGAAAACAAAAAATCTTTTTTGAGTAAAACGAACTGGTTTGATTATAACGTGATCTGTGATTTTAATAAAAATCAGACCGCTAAAAAATTTTAAATTAAAAAACAAAACGAGGAGCAAAAATGAAAGGCGATATCGGTGTTATTGGCTTAGCCGTAATGGGACAAAACCTAATTTTAAATATGAACGATCACGGTTTTAAAGTGGTAGCGTATAACCGTACTACTTCAAAAGTTGATGATTTCCTAAATAATGAAGCGAAAGGTACGAATATTATCGGTGCGTATTCTTTACAAGATTTAGCGGATAAATTAGAAAAACCACGCCGTATTATGTTAATGGTGCGTGCGGGTGAAGTGGTCGATAAATTTATCGATAGCTTAGTACCATACTTAGACGAAGGCGATATCATCATTGATGGCGGTAACTCAAATTACCCTGACACAAACCGTCGTGTAGTGGCACTTCGTGAAAAAGGCATTCGTTTTATCGGAACAGGTGTTTCTGGTGGTGAAGAAGGGGCAAGATTTGGACCTTCAATTATGCCAGGTGGTCACGAAGAGGCTTGGCCATTTGTTAAACCAGTTTTACAAGCGATTTCAGCAAAAACGCCAGAAGGCGAGCCTTGTTGTGACTGGGTTGGTCAAGACGGTGCTGGTCACTTTGTGAAAATGGTTCATAACGGTATTGAATATGGCGATATGCAGTTAATCTGTGAAGCATACCAATTCTTAAAAGAAGGCGTAGGCTTATCTGATGATGAATTAGAAGCAACATTCAACGAGTGGCGTAAAACAGAATTAGATAGTTATTTGATTGATATTACAGCAGAAATCTTAGGCTATAAAGATGAAGACGGTAGCCGTTTAGTCGATAAAATCCTTGATACTGCGGGTCAAAAAGGAACAGGTAAATGGACAGGTATCAACGCATTAGACTTTGGTATTCCTTTAACCTTAATCACTGAATCTGTATTCGCTCGTTGCGTATCTTCATTCAAAGAACAACGTGTTGAAGCATCAAAATTATTCAACAAAACTGTTGGTAAAGTTGAGGGCGACAAAGCACAGTGGATTGAAGCGGTTCGTAAAGCACTATTAGCGTCAAAAATCATCTCTTACGCACAAGGCTTTATGTTAATTCGTCAAGCGTCAGAAGAATTTGGTTGGAACATCAACTACGGTAACACCGCATTATTATGGCGTGAAGGTTGTATCATTCGCAGTGCATTCTTAGGTAATATCCGTGACGCTTATGAAGCAAATCCTGACTTAATTTTCTTAGGTTCTGATAAATATTTCAAAGATATTTTAGAAAACAGCCAAGCAGACTGGCGTAAAGTAGTGGCGAAATCTATCGAAACAGGTATCCCAATGCCTTGTATGACATCTGCGATTACGTTCTTAGACGGTTATACATCAGCACGTTTACCTGCTAACTTACTACAAGCACAACGTGACTATTTTGGGGCTCACACTTATGAGCGTACTGACAAAGCACGTGGCGAGTTCTTCCATACAAATTGGACAGGTCGTGGTGGTGATGTTGCTTCAACCACTTATGATGTGTAATTTTTAGTTTAACACTAGGCTTAATAGAGAATATCTGTTAAGCCTTTTTTATATGCTTCTAAAAATTCGTACTATTAGAATGTGCGTGGAGGTAAAATGAATAATACATTGGTTAGAATTTATCAAGAGGATATGTTGCCCTCAAGTGGTTTATTACATTTGAGAATAGGCAAAAATTGTAATCAAGAGAAGAATGAAAGTAATATCAATTTTTTTCAGTCTGCGTTAGATTGTGAGTTTTTTAAAGAGAGAGAAACTCAAAAATGGTGGTTAGTTTTCTTTAAAAATAGTCCAGAACAACAAATATTTTGTGCAGAATTTATGGAATTACCTTTATTGGATAATATACAGGAAAATCAATGGCGAGAAACCTATGCACAAAAGATTAGAAATCGGCAGAATAGAAAAGAGATAACAAGGTTAGCTTTTGTTAACGCAGAATCGAATCAGGTTACGGATATGGAAATTTCATACGCCTCTTTGGGGATTCGATTGAGCCGAGCGATCAAGAGTGATGATTACCAACATAAGAGTTCGCACAGTGAACACGTTGATGGAAAAGGGTTGTCTTTTATTACTTGTCTTGAGGGGCAGCAATATCAATTTGAATATCGTATTTTATTGATGGCTCTTGCCTATGCTTATCTTAACGTTATGGAATCCCTGAGCAATAAATTGGCTTATGCTTCTCAAATTGCTAATAAGAATAATGATATTAAACAATTAACGTCTTTATATAAACGTGCGACAGAATTTAATGCACGTTTTTTCTTTTTACTTCCTGTAAAACATAAAAATACGAGTTTAGTTGAAACATGGTCGAATATTAAAGCGTCTTTAAATATTGTTCAAATAAATAGTGAATTGATTCAAAAGATTGATGATATCCACTACATTTTAGATTGGCAAAAAACACAAAAAGAGCAGTTAGATAGAGATAAGAAGCAAGAGCAAGATAATCAATTCAACCGTAAGATTGCAATTATTGGTACTGTTATTGCTTTCTTTGGTGTGCTTGAATTTTTATTAGGTTTGTATGAGTTTCTTTCTTCATAGCCTATTTTTTGCAATACCCGCTTGTTTGAAGCGGGTATATTTTCTTTAAAATTTACGTTTTTTAAAAGCGTATTTTCTTAGCCTTATGATTGTTGGTTTTTTGTAAAATTTGTGGTAATTACATCAAATTGCCTTAACAATAAACCTCTCTTTAACAAAAGCAACTTGTAATGCAATAACATCAATGTTACCCTGTTTAATAATTGTACGTGCTTTTAAGTAGGAAACTTAGTTTGGTACGTATGTTTATTTTTACAGAGAGAAATTATGAATAAAGTCTATAAAATTATTTGGTGTTGTGCTACGCAAACATTTGTTGCGGTATCTGAATTAACAAAAACAAAAACAAAAATAAAAATAAAATCAAGATCAGCTATCAATACAAATGTAAGTCGTCAAAATGTGGTGAAATTCAGGTTGGCAAAATTGAGTGTGGCATTGATGAGTGTTTTTGCCATAAATGCACAAGTAATGGCAACGGTAAACGAAAATTTGGTTTCTGGTGGATACAGCCAAATAGTTGTTATAGGTAATGCAACAGATAACAATGGTAATATTTCTGGAGCATTAAGAAAACGATTGCCTGCTGGTGCTAAGATTGGGGATCAGTCTGTTACCATTGGTAATGATGCTCTTGCGACGGGTAACTCTTCTATTGCAATTGGAGGTGATGATACCGATAAAGTAGCAAGTGAAACAATGCGTTATAAAAATAAGGTGATCACAATTCATCAAGATGGTACGGAAACGACGCAGAATGTTGATAAAAATATGACTGTTAAAGCGGTGTACGAGGAATTAACGGGGGATAATATGCAGAATCCTCGATATCCCGTCACACAAACTGGAGCAGGTGCGGTGACTATTGGTGTGAAATCACAAGCGAAAGGTACACTTTCAACTGCATTTGGAACAGGGGCTAATGTTGCAGAAACAGCGACTTTTGCATTGGCATTAGGTGCTGGAGCAAAAGCAACGCAGACTAATACGGTGGCTATTGGTGCGGGTTCTTTAACAGATGGTGAAGCAAAATCATATGATTTTGCAAAAGTACAGGCATTAGATAAAGATGGCAATGCGATCCCAAATGAGTTTACGACTTATGTATATCAACGAGATGCGGGAGGAGCGGGTAAACGATTATCGGCAGGTGATTATGTTTCTTTTGGTTCTAAAGGCTATGAGAGACAGCTTAAAAATGTTGCAGCAGGTGAGGTTTCTCCTACATCAACAGATGCTATCAATGGTTCACAATTAGCTACACTGGCAGGTCGACATCAAGGTCGTATGTCGAAAATGGAAGATAAAATCGGTGACGGTTTAATTTATGTTCATGTGAATGATGGTACAACAACGCAAGCAGCTGGAGATGCAACAAAAAATCTCGGTCTTATAAAGGAAAAAGCAGGCGCTGTGGGCAATTTTGCCGTTACCGTTGGAGTTAATTCAACAGCTACCTTAAGTGAAAGTATTGCAATTGGTAAATCATCTAATGTTTCTGCTGAATCAAGCATTGCATTAGGTGCTGATGCAAAAGCTGAGGGAAAATCATTAACATACGAAGATTCAAATCCTGATGATTTTACAAAGATTATTACGAAACAATCGAGTGGTCAGTCAATCGCAATTGGTAAAAGCACAATAGCACACGCAACCAAATCCATAGCAATAGGTGCAAATGCTTTAGCGGGTGAAGTCACGCCTAAAAATGGAGTAGAAGAGGTTCAAGGAATAGAAGCAATAGCGATAGGTTCTGATGCTCAAGCGTTAAAAAATGCCAATATTGCAATTGGTCAAAGAGCACAAGCGAAAGCTCATCAACAATCAATGGCAATCGGTAAAGATGCAAGAGCAGAAAATATTGGTACGATTGCATTAGGTACTGAATCGAATGCGACAGGAGAAGAATCTATTGCGATAGGTTTTAGTTCTAAAGCAACAGGTGAAGATTCAATTGCTCAAGGATATAGTGCGAAAGCTGAAGCTCAAAATGCTGTCGCGTTGGGTATCAATTCAAAAGTGTTAACAACGAATGCAACAAGTGGTATTGCAATTGGTCACAATGCAAAAGTTCAAGCACAAAATGGTATTGCAATAGGCGACGAAGCAGTGGTGAGTGGTGCAAGTAGTATTGCTTTAGGTGCGAGTAATACGGTTGCGAATACGAATACTTTTGTGCTTGGGCATAATGTCACAACATCACAAGATAATGCGGTTGTTTTAGGAAATGCCTCGACGGATAGAGCACATTCTTTGGTTACTGAAGGAGATGTGAATGGTGAAATCTATAATGGTTTTTCAGGTACAGCAACAGGCGTGGTTTCTGTTGGTTCAAACACCAAAGAAAGGCAAATTATCAATGTTGCTCCAGGTATAATTTCCGCGACTTCAACAGACGCAATAAATGGCTCTCAATTACATTCTGTGGCAAAGGGATTACAGGATAAAATCAAAAAACCGATTACCTTTACAGGTAATAAGAATTCAGATACGGATGCAGACAATGGGGCAGTAGCCCAAGATGGCACGCAACGAAAATTAGGAGAGTCGCTAGCCATTATTGGTGCGGCTACGAATCAAACGGCTCTTACTCGTAATACTGATAGTGCGACACAAGGCACATATTCAGCGAAAAATATTCAAACAATTGTGACAAATGGCGAAGTTCAAATTCAGCTTGCAGAAACCCCTGAATTTAAAGGTCTTGATTTAAAAAATGATAATAATACCACCACGTTAACCACCACAAATAAGGGATTAAGTGTGGGAGGCGATAAAATCACCAATGTTGGGAATGGTGAGATTTCGGCTACGTCAACGGATGCGATCAATGGTTCACAATTACATAATGCTGGCTGGGTTTTAAAAAATAATACAACAGAAAAAGATGATACGGTTCGAGATAATGATATCGTCAATTTCATTGATGGAAATGCAACTAAAGCGATTGTTGAAAGTAATGGTACAACAAGTAGCATTAAATATGATGTTGAAGTTGATGATCAAACCATAAAAGTTGTAGATGGAAAACTCAAAGTAGCCACTATCGATACAAACCTAAAATCAAAAGAGGTGGTTAATGGAGTTAATGATGAAACAGTTGTAACAGCAACTGGTAATGATGGTGATGAGAATCGTCAGTTTTCTGTGGGATTGTCTGATTCAATTAAAAATAAGATAACCGCGAATGAGCAAGGTGTTGCAGGTAATACCGCGTTAATCAATACAACAAAAGCAAATCTTAATAAAGCAATCGCAGATGGCGATCAAGAAAATAAAGATTTGATTGATGTAAATACAGGAAAAATTACAACAAATACGACCGCTATTGCTAATAATAGTAGAGATTTGGCAACAAAATTAGATAGAAATAGCATTCATTCTATTTCTAGCCAAGATTTAACGGTGTCTCAACCTAATTTAGTGGATGATGATATTGTACTGTCGATCAAAAATGAAGCTATTACAACTGCTAAATTAGCAGAAAATGCGGTTACAACAAATAAAATTACAAACAATGCAGTCACTAAAAATAAGATTGATACAACCGCTGTTGCCGATTTTGAGAAGAAATCAAAAGAGCAAGTATTTGGTGTGCAGAATGAAGTTGTTGTGACTCCCTCTTCAGCAGGTTCTGAAGATGATCGTACTTTTACCGTTGGATTGGATGAAACCATTAAAAATGATATTGCCACAGGTAAGAAACATACGACTGTGACGCAAGGGAAAGGAATTCTTGTTACGGAAGAAGGAACGAATACGGATGGCGGAAAAGTGTTTATGGTTAAGCTTGATCCTAAAATACAGGAAGGCATTGACACAAATAAAGAAACATTGAAAAACGCTAAACTTCAATTTGCTGGTGATACGGGCGACACAATTGTTAAAAAACTAGGGACAAAAATAGATATTATTGGCGGTAAATCATCCGAACTGACTAATAATAATATAGGTGTTGTGTCTGAAGCGGGTCAGCTTGTCGTGAAGCTTGCGAAAAATGTTGATTTAAGTGATTCGGGTCGTTTGATTATTGGAAGCACGAGCATTGATGATAATGGGCTTGTGATGGCTCAAGGTGGATCAAGTATTACTAAAGCGGGTATCTATGCAGGTGGAAAAGTAGTAACAGGCGTTGCTAATGGTGTCGCAGATACAGATGCGGTAAATGTTTCTCAGTTAGAAACAGCGAAAACGTCACTACAAAATAGTATAAATACAGTGAAGGCTAAAGCGGTCAAAAATGAAGGTGATATTACAAATAATGCAAATGTAATAACAGCCTTAGGTAATAATACCATTCAGCTAATTGGTGATACAGGTACGACAAATTCTCAGGCATTGAATAGTAATATCGTGTTTGATATCGAAGGAGCTGAAGGCGTAGAGACAGAAGCGAAAACAGGCACAAATAAAGTGATTGTTAAGCTTAATGAGGTAACAAAAACGCGTTTAGCTAAAGCGGATTCTGGCTTACAAAATATTCAAACCACAGTGAATGGCGATCCGTTAAAAACCTTGAATCAAGCAGATGGTACGCAAAATTTTGCTCAAGGCGATAATATTGTTTTGGAAAATGATCGTGGGAGTTTGAAAGTATCAACGCAGAAGAATGTAAATTTTGATTCTGTGAATGTGAAAGGTGTTGTGATCAACGAGTCGGGTGTTAATGCAAATAATAAGAAAATCACTAATGTTGCGAAAGGAACAGCAAATGAGGATGCAGTTAACTTTGCTCAATTAACCGAGACAAATAATAAGGTCACAAAAAATGAAGGCGATATTCAAACGAATAAGAATAGTATTGCAACCAATAAAGCAAAAGTTGAAGAAGGACTGAATTTTGCAGGGAATACTGGCACGGCGATCAATAAGAAGCTAGGTCAGACTCTGACGATTAAAGGTGATTTAGCTGACGCTACAGCGGCGTCTAGTAATAATCTGCGAGTAGATTCAACAGGTAATGAGTTAGTTATTAAACTTGCTGATTCACCAAGTTTCACTGGAAAAGTGAGTGCGGTAGGACTTGATGCAGGTAATCAAAAAATTACGGGTGTAGCTAAGGGAACAGAGAACACTGATGCAGTAAATGTTGAGCAATTAAAAACAGCAAAAACGGTTGTTGCACAAGGAACAAATGTTTCGATAGCTACACCGACTAAAGGTGTGAATGGGGAAGATGTTTATACTGTAAATGCAGATGGTTCGAGTGTGTCTGGTTCTGATGCAGTGAGTGTTATTAAAGGTATTAAAGATACGACAACGAATATCACAGATTATGCGATAGATTTAAGTGCGGCATCAAAAGCAAGCTTAGTGAAAGCGGATAGTGCATTACAATCAATTATTACTCAAATCAATGGGAATGAGGTAACGACGTTAACGAATGAAGCCGGTAAAAATATTGCAAATTTTACAACTGGTGACAATATTGTTTTGACTCCAGAAAATGGGGCAATCAAAGTATCAACGGCTCAAAATGTTGCCTTTGGTCAGACAACAGTTGGTGGTATTGTTACTAACGCGACAGGTATCAATATGAACGGTCAGGGTATTACCGCTCTTGCAAGCGGTGGTGATGTCGATACCAATGCTGCAAATATTGGTGATGTTAAACGTTTAGCCGATTCAGCTACAACAAAAGTAGCCGTTGAAGAACCGTTAAAAATTGCAACGACAGTCAACGCCGATGGCAGTAAAACACATACTATTGGTGCTAAATTTGAAACGTTAACATCAGCAAATGGTGTAGTTGCAACACCAATAAATGTGGATCGTTTTATGACCGCGGGCAATATTGCGGATATGATCAATAAATCTGGTTTTAACGTGCAAGCGAATGGAACAGGGGATGAATTGGTTAAATCTGGAGAGACGGTTGGATTTAATGATGGTGCGAATGTTGCTATTACTCAAACAGGAAAACAGTTTGAAATTGCAACGGAAGATACAGTTGTAACAGCGGTTACTGGTGGAGCAATTAAAGTTGTAGCCACAGAAGATGATGATGTTACTACAGCAGATGAATTTACGCTTGATTTAACTGATGTAACCAAAGCAAATATTCAAAAAGGTGTTGATGCTAAAGCATTAGTTGATACAAAAGGTTTCACTTTTACAGGTGATACAGGACAAACTAATTTAGAAAAATTAGATAGTATTGTTGCTGTGAATGGTGATAGTAATATCAGCACGGTTGCTGGCAATGATAAAATTCAAGTTAAATTGAATGATAATATCACTGTGCAAGGCGTTACAACCAATTCTGCAACAATCAATAATGCGTTAACAATCTCACCAAATGCAAATATCAATATGGGTGGAAATGTTATCCACAATGTGGGTAATGGTGTACAGGATACTGACGCAGTTAATCTTTCTCAATTAAAAGCTGTTGCTAAGGTATCAAAAACGGTAGTTGATTCAGGAAAAAATGTTACTGTCGATAAGGTCGTGGGTCAGAATGGTGAGGCAGATACTTATATTGTTAATGCCAAAGATACAACGGCACACGCAGGTTCTGATGCAGTCACAGTCGTAGCCACAACAAATACAAGTGATGTAACGGATTATGTGGTTGATTTAAGTACGACATCTAAAGCGAGTCTGGTGAAAGCAGAGAGTGCGTTGCAAAGTATTAACACCACTGTAAATGGACAACCGTTAAAAACATTGACTCAGGATGATAATGCTCAGAATTTTGTTCAAGGTAAAAATATTGTTTTAGCAAATAAAAGTGGCAACTTAGAAATTGCAACAGCACCAGAGGTTGAATTTGATAAAGTGACCGTTGAAGGGGTTATTATTGATTCTAATGGTATCAATGCTGGTAATAAACAAGTTAAAGGTGTTGCAAAAGGTACAGAGGGAACAGATGCGGTTAATGTGACTCAGTTAACCGAAGCAAAAGAGAGCTTACAAAGTAACATTGATGTGGTGCAAGCGAAAGCGGTTAAAAATGCGGAAGATATTGCAAATAATAAAACAGTTCTTGAATCAGGCTTAAATTTTACTGGGGATACGGGCGATCTTATCAATAAGAAACATGGTCATACGCTTGCAATTATTGGTGGTAAAACATCGGATTTAACAGAGAATAATATTGGTGTTGTGTCTGAAGCGGGTAAATTAAATGTAAAATTAGCAAAAAATCTAAACTTAACTGAATCAGGTAGTCTTCAGTTGGCGGATACCACTTTAACGAATAATGGTTTAGTTGTTGGTGGTAATCAAGGACCTTCTATTACCAAGAGTGGTATTAACGCAGGTGAGTTGAAAATTACCGGTGTTGCCGATGGTGTGGCGGATCATGATGCGGTGAATGTTTCTCAATTAAAAGATGTTGCTACTTCAAGCAAAACCGTTGTTGCAAAAGGCAAGCATATTGCAAGCGTTGTGAAAACGACAGGAACGGACAAAACGCCTGACATTTATACGATAAATGGTATGAATATTGAAGCTGGTTCTAATGGGTTGGCTGTGAGTGAAGATGCGACAGCAGGTAAATTTACAATTGATCTGAGTGATACAACTAAACAGGCATTAGCGGGTGTTGATGTTGGATTTAATATCAATGCGGATAATGGAAATGAAGATAATGTTAAATTAACAGAAACCATTCATTTTAAAGGCGTGGGGTCGAATCCAAATATCGTTACAAGGGTTGATGATAATGAAATCATATTGGATCTAAATAAAGTGGTCACGATAGGCGATGTTAATTCTGGCGATAATGCGATTGTTATCAATAGTAAAACAGGCGAAATTACAGGACTAGATAATACAGCGTTTGATCCTAATGTAGTGTATAACAGCAAGCGTGCCGCAACAGAAGAGCAATTGAAATTGGCTTATGAGAAAGGTCTTGCAGATGCCAAGAAATTCGCTAATGAAAAAACTTTTGGTTTAAAGGATTCTAAAGGCAATGAATTAGTCAAGAAAGTTGATTCGGTGATTGATATTGTCGGAGCAGATAATAATCTTTCAACAGAAGTAAAAGATGGTAAGTTAACTATTAAACTGGCTGACACTTTGACTGATATTAAGAGAGTTACAGGATTAGACGATCATCTAGATGTTGTTACCTCAGCAACTAAACAGGGTGTTAAACCAAAGGGTGATTTAGCGGCGATCGGTCACGATTCGGCGACAGTGAACGATATACTGAGTGCAGGTTGGAACTTAGAAGTTGAAGGTGAAGCAAAAGATTTTGTTACAGCTTATGATACCCTTAATTTTGAAGGAGAGGGGGCTATTACCGTTACTCATGAAGCCAAAGAAGGTAAACAAAATATTAAGATTGGTATTCAGAAAGGGAAGCTGGAAACAGATTTGAAAGGCAATGTGGTTGCAAAACCTGAGTTGAACGGATTTGTGACAACACAAGAAGTAGCTAACGCAATCAATAATGCTGGTTTTAATTTATCAACTAATGGAGCGGATGCTAAACTGATTAAATCAGGTCATCGAGTTGATATGAAAAATACAGATAGCAATCTTGTGATTTCTCATAAAGATATTCTTGAGAGTGGTAAAGTCATTGGACAGGAAGTTAACTATGATTTAGCAAAAGATATTTCGATTGATAAAGCAGAGATTAAAAATAGCTTACTTATTGGTGATGTTGAGATTACTCAGGCTCAATCCGATGTAATAACGCAAGGTAACCAATCAACAAATGCTCTTGATTTAGGGGGAAAAACCTTAACGAATATTGCGAATAATTTGCGTAATGGCGAAGGTAAAAGAGAGAATGCTCCTACAAATGTTAATCGTAAAAATGCGGCAAGTGTCAATGATGTTTTAAATACAGGCTGGAATTTACAGGTTGAAGGAGAAGAAAAAGACTTTGTTAAATCGTATGATACCGTGAATTTTAAAGGTGAAAATGGTATTAAGATTAAGCATAGCAATGCAAATGATGTAAATGAGATTACTATTGCATTGGAATCGGCAAATTTTGGTGAAAATAATAACGGTACATCAAGTAATGCAACAGCAGGTTTTATCACAGCGAAAAAAGTGGAAGAAGAGTTGAATAAATCTGGTTTTACACTCACGGCACAGGGCGAAGATGCTTCTTTGGTACAACGTGGGGAATCCGTAAATTTTCAGAATACAGATGGAAACCTAAAAGTTGCTAAAACAACGAATAATAATGATGTAAGTTTTGATTTAGCGGATGTAATTAGCATTAAAAAAGTAAACGCAGATCATATCAATGTGAATAATGGTTTAACCGTTGGGGCGGATAAAACAGGCAAGGGTGGAATTCAACTTGGTCAAGACGGTACAATCAGAGGAGTAAAATCAGATCCCAAAGATCCAACTTCAGTGATGAATGCTGGTGAGGTAACTAAATTGATCAATGGCAGTAACGCAAAAATAGAAGATGGACTTAATACGATATCTACAAGGGTAGATGAGGTTGCAGATAATGCCAATGCGGGAGTGGCTGCTGGTATTGCAACGGCTAATTTGCCTCAGCCTCATGATTCGGGTGCAAGTATGATCAGTGCTGCGGTTGGGCATTATCAAGGGCAACAAGCGATAGCAATTGGGTTATCAACTATTTCAGATAATGGAAAATGGATCATTAAAGGTTCATTATCAGAAGGTACACAAAAGAATTTCAGTGCAGGTGTGGGTGTCGGTTATCAATGGTAGAATTTTATTATTGTGTAAGTTATAATCTAAAAAGTTTTTGTAAAAGAGGTTTAAAATGAAATTATCAAAACTTATTACACTATCTGCTGTTACACTTTCTATTGCAGCTTGTACAAATACGTTAAATAATATCAACCGTGACGGTGTATTGGAAAATCCTAATTATGACGATTTACATTGGCCAGAAATTAAGGATGCAACACAACCAGAAGGTATTTTTCCTAATTTAGAAAATCTTGATCATATTGGTCCAGGTGTTACTAAGAAAGACTTATACTACATGATTGAACGCCCACATTTCTCTGAAATGCACGGTGCTCACGAATGGAATTATATTATGAAATTCCGTCAACTTGATCGTAGTGTGAAAATCTGTCAATACAAAGTATTGTTTGATGAAAATGACGTTGCTCAAAACTTCTATTGGTTACCAAAAGATTGTTTGACTGAGCGATTTGATTTAGCCGCAGATGCATTATTCCCATTTGATCGTGGTTCTTTAAAAGATATTAAAGAAGAAGGCAAACCACGTTTAGATGAAGTTGCAACTTATGTTACTCAGTTTGGCAATAAAGCAAAATTACGTTTAATTGGACATACAGATTACTTAGGTAATGAAATGTATAATCAAAAATTGTCTGAGAAACGTGTTGCAAGTGTTGCTCGTTATTTAGAAAATAAAGGCGTAAATGGTATGAATATTACCACGATTGGAATGGGTGAAAGCCAACCAATTAAACATTGTTCAACGGATATTTCTCGTAAAGCATTAAAAGAGTGCTTACAGCCAAACCGCCGTGTAAGTGTAGAAATTATTAAACGCTAATTGTTGTTTCTATTTAAAAAGCTGTTCTTCTTTTAGTAAGAACGGCTTTTTGTTTTGGAATCGTTATTTCTCACATAAGTAAGGATCGTCAAATCCCATCGCTTGCATAATTTTAGCTTCTAAACTTTCCATTTCTTCAGCTTCTTCAGCAACTATATGATCATAACCAAGAAGGTGCAACGTACCGTGAACCGTTAAATGTGCCCAGTGAGATTCTAATGAGATTTGTTGCTCTTTGGCTTCTTGTTCAACTACTTGGCGACAAATGACTAAATCACCAAGAAGAGGTAATTGTACACCTTCTGGTACTTCAAAAGGGAACGAAAGCACGTTGGTTGATTTATCTTTGCCACGATAAGTTAAATTTAATTCGTGGCTTTCTACTTCATCAACAATACGGATTGTGATTTCCGTTTCTGCAAAATCCGCTGTTTGAGCTTCAATACTGAGTGCTTGTTGCATCCAGTAGCTAAATTGTTCCAGCGTTGGCAAATTCGTCTCGTCTTCTGTGGCAATTTGTAAATCAATTATCGGTGTATTCATTTTTTACCTACTATTTTGACGGAACATCGTTAAGTGCATTTGGATTTTTATCAATAAACATCGCATCGCCATAACTGAAAAAACGGTACTTTTCAGCAACAGCGTGCTGATAGGCTTGCATACAATTTGAGTAACCAGCAAAAGCGGAAACAAGCATAATTAAGGTTGACTCAGGCAAGTGGAAGTTAGTGAGCAATGCGTCAATCACTCGGAATGACTTTCCTGGATAAATAAAAATTGAAGTATCTGAGAAGAATGGTGCAATAAGTTGCTCGCCTAATTCTGCTTGTTGTGCAGCACTTTCAACAGAACGAACAGAGGTTGTTCCAACCGCAATTACACGTTTTCCATTTGCTTTTGTTGCAAGGATTTTATCTACCACCTCTTGGCTTACTTGGGCATACTCAGCGTGCATTTTGTGATCTTCAATAGTTTCTACTCGTACAGGTTGGAACGTACCAGCTCCAACGTGGAGCGTTACAAAAGCAGTTTGTACACCTTTTTCCGCTAGTTTTTGTAGCATCTCATCATCAAAGTGTAACCCTGCGGTTGGGGCAGCGACTGCGCCCAATTCTTTGCTATATACTGTTTGATAACGCTCTTGATCGGTATCTTCATCTGGGCGATCAATATAAGGTGGTAACGGCATATGTCCAGCACGTTCTAATAATTCAAATAATGGTTGTTGTTCCTCAAAACGAAGTTCAAATAAGGTTTCGTGGCGAGTAACCATTGTCGCTTTAAATCCGTTTCCTTCGCCCAACTTATCTTCACCAAGAATAATTGTTGCCCCTTCTTTTGGAGATTTTGAACAACGAATATGAGCAAGGCAGCGGTGTTCATCAAGCACACGCTCTACAAGTACTTCTAATTTTCCACCACTTAATTTTTTACCGTATAAACGAGCAGGGATAACACGAGTATTATTAAAAATTAGTAAATCGCCCTCATTGATATGCTCTAAAATATGCGTAAATTGCTGATCTTGATATTGCCCTGTTTCGCCATTAACATAGAGTAAGCGACTAGCTGAGCGTTGTTTAGTTGGGTAACGAGCAATTAACTCGTTGGGTAAATCAAAATGAAAATCCGAAAGTAACACGTTGTTTCCTTGAAAGTTGTCCTTGAAAATAAGGGGGAGTTCGTAAATTAAGGGCGTATTTTAGCCTATTTAGCCCCAGTAAAAAATCCCTTTTATAAAGATAAAAGGGATTTTGCAAAAAGTGAAAAAAATTTGACCGCTTATCCAACGACTTTTGGTAAGTATCCCGCTTGGATTAACATTGGTACGCTCATTATGATAAGCCCTGAGATCAATGCGAATACTAATGTGATGTTGCCACCGAATACACGGTAAGGTAATTCAGGGTATAATTTTCTCATTCTCCACACCATTCCAATCGGTAAAATCAAGCCATAAAAAGTAAACATTTGACCTGCGTAACCTAGTGCCATAATGAAGCCTTCAGGATAGAATAACGCAAAAATTAACGGTGGAATGAAAGTTAATAAACTCAATACCGTTTGTCCTGCAGTAATATTCACACGTTTTAATAAATCATCTAAACAGTGTAATAAACTTAATGCTACACCTAAGAATGACGTGACTAATGCTAATGTTGAGAAAATTCGTACTGCTTCACCGATGAAACTACTACCTGTGATATGTTTGGTTGCATTCACTAAACCATTTAATGTTGGGTCGTCTGATAAAATATGTACAAACTCAGTTTGACTTAATGTGCCGTGAGTTGCCATTTGCCACAAAATATAAGCGATTAAAGGAATACCTGTTCCAATTAAAATGGAAGCACGCAAGCGTTTGATATTCCCTTCTAAATAACGATTTAAGCTTGGAATAACAACGTGGAAACCGAATGATGTAAAAAATACAGGGCTTGCAGAAATAATGACAAAATCTTTTAATGGCATTGCTCCTAAATTAGCTGTTGTAACTTTTGGCAACATCATCAATAAAACAAAGAAAAATGCGACTAATTTGATAATGAATAAGATGCGAGTTAATAAATCAACACTTTTTGTGCCGATACTAACAAATAATCCCAATATAATTGTGAAAACAATAATTGCTACAGAGGTTGCGTTATCGCCTAAAAAAGGTAACAAACCAGAAAGTAGTGAGCCACCACCTGAAATGTATGCAGCGATAATTGCATACATAAATACGACTAATGCAATAGTTGAAAGTACTCTGCCTGCCATACCAAAATATTGCTCTGCTAAGGTTGCAATACCCGCATTGGTACGCGGAGCTTTTTGGTAAACTTCAACAAAAAGTAAACCGCTATAAGAGAGTAATCCCCATAGTAAAAAAAGTAAAATAAGAGTATAAGTAAATCCCATTTCAGCCGATGTGAGTGGCATTGCTAACATTCCCGCACCAATTGTTGTTCCCGCAACAATTAACGCACTCCCAAAGGTATTATTCTTCATAATGCTTCCCCAATAAATAATTTTTTTAATCTTTAAATTTGAACAGAAAAATTTCTGTTTCTACTTTATACAATGAATTGTTATAAATTGCGAATAATTTTTGATAAAATTTTAGAATTGAGATTAAAAAATAAAAATGCAATTAAAGTAATTAAATTGGATAAATGCTAAATATAAAGATCATTCAGTTGGTTTTTTTTGGAATTTATGCTATTTTCTCTGCAATTTTTAAAGATGTATTCAATTAAGGAATTTTTATAATGTCAGTTGTATTAACTACAAAGCAAAAGCAATATTTAAAAGGTCTTGCTCATCATTTAAGCCCAGTTGTTATGTTGGGTGGAAATGGTTTAACAGAAGGTGTATTAGCAGAAATTGATAATGCACTTAACCATCATGAACTTATTAAAGTGAAAGTCGCGGGAGCAGATCGTGATACGAAAAAATTGATTATTGATGCGATCGTGCGTGAAACAAAGGCAACAAACGTGCAAACAATCGGTCATATTTTAGTTTTATACCGTGAGAGCGATGATAAAAAAATCGTTTTACCAAAAGCGAAGAAAACAGTTCAAAAATAGTTAATTATTTTTGTTTAGTATAAGATGATAGACTGCTTAATCGTTGTGATTAAGCAGTCTATTTTTTTATTCCTCAGGAAGAATTTGATTAAGCAGAAGTGCTAATAATGCTCCAACGGTGATGCCAGAACCGAATACTTCTTTTAAAAAGTCCGGTAGTTTATCTAATAACTCAGGACGAGTGGTTACGGCTAATCCCCCCCCGATTGCAATTGCAATAATCAATCCATTACGACGCGTTTTTTCTACACTGTTTAGCATTTGGATACCAGCTGAAATAATCATCGCAAACATAATTATGCCCGCACCACCTAATACAGGGAGCGGAATGGATACGATCAATGCACCAAATATAGGGAATAATCCCGCCAAGACTAATAATGCACCTGTAATTGCAACAACATAACGGCTTGCCACCCCTGTTAATGAAATAATACCGATATTTTGAGAAAAGGTTGAAAATGCGGTTGTGGACATTATTGCTGCAAGTGCAGAACCTAATCCTTCAGCTAAAATACCTCGCTTAAAGTGTTGAGGGGTTATTTCAGTATTTGTTGCCTCTCCAAGTGCTAGAAAATTACCACTTGATTCAACTATTGTGACTAAATAGGCAATACTCATACCGATGATACCCGAGATAGGGAAGGATAAACCAAAGTGTAATGGTTGTGGTATTGCAAAAATATTCGCCGCTTTTACACCTGAAAAATCAACCCAGCCTAAGCACAGAGATGTAATATAGCCAATGAGCATACCAATCACAATAGCTGCAACGGAGAAGATACCTTTTCCCCATTGCACTAGGATGATGACAATAGTCAGAACAAAGATTGCCATAAGTAAATTTTGTGGGGTTGCATAGTTAGGGTCACCCACTTGTCCGCCGGCAAACCAATCGACAGCCACAGGAATGAGGCTTAATCCAATCATCATAACCACAGTGCCGGTAACAACTGGTGGAAAGAATCGACGGATATAAGGCATAAAAAAGCTACCAATAATCATCACAAGAGATGCAATCAGAGAGGAGCCCAAGATACCGCCTACACCCGCATCGCTAAAACCGATTGCAAGTGCAGCTGCAACAAAAGTAAAACTTGTCCCCATTACAGCTGGTAATTGAATGCCTATTTTTCCGATACCACGACATTGTATGATGGTTACAATACCAGATACAAGTAGTGCAGCATTGACTAATACAATCGTATCTTCGGTAGGAAGTTTTAACACATTACCAATAACTAACGGTACAGCGATAATCCCACCAATAGCAGCAAGTAAATGTTGAATGGCTAACAATAAACTTAATGCGAATGGAGGATGATCTTCTATCGTGTAAGATAATTTACTATTCATTAAGGAGTCCTTATGTTAAGAGAGAGAAATTAAGAATTATGCAAATTATACACGACGCAAACGTTTGCTTAAATATTTTTTTACACTTTTTTTGCTAATTTCTTATATAATTCGACCATTAGTTTCATTTTACAAGGAGAATCAAATGGCTTTTTACTATGGTTTAGATATTGGTGGTACGAAAATAGAGCTTTCTGTTTTTAATGAAAAATTAGAAAAATTATATTCAAAACGTACACCAACCCCTCAAACAAGTTATGAAGATTGGTTAGAAACCATTAAAAATTTAGTACAAGAAGCAGACAAGATGTTTGAAACCAAAGGCTATGTTGGACTTGGTTTACCGGGTTTTGTAAACCACGATACAGGCATTGCAGAAATTACCAATATTCGTGTCGCAGACAATAAACCTATTTTAAAAGATTTAAGCGAATGTTTAGGGCGTGAAGTTCGAGCAGAAAATGATGCTAACTGTTTTGCTCTTTCAGAGGCGTGGGATCAAGAAAATCAACAATATTCAACTGTATTAGGATTGATTATTGGCACAGGATTTGGTGGTGGATTGGTTTTTAATGGCAAAGTGCATTCAGGCAAAATTGGAATGGCTGGCGAAGTGGGTCATCAACAATTAAATTATCACGCATTACAGCTTTTAGGTTGGGATAAAGCCCCAATTTATGAGTGCGGTTGTGGTAATCGAGCTTGCTTGGATACCTATATTTCAGGGCGTGGGTTTGAAATGTTATATAAGGATCTTGAAGGTGAGGCTCTTTCAGCTAAAACTATTATTGAAAATTTCTATAACAACCAACCACAAGCGGTCAAATTTGTTGAAAAATATGTAAAATTGATGGCAATCTGTATTAGTAACCTCATTACTGTGTTAGATCCAGATATGCTTGTGTTTGGTGGTGGATTGTCTAATTTTGACTATATCTACGAAGCCTTACCGAAAGCATTACCAGCATATTTAATGCGTTCGGCAAAAGTACCGGTGATCAAAAAAGCCATTTATGGTGACGCGGGCGGCTCTCGTGGTGCGGCAGCTCTCTTTCTTACAAGATAACATTTAAAACAAGATAGCAAAAATGCAAATTATCCCTATCAAAGCACTTTCAGATAACTATATTTGGTTAATTCAAAAGAAGGATCAAGTGATTGTGGTTGATCCTTCACAAGCGGACGAATTATTAGATTTTTTTGCAAAAAATGATCTAAATCCGACCGCTATATTACTCACTTATAACCACGCCGATCATGTCGGTGGTGTGGTTAAATTAGTTGAACATTATCCAAATTTACCTATTTATGGCTCTAAAGAAGTGTCACAATTTGCTAATCATATTATGGTAGATCAGCAAGAATTCGAGTGTTTAGGTTCTCAAACAAAGGTAATAAAAACCGCAGGACATACAGCGGAACATATTAGCTATTTAATTGATAATAAACATTTATTTTGTGGGGATAGTTTGTTCTCTGCGGGTTGCGGACGAGTATTTACAGGCGATTATAATGCACAATTTGATACTTTACAGAGATTAGGACAATTAGCTGATGATGTAAAAATCTACCCAGCACACGAATATACCCAGAGCAATTTGGAGTTTGTTAAAGTGGTAATGCCAAATAATCAGGCGGTACAATACTATACTCAACAAGTGGCTGAATTGCGTTGTCAGGATAAAATAACCTTACCTTCAACGATGGGTTTAGAGAAACAGGTAAATCCATTTTTAATGGCGAAATCGTTAGCTGAATTTATTGAATTGAGAAAAAAGAAGGATTGTTTTTAATATCTTTTGGATTATAAGCAATTCTTTCGACAGCCTCAGGAATCGAAAATAAGTAAATTAGATTAGTGAACCTGTCGAAGTATTCCTACTAATATTGTGAAACTTCTTCACTCATCAAATCATTTTCTTCATCGCTTCCCGCAATATACTTTTGTTCGCTTGCCCATTCGCCAAGATCGATCATTTGGCAACGTTGGCTACAAAAAGGGCGATATTGATTTTCTTTTGACCAAATTACTTCTTTTTCACAAGTCGGGCAGTTTACGATTGTTTCTGTCATTTTTTAATTCCTATTTTTTAAAGTGTTTTGCAAGCGATAAATAAAGATGATGAAGTTCATCAACTTGTTTATCTAAATTTTTGCTATTTTCACTAAGTGGTAAATTGTTTTCAATAATATCATCAGCAAAAGAAAGCCGTTTTTCTCGGCTGACTTGTGCCTTCATTATATTTTTAATCAATTCAACCTTATTGCTATCTCGTTTTGATGCACGTTCAAGCTGAATTTCAGGCAATACATCAATGACTAAAACACGATTGCAAAATTCAGTCAGATTATTTTCAATCAACAACGGCACAACCCACAGCACATAAGGGCTATTAGCTTGCTCTAATTGTCGTAACATTTCTTGACGAATTGCAGGGTGTAATAAATTATTCAGCCATTCGGTATTTTCTTTATGATTAAAGATAATTTGACGCAATGCTTCACGATCTAATTCGCCATTTTCAAGTAAAACTTGTGATCCAAATTTCTCAACAATTTGATCGAGCAAAGGCGATCCTTTGGTAACCACTTCTCTGGCAACAATATCTGCGTCAATAATTGCAATGTTGTATTTCTCAAATAATCTCGCAATAGTGCTTTTACCACTACCAATGCCACCTGTTAATCCAACGATATAACTCATAAATTTCTCCTTTATATTAGGAAATTTTATCAATAAACAGGATGAAAGTCGAAAGGCTAATAAACGGAATAAAAGGTAAACGAGAAATTTTGTATTTTTTTATAAAAAAATAACCGCTTGCAAAGATGATACCGAGCAAGTTTGCATAAAGCAGTAAGGCTAATAATTGTTCAATATGAAATAGGGGAGAGAGTGAGATAATCAGTAAACTATCGCCAATGCCGAGCATTTCTTTTTTATATATAAAAGAGCAGATTAAATGAATACTGGCAAAGAAAATTAAGCTGAATAAGAGCGAGAAAATATTTTCTTCAATGGCACTGTTTTGGTAAAAAGTGACAAAAATTAGACCGCTTATAAAAATAATGGCAATGTACTTAATGTCGGTTAGGTAATAGTTAAAATCTAAAAATGACAGATAAACTAAAATAGCTAAAACGATAAGGATAAATACACTTTCATTTTGAAATAAAAACGCGATGAAAGGGAGTAATAAATAGAGTGATTTTATCGCTCTTAGCGGTTTATATTTCAGGCTTGATTGTTTTAAAAAATCATAGAAAAATAAATTTCCATTAGTGATTTGTTGATATTCTTGAAAGATTTGACGATTGATTTTAAAAGGAAATTTTGTCAGTTCTTTTTCAAACCAATAAGCAACAATAACCATTGTGAGCATATAAATAGTAATCATTAAACTAATGTCCCCATATCAAAAATAGGCAAATATAAACCAAGAATAATAGCGCCAATAATTCCACCAATTACCAGCATTAAAATCGGTTCAAGCATTTGAGAAAGGATATCAATTTTGTAATCTAATTGCTGTTCTGTTATCTCGGCAACGTGTTCTAGCATTTGAGATAATTGCCCACTTTGTTCGCCAATGTTGATCATTTGTATGATTTGATCGCCAAATAGAGCAGGGTTTAATCCGTAAGAAAATGCGAATCCTTGATTGAGATATTGCAATATTTTTGAGATTTCTTGTTGCAAGATAAGGTCGGGATCTTTTTCAGAAAAAAAAGAGGATAACGCCATATTGAGTGGTACGCCTGATTTTTGCATTAGGGCGATATTTTGGCAGAAAAAAATAATTCTATTGTCGTTAAAAATAGTGTTAAAAATCGGTGTAATGGTTAAAAGCTTGAATTTTAGTTTTGCGATAATTTTCGTTTTCTTATTTAAAATCAAAATGATAAAGCATAAAAATAAACTTAAAAATGACAAGAGAGAGGAATAATTATTCAAAAATTGTGAGCTATCAAATAATAGTTGGGTAATCAAAGGTAAAGTTTTGTCTTTGGATTGATAAAGTTCAGCAAATTGTGGCACGATAAAAATCAATAATAGCAGTGAAACGGTGATAGAAATAATCAGTACAACAACAGGATAAAAAAGAATTTTTTTGACTTTTTGGGCTAATTTTTGCGATTTTTCTTGGGTTTTCGCAATATTGTAAAAAATTGTCGATAATTGACCGCTTTGTTCGGCAATTTTAATAAGTTGAATTTCTTGGGGCTTGAGATATTTATCTAATTTTATCAAAGCATTAGAGAGTGTATATCCCGATTCTAATAATTGAATCAGTTGTTTTATCCATAAATAAAGTTGAATGTTTTTTGTGCTATCAAGCAAAAGCATTAAAGATTGTTTTAAAGTGATGTGAGCGTTGAGCAACAATGCCAACTGGCTAATAAAATCGGTAATTTGCTTATTTTTAGGTGCGGTTGAAAAGTGAAAATTACGCGTGATTTTTATATGGCTATACCCTTTTTGAAGTAATTTATTTTCAGCCTCTTGAGTTGTTGTAGCAAGAATTTTACCTTTTTGACGCTGTGAAAAACGATTATTCGCTTTGTATTGAAATTCATAGATTTTCATTGCCAATTATTCTCGCTATTTCCGTTAAATCTGTTTGTTGTTGGGCTACTTTTTGCTTTGCACTTTCATATAAATTTTTGAAATCCAAACAAGCGGTTGTTTTTTCAAAGGTTTTTGCATTTTTTGATAATAATTGAAAAATACCTATTCGCCCCTTATAGCCGTTAAAACAATGCTCACAACTTTTGCCTAAACAGTGGGTACATAATTTTCTAACCAAACGTTGTGCAATCACTAATTGTAAAGAATGCTGAATTTCATACTCTTTAATGCCAAGTTGTAACAAACGTTCAATCGCAGACGGAGCGTCGTTGGTGTGCAAAGTAGAAAGGACTAAATGCCCAGTTTGAGCCGCTCGCAATGCAATTTCTGCACTTTCTCTATCACGAATTTCACCAAGCATAATAATGTCAGGATCTTGACGTAAGAAGGTACGTAACAGTTGGCTAAAATCAATGCCAATACTACGATTGACTTGGGTTTGAATAATCCCATCAATCGCAATTTCAATGGGATCTTCGGCGGTTAAAATATGTTTATCTGTTTGATTAAGATGATTTAAGGCACTGTATAGCGTAATGCTCTTGCCACTTCCTGTTGGACCGGTTACCAAAATCAAGCCTTGTGGCTGATTAAGGGCGTTCACTAATGTTTCTTTTTGAGAAGGATTAAGCCCTAAGGCTAAAAAATCTAAATTTGTCGGATTATTTTTTTGTAATCGCAACACCAATTTTTCGCCATAATGGGTGGGAAGTGTGGATACCCTAAAATCTAGCCGTTCATTTAGTTGAGTTTGAAAGCAAAATTGTCCGTCTTGGGGCAGGCGAGTTTCACTAATGTCTAATTTGGCTAATAATTTTATTCTGGAAATAATACGGCTGGCAATATTAAGGGAGATACGCTTATAGCAATGCAATACACCGTCAATTCTTAAACGGATAATCAAAATCTCTTTTTGTGGCTCAATGTGAATGTCCGACGCATTTTTTTGCAAGCAATATTTAAAAATATCATCTAATAACTGAATAATGGGGTCTTGATAATTGATGTCTTCTTTTTGATTTTGTTGGTTGTATAGCACAAGCTGAGGTTCATTAAGCTGATTATCAATATTTTGTGTCGGTGATAATTCATTTAATAAATATTTAAGCTCATCAGAAGAAATTAAAATCGGTTCAATAATTTTGTGGGTCAAAAATGAAAAGATTTCACAGGCATTGAGATTGTTTTCATCATCAATCGCGAGCCATAGCGTGGTATTATTTTCTTGAATAGGCAGGGCGAAGTAGCGTAATAAAAGCTGATGATCCTCGCCATTTTGTTGCCACCTTTTTTCAGAAATTGTCCATACTTTTTCATTAGTTAGATCGTAAATATTATATTGCATTTTCTTTTTCCTGATGAGCTTGTTATTTCAGTTGTATTAGTTTGAACAGAAACCTGCTGGGAAGATACTTGTATCGCTGTCTTTTCCTGTACAAGTGGCTTTCCAATTCACATTATTATTTGCGTAGGTTGGGGTTAGGGTATAGCTATAATCTGCGATATTTCCTTTACCTGTTACTGTAATCACACCCGCCGCAGTTGTAATACTATTCAGATATTTTGCATTAGAAGAGGTTTTATCTGCTTGAATGCCATTTGAACCACCGTTACAGTTGGTTTTATCGCCTGAATTATAGATACAAATTTCTACATCGGATTTATAAGGTGCAGAAGCACTTAATATTTCAGAAAGTGCCGCTTTTTGGGTGTAACTTGTATAAGACGGGATCGCAATGGTGGCTAAAATAGCGATAATAGCAATGACGATCATCAATTCAATAAGGGTAAAGGCGTGTGGACGTTTAAAGTGGATTTTTTGCATAATTTTCTCCTGTATTTGTAAAATGCTTAGGAATATTGACCGCTTTAAAAAGAGAAATCTAAGGGAGAACATCTTTTTTGCGATTGAGATCGAAAAAATAACTTTTTGATACTGTTTATTTAGACAGTGTTTTGATAGAATGACACAAAATAAAATCAGTAGGGCAAGTAAAAATTTTAAATTTTTAGTTAATGAATATTTTGTAGGGAAGGATGAAATGAGCAAAGCGAATGGAATATCCTCTCGTTCATTTTACTATCAGAAACGGGAGCATATACGCAATAAATTGCTAATGCTGTCCTACAAATAATATATAAATTTGAATTTTTTCCCTAAATCTTATAAATAGAAAAAGAGGTTTTCAATGGCAAAAGCACCTAAAACAGCTTATGTATGTAGTGATTGTGGCGCAGATTATTCGCGTTGGATGGGACAGTGTAAGGCTTGCTTGGCGTGGAATACCATTTCAGAGGTGCGTTTAGTTTCACAAAAAGACGCAAAAAATGACCGCTTGCGTGGTTATGCAGGGGAAACCACAGGGAAAATCCAAAAGTTATCTGAAATTAGTCTTGAGGAATTGCCTCGTTTAAGTAGTGGTTTTAAAGAGTTAGATCGTGTTCTTGGTGGCGGTATTGTTCCAGGTAGTGCAATTTTAATTGGTGGACATCCAGGAGCAGGGAAAAGTACCTTATTATTACAAGTAATGTGTGGCTTATCTAACCAATTACCCACATTGTATGTTACTGGGGAAGAATCATTACAACAGGTTGCAATGCGAGCAAAACGTTTAAATTTGCCGACTGAAAATCTAAAAATGTTATCAGAAACGTCCGTTGAGCAAATTTGTAATTTGGCGGATCAAGAAAAGCCAAAAGTAATGGTCATCGACTCAATCCAAGTGATGCACCTCGCTGATATTTCATCTTCACCCGGTAGTGTTTCTCAGGTGCGAGAATGTGCTTCGTTTTTAACTCGTTATGCCAAAATGCACCAAGTTGCGATAATAATGGTTGGACATGTAACTAAAGATGGTACGCTTGCTGGTCCAAAAGTATTAGAGCATTGTATCGACTGTTCTATTTTACTAGAGGGAGAAGCGGATTCTCGCTATCGAACTTTGCGAAGCCATAAAAACCGTTTTGGTGCTGTAAACGAATTAGGGGTTTTTGGTATGACAGAGCAAGGTTTGAAAGAAGTGAAAAACCCATCAGCAATATTTTTGAGCCGTAGCGAAGAACAGACCGCAGGCAGCTCTGTTATGGTTCTTTGGGAAGGAACTCGTCCACTTCTAGTTGAGATTCAAGCCTTAGTGGATCACTCAATGCTCGCAAATCCACGCCGAATCGCTGTGGGGTTAGAGCATAATCGTTTATCTATGCTACTGGCTATCTTACATAGACACGGTGGTTTGCAAATGTCGGATCAAGACGTGTTTGTGAATGTAGTTGGCGGTGTAAAAGTCACAGAAACCAGTGCGGATTTAGCCTTATTATTAGCTCTTATTTCAAGTTTTAAAAATCGTCCTTTACCACAAGATTTGGTTATGTTTGGGGAAGTTGGGTTAGGCGGAGAAATTAGACCTGTTCCAAGTGGGCAAGAGCGTATTAGCGAAGCTGCAAAACACGGTTTTAAACGTGCGATTGTGCCTTTTGCTAATAAACCTAAAAAAGCGATTGCTGGAATGGAAGTCTTTACGATTAAAAAACTCTATGATGCGTTGGAAATAATAGATAATTTATAAAAAAGTATTTATTGATTTCATCATATTCAAATTACAGATATAATGCCGAAATATTTACGGCTTTAATTTTATAATTTTATGGAAACAATTAATTTTTCAATTTATTTTCAGTTTCTTATTGGTTTGTTTGCGATTGTGAACCCAATAGGCTTTTTACCTATTTTTTATAGTATGACCGAACATCAATATGAGACAGAACGTAATCATACTACGTTTGTTACTACTTTTTCTGTCTGTATTATTTTATTGATTTCTCTTTTTTTTGGAAAATTAATTTTAGATACTTTTAGCATTTCATTAGATTCTTTTCGTGTTGCTGGTGGTTTTTTGATTACTTCTATTGCAATTACGATGATTAACGGAAAATTAGGTGAGCATAAGCAAAATAAAGAAGAACGAAATACGGATGTATCAGAATATGACAACATTGGTGTTGTTCCTCTTGCTATGCCAATGATGGCTGGACCTGGTTCAATTGGCTCAACTATTGTATGGGGAACACAATACAATGAATGGGTTGATTATGTTGGATTTAGTGTTGCTATTATTGTGTTCGCAGTGAGTTGTTATGTCGCATTACGCTTTTCAGCCCCTTTAGTTAAAAAATTAGGTAAAACGGGGACTAACGTGGTTACTCGTATTATGGGGTTAATTCTGATGTCATTAGGAATTGAGTTTATTGTTAATGGTATTGCTAATTTATTCCCTGCTTTAGTGAATGCTTAAATATTGATTAAAAGGTGTGATAATGCGATGGTTTAAGAATATACGTAATGTAAGAATTGGGGGCTTTATTGGTCTCCTGATTTTATTTCTTACAGGTTGCGATCAAATTAAAACACCTATTAAACCATCATTGAATACCCAACCAGAACATACATTGAGCCGTGTTCTATACGGTGAAACATTCCAGTTAGATCCTATTTTTGTTACTTCATCAGCTTATACCGCACCTTTAAGAGATTTATTAACAGGCTTAATGATTTTTAATAATAAAGGTGAAGTTGTTTCTGGGGTTGCGGAGAACTGGCAAAGTGAAGATGGCAGAACGTGGGTGTTTTATCTCAAAAAAAATGCTAAATGGTCTAATAATGCACCTGTTACTGCACAAGATTTTGTATTAAGTTGGCAACGTTTGGCAAATGTACAAAATCATTCGCCTTTATCAGATTATTTAATTTATATGGGGATTAAGAATGCTGAAGCGGTTATTTTAGGACAAAAATTTGCAACTGATCTTGGTATAATGGCAATAGATCAACATATCATTAAAATTGAATTAAACCGCGTTAATTTTCAACTTCCGTTAATGTTAGCTCATTCTGCACTTTTACCGACTTACCAAGGCAAAGCCCCAAATTTAGAAGAAGGATTCATTAGTAATGGTGCTTATAAATTAAAGAAAAAGGAATATAACCAATTAACGTTAACGGCAACGCAATCTTCAATACCTTTCCAAAAAGTGATTTATAATCGTATAAATTCATTTAATGCCCTAAAAAATTATGACTTAATTGATAATCCTTCTGAGGAATATTCAAAGAATATAGTTAAACTACCAAAACTTTGTACTTCTTTTTATGAATTTAATTTTGCTGATCCTTTAATGCAACGTAAACCTATTCGTCAGGCAATTAAGGGAATGTTATCAGTGAATAAAGTGGTTGAAAAGGAAGGCATACCAAATAGCTCAATTTTGCCAAATTCGATGTATTTTAATGAGACCAATCATTGGAAACCAATAGTAGTAGAAGAGTTATTAGCGAATGAAAATATTACTAGTAAAAATCCACTTAAAATCACGCTGACGGTTGATAATCAAGGTAATCATTATCAAATCGCGAATAATATGGTTCGTTCATTATGTCGTTCAGATTTATTCACAGTGGATTTGAAGGAAGTGACTTGGCAAGATTTATTAAGGATAAGAGAGCGTAAGCAATTTCAAATGATTCGTTCTGGGTGGTGTGCTGATTTCCCTGATCCTGTACAATTTCTTACGCACTTTCATTCAAAAAGCCCTGATAATAAGATGAGTTATAAAAATGAGATAGTGGATAAGTTGCTTGAACAATTAGAAGGTAATAATTTAGATTTTGCTGAGCGTCAAAATTTACTGTATCAAGTGATTCAGCAATTGGAAGATGATGTGGTGATTTTACCATTATTTCAGTATCAACAGAATATCGCCCTTGATCCAAGTATCAAAGGCGTTGAAAGTGAAAATTCAAGTGGTGTAATTTATAGTAAAGATTTGTATCGAGTGGTGTCAAAAAGCAATTAGCTTATTCAACAATCTCATCATCACTAAAAAAGTAGGCGATTTCTTGCATTGCTGTTTCTTCTGAATCTGATCCGTGAACTGAATTATGTGTTTTATTTAACGCATAAAGTTTACGGATTGTTCCTTCTGCTGCTTCATTAGGATCGGTTGCTCCCATTAGCTCTCTATATTTGCGAATCGCATTTTCTCTTGAGAGTACAGCAACAACTACTGGGGCAGAAATCATATAGTTGATGAGTCGTTCAAAATATTCTCTGCCTTGATGTTCAGCATAAAAACCTTCTGCTTGCTTTTTGGTCAGTTGAATTTTCTTCAATCCACAGATTGTAAAGCCATTTTTTTCCAGATAAGCCAAAATTTCACCAACTAAATGGCGTTCGGTTGCATCTGGTTTAATAATTGATAATGTTTTTTGCATTTTATGTCCTTAATTTAAGATTTTATTCTACTAATATTTTAGTAAATATGCACTAAATTTGATTGAAATCATATTATTGGGTTAGCCAACTTTAAAAAGTTTGAAGTAGGTAACAGTTTTTAATTTTTAAACGTCCTATAATACCACTCAATTAATATTAACTTAACTTATAGGAGACTATTATGTCAATCATTAAAGAACTAGAACTTGTTGGAATCACTGGTGTATCAGAAGTAGTTTATAACCCTACTTACGAGCAACTTTTCGAAGAAGAGATGAAACCTGGATTAGAAGGTTTTGAGCGTGGTACTTTAACAGATACTGGCTGTGTTGCTGTCGATACTGGTATTTTTACAGGTCGTTCTCCAAAAGATAAATATATTGTTTTAGATGATACAACAAGAGAAAACTTCTGGTGGACAGAAGAAAAAGTAAAAAACGATAATAAACCGATGACCCAAGAAACGTGGGCAAGTTTAAAAACATTGGTAACAGGTCAATTATCTGGAAAACGTTTATTTGTTGTTGATGCTTTCTGTGGTGCGACAGAGCAAAATAAATTAGCAGTTCGTTTCGTAACAGAAGTTGCGTGGCAAGCTCACTTTGTAACAAATATGTTCATTCGTCCAACTAAAGAACAATTAGAAGGTTTCAAACCTGACTTCGTGGTAATGAATGGTTCTAAATGTACTAACCCTAACTGGAAAGAACAAGGTTTAAATTCTGAAAACTTTGTTGCATTTAACTTAACAGAAGGTATCCAGTTAATCGGTGGTACTTGGTACGGCGGTGAAATGAAAAAAGGTATGTTCTCAATGATGAACTACTTATTACCACTTAAAGGTATTGCATCAATGCACTGTTCAGCAAACGTAGGTGAAGATGGTGATGTTGCTGTATTCTTCGGTTTATCAGGAACAGGTAAGACAACGCTTTCAACTGATCCAAAACGTCAACTAATTGGTGATGATGAGCACGGTTGGGACGATGACGGTGTGTTCAACTTTGAAGGTGGTTGCTATGCGAAAACAATCAATCTTTCAGAAGAAAATGAACCAGATATTTTCCGTGCAATCCGTCGTGATGCATTATTAGAAAACGTTGTGGTTCGTGAAGATGGCTCTATCGACTTTGACGATAACTCAAAAACAGAAAATACACGTGTGTCTTACCCAATTTATCATATTGATAACATTGTTAAACCAGTTTCTCGTGCAGGACACGCGAAAAAAGTGATTTTCTTAACAGCTGACGCATTTGGTGTGTTACCACCTGTTTCTAAATTAACACCAGAACAAATGAAATATTACTTCTTATCTGGATTTACAGCGAAATTAGCGGGTACAGAACGTGGAATTACAGAACCAACACCAACATTCTCTCCTTGTTTTGGTGCAGCGTTCTTATCACTACACCCAATCCGTTATGCTGATGTGTTAGTTAAACGTATGGAAGCAGTAGGTGCAGAAGCATACTTGGTAAATACTGGTTGGAACGGTACAGGTAAACGTATCTCAATCAAAGATACTCGTGGAATTATTGATGCAATCTTAGATAGTTCAATCGATAAAGCTGAAATGAGCAAATTACCGATCTTTGATTTATCAATCCCAGCAGCATTGCCAGGTGTTGATCCTGCAATCTTAGATCCACGTGATACTTATGCAGATGTAGCTCAATGGCAAGAAAAAGCAGAAGATTTAGCAACTCGTTTTGCTAAAAACTTCGAGAAATATGCAACTAACGAAGCAACAATTGCATTAAAAGAAGCTGGTCCAAAACTATAATTGGATAGCTGATAATTAAAATACTAAATATAAAGACTGATTTCTGTTTTTAATAGGAATCAGTCTTTTTTGTTCGATGAAATAGTGAAGCGGTGTAATTTTTAATAAAATTTGCAAATAATAATTTCGTTTTAATTTATTGATTATTTTCAAGGTTAAGTAGCTTGTTTTATGTGCAATTATATTCTAATATTCAACAAATCTTACCTAGCATAAATAAGGAATAAGAATGTTTCTTATACGATTGTTTTTTATTATTCTCTTTAATGTTTTCATCTCTATTTCTTATTCTTATGCAGTAGCTCCGCCAGCATTACAAGAAACCCAAAGAAAAGCATTGCAAGGTGATGTTGATGCTCAATATAACTTAGCTCTGATGTACTATCGAGGAGTCGGTGGGGTTATTCAATCAAATGTTTTGGCATTCAAATGGTTTAAAAAAGCAGCTGAGCAAGGGGATCAACACGCACAATATACGCTAGGACAGTTCTATTACAAAGGATTAGGCGTTCAGCAATCTTTTAAAAATGCAGAAAAGTGGTTTAGAAAATCAGCGGAACAAGGGCTTGATGATGCTCAATCAAATTTAGGTTATATGTATGAGATTGGGCAAGGTGTAATACAATCCTACAAAGAGGCTTTCAAGTGGTATAAAAAAGTCGCAGAAAAAGGCGATTCAGAGAAGCAATATCTTATTGGCCGAATGCTTTATTCTGGATTAGGTGTTGAAAAATCACTTTCCGAAGCGATTGAGTGGTTCAATAAGTCAGCTGAACAAGGCTATGTTAGATCTCAATTTGTATTAGGTAAAATATACGCCCAAGAAAAAGCCGTTCAATCCTACCCTGATGCAGTAAAATGGCTCATTGAAGCAACAAAACAACGCTATCAGCCAGCAATACAATTTTTTAGAGAGTTATTAAATAGCAATCCAAGTTATTTTGCCAAAAATCCACAAGTTATTGAGTGGTTAAAACCTGATGCAGAAGAAGAAATTGCTAGCAATGTTGCAACACAACACTATTTAGGCGTAGCCTATTATAATGGGACAGGCGTCAAGCAATCTTATACAGAAGCCGCAAAATGGTTTAAAAAAGCAGCTAAATTTAATGAGCCTACGGCTCTACTTGCACTCGGTAAAATGTATTACAACGGAACGGGTGTGCCGCAGTCTTATTCAGAAGCGATAAAATTTTTTGAAAAATCAGCAAAATTTGGAAATTTAGACGCATATTTTGAACTAGCAAAAATATATTATTTAGGTAAAGGTGCAGAGCAATCCTATTCCAAAGCCTTTAAATATACCGAAATTATGGCTCAGCGAGGAAATATCACGGCTCAAAGTGTTTTAGGCAATATGTATCAACACGGATTGGGCGTGGCACAATCTGATGTTAAAGCCTTTGAATGGTATGATAAAGCAGTCCAAAATGGCTTTTCCGATCCTGAAATATTGTTTGAATTAGCATCAATGTATTACAGAGGAGTTGGTACGACAATAGATAACAATAAGGCATTTAAACTTGCTGAGAAATCGGCAGAAAAAGGATATGGCAATGCACAAAGTTTAGTTGGTGTGATGTATTATTATGGAAGTGGCGTTGCTCAATCTTATAAAAACTCAATGAAATGGCTGAAAGAAGCAGTGCAAAATAGAGGTAATGACACTGCTTTGCTTTTATTGGGCATAATGTATTATCAAGAACAAGGCGTTGAACAAAACTTACCATTGGCTTACGCCTACTTTAAATATACTGAGTATAGCCATAATACATCGATTAAAGAACAAGGACGCGTATTCTTAGAAATAGTAAAAAAAGAGATGACAAAAGAGCAAATTGTTAAGGCTAATAAAATAAATATTTTTGATTTATAATACCAAGTATTAAAGCGGTCATTTATAGAATGTTTTTTGCAAATTCTCAATAAAAAATGACCGCTTGTTTTGGCTTCCATTCATATTAAATTAGAGCAGTCATTACAATCATCCGCAAATTAAGGTAAAATCTAGCTCTTCGAAAGTAAAGAGAGCAGAAAATGAAGGGATTAGATTTAACTCACAAACACGTTATTATTCAACGTCGCTATGAAATATTAGGGGCGATTAACGATCTATTTATTGCAATTTGGTTTTTAATTGGGAGCTTTTTCTTTTTATCTGATGCCTTAGTTACTGATGGTACGTGGTTATTTATTGTGGGAAGTGCTCAGCTATTGATTAAACCTACCTTGAAACTTGTTAGTTTACTTCACGTTAAAAAGGTCTATTATAAACACCTGAATAACTCATCGCTTTGATTATAAAGCGAATTTATCCTAAAAAATTTGTTATAATTGGTCGCAAAATTTCACATTAAATTTAAAGAAAAATAAGATGACAACAGAAATAAATTACGAAGGCATTGAGCAAATGCCGATTAAACGCTTTACCGAAGAAGCGTATTTGAATTATTCAATGTATGTAATTATGGATCGTGCCTTGCCTTTTATTGGGGATGGTCTAAAACCGGTGCAACGTCGCATTGTGTATGCGATGTCGGAGCTAGGTTTAAACGCACAAGCAAAATATAAAAAATCAGCGAGAACCGTTGGGGACGTGTTGGGTAAGTTCCACCCACACGGCGACAGTGCCTGTTATGAAGCAATGGTGTTGATGGCTCAGCCGTTTTCTTATCGCTATCCTTTGGTTGATGGGCAAGGAAACTGGGGTGCACCAGATGATCCAAAATCTTTTGCGGCAATGCGTTATACGGAATCAAAACTCGCTAAATTTTCTGAATTATTGTTAGGGGAATTAGGGCAGGGGACAGTTGATTATCAACCTAACTTTGATGGCACATTAGAAGAACCAAAATATTTGCCGGCACGTTTACCGCATATTTTATTAAATGGTACGACGGGGATTGCGGTTGGTATGGCAACGGATATTCCACCCCATAATATCGATGAATTAGCTGAAGCCAGTGTGATATTATTGGATAATCCAAAGTCGACACTTGATGATTTATTGACGGTGGTGCAAGGTCCTGACTATCCAACAAATGCGGAAATTATTACGCCAAAAGCCGATATTAAGAAAATGTATCAGCAGGGACGTGGTTCAATAAAAATGCGAGCGGTGTGGGAAAAAGAAGATGGCGAGATTGTGATAACCGCTATTCCTCATCAAGCGTCACCGTCTAAAATTATTGAGCAAATTGCGACTCAAATGCGTAATAAAAAGTTACCGATGGTTGATGATATTCGTGATGAATCTGACCACGAAAATCCGATCCGTATTGTGATTGTGCCACGTTCTAATCGTGTTGATTTTGACGGTTTAATGGGGCATTTATTTGCCACGACGGATTTGGAAAAAAGCTATCGTGTCAATATGAATATGATCGGCTTAGACGGTAAACCCGCAGTTAAAAGTCTAGATGCGATTTTAACAGAATGGCTGAGTTTCCGTCGTGCGACAGTCACTCGTCGTTTAAATTATCGTTTAGATAAAATCCTAAAACGTTTACATATTTTAGATGGTTTATTGATCGCCTATTTGAACATTGATGAAGTGATCGCCATTATTCGTAATGAAGACGAACCAAAAATTGAGTTAATGAAGCGTTTTGGTTTTACAGATACTCAAGCTGAAGCGATTTTGAATTTACGTTTGCGTAATTTAGCAAAATTAGAAGAACACGAATTGCAAGCAGAGCAATCAAAATTACAAGAAGAGCGTAATCATCTGCAACTTATTTTAGGCTCAGAAAGACGTTTAAATACGTTAATCAAAAAAGAAATTCAAGCAGATGCAAAAACCTTTGCAAGCCCACGTCGTAGCCCAATTGTGGTGCGTGAAGAAGCGAAAGCGATTTCAGAAAGTGATTTAACGCCGACCGAGCCTGTAACAGTAATTTTATCTGAACGTGGCTGGGTACGTTGTGCCAAAGGACACGATATTGACGTGCAAGGCTTGAACTATAAAGCCGGAGACGGCTATCTTGCTCACGCTTATGGTAAGAGCAATCAACCTGTGGTGTTTATTGATAATACAGGGCGATCGTATGCGGTTGATCCGCTTTCATTGCCTTCAGCACGTTCACAGGGTGAGCCGATCACAGGAAAAATCACTTTGCCTGATGGTGCGGTGATTGAGCAAGTGTTAATGGCTCCGCCTGAAACCAAAGTATTGATGACATCAGATTCAGGTTATGGTTTTATTTGTAAATTTGATGACTTAGTGTCTCGCAACAAAGCCGGTAAAGCGGTCATTTCTTTATCAGAAAATGCAAAAATGTTGCCACCACAACTGATTGAAAATGAAGAGGAATTATCTCTTGTTGCAATGAGTAGTGTAGGGCGAATGCTGGTATTCCCATTAAGTGATTTACCAACGCTTTCAAAAGGTAAGGGAAATAAAATCATCAATATTTCTACCAAAGCGGCGAAAGAGCGTTCTGAATTATTAGCACGCGTATTGTTAATTAAGCCAACGAGTACGTTAGTATTTTTATCGGGTAAGCGTAAAATTCGTTTAAAACCGGAAGATATCAATAATTATCGTGGTGAACGTGCTAGAAAAGGATCGCAATTAGTGCGTGGTTTGAGTGCGGATGTAGCGGTTGAAATACTAGACTAGTTCTAAAAAATAAAAAGGAGAATTTAATTCTCCTTTTTTATATTCGATTAAAAAATATTAGACGCGATAAATACAATCATTCCTAATGCTGCACACACTGTTAATGCGGCATAACCAGCAGTCCCCATCATAAATCTCCTTAAAAAAGTTAAAAATTCCAGTTCATTTTATAACTATTTTAGAAAAATTAAAACAAAGGATCGATTTTATTTAACTTTAATCAATATTTATTTACTTTTTTCTTTATTCAGTTTTTCCTTTTCTTGCCAAAATAATGCTTCTTGCTTATCCAATTTTTCAAGCATTGGCTCATAGCGTTTATCAGTGAGCATTTTCATAAACGCAACAAGGGCATCAATTTTGCGATCGGTCATTCGTTTTGCACGAAGATCATCCATATCCACTGTTTCAGGTACTTCTGGTTCGCCCCAAGGTTTGCCCGTTTCAGGATTTAAAATGCGATCGTGATTGTTATATTTATCATAAAATTCAACCACAGTTCTTAGATGTTTAAAGACACCGTTGTGCATATAAGGTCCTGTTACTGCTACATTACGCAACGTTGGCGTTTTAAATTTACCCTCTAATTCTTTTAGATTTGGCTGACCTTTTAGTTTTGGATTTTCAGCTAAGCCTCTATCAACAAAACTATCACCTAAATTATTCATTTTAATCAATTCAAGATTTTTAGGTGTGCCAATATTGCGATATTGGAAGTTAGTAAAGGTTTCTTGTTGGTTGCCTTCTGGGAATAATTTATGGCAATTTGAACAACTCACATTATCATTTGAGAAAAAGAGTGTCATACCTAAATCTTCTAATACTTCAAGCTCATATTCGCCTTTTAAGAAGCGGTCATATTTTGAGTCAAAAGGACTAAAATCTTGGCTCTTTTCAAAAGCTTCAATAGCATCGGTCATCGCGGTATAGGCTTTTTCTGTATTATCAAAAATATTTTGTCCGTAAGTTTGAACAAAGGCTTTTTGGTAAAATGGTTTTGCTTTTAAGCGATCAATAATTGCCTGTTTATTTGGCATATTCATTTCAACTGGGTTAAGCGGTGGACCACCTGCTTGCTCTGCAAGAGTATCCGCACGACCGTCCCAGAATTGCCCGCCTGTCCACTCTTTTTGTTTTTCATCAAAGTGGAATGTTGGCGAGAATGCCGCATAGCCTGCGGTTGGTACGTTACGATTTCCTTTTGAATGCCCATCATCACCTAAGGCAACAATCGCCCCATTTTTATAAGGACGTATATCCACAAAGCCTGTCGTTGGAGAGTGGCAAGAAGCACAAGAAAGCGTGCCATTTAATGACAGAGCTGTATCAAAATAGAGTTTTTTACCGAGTTCTATTTTTGCGAGAGCTTGTTTATCTTTACTAATAGCTTGCTGTGTTTGAGTGTCTAGGGCATAAGCGGAATTTAACGATATGCCAAGTACTAATGCTGATAAAATATGACGTTTATGAAACGTTTTGTTGTTGTTTTTGACGTTTTTCATCGCGTTTTTTCCCAATATGTAAAATATCAATAAAAGGTTGAAAAAGTAACCCACCCAGTGTGCGATAAGGCTGTGCCATTGTTTTTGGAAAACCGAATCGTTTAGGTTTTTCTATATCTGCGGCACTTTGCCACGATCCAAAAATAAAATCCCAAATTCCCAAATATCCCCCATAATTTTTATTCGCAAATTGAGCCGTGTGGTGTAGCTGATGTTGTGCGGGTGAAATAAAAAATCGTTCGATAAATTTGGGATAGTATAAATAAATATGTGAATGTCTCAGGTTTGCGCCCAAAAGTAAAAAAATAAAGATGAAAGCGTTACAACCTAGAATTGTCCAAACACCTAATTTTGCCCCAAATAACCATAAACAAACACCGGTGACCAAACCTGTTGACAGAGAATAACGAATGCCGAAAAGTAGATTTTCAACAGGGTGGATTCGATAAAATGAAATGGGATTTAATACTTCACAGCTATGATGGACTTTATGAAATGCCCATAAAATAGGGATAGTATGCAAAAATCGATGTAGCCAATAGCGAGTAAAATCGCTAACCACAAAAAGACTCAGTGAGTAGATAGCAATAATCACAGTGCTAGGAAGTTGTATGGAATACATCATATCAGGTTTGAGATAGCTTAAACCTTGCCAAATCCACAATGCGATTGTTTTTGCTGAAAGTAGTAAGGGGGCGAGCAGAAAGACCTTAATCAGTGTGTTTAATACAAAATAAAGGTAATCTAAAATGGCACTTGGATGAAACCAATAGCTCGTTAATTTGCTTTTTTTTATAATAATTTGACCGCTTGCAAAATAGACGAATACCCCATAAATTGCAATAAGGCAAAGTGTACTGACTAAATAGAGCCAGTACACTCTTTGATTTGGATTTAAAAAGTAACTCTGGATAATATCCATTTTACCCCGCTAGCCTAATCACCATCCGCTTCTAGAATTTTACCTTCTACAGGCAATTGCTCTAAAATGGTACTGTAATAGGTGAAATAAAGATGAGCTAAATCAAGCATAATTGGTTTCACCATATCGGGCGTGAACTCACTTAATTGGTTTAATTTATGACTAATATCTGTTAAATGTTGCTGTGCGGTATCTGCACCTTCACCAATACCTCGTGTACGTAATAAAGTAGCAAAATTATCAAAATCTTGTTTACCGAGTAATGCACGTTGTGCTTCAACGATGCTTTTTGCTGAATCAATACCTAACTGGCTCAATGGAAATTCAGCACGCATAGGATCTGGGTAGCCTTTGTATTTACTGGTTACTCCCGCAGGATCACCTAATCGCCAATCTTTAAGTTTAAATACGCGATCTGCCATTACGTCAATGATCATTTTAATCGCTTTATTTGGATCTTTGATAAATTGTGTTTTATTTGTTTGATAAAATTCATCAATTTCAGTCAGATGATCACAGATTGCACCAAGCATTATTTGAGAAAAATGAATATTTCGTTCTCCCCAATTTTTCTCAGGATATAAGACGGTTTCCAGAGCAGAAAAGGATTTATAGGAGTTTTTAAAGAGAGCCATTTCTGCAGCTTGATCACTATCAAGTAAACGCAGAATACTCTTTGGTACATCTTCATTGCCCGTATGGAAAATGTCTAAATATGCGGGTATGTCAATCATATCCGAATCCATATCTCCTGCAATATAGTTGGCTTCTACTTTTTTCCAATCTAAAACAAGATGTTTGAAATCTTGTTGATAACGTTCTTGTGAGAGATTTTTCGTTAAGTCATTGAGGAAAATATCACAAGACTGTTTTGCTTGATGCGCATCTTTTACGATGACGTTATCATAAATTGACGTGAGGATAGCGGTCTCTTTTTCGACATTATTTGCAAAAACCAATGTTGGCATACAGCAAATTAAAATGCCGATCGTTTTTTTTATACTTTTCATTATAAATTCTCCAAAAATTCAATAAGTTGTTGGCGTTGTTCTTTTGGTAATGCTTTGAAACGTTTTTTCGCTTCTTTTGCTTCACCGTCGTGCCAGAATATGGCTTGTTCTATGGTTTCAGCTCGTCCATCGTGAAGTAGGCTTAATTTTGCTTTCAATTTTATGCCTAACCCCCATAATGGCTGGGTTCGCCATTCTGAACCTATTGCCATAAATTCATTGCGTTTATCCGCGAGTCCCTCACCCATATCGTGTACTAAAAGATCACTAAATGGCGAGAATTCCGTACCAGAAGGAGTTGTCCAATTTTCTTTATGGCAGGATGAACAACCTAAATCATTAAAGAGCTTACGCCCTTTTATGAACTGATCTTTCGGTAAAGGTTTAGGTGCTTTTAAATGAGCTACATAAAATGCAATGCCTTTTAAACGTAAATCAGGTAAATCTAATAAGCCTTCAGGGGATGGTCGACCAACAGGGGCATTTAGACATTCTGTTTGCGTTTGCATACAATGTTCTTTTGGAAAGAATCGATTGGTTAATCCCATATCGTGAGCAGCTGCATCAGCAGTTTGCATCGCAAGAGAAGATGCTTGTGCTTTCAACCCAAAACGCCCCACCATTTTTTGATGTGTATAAGGATGATAAACCCAGTTTACTCGTCCAGAAATACCATCATTATCTTTATCATCAGGATCTTCATTCGCAATAATTTGTTCATCGGTGAGTGCTTCAATCAATCCCATTCCTGCAAGCATAGGCGACATTCTTAAACTGATATAAGTCTGTGGTGCGAGCGAGCCATAATTTAATTCTTTAAGAGACGGAATAGGCTTTTGCAAAGTGACTTTTGTGCCATCATCAAAATAGTCTGTTTTATATTCAAATTCAATGACAGGTTTTGCTTCAAAAGGTGCATTTGAATTACCATTGATTGAAAGTTGCCCGCCATAAACAGGATCTACGTGTTGTGCTTTAAAGGTTTTATTAAAATCATAGTGCTTTGATACATCAATAAATTTAAAGGCTAACGCACGGTTAATATTGCCGTCTTCATCCTTAATGCGTCCAAAATTTCTTTTTCCGTGACAACTTGCACAAGTATTTGCACTAAATAATGGACCTAAACCATCACGAGCTGTTGTTGCACTGGGTGCAGCCACCCAAGGAATACTAAAAAAAGAACGACCGATAGTAAAAAGATCTTCTTCATCGTAAGTTAAGCCACCTACTGTGTGTTTAAGAGGGAATGTGTTATGAGATTTTTTAGTTTCAAACCAATGTTGAGGATCTTGTTGTTTATTACGATCAACGGCTGGTTTTAATAATGCAGGATCAATATCTGTATTTGCAAAGCTAAAATGAGTTAATCCTAAACTAATTGTAATAATTAAAAATAAAGGATTACAGCGAGTTGGAAACATATATAACCTATTTGATAATTAAAAATATTGGTTGGTATAGATATTTGGCAATAAAAACTGAAAAAGCAGTCAATTCGGTCGGAATTGTACTGCTTTTCATCTTTATATTACTAGCGATAAATTTACTATTCTTTGATTATTAGCAAATTATAGTTTAGTTTCTTCTGCGTCAGTTACATCTTCAGCAGTTAAAGAAATACCCATTGCTTTTGCAACAAGAATCATTTTATCACCTAGTTTACGCAAGTCATTTTTCAAACGGACGATATTTTTTGCTTCTTCTTTATTTTCTGGGTGGATTTGGTAGTCAAAGTGCATTTTTGTTTTTGCTAACTCATCTACTTTTGCAATACGTTCTTCAATGTTAGCAATTAAGCCTTCAATGTCTTTACGTTGATCTGCAGAAACTTGGCTTAATAAGTTGAAACCAACTTGTTTACCTTCAATTTGACCAGTTAATAAATATTTGAAGCTCTTATAGTTAGTGTCGATATCACGATGAGTGTTATCAGAGAAGCAAGAATGTTCATCTTCTTCAGAAGGCGTTAAAACAGCAACTGCAATACGCTCATTTGCTAGTTCTGATTTAATAAACATACCCATACCTGCAAAGATTTGTTTTAATGCTTCTTTTTGGTCGATATTTTTGTCTGCATCAGCACCAGTTAATTTACCTAATAATGCTGCACGGTATAAACCTGCGTTATCTTTTACTTGTTCAGCCCAAGCACTTTTTACTAAGTCAAGATCAACCACTAATTTATCTGCTGCTGCTACTAAGTAGTCTAAGCGACGTTGTGCAAATTCATCCGTTGTGAAATCTGTAATTGGGCGTTGTCCAGCAGTCATTGGACCTTTGGTTACATTATCCGAAATCATATTTTGGTAGTCTTGATCTTGACCCCATAATAAGAATTCAATTGCATGCCAACCTGAAGCTACGTTTGCTTCGCCGCCATTTTCATTTAATGCTGTAATTGTTTCAATATCAATTTTATCAATATTTACAGGAGTTGGTTTTTCACCACCGTCAGCAGGAGTAAAAGAACCTTTAGAATCAATAATATTACCTTTTGTTGGTTTACCTTCTGCATCGAGGGTATAGTCAATCATATTTTCATCTAATGGCCACGCATTGATTTGACCTTCTAAAGCACCGTAAGCTTCAGCAACCCAACCTTCTTCAGCATCAATAGGACCATTTGATAAACGGAATGATTCAGTGACACCATAAGCTTCACGAGCTTCAAGCCATACTTTTTTTGTATTTTCTAATGTTTCTTTAGTTGGATTTTTAGCAAATGCTTTAATTGCGGCTTGTAAGCGAATAGCATCTTCATAGCTTTTAGTGTAGAGAAGATCAGCCATTTTTGCATAACCATCTAGGAATGCTGTTGCACTTTGATTTACGATAACTTGTTGAGTTTCTGCTTGAGCAATAGTAGGAAAAGTTGTTAATGAACTTGCTAGAGCGATGGTAATTGCAAGAGTGGTTTTTTTAAACATAATGTTTCCTCATTAGAGTTAATATGAAATATCCGAACCGAATTATAGCAAAACTTAAATAATAATCAATCTTAATTAAGAATGGTTTGTTGCGTTAATTTTATTCAATTGCAATGATACCCTATTGAAAATTAACATTTTGTCACCATTTTAACAAAGATATTACAAAATACAGGAAAGTTATAATGGAAACATTTATTGAAAAAACGATTTTTGCTACACGTTGGTTACTTGCACCGCTTTATTTAGCGATGTCTTTACTTTTACTCGGACTTGGATATGTGTTCTTACAAGAATTATGGCATTTATTTACTCATATACATCTTGTTAAAGAAACCGATTTTATTCTGACTTGCTTAACATTGATTGATATGTTGTTGGTGGGGGGATTGATTGTGATGGTTATGTTTTCAGGCTACGAGAATTTTGTTTCAAAATTAGATAAAGCGGGGGATACATCTCAAATTAAATGGCTTACACATCTTGATTCTGGGACATTGAAATTAAAAGTGTCAGCTTCAATTGTTGCTATTTCATCCATTTTTTTACTGAAAAAATATATGGTTATTGAGGAAACCTTAGCAACATTACCACAGAATACGCCACTGCATGAAAATCCATTATTTTGGCAAACCTTAATTCATCTTGTGTTTGTGGTTTCAGCAGTATTATTAGCATTTGTTGATAAAGTTGCGTTTAGTAAACATCGTGCTTCATCGTAAGATAAAAAGAGAGCAATAAAAAAGGAGCTAAAAAATTAGCTCCTTTTTTGTTTTAGTATTTTTTATTTTTCACTATCAAACCAGCCACGAATGAACTGAACAGAGATAAAGAAAGTGAGTAGCAACAAGACATATAAAATATAACTAAAGATTGGGCGAGACACCTCATCAGCTTCTGTTAAGGGCTTAATAGAAACAATATTTCTAAATTCACTTAGCATATTGATTCTCCAGCCATAATATTTAACCTGAACAAGCTGTTTATCATTCGCATAAGCTTGAGCTTTTGCTTGCACATCCGCCGAATTAAATTTGAAATAGAAAGGCAGTCCCCATCTGGTATCTTCGTTACGATACACCATAATTTCTTTGGTGGTTGGATTTTCTGTAAAGATAAAATAAGCATCTCTGGTTGGGCCATCCGCTGGGTTTGATTTACTAATCGGACCATCTTTATCCACACGTTTTGCTTCCATTCCTGTCACCACTGTCTCTTCATAGCTTGGAAAAGCATAATTCACACTTCCAACGAGTACTATGTGTAAAGAAAGCACGACTAGAATGAAGAAATATTTGATCATCGTTCTCATAATTTATCCTTGTTAAATATTAAAGTGAGTAATAAGCCACTAGATAAGCGGTTATATTTTAAATAATTTTTGCACATTTTGAGTGGTAATGCTAGCAAGTTCTTGCACTGATACCCCTTTTAATGCCGCCATATATTCACAAACCTCTCGCACATAAGCGGGTTGGTTAGGTTTGCCACGATAAGGAATTGGGGCAAGATAAGGCGAATCCGTTTCAATAAGCAGGCGATCTAGTGGTAATTTTCTCACGACATCTCGCAATTCTTCGGCATTTTTAAAGGTGATGATCCCTGAAATAGAGATATAAAAACCGATATCCAACGCACGTTTTGCCATTGCATAATCTTCGGTAAAGCAGTGTAATACGCCGCCACATTTTTCCGCATTACGGCTTTCTAATAGATGCATTGTGTCTTCACGGGCTGAACGCGTGTGAATAATCAACGGTTTATCTAACTCGTTTGCCACATCAATATGCTGTTCAAAAATAGAAAGTTGTAGCTCTTTGGTTTCTGGGGTGTAGTGATAATCCAAACCCGTTTCACCAATCGCAACCACTTTGGGATCATTTGCAAGTGAACGTAGCGTTTGAATATCAAACACTTCATCTTCAATATTTAACGGGTGCATTCCACAAGAAAGCGACACATCATCACGGTGTGCGGTTAGTTGTTTCATCTCTTTAAAATCACTAAGCGTAGTACACACAGAAATCACGTGTTGTACGCCTCTTTGTTTGGCATTTTCAAGCACTTCATCCACACTTTTGTGACGTGTTTCATAATCTAATGCATTTAAGTGGCAGTGGGAGTCAATAATAAATAAATCGTTCATAATTTGTCTTTCTGAGTTAAAAAAATTGCAAAAATTCTAACATAATTCTAATTGTTAATATATGGCTTATTTTGTTCCATTTAAGCGGTGTTATTTTTATAAAAATTTACAATTTTTTTACTTTTAATTTGATTTTAATTAAAGAATTGAATAAAGATAGAATTGATATTTGTTTTCATAAAAATACCTATGCTATATTCCGTCGCCCAATAAGTATGCAATACATAAAAGAGAAAAAATTGTGAAGAATAATGACGGATTAAAAGAAAGAACCTTAAATAGTGTGCCAGAAGGCACGACTTGTACGATAGTAAAAATTCAAGCGGATGATACGGATATGGAGAATTTTCTGTTTTCTTTGGGCTGTTTTGAAGGTGAAGAAATCAGTGTTATTTCACGATTAGAACAGAATATTATTATCACAATTAAAGAGGCAAGGTACAGCATAGACAGTGATTTAGCCTCAGCAATACTTATTGATGGATAGATTTTATTATATTGTTATGTTGAGGAACTAAAATGAAAATTGCATTAGTCGGCAATCCAAATAGTGGCAAAACGACATTGTTTAATGGCATTACAGGAAAGCTTGAAAAAGTGGGTAACTGGGCAGGTGTGACCATTGCGAAGAAAGAGGCCTTTATCAAACCAGATTTAGCGACGAAGGGAACGATCTTAGCAGTCGATTTACCGGGGGCTTATTCAATGTCACCTTATACCTCTGAGGAGAGTATCACCAGTGATTTTGTGAAAAATGAAAACCCTGATGTGATTGTAAATATTGTGGATGCAACCAATTTAAGCCGAAGTTTATTTTTTACCGTACAACTGTTGGAATTAGGTATTCCTGTGGTGATGGCGTTGAATAAAACAGACCTAAATTTAAAGCAGAAAAATACGGTGAATGTTAAGGCGTTGGCGGAGAAATTAGGTGTATCTATTGTTGAAACGATCGCAACAGATAGCAATAAAAATGGTTTTCAAGCATTGATTAACGCGGTGTATGCTTCACAAGGTAAAGCTCAGCAAGCAGTGGTAGATGTTGGAACGGTGGATGTTGAAAATGCAGAATCAATGAAAGAAGCTGATATCAAACGCTATGCTTTTGTAAAAAAATTAGTGGCGGATGTTTCTGTTAAACAAACCTTATCAAATCAAAAAAACACACAAGATAAAGTGGATCTCGTGGTGGCAAATAAATGGTTAGGCTTACCAATTTTTGCGGTGATTATGTATTTGGTTTTTTCGATTTCTCAGGAACACGTTGGACCTTATTTTGCCGATCTCTTAGTGGGTTGGTTAGAAGAAGGACAAGGCATAATCGGCGATATGCTTAGCACTGGCGTATCCGAATTTTGGTCAGCCTTATTGGTGGATGGCATTATCGGTGGTGTGATCGCTGTGGTCGGTTTTCTTCCTTTGATTATGGTGCTATTTTTCTTATTAGCCTTATTGGAAGATTCGGGTTATATGGCTCGCGTTGCGGTGGTCATGGACAGATTTTTCAAAATTGTCGGATTATCAGGTAAATCCATTATTCCAATGGTCATTTCAACAGGTTGTGCAATTCCGGGGATTATGTCTACACGAACCATTAAAGATGTCAGACAACGTCGCACAACGGCAATGCTCACCTCTTTCCTTCCTTGTGGAGCAAAATTACCCGTTATCGCACTGTTTGCTGGGGTATTTTTTAAAGACGCTGCTTGGGTTGGCTGGTTAATGTATTTTGTGGGAATTTTAATTATCTTCTTTGGGGCTTATCTTGTGATGTTGATTACAGGCTCTAAAAACAAGAAAACCTACTTTATTATGGAATTGCCAGCGTATAAATTCCCAAGTTTAAAACGTGCTTTAATTTCTATGCTTTCAAGAGCAAAAGCCTTTATTATTAAAGCGGGAACGGTGATTCTAGTGTGTAATGCAGTGGTACAAATTATGCAAACTTTCAACTGGCAGTTCCAAACGGTGTCAGAAGAAATGGCAAATACCAGTATTCTTGCGGGCATTTCATCGCCTTTTGCATTCGTGCTTATTCCACTTGGATTTGGGGTATGGCAACTTGCTGCGGCGGCAATTACAGGTTTTATTGCGAAGGAAAATGTGGTCGGTACATTAGCGGTGGTTTATGGCGTAACAAACTTTATCAACACCGATGAATTAGCCCTCGTGGGTGGTGCAAGCAATGTTGCCGAAGTAATGGGATTAACCTCATCCGCCGCCCTTGCTTATTTAATGTTTAACTTATTCACCCCTCCGTGCTTTGCGGCGATTGGTGCCATGAACTCAGAAATGGAAAATAAAAAATGGCTATGGGCAGGAATCGGTTTACAGTTTTCTGTTGGATATATCATTGCTTATTTTGTTTATCAAATTGGCACATTTATTACCACAGGCAATGTCGGACGAGGCGTAGTTCAAGGCGGTATCGTTAGCCTATGTTTGATTAGTTTAGTGGTCTATTTAGTCAGAAAAGGAAATTCAAAATCCATTAAATAGGTTAAAAAGTCGGTGGGTTTTCTAGAATGCCAACCGACATTTATTTTAGATTATCAATTAAAGGTTATGCTATGTCTATAAAAGAACTCATCGTTATCATTACCGTATTGGTCATTTTAAGCATCGCTATTTTTTCTATGATTAGAATGAAGAAAAAAGGGGCAAAATGTATTGGTTGCCCGAGTTGTTCCCAACAACATTGTGCGAGTAGAAATAAGTTAAATTGATATTTTTAGGGGGCGATTAAATACGTGTTGAGAATAGCTCATCATTTCGTCCCCCAATTATTTTGAACAATTACAGACTATTTAAGTGTTTTAAAAAATCCTGTGCATCAACAAAACCATTTACGCGTTTTTGTGTCAGCTCTTGTCCTTGTTCATTAAAAAATAACAACGCAGGTAGCCCAAGAATATGAAGCTGTTTCATCAGTTCTTTGCTTTCAGGGGTATTTTTTGTGGCATCAATTTTAAAGACAACCATTTGTTGTAATTTCTGTATTACTTTTGGATCAGTAAAGGTTTCCTCTTCTAACATTTGGCAGGCGACGCACCAGTCAGCATATACGTCTAACATCATCTTTTTGCCTTGATAAGCGGTCAGTTTTTGTTGTAAATCTGCAAAATTTTTAATGTGAATAATCTCTGATGTATGTTGTGCTTGTGAAGTGTTTTTTGTATTCAAAATCATTTCAGAATAAGGTTTTGCACTGATAATTACCCCAATGAATAACACAATGTGTAAGATTTTTTGCCACATTTTTTGCGTTGGGATTTGAAAACTAAACCAGATTAAAAAGGCGATAACAAGCGATGACCACATAAATGGTTCAAGGTTGTGTGGAAGTACACGGCTTAATAAAAAGATCGGTAAAGCTAACATTACAAAGCCAAAAGTGGTTTTCACGTTGAGTAACCAGTCACCTGATTTTGGTAATACTTTGTTACCAAAAAGAGTGATAAGAATAAGTGGCACGCCCATTCCTAGACCTAATAAATAGAGAGCAGAACCACCAATCACAAAATCGCCTGTTTGTGCTACGTAAAGCAATGCACCCGAAAGCGGTGCAGAGGTGCAAGGAGAAGCGACTAAGCCTGCGACCATTCCCATTACAAATGATCCTTTAATTGAGCCACCTTGTTGGTTTTGGCTGATGTTATTCAGTTTTTGTTGCCAGCTATTCGGCAGTTTAATTTCAAATAAACCAAACATAGAAAGGGCGAATAACACAAAAACGGCACTTAATGTGATTAACACCGGCGAACTTTGTAACGCAATTTGAAATGGTAAGCCAATACTTACTACCATTAAACCTAATAGCGTATAAGTGAGCGCCATTCCTTGTACATAGCTTAGGCTTAAGAAAAATGCCCGTTTGGTATTTGGGCGATTTTGCTGTCCGATCACAATAGCTGAAAGTAACGGTAACATTGGCATTACACAAGGCGTAAAAGCTAAACCGAGACCAAAAATAAAGAACCAAACCAATGCGATTGGATTATCGGTGAGCTGTAAGTAATCCGTTAAAGCGGTGGTATTTTTTTCAGAATTTGCAAATTCTTGATCAGAAATGACCGCTTCATTATTGTTATTTGTACTTGTCACATTATTCTCTTTGAGAAAATGAACAGTTTGCATTTCTGGCGGATAGCATAAGCCTTCGGTGCAACCTTGATATTCGACCGTTAATGTAAAATCAGAAAGCGGTGCTTTTGCGGTAAGATCAAGATCGAGTTGCTCTGTATAAATTTCAGTTTTGCCGTAGAATTTATCTTCGTGAAATTCTCCCTGTGGTAACGCAACAGGCTCAATCTCGCCATTTTCTGTTGTGATTTTAATTTTATCTTTATATAGATAATAATCAGGGGCAATTTGCCAAGACAATAAGAGATGGTTATCTTTTTGTTCAGAAGAAAATATAAACGCTTCTTCACTTGATAAGTATTGCTGTTTATTTTTACTAAATAATCCAGCATTGCTGGTAAGAGAAAAAGTTAAGCAGATAAGAAATGTTAAAAATTGTTTTAGCATAATATATAAACGTTAAAATTATAAGTAAAAGTGCAACATTCTACTGGGTTAGTATCAATTTTAGCAATGATTATTTGTTTTTGGACTATAAAAATAAAAATTTATCAATTGAAAACTTTACTTTTTTTCAAAAAATGATACATTGCTCACAGTTTTTTATGGAGTAAACATTATTTGGGGTCAAATTGTTGTCGCAAAAAGAGATAAAGCCTTCTCAGATAGAGATTGCAATACAACGAATTGATGCACTTGATGAATTAAGAATTGAGAGAACATTGATTAGTGATAGTCAATGTTTTCAGCATGTTTTTCAATTACTTACTCTACTTATCCATTATAACGATCCTCAATTACCCGCTTACGTCGAAGGTGCACCAAAAGGCATTTGGCGTTTTTCTCCAAGCAATTATCAAAAAAATTATTTGTTACAAATCGAACAAAAAATTGAAGCTGTCAATTCTGTGGATTTTGATGGTGTTTATGCTATGGGAAGCACGGGATCGATTTCACAAACTAGCCATTCTGACCTAGATATTTGGGTGTGTAGTGAGCAATGTTTTAGTGTGCAGCAAGAAGCACTGATCCAAAGTAAATTTAATCTCATTACTGAGTGGGCGAGTCGCTTTAATGTCGAAATTCATTTTTATTTAATGAATCCGAAACAATTTAAAAATCAGTTTTGTTATAACAAAGTCTCTCGAGAAAACAGTGGTTCAGCTCAGCACTTTTTCTTACTTGATGAATTTTACCGTTCTGCTATTCGGTTATCTGGTAAGCGGTTGTTATGGTTACATTTATTGAAAGATCAAGGGCAATCTTACCAAAATGCGATTGATTGTGCGGTATCGGAGCAGGGACTTTGTTTAGATGAATGGATTGATTTTGGAGATTTTTCTGCACTTTCTATTGATGAATTTTTTGGGGCAAGCTTGTGGCAACTCTATAAAAGTATTCATTCACCCTATAAGTCAGCGATTAAAATTCTTTTATTAGAAAGCTATACACAGAATTATAATGAGATTGATCTGATTTCTAGACAATTTAAACGTTATTTGTTAGAGGGTAACGGGCAAGAGAATTATCATTTTGATCCTTACCTAGCAATGCTTGAACGGGTCACATTATATTTAACTGAAATCAATGATCTTGAACGTTTAGATAAAATTCGCCGATGTTTTTATATTAAAGTTACAGATGGCATTTCACAACAAAGTTGGCGTTTACAACAAATTACTCAGCTTATTTCTGATTGGGAATGGTCAGAATCACAGATTGATGAGCTTGCAAAGAGAGAGAGTTGGAAAATCAAGCAAGCAATGGAACATCAGCAAGGTTTATTAGAGCTATTTATTGAAAGTTATCATAGATTAGTTCTTTTTGCGAAGAAACAAAATATTGAACCTTGTATCTTATCTCAAGATAGCGATATTTTAATGCGTCAATTGTATTCTTCTTTTGAAACATTACCAACGAAGGTTCCTTTATTAAATAATAAAATCAAATGGAATTTAGCAGAAGAAGAGCTTACTTTTATTGAATCAACAGGCGATTCATTTTTTGAGAAAGGTTGGTATTTACTCAATCATTCTCCCAAAATAGTGTATAACTCCAGTAATCGCTATGTGCAATATTTTCCATCATTGGTTCAGTTAATTTCTTGGGCTTATTTTAATGGTTTAATCACCCCAAAAACACGTTTGCACATTGTGAGTAAAAATGTATCGTTACTCAAACTTCGTCAATTTATTACCGATTTTCGTTTACATATTCCAGTGAAAGCACCTTTACCAAGTAGTGAAGCGTGGCATCATCCAAATGATATCCGACATTTAATTGTGGTTGTTAATTTGACAAATGATCCGACAAAATCGATCAAAACAACATCGACAAAATTATCATTAAAAGAATTATTTAATTTAGGCCATACCTCACAAAATGTGGTAGGAAGCATAGGCTTAATTTATCGGAATATGTGGAATGAAATTAGGACAGAATATTTTGAGGGTGAAAATGCAGTATTAGAAGCATTAAAACTCCTTTCTAACAAACTTTATCAAAGCAATTTTGCACCACATTCATTAAATGTTTTCTGTTATTCACGACGTTTTACACAAGAATTACAAGCATTAGTAAGTGGGCTCGTGAATCGCTGTATTGTGATTCAAACCGGCGTAAATTATCAGAAGCAATTTTTATTACGTTCAGAAATATCAAGTAAACGGTGGCGATCTGTATTTAAACACTTAAGTGAAAATAATAAACAAGCAGTCACATTTTTACCAGATTTTGCAAAAAACGTGAATAATTTCACAAATTGTTCATTACCAAAAGAAATAGGGCATTTTGCGGTTGAAGGTTTTGTTCAATTCTTTTTTGAGGATCAAGAAAATGAGAAATTTAATGTCTATGTATTAGATGAAAAAAATCACCTTGAAGCTTATTTAAACTGTATAGGCAGTAAAAATAAGAAAGTACGCTTAATCAATGCAATTTATGCAGAGAAGAAGGCACAGAAGGTGACTTTTAGTTTTCCACAATTTTATAATATTGTGGAAAAAAGGGGCAATATGCGAATTGAATTATTTGAAATTTCTCACAAATTTGTTAAATAAACATCAATTCGTAATTAAAATGTGAGGTAGTTCTCATTTTTTAATAATATGTTGTGATTTTTTATGAAAAAATCAGTAAAATTCGTTTACTTTTAATTTAACTTTAACTTAACTACTTAATGAGGTCTTGGCTATGAATGGTCTATTAAACAGCATTTTAGGGATTTTTGTCCTGTTAGCGATAGCTTTCTTATTTTCTAATAATAAAAAAGCAATCAATTTCCGCACAGTTTTTGGTGCACTAGCAATTCAGGTCGGCTTGGGAGCCTTTATTCTTTATGTTCCTGCTGGTCGTGAAGCATTAGGTGCAACAGCAAACGGTGTTCAACACGTTATCAACTATGGTAACGAAGGGATTAACTTCTTATTTGGTGGCTTAGTATCAGATAAAATGTTTGAAGTGTTTGGCGGGGGCGGTTTCGTATTCGCATTCCGTGTACTTCCAACAATCGTATTCTTCTCAGCATTGATTTCAGTACTTTACTATGTAGGCGTTATGCAACTTGTAATTAAAGCTTTAGGTGGTTTATTACAAAAAGCATTAGGTACTTCACAAGCAGAATCTATGTCAGCTGCAGCGAATATCTTCGTTGGTCAAACAGAAGCACCATTAGTGGTTAAACCATTCGTTAACAAAATGACTGAATCTGAGTTATTTGCAGTAATGAGTGGTGGTACAGCGTCAATCGCAGGTGCGGTAATGGCTGCATATGCTGGAATGGGTGTTCCACTAACTTACTTAATCGCTGCATCATTTATGGCTGCACCAGGTGGGTTATTATTTGCTAAAATTATCCTTCCACAAACAGAACAATTTAAAGATCAATTAGAAGAAGTTGATTTAGACAAACCAGCAAACGTATTAGAAGCAGCAGCGTCTGGTGCAAGTACAGGTTTAGGTTTAGCAGCTAACGTAGGTGCAATGTTAATCGCATTCGTGGCATTGATTGCATTGATCAATGGTATGATTGGTGGCATTGGTGGCTGGGTAGGTCATCCAGAATGGTCATTAAGCTTAATCTTTGGTTTAGTGTTCAAACCATTAGCTTGGGTTATCGGTGTGCCTTGGAATGAAGCATCAATTGCGGGTGAAATGATTGGTCTTAAATTAGTAGTAAATGAATTCGTAGGTTACTTAGAATTCATCAAATACTTAGCACCTGAATCAGCAGTGCACTTAACAGATAAAACTATTGCTATCGTAACCTTCGCACTTTGTGGTTTCGCAAACTTCAGCTCAATCGCAATTTTAATCGGTGGTATCGGTACAATGGCTCCAAATCGTCGTAGTGATATTGCTCGTTTAGGTATGAAAGCAGTATTAGCAGGATCATTATCTAACTTAATGAGTGCAACAATTGCAGGTCTATTTATCGGACTTGGTGGTGCAATTGTCGCTTAATTAGGTTCTTGCATAACTAATTAAAACACCACTGCAAGTCAGTGGTGTTTGTCATTTTAGCGTTAGAGAAACGATTGCGTTTCAAATTTTAAATGGTTAAGGAGAAAAAATGAGTCAGAAACAAATTGCAAAACAAGCATTATCTTTAATGGATTTAACGACTTTAAATGATAATGATACAGATGAAAAAGTGATTGCTTTGTGTGAACAGGCAAAAACAGAATTTGGTAGCCCTGCGGCTATTTGTATTTATCCACGTTTTATTCCTGTTGCTCGTAAGGCATTAAAATCATTAGGATTAGATGCTGTTAAAATTGCAACAGTAACCAATTTCCCACATGGCAATGATGATGTTGAAATTGCGGTTACAGAGACTAAAGCTGCGATCGTTTACGGTGCAGATGAAGTTGATGTGGTATTCCCATATAAAGCATTGATTGCTGGTAATGAAGACGTTGGTTTTGAATTGGTGAAACAATGTAAAGCTGTTTGTGAGCAAGCAAATGTGACACTTAAAGTCATCATTGAAACGGGTGAATTGAAAACAGAAGCATTGATTCGTAAAGCAAGTGAAATTTCAATCAAAGCGGGTGCTGATTTTATTAAAACATCAACAGGTAAAGTGCCAGTGAATGCAACTTTAGAATCTGCTAGAATTATGATTGAAGTTATTCGTGATTTGAATGTTGCGGATAAGGTCGGCTTTAAAGCTGCGGGTGGTGTAAAAACAACCGCAGAATCAGCACAATATTTATCTTTAGCAGCAGAGATTCTTGGTGCTGATTGGGTAAATGCAACCCACTTCCGTTTTGGTGCATCAAGTTTATTAGCAAACTTGTTAGCAACATTAAACGAAACAGAAGAGCAAGCAGTAACAGGTTATTGATTGTAAAATAGTGTAAATTTACAGTAAAATATGACCGCTTAAATTTTTTATAACAAACTTAATGAGGAAAATAAAAATGGCAACTCCACATATTAACGCACCAGAAGGTGCATTCGCAGATACAGTTTTAATGCCTGGTGATCCACTTCGTGCAAAATATATTGCTGAAACTTTTTTAGAAGACGTTGTTCAAGTAACTGATGTTCGTAATATGTTAGGTTTTACGGGGACTTATAAAGGTCGTAAAATCTCTGTTATGGGTCACGGTATGGGTATCCCATCTTGCTCAATCTATGCAAAAGAGTTAATCACTGAATACGGTGTTCAAAAAATTATCCGTGTTGGTTCTTGTGGTGCAGTAAGTGAAGATGTAAAAGTACGTGATGTTGTTATCGGTATGGGTGCTTGTACAGATTCAAAAGTAAACCGTATTCGTTTTAAAGATCACGATTTTGCAGCGATTGCTGACTTTGATATGACTGCAAATGCCGTAGCAGCAGCAAAAGCAAAAGGTGTTAAAGCGAAAGTGGGTAACCTTTTCTCTGCGGATTTATTCTATACACCAGATTTCTCAATGTTTGATGTAATGGAAAAATATGGCATTTTAGGTGTTGAAATGGAAGCTGCGGGTATCTACGGTGTTGCAGCAGAATTTGGTGCAAAAGCACTTTGTATCTGTACTGTTTCAGACCATATCCGTACTGGTGAACAAACAACAGCAGAAGAACGTCAATTAACTTTCAACGATATGATTGAAATTGCGTTAGATTCTGTATTATTAGGTGATCAACAGTAATTTTATTCTAATTGTTGAATAAAGAATAAAAACCTATTTTAATCAGGCTAGATATTTTATTGTCTAGCCTGATTTTTTATTTTTTCCTTTCATTTTTTCTCAAAATCAGTAAAATGAACGTTCGTTCAGTTTTCTATTCAATAAGAGTTTCATTTTTTTATGCTTAATTTTTCAAAATCCTATTCTGAGATGGCTAGGCGTGTTTTGATGGCAACACAAACATTGATTGCAAAAGAAGGAATATCAAAAGTTTCTACCCATAAAGTTGCTAAACAAGCGGGTATTTCTGTTGGAACTATCTATTTGTATTTTAAGGATAAAGAAGATTTATTAAATCAACTTATTCATTTTCTTTTTCAGCAATATAATGAATGTCTTTCACAAAATTACGATTCAAAATTACCGATTATTGAACAATATGATCAATTTTGGACAAATCATTGGGGATTTTTACAGAAGTATCCTGATGCTGTAATGAATATTCATCAATATGAAGCCCTACCTCAGTTCCGAGAGGTTTGTCGTGCTTATTCTGAAATTCCAGATTTACCTTATCATTTATTCGTTTTTCAGGGAAAAAAAGAAAATGTTATTGCCGATTTGCCGATAGACATTATTTATGAACTTACTTTGCAAGTTGCGACAAGTATTGCCTATTCACAGATTGTAGATAATAAACAATATGATGATGGTGTGTTAGAAGATGTGAAGAAGCGAACTTGGAAAGCGATTACAATCTAAATTTTACTATTTTTATGGAGTATTTATGGAAATAAAACAAAGAAAAAAAACACGAAGCAAGAAATTTTTACTTATTTTAGTATTGATTATTGTATTAGTGGTTTTTGGTGGCGTTGTGGGAATGCAGCAGTTTATTAAAATGAAAAAGACTGAATATGCTGAACATATGCCAGAAGCGGTTAGCTTGGTTACAGCAATGAAAATTGAACCTACAAAATGGGTACCAAGCATTAAAGCAACCGGAAAGATCCGTCCGAATCAAGGTGCAATGTTAAGTGCTCAGATGTCAGGTGTGATTAAAGATGTTTTGATTAAGTCTGGTCAACAAGTGGAAAAAGGGCAGTTGTTAGTCGAAATTGATAGTTCAGTTGAAAAAGCGAATTTGAGAGCTTCAGAAGCACAGCTTCCACAAGTGAAGAAAAATTATCAACGCTATCAAACCTTGATTAAATCGGGGAGCGTTTCAAAAGCTGAATATGACAATATGAAAGCGAGCTATAATCAATTAGTTGCTAACATTGAGGCGTTAAAAGCAAGTATTAAACGTCGTCAAATTTATGCACCGTTTAGTGGAGTGGTTGGGATTGTAAAAGTTAATAAAGGGCAATATGTCAATATGGGAACACCTATTGTGCGTGTTGAAGATCAAAGTGCGATGAAAGTTCAGTTTAACTTATCTCAAACCGCCTTAGCAGAAGTAAAACAGGGACAAGATATTGTTGTAACGACAGATGTTTTGCCAAATCAATCTTTCCCTGCAAAAATTTCAGCAATCGATCCTGCGGTTAATACGGCAACAGGCTTAGTTGAAATGGAAGCGTTAATTACATCAGGACAACAAAAATTACTTTCAGGTATGTTTGTAAACTTAAATATTCAGCTACCTAGTGAGCAAAATCAAATCGTTGTGCCACAAATCGCTGTTACTTATACAATGTATGGTGAGACGGTTTATGTTTTACAACCTTTATCTGATAAGGATCGTGTAATGGTAGAAAAAATGCAAGCACGGAATCCTGATTTAAAAGTAGACAGAGTATATCGAGCAAAACAAATAGAAGTAAAAACAGTCGATCGTAACGGTAATTTTGCACAGTTACGTCAAAATAAAGGTTTAAAATCAGGTGATTTAATTGTAAGTGGAGGTTTCCAACGATTATCTAACAATGTATTAGTTTTGGTAGCTGATAAGAATGGTGTCGGTGAAACAGCCCCAGCCACTATCGGCAATTTATAGTTGGAGGTAAAATGAAATTTACCGATATATTTATTAAGCGTCCTGTTTTGGCAATCTGTATTAGTTTACTGATTACTATTTTGGGTTTGCAGTCGATTCAGAAACTACAGGTTCGAGAGTATCCTGAAATGACGAATACTATTGTGAATGTCAGTGTCAATTATGCTGGTGCAGATGCAAGCTTAATGCAAGCTTTTGTAACCTCTAAAATAGAAGAAGCAGTGGCTCAGGCGAATAATATTGATTACATTACATCCAGCAGTTCACCAAATTCAACAGTAGTGACTGCAAAAATGAAGTTAAATACTGATCCGAATGCAGCATTATCGGATGTGTCAGCAAAAGTGAATGCAATTCGTTCACAATTACCAAGTGGTATTGATGATCCTGCGATTAGTGTCTCAGGTGGTGGTGATACGTTAATGTATATTCAGTTTGCTTCACAAGAATTAAGTGCAACTGAAGTAACGGATTATTTAGAACGGGTGGTGAAACCACAATTCTTCACTGTAAATGGTGTATCAAAAGTATCTATTTTTGGTGCGACACCTTTTGGATTACGGATTTGGCTTGATCCTCAAAAATTAGCAACACACAATATTTCTGGTGCGGCAGTAATGCAAGCATTGAGTGCGAATAATGTGCAAACAGCGGCAGGATCAACGAATGGTTATTATACTGTTTATAATAATAAAATTGAATCAACAACAAAAACAGTAGAAAGTTTAGGGAATTTAACCATTATTTCTACGTCAGATGGCAATCAGGTGAAATTACGTGATCTAGCTAACATTGAATTAGCAAAATCATCAGATAGAGCCAGAGCAACAGTAAATGGGAAAGAAGTTGTGGTTATGGGAGTAGAATCAGCAGCAACAGCAAATCCATTAACTGTTGCTAAAAATATTTACCCTATGTTTAAGCAAATGCAAAGTAATTTACCGAGTTCAATTCAAGGTAAGATTTTACACGATAGTACCATTGCGATTAACGATTCGATTAGTGAAGTTATTCATACTATCGGTGAAGCTGTTGTTATTGTTTTGATTGTCATTATCCTTTTCTTAGGTTCTGTAAGAGCAATGGTTGTACCAATTATTACTATTCCAATTTCATTGATTGGGGTGCTATTTGTTCTACAAATGTTTGGTTTTTCTATCAATTTATTGACCTTGTTAGCTCTGATTCTTGCGATCGGGCTTGTTGTAGATGATGCGATCGTTGTGCTAGAAAATGTTGAACGTCATATAAAAGAAGGTAAGAATCCATTTGATGCGGCAATTATTGGTACACGAGAAATAGCATTACCTGTTATTGCAATGACAATTACACTTGGTGCAGTATATTCTCCAATGGCGTTAATGGAAGGTGTCACTGGGGCATTATTTAAAGAGTTCGCTTTAACCCTTGCTGGAGCTGTATTGATTTCAGGTGTAACGGCATTAACACTATCACCAATGATGTCAGGGAGTATTTTAAAAGCAAAATCAGAGCCAAATCGTTTTGAGCTATTAGTTGAAAAAACCTTAGAAAAAATGACCGCTTGTTATGTGGGTATGCTAAGTTTAGTGATGTCTATTCGTGGATTTGTTCTCTTTTTTGTTGTGGCTATTTTTGTTAGTTTACCTTTCTTGTTTGGCTCACTTTCTACTGAAGTTGCTCCAACAGAAGATAAAGGTTTTGTAGCAGCAATTTCAAGTGGGCCTTCTAATACCAATTTAGATTACACTCAATCCGCATTAAAACCTTTTGAAAAAGAAGTAACTGAGATGCCAGAAGTGAATCGAATTATGAATATTTCAGGATTTTCTGGGGCAAACAGTGCATTATCGTTAATTATGTTAAAAGATTGGAATGAACGTTCTCGTGGCATAATGGAAATGAAAGGTACTATCGGACAAATTGGTAAAAAAATTCCTGAAATGAATGTAACAGCGATCACTTTCCCTGAAATATCGACAGGAGAAAGCGGTTTACCATTCTCATTAGTGATTACATCAGCAAATAGCTATCAAAAATTATCTGAAGTTGCATTAGGTATTCTAGAAAAAGCACAAAAATCAGGTAAATTTTTCTTTGTTACCCTTGATTTAAAATTTGATACAGCAACGATGAAGATGACCTTTGACCGTGAAAAAATGGGTGCATATGGTATTACAATGCAACAAGTGGGAATGACATTAGGTAGTTTTCTTTCTGGTGCAACGATTACTCGAGTAGATATAGATTCTCGTGCATACCCGATTGTATCGCAAGTGCCTAGAGTAGAGCGTTTGAATCCGCAAGATTTAATGAACTATTATGTCACGGCAAAAAATGGAGAGTCAGTACCACTAGGTTCATTTATAAAAATGGAATTAACAACAACGCCAAAATCTCTTAACCGAATGAACCAGCTTAATGCAGCGACGATAGGTGGTGTAGCTGTTGGCTCTATTGGTGATGCAGTAGATTGGGCAAAAGAAGAGCTAGACAAAACATTGCCACAAGGCTATCAATATGATTTCCGTTCTGAAGCACGTCAATATGTGCAAGAGGGAAATGCGATGGTGATGACTTTTGCTTTAGCGATTGTTATTATCTTCATTGTATTAGCGATCCAATTTGAATCATGGCGAGATCCAATGGTTATTATGGTTTCTGTGCCATTAGCGATCAGTGGAGCATTGCTCGTTATGAATATTCTTGGTATTGCAAAAGTTCAGGGAGCAACACTTAATATTTATTCTCAAGTTGGTTTAGTCACACTAGTTGGACTAATTACTAAACATGGTATTTTAATGTGTGAAGTTGCTAAAGAAGAGCAGTTATTACATGGAAGATCTCGTTTTAATGCGATTATTTATGCCGCAACTATTCGTTTACGTCCAATTTTAATGACGACCGCAGCAATGATAGCGGGTTTACTCCCATTACTCTTAGCAGGTGGTGCAGGAGCCGTTGCACGTTTTAGTATAGGAATGGTTCTTATTGCAGGACTAGGTATTGGAACATTGTTTACGTTATTTATTCTGCCAGTAATTTATAGTTTCATTGCAAGTGAGCATAAACCACTGCCAGAATTTGATGAGAATAAATATAAAAAGAGTTAATTTATAACTTAAAAAATGACGATAAAGCTTAATGGAATAGACTATTTCATTAAGCTTTTTTATTACCTCATTTTAGAAAGATCTTCTTCCGTTTTTTCAATCGCATCTACACAGCGTTGCTTACGATATTCGGTTTCTTGTAGCTGAATTTGCCAATAGGTTTTATCTTCATTCGTTTGAGACTTATATCGCTGCTCAATAATCCAACTGATTTTATCATTTAATAGACGTAATGCTTTTCTATATTCTTCTAAGCGTTTTGCTGGGCGTAACGTGTGAATATTTTTAGGAAAGCGATAAGATGACTGAAATACAGGGCGAGCATTTTCAGTATATTTAGGCTTATTTTTTAGAAATTCAACTGATTTTTGAAGCGTTCTAAATTGTAAGATTAGCTTATCAGCATAAAATTCAACAACATCGTCTTGATTTATTTTGGTCAGAATCGTTGCAGTTTGTTCAATTTCATTAACAAAGGCTTGCACTGTTTGAGTATGTTGTGAAAAGCAGTCAGCATAGATAGTAATTTCTTGCGTTAAATAAGGCGAGAAAATTGCAAGTTTTTGATGGATAGAAGAATCGAATTTCATAATAAAAATTGTAAATTTTGATAAAAATATGACCGCTTAAATATAGAATACAAATAAAAAAGCCCTCAACAAGTGAGGGCATTATACATCAATTTCTATGAAATATTAGCTTTGAGTTGCTTGAATTGCAGTTAATGCGATTGTATAAACAATATCATCTACTAATGCACCACGAGATAAGTCATTCACAGGTTTACGCATACCTTGTAGCATTGGACCGATAGAAACAAGATCCGCAGAACGTTGAACAGCTTTATAGGTTGTATTACCTGTATTTAAGTCAGGGAATACGAACACAGTTGCTTTACCCGCAACAGGTGAATTTGGTGCTTTTGAGCGAGCTACATCTTCCATAATCGCTGCGTCATATTGTAATGGACCGTCAATGATTAAGTCAGGACGTTTTTCTTGTGCGATACGAGTTGCTTCTTTTACTTTCTCAACATCAGCACCAGAACCTGATGTTCCTGTTGAGTAAGAAATCATCGCAACACGAGGTTCAACACCAAATGCTTTTGCTGATTCAGCAGATTGAATCGCAATTTCTGCTAATTGTTCTGCATTTGGATCTGGGTTTACCGCACAGTCACCGTAAACAAGCACTTGATCAGGTAATAACATAAAGAAGATTGAAGAAACAATCGAGCTACCTGGTGCTGTTTTGATGATTTGCATTGGTGGGCGAATTGTATTTGCTGTTGTGTGAACCGCACCTGATACTAAACCATCAACTTCGTTCGCTTCTAACATCATTGTACCAAGTACAACGTTATCTAATAATTGCTCACGAGCAACCACTTCCGTCATACCTTTGTTTTTACGTAATTCAACTAAACGTTCAACATAGTTTTCACGAATAGTTGCAGGATCGATGATTGTTACACCTTTTCCAAGCTGAACGCCTTGTGCTTCTGCTACACGTTGAACATCTGCAACAGGGGCTAAAAGGATACAGTCAGCAATACCACGCTCAGCACATAGAGCCGCAGCTTTAATCGTACGAGGTTCATCACCTTCAGGAAGTACAATACGTTTTTTCGCTGCACGAGCAAATTCTGTTAATTGATAGCGGAATGCTGCTGGTGATAAACGTTTTTCACGTACTGCGCCGTTTGTGATATCAGTGATAAAGTGGCTAGAAAGCTGTTCAGATACATATTGTTTTGTGTTTTCAATACGTACTTTATCATCAATAGGCACTTCTAAGCTGAAACTTTGTAAGCTAAGTGCAGTTTGCCATGTATTTCCTTCAACTCGGAAAATTGGCACGCCTTTTTCAAAAGCTTGTTGACAAAGATTTCTTACACCTAAATCTAATTTATATCCACCAGTTAGTAAGATTGCACCAATTTCAACACCATTCATAATCGAAAGAGCTGCAGCGATCAAAACATCAGGACGATCTGCTGAAGTTACTAATAATGATCCTGCTTTCATATGTTCGATCATATTTGGTAAGCTTCTTGCACAGAAAGTAACCCCACGAATACGACGACTATGCAATTCACCTTCATGAATAATTGATGCACCTAAATGTTTTGCGATATCAATGGCACGAGTTTCGATTAACTCTGGTTTCCACTCAACACAAGCGAGTAGTTTTATATCACTTTTTTCAAATAATACGTGAAGGTCGTTTACATTCACATTACGGTTTACATGTTGGAATGAGTCGAAAATTTCTGTTAAATCAGGACGTGTTCTACCTGTTTCATCAACTGGAGCATTAAATTTATTAACGATTACACCTAATAAATTCGGATTATTACGTCCACCGAATTCAGATGCTGCAACATCAATACGCTCTTTTAAGCGAGCTGGCGAATCAGTACCTGGTGCTGCAACTAAAATAATTTCTGCATCTAATGTTTGTGCAATTTCGTAGTTGATGTTATTTGCATAAGCACTACGACGAGTTGGGATAAGCCCTTCAACAACGATAACTTCATTCGTGTTAGCAAGTTTTTGATGTTGTTCAACAATTTTTTCTAATAGAACATCAGTTTGATTTTTACCAATAAGCATTTCTGCTTGGCTCAACATCATAGGTATACCTACTTCTGTTGTTTGTGAGGTTCTAATAATATTAGTTGAACGATCTAATTCATCATTACCATTTTCTGGCTGTGAAATTGGTTTTAAGAATCCAACTTTAGCCCCTTTTTGTTCAAGCGAGTGAACAAAACCTAAGCTAACACTAGTTAAACCTACACCGGCACTAGTTGGGATAAGAATAATAGTTCTAGACATTATATAAATTCCTATGGTCAATAAAAAGAAAAAACCTACCTTTTAGGTAGGTTTTAATATGTTGATTATGCGGTTAGCTTAGCTGTATCTTGTGCGATAACAAGCTCTTCATTGGTTGGAAGAACGATAGATACAGGTGTACCTTCTTTAGTAATGATACCATCTTTACCGAAACGAGCAGCTACGTTTTTCTCTTCGTCAACTTGATAGCCGAATAATTTTAAATGGTTTAACGTTAATTCACGTACTAATGATGAGTTTTCACCGATACCGCCAGTAAATACGATTGCATCTAAACGATCGCCAATTACTGCCATATAAGAACCGATGTATTTTGCTAATTTGTAGCAGAATACGTCTAATGCACGCTTAGCTGGTGCTTCTGTTTCATAGTTATCTTCAGCATAACGACAGTCGCTAGTCACTTCAGTTAAACCTAATAAACCAGATTTTTTAGTTAAACATTCATTGATTTCTTCAACTGACATACCTAAGTTATCGTGCATATAGAACATAATTGCAGGATCGATGTCACCACTACGTGTACCCATTACTAAACCTTCTAATGGTGTTAAGCCCATTGAAGTATCGATACATTTACCGTTACGAACAGCTGCGATTGAAGCACCGTTACCTAAGTGACAAGTGATTACATTGATTTTATCTTCCGCAATATTTAATGCTTTTGCTGCTTCACGGCTTACAAAGTAGTGACTTGTTCCGTGGAAACCATAACGACGCACGCCATTTTCTTTATACATTGCATAAGGAATTGCATATAAATAGGCTTCTTCTGGCATTGTTTGGTGGAATGCCGTATCAAATACAGCGACATTACGCTCTTTTAATTCTGGGAAAATACGGAATGCTTCTTTGATTCCGATTAAGTGAGCTGGATTGTGAAGAGGTGCGAATTGTACAGCTTCTTCAATACCTTTAATTACTTCATCAGTAATTACTACAGATTCAGTGAATTTTTCACCACCGTGAACAATACGGTGACCGATCGCAGCAATACTTTCTTTTAATTCATCAGTTAAAATATTTTTCGCAATAAAATCTAATGCTTGAGTATGTGCAGCACCTGCACCTAAATCAGCATTTCCTTTTTCACCATTTAACTTCCATTTAATGCGAGCATCTTCAAGATGAAATGCTTCTGCAAGACCTGATAATGTTTCAGCGCCTGTCGCAGGATCAAGAACAGCAAATTTTAAAGAAGAGCTGCCGCAGTTAAGGATAAGAATTAAATTTTTATTAGACATAATAAACCTATTTTAGTTATTGAGTGGATGAAATTATGCTTTGTAGTTAAAGCACGTAAAATCTTTCGTATAGGATACACTTTTCAGCGAATAAAATAAATTATTATATTTTGATAATTATCAATTTTTTCAAAAAAAGTTTATTTTTTAAAAAAAAGTTGAGCAAGAAAAGTTATTTCATTTAATAACTATACAAAAGGGGGATTTTCAATGGAATTTAAGGAATAAAAAAGGTCGCCCGAAGGCGACCCCATAACATATTTCTAATTACTTATTAAAGGTAGCGTTTACTTACTACTTTTAAGTTTTCATCTAAAGTATAAACTAATGGCTGACCTGTTGGGATTTCTAAATCCATAATATCTTCATCAGAGATACCTTCGATGTGTTTTGCTAATGCACGTAATGAGTTACCGTGTGCAGCAACTAAAACACGTTTACCTGCCAAAATTGCTGGTGCAATTTGATCTTCCCAGAATGGTAATACACGCTCTAAAGTTACTTTTAAGTTTTCACCATCAGGGATCACATCGTGTGGAAGGTGAGCATAACGACGATCGTTATGAGCTGAATTAGGATCGTTACGATCTTGTAATGGTGGTAAAACATCGTAAGAACGACGCCAGATATGAACTTGCTCTTCGCCGTGTTCTTCAGCTGCTTCTTTTTTGTTTAACCCTTGTAAACCACCGTAATGACGCTCATTTAAACGCCAAGATTTTACTTGTGGTACGAACAATTGATCAGACTCTTCTAAAACAAAGTTACAAGTTTTGATTGCACGTTTTAAAACAGAAGTGAATGCGATATCAAATTCAAAGCCAGCAGCTTTTAATTTGCGACCAGCTTCTTTTGCTTCTTCCACACCTTTTTCTGCTAAATTAACATCGTGCCAACCAGTGAAAAGGTTTAATTGATTCCACTCACTTAGACCGTGACGGATAAATACTAATTCCATAAAAAACTCCTATTGTTAATACTAAATTAAAAACTTTGTTATTTTACAACAAAAATAAGGGATTTTTAAAATATAAAGTTGAATTATTGAAGAAAAGCTGATTTTTCTCAAAGAACAGATTAAAATAAGCCTCTTTCTTTTATATTTTAAGGATTTTTTGTGAAGTTATGTTTTCAATTGTTAATGTTTTTGTTTTTTTTACAAGGTCTTTTCACTCAACCTCTTGTTGCAAGTGATCTTTCTAGTATTCGACATAAGATTAGACAACAGCAAGATAAGATCTATAAACAAAGACAACAGCGTAATGAATTACAGAGCCAGCTGAAAAATCAAGAGAAAGCAATGGGCGAGGTTATTAAAGCCTTGCATAATACAAAAAAAAGCCTGACTGAAATTCGCCAAACTATTAAGAAAACAGAACTGCAAATTGAACAACTTGAAAAGCAAGAGCAGAAACAGAAAGCTCGTTTAAGAGAGCAGCTAGATTCTGCCTACCGTTCAGGCATCAATCCGTCAGTGATTGAAAAGCTACTTTCAAAAGAAGCAAAAGAAGCTGACCGAATGGCTCAATATTATGAACATATGAATCAAGCACGTATTGATTTAATCAATGATATTCGTCATACACAACAGAAATTAACAAAGCAACGTGATTTGTTGGCGAAACAAATTTCTGACAAGATGAGTCAAATATCAGAACAGACTTCGCAAAAACAGCAATTAGAAAAAATTACGTCAGAAAGAAAACAGACCATTTTTTCGATCAATAAAACACTTAAAAAAGATTCCAACCATCTTGAAATTTTAAAGGAAAATGCAAAATCGTTACAAGAAAGCATTGCAAATGCGAATCAAGAAGCTCAAAGACGTGAAGAGCGTGAGCTTGCTAAGTTAAAAGCAGAAAAAGAGCAGCAGGGTAAGGGGCAACTAACCAACCAAGAAATTGAGCAAGTACGAGCGGGAAGCGGTTTAGGTAAAGCGAGAAGACAATATGCTATGCCTACTCATGGAAAGATTATACAAAAATTTGATCCTGAACATAGCTGGAAAGGGATAGTGATTAAGGCATCAACAGGTGATAATGTTCGAGCTATTACTTCTGGACGAGTTGTATTGGCAAACTGGTTGCCAGGTTATGGTAATGTGGTTGTAATTGATCACGGTAAAAATTATTCGTCTATTTATGGTTATAACAGTGACATCTTGGTAAAAGAAAATGATAAAGTAGGAAAAGGAATGATTATTGCTAAAGTAGGAAATTCAGGAGGGCAATCTCATTCAGGACTTTATTTTGGTATTACTTATAAAGGACAAGCAAAGAACCCATTACGTTGGGTGAAATAGGAAATGATTAAAATGGATAAAAATAAGATGAAGTATAAGCGGTTAAATTTTTTAAGAATTTTGCAAATTTTATTATTTATTTCACCGCTTGCGAGTGCATCAAAATTAGCGATAGTGATTGATGATGTTGGCTATCGTCAGGAAGATTATGCTATCTATGATATGCCACAAGAAGTGACAGTGTCCATTATTCCAGTATCTCCTTATGCAACAGAAAGAGCAGAAAAAGCGTTTGAACAGCAACGAGATGTGCTAATTCATCAACCGATGCAGCCTTTGAGTAAGATTAAAATTGAAGATAAAGCACTGGAAGTGGGAATGGAAAAACCACAAATTCAAGAGATTATGGATTATGCGAGAAAGCGAGTGCCTTATGCTATTGGTTTAAATAATCATATGGGGAGTGCAGCGACAGCAGATCAACAATTGATGAATTATTTTATGGAAATTTTGGCGAATGAACAGCTTTTCTTTTTAGATAGTAAAACCAATAGCAAGAGTGTTGCAGCACAAACGGCGAAAAGTTTTTATATTCCAACGTTAGAAAGACATGTTTTTTTAGATGATAATAATTCATTGGCGGATGTGCAACGTCACTTTGATTTAGCCGTTCGTTATGCTCAAAAAAATGGACTAGCGATTTTGATTGGACATCCTCGTAAGAATAGCATTAAAGTGTTACAACAAGGTATTAAAAATCTGCCGAATGATGTGGAGTTGGTAAAAATGAGTAGTCTATGGCGAAATGAAAAAGTGAAGATATCAAAACCATTGATTATGTTCTTTGAAATGAAACCTGCTCAAACTTCAACGAGTAACCTGAATAATGTTCCACTGTTAAGAGGTGTGCCGAAAGAGTAGTGGAGAATAAGGAAAGCAAGCCGCTAGTTTGATGAATCAGCTAACGGCTTAATTTTTTACATAAAATAGCCCGTTGGCGTTACGGGTTGTTTTTTAGCAAACTTAACAATACCCACTACGACACGGAATAAATACCATATTTCAACTAATACAATAATAATGAGCCCAAAGCCAATCGCGGATAAAATTATACCTAAAATAATACCGATCAAGGCGATAATAAAAGTTCTTAGTAGATAAGCGATATGTGTTTCATAAATAGTACCTCGCACATCATCACGTTTTCGATAAGCCAAAATTGCACCAACGGCTGAGGTTACGCTAGTAAATACAACGCTTAAAGCAAATAAAATATAAATAGCGAGTATAAAATTGCGTTGAGAGTCATTTGGTTCGGTTAGATTGTTATTTTCATCCATCTTTGTCTCCTTAAAAATAAAAAATCCCCTTAACAATTCGTTAAAGGGATTATACTAATTAGAAGTTTGCGTTGCGTGGTGCACGAGGGAATGGAATTACATCACGGATATTTTGTAACCCTGTTACATAAACGATTAAACGTTCAAATCCTAATCCAAAGCCTGAATGTGGCACTGAACCGTATTTACGTAAGTCACGATACCACCAGTAATCTTCTGGATTTAAGCCCATCTCAGCCATACGTGCATCTAATACATCTAAACGCTCTTCACGCTGTGAACCACCGATGATTTCGCCAATTCCTGGTGCTAATACGTCCATTGCAGCAACAGTTTTACCGTCATCATTTAAACGCATATAGAATGCTTTAATATCTTTTGGATAGTTTTTCACAACTACTGGTGATTTAAAGTATTCTTCTGCTAAGTAACGTTCGTGTTCTGAAGAAAGGTCGATTCCCCACTCAACAGCAAACTCGAATTTTTTACCTGATTTTAATAACACGTCAATCGCATCCGTATAATCAATTTGAGCAAAGTCAGAATTTACAAAGTTTTCTAAACGCTCAACAACAGTTTTATCAATGTGTTTTGCGAAGAATTGTAAATCGTCAGCACGTTCTGTTAAAACAGCATTGAATACATATTTCAACATTTTTTCTGCCAATTTTGCGTTATCTGCTAAGTTAGCAAATGCGACTTCTGGCTCAACCATCCAGAATTCTGCCAAGTGGCGAGTCGTGTTTGAGTTTTCCGCACGGAACGTTGGGCCAAAAGTATAAACTTTACTTAATGCGCAAGCATAGGTTTCTGCATTTAATTGACCTGATACTGTTAAGAATGCTTCTTTACCGAAGAAATCTTCGCCAAAGTTGATATCACCTTTTTCAGTACGTGGTAGGTTTTCTAAGTCTAAGGTTGATACACGGAACATTTCGCCTGCACCTTCGGTGTCAGAAGCCGTAATTAACGGAGTCGCAACCCAATAAAAACCTTCTTCGTGGAAGAAGCGATGAATAGCTTGTGCTAAACAGTGACGAACACGAGAAACCGCACCAATTAAATTTGTACGTGGGCGTAAGTGAGCCACTTCACGTAAATATTCAATTGAGTGGCGTTTCGCTGCCATTGGGTAAGTATCAGGATCTTCAACCCAACCAACAACTTTAACTTGTGTTGCGTGAAGTTCAACCGCTTGCCCTTGTGCTGGTGATTCTACAAGTGTTCCTGTTACTTCAACAGAACAGCCAGTCGTTAATTTTAAGACTTCTTGTTGATAATTTTCGATATCATTATTGACGATTGCTTGAATTGGATCAAAGCAAGATCCATCGTAGATAGCTAAGAATGACAAGCCAGCTTTTGAATCACGGCGAGTACGAACCCAACCACGAACGGTTACCGTTTCCCCAACGGCAATTTTTTCTGATAAAACCTCAGAAATAGAAGGAAAATTAGACATTATAACCTCAATGTATTTTAAAAATTTTAATTATTGGACGAGTGTAAATTTAAGAGCAGGGTACTCGTCTTGGTTTACTTTCACTTGCAATGAATATTCGCCAACAGGATCGGTGTCTGTAGCAAAGGCCCAGCACATACTGACGATTCCGTCTGCGGATGCTTTATTAGTTGAAACTATGGCGTGTCTGGTTTTCTCTTCATTCGCAAGAGTGATACCTGCTGGTATAGAAAAGAATCCTCCACGAGGCGATAGTATTGTTTGTTTGATATGATAAATCGTATTTGGTTTTAAGCCTGTGTTAAACCAGCATACTTGCTTATTTCTTTGAGAAAGAGAAATTATGTTGGATTTACTTTCAACCACACCACCTAATTTAGGATTATATTGTAAAATAGATGCTTTAAAATTAGGGGCTGCTATGCTTGTATTAGATGCAAAAAGCAAAATACAAGAAATCAATGATACTAAATTAGATTTTTTCATAATTATTCACCATCTTTGGGGGTTTTAGTTTGTTCACGTAGTTTCTTTGCAATTATCACAATGGCTTCCTTATGGGGTACACCTGTTGCAACGAGTTTCATAATTTCCTCAACGGCTTGTTGCTGTTGCTCGTGAGTTAATTCAAGTAACGCATTATTGTACATCTTTTTTTCCTCTATTTCTAGCCATTACCAACTGCCACCAGCACCGCCACCGCCAGTACTTCCACCACCGAAACCGCCACCAGAGCCAAATCCGCCACCTGATCCAAAACTACTTCCGAAGCCACCCGAATGACGAGATGCTGAACTAATATTGCCAAGATGGCCTAAATTACTTGGGCTAACATAGTGATTATCACGCCCAATAAGGTTAAAAATCACAAATAAGACAAAGGCAATTCCTAAAAAAATAAATAAACCATCAAAAGGATCTGCTTTTTCTTTCTTGGGAGGAGCATACTCGCCTTGTGTTGCTTTAATAATTGCGGAGAGTCCGCTGGCGATACCTTGTGCGTATTTATTTTGTTTAAAAAATGGTGCGATATTATGACGAATAATGGTAGATGCGATAGCATCAGGTAATGCGCCTTCTAGCCCACGTCCTACAGCAATGAAAAGCTTGTGATCGTTCTTAGAAATTAACAGCAAAACACCATTATTTTCTTTCTCGCGTCCTATTCCCCATTTATTAAATAGATTAAAGCTGTAACTAGCAATATCTTGTCCTCCCGTTGTTGGTATCATTACAACAGCAATTTGTGAACTGGTTTTTTTACCGTATTCCACTAAGGCATTTTCTAGTTGTTGTTGATCTGATATTGATAATGTTTGCGTATAATCAGATACATAGCGAAACGGTTTTGGTACATCGGGATAATTTGCCTGTGCGGATAAACTTATCAATAAAGCAATTACAAATGAGAATTGCAAAAGAAAACGTTTTATCATTTTATAATAACCTCATTAGATAGCTCATCAATATCATTAGGTAAGATAGGGTAGTGCATTGCAAGTTGTGTTTCAACTTCTTTAATGCCATTGCAAATTGCTTGGGTAAAATGACCTCTTTGGCATTGTTTTTTCATTGCATCATAGACATTTTGCCAAAATTCATCGCCTACTTTTTGATGGATACCAATATCACCAACCACCGCAACATAATGAGGTTTGAAAGATAAGTAAATAAGTACCGCATTGCGTTGTTCGGTTTGATTCATTTTCAGCTCATTAAAGAGCTGGTTTGCCCGCTCAATCGCTGAGGTTGTTTTTGCTTTACGCTCAATAACTACGCGTAATTCAGCAGAAGTCAGTTGTTCTAGATGAGTAATAGCGTGTTCAATTTGTTGGGTATCAACAGGTAATTTTTTACTAAAAAAAGAGAAAATTTTCATTTGGTTTGCCCTGATTAAGACGAGTGTAAGCGGTCAAATTTATTGATGATTTTGCAAATTTTTAAAAAAATTTAACCGCTTATCGTATTATGATTTTAGTTGAAATTTACCGTTGGGGCATTTTCTGCACCCGCAGTTGCTTTAAATTGTGGTTTTGGTTCAAAACCAAATAAAGCTGCAAATAATTTAGTTGGGAATCTGCGTACTTTTTTATTGTACTCTTTTACAGCATTATTAAAATTATTACGTTCCACATTGATACGATTCTCAGTACCTTCAAGTTGAGCTTGTAGATTTAAAAAACCTTCGTGAGCTTTTAATTCTGGGTATTTTTCTACACTCACTAATAAACGAGCAAGAGCTGAATTTACACCTTGTTGTGCTTGTTGGAATTTTTCCATTTGCTCAGGTGTTGCTTTGCTTGGATCGATAGTTGTTTGTGTTGCTTTGGCACGAGCTTCGATAACAGCTGTTAAAGTTTCTTTTTCAAAGCTTGCTTGGCCTTTTACAGTATTTACTAGATTTGGGATTAAATCTGCACGACGTTGATAAGCCGATTCTACATTTCCCCATACTGAATTGATGTCTTCTTCTGCTGTGACTAAGCCGTTGTAACTATTTTTTAATGTGATACCACCAAAAATTGTGATCACAACTAAGCCAATTAAAATCCACTTTTTCATAAAATAAACTCCCAATATAGAAAAAATAGGTAGAAAAAAAGCGAGCATTTAATAGCTCGCTTCGTATTAGGTATTGAAATTAGCGACGTAAACCTAAACGTGCGATAGTTTCAGAATAAAGTTTTAGGTCGGTACGTTTTAAGTAATCTAAAAGTTTACGACGACGTGAAACCATTTTTAATAAACCACGACGACCGTGATGGTCTTTTTTGTGTTCTTTAAAGTGACCTTGTAAGTGGTTGATTTGAGCAGTTAATAATGCGATTTGAACTTCTGATGAACCAGTATCTTTTTCATCACGACCAAATTCTGCAACGATTTTTGCTTTTGCTTCTGCACTTAGAGACATATTTTTTACTCCTAATAAGTAATGTTAATATTCATCAATAGCCGATCTCTAATTCAGCTATGACACGGAATTGCTGATTTTAAATAGAATTAAATAAAAAAGCAAATGGTTATTGAGGTTGAGTCGTTAATTTATGTAACCTCTATAAATAAAATGCTCTCACATAAAAGCGAGAGCATTTTTCCATTATAGATTATTATCTAATTTTGCCATTGCCCCTTGAATCGAAAATTGGATTTCAGTGGACATCAAACTTTGCAGTAAAGTAATGGTATCTTTGGCTTTTTCAATGTTCGGTTTATTTTCATTATCAAAATAGCCTTGTGCTTTTAAGCTCGAAATAAAGGTTGAGAATAACGCTTTATCAAAGAATTCAGGTGCATTGATACCGTGTAGCACAGAAAGACGTTGTGCAATAGAGCAACTTTTTGCCTCTAATTCTTTATGGCTGAGCTCAGATTGCTCAATTAGCACGCTTAAACTAATGTAGTAGCGTTGTAATTGTTCTCTGATTCCAGCTGAATAAAGTTGTAAAGTACGAACTTGTGAGCGGCTAATCAGTAGCATATCATTTTCATTTTTAATAACATTTTGTTGTGTGAGTTCATTGATAATGCCTTCAATATACGTATCCAACGTATTTTCATCAAAATGTAAAAATAACTCTGCTTTCAAGAATGGATAAATCTGTTTGATCGTTTGGAAAACTAAATCCTTAGATACCGCCTCGTGATGTAACACAATATTCGCAATTAAAGACGGTAACACCATTAAATGCTGAATATTATTACGATAATAAGTCATTAAGATTGCGGATTCACGATCAAGACGTACGATTTCACCGAAGCTGTCTTTTTCAACTAAAATGCCAGAACGTGGTAAGCTGATAACGTGTTCTAATAACTGTTCTGCATTTTCAGTTGGTAGGGTGACGTCCGTTGCATAAGTGACATTTCTTAATAATTGCAAGTAACTTTCTACTTGTTCAAGTAACTGCTCTTTGGTTAAAGAACGTTGGCGAGAGTTGAGTAGAGCCGTTCCGATTAAATTTTTTGAATTAACGGTAGCGGCATTGTTAATATGCACCATCACTAAATTGGCCACATCACCTACCGCATTGTTAAACCATTGTGGGCGTTCGTGCCCAAATTCTTCTTTCCATTGAGGATAGTGATCATTTAGGTAATGATTAAGTTGAATTGGTTCGCCAAAGTTTACAAAACCTTGTCCAAGATTACTTAATTTTTTAATAACTCTAAATACCAGTGCGGCATTTTCTTTCTCTTTTTTCGCACCACGCAATTCTTTGGCATAAGTATCCACTTCTAAAACGTGTTCGTAGCCAATATGTACTGGCACGATAGAAATTGGGCGAGTTGCACCTTGCACCGCTCGTAGTGTCATTGCCATCATACCTGTTTTTGGTGAAAGTAAACGACCAGTACGAGAACGACCGCCTTCAATAAAGTATTCAACAGAATAGCCTCTATGGAACAATTCTGCTAAATATTCACGGAAAATGGTTGAATAAAGACGATTACCATTAAAGGTACGGCGAATAAAGAATGCCCCCCAACTTCTAAATAATGGACCTGCTGGCCAGAAGTTTAAGTTAATACCTGCGGCGATATGTGGTGGTACTAAACCTTCGTGGTAGAGCAAATAAGAAAGTAATAAGTAATCCATATGGCTACGGTGGCAAGGTACATACACAATTTCGTGTCCTTCTAAGGCTAATTTACGCACTCGATCCGCATTTTCAACAGTAATACCTTGATAAAGCTTATTCCAAAGCCAGCTTAATGAACGATCGGCAACACGCAAACTATTATGGTTTACTTTTGCTGCAATCTCATTCATCATTTTTTCTGCTTCTTTGCGTGCTTTTTCAGGCGAGCTTTTTGGTTTTTTTGCCTCTTCTTCAATCGCAGCTAAAATGCTTGGTGTTTGTAGTAATTTATTAAACATTGCTTGGCGGTTCGGTAATTGTGGACCTGTTGCCGAGTAGCGTTGTTTTGAAAAGTGCATTTTTGCCACACGAGACAGTTTATGCGCAATTTTAGTATCTGAGCCGTGTTCATCTGCCATATAGCGTAATGAAACCGCTTGGGAGAAACGGACAAAATTATCACGTCCAAACCAAATCATTGCAATTAAACGTTGGAAAAAGCCCAAAGAACGTAGTTTTGCACTGTTTTCTTTACCTGGTGCACGTCCCCAAAGTACGGAAACAGGGATGACTTGCACATTTAAGCTTTTATCATCTCGGTGTAAACTTAAATATTGATTGAAGATAGCCTGTGCTTTATTGGCTTCTTTTGGTTTAAATAAGCAATGATTTTGCTCTAAGAAAACAAAACGAGGTAATTGTTGACCGTTAATATTGTTGGTTTCTAGTGGATCTGGTAGCCCTAATTTTTGACAGTGTTTTTGTAAAATCAAAACATCTGTTTGTGAGCTATAAGGCAGAACATAAATTATTGATTGTGTTAAGTCTAATCCTAATTCATTGGCTGGATTCTGAGGAATAGTGCGAGATTTTACCATTAAAGAAAGAGGAAGACGCAATATCTTATGATAAAAACAACGTAATTTAGACATGTATAAATCCTTGATATAAGTGGAAATAAAACAACGCAATCATAACATAAAAATTTATTTTTATCTTTAAATTCTTAGTTGCAAATATCTTCATACTGTATATAATGCCAATGATTTTCTGTATATAAAAACAGGTAGGAGAGATTTTTATGCAACATCAACCTTTAACTCAACGTCAACAACAAATTTTTGATTTTGTAAAATCTCAAATTGAAGAAACTGGTATGCCACCAACACGCGTAGAAATTGCCCGTGAAATTGGTTTTAAATCCCCTAATGCAGCAGAGGAGCATTTAAAAGCTCTTGCTCGTAAAGGCTATATTGAAATTTTATCTGGTACGTCTAGAGGAATTAAATTATTAGTTGTAGAAGAAGAGCAGGAAGAGGGTTTACCTTTAGTGGGACAAGTAGCAGCAGGAGAACCTATTTTAGCCATTGAAAATATTGAAAATCACTATCCAATTGACGGAGCAATGTTTTCACCAAATGCAGATTATCTTTTAAGAGTAAATGGGAATTCAATGATCAATGTAGGGATTTTAGATGGTGATCTTTTAGCTGTTCATAAAACCAGTGCTGTTCGTAATGGGCAAGTTGTGGTTGCTCGAATTGATGATGAAGTGACAGTGAAACGTCTTGAAAAGAAAGGCAAAATGATTTATTTACATCCAGAAAATGATGAGTTAGATGTTATTGTCGTTGATCCTAGCACTCAATATATTGAGATTGAAGGTTTAGCCGTTGGGGTTATTCGTAATAATGCGTGGATGTAATAATTTACATTAGAAGAAGTTAAGGGCAAATTTTTATTTGCCCTTAATTGTTTTCTATGACTAGCTTACGATTTAAAAAGGGAATAATGTAAGCCTTTTACAATATGATCCACTTCATCATCGTTTACTAACATACAAATATTATTGGTACTTGCCCCATAACTAATCAGACGAATATTATAATTTTCTAACTCGTTAAAGAGATCTTTAGCAATACCTTTTTTGGTATGTAAGCTATTGCCAACGATGGCGATTAACGCCAGTTGTTTTTCAATTTGAACTCGACAATATTGGCTCAGTTCATCAATTACTGATTTTGATAAAATTTCACTCTGTGATGTTGACCCTTTTTTATCTAAGGTTAAAGCAACACTGATTTCAGAAGTTGTAATCACATCGACAGAAATTTTATGTTTTTCTAGTACATTAAAGATATTTGCCAAAAATCCTTTGGCGTGGAACATACCTAAACTTGATAAGGTCACTAAGGTTTGATTACGGCGTAGTGCAATTGCTCGGAATGTTGGGCGCGGTTGCGGATCTTTGGTTACCCAAGTTCCACCTTGTTCAGGTGCTTTACTTGAGCCAACAAATACGGGAATATTACTACGAACGGCGGGTAATAAAGTAGCTGGGTGTAATACTTTTGCTCCAAATGTTGCCATTTCTGCTGCTTCATTAAAGCTGATTGTTTCAATGCGTTTAGCATCTTTTACTACACGCGGATCGGTGGTATAAATACCTGCAACGTCCGTCCAAATTAGTACATCTTTTGCGTCTAATACTTCAGCAAGTAGAGCTGCTGAGTAGTCACTCCCACCACGTCCTAACGTTGTGGTTTTACCATTTGGATCTCGTCCAATAAAGCCTTGTGTGATAACAACTTTTTGCTCTTGAATAAGAGGGAGAATAATTTGCTGAGCTTGTTTTTTTGTTTTTATATCATCAGGAGATGCTTTTCCATAGCAATCATTTGTTGCTACAATTTCTCGAACATCTACCCAAACAGCAGGAATGTTTTGTTCTTTTAGAAGCTGTGTGAATATGAGGGTAGACATCATTTCACCGTGGCTTATTAGTTCATCTGTTAAAGCTGGAGATGTTGCAAGGCTCGCTGATTCAGCAAGGCTTTCAATGTGTTTGAGTAATAATTCAATTTGATTTAGAACGGCGTCTGGAGACTGTAATTGATTGATGATGTTATATTGGATTTGGCAAACTTTATCTAGAATAATTTTACGTTGGGAAAGTTCGCATCCAGCAGCAAGTTCAACTAAAAAGTCCGTAATTCCTGCGGAGGCAGAAAGAATAACAACACGGGTATTTTTGTCAGAGGCAATAACATTGGCACAAGCAGACATTGCCTCAAAGTTCGCAACGCTTGTGCCACCAAATTTTGCAACGGATAGTTGGATCATTATATAATTCCTGTATTTAATGGGGATAAAGAAGATTTTTTATTAAGTCATCTCTTATCTAAAATTGTAAACACAAGTTTCCATTTTAGCATTTTAATAGTATGATTCCACCCCTTAATTAAAGATTAAGTGAATAAGTTTGATTAAGTTGGTTAAATATAGAACATTTTAAGTTTTAAATTGAATGTTTATTAACTATTTTGATAAAATTTAACTTAGTAATAAGTTTATGAATTTAAAGAATTAAATGAAAAGTGGTAGTATGAAAAAACAAGCGGTCAAATTATGTTTATTTTTTGCAATTTTAGGGGTAAGTTTTCACTTAAATGCGGCACCGAGAATACCTGAAAAATTATTAGCAAAAAGTTTAGTGTATTGTACCAATTCGTTGGGATTTTCATTTGATCCACAAAAAGCAGATGTGGGGACGAATATGAATGTCGTCACGGAGCAAATTTATGATAAATTGGTTGAATTTGATTCTCAAAATAATCGTTTAAAACCAGCCTTAGCAAAAAGTTATAAAGTGAGTGATGATGGTTTAGAAATTACATTTTATTTGCGTAAAAAGGTTCAATTTCATACCACAAATTGGTTTAATCCAAGTCGTGATTTTAATGCGGAGGATGTACTTTTTTCTTTAAATCGAGTGATGGGGCGAACTGCTGATTTACCTGAATTAAATAACCTTGATACACCTAAATATAGAAAGAAAAATTATAATAATGATGTTTTCCAAACTAAGGCAAGACGCACGCACTTTCCTTATTTTGAAAGTATTAACTTGAAAAGTAAAATTTCGAGTATCACCGCACCCTCTAAGTATGTTGTAAAAATAACCCTAACTGAGCCGGATGCCTCTTTACTTGCCCATCTTGCGAGTCAATATGCAGTTATTTTATCCAAAGAGTATGCCTTGCAGTTGAGTGCAGATAATAATCTTGCACAGCTTGATACATTGCCTGTCGGAACAGGTGTTTATCAGCTCAAAAATTATGTGCATAATAATTATGTTCGTTTACAAAAAAATGAAAATTATTGGGGTAAAAAAGCAAATATTGAAAATGTAGTGATTGATTTTTCAACCAGTAGTACGGGAAGAATGGCTAAATTCTTAAATAAAGAGTGTGATATTTCTGCTTTTCCTGAGCCAAGCCAGCTATCATCTATTTTAGATGGGGATATTATCAATACAGAAGGGGCGAATCTTTCATTTTTAGCATTTAATTTTCAAAGCGAGAAAATGAACGATATTACACTACGTCAGACGATAGTGAATGCGATAGATCGTGATCGTTTAAACCGTCAGTTATTCTATGGAACGGCTCGTGTGACAAATAATATATTACCCGCAGCATTATTTTCAGATAAATTAGTGGAACAACGTGAGCGGAATACTAACTATTCTGATTTTGCAAAAAATGAAAAAAATATGACCGCTTCTTTGAAACTTTGGGTATTGGATGAAAAGCACGTTTATAATTTACATCCATTAAAAATGGCTGAGTTGATAAAATATGATTTGGCTAAAGTAGGAATAAGTGTTGATATTCGTCAAGTAAACCGTGCATTTTTGGTTCAGCAATTGGATAACCGTACAGCGGATTATGATATGATTTTGACGGGTTGGTTAGCGAATAATTATGATCCAGATAACTTTTTATCTGCAATTTTAGGTTGTCGTTCGCAGTTTTCGATCACTAATTTAGCGAATTGGTGTGATACGGAATTAGATTCGTTATTGCTTCAAGCAAGAACCAATGAGGATAGTAAGCAACGAGCTAAGTTATATCAAGTTATAGAAAAACGATTACGCGAAGTGTTGCCTATTTTACCTTTAGTGAATGTTAATCGTGTTTTAGTTGTGAGCGATAGAGTCAAAAATGTGAAAATAACACCTTTTGGACGAGTAAATTTATCACAATTAGAATTAGTTTTATCGAAACAGAAATAGAAGAAAAATATGTTATTTGTTTTAATTCGCAAATTATTTTGGATTATTGTAACTTTATTGATTTTATCAATAATGAGCTATTATATTTTATTAAAAGATCCTCTTAATCTTTTAATTTATGATGATAGCCTACTATCTTACTGGCACTATTTACAATCTTTATTACAAGGTGATTTTGGTGTGAGCTATACATCAGGAGAGCCGTTGTTTAATCAAATTCTACGTGTTTTTCCTGCTACACTTTCTTTATGTATTTCAACAACGTTACTCTCTTTATTATTTGGGATTCCATTAGGTTTTCTCGCTTCTTATAATACACGCAATGTTATTGGTAAGTTTCTTACAATGTTAGGATCGTTAAGCTTGGCCCTTCCTGTATTTTGGTTGGCAATTGTATTGCTTTATTATGCATCGATAAACCAATGGGAAGTTGCAGCGGTAGGCGAAATTCATCCTATTTATGAAATTCCAACTATTACCCATTTTAAATTATTAGATATGTTTTTAGTGGATGTGGATATAGAATATAAATTAAAAATTACGCAGAGTTTGGCACACCACCTTGCGTTACCGACCTTGATTCTCGCGATCCCCGCGACCTTAGAGGTAATGAGAATGACTAATGAGCAAGCTAACTTTGTGATGAAGCAGAATTACGTGCAGGTTGCTCAAATTCGAGGTTGGTCAGGTTTTAAAATTTGGCGACGTCATATTGTGTGTAATACACTTCCACCGATTATTCCACAATTTGCCCGTAATATTACGTTGATTTTCGCATTTGCGATGTTAGTTGAAAATGTTGTAAGTTGGGGAGGAATTGGTCGCTGGTTAATCAATGCTGTGGCGGTACAAGATTATAATGCTGTCTCTGTTGGAGTTATTGTAATTGGTGTTTTTGTATTGATTGTAGATATTTTGGCAAGTTTCATTACAACCTTGTTAGATCCTTCAAATAAGAAAGAATGGTATGTTAGATAAAAATTTAGAACAATTTAGAGAAATGGCATACATTGCTAATTTTTGGAAAAGTTTAAGAAAAGATATTATGGCTTTAATTAGCGTGTATCTTTTTCTGATTTTACTTTTTTTAATTTTTTTTGGTTATTTAATTGCTCCTTACTCCGCTCACGAACAATTTGTTGGATTGGAATTATTGCCACCGTCGTGGAGTACTGTGGGGCAAGTGCAACATTTTTTTGGTACGGATGATCTTGGACGTGATATTTTTAGCCGAATTTTATATGGCTTTTATTATACAGCTGGTTCAGCATTACTGATTACTTTTGCAATTGCGATTATTGGCGGCATAATTGGTGTGTTGGCGGGTACTAAAGCACATTCTTATTTTTCTATCGTAAACCACTTATTTGATACGTTTTTAGTTACTCCAACATTACTGATTGCTATTATTATTGCAATTTTATTAGAGGCAAGTTTAGTTAATGCAATGCTGGCGATATTTTTAGCGATGTTGCCTCATTTTATTCATAAAATTTATTTGTTGACTCAACAAGAATTGAAAAAAGAATATGTGGTTACATTGCGATTGGACGGTGCAACACGTTGGGATTTGGTTAAGTTAGTTGTACTGCCAAATTTGACGGCGATTGCAGTTAAAGAGTTATCTCATATTTTTGTATTAGCGATTTTGGATATTAGTGCGTTAAGTTTTATTTCATTAGGTGCTCAATATCCAACACCAGAATGGGGTGCGATGATCAGGGATTCAATAGAGTTAGTTTATATTGCACCTTGGACGGTCTTTTTACCGGGGATTACTATTGTAATGGTTATTTTAATCGTGAGAATGCTGAGTAATGGCATTATTCGTGTGTTGGAAAATTACCGTTACTAGATTGAGGTTGAATTATTTATGGCATTATTAGATATTCGTCACTTAACCATAGATCTTAAAACGCCTAATGGTTATGTCAGAATGATTGACAACGTCAATTTAACCTTAGAAAAAGGCGAGATTTGTGGTCTAGTGGGTGAATCAGGCTCAGGTAAGAGTTTGATTATTAAAGTAATTTGTGGAATGGAAAGGGACGACTGGATTATTAAAGCGGATCGTTTTCGTTTTGATAATGTGGAACTTTTGAAATTATCTCGTTATCAACGCAGAAAGTTGATTAAAGATGATATTTCAATGATTTTACAAAAACCTCGTGAAAGTTTAGATCCAAGCGAAACCATTGGAAAACAGCTGATTCGTTGTATTCGTTTTACTGGAAAATGGTGGAAGTATATTGGCTGGAAAAAGAAAAAAGCGATTGAGTTATTACATCGAGTTGGTATTAAAGATCATAACAGTATAATGAACAGTTATCCGATAGATTTGACCAATGGTGAAGCCCAAAAAGTGATGATTGCGATGGCGGTGGCAAATAAACCTCGTTTATTGGTTGCTGATGAACCAACGACGATGATGGAACCGACAACAGAGCTTCAAATTTATCGTTTGTTATCGAGTATGAATAAAAATTTAGGCACTTCAATTTTATTAGCAAGTAATGATATTTTAGGTATACATAAATGGGTGGATTCCTTTAATATCTTGTATTGTGGTCAAAATGTGGAAATTGGTGCTAAGGAGCAAGTAATGGCGAATCCTTATCATCCTTATACTTCGGCTTTATTGCATAGTGTGCCTGATTTTTCACAACCATTACCTTTTAAAGGAAAATTAAATTCTTTAAAAGGTGCAACGCCAACATTAAGTCATATTTATGCAGGGTGTAGAATGGGACGACGTTGTCCTTTTGCACAAAAACAATGTATTGTAAAACCACCATTGCATCGTATCAAACAACGTGAATTTGCATGCTATTATCCATTGAATTTTCAGGGAAATAAGCAATTACAACAGATACAATCAACGCCTATTTTCACAAATGAATAATGAACTATTCACGTTTAAGATAATCAAAGGGAAATCACTTATTAAGGAGATAAAAATTGAACAATTCATTTATTAAAATATTTTCTGTGCTAAAATTAGCATTATTCACAGGGGTTGTATTTGCAAATACGCAAGCTGAAACTGAATTACAAAAACGTTTGAGTTTAGTATCACAATACAAAGCCGATTTTTCACAAATTGTCCGTTCTGTAAAAGGTAATATCATTCAGGAAGGTGAAGGAACATTCCAAGTGAAGCGTCCAAATTTATTTAAAATGGATGTAAAAACACCGCAAGAGAATGAGATTATTTCGGACGGTAAAAATTTATGGTTTTATGATCCTTTTGTTTCTCAAGTCACAGTGAATTGGTTAGAAAATGTGGTCACGGATACGCCTTTTGTATTATTAACAAATAATGAACCAAAAAATTGGAAACAATATGACGTTACCCAAGAAATGGATAATTTTGTTTTAAAACCGCTTTCTAAGCACAGTGGTATTGAACAATTTGATATTAGAATAACAAAAAATGGCGTCTTAAAAGGATTTAGTACAATTGAAAAAACGGGGCAGAGTAACCTTTATTTATTGAAAAATATCTCAAACCAAGTAGATAAAGATGTATTTAAGTTTACTGTGCCAGAGGGGGCTGAAATTGATGATCAGCGAATTAAAAAATAATAGAAATTAACGACAATGAAAGAATTTTTTGCATTAAAAGATCCACAAGCTTGGCAAAAGTTTATGGATTTATTAAAACAAGCTGTTATTGAGGATAAACTAGAAGAAGTATTATCAATGCTTTTAACTATTGAAGAGCGTAATTCATTAGGATTAAGAGTACAGGTAATCCGCTTACTTTTGGAAAAGAATTTATCACAACGTGATATTCAAAAAGTGTTAAACACCAGTATTGCAACGGTTACGCGTGGTTCAAATATGTTAAAAACAGTGAACCCAGAAATGTTGGAATGGGCTAATAATAAATTGAATGATAAAAGCTAAATTTAAAAAGGCTGTTACTTTATTGTTCTGCTTCTTCATTCCTAGAAAAATAGGTTCGATTAAAAAAATACTTTGGTTTTTATTTAGTCGAATCTTTGTTTTTTTCTTGCTACTGACATTGATTTTTTCTATCGTGCCAGTTCCTTATTCTGCCTATATGATAGAGAAAAAAGCCACTTCACTATGGCAACAAAAAAATTATTCTATTCAATATCAATGGGTTAGTCTGGATAAAATTTCGTGGAAAATGCAAATGGCAGTCATTGCAGCGGAAGATCAAAAGTTTAAGGATCATTTTGGAATTGATCTACAAGCAATAGAAACCGCAATAGAACATAATCTAAGCTCTAGAAAAACACGAGGTGCTTCAACTATTTCACAACAAATGGTTAAAAACTTGTATTTGTGTTCTTCACGCTCTTGGCTTCGTAAAGGAATAGAATTGCCTTTAACGCTTGGAGTGGAAGCCATTTGGAGTAAGGCTCGTATTTTAGAAGTCTATTTGAATATTGCTGAATTTGGCAAAGGTATTTTTGGTGTAGAAGCTGCCTCACAATATTTTTTTAAAAAACACGCAAGCCAATTAACAATGCGTGAGGCATCACTGTTAGCAGCATCGCTGCCTAATCCCTTAATTTTCAAAGTAAATAATCCGAGAAAAATGATGCGAAATAAACAACGTTGGATTATTCATCAAATTTATAATTTAGGGGCAGAAGAGTACCTAAAACATTTAAAATAACGCTGTAATCTTCATATTGAGTTGCTATAATAGTCGATGGATTATTAGTAGGATAGAGAGTATGGTAAAGAAAATATTACAAGCGGTAGGATTTGGTGTGTTTTGTGCAATTTTAATTCTTTTTGTTGCACCACAGGTTAATAATAAATTAAATTTTAATCAGAATACAAAAATAGTTTCTTATCACCACGCAGTTAAAATTGCCGCACCAGCAGTTGTTAATATTTATAATCAATCTTTTGATCTTGCATCTGATAATAATGGGCTACAAGTTAGTAGCTTAGGATCGGGTGTAATAATGACATCATCGGGATATATTTTAACAAATAGACATGTTATTGATAATGCAGATCAAATTATTGTTGCGTTACAATCAGGCACAATTTATGAGGCAACATTGGTTGGTTCGGATATTTTAACTGATTTGGCAGTGCTTAGTATTGATGCAGAAAATTTACCGACGATTCCTCAAAACCCTCACCGTCCTTATCAAATTGGCGATGTCGTTTTAGCCATTGGTAATCCATTCAATCTTGGACAGAGTATTACGCAGGGAATAGTTAGTGCCACAGAACGCAATGCACTTTCTGAAGGTGGACGACAAAATTTTATTCAAATTGATGCCTCTATCAATAAAGGAAATTCAGGTGGTGCGTTAATTAACACAGCAGGTGAGTTGATAGGAATCAACACACTAAGTTTAGGTAAAAATGCGAGTGATATTGCAGAAGGATTAAATTTTGCAATTCCAATTAGTCTTGCTAATAAAGTGATGACAAAAATTATTCGTGATGGACGAGTGATTCGTGGTTATTTTGGCGTGGGCACAGAATTATTTTATTCTGCTAAACAACTTGGTGTTGGAGATCGAGGTGTCGTGGTTACGTCTGTTTCCGAAAATGGGCCAGCGGCAAGAGCAGGGGTTAAAACAAATGATGTTATTTTACAAATAGGGGATATTGAAGCAGAAACACCTCGTCAAATAATGGGGGCTATTGCTGATATGAAACCTGATACCAATGTTAAAGTGTTAGTACTGAGACAAGGCAAAGAAATTCTCTTAAATGTAACTATTGGTGAATTTCCAGAAATAAAATAAGCGGTCATTTTTATAGTAAAATTTACAAAAAATTAGGAATAAAGATCAATGATAAAAAACAAAAATAGAGTAATTACCGTCGATGGCCCAAGTGGTGCAGGTAAAGGGACGTTATGCTATGCCCTTGCAAAACAATTAAATTTTGATTTATTGGATTCTGGTGCAGTATATCGTATTTTAGCATTAGCAGCCTTAAAAAGTAACGTAGCCTTTGATGATGAACAGGCATTATCTGATTTAGCTGAAAATCTTGATATTCAGTTTATCCCGCAAAATGATGAAGTAAATGTAATTTTAAACGGTGAAAATGTAGGTGACCAGATTCGCACTGCTGAAGCAGGGCAAAATGCCTCAAAAGTGGCAGCTTTTCCTAAGGTTCGTGCTGCATTATTACAACGTCAGCGTGATTTTAGCACTGAAAAAGGCTTAATTGCGGATGGACGAGATATGGGAACTGTTGTTTTTCCTGACGCTCAAGTGAAGTTATTTTTAGATGCAAGTGCAGAAGAACGTGCAAAAAGACGCGTTAATCAGTTGCAAAGCAAAGGATTTAATGCTAATTTTGACAAAATTTTAGCTGAAATTAAAGAACGAGATGATCGTGATCGCAATCGTGCGGTTGCTCCGCTTGTTCCAGCCTCTGATGCATTATTGTTAGATTCAACGAATTTATCTATTGAAGAAGTTATCAAACAAGCATTGGATTATATTCAAAAAACGGTTAAAATATAACGTCTGCTAGAATTTACTCTAGAAGACGCGTTTTGTTTGGCAAGGGAATGCTGGACTTTTATTATCAACCCCATTTCGCAGGAAGCAAAGTGGATGTTTTTATTTAAGAAGATTTTATTATGACTCAATCTTTCGCTCAATTATTTGAAGAATCACTACAAGCTGGAACAGAACCTAAATTAGGTGATGTTGTTAAAGGAACTGTTGTTGCAATCCAAAAAGGCTTTGTTTTAGTAGACGCTGGTTTAAAATCAGAATCTGCAGTACCTGCTGAAGAATTTATTAACGCTCAAGGCGAATTAGAAGTTCAAGTAGGTGATGAAGTTGATGTAGTGCTTAAAGCTGTTGAAGACGGTAACGGTGAAACTATCGTTTCTCGTGGTGACGCTAAACGCAACGAAGCGTGGATCGCATTAGAAAAAGCATTCGAAGCACAAGAATCTGTAACTGGTTTAGTTAACGGTAAAGTTAAAGGTGGTTTCACTGTTGAGCTAGACGGTGTTCGTGCATTCTTACCAGGTTCATTAGTTGATGTTCGTCCAGTACGTGACATTAACCTTGAAGGTCAAGAATTAGAATTAAAAGTAATCAAACTTGATCAAAAACGTAACAACGTTGTTGTATCTCGTCGTGCAGTTATCGAATCTGTAAGCAGTGCTGACCGTGAAGCGGTATTAGCAAGCTTAGAAGAAGGTGCAGAAGTTAAAGGTACAGTTAAAAACTTAACTGACTACGGTGCATTCGTTGATTTAGGTGGCGTTGACGGTTTATTACATATCACAGATATGGCTTGGAAACGTGTTAAACACCCAAGTGAAGTTGTAAACGTTGGTGATGAAGTTTCTGTTAAAGTATTAAAATTTGACAAAGAACGTACTCGTGTATCTTTAGGCTTAAAACAATTAGGTCAAGATCCTTGGGTTGCTATCGCTGAAAATCACCCAGTAAACAGCAAATTAACTGGTAAAGTAACTAACTTAACTGACTACGGCTGTTTCGTTGAAATTTTAGATGGTGTTGAAGGTTTAGTTCACGTTTCAGAAATGGATTGGACAAACAAAAATATCCACCCTTCTAAAGTTGTAAGCGTTGGCGATACTGTTGAAGTAATGGTACTTGAAGTTGATGAAGAACGTCGTCGTATTTCATTAGGCTTAAAACAATGTAAAGCGAACCCTTGGGATCACTTTGCAGAAACTCACGCTAAAGGCGATAAAGTTTCAGGTAAAATCAAATCTATCACAGATTTCGGTATCTTTATCGGCCTTGAAGGTGGTATCGATGGTTTAGTTCACTTATCTGACATTTCTTGGAAAGTATCAGGTGAAGAAGCTGTTCGTAACTACAAAAAAGGTGATGAAGTTGAAGCTGTTGTATTACAAGTTGATGCAATCAAAGAGCGTATCTCACTAGGTATTAAACAATTAGAATCAGATCCTTTCACTAACTTCCTTGACACAAACAAACGTGGTTCAGTAGTTAAAGGTACTGTAGCTGAAGTTGATGCTAAAGGTGTTAAAGTTACATTAGCAGGTGGCGTTGAAGCTTATATCCGTGCTAATGAAGCAACAAGTGATCGCGTTGATGACATTACAGCAGTAATTACTGTAGGTAGTGAAATTGAAGCGAAATTTACAGGTGTTGACCGTAAAGCACGTGTAATTAACCTTTCTGTTCGTGCAAAAGATGAAGCTGAAGAATCAGCAGCATTAGCTAAAGTAAACAAACAAGAAACTGTTGAAGTTCCTAATGCGTTTGCAGAAGCATTTGCAGCAGCAAAAGGTGAATAATTAGTTCATTTAAACGGATACATTAAGTTGTATCCGTTTCATTCTTTTGTTGAGGAGAATAATAATGACAAAGTCAGAACTTATAGAATTATTAAGCCATAAATCACCTTATTTGTCACAAAAAATGACAGAAATGAGTGTAAAGCTTATTCTAGAACAAATGAGCCAATCACTAGAACAAAAAAAACGAGTTGAAGTGAGAGGTTTTGGTAGTTTTTCATTACATTATCGCCAACCAAGAATTGGTAGAAACCCAAAAACAGGGGATAGCGTAAAACTTACCGCAAAATATGTACCGCATTTTAAAGCAGGGAAAGATCTGAAAGAGCGAGTGGATTTTCGTTAAAATAGATCAAATATCATATAAAATTAATAGGAGAATTAAAGATGAAATATATTATTGGAATAGTGGTTATTTTAGCGATTGTATTGGTTACCGTAACTATTGGTGCAAACAACGATCAAATGATTACATTTAACTACATTGTTGCTAAAAATGAACTACGTCTTTCAACTTTAGTTGCTATTTTATTTGGTTTTGGTTTGATTTTAGGCTGGTTAATCACTGGTTTCTTCTATTTGAAATTAAGAGTAAAGAATATTGCTTTAAACCATAGAGTAAAACGTCAAGCAAAACAAATTGATGAATTGACTTTACCAAAGGCATAATAAATGCTTGAATTATTGTTCCTATTACTGCCTATTGCAGCACTATATGGTTGGTATATGGGGCAACGTAGTGCAAGAAAAGCACAAGATAACCAGAATAATAAGTTTTCCCGTGATTATATGACGGGATTAAACTTTCTTTTATCAAATCAGCAAGAGAAGGCCGTCGATTTTTTCTTATCAATGCTTCAAAAACAGGAGCAAGAAGACAGCGACTCTGTTAATTTTGAAACAGAATTTGAAGCAGAATTAACATTAGGGAATCTTTTTCGCTCTCGAGGTGAAGTAGATAGAGCGTTATTTATCCATCAAAAATTAGATGAAAATCCTAACTATTCTATTGAGCAAAAGTTACTAGTTAAGCAACAAATTGCTAAAGATTTTATGAAAGCGGGTTTTTATGATCGAGCAGAAAATTATTATATTATGTTGCTTGATGAACCTGAGTTTGCAATTCATTCATTAACTCAGTTAATGAATATTTACCAACGTACTAAAGAATGGGAGAAAGCAATCAATATCGGTGAAAAGTTGCTTAAATTAACCCCTCAATCCGATACAATTCCACTATCACATTATTATTGTGAATATAGTAATGTGCTAAATTCATCGCAAAAACCTTATTTAGACTTACTACATAAAGCACTTACGGTTAATCCTAATTGTACAAGAGCGTCTATTCTACTTGGCGATTATTATTTTTCTATTAAAAACTATGAAGCTGCATTGATTCGTTTTAAGAAAATTATTGAACAAGATCCGACTTATATTAGTGAAGTTTTAGATAAAATAGAGCAGTGTTATATTGCGTTAAATGATCTTGACCGTTTTGAATCTTTTTTATATCGTGCAAATGAGATAAAACATAATAGTATTATTGATTTAGCACTAATTAAATTGATCGAAAATAAAGAAGGGATTATTCCCGCAAAATCGAAGCTTTATCAACAAGTTAGTCAATATCCTAATATACTCACGTTCCAACGTTTTATTCAATATCAAATAGAAGAAGCGGAAGGAAATGGTAAAAAGAGTCTAATTTTACTTGATAAAATGGTAGATATTAGTATCTCTCAAAGAGAAAAATACCATTGCTTGAGTTGTGGTTATAAGAGTTTCCACTTAAATTGGCTTTGCCCATCTTGCCGTAGTTGGGAAACAATGAAACCAGTAGAAAGTATTGATAAGATTTTATAATTTGCAAATTTTGATCAAAATCTTACCGCTATAACTTTATCATTCACCCCTTTTCTCAATGCCAAATAACCCAATCTAAGGTATAATCTCCTAAATTTTTTTAAACTAAATTAAGAGATTTCCATGGGGCACCGACAAGAAAAAATCAATGTTAATCAACATATAATTGATTATTTAGATTATTACTTAGATTCTCAAAGTGTTTATAAATCAAATTATGCCGTCTTATTAAGAGGGGATTGGGGTTGTGGTAAAACTTATTTTATTGATAAATTTATTGAAGAAAAGAAAAAGAATAGTAAGTGGAATTTTTGTTTCTTATCAAAACAGAATAAATATAAATTTATAAAAGTTAGCTTGTTTGGACTTAAAAATACTAATTCAATTACAGAAAAAATTTTTCAAATCTTATACCCAATAAGAGCATCAAGATGTACTAAATTTATTAAATATACACTTAATAAACATTTAAAAATTGATTTAGATCTTATTCTTAAGGGATCAATAAACTTAAATTTTATTGATGATTATCAAAGTAAAAATAAAGTAAAAATTATCTTTATTTTTGATGATTTAGAAAGAACAGATATAGATATAAAGGAAATATTAGGCTATATAAATTACTTTGTTGAACAAAATAATTTTAAAATAATACTTCTAGCAAATGAATATAAGTTATTACCGAATAAAGAAAATGATAACAGTCAAAACCAGTTATATCTTGAATTTAAAGAAAAAGTTATTGGAAAAACATTTGAAGTAAAGCATAGTTTTGAAATGATTTTAGAAGGTTTTTTAGAACATCATAAAATAGATCTTAATGAAGAATTAAATTTATTTGACATAATAAAAGAGGTATATGAATCCTCAGGATATAAGAATTTACGTTATATAGATCAGTCTATTAGTGAGTTTAAATATGTATTTAATAGAATTGACAGTAAATATAAACAAAATATTGAGTTTCTTTCGCAGTTTGCTAAAGTTTTTTTTGTAATATTAATTGAACTTAAAAATGGAAATTTGACTGAAGATACGCTTAATCCTTTGAAGGATACAAATCATACTTTAAAAGGAGATGAAAGTAAGGAAAATAAATTAAGCTCTTTATTTAAAAAGTATAATTTATCCGTTAGCGATATTTTATTTGATATTGGGGACTGGGAGATAATTTTAGTTAAGGGAGATATTTCTCAAATTAATAATATGATTCAAGGTCTTCATTTCTTTATTGAAGAAGAACAGCAGTCTTGGGTTAAACTATGGCATTTTAGAGAACTAGAAGATGATGAGTTTGATATCCAACTTAATGATATGATTAAAAAATTTAAAAATAATCAGTACTTGGATATTAAAACATTATTACATGTTACAGCACTATTAGTATTTTTTAATAATCAAAAAATAAATAGTTATGCATTGGAAGATATTAAGAATCAGATGTTATCAAATTTGGAAAATTGCTACTCTGATGGGCAGGAAGGAGTACTTATAGAAGATACTTTTTGGGGAGCTTATGGATTGGGATATTATGATAAGACTAGCCTAGAATTCCAAAACATGTTTGAGGTTTTTAAAGAACAGAACAAAATATACTATGATCATGCGGTGAATCAAAAAAAGAGAGATGATTTAAAAAATATTATTTCTAACCTTAGTAAAGGTAATATAAAAGAAATTTCTGACTTTTTAAATGGTGATGGTCTTTATATACCTATATTTGTAGAAAAAGATTGTGCTAAAGAATTTGTTGGTACCGTTATAAGCGTAAGAAATCAAAAAATGTTTGATTTCTTATATAATATTTTTTTCTCAAGATATTCAAATAGAAGAAATTTTAAAGATTATTTCTCTCAGGAATTAGATTTTTGGAAAGAAGTACAAAAAGAATTATCTAATCAACCAGTAGATTTACGAGATCGAAAAGTTAAACAATTTAATTTAAATCTTTTTAAAGAAAAAGTAACAGAAATTGTAGATAAAATGCAAAATCATAATCAATAATAAAGGAATACCAATGGCAACAATCAAAAAAAATCCGTTCGTTTTAGTGGACGGTTCATCTTATCTTTATCGTGCATTTCACGCATTTCCCCCTTTAACCAACAAAGATGGTCAGCCGACAGGGGCGATGTATGGCGTGTTGAATATGTTAAAAAGTTTAATCGCACAGGTTGAGCCGAGCCATATTGCGGTAGTGTTTGACGCTAAGGGTAAGACATTTCGTGATGAACTTTTTGAGCAATATAAAGCGCATCGTCCACCAATGCCTGATGATTTACGCACTCAAATTGAACCACTTCACACTATTATCAAAGCATTGGGTATTCCATTGATTTCGATTGAAGGTGTAGAGGCGGACGATGTGATCGGAACCCTTGCTCTACAAGCCTCAAAAGAGGGTAAAGATGTGTTGATCAGTACGGGCGATAAGGATATGGCACAGTTAGTTGATGATCATATTATGTTGATTAACACAATGAATAATACTTTATTGGATCGTGATAGTGTGGTTGAAAAATATGGTATTCCACCTGAATTGATTATCGATTATCTTGCATTGCGTGGCGATGCATCAGACGGTATTCCAGGTGTAAAAGGTGTGGGTGAGAAAACCGCATTAGGCTTGTTACAAGGTATAGGTTCGCTTAAAGAAATTTATCAAAATTTAGATAAAATCGCTGAATTAGGCTTTCGTGGTGCAAAAACCTTAGCACCCAAAATGGAGGCTGAAAAAGAAATGGCAGAGCTTTCTTATACTCTTGCGACCATTAAAACTGATGTGGAGCTTGATGTAACCCACGATCAACTTGTCACGGAACAACAAAATCAAGATCTATTAGTTGAACTGTTTGAGCGTTATCAATTCAAACGTTGGTTGGCGGAAGTTAAAGGTAACGCAAACCCTGTTACCCTGCAGCAAGAAGAAAAAGCCCCGAATAACTATCAAGCAACGACGACACAAGCGGTCAATTTAGATCAAGAATTTGCAAAAATTGAAATAAATCGTACCGCTTATCAGCAAGTAGATAGCGAAGAATTGTTACAACAATGGCTTGAAAAACTACAACAAGTGAGCGTGTTTGCGGTCGATACTGAAACCGATAGCCTTGATGTGATGACAGCAAATTTAGTGGGAATTTCATTTGGTTTAGAAAATGGCGAAGCCTGTTATATTCCACTTGAGCATAATTATTTAGGCGTGCCACAGCAGTTGGATAAACAGTACGTTTTAACCCAATTAAAACCAATTCTAGAAAATCCAGCGATCCTAAAAATAGGGCAAAATATTAAATATGACTTGACAATTTTTGCTCAAAATAACATTGAATTACAAGGTGTTGCTTTTGATACAATGCTAGAATCTTACACCCTAAACAGCACAGGGCGACACAATATGGACGCATTGGCGGATCGTTATTTAGGGCATAAAACTATTAGCTTTGAAGAAATCGCAGGTAAAGGAAAAAATCAGCTTACTTTTGATAAAATTGAACTTGAACAAGCCACGCAATATGCTGCCGAAGACGCAGACATTACAATGAAATTGCACCAAGTGTTATCCGCTGAGTTGCAAAAAATACCTGAATTAGTGAAATTATTTAATGAAGTAGAAATGCCATTGGTTAATGTGCTTTCACGTATTGAGCGTAACGGTGTGTTGGTTGATGATTATCTTTTATTAGAGCAATCGGGCGAAATTTCAGCACGTTTGATCGAGTTAGAAGAGCAGGTGCATAACGAGGCAGGCGAAGTATTTAACCTTGCATCAACTAAACAGTTGCAAGAGATTTTATTTAATAAATTAAACTTACCTGTTATCAAAAAAACACCAAAAGGTGCACCTTCAACGAATGAAGAAGTGTTAGAAACCCTAGCAAATATGGGGCATAATGTACCAAAATTGATTATTGAGCATCGTGGTTTAAGCAAATTAAAATCGACTTATACCGACAAATTACCACAAATGATCAACCCAACAACAGGGCGTATTCATACTTCGTATCATCAAGCGGTAACCGCAACAGGACGCCTTTCATCAAGCGATCCAAACTTGCAAAATATCCCAATCAGAAATGAAGAAGGCAGACGTATTCGTAAAGCTTTCATCGCTCGTGAGGGTTATGTAATTTTAGCCGCCGACTATTCACAAGTTGAATTAAGAATTATGGCACACTTATCGAACGATCAAGGAATGATTACTGCATTCGCAGAGGGAAAAGATATTCACAAAGCAACCGCAAGTGAGATTTTTGGTGTACCACTTGATGAAGTTACAGGCGAACAACGTCGCAGTGCCAAAGCGATCAACTTCGGCTTAATTTATGGAATGTCTGCTTTTGGGTTGTCAAATCAACTTGGCATTTTACGAGGCGACGCACAAAACTATATGGATCTCTATTTCAAACGCTATCCAAATGTCCAACAATTTATGTTAGACATTAAACAAAAAGCCTCAGAACAGGGCTATGTCGAAACCTTGTTAGGTCGCCGTTTATACCTACCTGAAATTCAATCAAGTAACCAAATGCGTAAAAAAGCCGCTGAACGTGTTGCAATCAATGCCCCAATGCAAGGCACCGCTGCGGATATTATCAAAGTCGCAATGATCAGCATTGATAAACAAATCCGAGATTGTGATGATATTCTAATGATTATGCAAGTCCACGATGAATTGGTGTTTGAAGTCAAAGCGGACAGAGTGGAGCATTATAGTCAGTTGATTAAAGCTGAAATGGAAAAAGCCTTTGAGTTGAAAGTGCCATTGATTGCTGATGTTGGAGTTGGGGGTAATTGGGATGAGGCGCATTGATATTTGAAAGGGAGTTAAAAATGGATTCTAAAATTTATGAAAATTACTATGCTGATATTGAGAAAATGTCATTAATACTCAATAAAGAAATAGAGGATGATGAGGTTTTAACATGAAGGAAGATATGTGGGTATATTTGGTATGATAAGTCTTTAAATATTCCTAAAGGTCCTGAAAAAATAAAAAGATATGAAGAAAGAATACAACTTTTAAAAGAGTTGCATTTGAAGTTTTTAAAGAAGAACGCCGATAATAAAAAGTATCAATATATAAGTAAAGTTGATTATATAAAAAAATCACTAGAGAGATATGATTTTTTACTATTATGTGTAAAAGCATTAGGTAAAAATAAGGATATCACTATTAGATATGAATCTCTTTTTAGTCATGGATTTTTAAGAGAATATGACTCTTCTAAAAATGCAAAGAATATATTAAAACATGGGATTTCATTCAGGGATATTATTGATGATACTAGAACTAGATATTTAGGAATAGAAGGAGGAATAGATATATTTTCTGATAAAAATGGAAATAGTGTTGTATTAGCTGAGATTTATTCAGGAGAGTTTATAATACTTATTAGTGGTTCTTCTTTTAGATTAATTTCAGCTAGATTTTTTTCAAATAAAAAAGATTTAAAAGCAATATTTTCTTATGATTTAGATTTTTTAAACTTTATATGGGAAGAAATTTTATTAAAAGATAAAAGTTTTAAAGAGTTTTATGAAAAACTTAATGGGGTTACAGAGTGAATAACTGGGTTATAAAAAAATCACCATATTCTTCTAAAATTTTACTAGAAAGCAAAATTTTTGGAGACTCAATTTATTTGTTAGATCATTATTCAGGAAGAGAACCATTTTTATATAATGGTAAAAAAAGTAATAACTTTGCAATGACTCCTCATGCTTTATTAGATTCAAATATGGTATCTGAATTGTACCTTTTTATAGAGAATAACAAAAAATCAGGTAAAAATGATTTTAGAGACTTTTTATATTTTATAACTAAAAATAGATGGAATGTATCATTACATTTTTATTATTTGGAATCATTTTGTAAAAGTGATCTTGATACTTTTAGAAAATATGCAATTAGAGATACCAAAGCTTGGTTAGAATTAATGTTAATGGATGAAGAATATTTTCTTAAAACTAGCATTGTAAAAAGAACGAATAATTCTCAACAAATTGACCATTATTTACAAAATAAATCTTTAGATGAACAGGCGACTGAACAAGTTTCTCAATTTATTGATATGTATTGTCAATTTAAAAATGATTTAGAAATTATTCAAATTTTACTAATAAAGATGATTTTAATTAAAAACTTTGAGATGAAAGATAAAAAAATAGAAAAACAATTAGAATATTTTGATTTTTTTATGCAGGAGCAATTTGGAAAAGTTTTAGGTCGAGAACTTTGTTTAGCCTACCAATATTTTACAAATAAAGCAGGAAAGTTTTTAGGTATTCAAAAGGGCACAAAATATGAAAATGCAGTAAAAAATATTATTTCAACAGCTTGGGATATATTTTTGTTAAGAATTCCTGAACTCTTCTTAAAAGAGCCTGATACTGATAAAATTTTTGATTTACAATATATAGTAACTAAAGAAAAAAGATTATTTGAGTTCTCTCAATTATTTGAATATGAAGCGATCTTGTTTGTAGATGGAGTTGCTAAGCCAATTTTTAATTTTAATATAGAGGAGCAAATAAATTATTATCCAATCAAATCAACAGATAAAGGGAAACATACAGGAGATATAGCATTATTATTAGAAGCTATGAAATTGTGTTTACAAAAGCTTTTATAAATGTAATTTATAATTATAAGAGGTGAACAATGAATTTTGATAAAGCAAAAGATTATCTTAATGAACTTTTAAGAAACCCTAAACCAACAGAAATGTTAATAGTATATTTTTCAAGTTATGGTGATAATCATAATTGTGGGATTCATCCAGCTCTTATTCCTATAGACCAAAAAGAAGATATACTCTTAGATTATGGTTGGGATTTACGACATGAAGAAGGGCTTCCTGAAAATATTGCTTACTGTTCAAATGGAGAAAAAAAGATAGAGTATCTGCGTTTTGGTAATGACAGAGGTATAGAACCATTGGTAATTTGTCGAAACTTTCATGGAATAAAAGAAGATTGTATAGAAATATCTGAAGAGTTTAGATTGTATCATAATTTATATTATGATGCTAAAAATAATACTTATCTAAAAATAGAAAGCGATGGTAGTGAAACAACAATAATTGAAGTTTCTAAAGATCAAGTGAAAATAAGAGTAAAAGAATTAAAGCAATTTTTAGCTGTAAAAGATATGTTTTTATCTATCCAATTTGATTATAGAATTGATAGTAACTTGTCTCTTGAAGAACTTAATAAAGAACAGAATTTAGAAGAGTATAAAAATGATCTATCTATATGGTCTATAGGCTATGGTGATTTTAATGGTTTTTCTTGTAAAGGATATAAATCTTTTGTACGTTTTACAGGAAAAAAACTTATTTTTCCATTTGATAAATCTAAGAAGAAGTCATCTATTAAAGATGAATATATTGATTTTATCATTGATGTCAATGATGATGGTGAAGAGATTCTATTTAATTCAAATCCTAGATTATTAGGAAATTATTTTGGAGAAAATCCTAATAATCCTCATTATTTAACTCCAGTATATTTTGATAAAGAGGTATTAAGTAAATATTATAATTTACCAAGTAAATATTCTGTAGAAGACTCATATTTAAGATGCGGAACATTATGGGGGCTTCAAATGGATAATCATCATCAAGATATGATTTGTGTTTGGCTAGGAGATCTTGGTCGGGATTTACCCTATAAAGAACAATTACATTGGCGATCTTATAATATTTTACCTAAAGGGAAAGTTAGTAATACCTTTGTTAAAAGACAGCTATTAGCAGAACCGACTGACTCAGAAGAAATAGATCATATTTTTAAAATAAAGTATCAAAAGTTGTTATCTCAAAATAACGATGGTTGGTTATTACCATTAAAGCAAAATGATCAGCATCATCTAGCGAGCTTAAAATTACCATTGACAAATGAGCAAAAAGAATTTGATGAACTTGTACTTAGTCTCACGAAAATACTTGTGGATTCATTAAATGAGAAGTTTTTAAACTCTTATCTTGATAAACAAGATGTAGAGTCTTTGAAAGGTAGTATTTCTAAATTAGAATTTGTATTAGATAAATTAGATTTAGAAAATTTTGAAGAACACATTCAATTTCTTAGAACTTTGCAAGGGCTGCGTTCAAGTAGTTCTGCACATAGAAAGGGACGTAATTATGAAAAAATTTCTAAGACTTTAGATATCGAAAATAAAGACTTGATTACTATCTTTACAGAAATATTATCTAAAGCAACAAAATTATTAGATTATTTTTTAAATATCAAATAAAAATGACAAGAATAAACCTTATCCCCCCAAAAGAACTCTGCGATCAACACCTTCTCGCAGAGTTCAGGGAACTGACTCGTATTCCTAATGCAGTCGCAAAAGGAAAATACAATTTAGTTGGAATGCCTGATGATTATAAGCTTGGTACTGGGCACGTTCGTTTTTTCTTTAATAAATTGGCGTTCTTAAAAAAGCGTTATCAAGATTTATATGAAGAATGCAAAGCAAGAGGCTTTAATGTGAAATATATTTGGTCAGATAGCTTACCAGATGATGAAAGCTTGTGGCTAGATTACGTTCCAACGATGAATGCGATTGCTGTAAATAGGGCGAGAATTCAAGAAAGAATGCCTGTAAAACCAAGATTTACGGTTAGGGATAGAAAAGTTAAATAGTATTAGTTATTCTCATAAAAATGGAAACTATCTTCACTTAAATAGATAGTTTCCATATTTATAATTATAAGTTTTATTTACCTGTTGACTTGCTTGGTTTTAAACCTGGGGTATTTCCTGGAGTATCTTTATTATCACGTCTACGTCTATCAGGTTTACCCGTCGATTTAGCAATTGGTTTTGGTCCTGGTTTAAGTCCCATTATAGTTCTCCTTCTATTATTTTGAGAGGAAGTTCTCTCAGTATTCATATAGTGTCTAGATTATAATTATCAATAGTTAAATATAATTTTTTATAACAAATTAAAAAAAATTTGCAAAAAAGCAAAAAAATCTGACCGCTTGAATTTCTTAAAATTCTCTTCAAATACAGATAAACACAATGCAAACGCTTTCCTGTGACAAAAATCAAATTTTCACAAAAATAAGGGTGCAAAAGCGTTAATTTTCGTTATAATTCAATGAAATTCTTAATCAGATTATTCAACAAAAAAGGAAAACAAAATGACAGACTTCATTAGTATTGCAAAAAATTGGTTAGAGCAAGATCCTGATGCGGAAACTCGTGCAGAGTTGCAGGCGATTATTGATCAAAATGATATTAAAGAGTTAGAAGCTCGTTTTTCAGGTCGTTTACAATTTGGTACAGCAGGATTACGTGGTAAATTACAAGCGGGTTCAATGGGGATGAACCGTGTGTTAGTTTGTCAGGCAGCAGCTGGTTTAGCACGTTTCTTATTAAGCAGAGAAAAAAATCCTACCATTGTAATTGGCTATGACGGTCGTAAAAATTCATTGCGTTTTGCACAAGATACCGCTGAAATTATGCAAGCAGCGGGCATTGAAGCTCAACTTATGCCAAGCTTACGCCCAACACCAGTGTTAGCATTCTCAGTACGTCGTTTGAAAGCAAGTGCAGGTGTAATGGTAACAGCAAGCCACAATCCACCAGAAGATAACGGTTATAAAGTTTATTTAGGTGGTGAGGATGATGGTGCTCAAATTGTTTCTCCTAACGATAAAGCGATTGCAGCAGAAATTCAATGGGTTGCAGATAATCAACGTGTTGATGAATTACCTCGTGACACTAATTACAAAATGATCGATCAAGCAATTATTGATGAATTTATTGAGCGTACTGCAAAATTAGCAACAGCCCCAATCGCTGATTTAAGCTATGTTTATACAGCGATGCACGGCGTGGGTAAAGAAACTTTATTAAGCGTGTTGGATAAAGCTGGTTTACCAAAACCGACCTTAGTGTTAGAACAATGTGAACCAGATGGCACATTCCCAACAGTTGCATTCCCTAATCCAGAAGAAAAAGGTGCATTAGATTTAGCGATTGCACGTGCAAAAGAGGTTAACGCTGAATTTATCGTGGCAAATGACCCTGATGCAGACCGTTTAGCGGTAGCTATTCCAAATGAAAAAGGTGAATGGGCAACCTTACACGGTAATGAAATTGGTTTATATTTAGGTTGGTTTATCGCAAGTAAAGCCCAAAAAGAAGGTAAAACAGGTGCGTTAGCGTGTTCATTAGTGTCTAGCCCATTACTTGGCAAAGTGGCAAAAGCGTGTGGTATGGCACACCAAGAAACCTTAACAGGCTTTAAATATATCGGTCGCGTTCCAGGTTTAATCTTTGGTTTTGAAGAAGCATTAGGTTACCTTGTAAACCCAACAGAAGCACACGATAAAGACGGTATTTCAGCGATTACTTGTTTCTTAAACTTAATCAACACATTGAAAGCAGAAGGCAAAACATTTGCACAGTATCGTCAAGAATTTATGGATACTTTCGGTGCAGCAAACAGCGATCAATTAAGTATCCGTGTTGAAGATTTAAGCCGTATTCAACGTATTTTAAAAGCAGTTCGTGCAAATCCATTTAAAGAAATTGCAGGCATTGCAGTTGAACAATACATTGATCATTTAGAAACTGAAACACCAAATGACATTTTAGTATTCCATTTAGCTGGCGGACAGCGTGTGATTTTCCGTCCATCAGGTACAGAACCTAAATTAAAAATGTATTTAGACACAACAGGTAAATCACTTGCCGAAGCACAAGAAATTTGTGCAAACATTAAAGCAGATTTAGCGGCATTTGCAGATAGCGTTGCTTAATAATTTGTTTTAATAAACTTTTTAGTTTAGTTATAAGCGGTCGTATTTTGTAAAACTTTTGCAAAATATGACCGCTTTGGTTTTATTTATACATTGTTTTTAAACTCACAGCTTGAAATAACAAAAAAATTAGCACCCTATCCCAAATTATAGGATAATAGCCCCTTATGAATTATACCTATGAGAATATTATGCTAATTTGTCCCCATTGTAAGTCTGAAGTAACCCTATCCGAAAAATCCTATCGTTGTGAGAAGAATCACTGTTTTGATCTTGGTAAAGCAGGTGATCTTAACTTGCTGCCAGTGAATCAAAAACGCAGTAAATCACCGGGTGATAGCAAGGAGATGGTTAATGAACGCCATAACTTTTTAGAAAGTGGGGCGTATTCGCCAATTGCAGAATTATTGGCGAAAACAGTGATGAAATTAACACAGGGAGAGCCTAAGATTATCGCTGATGCTGGCTGTGGAGAAGGCTATTATTTACGTCAAGTACAACGTCTTTGTTTTTCGCATTCAGAGTATTTTGATAATAACGGCGGACAGTTTGTTGGTTGGGATATTTCAAAATTTGCAGTTCAAAAAGCAGCGAAATCAGCTAAGTTTTCAGCAAAATGGTTAACAGCAAGCAATGCACATATTCCATTGGCGGATAATAGCGTGGATATTTTAATTAGTGCTTTTGGTTTTGAGGTGTCAGAAGAGTTTGCTCGTGTGTTAAAACCAAATGGCTATGTGATTACTTTAGATGCTGGCGAGAAGCATTTGCTATCACTTAGAAAAGTCATCTATCCAATGATTAAACCATTTCGTGAAAAGCCATTTTTAGATGAAATGTTGTTCCGTTGTGTTGGAACGGATTCAACTACTTATCATACGTTATTGAATAAAAAGCAACTTGCAGAGCTAATGACGATGACACCACATCTTTATCGTGCAACTTATGAAGGAAAACTTGCGGTGCAACAGCTTGATGAATTAGAGATTGATGTCGATGTGCAGTTGAGAATTTATCAACTTAATAACTAAGTATCGTTGTGTTAAGTAAGCGGTCATATTTTGTATAAAATTTGCAAAATATGACCGATCTTATATACACTAATTTATTGTAAATTTTTGTCAACATTATTTGTATAATTTTAAAATAGGTCAGATTTCCTTATCTTTGAGTTTATTGAGCTAGACAGTGTTTCTAAAATTTGTAACAATCAACCTTCACTTATTTAAGGAGAGATTATGAAGAAGATATTGGTATTAACTGGCGTTTTAACGATGATATTAAGTGGTTGTTCCAATAGCTCAGAGAATAAATTAAAAACCTATCAAATAAGTTATCATAAAGCTCGTACATTAGATAATTTCAATGATTATGTTGATTATTTAAAATATCAGACACAACAAGCGGGTATCTCTTCACAATTTCTTACTAATCAAAATGAAATTTTTTATATAGAAAAAGCTGTTGAATTAGATGAGCGGCAATCTTCTAAGAAAACGCATTCTTCTTCGCCTGCTAAGCCAAATCCTCATGGTATTACTCGTTATTTAAACCGAGTTTTAACATCTGCAAAGATAGATAAAGCATCTGAATTATGGTGGAAATATCAACCACAATTAAACTATGCGAGTGAAAAATATGGTGTGCCAAAGGAATATTTAATGGCGTTGTGGGGAATGGAAAGTAGCTTTGGTTATTATCAAGGAAATTATGATGTGCTTTCTGTTCTTGCTACGCTTGCTTTTGATGGCCGTCGTGAAGAATTATTTAAAAAAGAATTTATTAGTGCGATGAAAATTCTAGAAAATAAAACCATTCCTCGCTTTAAAATGCAGGGTTCTTGGGCCGGTGCAATGGGGCAATCTCAGTTTATGCCAAGTACTTATTTAAAATTTGCTGCCGATGGCAATAATGATGGCGAGAAGAATATTTGGTCAGAGCATTATGATATCTTTGCCTCTATTGCAAATTATTTATCTTCTGTAGGGTGGGATAAAAATATCCCTTGGGGGGTAGAAGTCCAACTTAATACACCATTAAATTTGAAATTGTCAGGCACACAACAAAGAAAAGCGAAAACATTAGCTCAATGGCAAAAATTAGGCGTGAGAATGTTGAATCCAAAAACAGAAAAGATAACAGAACTAACACAGACAAAATTATGGTTGGTTCGTCCGAATAAGGAAGCGGGCAGAGCATTTTTAGTGTCTAATAATTATCGTACCTTAAAAAATTGGAATAATTCTAATTATTTTGCTGTGAGTATTGGTAAGTTTGCAGAAGAAATTAAAGCACGAGTTTATTAAATTTATGAATGAAAATTCAGTGTAAATATTGTAAAATAACAAATTGTCATTAAAAAATAATAAAGAAATATAAAGGAAAAAATAATGGATAAGATTTGGTTCAACAATTATCCGCCACAGGCTGAAAAAACTGTTGATGTTGATAAATATGAATCGTTACTAGAGATGTTTGAAAATGCAGTGCGAAAACATCCTGATATTCCTGCTTATATCAATATGGGGCAAGTTTTAACTTTTCGTAAGTTGGAAGAACGTAGCCGTGCTTTTGCAGCTTATCTGCAAAATGAATTACGTTTAGAAAAAGGCGATCGTGTTGCCTTGATGATGCCAAATTTATTGCAATATCCAATAGCGTTATTCGGTGCATTGAGAGCAGGTTTAGTGGTGGTTAATGTCAATCCACTTTATACTCCAAGAGAATTAGAGCATCAGTTAAATGATAGTGGTGCGAAAGCGATAGTGATTGTATCAAACTTTGCAGCAACACTTGAAAAAGTAGTATTTAACACACCAATAGAACACGTTATTTTAACCAGAATGGGGGATCAACTCTCTTTTGGGAAACGTACGTTAGTTAATTTTGTGGTTAAATATGTTAAAAAACTAGTACCAAAATACAAATTACCACACGCGGTTACTTTCCGTGAAGCGTTAAATATTGGTAAACATCGTCAATATATCAAACCTGTGATCGAGAAAGAAGATTTAGCCTTTTTACAATATACCGGTGGTACGACAGGGGTTGCAAAAGGGGCTATGCTTACTCATAAAAATGTCGTTGCAAACTTAATGCAAGCAAAATGGGTGGGTGAGCCATTATTAGGTTCAGGAACTGGAAATGTGGGTGTCATTGCGCTACCAATGTATCACGTTTTTGCTTTAACAATTAACTGTTTACTGTTCGTTGAATTAGGTTTGACAGGATTGTTGATTACTAATCCACGAGATATTCCAGCTTTTGTTAAGGAGCTTAGAAAATATCCTTTTGTTGCTTTAACAGGGGTTAATACTTTATTTAATGCGTTATTAAATAATGAAAACTTTAAAGAAGTGGATTTTTCAAAATTAAAAATGTCAGTAGGTGGCGGTGCTGCGGTTCAACGTTCTGTTGCAAAACGCTGGCATGAAACCACAGGGTGTCACATTATTGAAGGTTATGGGATGACGGAGTGTTCGCCGCTAATTTCTGCGACACGTATTGACTCAACAGAATATTCAGGTTCAATTGGTGTGCCAATGCCAAATACGGATATTCGTATTGTTGATGATGAAGGAAATGATGCACCACTTGGGCAACGTGGTGAGCTTTGGGTTAAAGGTCCACAAGTAATGAAAGGTTATTGGAACAGACCAGAAGATACCGCTGATTCAATTAAAGATGGTTGGGTTGCGACGGGTGATATCGTTGAAATGGGCGAAGATCTGAATTTACGTATTGTTGATCGTAAAAAAGATATGATTATCGTGTCAGGTTTTAATGTATATCCAAATGAAATTGAAGATGTGGTTGCATTGCATCCAAAAGTAAATGAAGTCGTTGCGGTGGGTATTCCGAATGAACGTTCTGGTGAGAGCATTAAAGTTTATGTGACGAAGAAAGATGAAAGCTTAACGCGTGATGAATTGAAAAAGCACTGCCGTGAACATTTGACTGGTTATAAAATTCCTCGTGATATTGAGTTTAGAGATGAATTACCAAAAACGAACGTAGGCAAAATTTTACGTCGTGTACTAAGAGACGAGGAAATTGCAAAATTAAATGCGTAAAAAATAAAATTTTTGTGAACTTATTAGAAAATGCTCGGTCTTACTATACGACAATATGCTGAATTAGATGATTAAGTGTAGAGTTTTTCATAATCCTTAAGTAAGACCTCTCCCGATACCCCACTTGGTATCGGGTTTTTTTATGCTTTTTATTCTACTTCTGGTAACGCGTTGATTACTGCTTTAACAAGGGTAGCAAGAGGGATCGCAAAGAATACACCCCATAATCCCCATAATCCTCCAAAGATAATCACTGCGATAATAATAGTCAGTGGGTGCAAATTGACTGCTTCTGAGAATAGGAAAGGAACGACAAGATTACCATCTAGTAATTGACTGATAGCAAAGGCAAGTAAAAGATAATAGAAATCAGGCGATAGACCGAATTGAAATAATGCAACAAGTGCGATAGGTATAGTGACTAATACTGCACCAATATAAGGCACTAAAACAGATAATCCAGCTGCCACTGAGAGTAATAAAGGGTAGCGTAGCCCAAATCCTAATAAAATGAAATAAGTTACAAAACTTACGATCAAGATTTCAAGGAATTTACCACGAATATAATTTGCAATTTGTAATTGCATTTCAGTCCAAACTCGTGTTGCAAGATTACGATCTTTAGGCATAAATCTTAGAAAAGATTGTACGAAAAGATTTTTATCTTTAAGCAAAAAGAATACCATTAGCGGTACTAAGAACGAGTAAATACCAATCCCTACAATGCTGATAATTGAGTTGAGAGATAATGTGAGTAATGAGTCGCCAAAACTTAATATTTTTTGTTGTAGCGAGGTCATCATTGAGTCAAGCATTGCATAACTAATTAAATCTGGATAGTGTTCAGGTAGCGTTTGCAACCACTCATTTAAAGAATTTAACATAGAAGGTAAATCTTTTAAGAATGTCGTGGTTTGGTTCCAAAGTTTTGGTAATAGACCAACAAATAGGAGGATCAGTAATGAAATAAATGTGCCTAATACAATCATTAAACTAAACACACGAGGAAGTTTAAAACGTTGTACGAGAAAATGGATCGGCCATTCAAGTAGATAGGCAAAAACGATTGCAACGAGTAATGGCATGAGTAAATCACTAAAAAAATAGATAATACTAAAGCCAATAAAAAGGATACCTAGCAAGACGGCTGTTTGTGGGTCGGAAAATTTCTTTTTGTACCAATTTTGTAACATATCAAACATAAAGGTATCCTTTTTAAAATTATTTTTGACTACAAATTGCAATAAACTCTAATGTATTTTCAGCATCACGGAATGCTTTTAGCATTTTAATAAAAGAGGTGTGATTCTTACTTTTTAAGGCACTGCCCATAATTTTTAACACCCCAGCTAAACCTTTATAATCGATCAATCCTTTTGGAGAAATTAACGAAATTTCGCCAGAAAAGGTTTCTACATTACGAAAACCAGATTGTTTGAAGGTATCTTTCCATTCTGATTTTGTTAAAGGGGCAATCGTTGCGTTAATCACCTCTTCCAACTCCGTAATAACATCATCCGCTTCATTTTTAGCTTCCAGCATAATATCGTGTGTAAGTAATAGACCATTTGGTTTTAGAACTCGCTGATATTCCGTTAAAGCTTGTTGTTTCATTTCAGCAGGCAATAAGGTTAGCATTACATCATTCACGATAATATCGAATTGATTATCTTTAAAAGGCAGTTGAATAATGTCGCCTTGTACAAATTCAATTAACTCTGTGATTTGCTTATGTTCAGTGGCATTATGACGTGCTTTTTCTAATGTGGTTTCGTCTAAATCAATCGCTGTGATATGGCAACCAAACTTTGTGGCCAATTGAATTGCTGTATCACCATTGTTACACGCAATATTCAATACTTTTTTGTCTTTATTAAAATCACCATTTGCAATTAACCATTCATTTGCTACTCGACCGCCAGGGCGTAAATGCGTTTTACCTAAACGAGCTAAAAAGTCATATCCCATTTTTTCTTTTTCCATTTCCATAAAATCCTCACATTTTGTAAAATTATGGTTTAATATAACCGCTTGTAATTTGTATTATAAACGTTTTTTTGATTGTGATATACTAGATTAAGCAATGTTAGTCAATTTAAAATGTAATTTAAGGAGTAAAAATGGCTAAATTAAACTATAACCATCAACGTGGTGAAATAAAAGAGAGTGTGATTAAAGCAATGGTCACTGATCCATTATTTAGAACACGAATAGTTAAAAGTAAAAAAGGAAAGGGAAGCTATCAGCGTAATGAAAAACACCGAAAAGCAGTCTTAAAAGGTGAAAGCCCATTTAAAAATATTCTAGTTAGATTCTTTTTAAATGGGTTTTTTAAATCCTATTATCATCACAACTAAATTAGTTATAATAAAAAAATATATAAATTTAAAGGAATAAAAATGGAACAACTACAAACCCCTTACTATTTAATTGATAAATCAAAACTACAACGCAATATGGAAAAAATTGCGTATGTGCAACAAAAATCAGGGGCAAAAGCCTTATTAGCATTAAAATGTTTTGCAAGTTGGTCGGTGTTTGATTTTATGAATCAATATATGGCAGGGACGACTTCATCATCACTTTATGAAGTCAAACTTGGTAAAGAAAAATTTGGCGGAGAAACTCACGCTTACAGCGTGGCGTACAGCCCAGATGAAATTGATGAAGTGGTAGCAAATGCAGATAAAATTATTTTTAACTCAATCAATCAATTAAAACGCTACAAAGATAACGCAAAAAATATTCAACGTGGTTTACGAGTCAATCCACGAGTCAGTACATCTAGTTTTTTACTTGCTGATCCCGCTCGTCCTTATAGCCGATTAGGTGAATGGGATTTGCAAAAAATCAAAAAAATCTTACCGCTTATCAATGGTTTTATGTTCCATAATAATTGCGAAAATCCAAGTTTTGAGAAATTTGATGAAATGCTAACTCATATTGAAAACACCTTTGGTGAAGTATTACATCAAGTGGATTGGGTCAGTCTTGGGGGCGGAATTCATTTTACTGGCAAAGATTACCCAATCGATCAATTTGCGGATCGTTTAAAACAATTTTCAGACACTTTTGGCATTCAGGTTTATTTAGAACCAGGTGAAGCCTCAATTACATTAAGTTGTAGTTTTGAAACGACTGTTTTGGATATTGGCAAAAATGAGAAAGATTATGTGATTGTGGATAGCTCAATCGAAGCTCATTTATTGGATCTGTTGATCTATCGCAGTGAAGCTCGTTTGTTAGAAGATGAGTTTCACGGAAAAGGAGATTATCAATATTTAGTGTGTGGAAAATCTTGCCTAGCGGGCGATATTTTTGGTGAATATAAATTTGAAAAACCGCTACAAATTGGTGATCGAGTGTCATTTTGTGATACGGCAGGTTATTCAATGGTTAAAAAGAACTGGTTTAATGGTGTAAATATGCCGTCTATTGCCATTAAAGAGCTGGATGGAACGGTGAGATTGGTTAAACAGTTTGGGTATCAGGATTATGTAGAGAGTTTGTCGTAATTCCTTAATTTATAGAGAGTAAATAGCAATGAGTTTATTTGAAGCAATGTTAAGTCTTATTGTGCTGATAGTCATCAGTGCAATAGTTTCGTCATCAGAGATAGCTTTAGCAGCGGCAAGAAAATTAAAATTGCAAGATCTTGCGGATAAAGGAAATAAAAAAGCTTCGCAAGTGTTAAAGCTACAAAAGCATCCTGGTCATTTTATTACAGTGGTGCAAATTTTTCTTAATATGGTAGCGATTTTAGCTGGTATTATTGGAGAAGGTGCAATTAGTCCATATCTGTATGAAGTGTTTAGACCTTATCATCATATTAGTGGAATGGAAAATGTTAGTTCTTGGCTCTCTTTTTTAATTGTAACTATTTCTTTTGTTTTATTTGCTGATTTAATCCCTAAGCGTTTTGCTATTATTTATCCTGAAAAAGTAGCTGTGTTTACTGTTAATATTCTTCTGCTATGTATTGTAATTTTTAAACCACTAGTTTGGGTATGTGACTACATCGCAAATACATTTTTCCGTTTGTTCAGGATTTCAACGATTCGGGATGATAATATGACATCAGAAGATCTTTTTGCGGTGGTTGATGCTGGGGCTAAGGCGGGATTATTAAAGGTTCAAGAGCATTATTTAATTGAGAATATTTTTGATATGCAGGAACGTACGGTGACTTCTGCGATGACAATGCGTGAAAATATTGTATTTTTAAATCGTTCTTTTGGGAAGGAGCAAGTATTAGCGACGATTAAGGCAAATTCTCATTCTAAATTGTTAGTGTGTGATGAGAAAGGAATTGACAAAACATTGGGTTATGTAGAGAGTCATCATTTATTGACATTGTACTTGCAAGACAAAGAGGTAAAATTAACGGATCAACAAGTGTTACGCAATGCGTTATTTATTCCTGATACTTTGTCATTATATGAGGTGTTAGAGCAATTTAAGTTATCTGGTGAGGATTTTGCAGTTGTTGTAAATGAATATGCATTAGTTGTGGGTATTGTAACCTTAAACGATGTGATGAGTATTGTCATGGGTGAGCTTGTTTCGAGTGAGGAAGAGCAGATTATCAAACGTGATGAGAGTTCTTGGTTGATTGATGGAGTCACGCCATTGGAAGATGTAATGCGTGCATTGGATATTGAAAAATTTCCTGAGACTGAAAACTATGAAACTATCGGTGGTTTTATGATGTATATGCTACGTAAAATTCCAAAGAAAACGGATTTTGTGTTGTGGGATAAATACAAGTTTGAAATCATAGATACTGATAATTTTAAAGTGGATCAGTTGTTAGTTTCGATTAAAAAAGATAACTAATGTTAGAAAAAAATTTTTAATTTGTGAGCTAAATCATATTTTTTAAAATTAAATCAATTAGTTTGTAAAAATACTTTGACGAATTGCATCAAAAGTTCTAGGATTTACGCAGTTTAATTTTAATATTTTATAGGAGCACTTTATTATGGGAAAACAAACACAATCTTTTCAAGATATGCTTGACTACGTACATTTATATCGTTTAAAAAACAAATTGTTACGTGAAACAGCAGAAAATGATCGTAAAATTCGTGATAATAGAAAACGTGTTTTATTACTTGATAACTTAAATCAGTATATTACAGATACAATGACTGTTGAGGAAATTCGAGCAATCATTGCACATATGAGAGATGATTATGAAAGCCGTGTTGATGATATTACTATTCGTAACGCTGAGCTTTCGAAAGAGCGTCGTATTATTCGTCAAAAAATGGCGGTACACGCAGGTAAAAAACCAGTAAAAGATGCTGAAAAGTAATAAAAACTGATTTTAAATAAAGAAAAAACACCAAGCTAAAAAGTTTGGTGTTTTTGTATTTAAGTATTAAAAAATCAGGCTGGATTAGGAATATCAATAAACTCCACATCTAATCCATATTCATCTGCTAACCATTGCCCAACCGCTTTTATACCATCTCTTTCTGTGGCGTGGTGTCCTGCTGCAAAATAGTAAATGCCTTGTTCACAAGCACTGTGATGCGTTCTTTCTGAAATTTCCCCTGAGATGAAAGCATCTAAGCCTTTTGACGCAGCTAGATCAATATAATCTTGTCCACCACCGGTACAAATTCCGACAGTTTTAATTTGTTTTTGAGAATATTCTTCTATGAAATCATTACAAAGCGTTGGTGTTCTGCCTAATGCTTTTTCAATGCGTTGTGATAATTCTTCGGCTGAGATAGGTGTCTCTAATTCGCCATAAACAGGAATAGAATAAGTAGTATCTTCTAAGCCTTGTAAGTTTGAAATGCCTAACTGTTTAGCGAGCAAGGCATTATTTCCTAGTTCTGGGTGTACATCAACGGGTAAGTGATAACCGTATAGATTGATATCATTTACTAGTAATTGTTTAATACGTTTACCTTTCATTCCACGAATGCAAGGGGATTCATTTTTCCAAAAATAACCGTGATGTACTAAAATAGCATCGGCATTACGTTTAATTGCTTCATTGATAAGATGTAAACTTGCTGTTACACCTGTTACAATTTTACGAATTTCAGTTTTCCCCTCAACTTGTAAACCATTTGGGGCGTAATCTTTTATTGCATTACTGTCTAATTTTGAGTCTAAAATACGTTCTAATTCTAAATTATGTAACATTTACTTTCCTTATAAGCGGTCATATTTTTAATAAAATTTGCAAATTTATTAGTGTTGTTTTTCTATAAATTGATTGCTATCAAGGATAAGTTGTAAAAACAGATTAAGTGGTGGTTCAACATTCTGTTTTTTGCCTTGTGCATCAAAATATCTAAATGAGCCTTTACTTGGTCTGAGTTGGAATTGTTCATTGGTTGGCATAATTGCTACTCGCCAGTGATGATTTGCACTTAATAGCCATTTGCGATCATTATCTTTCATTAGGTTGATTCCTTGAGCGTAGTCAGAAATCGGATTTTTAACACCTAAAAACTCATTCAGCAATGTTGGCATTATATCTAAGTTGCTTGATAGCTGTTGATAATATTGGCTTTTTTCTTGCCAGTAAATCATCATTGGTATGTGAGTACGCAATTTTTCAAACGAATTATTGGTTCTGTTCGTTTTATTTATATCAGATGTGATGATGACAAGCGTATTTTGCAATAATTCTTGCTGTTCTAAGGTTTGCCATATTTGAGCGATTTGCTTATCTAATGACTGTGTTGACTGAGCTAAGTTTAAATCTAAATAGCTGAAGAAAGGCGTTGAGTGGTTATTTACAAACCATTGCTGCCATTTCTGTATTGCTTGATAATTTGAGTCCGTTGGATACAGATTTTGCTTATTAAACACGTTTTTATCATTAAATAAAGCTTGGTGATAGATCGGCTCTTTAAATCCATTTGCTGAAAAAGCCCCTAATTTATATTGATGGTGCTGCAACGTTGTGATTAACGGCGAGGCTTTATGTTCATTCAAAATAGAATCTACATATTGCCCTGTTAAACCATAGAATAAATTGACAGTGCTTGCTATTTTGGTATCACCAGCAGTGTAATGTTGTGTGAAGTTCAGAGATTTTTGACTAATTTCAAACAGGTTAGGCATTTTCTCCGCAGAAATAACCTGATTAGTTAAATTTGAAATATTGATAATGACAAAATTAACTTTCTGCTGTGGTTCTTTCATTTCTAATGCGTGTTTTGGATAGTCCAAATAAAATGCATCAGAATGCCCACGCTGTTTAACTTGTTGTTCTAATATTGAACGATTCGCTAATCCGTGTTTTTCAAAGAAGGTTTTTGCCGTCATTGGGTAAGAAAGAGGATAGTTTGCTTTTTGAGCGGTAATTGGGCGATATAACATAATATCAGCCCAAGCATAAAATAAATGTGTTGCCATAAAGCAAGTGATGAAGAAAACTGCAACAAATTTCCCCCACTTTTGACGACCGAAGCGGCGTAATTTATGCCATACCCAATAAGCACTTGCGATTTCAAAAAGCAGAATCGCAAAAATTGGAATAATAAATTGCCAATGACTAAAAAAATCAAATCCCTTAGGGCTAATAAAGAGTTTCCAGACCAAAGGGGATAAATGTAGATAGAGAGTTTTAAATACTTCAGTATCAATAAGAAGAATGCTCATTCCTATTGTTGCCACAACGACCGATACTGCACGAAAAGCTCGCTGATTTTTAATGATGAAACTTAATGGAAAAAGTAACAGCACATAAACAGCGAATATAATAAAACTAAAATGCCCGAATAAACTAATAAAAAAATAGAGCTTACCAAATAAAGTATTTGGCCAGTCAGCATTAAAGGCATAGCGAGAGGCGATAATTAAGCCAAGCCCGATATTAAATAATGCAAACCAATGTCCCCAAGTAATTTTTGGGGAAATTGTCTCGGCACGTTGTTGAAAGTATTTAAACATAGTTAGTGTTTAGTAATAAGTGAATTTTTTAATGCTTGTGAAAATGTTTCTGCCAAGCGTTCTCGTTGTTGTGGGTCGTTTACATTATTCAGCAAAATATTACTTACCATATTGCCTAATACCATTAAAGACAAATCCACTGGGGTTTTGTTCTTTTCAAGGACGATAAGTAATTCATTTAATAGTGTATCGAGTTGTTCGTTTTGATATTTTGATTTGATTGCCATGATTTTTATGAAGTTTGGTTTGTTAACTTGGATGGAATGATAGCATAACTTTTTATTTGTTATGAATAACTTTATTTAACTATTTTGATGTTTTAGGAGGTGTTTTTTGATTATAGACTGTAAAAATAGGAGAGATTAGATAATATTGTAGATGATTATTTCGTAACGAAAGGCTAATTTTATCTCATATTTTGAATGAAATGCCACTGAGCGGATCAAATTTTAAACAGGTGTGTTATAATTGGACGCTCTGCACCATATTAGATGGAGGTGCTTATTTTAATTTCTAGAAGAAGTTATATAGGTTTTTTACCACTTATGAATTAAGAAAATTGTATGTTGGTAAGTTAGGAATTAAAAGGGTGCAGTAACACTAATGATTAAATAGACAACTAAATAATTAAGTATGAGAAAATATTTTAATAAAAGCATAGTTGTTATGATACGACATAACGTATCTGAATTTTAACAAATCTATAATATAGAAATTCAAAAATTTAGAGGAAAAATAATGACAAATATTCAAGTTATATTACGTGATAATCAAGAAGTAGAAAAAGTATATGATGTCACAAGTGGAGATTTATTAACAATTCAAAATGTGAGGGGAGTGAATTATGAACTTTATAATACTCTAAATAAAACGGCTCCTCAGAATATTATTGCGAGACGTGTAGGGCAAGATCTCCTCATTATATTAGATGAAAATGAAGGGAAAGGTAGTTCACTAGAAATTGAACCAGATATTCTTATTAAAGATTATTATGGAAATATTGAAGAAGAAAAAGCCAAGGGTTTAGATAAAAGTGATGGAGAAGTAACGAATGCGACAGGTATTTTAATTGGCTTGCATGAAAATGGTAAATATTATGCTTATATTCCAGAATCAGCAGAAACGGTAGATGCAGTTAGTATTTTAGAAGATGGAGACGCAAAACCACAAGCCATTGGTGGTGATGAATTAGCTTATGGAGTCTTTTTTCCTTGGTGGGGATTATTAGGATTATTCGCTCTTATTCCTTTATTTTATGATGATTCTGAATCATCGGAACATACAGAACCTACAGTGATAGAACTACCAAATATTGATGAAAAAGTCACTCAAAATATGGGTGATCCAGTGACAATTGATATTATTGAAAAAAGTAAAGGTAAGCTTGATCCTAAAACGATTAAATTATTAGACAAAGATGGTAAGGAAGTTACAGTTATCGATGTGGCAGATGAGGGGACGTGGACGGTTGACCCTAATACAGGGAAAATAACATTTACGCCTGATATAGGCTTTGAAAAAGATCCGACGCCAATTAAATATACTGGAACTGCTATTGATGGAACTAAAGTAAAAGAACCATCAATTATAAAAATTGAGTATAAAGATACTATCGAAAATGATGTTCCGACATTAACTATTGAAGCAACCCCTGTTGTAGAAGGAGAGGAATCAACGGTCACAGTTAAATTAAATAAAGTATCAAATGAAGATATTGTTGTGATGATTACTAAGCCAGATGGTACGAAAGAAGATGTAACAATCGTAAAAGGTCAGAAAGAAGCTTCTATTAAAGTGCCAACAACGGATGATGGTCATGTTGAAGCAACACAGCACTTACCTGTTAAAGCTGTTGTGAAAGCAGGGACAACCACGAATGGTAAAACAGTTCTGAAAACAACGATAGAAGAAACGGATAATGATCAACCGACGGTGAGTTTGGTAGGTGATGAAGTTGTTGAAGGTGAAAATGCAACGATTATCGTGAGACTAGATAAAGTATCAACAACAGATGTTGTAGTGGCATTGAGCAAACCGAATGGGGAAGAAGTTGAGGTTATCATCCCGAAAGGAGAAAAATCTAAAAAAGTCATTGTTGCGACGGCGGAAGATGAGAATGTAGAAGATACACAAAATCTTATCGTGAAAGCGGTAGTGAAAAGTAATAATACAACAAATGGTACGAATGAAATCACCGCAACAATCGTTGAAAATGATAATGATGTTCCGACATTAACCATTGAAGCCACCCCTGTTGTGGAAGGAGAGGAATCAACGGTCACAGTTAAATTAAATAAAGTATCAAATGAAGATATTGTTGTGACGATTACTAAGCCAGATGGTACGAAAGAAGATGTAACAATTGTAAAAGGTCAGAAAGAAGCTTCTATTAAAGTGCCAACAACGGATGATGGTCATGTTGAAGCAACACAGCACTTACCTGTTAAAGCTGTTGTGAAAGCAGGGACAACCACGAATGGTAAAACAGTTCTGAAAACAACGATAGAAGAAACGGATAATGATCAACCGACGGTGAGTTTGGTAGGTGATGAAGTTGTTGAAGGTGAAAATGCAACGATTATCGTGAGACTAGATAAAGTATCAACAACAGATGTTGTAGTGGCATTGAGCAAACCGAATGGGGAAGAAGTTGAGGTTATCATCCCGAAAGGAGAAAAATCTAAAAAAGTCATTGTTGCGACGGCGGAAGATGAGAATGTAGAAGATACACAAAATCTTATCGTGAAAGCGGTAGTGAAAAGTAATAATACAACAAATGGTACGAATGAAATCACCGCAACAATCGTTGAAAATGATAATGATGTTCCGACATTAACCATTGAAGCCACCCCTGTTGTGGAAGGAGAGGAATCAACGGTCACAGTTAAATTAAATAAAGTATCAAATGAAGATATTGTTGTGACGATTACTAAGCCAGATGGTACGAAAGAAGATGTAACAATCGTAAAAGGTCAGAAAGAAGCTTCTATTAAAGTAGCAACGAAGGATGATCAAGAAGTTGAGACAGTACAGGAATTACCAGTTAAAGCGGTTGTAAAAAGTGGTGATATTGCAAATTCAAAAGATCCATTAGTTACAAAAATTATTGAATCAGATAATGATAATAAGGCTGACAAACCAACATTAAGTATTATTGGTGATGAAGTTATAGAGGGAGAAACGGCAACAGTTACATTAGTGTTAGATAAACCATCTAATGAAGATGTTGTAGTGACCTTGACAGAACCAGATAACACGACAGTTGATATAACTATTCCAAAAGGTGATGTTAAAAAGACAGTTGAAATAGCGACAAAAGAAGATGGTATTGTGGAAGATACCCAAAAATTGCCTGTGAGAGCAGTTGTGACAAGTAACAATACGACAAATGGTAATACAGCAGTCACAACAGAGATTGAAGAGTTGGATAATGATAAACCAACGGTAAGTTTGAGTGCGACGTCAGTTGTTGAGGGTAACGAATCTACAATAACAGTTTCCTTAGATAAAGCATCTAATGAGCCAATAGTCGTTACAGTTACAAAACCAAATGGTGATAAAGTTGATGTTACGATCCCAAAAGGAGCGACATCACAGACAATCCAAGTAGAGACGGAAGATGATGGAGAGGTTGAAGATACTCAAGAATTACCTATTGTTGGTGTGGTTAAGTCAGGGGATACAACGAATGGAAAAACACCACTTAAAACGGTAATTGAAGAAACGGATAATGACAAACCAACATTAAGTATTATTGGTGATGAAGTTATAGAGGGAGAAACGGCAACAGTTACATTAGTGTTAGATAAACCATCTAATGAAGATGTTGTAGTGACCTTGACAGAACCAGATAACACGACAGTTGATATAACTATTCCAAAAGGCGATGTTAAAAAGACAGTTGAAATAGCGACAAAAGAAGACGGTATTGTGGAAGATACCCAAAAATTGCCTGTGAGAGCAGTTGTGACAAGTAACAATACGACAAATGGTAATACAGCAGTCACAACAGAGATTGAAGAGTTGGATAATGATAAACCAACGGTAAGTTTGAGTGCGACGTCAGTTGTTGAGGGTAACGAATCTACAATAACAGTTTCCTTAGATAAAGCATCTAATGAGCCAATAGTCGTTACAGTTACAAAACCAAATGGTGATAAAGTTGATGTTACGATCCCAAAAGGAGCGACATCACAGACAATCCAAGTAGAGACGGAAGATGATGGAGAGGTTGAAGATACTCAAGAATTACCTATTGTTGGTGTGGTTAAGTCAGGGGATACAACGAATGGAAAAACACCACTTAAAACGGTAATTGAAGAAACGGATAATGACAAACCAACATTAAGTATTATTGGTGATGAAGTTATAGAGGGAGAAACGGCAACAGTTACATTAGTGTTAGATAAACCATCTAATGAAGATGTTGTAGTGACTTTGACAAAACCAGATAACACGACAGTTGATATAACTATTCCAAAAGGTGATGTTAAAAAGACAGTTGAAATAGTAACCAAGGATGATTCAGAGATTGAAGATACTCTAGATTTACCTGTTAAAGCTGTTGTTAAATCAGGTAAAACAACAAATGGAACTGAGGAGCTTACAGCCTCCATTGTTGAAAGTGATAATGATATCAGTATGGATATTACACATATTGGTCGAGTAGATCAGCCAGTAGCGGGAGACGGTAGAGAAGATAACACGGCAAATGAATATGGTCTTATTGATAATCAAACGATAGTGATTAAAGGAACTACTCAAGGTGTACCAGCAGGAACTCCTGTTACAGTTATTATTTCTACGAACACAGATGTAGTTGAAAGTAGTAAATACACTAAAATTGCAACAGTGAAAGAGAACGGTGATTGGGAAACTACGTTACCAGCAAATCAAACTGTGAATTTAATATTTGCGAAAAATCAGCCGCTTGAGGTGAGTGCAACGGTAACCGCGAAAGGTAAAACGGTTACGGATATAGATAAATCGCCAGTAACTAATACGAATGTATCTATTTATCGTACAGGGGCAGATTTTATCCAAGAAGATGTAATAGAAAAACTAACCTTTGAAATTAAGCAAACAGAGGATAGTAATAATGATGTTGCCGTAAGTTTATTGGATACGACAGTAACGGTCAAAATAGATACGATGATTACAAATAGTATTAGTAAGAATGATATTGACCATATTATATTTACTGACGCTACGGGTAATTCAAATAATTTAACAGAAGCTCAAATTAACGATCTATTTGCAAATGGGATGAATATTACGATCCCTGCTGGTTCAACAGGTATACCGAAGTTTGATATTTATCCAAAACCGGATACAGCAGGAGAAAGTAATGAAGTGGTAAAAATGAAGATTGAAAATTCCACAAATGTACTTTCACCTATCGGGCAGGATTCACAGCAAGGAACAATTATTGATAATGATCTCCATATTGATATTACGTCTATTGGCGATAATCAACAGCCAGAATCAGGTAATAATAGTGAAAATGGTGTAAATATTGTAGCAAATGCGAATGAATACGGGGTACTTAAACCTAATGGCGATCTTGTTATTAGTGGTACATCTGATGCTCCAAATGATTCGGTAGTTACTTTAACTGTTGCAACGAATAAAACATCTTTATCAGATCTAACAACAAAAGTTAAAGATGGACATTGGTCGTATATTGTACCAAAAGCCCAAATGGATGAATTAAGCTTTGAAAATGGAAAACCTCTTGAAGTGACAGCAAGTGTAACCAAAGTTAATTTAACAGTGGAAGATATTGATAAGACCAATATTCAGCTTGCACTACCAACGATTGATATTGTATCGATCAATGGTACTACACAGCCAGCCGATCAAGATACTGTGGTAACAAAAGATACAGCTAATAAATATGGCTTTATCAATAAACCAAACTTTAACCTTAATGGCGTAACGACTGAAGTTGAAGATGGTAAGGATGTGACGATTACTATTACAGATGCAAATGGCACAACGACACGGGTTACTACAACAGTAATAAATGGAGCTTGGTCTGTTGATGTAACAGAGCAAAATATTTCAAATCTTGATTTAACCAAAGGTAATTTAACCTTTAAAGCTAGTGTAACTAATGATGCTGCTCAAACTGCGACAGATACTGATTTAGCACCGATTGCAAAAACTAAGGTAATAGTGGTCTCTCCCAAAACAGTAACAGAAGGTGATAGCACAAATACATTTATTGTAAATGAAGTGAAATTAGATAATCCAACAGCAAGTGATGTAGTAACCAAAATTAGCTTTCCTGTGATTACAGGTGAGGAAATGGCAACTAAGCCAACTGATTACACAGATGTTGAATACTTTGATGTTGCAAGCAATGCTTGGAAAGCAATATTTTCAGCGGATAATCCAAATGGTGAGGGTAACGTTAAATTACCACACAACGGCTCTGTTGTGAAAATCAGAGTTAAAGTAGCCAATGATGATGTTGCAGAAGCAACTGAAAAATTACAACTAAAAGTGACCGCTTTACCGGAATATAATGGTCTGTTTGAAACTGATACAGATAAATCAAGTGCTGTGGTAAATATGATCAATGATGATGATATGACAATTGATATTACATCAATTGCTGGTGTAGTTCAGCCAAATGAAGAAAGCAATAACTCATTAGGCGATAATAAATACGGTAAGATAACTGATTTAAGTCAAGGTATAACGATTGAAGGTAAAACAGAGAATATTCCAGCTGGAACGCAAGTGAATGTGAAAATTGAAACTAATGTGGATAATGTATCAGGAAGTAAATACGATAGTGAAAAAGCGATTGTTAAAGCCGATGGTACTTGGTCATTAACGTTATCTAATGAGCGTGTGAAAGCATTAAGTTTTAAACAAGATGAGCCATTGAAAGTAACTGCGACGATTTCAAAAGAGAGTAAAACAGTTAAAGATGTGGATCAAATCGATGTGATTAAAACTGAACTAGCGATTGAGCGTACAAGTGCGACAAGTATTAACGAAGGTGATAATGATGTGAAACATACCTTTGTGATTAGTCAAATAGAAGTTGGAACCCAAACCCAAACAGCAAGCCCAATGCCGACGACGGTAAAAGCAAAAATTGATACAAGTGTGACGGATAGTATTGACAAAGCTGATATTAAGAAAGTGGTTTATACAGATTCAGAGGGTCATATTCATAACTTAACGGATACTGAAATCAATAACTTGTTAAATGAAACAGGTTTTGATGTGGTTATTCCTGCAAATTCAACAGGTAAACCAACATTTGACGTAGTTATTGAAAATGATGACAATGCAGAAAGTACCGAAATTGTTAAAATGACTATTTCTGAGACTATCAATATGGCTCAAAAAGGGTTGACGAGTATCGTTAAAGCTCACGCAGAAGGCACAATTGTAGATAATGATTTACATATTGATATCACCTCAATAGGTACAGGTAATGATCAACCTAAAAATGGTAATGGTGCTGAAAATGACGAGGATAATGTTGCGAATGCAAATAAGTATGGCGAAGTACAATCTAATAGCGATATCGTTATTAGTGGTACATCTGATGCACCAAATGGCTCAACGGTTAATTTAACAGTTGCTACAAATACAGATGTTGCATCAGGAAGCAAATATACATCAGGGCTAAGTACAACCGTTGAAAATGGACATTGGTCATATACTCTACCAGCTGAAAAAGTGGCTCAATTAACTTTTGCAGAGGGAAAACCTTTTGAAGTTACTGCAACGGTCACCAAAGGTAATTTAACTGCAATGGACACAGATAAAACAGATGTTCAAATTGAACCGACTATTATACCAAAATCTGCTCACGTTTCAGAGGAAGGTCTAGTATATGGAGTTAGAGATAATGTCGGCGTAACCACTGATGCTGATACAACCAATGCAGTTGAAGGTTTTGGTAAAGTAGCAACTACCTCAACAGTAAATAATGTGGATATTGATGCACTAAATGCACTTAAATTAACCCAAAATGGTGAGCCTATTACTTGGGAATACAACAATGGAAGTAAAGAACTGATCGGAAAACTTGCAGATGGTTCAAATTTTGTAACGGTGAATTTCAACGATCAAAAAGCAGGAGAGGGAGAAAATGAAGGCTTAGATTATAAAGTAACATTGCATAAATCAATTGATCACACTGGTGGTGTTAAACTTGATTCTAACAACAGTGGTGCGAATGAGCAGGATTTAACCATCCCAATTCAATTAACCACTGCGGATGGTTCAAGTATTTCAACAAGCATTGTGATTGAAGATGATAGTCCAAATGCAGAAGATGTAACCAAAAGTGTGAGTAAAGAAGATTCACTTACCAGATTCAATATTATGCTTACAATTGATGGTTCAGGTTCAATGGTACGAGAAGATCAAGGGGAAAGTGCTGTCCCTAAACCGGGTGGTGGTTTCTATACTAAATGGGAATTGGCTGTTGATGCAAGTTTAGCAGTATTACAAAAATATGAAGAAAACAGCAGAACAATGGTTAAATTTAACCGTTACAGTGATGGTTTAGTTCAACGAGATGGATCGAATGCTGATGTTATTACTGACTGGATGACCGTAGAACAAGCAAAAGCATTCTTATTAAATGATGATCCTAAAGGTGGTAACAGTAACTTTGCGAAAGGATTAAGACAATGGAATGAAACAACGAATGATATTCCGTATGCAGATAAAACAATTTCGTACTTTATTACCGATGGTAACCCAGAAGGTTCATTAAATCCTTGGAGATTTAATCGTTTTATTCGTAAGGGGGAATGGCAGGATATTTTAAATACCTATAAGGTTGATATGTCATATGCTGTTGCTGTGGGACGAGATGCTGATGATAATAATTTAATGAAACTATCATATGATAGAGAGCATCCGGAGAATCCACAAGCAGGGCTAATTCGTGTTGAAAATGGTTCATTGATTAAAACAGCAATATTACAAACCGTTAAAGAATATAAGCCTATAGCAATTACACAATCGCTATTAGAAGGCGACATTACTAGTGGTACAGCGGGTGTTGATACAATGTTTGGTGGAGATGGTGGTTTTGTTTCAACTATTCGAGTTGAAGGTAAAACTTATACCTATGATGCTAAAATGAATATCTCAACATCATATGATGGAACACATAAGCAAGGTGATCACATAGAAGTTACGTTAAATGATGGAAGCACGATTGACTTTAATATGCACTCAGCACAATATACTTACAAACCTTCGGTTAAAGCACAAAAAGCAGCGACGAAGGCAACGCAACAAGTTAATATAGAATTTCAATTAACGGATAGTGATGGGGATACATCGGAATTTGCAACCAACCACTTAGACTATACTGTAACAGCAAGAGCACAGGATAGAGCAGCAAGCGACATGGTTGGGTTAAACGAAAATGGTACAGATGATAATGATGTGATTGCGTACAGTAATGATCATCACATCGACGGTAGTACAGGTTTCGATGTATTAGTATTTGACCAGATTTCAGGTGAAATCCATTTAGATACAAGTAAAATCTCTAACATTGAACTGTTTGATTTAGAGGATAAACAAACACAAAATATCACTCTTACAGAGAACGACGTACTCAATATGACAGATACACATAATCAATTATTGATTGTGGCAGATGAAAATGACACTGTTACGTTAAAAGGGTTTACTCAAACTGTGGATCCTAAGCATGAAGGTGTTTACCACACCTATGTCAATGGAGACGCAACGGTGTATGTTGATAACAATGTGGAGAACATTATTTTATAATATGTTGATATAAAAATAAAAACAGCGACTTCAGTCGCTGTTTTTTTATGAAAAACTTGATTTGCAAATTTTAGTTAAAATATGACCGCTATATTTTAAATTTTTTTTAAAGACCAGAAAAGAAACTTAGTTACAGTTTCACTTATGATATAAATCTTAATTGAGCTTATCAATTTAAAATATAATGAGAAATGGCTTGTTGCCGCCGTTTATTTAATTCTTCCCGAATTGCCTGTTTTTCATAGCCATCTGCAATCACTTGTTGTACGCTTACCTGACTTGCAACTAAATAAAGCTGCTTTGCATATTCTCTTTGTGGATATGTTCGATCTTCAAAACCTAAACGTCCTTTACTGTCTGCTTCACAGACCAATAGAAAATCAAAAAAACGTTCAGGTTTTCGCCACACATCAAATTTATTAAATAATTTCATTACCGTTTTAGGCTTTAATTCCATAATCTTATGGCAATGAGTGTGATATTCAGCGGTTAGCTTCGCAAAATCTTTCAAATGTGTAGGTACTTTTAAACGATTCGACAAGGTCATTGATAAACCGACACCACGTTGTTCGTGTCCATAATGATGGGGTAAAATTGCCTTATCTGTCGTGCCTTTGCCTACATCGTGACATAATGCACCGAATAACGTCATTTCAGGATCATTGGCTTCAAGGCTTAATTTTTTTGCTTGCTCCAATACCATTAAAGCGTGTACGCCACAGTCTATTTCAGGATGATGCTTTTCAGGTTGAATAATCCCAAAAAGTTGATCAATTTCAGGAAATAGCACTTTCAATGCCCCAACCTCTCTTAACGCATAAAAATAAATATGAGGTGATGGCGTATTAAATGCTTTACGTGTTTCTAGCCAGACACGTTCAGCCGTAAGATGATCAAGTTCACCACTAGCGGTCAGATTTTTCATTAAATTTACCGTTTCTTTGGCAATCGTAAAACCTAAATGATGAAAACGAGCAGCAAAACGAGCAACACGTAAAACACGCAAAGGATCTTCTGCAAACGCAGGAGAAATATGGCGAAGAAGTTTATTTTTTAAATCTTGAACACCATTAAAAGGATCGTGCAAATTGCCATCAAGATCTTGAGCAATCGCATTGATAGTTAAATCTCGGCGGATAAGATCTTCTTCAAGGGTAATTTCAGGGGAAAAATCACAAATAAACCCATTGTAACCTTTGCCACTTTTTCGCTCCGTGCGAGCAAGGGCGTATTCTTCTTTGGTTTTAGGGTGTAAAAAAACAGGAAAATCATTACCGACTTGTTGAAACCCTTGATCTAATAAGCGTTGAGGTGTTTCACCCACCACAAGCCAATCTCGATCTTTTACAGGAATATTTAATAATTGGTCACGAACGGCACCGCCGACAAGGTAAATTTGCATAGGTTATACACGTAGAAACAGGGTATGCCCTGTTTATCAAAAATAAATATTAAAAAGACAGCGTTATACGCTGTCTCTACGAAGAATTACTCAACAGTGACTGATGTGATAACCACTTCTTCTTTTGGTACATCTTGGTGGAAACCACGATTTCCTGTTTTCACGCCTTTGATTTTATCAACTACATCCATTCCTTCAACAACTTCAGCAAATACAGCATAGCCCCAGCCTTGCATTGTTTCTGATTTGTGATCTAAAAACGTATTATCTGCAACATTGATAAAGAATTGAGCAGACGCTGAATGTGGATCAGAAGTACGAGCCATTGCAAGCGTACCACGAGTATTGCTTAATCCATTATTTGCTTCGTTACGAATAGTCGCTTTGGTTTTTTTCTCAATAAAACCGCTCTCCATACCACCACCTTGAATCATAAAACCGTCAATAACACGGTGGAAGATAGTATTATCGTAAAAGCCTTCTTTACAATAATCTTCAAAGTTTTTTGCGGTAACTGGTGCTTTTTCAAAATTTAATTCAATTTTAATGTCACCGAAATTAGTATGTAATGTAATCATTTTGTATCCTTTATTTATTAAAAATTATAAGCGGTCATATTTTCGCATTTTTTTGCAAAAAGTGAAAGAAATGTTATTTATTCATTGGAATAAACTTTGTATGGACATAATTGAAAAATGAATAAAAAATGTAAACAAATTGTTAATAGGCGTATATTTAAACAGAATTTTTAAATGCTTTATTTTCAATATAATAAGAATATGGTATATTTAAAAATCATTTATAGGATTCTCATTTTCATTTAGAGTGGGCAATAAAAAGTGTGATAATTTAATGGCAAAACAAGACGTAGATTGTATAACCTTAGATTTATTTGCACAAGAGCCAAGAGTTGGGCGTCCTCGTAGTAATCCGTTAAGCCGAGAGCAACAAATTCGGATCAATAAACGTAATCAATTAAAAAGGGATCGTTCATCAGGCTTAAAGCGAGTAGAACTGAAGTTACACTCTGATCTCGTAGCAGTTTTAGAAGAAATGTCTAAAAATCAAAATGTTACACGAGGTCAGTTAATTCAAAAAATTTTAAACGAGTATATCAATAAACAATTTATTGATTATGATTAAATTAAGATAGGAAATAAAATGGCAGCTGTTGGTTTATTTTATGGAAGCGATACAGGGAACACAGAAGCTGTATCAAAAATGATTCAAGATCAATTAGGTGCAAACTTAATTGATGTTCACGACATTGCAAAAAGTACAAAGGAAGACATAGAAGCCTATGATTTCTTATTGATTGGTATCCCAACTTGGTATTATGGCGAATCGCAAGCCGATTGGGACGATTTTATGCCGACATTGCAAGAGATTGATTTTACAGGAAAAATCATCGGTATTTTTGGTTGTGGTGACCAAGAAGATTACGCAGAATATTTCTGTGATGCAATGGGAACAGTACGTGATGTGGTTGAACAAAATGGCGGTATTATCGTTGGGCATTGGTCAACAGAAGGTTATAGTTTTGAGGTTTCTCAAGCCTTAGTTGATGAAAACACCTTTGTTGGATTATGTATTGACGAAGATCGCCAACCAGAATTAACGGAACAACGCGTTCAAAAATGGTGTGAACAGTTAAAAGATGAAATGTGTCTTTCAGCTTTAGCTTAGTAAAATCATTAGAAATAGGAAAATTTAAGGGGAATAAGATGTCTGAGCAAACTCAACAAAATAAAGAATTGCTTAAAAATGTAGGGCTAAAAATAACAGAACCTCGTTTGACTATTCTTGCGTTAATGCAAGATAATCGTGATGTTCTACAACACTTTTCAGCAGAAGATATTTATAAGCTACTTTTAGAGCAACAATCTGAAGTGGGTTTGGCGACAGTATATCGAGTGTTGAATCAGTTTGAAGAAGTTGGGATTTTGACGCGTCATTTATTTGATTCAAATAAAGCCGTATTTGAATTAAATTATAATCATCAGCACGATCATATTATCTGTAAAGATTGTGGTAAAGTGTTTGAATTTAAAGACGCTGAAATTGAACGTCGTCAAAAAGAAATTAGTCAAAAACACGGTATTGAACTTGAAAAACACAGCTTATATCTTTATGGCACTTGTTCAGATCTAAGCAGTTGTGATAATAAAGAAAAATAATTTTCTTTGACTATTTCAATATAAATCATTTAAGCTAAGCGGTATGAATTTGTAAAAAATTTACAAAATCTTACCGCTTTTATTTTTTTATTTGGTACTAAATTATGTCAGAAAACACCGCAGAACAAATTCCAGAAGCTAAAATTCGACCACCTCGCAAAATTTCAGCTTTTTGGCTATTACCACTGATTGCCTTTATGATCGGCGTCTTGCTCTTTTTTCAAATTTTAAAAGAGAGAGGTGAAACGATCACGATCCATTTTAATGATGGTGCAGGGCTTACAGCGGGTAAAACAGCGATTCGTTATCAGGGAATACAAATTGGAATGGTAAATAAAGTTATTTTTACCCCTGATTTTAAAGGCGTGGACGTACAAGCTGAAATCAATCCAGAAGTCACCTCCGTATTGCGAGAAGATACCAAATTTTGGTTGGTGCAACCGTCGGTTTCTTTGGCAGGGGTTTCGGGATTAGATTCAATCGTCTCAGGAAATTACATCACTTTATTACCTGGAGTGGGTGAGGCAGCTGATGAATTTACTGCTGTGACAGAGCCTCCCGCAGCACCTATTGCAGATGGTGATTTATCGATTAAGTTGATGGCCAAAGATCTTGGATCGATCTCCATTGGAGCGAATGTTTATTTTAAAAAAGTGCCAGTGGGAAGTGTGCTGAATTATCGTTTTACTGAAGATAAACAACAAGTTGAAATTGATATTATCATCGATAAAAAATATGCTGAGCTCGTTAAAAAAGAGAGTCATTTTTGGAATGTGACAGGTATCAATGCAACGGTAAACTTAGACGGCATTTCAGTTGCAATGGATAGTTTACAATCTTTATTGCAAGGTGCTATTGCGTTTGATTCGCCACAAAATTCAGAGATTGCTAAGCAAAATCAACGATATACGTTATATGCTAGCCAGCTTGCGGTGAAACAAATTGAGCTAGCGAAACAAAAGACATCAACCAAAATATTAAAAGCCACAAAATTATCTGGCATTAGCAAAGGCTCACTCGTGCTTTATCGAGAGTTTGAAGTGGGCGAAGTGCTGTCTGTCACGCCAAATAAAAAAGGCTTTGATGTTGCTATTTTTGTTCAACCAGAATATCAACACTTACTTTCATCAAAAAGCCGTTTTTGGGTTGAGGCAGGGGCGGAAGTTGACGTTTCGTTAAAAGGCGTGAATATTAAAACCGCACCACTAATGAAAACCTTAAAAGGTGCAGTGAGTTTTGATAATGTAAGCAATGCAAGCAGTGAAAACTTAACACTATTTTCCGATTATAAAAAAGCGACAACCCATTATTCGACGTTAACGCTTTATGCAAAAGATGGTGCAAAATTAAGTGAAGGAATGCCATTAAAATATATGGGCTTAACAGTAGGAAATGTTGAAAAGTTACAGCTAGAAAATGCAAAAAAACGTATAAAAATAACCGCTTCAATCAATGATGAATACTATTCTATCATTGCTCGTTCAGGTAGTTTGTTTAAAACGATTTCGCCAGAAATCAACAGTGCGGGTTTACAACATTTAGATGCCGTATTGCAAAATTATATTGATATTGAGGCGGGCAGTGGCAAGTATCGAACGTGGTTTTACTTAAAAGGCACGGATACCTTAAAAACAGAATATCAAAATGGCTTTCCGATTGTATTGGAATCAAGCAATGCTGAAGGGTTAGACATCAACACGCCAGTGTATTATCGTGGTTTGCAAGTGGGAATTGTAGAACGTTTGAGTTTAAATGAATTGGGCAACCGAGTCTTTTTACACTTACGCTTAAACTATAAATATCGTCACTTAGTTCGTCAAAAAACACAATTTTGGAAATCATCTGGCTATACGATGAATGTTGGATTGAATGGAGCAACCATCACATCAGGTACAATGACACAATTATTAAATGGTGGAATTTCATTTTCAACGCCATCAGATAAAATTGTGAGCCGAAAAGCAAAAGCAAATCAACACTTTATTTTGAAACCAACAATGCCTAAAGGGGCGGAGAATTGGAATCAAGGCATATATAAATAGCCAATATAATGGCGGTCAATCTCATTTTTGGGGCGTGTGACAAACACCCCCGAATACATAATATTCAAGAAATTTATAACAAATAAGCGGTCATATTTTTCATAAAATTTACCAAAATAAAAATAACATAATTTTATTTATAATAATGAAATCACTAAGCGGCTTAGTACGTATTGGATATATTCAATGTTAGATAAAATTTAAAAGAGGGAAAAATGTTTCATAGGATATTTCACTGGTTTGAATCTCGTATCGATCCGTATCCGAGTAACGAGCCTCAAACTCCAAAATCGGGTCTTATACCTTTTATTTTTGATGCAACAAAAGGAATGCGAGTTTACATCGTTTTGATGATGTTAATGACGGCAGGGATTGGTGTCACAGAGGCAATGTTGTTCAAATTTATTGGTGAACTGGTCGATTGGGTGAGTAATCTGCCACCAAGCGAGCTTTGGCAAATGAAAAAAAATACGATCTTTTTTATGCTAGGCGTTGTTTTTTTAGGTTTTATTGTGACTTATCTCAATGCAAGTTTTCGTTTTCAAACATTGCAAGGCGTGTTTCCAATGCGACTACGATGGAATTTTCATCGTCTTATGCTTGGGCAAAGTATGGGATTTTATCAAGATGAATTTGCAGGACGTGTCTCTGCAAAAGTTATGCAAACGGCTCTAGCAGTGCGAGATGTTGTGATGACGCTTACGGGGGTCATTGTACAAATTTTGGTTTATCTCATTACTTCAAGTGTGATTTTAAGCCAATTCGATCACTGGTTACTGCTACCTTTTACCCTTTGGTTAATCGGTTTAACGTTTATTATGAAAAATTTTATTCCGAAACTAGGTAAAGCATCCCAAGAACAGTCTGACGCACGAAGTTTAATGACAGGACGGATCACGGATGCTTATTCAAACATTGCCATTGTGAAGCTTTTTTCACACGGTGATCGAGAATCGCAATATGCAAAAAACTCAATGCAAGATTTTATGAAAACCGTACATAAACAAATGCGATTGGTGACATCTATTGAGGCACTTCACTATGTTAACAGTATGACATTAGTCACTTTCACGGCAATTATGGGAATAGGTTTATGGTCAAATGAATTGTTGAATGCAGGAGCGATTGCAACTTCAACTGCATTGGCATTACGGATCAAAGGCTTATCTCAATGGATTATGTGGGAATCGGCACGTTTATTTGAAAATATTGGTACTGTGCAAGATGGAATGCAAACGCTTTCAAAACCCCATCTTATTTTAGATAAACCGAATGCAACAGAACTTGTTGTGACAAAAGGCGATATTAAATTTGAACAGGTTGATTTTACTTATAATACGAACCAACAACTACTTAAAAACTTTAATTTACACATTAAAGCAGGTGAAAAAGTGGGGTTGATAGGGCGAAGTGGAGCAGGAAAGTCGACATTAACCAGTCTTTTATTGCGTTTTTATGATATCCAAAAAGGATCGATCACGATTGATGGTCAAAATATTTGCGATGTTACTCAAACGAGTTTGCGTTCTCAAATTGGATTAGTCACTCAAGATACATCCTTATTACATCGATCTGTGCGAGATAATTTGCTTTATGGGCGTCCGAATGCGACAGAAGAAGAAATGTATAAATCGGCCCAAAAAGCAGAAACCTTAGACTTTATTGCTCGTTTAAGAGACAGTAAAGGTCGTACAGGATTTAATGCTCACGTTGGAGAGCGAGGTGTTAAGTTATCAGGTGGACAACGTCAGCGGATTGCTATTGCTAGAGTGATGTTGAAAGATGCTCCTATTTTATTACTTGATGAAGCAACCAGTGCGTTAGATTCTGAAGTAGAAACGGCTATTCAAGAAAATTTAACAAAATTGATGGAAGGAAAAACCGTATTGGCGATTGCTCACCGTTTATCGACTATTATGGCGATGGATCGTTTAATTGTAATTGATAATGGATCAATTATTGAGCAAGGCACCCACGATGAGTTATTGTCTAAAAATGGCGTTTATGCAAAATTATGGCAACACCAAAGTGGCGGTTTTTTAGCCTCGCAATAATCAAATATAAGATAACGCAATTGATATTATATTTGTTAAAATGAGCATTGTATTTTCGAATTGTGAGCATTTTGATTTATTTTGCACACTATTGTGTTTTTTTATTGTGCATTATCATATTTTTTATACTTTTTTGTTCCATTTTGGCTACATAATTGTAATTTAAAAATGATTTAATAATCATTAGTGAATTTTTTAATATATTCATATTATTAGGGATATTTTTGTTAAAAATTGTTACTTTTAACATAAAAAACAACCAACTGGTCGGATGAGTTGATTAAAAAATGTAAAACCTATGTTAAATCAATCATTTACATAAAAACACAGTAATAGTCAATAGGCTATATAGGGTTGAATTTTGATATAAATCAAAAAAAAAAAAATACTCAAAATTGTCTTATGATTTTTAAAGATTCTTATTGATTTTTTTTTAGGTAGACTGATAATTGGGCTAACGAGATAGTCAAATATTTTTGGAGTATCATCGTGGTGTACAATAATGTACAATGTCTTTTTATTTATATTTTATAAATAAACAATAAGGAAATTTTAATATGTTTAACAACTTAACAACTAAAGCATATGTTTCAATCACTGAAGCATTTCACTCATTTAAAAACGACCAACGTGGTGTAACTGCGATTGAGTACGGTCTGATTGCTATTTTCATTGCTGCTTTCATTATCTATGTATTCAATACAGATGGTGGCTTCATTGACAATATGGTTAGCAAATTCAGTTCATTAAGCTCTAAAATTGCAAGCGCATCAGCAAGTCGTTGGGGCGGAAACTAATTTAATAATTAGTTATCACATACTTGCAAAGGACTTCACTCTTAGGAGTGAAGTCCTAAATTTAAGTTAGAGGATAAACAATGACTCTTTTTTTAATCGTTCTTGTTGTCCTTGTTTTGTATTGGGTCTCTTGGACAGATATATCGGCTAGAATTATTAGTAACAAGGCTGTTCTGATATTATTTAGTGTGTTATTACCTTTCTGTTGGATTTATTATGGAAAAGTATTTTTTATTCCAGCAATAGTAACATTCGTAATCGGTTTTCTATTATTTTTATTAAAAGTAATTGGTGGAGGTGATGTGAAACTGATGGCTGTTTTAATGCTCGCTGTACCTCACGAACAGATTACCTCTTTTCTATTTTTAACAAGTTTTTTCGGGTTATTACTTGTAATTTTTGGCTTGCTCTTTTTTAGAAAAGCAATTAAACAGCTGGGGTTACCCTATGGTGTTGCAATTAGCTTAGGTTTCTTAGCTAATTTGGGGTTGTACTACTAATTTCATCAGTGGATACCCTTAATCCGATAAAGTGCTAACTTTATTTTCAATTTATTATTTAAGGATTAAAGATGAATTACCGTGTCTTATTTATTATTTCCTTCCTTATACTTGGCATTGGTTTTTTGGGGCTGTTTTTTGCGCCTGAAATTACTAATAACGAAAAAGTTTCTCAAGAAATTCAAAGTGTTGTTCAAAAAGTAAAAACTAAAACTGTAGTTGTTACAACCGCAACATTGAAAAGAAATGTTGAGAAAGGTTCTTTATTACAAGAAGATGATTATCAACTTTCTGATTTAACATTAGAAACAACGGAAGGCGACGATGAACCGTTATTGGCTTACGATTTGAAGCCATTATTCGAACAAGCAAAAGTAAACTCATTACAAGGCTTTTTATTAGATCAAAATATGACAAAAGATTCAATTATTGATCCAACAAAAGTCATTGCACCAAATTCACCAGAATTTTTGGTGTCGAGTATCAATCCTGCTCAGGAAGTTGCGTATAACGTACCAGTAAAAGGTAACGATGATTATATTTTACAAACAGTGAAAAGCGGAACCTATGTGTCTGTTTATTCTTATCAAGACGGTGTGGGAAGTGAAAATCAAAATCGTAATGATTTAGTAAAAGTATTGGATAATTTACTTGTATTACAAGTTGTTTCAGGACAACAAGAAGAACAAGAAAAGAAATCGCCGGTTGCGGGTTTTGTAACGTTGAAGATGACAGCAGAACAAGCAAAAAAACTATATACCTTGCCAAAAAGAGCAAGTTTAGTGTTATTGCCTACGGATAAATCAACACCAGTAAATTCTCACGGCACATTTATTCGTAAATTAAGAGGTTAAGTTATGCGTAATATTATTTTTGCAATTCTATTTGTGGCGACGCTTTTTACATCGAGTCAGGTGTCAGCGAAGAAGTTTTATCTTGAACAAGGACAGAGTCAACATTTCCAGTTGAAAGATAAGATTGATACAATTTTTATTTCAAATCCTGCCGTTGCAGACTATGAAATTCTTGATGATAATAGTTTTGTAGTTTATGGAAAAGCGGATGGGCGTACAGAAATCAATGTATTAGATGCTGATGGTAATCAGATTATGACAGATACGTTTTTTGTAAATGCTGCAATCAACAATTTATCTGATGTAAATCAACAAGTTAACATTCGCTTTCCAAAAAGTACGTTAAGAGTTAAAAAAATTGGTCAAGCTTATGTGATTGAGGGGAAAGCAAAATCGAAACGTGAAGCTGAAGGTGTAGAGCGAGTGGTTGGTGCCGCAATTGGTGATACTGCAAAAATCACTAAACGTAGTTTAGGAGGGGAGGAAATCCCATTTTTAGACTCTTATGCTTACGAAAAAGTGATCAATAACGCAGAGGTACCTCTTGCTGAGCAAGTTAATGTAAAATTAACAGTCGTTGAGGTAAATAAGCAATTTAGTGAATCGTTAGGTATAGATTGGAGTAGTGTATCTGGTAATGCGTTGAAAAATTTGACAAGAGGACCAGGGCAAATTGTAGAGAATGCTTCAGGTGGTTTTAAAGAGCTAGGACGTATTCAAGGTAGTTTTAAAGGTGGTAAAGCTACGTTATCTTTATTTAATGCCGATAATTTAGCTGTGTTTATCAATGCGTTGAATAACCAAGATAATGGTCGAATTTTAGCTCAACCAAATATTTCAATGCTTTCAGGGGAAACGTCTAATTTCTTAGTGGGTGGTGAAGTACCTTTTGTTCAATACGATAAAGAAGGGCAGCCAACAATTATTTATAAAGAATTTGGTATTAAATTAGGTGTAGGAGCAAAGATTTTGGATAATGATAATATCCGATTGTTCCTTAAACAAGAAGTAAGTAGCTTAAATAAATCTGCGACTTATGGTAGTTTGAATTTACCATTCTTTAACACTCGTCGTTCAAGCTCAACATTAGAGTTGGCAGATGGTGAAAGTTTTGTGATTGGTGGCTTATATTCATCAGAAGATGCGGAAGGATTAGCGAAAGTACCATTCTTAGGTGATATTCCTATCTTAGGTTCATTTTTCCGCCAAGCGAAAACAAGTAAATTGGAACGTGAGTTAGTCGTGGTTGCAACAGTTAATTTAGTAAAACCAGTACAGGACGATGATATTGTTTACCCTGATTTTGAACGCACTGGTACAATGGAGCGTTTCTTTAACACAACACCATTTAAAAACATCTATCATCGTACATTAACGACTAATTTCTTAAAACGTGGAGGATTTATTCAATGATAAAATTTATAAAAATAACATTACTATTGAGCATTTTCTCTTTGATTAGTGGAACAAGTGTTGCAAAAGATAGGGATATTGCAAGATTAAATGGCGGAGATTTCACGCCTTTTGTTAATAAAAGTGCTGTGTATACTTTAAACGATTCTGATGAGGCGGGATTATTTAATTTTACGAATGATATTCGCCAAGCAGTTGGTAGTAATGTTCATAAAAAAGTAACACTTGTTTATGAAAAAAATTATAAAAAACAAGCTCTTATTGTACGTAAGGGCTTAATAAAAAAAGGTGTGTTACCAGAACGTATTCGTTTGATTTACAAAAAAAGAGCAATCTATCCTCTTTATGCTAAAGTGCATAGTATTGCAAAACAAAAATCAAACTGTCGTGATAAACGCACTGATTTAGTGTTTAACGAGGCTAGAGGCTCTTGTGCCGTAGATAGCAATCGTCGTGTTCAGTCAAAATATTAAGGATAAGGAGTAGAATTATGTTATTGCTTGATAATGAAAGTTCTACATTAAGTAGTGTTAGAAAAATAATTATTATTTCAGATGATGATGGTGTTCAAAAGGAAGTTTCACAACTATTACGTTCTCGAGGGCTTGAGAATATTGGAAATATAAAGCGAAGCCTTCATTGTGAGACAATTGCACTTGATCCAGAAGATACATTGGGTGCAATTATTGATATTAAAGATGAAGAAAACATTCAAGATATTGTTGAATGTGTAAATGCTATTGTACCACAGCAAATGTGGTGCTGTTTAATTGGAAATAGTGATTCAATTTCTCTTGCTCAAGAGTTATTAAATAAGAGCATTCTCTATTTTCATCGTGCTTCACAGTTAAACTTAATGATGGAGAGAATTCTTTCTTCAAGCATCTCTATTCCTCGTACAAGACATACTGTAAAAGTGTGTGTGTTAGGATGTAAAGGTGGTATTGGTGCAAGTTTTATTAGTGCTCAAATAGCAAATCAAATAGCGAATCAGAAAAAAGTACCAGTTTTACTTGCTCAAGGTGATAACGGATCGCAGGATTTAGATTTATTATTTGATAAAAAATTGCAGGGCGATATTGTTGAATATGATAATAATTTAGATTTATTTAGTGGTGACATTGATGTGTTATCACCAGAAGAAAAAGAAAAATATAATTTTATTATTTATGACCAGCCAATTTTTAATATTCATAAAGATAATTTCTCTAAATTTTTTGAATATAGTAATAGTTTTGTGCTGGTTGTTGGGCGTCACGTAAGTTCATTACGTGTTGCGAAACAGTTCTTAGATCAATGTCAAAGGGAACAAAGTGCGACAGGTAAACCAATTCGTACTTTTGTGTGTATTTCGGATTGTAAGTTAGAACATTCATCGCAAATGGCAAGAGCAGACGTGGAAAGCTTACTTGGCTGTCCTGTTGATGCAGTAGTTCCATTTTTGAAAAAAACAACAGCAAAAAATGTACTAGAAGTGAAACTCTCAAAAGCACATACAAAAATTTTGAATATGCTTACAATGAAAATCATCGGTGTGTTGTCGCGACAAACATCAAAAGAAAAAACAAGCTTATTCAAAAGAATTATGCAAACAATATTGAGTAACTAATTGATATGTTAACAAAAGAACAACAGATTTTTTTTAGGAATGAAATTTTAAGCAACTTAAATGTTGAGAAACTTGATTTTATAAAAAATAATCGAGATAAATTGATTGATGAGCTTATTCAGGTTATTTATCAATTAACTGCAAAAAGTAATAATTATTTGACCGCTTCAGATGCCAATATGATGGCTGAAATGATAGCCGATGAAATTATGGGCTATGGACCATTAAGAGAATTGATGGAAGATGATTCGGTCAATGATATTTTGGTTAATGGACCGGATGATGTATGGGTTGAACGAGCTGGTAAATTAGAAAAAACGCCGAAGTCGTTTATCAATAATGAGCAGTTAACAGATATTGCAAGACGTTTAGTTTCATTGGTGGGGAGACGTATTGATGATAGTTCACCATTAGTGGACTCTCGTTTACCAGATGGTAGCCGTTTGAATGTGGTTGTGCCTCCTATCGCATTGGATGGGACATCGATCTCTATTCGTAAATTCAGTAAATCAAAAAAATCATTACAAGAGCTTGTTGGATTTGGTTCAATGACTCGACAAATGGCAAACTTTTTGATTATTGCGGCACGTTCTCGTGTAAACATCATTGTTTCTGGTGGTACAGGTTCGGGTAAAACCACTTTGCTAAATGCTTTGTCTGGTTATATTTCAGAAGATGAACGTGTGATTACACTAGAAGATACGGCAGAGCTACGTTTAGACCAACCTCACGTTGTGCGTTTGGAAACTCGTGTTGCAGGGGTTGAAAACACTGGGGCTGTGACAATGCAAGATCTGGTTATCAATGCTCTGCGTATGCGTCCTGAGCGTATTATTGTGGGGGAGTGTCGTGGTGCGGAAGCGTTCCAAATGTTGCAGGCAATGAATACTGGACACGATGGTTCAATGTCAACGCTTCACGCCAACTCACCTCGAGATGCGATTGCTCGTCTTGAAGCGATGGTGATGATGTCGAGTGCAAGTTTACCTCTTGAGGCGATTCGTCGTAATATCGCCTCTGCGGTGAATATTATCGTACAAGCGTCTCGTTTAAATGATGGTTCAAGAAAAGTTATTAACATTACAGAAATTATGGGGATGGAGAATGGGCAGGTTGTATTGCAAGATATTTTCTCTTATCACCCAAGTAAGGAAAGAACAAAAGACGGTAAGATTATCGGTGAATTTGTTTCGCACGGTTTACTTTCTCGCTCAATTGTGGCTCAAAATGCACAGGTCTTTAATTTAAGTAATGAATTAGAGAGTATTTTCAGGGAGGGATAATGATTTTATATTATTTTATTCTCGCTTTTGGTGTGTTGCTTGCAATTTATACGGCGAGTAACTTTCTTAGAACAAAGCGACAAATTAACCCTTTAGATCGTGCTTCAGATACGTTGGCTGATATAGGTAGAAGCATAAAAGCAAAATTTATTTTGTGGCAGTTTTATTTTGTTGCAGGAAATCCTAAAAATCTGATTCGTAATATTTTGATTACATTGGTGGTTTTTGTGGCGATGTTTTATGCGAATGATCTTTTCTTGCAAATGGCACGTTACATTTTTATTCCTCTATTTTGGTTATTATTTGTATTGTTAGTATGGAAGTGGGGGCAAAGACGCAACCGCCTTATTTTTGAAAACTCATTTCCTGAAGTAATTCAGATTTTGAATAGTGCAACAACTGCTGGTGCAGGTTTATTACAAGCGTTAGAGCGTTGTGGACAAGATGTAACTGGGCAGCTTGGTGGGGAATTTAAAAGAATTCATAAGCGTCTTGCAATTGGGGAAGATGCGGGAGCTGTTTTTGAAGACAGTTATACTCGTTATCCTTATAAAGAGTTTTATTTCTTCGTGACTATTGTGCGTGTAAACCTTGATAAAGGTGGACAAATGCGAGAAGTAATTAGTCGTTTAGGGCGAGTAATTGCGGATAGTAAGAAAATGGAACAGAAGAAAAAAGCAATGACATCAGAAGCACGTATTTCAGCAATGATTGTTGGTTCTTTTCCAATATGTTTCTTTATCTTTATGAAAATAACAATGCCAGAGAATTTTGATTTTGTTATCAATAATCCAGATGGTCGTATCGTACTTTATTATGTATTGGGTAGTGAGGCATTGGGAATGTTCATAATTTGGTGGTTAATGAGGAAGGCAAGCTAATGACGAGATTATCCTTTTTTATTGCTTTAATTTGTTGTGGCGTATTTATTTTTATTTTTGCTATTTTAGGCAGAAATAAGTTGCAACGTAATAAAAAAATTCTTGCAGGAACACACCATAAAGAAAAAGTAACAGAAGAACCTAAAAGCGGTAAGAATAAACAGCAAATGGATCTTGAGCTATTATTGATTAGTAATAACCGATTTTTGAAGCTATTAGGTGAGATTGATAAAAATATTAAAATCAAGTTATTGATTACAGCTGTTTTATTTGCTATCTATGCTGTTGCGACTAGAGGTGGAACGCCTGATAAGATTCAACAGGCTTTTGTGTTCTTTGGTATTTTAGTGGTAACTATTGTAGTACCAGGTATTTTTACAGGTATTATTATTAAGCGAAAAATTAAATCAATTATGGTGGATTTACCTGGATTTATTGATTTGGTTGCGGTGTGTGTTCAAACAGGGATGACCATTGATATGGCATTGAAACAAATTGCGACCGATTTTAAAACATTAAATCCAGATTTGACTTACGTGATGTTACGTATTATCCGTAAGGCTGAATTAACGAGTTTAAGTTCTGCATTAGATGATTTAGCGATTTCTTTGCCTACCAGAGAAATCCGAATGTTTACCACTGTATTACAACAAAGTTTAAATTTTGGTTCATCGATTTATGGGCAGTTAATTCAGCTTTCTGCCGATATAAGAGAACTACAATTATTAGCAATTGAAGAACGTTTAGGGACACTGGCTGCAAAAATGAGCATTCCGCTAATTGCATTTATTATGTTTCCAATAGTTATTTTAATTTTAGCCCCAGGGGCGATGAGGGTCTTTCCACATGTATTCTAAAATTTTTAAAAAAACACTAGGTTTATCTTTTATTCTCGCTTTAACAGCTTGTGCTGATTTAAGATTAACACTAGCAGATAATGAAAATCACCTTGCGTCACAAGTTCCAACACCGCAGAATATTGCGACGAAGGAAAAACTTTATGAATCAACCTTGAATTATAGAGGGCTTATTTCTCTTTATAGAGAAGTCTTAAAAAATCAAGAAGATCCAAGAATTCGTTATAAATTAGCAAATAGCTATTATCAAAAAGGTAATAGTAAAGCTGCATTATTCTATTTACAACCTTTGTTGAGTAATCCAAGATTTATGGAAATGGCAATGCTATTACAAGTAAAATGTTTGGTACAAAGTCAGGAATATAATAAAGCAGTAGCTGAGGCAAATAAGTTGATTGCTAAATTCCCACACAATCCAGATTCGTATAATGCGAGAGGTATTGCTTTAACGCAAACAGGTAAGTTTGATAAAGCTGAGCAAGATTTTATTAAGGCAAGAGAACGCTTTTTAAGTGATGTTGTTGCGGTTAATAATCTAGCGATGTTAGAAATTGTGAAAGGTGAATATAAAAATGCAGTGCGACTATTATTACCGCAATATTTGGACGGTCAAAAAGAGTCACGCTTATTGCATAATTTAGTTTTTGCATTAGTGAAATCAGGTGATACCAAATACGCACTAGATATCATTAAAAAAGAGCGTTTAAATACGTCTGCAACGGATCTTGTGAATGCGTTGGAGAAAACAGAACGAGTATCTAAAGGACTAGCGGTTCGTTAATCGTAAATATGAATGAGCAGAGAGTGAATATGAGCAAATTTTTCCAAAAACTTAAACAGTTTGTAAATCATAAAAAGGGGGTATCAAGCATAGAGTTTACCCTCACAATTGGTATTTTCTTTACCGTACTATTTATCCTTTTGGAGTTTGGTCGTATCGCTCTGTTATCTGCTTATTGGGATTTAGCAATTGCGGAGGGCGTTCGTTTAACCAAGAACCAACAAGCACCAAATGGTGATTATGCAACGCTCTTGAAACAAGAATTGATAAAACAACATCAATTAAGAGAAAACGGTGGAATGGCACTTTTTATGCCTGAAAATGTCTCAATTAAGGTTGATGTTAAATATGCTGATTCGATTGATAATTTGGTTAAAGGGGTCGAGGGCAATCCTAGCGGTTTTAGACAACCTAAAAATGATGGTAATGGAAAGATAACGCCTCCAACGGGTGAGACAGCAGCGATAGCAAGCTATCGCTTAGAATATAAGTATCATTTTTTGGTTGCTTTGCCATTTTTAGGTCCTTTTGTTGACTCCCTTTTTACTCGTGAAATTTTTATGGTACAAGAAAATGAAAGATCAGTATTTTAATAGTAAGTTATTGAGACGTTTTATCAAAAACACCAAAGGTGCGGTGGCAATTGAGTTTGTCTTTATGATTATTGTACTGACAATTATGTTGGTCTTTATGGCGGATTTAGCGTTGTTACGTTCACATTTAGGTAAAATGGACAATGCTTCTTATTCATTAGTGAATTTATTACGTGAACGTACTCAGTTATATGGTAAAGGTCACGAAACGCTTGCTTTGTCTCAGATGGTAAATGGGAAGTTAGAGAATAAAGATCTGTCTGATTTTACAAAACTTGCGAAGCATATGATGTATGGGGATGCAAATAGTAAAAAAGAATTAGTGGTTGTTTTAGAATCATTACAGTTCGGTGAATCACCAATAGATGCTGAACCAACGGTAACGCATTCATTTTTAGGTGATAAGCAAAGATGTGAGCCAGCAACAAATTTACCTTCATTAAAAGATATTGCACCTCGTTCTGAAGTGAAAGAAACAAGAACGATTCCAATGTATCAAGTGACAATATGTATTAAAGATTATAGTATTTTTAAAGCTATTGTTCTGGGTGAATCTGAAAGATCAGGGCGTTTATTACGTTCTTCTTCTGTTGCAGTAGGGCGTTAATAAAAAAGTAAGGAATAAGGTATGAATAGTATAAAACGAATATATAAAAATTGTGGCAGGATTTCGCTACAATTTTTAAAAGATGAGCAAGGCGTTTATACGATAATGATGACACTAATGAGCTTCGGTTTATTAGGGTTTATGGCGTTAGTTGTTGATGGGTCTGGTATTTTATTGGATAAAGCTCGTTTCACGCAAGGGATGGAACAAGCGGGCTTACTGCTAGTAGCAGAAAATAATAAAGATAGACGAACGCACGAACACGCTAATGTTAATCGTCAGAAAGTAACAGATGAATATATTAAAGAAAAATTCAATAATAATAGATTAAAGGCGAAACAAGATAAGCGTAATAAAGAAATGATTGCGGCGGTTGTACGTAGTTATTATCAAGGTGCGACGTATAAACCAGATGATCATACAGTGACAGACCAATATACTTATCATTGTAGTCGTTTAAAAAGATCACAATCTGTTGCTTGTGCAGTAGATGGTAACTTTGACCGTCCATCGTGGCTTTATCTAGGTGAGAATTTTGGGTTAACTTTTGCAAAAACAGTAAAAATTTCAGCGGATACTATTTATGTAACGAAGAGAAGAGATGCGACTCCACCAATTGATTTGATGTTAATTACCGATTTATCAACCTCAATGACTAAAGTGGTGGATGGTAATGGTTCCCGAGATAATAAAATCACAATTCTTCGTCGTGTGTTTGGTAAAGTTTCTGATAAATTATTGAAAGATAGAAAAGATAATTATAACAGAATCGGATTTACTTCTTTTGCACTTGGTTCTCAACAGAAGGATGATACGACACAGTGCGTGTTACCTTATAAATGGAATAGCGAGGCAAACAGAACACATCAGTTGACTAAGCGAGTTACTCGGTATGAATATGATGGATATTGGAGACGTTATTATTGGAATGGTCCCTATGATTATAAATATCAAAATAGTTATCTAGATGATATAAAAGATATGTTTTCGTATAGCGAGTGGAGTTCTAATCGTCAGGGGTATCACCGTTTTAATGATGGGAGAGCTACTTATCGAGAAACTAAAGGCGATATTTTTTACCGAATGCGTGATTTGTTAAATAAAAGTGTTGATTATCCAGCAACAGTGGGGATGATCGATCAGTTTGATGGAAAGGACTTAAAAAACATCGTTACTTTTGATAAAAATGTTCTTTGTTTATTAGATGAACCCAGTAATAATGCGACGCAACAATGGTTTAAAAACAGTGAAAATAGTAAGCTAAATCAAGCATTCAGTCGAGTTAATCCACAAGGGGGGACACTTTCTAGTAGTGGATTATTGGTTGGGGCAAACTTGATGATGAATAAAAATGAAGATCCAAAAGCAAGTCCTGATAATTTGAGTGTGAATACTCAACGAACTATTATTATTCTGTCTGATGGCTTAGATGGAATAAATGTAAATCTCCCTTTTGATATTACTAAAAATTTAATCCGTAATGGGATGTGTAATAAAATTAGAAAGAGAATAGATACGTTACAAGATAAGGACTATCAATTACAAAAAACCAAAATAGGCTTTGTTGCCTTTGGTTATGATAAAGATCAGAGAAACAGCCCTCATGCTGCAACACAAGCACAAGCTTGGAAAGAGTGTGTGGGTGACGGAAACTTTTTCGTTGCGAATAACGAAGAAGAATTGTTGAAAGCCTTTGATCAGTTATCAAAACCACCAGAAGAAGTGGGACGTAGTACTAACAAAAACCCTTTTAAAAAATAAGTTGTTATCATAAGTCACAAAGCGGTAATATTTTTTATAAAATTTACCGCTTTTTTCTTTTCATAATCCGTGTGTAATTTCTCGGATTATATTGCCATCATTCCTTTTGCTAGGTAAAATCAGCCACTAAATTAAATCACAATAAATTTATATAGAGAAAAAATGTTAGATATCGTTTTATTTGAACCTGAAATTCCACAAAATAGTGGCAATATTATCCGTTTGTGTGCAAACTGTGGCTTTCGTTTACATATGATTGAACCATTTGGTTTTACGTGGGATGACAAAAAATTACGCCGTAGCGGCTTGGATTATCACGAGTTTGTGGATATTCAAAAATATAGCTCTTTTGAAGATTTTATGGCTCGAGCTAAACCAAAACGCTTGTTTGCTTTAACCACCAAAGGCGAGCCAAATCACAGTGATGTAAACTATGAATTAGGCGACTTTTTGATGTTCGGACCTGAAAGTCGTGGTATTCCAAAACCAATTTTAGACAGCTTACCGATGAGCCAAAAAATTCGTATTCCGATGTGTAAAGATAGCCGTAGTATGAATTTATCAAATTCTGTTGCGGTGGTAGTTTATGAAGCGTGGCGACAATTTGGTTATCAAAATTGCGTGCCTAAACAAGATATATAGTTAGGATACTTAATTGATGAAAAATGTTGATGTCATCATTATCGGTGCAGGCGCTGCAGGGCTGTTTTGTGCAAGTCAGTTAGGACAAGGTGGCAAATCGGTTGTTGTCTTGGATAATGGCAAAAAATTAGGACGCAAAATTTTGATGTCTGGCGGTGGAAATTGTAATTTTACTAATATGGATATTTCATCGCACCATTATCTGTGCAAAAATCCTCATTTTGTGAAATCCGCTCTTGCACGCTATACTCAGTGGGATTTTATCTCAATGGTGGCAACTTATGGCATTGCTTATCACGAGAAAGAGTTAGGGCAGCTTTTCTGTGATGATGGTGCAGAGCAAATCGTAAAAATGTTGAAAGCAGAATGCGATAAAAGTGGTAACGTGGATATTCGGTTGAGACAAGCGGTCACTTTTTTATCACTTTTTGCAAAAAATGAAAAATCTGCAAATTGTTATCAAATTCAGACCGCTAATGAAACCTATCAAACAGAAAATGTCGTGATTGCGACAGGTGGTTTATCAATGCCAGCACTGGGGGCGACACCTTTTGGTTACCAAATCGCAGAGCAATTTAATATTCCCGTATTACCACCACGAGCAAGCCTTGTGCCTTTCACTTATAAAGAAAAAGATAAAGGATTAGTTTCTCTTTCAGGGATTGCATTGCCTGTCACCGTGACCTGTGGCGAGCAATCTTTTTCAAATCAAATGCTCTTTACTCATCGTGGATTGTCAGGTCCAGCAATGCTACAAATTTCAAATTATTGGGAATTGGGTGACAGTGTTGAAATTGATTTATTACCGACAGCGTCTATCCTCGATATTTTAAACGAACTTCGTCAATCTTCGCCGAAATTACAACTAAAAAGCGTGTTATGTCGCCATCTTCCTAAAAAATTAGTTGAGCTATGGTTTGAACAAAAATTATTAAAAGAAAAAATCATTGCGGACTTAAGTAAGGTAGAATTGACCCACTTAGAACAATTTATTCATCATTGGCAATTTGTGCCAAATGGTACAGAAGGTTATCGCACCGCCGAAGTCACCAAAGGGGGCGTGGATACCGATTTTATCTCGTCAAAAACAATGGAAGTTAAACAAACCAAAGGGCTTTATTTTATCGGCGAAGTACTTGATGTCACAGGCTGGCTTGGGGGTTATAACTTCCAGTGGGCGTGGTCATCAGCCTTTGCTTGTGCAACTGGAATTTTAGAGCATTAAATTTGTTGTAATATATTAATACGTTAAACATAGGAGTATAAAATGTTGAAACAAATTAAATATTGTATAGTTCTTCTGTCTCTATTTTGTTCACCAATGAGTTTTGCTACTGCAATAACCGATGTCAATCAATTAGGACAACAAATGATGAATTTTTATCAAAATCCACAACAGCAAAATTTTGATGAAATACAGCAAAGTATGATGACTTTAATGGGAAATGACCACTCTAATATTCCGATTATGGTGGTATGGGCTAATGCGATTTCACAAAAATATGGTTGGAAAATCAATCAAAATTTTTACCCAGAATTAGTACAACAGTTACATAATCCCCAATTAGAATTTAGTCAATTTTTAGCAAATGATGAAATTGTCGTTCCTATGAAGTTGGATATGTGGTGGTCTAGCTTTTCTGCAACTGGCGAAGGTAAATATGTAAGAAAAGTTTTTGATCAAGCGATTAAACTTAAAGAAGTGAAACAATATTTGGATAATAAAAAGCAAAAAACTAATCAAGATGCATTTTATTTGATGACAGTTTCTTCTGCTAGTTGGTCATTTAAAGCCAATTGTAAACAGCATAAAAAAATTCGTGAATTTGCTCATAATTGGCAACAGGACAAGAATCTAACAATAGAAGCTAAGCAATTACTCGCCATTTGTGTAAATAGTAATTAAATAATGGCAGAGCTACGAATATTAAAAATACAAGTTCAGCGTAAATTAAAGCAAACTTTAACCTTAGCGAATATGTATTTTGAGAAAGAGTTTATAATGCCACAAGTCAATTTTAATGTACGTGGTGCAAAGGCAGGTGTAGCATATTTGCAACGCAATGAAATTCGTTTTAATCCGATTTTGTTGCAAGAAAACAGCGATGAATTTATCAAAAATGTCGTGCCACACGAATTGGCTCACATTATTGTTTATCAGCAATTCGGCAAAGTAAAACCGCACGGCAAAGAGTGGCAAGGCGTAATGGAACAAGTTTTTGGCGTGCCAGCTGAAACCTGTCATCAATTTGAATTAAGCTCAGTTAGGCAAAGTTTTCAATATAAATGTGCGTGTCAGATTCATTCGCTAACCATAACACGCCATAATGCGATACAGCAAAAAGGGCGGAGTTATGTTTGTAGAAAGTGTCGTCAAACATTGACATTACAACAGTAAATAAGCGGTCATATTTAGAACAAAATTTACAAATTTTTATTAAATCAGGAAGTTAAAATGAAACAACAACATATTCATATTTTAGGTATTTGTGGCACATTTATGGGCGGGATTGCAATTATTGCCCGTGAGCTGGGTTATAAGGTAACAGGTTCAGATACCAATGTTTATCCGCCGATGAGTACTTTTTTGGAGAAAAGTGGCATTGAGATTATTCCTAATTATGATGTAGCACAGCTTGATCCAAAGCCTGATATGGTGATTATTGGGAATGCAATGCGTCGTGGCAATCCTTGCGTGGAATATGTGTTGAATAATCAGCTTAATTTTACCTCAGCACCGCAGTGGTTACACGATCATTTATTAAAAGATCGTTGGGTGTTGGCGGTATCAGGCACGCACGGTAAAACAACCACAACGGGAATGTTAGCGTGGATTTTAGATAAAAATGGTATTGATACAGGCTTTCTAGTCGGTGGAATAGCAGGGAATTTTGGCATTTCAGCACGTTTAGGAACAAGCAAATTTTTTGTAATTGAAGCTGATGAATACGACAGTGCCTTTTTTGATAAACGCTCTAAATTTGTCCATTACAATCCAAAAACCTTAATTGTAAATAACTTGGAATTTGACCACGCCGATATTTTTGATGATTTGAAAGCGATTCAGCGACAATTTCATCATATGGTGCGAGCAATGCCTCAAAATGGCGTGATTTTATCTCATAAAGAGGAACAAAATGTTCAACAAATGTTGGATATGGGCAATTATAGTGAATTACAATTTGTGGGCAAAGAACAAGAATGGCACGCTGAGCCACTAAATCAAGATTATTCGCATTTTGCGGTTTACTATAAACAACAAAAACAGGGTGAAGTGCAGTGGAATGTAGTGGGAAAACACAATATGCACAATGCGTTAATGGCGATTGCTAGCAGTCATCACGCAGGAGTTAGCGTGGCGGACGCTTGTAATGCGTTAGGCACTTTTGTGAATGCTAATCGTCGTTTGGAAGTGAAAGGCACGGTTAATGGTGTCACCGTTTATGATGATTTTGCCCATCACCCAACCGCGATAAAATCAACCATTGAGGCATTGCGAGGAAAAGTGGGTAAGGAACAGCGGATTTTAGCGGTGTTAGAGCCACGTTCAAACACAATGAAAATGGGCGTACATAAAGATGAGATTGCCCCTGCATTGGCAGACGCAGATCAAGTTTTTATCTTACAACCAGATAATATTGATTGGAGCGTGGTGCAGATCACAAATAATCTCACCCAGCCTGCACAATGGAGTGCCGACTTAGATGAATTAGTACAAATGATCATCGCTCAAACCAAGCCAACGGATAATATTCTTGTGATGAGCAATGGGGCGTTTGGTGGAATTCATAACAAGTTATTAGAAAAACTAGAATAAATGTAATTTTTGTATAAAAACGCAGTAGATTATGGTATAAATCGTGCCGTAATTGTTATTGGCAATCAGCACTAATAAAAGGGAAGTAAGATGAGTCAGTTTTTTTATATCCACCCAGATAATCCGCAACAACGTTTAATCAATCAAGCAGTTGATATTATTAAGCAAGGTGGCGTTGTGGTGTATCCAACCGATTCTGGCTATGCGTTAGGTTGTGGCATTGGCGAAAAACGAGCGATTGATCGTATTGTTGATATCCGAAAGTTGCCCCTTAATCATAATTTTACCTTAGTGTGTAGTGATTTATCGGAGCTTTCAAATTATGCGTTAGTCACCAATGTGTCTTATCGCCTAATTAAAAATAATGTGCCGAATCCTTATACTTTTATTTTGCCAGCAACAAAAGAAGTGCCACGCCGTTTATGGACAAAACGCAAGACGATTGGCATTCGTGTACCGAAAAATAATATTGCGTTAGCCTTGTTACAAACCTTAGGCGAGCCAATTTTATCTTGTTCATTGATGTTACCCGATGAAACAATTACTCAGTCTGATCCTGATGAGATCAGAAATTATTTAGAACGACGTGTCGATTTGATTATTCACGGTGGTTATTTAGGGCAAACCCCAACAACCGTGATTGATTTAACGGATGATACGCCCGTTATTATTCGTGAAGGAACGGGCGATGTAACGCCATTCCTCGCGTAAATGTATTTATAACCGACGCTTGTGAAAGCGACAACAAAAAGGAAAGACAATGAAAGATTTGCAAAAAAAGATCACAAAACGACCGCTTAGATCTAACTCAAAACCCGCGACAAGAAAGCCAACGGTAAAGAAAATCGATAACAGATCAGAAAAAAGCATTGAGAATAAAGCTGCTGAAAAGAAAGTGAAAGTAGAAGGCGAAAAACTACAAAAAATCTTAGCAAGAGCAGGCAAAGGCTCTCGTCGTGAATTAGAGAAAGTGATTGAAGAAGGGCGAGTAAGTGTTGATGGAAAAATTGCAAAATTAGGCGATCGAGTTCAATTAGCAACAGGCACAAAAATTCGTATGGACGGACACCTTGTGCAGCTTAAAGCAACACAAAAAGACGTGTGCCGAATCTTGATGTATTACAAACCAGAAGGTGAACTTTGTACACGTTCTGATCCAGAAGGTCGCCCAACCGTATTTGATCGTTTACCACGTTTAACAGGCTCAAGATGGATTGCAGTTGGACGTTTGGATATCAACACCTCTGGCTTGCTTTTATTTACTACCGATGGTGAACTTGCTAACCGTTTAATGCACCCAAGCCGAGAAGTGGAACGTGAATATTCGGTGCGAGTATTCGGTAATGTGGATGAGGCGATGTTGCAACGTTTACGCAAAGGCGTGCAGCTTGAAGACGGAATGGCAAACTTCAAACAAATTAAAGCCGCAGGCGGACAAGGTATTAACCAATGGTTTGATGTAACCCTAACCGAAGGGCGTAACCGAGAAGTACGTCGCTTGTGGGAGTCCCAAGAAGTGCAAGTAAGCCGTTTGATTCGTATTCGTTATGGTAACATTAAACTAGAAAAAAGCTTACCACGAGGTGGTTGGGAAGAAATGGATTTAACCAACGTAAACTATTTGCGTGAGCTTGTAGGGCTGCCACCAGAAACAGAAACAAAAGTGGATGTGTCGAAAAACCGCAGAAAAACCAACGTGCGTAAGATCAGAAAATCGGTTCAACAGCATTTAAAATACAGAAATCAAAAATAATTTTTCTATGTTAGTTACATTGTTTTTTGTACAATTAGCAGGACTGGTTAGCCCCGGTCCTGATTTCTTTTATATCAGCCGCCGAGCGGCGAGTAGCAATCGCCGTAATGCAATATTTGCAGCAATAGGGATTTCACTTGGCATTGCATTTTGGGCGATGCTTGCTGTCTTTGGTCTGGGTTTCTTAGGGAAGACTGTTAAACCAATTTCTTATATTATAATGTTATTGGGTGGGCTTTTCTTAGGTTATACAGGGCTAAAAATGGTACGCGTTACTGAAAATGCACAATTTGACAATCGAAAATTAGAACAGAAAACTTCCGCTAAACAAGAAATTTTAGATGGTTTATGGATCAATTTATCGAATGCCAAAGTTGTTGTATTTTTCAGCAGTATTCTTTCTGGCTATACCGCACAATTCACTCAAATTTCAGACTATTTTATTGTTCTCGCAATGCTTGTGTTAAGCACATTTTGCTATTTTTCACTGGTTGCCATTTTATTTTCACATCAAAAAATTTGCAAATTTTATGCAAAATATAACCGCTATATTGATAATTTTTCAGGCTGTATTTTCCTCTTTTTCGGAGGAAGTTTGGTTTATGGTGCTGTGAAGTTTTTTATGTAAACGCCATTTTCTAATGATTAAGGAGGTTTTATGAGTAAAATGATTATTGGTTTTTCTGGTAGTGCAAATAGTGGGAAGACAAAAGCATTACATCGATTGATTAGTATTTTAGAAAATACTCAAGTAATAAGTGATCAAGATCTAGTCAAGGTCATAAGTTACAAAGGGAAAAATATAGGGATCAGCACAGGTGGAGATTATAAAGACCATGTTACACAGAGTCTTAGTACGCTAGTTCCAGAATGTGACATTGTTATTACCGCTTGTAGAACTTATGGTGGAACACACGATGCTATTGATGCATGGCAGAATATTTCAACTAACATTACCTATATCAGTTGTCCCTATTTTTCACCGCAAAAAGTTCGCAATAAGGATATTCCAAAGAATGAATTAGAGGTGTTTTATGAAGCAAAAGCTAGAATGCTTTTATCATATTTAGATAGCCTTATTTCATAATACAACGATAAATCTAGCTCAACGGCAATAAAAAGTTGAGCTAGAAATTTTAATCCACCATCAACAAAAACTCTTTTAACTGCTTAATTTTATCCCTTGTTGCAGCGGCTTTTTCAAATTCAAGGTTTTGAGCAAACTCTCGCATTTCAGCATCCAGTTTTTTGAGATCTTTTTCCAGAGCTTTGCGGGTTTTAGGAATATAAGCGGTCGGATTTTCTTCCACTTTTGCAGATTTTTTACCTCGTTTAGGATTGTTATTCTGTCCAATATCAAGCAGTTCAGCGACTTTTTTATTTAAGCCTTGTGGGGTAATCCCCATTTTTTCATTGTGTGCTTGCTGTTTAGCTCGGCGACGTTGGGTTTCGCTGATGGCTTTTTCCATTGAGTTGGTAATTCTATCGCCATATAAAATGGCTTTTCCGTTTAAGTTTCGAGCCGCACGTCCAATGGTTTGGATCAGTGAGCGTTCAGAACGTAAAAAACCTTCTTTGTCAGCATCTAAAATGGCGACAAGCGACACTTCGGGAATATCTAAACCTTCACGTAATAAGTTGATTCCAACGAGTACATCAAACATTCCCATTCGTAAATCGTGGATAATTTCCACTCGCTCAACGGTGTCAATATCGCTGTGTAAATAACGCACTCGCACACCGTGTTCATCAAGATAATCCGTTAAGTCTTCCGCCATTTTTTTTGTTAGAACGGTCACTAAAACACGTTCTTCTACTTCGGTACGTTTATGAATTTCTGAAAGTAAATCATCGACTTGGGTTGCCACTGGGCGAACTTCAATAATTGGATCGAGCAGTCCTGTTGGGCGAACCACTTGTTCAACCACATCGCCATTTGATTTTTCTAATTCATAATTGCTTGGAGTAGCGGAAACGTAAATCGTTTGTGGTGCAAGGGATTCAAATTCTTCAAATCGGAGTGGACGATTATCCAATGCAGAAGGTAAGCGGAAGCCATATTGTACAAGGGTTTCTTTACGAGAACGGTCACCTTTATACATTCCACCAATTTGTGGTACGGTCACGTGAGATTCATCGATAATCAACAAACCGTCAGCAGGCATATAGTCAAATAGTGTTGGCGGAGCTTCGCCTTCTTTTCTACCTGAAAGATAGCGAGAGTAGTTTTCCACCCCTGAGCAGTAGCCGAGTTCATTCATCATTTCAATGTCAAATTGGGTACGTTGTGTCAGACGTTGTTCTTCAACCAGTTTATTTTCTTTGATCAGGTATTCACGACGTTCAACAAGCTCAGCTTTGATTTTTTCAATTGCTTCTAAAATACGTTCACGAGGTGTGGCATAGTGGGTTTTAGGGTAAACCGTATAACGAGGCACACGTCCAGTAGTTTGCCCTGTTAATGGATCAAAAAGGGATAAATTTTCAATTTCATCATCAAAAAGTTCGACGCGTAATGCAAGATCATCTGATTCTGCAGGAAAAATATCAATCACTTCGCCACGTACTCTAAATGTACCACGTTGAAAGGCTTGATCGTTACGAGAGTATTGCAATTCCGTTAAGCGAGATAAAATATCTCGTTGATTGATAATTTCGCCGATTTGCAAATGCAACATCATTTTAAGGTAAGCGTCTGCATCTCCCAATCCATAAATCGCAGAAACAGAAGCAACAACGATCGTATCTCGGCGTTCAAGAAAAGATTTGGTCGCTGAAAGTCGCATTTGTTCGATTTGCTCGTTTACGGACGCGTCTTTTTCAATAAAGGTATCGCTCGCTGGAACATACGCCTCTGGCTGATAATAGTCATAATAAGACACAAAATATTCAACGGCATTTTCAGGAAAAAAGGCTTTCATTTCAGCATAAAGTTGTGCCGCAAGGGTTTTATTTGGGGCGAGTAACATTGCAGGACGGTTTAAGTCTGCGATCACATTTGCGATCGTAAAGGTTTTCCCTGATCCCGTTACACCCAGTAACGTTTGATGAGCTAAACCGTCTTCTAATCCTTCCTTGAGTTGAGCAATTGCAATTGGTTGATCTCCTGCAGGTTTAAAAGGGCTATGTAAAATAAAAGGCTTTTGTTTTTGCATTGTTTTGTTGTTGTTTGTTTCTTTGTAAAATAAGTAAATTCTTATAAAAATTTGACCGCTTAGTCAAATTTTGCTTTACCTTCAAATTCAGGAATATCAACACCCGATAGTACATATTCTTCGACTTCTGCGGTTAATTTTGCAATCGCATTTTGATAAGTTGTTTCTAAGCTCTCTTGGCTGGTTGCCATTACACCTTGATCGTTTAGATAGCCATCGTGAACATCATACATCCAACCGTGTATCGATAATGCTTTTCCTCTTTCCCAAGCCGCACGAACCACAGAAGAACGCCCTAAGTTATAAACCTGTTCAGCCACGTTTAATTGTACAAGAGTACGGGTTCTTTTTTCAGGTGGTAATTTATCTAAGATAGTTCTATATTTAGTACGAATATCTTTGATATGTAGTAGCCAATTATTCACTAGTCCGTAATCTTCTTCCGTTAATGAAGCTTGAATGCCCCCGCAGTTGGTGTGTCCGCAGATGATAATATGATGAATATCCAAGACATCAACGGCATATTCCACCACAGAAAGGCAGTTTAGATCGGTATGTACCACCAAATTTGCGATATTACGGTGAACAAAAAGCTCCCCTGATTCCAAGCCTAATAATTTCTCGGCGGGCACACGGCTATCAGAACAACCGATCCATAGAATTTGTGGTTTTTGTTGCTCTGCAATTGCATCAAAATAATCGGGCTGTTGTTTTTTCATATTCACAGCCCAAAGGTGATTCTGTTCAAAAAGTTCTTCAACGGATTTCATAATAATACCTAAATAAATTAACAACGATTGATAATAACATAAAGTCGATCTTCTGATAAGCGGTCAAATTTAAAAGAGAATTTACAAAAAGGAAAATTATTTTTACATGGCTTTTCCAACGATATATTTACTTGAACCTCAAATAATTAAATGCTAAGTAGTGAAAAATTCAGTATAATGCTCAGCTATTTTGATTGTTAAACTAAATAATTATTACGGACAATATAGATTATGGATAACAAATATCAATGGCCACAAGCAATGGCGATTTATCCCGATAGAAATAACAAAACTTATCGTTTAAAAAGGTTGCGTTATAAACTTCGTTCATTAAAGAGTTATTCAAATATTAAAAAATTTGAACAATTTATGAATGAAAATCCTGATTTTATTGGATTAGTAAATTCGCACCCAAATTATAGTTATCCTGTGGTGTATCGCTTTTTGGATAAGCGTTTTAGTGCCAAACAGCGTTTACAGATGATTTGTGAAAATTTGACTTTTTTGCCAAATAAATTATCTGAATTAGGACATGATCCATTATGGGAAAAGGAGATCAATTTTGGTGAGGTTATTCCTGATTTTGATCTTCGTCTTAAAATCAATGAATTTCAACCTATGGAAGGGTATTGGAATTTAGAATTATTTTATAAACCAACAGAAGAACTGATTTATTTGCTTAGTTTTGGCAAAATTGAACAAAGTTTATTGATTGCGGTAATTCAAGGGCCGAATCAAGAAGGTTCAAAAGAAATGGTTAAATTATTAACCAAAAAATGTCACGGTTTGCGCCCAGCTTACTTGATGGTAGAAGCGATGAAATCACTGACGCAGTTACTTGGCTATGAAAATTTACAGGGCATTCCGCAGAAATATCAAAATAAATCACGTTTTGTTCAAAGTAAGCATTACGCGGTCAATTATGATACTATTTTCAGTGAAAGTAACGGTGTGTTACAGGGATATTGGCAGTTGCCTTTATCATTAGAAAATAAGAACTTAGATGATATTCCAAGTAAAAAACGCTCAATGTATCGTAAGCGTTATGCAATGTTGGAGCAATTACAATCATCAATGAAGGAAAAATTATTTCTTTCTTAAAGGAAATAAAATGCTTAAAAAAGTTGTATTTTTAATGCTAATTTTAACTGCTACGGCGTGTTCCTCAATTTCAGGAACAGGTACTGTCGGTGGCGGTTCGAGTGGCGTTGGTGTCAGTTTAGGTATTGGCACAGGCATTAGTTTTTAATCGTTGATTAAGGACTAATAATTTTAATATTAAATTTATAGACTGTTTATCTATAAGGAAAAAAATGAAATATACACTACACAAAACAAGCGGTGTGGCTCGCCGTGGACATATGAGCTTCGAACGCAATGTAAATGGCGAAATCAAAGAATTTAAAGTACAAACCCCAGCGTTTATGCCTGTGGGAACGTACGGTACGGTAAAAGGTATGACCCCAGAAGAAGTGGCGGCAACAGGGGCAGAAATTCTGCTAGGAAATACCTTCCACCTTTGGTTACGTCCCGGTCAAGACGTGATGAAAATGCACGGTGATTTACACGGATTTATGAAGTGGGATGCACCAATCTTAACGGATAGTGGCGGTTTTCAGGTATTCAGCCTTGCAAAAATGCGTAAAATTACCGAAGAAGGTGTGAATTTTAGACACCCAATCAATGGCTCAAAAATCTTTTTATCTCCTGAAAAATCAATGGAAATCCAATATGATTTAGGCTCAGATATTGTGATGATTTTTGATGAATGTGCCCCTTATCCATCAACCTTTGATTATACAAAACAATCAATGGAAATGTCAGCACGTTGGGCAAAACGTAGCCGTCAGCGTTTTGATGAATTAGGCAATAAAAATGCGTTATTCGGTATTGTGCAAGGTGGTGTATTTGAAGAATTACGCAAAATTTCTGTTGATGAATTGCTGAAAATTGGTTTTGATGGTTATGCGGTTGGTGGCTTAGCCGTTGGCGAACCAAAAGAAGATATGCACCGTATTTTAGAATTTACTTGCCCACTATTACCAGCAGATAAACCACGTTATTTGATGGGCGTAGGTAAGCCAGAAGATTTAGTGGAAGGCGTGCGTCGTGGAATTGATATGTTTGACTGTGTAATGCCAACACGTAATGCACGAAATGGTCATTTATTTGTCACTGATGGCGTGGTAAAAATCCGTAACGCCAAATACCGTGAAGATACAAGCCCATTAGATCCACACTGCGATTGCTATACTTGTAAAAACTACACCAAAGCCTATCTATATCATTTAGATAAATGTGGGGAAATTTTAGGGGCAAGATTAAATACGATCCATAATTTACGCTACTATCAACGTTTAATGGCAGAAATTCGTCAATCTATTGATGAAGATCGTTTTGATGATTTCGTGGTTGAGTTCTATCAAAGAATGGGCAGAGAAGTGCCACCATTACAAAAGGAAGTACAAAAATAAGCGATTGAAAGAAGGTGGAATATGCAAAAGGTATTGTTGAGTCAAATTGGATTAAAAATTTCACAACAAAATGATATTTTGATTATTCGCCAAAGTAATTTATGGCGATTTGTTGGAATGTTTATTGCTGTTTTAATGCTGTTTTTGATCGCAAATTACCTTGATGATCCGAGCATAAAAATGCCACCTGCTTTATTTATACTTTTTATGGCTATCCCATTTATAAATGGAAATGCAGCAATGACAACGTTAACTATTGATCGTCAGTGACAAAAGATCATAGAGCATAAAGCCCGAGTGGTTTTCTTTATGTCATATCAAAAAGAGTATGATCTAACAGATACAACAGTAAAGCTTGAATGCTCTATTCGTGGTGGAGGTAGCGGTGTGGTTATCTCGCCAAATGAGAAAAATGCTATTATAATGAAGCTATCTTTTAAAAAAGCACAGAAAATTCAAGGAATTATCAATGAGTTTTTAGCTTTTTATTCAAAAGACTAAAATTTGCAAAATCGTAACAAAAATAAACCGCTTGTAGTAATACAGGTGGTTTTTTATTATAATCAACCAAGTTAAAACCAGCCTTAGAAATGTATATAAGTCGTTATTTTTTATCAAATTTAATTTTTGATATGTCGTATTTCATACTATATATCTTTGATTAAAAGAAGCACGACTGTGACAAAAGGAATGGTAAAAACAAGCGGTTGAAAAAAGAGGGGAATATGCGAAAAATATTATTGAGTCAGGGGAGATTAAAAATTTCACAAGAAGATAATGTTTTGACTATTCGCCAATATTTTTTATGGCGATTTATCGGCACGGGTGTGATAGGGTTAATGATTCTGAGGGCACTTTATCTTCGTGATTCAAATATTACGCCTTACTTGTTGCTTCTCGCCTTTATACTTTTTGTATTTATAAATATAAAACCCGCCATAATAGAGCTAAAAATTAATCGTAAACAACGCACAATAACAGAGTATAGAGAACGTGTATTATTTGGAAATTTCTTCTTTATGCCAACGCTAATGGATTATAAGATCATCAATCTCTATGTGAAAGCTGAACCTTCCGCTCGTGGTAAAGGTTATGATGTTTTTATCGCCTCTAATGTTAAAAATCATCTTTTCATTAGAACCTCTTTTAAAAAAGCACAGAAAGTTCAAAGAATCATCAATGAATTTTTAGCGAATGTCTCAATGGGTTTTTAATGGTCTTGTTTGGATTATCAAAACTATTGAACAAAAGATTAAAATTTGTAAAATCATGACAAAAACAAACCGCTTGTAGTAATACAAGTGGTTTTTTATTATAATCAGCCAAACTAAAATCAACACTAGAAATTTACAGAAATAATTATTTTGTATCAAATTTAATTCCTGATGTGTAGGGGCATATTATATCCCCTCTATTATCTAAATTATTCATTTGGGCGTATATAATGCGTCACTACATTAAATATAATAAATTTATTATTTCATTCTCAATTTAATTCACTATAAAAATAAAAGGAATAATATGAACAAACTTGCACTCTATTGCCGAGCTGGATTTGAAAAAGAAGTGGCGGGCGAGATTTCGGATAAAGCGACTGAACTGGGCGTTTATGGCTTTACTAAACTAAAAGAAAATACGGGCTATGTGATTTTTGAATGCTATCAGCAAGGCGATGCGGATAGACTTGCTCAAGAGTTGCCTTTGAGTGATTTGATCTTCGTGCGTCAAATGATCGTTGTTGGGGATTTATTAGAAAATTTACCTGAAAATGATCGTATTACACCGATTTTAGAGCAGTATTTGGCAAATAAAAATGAGCATTTTAATCCAGTAAAAAGTAGCGATTTAGTGGTTGAAACACCGGATACTAACGAGGCAAAAGAGCTTTCAAAATTTTGCCGTAAATTTACCATTCCATTACGTAACGCCCTGAAGAAACAAGGCTGGTTACATACTGGCTCACAACGTCAAAATAGCATTACATTACAAATTCTCTTTGTACGTTCAGGCTGTTGTTATGTGGGTTATGCCTATAATGATAACCGTTCTTCAAATCCAATGGGCATTATGCGATTAAAATTTCCAAATGAAGCACCAAGCCGCTCAACGTTAAAATTAGAAGAAGCTATTTTAACCTTTATCCCAAAATCAGAAGAAAGCTGGCATTTTAATGAAAATGTTAAAGCGGTGGATTTAGGGGCTTGTCCTGGTGGTTGGACGTATCAATTAGTGAAACGAGATGTGTTTGTGTATTGTGTGGATCACGGTAAAATGGCGGATAGTTTGCACGACACAGGGCGTATTGATCATTGTCCAGAAGACGGTTTCAAATTCCAGCCACCAAAACGTACCACCATTGATTTATTGGTGTGTGATATGGTGGAACAGCCAATGCGAATTAGTCAGTTAATTACAAAATGGCTCGTGAATGGCTGGTGTAAAGAGAGTATTTTTAATCTCAAATTACCGATGAAAAAACGTTATCACGAAGTACAACGTTGTTTGAAATTTATGACGGATACCTTAACCGAACAAAATATTCAATTTAAACTTCAAGCCAAGCATTTGTATCACGATAGAGAAGAAATCACGGTGTTTATTAAGGTTAAGAAGCAGTATTAAATAAGAAAATAAAATTAAAAAACTGATCTACGAATTTTCATAGATCAGTTTTTTATTATTTAACTCAGTTAAACCTATTCAACTTTTAAATCAACCCATACCATACGATGGTCGGAAGATACTTTTTTGCCTGTGTCAATTTTGCCATCAATCTTCGCACGCACTAACTCGCTACCTTCTTCGCCATTTTTAGGCCAGAAAACACCGCTTGCTACGGCATTCAAATTTGCTGATGGCAATACGTAGTCTAAACGCATTCCGCCGTGATGAGTAATTTGTTCTGGGTTTGCTCGATCTTTATTACGGCGAGCATCTTCACTTGCTAAAAATTCTACAGCCCCTTTACTTGTTGGAAGAAGATCGCCATTGGCAACGTTTTGATTTACACGTTTATGTGAATAAAGTCCAATAATTGCATTTTTATCGCCATCGCCAACAATAGGATCGGCATTGAGATCCCCTGCAATAACAAAGGCTTCATTTGGTGCAAGACCACCTTTTTTACCTTGATCATCGGTTAAATAATCTTGGTTATTCAAATATTCTGCCCAGAAATTTAATTCGTCACGATTGCGTTTTAAGTTATGGCGAGCAGCATTATTAAACACCGGTGGAGTAGGGTGGCTTAATAGCATATGAATCGAGGTTTTTCCGACTTTAACAGGAATGTCTACGTGATTTTTTGATGATAAACGAAAGTTATTCCAAGCGTCATCGCTGTACCATTGATCGCCACAGGCTTTGTTCTGTGGAATTTTAGCACGGACATTATTACAATCATCAATAACTGGATTTGACGCCCCTTTTAGATCTTTTTGCTTAAATTGTTGGAATGAACGAGTTTTCTCTGCATCAATCGGAAATTGCGACAAAATCGCAAAGGCGTAATGCCCAGTAAATTTACCAAAACCAAAGGCATCATTTGGCGTGCCAGTTTTTCCGTCGTTATCTAAATCAAAGCCACTTTGTAGCCCTGTATTAGTTGGAATAACTTGACCTGTTGCAAAAGGAATACCTTTTAATTTTTCTTTTTGAGCAACGGCTAAATAGTTATTCACAAAATTTTTAAGGGCAATATTACCTGCCTCTGGGCGTGTATTGTAATCAAATTCATTTAATACAAAAATATCAGGGCGCACACGCTGTACAATCTCGGCAACATTACGAATTTGTTGCACGTGTTGAGCCGTTGCTTTTTCTTCTTTTGTTAATGCTGGATCGTTTTGTGCTAAGCGTTTAAGTAACATATCTTGCTCAGCACGATTTAAAAGAAGCTCATTTTCTAAGGTTTCAGGGCTGTTTCTATCAAATGAAACATTAAAGGTTGCAACACGAACGGTATCACCTGTTTTGACATCCTTAAATTGTGGGGTTAGTGCATTCACACCAAGTGAAATTAACGGTAAAGAGGCAACTAAAAGTGTTTTGACAGTTTTCATAGAATTTTCCTTAAAAAATAGAGAACATCTGGTTGTTTATAAAAAATAAATTTATTTTTTAATGCGTCAAAATTATAATTATTTCATTATTTAGATTCAATAATAAAATGAATGTGTTAAAGGGCGGTCATTGAGGGGAGATGTCGTATTACACGTAAATTTAAGGGTGTTTAGTTAGATTGTTTTACGGGAATTTTATTATTATTTATTTTTACCTATTGCTGATTAAATAAAATTATAAAAAACAAAGCCTTAATAAAATATTATTAAGGCTTATTTATCACTAGCTATCTAAAATAACCATTTTCAAATATTGATAAATTTCACGATAGTTTTTTGGTGGTTTATTATTTTCACGTTCTTTTAAAGTACCTCGTACAAGGCTACGTAATTTTTGGCGATCTAAAGTTGGATATTCTTGCATTAACTCATTGATTGCACCATCGCCTTGTTCAATGAGCTGCTCACGAATAACTTCTAATTTATGTAACATTGCTTGTTGTTGCTTGTGCGTGTTATTCAATTTATCTAATGCTTCTTGAATAGGTTCAACATCGCATTTTCGGAGTAACTTTCCAATATATTGAATTTGACGACGACGAGCTTCCATTTTTAAGCGTTGCCCTAATTCTACTGCATCTTTAAGGCTGTCATTCAGAGGAACTGTCTCTAATTTTTGTGCTGAAAGTTCAACAAGGCTTGCACCAAGTTTTTTGAGATCTTCTGCATCACGTTTTATTTCACTTTTACTTACCCAGATGATCTCTTCTTCTTCCTCATCTGTCCAATCAATTTCATTATGTCGTTTCTTAGCCATTCTTTTTCTCGCTGTTGTTATATTTAGTCATACTTAAAATGATAGTGTAACAAAATTTGCAAAAAATTAAAAAAATTTGACCGCTTATTCGTTATTTTCTTTGAAATAAAATAGCCCAAAGTCAATTAGCATTCTCACTCGTGCAAAATATTCACGAATTCGTACTTTATAATGTCCTTCTGGATGCTGAGCAACGAAGCAGATCGCATCAATATTATGTACTTTGGCAATCAGTAAAGCACGTTCACAGTGAAATTGTTGGCTAACAATCGTAAATTTGGGAAGGTGGAATGTTTCATCAGCTCGAATAATAGAAGAAAGCGTGCTATATCCTCGATAATCTTGACGTAATAAATCGTTAGGAATCCCTTTTTTATGTAGATCCTTGGTCATGTTTTTGGGTTCATTGTAATAGCGAGAGCTGTTATCACCACTAAGTAAAAAATATTTTGCTTTTTTATGTTTAAAAATCTCAAAAGTAGCATTTAAACGGTATTTATAATAAAGGTTATCTCGTCCAGATGGAAAGTATTTTGCTGTACCGAGTACCACAGCATATTCACGGTAAGGAAGTTTATTTATATCTTTATAAAGTCTGTCTTTAACGAGATAGCCTGTTATAAAATCAATGCTAAAAATAGCCATAATCAGCAGAATAAGGCTGATGAGACTAAATTTTATAAAACGTTTAAAGAATAGTTGCATTATAACACTCGTTTAATTGCTCTAATTACTGTATCAGGCTTAGTTGCGTGAACCCAATGATCAGCATTGCTAACAATAAATAATTTTGCTTGTGGAAATTGGTTTAATACTAATTGTTTATGTTCTTTTGTGATGTAATCGGATAATGCCCCCTTGATAAAAAGGGTTGGTTTATTCACCTTAACGTCACTCCAATCGCTGATATTATCATAATTTTGTTTGAGAGCGGTCAAGTTAAATAAAAAGCGATCTGGCTGGTTAGCATCAAAAGATTTTAGCATAAAGAGCTGCACGCTTTTATCTTTAATATAAGGTTCCATCGCTCTTTGAGCTTGAACACGATTTTCTGAATCTGAATTTTTAATTGCAAATAAGCCTGCAAATGTGTTTTCGTGGCGAGATTCAATGTATTTGACAGGTGAGATATCAATAATGACCAACTGTTCTACGAGATGTGGGGCGATATCTGACAGCTTCATTGCGACTTTTCCGCCCATAGAATGCCCAATAACGACGGCTTGCTCACGGTTTAAATGCTCTAATAAATTTTTAACGTCAGTTGCCATTGATTCAAATGTCATCTCATCACGGTGAAAAGATCGACCGTGATTGCGAAGATCTAAACACAAAATATCATAATCATCTTCAAATGCACGAGCAATTCGTCCTAAATTATCAAGATCGCCAAACAGCCCGTGAATAAACACCAATAAGCGGTTATTTTTTTCAAGGTTTTTACTATTTTTTGCTGGACGTAATTTATAGTTTAAAAGTGATTGTTCCATTTTGCTATTATCCTAACTTTCATCTTAATTCTTAGGAAATTCTACCATAAAATAATAATGTTTCACTTAAATAGATCATATTCCTTTCTTTTGCCCTAAATTTAGGCAAATAAATGATCTTTTGAGATGAGAAAAAGATCTATTTTTAGTATAATGTGACTAACTTTTGCAATCTAAGAGAATAAAGGAATAATAATGAAAAACATAGAAATTGATGATGAGTTATATCAGTATATTGCAAGTCGTACTCAATTTATTGGCGAAACAGCGTCAGATATTTTAAGACGTTTATTGAGATTACCTGCAACGCCACAGCCTTTTGTTTTAGTGCAAGAAAATGTAAAAACCGAGCCAAAAACGACCGCTAAAAAAACGGTAGAAAGCAAAAAAAGTGCAGAAACAAAGAAAGATGAAGTAAAAGATCAAGACATCAGTTTCTTATTAAAACATTTGGATAACACATTAAATTCAGACGATTTTATCAATGAGAAAAAAGCAGTACGTCGTTTCTTGGCAGTGTTATCTGCCTTGCATTTTGCAGCACCACAGCGTTTTACCTACGGAACAGAAAATATTAAAGGCAGTGAGCGTGTTTATTTTGCAAAAGATGCTGAAACGATCTTGTCGACAGGTAATGGCGTGAAAGTAAAACAAATTCCTGATTCGCCATTTTGGGTGATTACCAATAATAATACGGCTCGTAAAGGGATTATTTTAAGCAAGCTAATGAACGCAATGGATATTCCACAAGATTATATTGAACGCACTCAGGCTTTCTTTATCTAAAATGCGTTTTTGTGTTTTTCCTACGAGCTTTTGGGCGGATCAAGATCCGTCTAAAACAGCAATCGTATGGAATAAATCAACGAATGAGCAAGCAAGATCTGCTTGTTTCTACGAGCAACTGCCACAAGAAATATCGTGGCAGTTGTTTGATCAACTTATTGCAAAATTTATTCAAAATTTGACCGCTTTGGGTATTCAACCACAGCAGCTCATTGCTTATTCAGGGCAACATTCCCTTATCAATTTATTATGTTATTGTGCGGTGCTTAAAATGGGGGCGAGAATTTTAATGCTTAACCCACAATTAAGTGAATCACAACGCCGTCAAATTTTAGAACAAAATCAGGTTGAAATTTTCATAACCGATCATCATTTTTTTAATCTTTCAGAAAGGGATTCATCTTATTCATTCCCTTTTGATATTCAAGCCCCCGCAACGTTTACTTTAACTTCTGGTTCATCAGGCAAACCAAAGGCAGTGGTACATTCAATTCAGCAACATTTAGCCAGTGCCGATGGCGTGTGTGAATTGATGGATTTTCAACATCAGCATAGTTGGTTGCTTAGCTTGCCACTTTTTCACGTATCAGGGCAGGGCATTGTGTGGCGTTGGTTATCGCAAGGGGCAACGCTTTATATTGATGAAAATAAGGCGACAATCTGGGAAACTTTATCAAAAGTAAGTCACGCCTCGCTTGTACCAACACAGTTACAGCGTTACTTGGCTTGGTTAGGGGGTAGAACCAAAGATCAAAAAATTCTGTTAGGCGGTGCAAATATTCCTGCGAAATTGATCGAACAGTCTCAAAAGCTAGGAATCACAACCTTTGCAAGTTATGGCTTAACAGAAATGGGTTCAACCGTGACTGCAATAAAAAATGAATGCCACGATGAATACCGTAGCGTTGGCAAAGCGTTACAAGGTAGAGAAGTTTGCACTGTCGAAAATGAAATTTGGGTAAAAGGCAAGCCCTTAGCCTTAGGTTATTGGCTTAATGGTGAAATTATTTCTTTAACGAATAAATCAGGTTGGTTTGCAACCAAAGATTGTGGTTATTGGGAAAACGGAAATTTAGTGGTTACAGGGCGGTTGGATAATATGTTTATTTCAGGGGGCGAGAATATTCAGCCTGAGGAAATAGAAAGGGTGTTATTTCAATCAAATTTAGTGCAAAATGTTGTGATTGTGCCGATAAAAGACGATGAATTTGGGGAACGTCCTGTCGCATTGGTTGAATTTAAACAAGATTTTTGTGAACAAGCGGTGCAATTTTTACAACAATTTGCAAAAAATCAGTTAGAAAAATTTAAGCAACCTGTGGCATATTTATCCCTTGAAACAGACAAATTTCAATCAGGTATTAAACTTTCTCGTCAAGTTTTGAAAGATTACGTATCAAAGAACGTTGATTTAAAAGGATAACAAATGGCAGGCAATACGATAGGCACTTTATTTAAAGTCACAACTTTTGGTGAATCGCACGGCGAGGCATTAGGTTGCATTGTTGATGGCGTACCACCGAATATGGCGTTATGTGAAGAAGATTTGCAAATTGATTTAGATCGCCGTCGTCCGAATGGTTCTCGTTACACGACTGCTCGCCGAGAAGAAGATAAAGTTCAGATTTTGTCAGGGGTTTTTGAAGGGAAGACCACCGGCACAAGTATTGGTTTGCTAATTAAAAATAGCGACCAACGTTCCCAAGATTACGATCAAATCAAAGATCGTTTTCGTCCTAATCACGCCGATTACACTTATCAGCATAAATATGGTATCCGAGATTATCGTGGTGGCGGACGTGCATCTGCTCGTGAAACGGCAATGCGTGTGGCGGCTGGGGCGATAGCGAAAAAATATTTAAAAGAGCAGTTTGGGATCAAAGTGAATGCTTTTTTATCTCAAATGGGATCGATTAAGGTTGCTCCGCAATATACGGCTAATCTTGAAAAAATGGATTGGCAACAAGTAAACAACAATCCTTTTTTCTGTCCTGATGAGAAAGCGATTCCACAGTTTGATGAGTTGATTAGAAACTTAAAAAAAGAAGGCAATTCAATCGGTGCAAAAATTACTGTGATTGCTGAAAATGTCCCTGTTGGTTTAGGTGAGCCTGTTTTTGATCGTTTAGACGCTGATTTAGCTCACGCACTGATGTCGATCAATGCGGTAAAAGGGGTAGAAATTGGCGATGGTTTTGATGTGATTGAGCAAACAGGCACGCAACACCGAGATGAAATCACCCCACAAGGTTTTAAATCAAATCACGCGGGGGGAATTTTAGGCGGGATTAGCTCTGGGCAACCTATTATTGCACATATTGCGTTAAAGCCAACGTCAAGCATTGCCATTTCAGGGGATACGGTGGATATCAATAATCAAGCTGTTGAAATTGTTACCAAAGGTCGCCACGATCCTTGCGTAGGTATTCGTGCTGTACCTATTGCAGAGGCAATGATGGCGATTGTGTTGTTGGATCATCTATTGCGGTTTAAGGCACAGTGCAAATAGAATGGTGAAGGAGGATTTAATGAGTATGGCGAATGGAATATCCTCCTGTTAACACTATTATTTGTAAAGTAAAGCGGGAGCATATCTAATGCTCCTTTACATTAAAGCATATGCAATATTAAAAAATTAGGAAACAAAATGAAATTATTAAAACTAGTGCTAGTTTCAACATCGTTGTTATTAACAGTATCAGCCAATGCGAGTTCTTGGGAAAAGATCAAATCGCCAGTGCAGGGTAAAATGCAATCGGTGGGGAGTTATGCAAATGGTTGTATTATTGGGGCGGATACCCTTCCATTAAAAGGAGAGGGGTATCAAGTAATCCGTTCGTATAAAAACCGTTTTTACGGGCATTCCAAGTTGGTGAGTTTTATTCAGCGTTTAGGAAAGAATGCTCAAAATGAAGGTTTACCGACTTTATTGATTGGCGATATGGGAATGCCTGCGGGGGGGCGTTTTGCTTCTGGTCACGCGAGTCATCAAACGGGATTAGATTCAGATATTTGGCTACGTTTTGGGCCTTTAAGTGATAAACAGGCCGAAAAACCAACGGCAACGGTGATGGTAAGTGGAAATTCTGTAAATAGTAATTGGACAAGCCATCAAGCGGATTTAGTGCGTTTGGCGGCAACGGATAAAAATGTTGCACGTATTTTTGTTAATCCAGCGATCAAAGTTAAATTATGTCAAACTGCAAAAGGTGATCGTTCGTGGTTGCGAAAAGTTCGTCCTTGGTTTGGTCATACCGCACATATGCACGTGCGTTTAACTTGTCCAGAGGACTCGACTAGTTGTAAGAACCAAGCCCCTATCCCAGCAGGAGAAGGTTGTGATGCAACCCTTTATTCGTGGTTTGAGCCAAGAAAACCGTCTAAACATACAAAGAAAAAAGCATTACCGACACCTCCAATTCAATGTCAAATGCTACTTTCATCTCAACATCTAAACTAAAAAAGATAAGTTATTATGCGTTTATTCATAGCAGAGAAACCAAGTTTAGCCCGTGCGATTGCTGATGTTTTACCAAAACCCCATAAACGTGATGATGGTTTTATTCAGTGTGGGCAAAATGATGTGGTCACTTGGTGTATCGGGCATTTATTAGAACAAGCAGAGCCAGATGCTTATGATGAACGCTATAAAAAATGGCGAATGGAACACTTGCCGATTGTGCCTCAAAAATGGCAGTGGCTACCGAAAAAAAATACCCTAAAACAGTTTAAGGTAGTTGAGAAACTGATTAAACAAGCCGATGTGTTAGTCAATGCGGGCGACCCAGATAGAGAAGGGCAGTTGTTGGTTGATGAAATTTTTGGTTATATGAATTTATCTGCTGAAAAGCGTTCACAAATTCAGCGTTGTTTAGTCAGTGATCTTAACCCAAATGCGGTAAAGAAAGCGGTCGAAAAATTGCAAAATAATACCAATTTTATACCGCTATCTACTTCAGCCCTAGCACGAGCCAGAGCAGATTGGTTGTATGGAATTAATATGACGCGTGCTTATACTTTGCAAGGGCAACGAGCAGGATATCAAGGTGTGCTTTCTGTGGGACGAGTGCAAACCCCTGTTTTAGGTTTAATTGTTCGCCGTGATTTGGAAATTGAAAATTTTGTACCAAAAGATTATTTTGAGGTGTTGGCTCACGTTGTTGTGCCTGAAACCCAAGAGCGTTTTACGGCTCAATGGAAACCAAGTAAAGCCTGTGAAGATTATCAAGATGATGAAGGAAGAGTGCTTTCAAAAGGCTTGGCAGAAAATGTTGTAAAACGTATTACAAATCAGCCCGCTACGGTCAAGGAATATCAAAATAAAATTGAAAAGGAAACCGCCCCTTTGCCTTATTCTCTTTCTGTTTTGCAAATTGATGCAGCTCGCCGTTTTGGACTTTCTGCCCAAGCAGTGCTAGATATTTGTCAAAAATTATATGAAACCCATAAATTGATTACTTATCCTCGTTCTGATAATCGTTATTTGCCAAAAGAGCATTATGGGGATCGTTTTAAAGTCACTAATGCTATTTCACAGCATTTGAATGAATATCAACACTTACCAGAAGTGGTTGATTTAGAAATACAAAATCGTTGTTGGAATGATAAAAAAGTGGAAGCCCACCACGCTATTATCCCAACGGCTCGTAAAGGTAATGTACATTTAACCGAGAATGAAAAGAATATTTATCAGTTAATTGCTCGTCAATATTTAATGCAATTTTGCCCTGACGCAGAATATCGTAAAGCAAAAATTACCTTGGAAATTGCGGGCGGAACCTTTGTGGCTCAAACAAGAGGTTTAATTGTTGCTGGTTGGAAGGAATTATTAGGCAAAGAAGACAGCGAACAACAAACCGAAACCGCCTTGCCCGTGGTTAAAAAATCTCAGCAACTTCACTGTGAAAAAGGCGAAGTTGTGAGTAAAAAAACGACACCGCCACGCTATTTTTCTGATGCGACTTTACTTTCTGCAATGACGGGGATTGCTCGCTTTGTGCAAGATAAAGAATTAAAGAAAGTGTTGCGAGAAACGGATGGTTTAGGAACAGAAGCAACCCGTGCGGGTATTATTGAATTGCTTTTTAAACGTGGCTTTTTAATTAAAAAAGGCAGACAAATTCATAGTACTGAAGCAGGACGCATTTTAATTCAAGCATTACCAGAGGTGGCAACGATTCCTGATATGACGGCATATTGGGAAATGCAGCTTAATGATATTAGTAAGAAAAAAGCAACTTATCAGCATTTTATGTCAGATCTTACCCACAAACTTCCTGATTTACTCATAAGTCAAAATCAACAAATTTTGCAAAATTTAAGCAAAATCACACCGCTTGCAAAGCCTAAATATAGAAAATAAAAGGTCAATTTTTTTATTACAAAAGAGTAACTATTTTTTTGAATTGATATTTATTATTTATATTTAATTAGTTAAAAATGATGAAAAAATATAACTTTTTTGTATGAAAATATTGTATAAATAGTACTGCTAGAGTAGAATTAAGAGAATATTCACGGCGATCATCCTGTGGTTGTTAAATTTATGTTATGTAATTGTTTTTTGATGATTACACCCATCTATATTTAAAAGGAAAAATTTCAATGAAAAAATTCATCGTATGCAGTTTAACTGCTTTGTGTTTGTCTGCATGTTCATCTAATGGGGGAAGCTTTGGTTCTAGTTCAAATGGAAAATTAGAAAGTTGGACTACTTTTGATGGCAACACAGTTAATCTACAAGAATTGGGCGATAAGCAATCTAAAGTTTATTTTTATAGAGAAAAAGACGCATTTCAAGGCCCAGCAGTAAATGTATTTATTGATGGTGATTATTTAGCATCTGTACTTGATGGTGGCTATCGTGCGGCTATCGTATGTTCAGCAGGGGATCGTATTTTGCCTTCATTTACTCGTAATACAAGCTTTGCTGATCGTGATACAGGGGTGGATTACAACTTTGTTACTGGTGAAACTGAATATGTTAAAATTATGTTAAGCAAAGAAGGGCAACCAATTTTCCAACGTGTTTCACAAGCAGAGGGTGAGGCAGCTGTAAGTAACCTTAAACAAGAAACTCAAACATTACCACGTGTTAAAGCAAATCGTTTTTGTGATAAAGCGGTGTTAGATAAATTTACATTACAAGCACATTCTTTATTTAAGTTCGATAAATCAAGTTATAAAGATATGTTACCAGAAGGTCGTGAAGAAATTAAAGAGATTGCTCGTAAAATCAATTTAGGTATTGTGGATATCAAAAATATTAAAGTTGTGGGTTATACCGATCCGATGGGAGACGATAATTATAATTTAGCATTATCAAAACGTCGTGCTAAAACAGTGAGACAAGCATTATTAAATTCAAATGTTCAAGCAGATGTTGAAATGGAAGGATTAGGAGAGCGAAATTTACTAGTGAGAGATTGTTTGAAGAAATATCCTCATGATAAAAAAGCAAGAAGGGTTTGTGATCAACCAAACCGTCGTGTAGAAATTATTATTTATGGTAATAGAAACGATAAATAATTATCCTAAAGCTATAAAGCTATAAAGCTATAAAGCTATAAAGCTATAAAGCTATAAAGCTATAAAGCTATAAAGCTTATTAGTAAAAGGGAAAGCAGTTATGTTTTCCCTTTCTAGTAAGCGGAACTTAGTCGGGACTTTATTCTTTTGAATGAAGGCTAGGTGTATAGTGATTACAAGGAAAATTTTATGAACAGTGTACAATTAAAACTTAGAGACCATTTAATAACAGTATAAACTTATCATTTAAACAATTCAAAACCCTCGTAATTAACGCACAAAAGGCCGTTAATTACGAATCATTCAGTACAGCAACTCAAGTTACTCCTCAAAATATTATTGCGAAATGTATAGGTCAAGATTCATTCATTATTTTAGATGAAAATGAAGGTGATACCAATGCAACAGGGATTCTTATAGGACTTCATGAAAATGGTAAATATTATGGTTATGTTCCAGAATATGCACAGAATGTTGATGAGTTAAAGGACGTACTGTTGGAGAGTGTTAGTGTTGCAGATTATATTATTTCTGAGGATAGTTTTAGTCCAATTGATGGTCATTCTCATCATGATTCATTAGTTATTAAAAATCAAGCGGGTAAATTTTCACTAGATTTTACAAATTTAGATTTACAACAAAAAGTAGATAACATCAGTGAAATTGATCTTACACAAGATGGTAATGATGTGACCATTTCGCAAGTGTTAACTCTTGATTATGATGCTGTGAAATCTATAGCGAAAGAGGATACTTTAATAATTAAAGCAGATGCTGAAGACGTGATACATATTGAAGGTGCTCAGTTGCTTGATCAAAATGTGTCAGGCAGTAATGCTTCTTATGTTGCCTATGACTTAAATAATGATCAATCTGCTGATTTATTTATTCAAGGTGGTACAATAATTATTTAATGTCGTTTGATAATAATACAATATGAGAAAGCCACTATTATGATATGGTGGCTTTTTATTGCTTAATTTTTATATTAAACAAGAATAAACAGGATATCTACTTGATTATATTTATTCTTTCCTTAAAATAGATAAGCCTTTATTTCTAGGGTTAGGTATTCTAGGTTTAGAATGAATTTCTAGCAGTATTTATTATTAGGATTTAGAACAATGCAAAGATTTTTTCAATTAAATAACTGTACCAAAGCGATGGCTATCGCGTCATTTATGATGTTAGCAAATGTATCTGTATCACAAGCAAAAGATTTGCGTAATATTTTACAATATGCATTAAATAATGATCCTATTTTGTTAGAAGCAGATGCGGATTTGCAAGCTGCCGAAAACCGAGTTGGACAAGCAGAATCTCTTCATTTGCCAACAATTCGAGTTGTAGGTAATAGCTTAGTTACTGAACGTACGAAAGAGGAAAGTCATAAAACAAAAAATAAATTTTCTCCAGAAGTTCAAATGAAATTGAATTTATATTCTTTTGGTGCAATTGATGCTGAAATTAAGAAAAATAAAGCATCAAAGGATTATTACACGAATAAATATAATGTTTCAAAAGAAGAATTAGGCTATAAAATTGGTGAATTATATCTTAATGCTTTAAATGCAAAACAAGCAATTTTAGTTCTACAAAAATCATTAACAAGACATAAAGCTTTTTTAAATGAGGTTCGTTCTATTGCCCGTTATGATGAGGGGCGTCAATCAGAGGTTGTTCAGGCAGAAGCACGTAAGATTTTAGTTGAACAAAAAATCAATGATCAAACAAGATTATTGGAAACAACCCTTAAAACGTTATCAAAATATTATGTGAAGCCTATCACAGTTAAAGATCTTTCTGATCCATTTGTGAAAATGACTCAAAAGAAATTAGTTTCGGAGTATTCTTTAAAAGATTTTTCAGCTAATCCAACCTATCTTGCTCAACAGGCAGAATTAGAAAGTAAAAGACACGAACTTGCAGCAGAAAAAGCGAAGCAATTACCTTCTATCAATTTAGTTGGTATGGCGGATCGAGAAGATCAGAAATTGATGGTTCAATTCTCTTGGGATATTTTTGATCGAGCGACAAGTTATTCAATAAAAGAAAAAGAAAATTTAACGAGTGCGGCAGGAATTAGACTTGATCGTGTAAATCGTGATGTTGAAGAAGAGGCTCGTTTAGCAATGATCAACATAGAGCGTAGCCGTCTTCAACTCGATATTTTAAAACGTCAAATTAGTGCAAATAATAAAGTTGCTAATTTTTATAAATCACAATTTAGGGTTGCACGCAGATCATTATTAGATGTATTGAATGCAGAAACGGAACTATCAGATGTAGAATTAGCTTATATAAATACGCAACGTGATCATAGTAAAGCGATATTAGATTATTTGCATTCTCAAGGAAAAATAGTGAGCTGGGTTAAATAATATTTAGCGACCTAAAATTTAATATCAGGACAACTTAATTTATGCAATTAATTATAGAAAATATTTCGTTATTAACACGTTTAACGGGACATCATTTACCCACTTCGGCACTTATGTCACATGTTCAACGTGATAATAAAATGCGAATTGATTTTAATTCACTTTCAGAATACCTCAAAAGTGAGGGATTTGATAATATGATTTCAGAACGTAAGTTAAATGAAATCCCAAAACTATCCCTTCCTGTGTTAGTCATTCTGAAAGATGAAGAAGCTGCTGTTATCACGCATATAACAAGCGCAGAAGAGGATGGTACAAAATATACTGTTCAACAAGTTGGCGGTATATCTCAAACTTTTACTGAGCAAGAGCTAAATCAAAATTATCTAGGTTATTGCTGGTTTATTAAGCCAAAGGTTGAAGCTGATATTCGTTCAGAATTACCTGAATATCATTTGCCAAAAGCGTGGTTTTTAAAGGTAATCTGGCGTTTTAGACGTTATTATTATCAAGTTATTCTTGCCACAATTCTAATTAACTTTTTAGCATTGGTGAGTTCATTGTATGTAATGAACGTGTATGATCGTGTGATTCCAAACAAAGCTTATGAAACCCTATGGGTGCTTTCTATTGGGGTTTTCGTTGCGATCAGTTTTGAGTTTATTGCAAAAATAATTCGAGGACGCTTAACGGACATTGCAGGCAAGAAAGCTGATTTAATTATTAGTTCTGCATTGTTTAGACGAGTAATGGGACTACGTTTCCAAGAGCGTCCTGCATCCTCGGGATCTTATGCAAGTAACTTACGTGATTTTGAATCCGTACGTGAATTTATGACCAGTGCAAGTTTATTAACGTTGGTGGATTTACCCTTCTTATTGTTATTTTTAACCGTACTTTGGTTAATCGCGGGTAAATTGGTTATTGTTCCAGCTATCTTAATTCCAACTGTTATTATTATTGGGCTTTTAGCTCAGTTCCCATTACAAAAATATATCAATGAATCAATGAAAGAGTCTTCGCAACGACAAGGTTTAGCTGTTGAAGCAATTGATGGTATTGAAACATTGAAAACTAATAATGCTTACAACTGGGCTCAGACTCGTTGGGATAACTACACAGCGAAAACAGCAAAATCTCAAATGAAAGTAAAAGATATCAGTAACTTTGTTATCTTTATTACAATGAGTTTACAGCAGTTAAATACTGTATTTTTGGTATTGTTGGGTACATATTTAATTCATAGTGATGATCCCGCAAGCCGTATCACGATGGGGGCATTGATCGCATCGGTTATTTTATCAGGACGTGCGTTAGCTCCATTAGGTCAGATTGCAGGCTTAGCGGTACGTTTTCAACAAGCAATGGTGGCTCTAAAAGGAGCGAATGGTATTGCGGAACGTCCGATTGAGCGTGATCCAAATAAAAAATATATTACTTTTGATAAGGTTCAAGGAAGAGTCAAATTTGATAAAACGACTTTTAGTTACCACAAAGATTTACCACCAGCGATAAATGAATTTAATCTGTCTATTCAAGCAGGTGAAAAAGTAGCAATTTTAGGAAAAATTGGTAGCGGGAAATCAACAGCATTAAAAATGGCGTTAGGTTTATATGAAGCACAGCAAGGTTCAGTGACCTTAGATGATGTTGATTTACGCCAAATAGATCCTAATTATCTGCGTAATCAGGTATTGCTTCTAGAACAAAAACCACACTTTTTCTTAGGTACGTTAAGAGAGAATCTTGATCTTGCAAGAATGGATGGTTTCTCGAATGATCAAGATTTATTACAAGCATTAGCACGTTTTGATTTAGTGAAATTTATTCAGCAACATCCTCAAGGTTTAGATATGCCGATTGGTGCTGATGGTCTTGGTTTATCAGGGGGACAGAAACAAATTTTAGCACTTGCTCGAATGACGTTACGTAATCCAAAAGTGGTGTTATTAGATGAGCCAACAACAGGATTAGATCAAAATTCAGAAGTGAAAGCATTGCAAGCAATTGCAGTGTGGTCTAAAAATCGTACTATGGTTGTTGTAACACATCGTCCACAAGTACTACAAATTGTTGATAGAATTGTGGTTGTTGATAATGGAAAAGTTGTTATGGACGGACCTCGTGACCAAGTTTTACAACGTTTAAAAGGTAAAACGCCTCAACCGACAGAACAAACTCAATAGTGAAAGAATAGAAAATGAAAAAAGTACATCAACTAATAAATACAGTAATAAATAAAGCAAAAAATCTGAAGGAGCCTCAAGAGCCAACTCATTCAGGTTTAAATAAAAAAGATCTTCATTTAGTGAATGACTTACATGCTGCAATGCAAGAAGAAAAACATCAGGGTATGTTTTGGAGTATCATCCTTTTTATTCTATTTGCTCTTGCTTTTCTAATTTGGTCTTATAATAGCACCGTTGAAGAAGTAACACGTGGACAAGGTAGTATCATTCCAAGTAGTCGTGAGCAGGTGATTCAGAGTTTAGATCCAGGTATTTTGAGTGAAATGCTTGTGAAGGAAGGTGATCTTGTTGAAAAAGGACAAATCTTATTACGCTTAGATAATACTCGAAGCTCTGCGATTCTTCGTGAGAGCCAAGCAAAAATGGCAAACTTAGAAGCAATTGCTGCACGTTTGACGGCTGAGTCTCAAGGAAAAAAATTAGTTTTTCCAGAACATATTCCAGATGCGTATAAACAGCGTGAAGAATCAGTTTATGACTCTAAGAAAAAATCCTTAAACGAGTCTATTGCAAGTCTGAAGAAAACGAAATCTCTATTAGATCAAGAAGCAAGAATTACAGCCCCACTTGTGAAAAGAGGAGCGGTTTCTGAGATTGAATTGTTACGAATTAAGCGTCAAGCCAGTGAGTTGCAATTACAGATCACCGAAAGAGAGAATAGATATACAACGGATGCAAACAATGAGTTGGTTAAAATTGAATCAGAGTTGTCTCAAGCAAGAGAGAATGTAAAACGTCTAGAAGATCCTGTTAATCACTCAGAAATTAGAGCACCACTAAAAGGCGTGGTTAAAAATATTCGAATCAATACAATTGGTGGCGTTATTTCAGCGGGTCAAAATATTATGGAAATTGTCCCTGTTGATGAAACATTGCTTGTAGAGGCATATATAAGCCCTAGAGACGTCGCTTATGTTATTCCTGGTATGAAAGCCGTTGTTAAGCTAACAGCTTACGATTATGCGATTTACGGCGGTTTGGATGGCGTTGTTACTTTATTAAGTCCTGGTGCATTAAGAAATGAGAAACGTCCAAGTGATTTAAACTTGAATCCGAATGAAGCATTTTATCGAGTGATTGTTCGTACGAATGACAGTAAAATGACAGATAAAAACGGTAAAGAATTGCCTATTATTCCAGGTATGATCGCGTCAGTAGATATTAAAACTGGTGAGAAAACGGTGTTCCAATATTTGATTAAACCTATTACCAGAATGAAACAAGCTTTACAGGAAAGATAAGTAGAACGCTTGTTATTATTATAAAAAGAAGCGGTTAAATTTTTATGAGATTTTACAATTTGTAAATTTAAATAAAAATTTAACCGCTTTGTTATTGCAACGTTGAGCGAAGAGTTTAAATCTGCTCAGCCATTACCGCTTCAATATCTGCAATTTCTTTTGGACAGCCAGAAGTGAGATTTTTGCAACCATATTCCGTAATTAAAATATTATCTTCAATACGAATACCAATGCCTTTATATTTTTCAGGGACATTGGCTGATTTTGGAATATAGACACCTGGTTCGATAGTGAATACCATTCCAATTTCTAATGGACGATCACGGTATTTTTTATTACGTCCGATTTTACCAACATCGTGAACATCTAAACCTAAACTATGCCCTAAGCCGTGCATATAAAATTCTTGCCAAGCTTCTTGCTCGATCAACGTGTTAACATCACCTTTTAAGATACCTAATTCAACTAATCCAGCGGTGAGCTTTTCAATATAGATTTCATTTAAGGCTTGCATTGAAATGCCCGCACGAGCTTGCTCAATAATGGATTTTTGAGCATCTAACACTAATTGATAAAGCTCACGTTGTGGTTCGCTAAATTTACCATTTACAGGGAATGTACGGCTAATATCTCCAGCATACATTGCAAATTCAGCCCCTGCATCAATCAGTAATAAATCGCCGTCTTTTAAGATTTGATCGTTTTCATTATAATGCAAGATACAGGCATTATCACCACCAGCAACAATTGAATTGTAAGATGGACCACGTGAACCAAAACGGCTAAATTCATAAATGATTTCACCTTCAATTTCCATTTCATAGCGATTTGGGCGTGTGGTTTTCATTGCACGAATATGTGCCATTGATGAAATATGACAAGCTTGTTGCATTAAATCAATTTCTAATTTAGATTTAATTAAACGCATTTCGGAAAGCATCGTTTCCCAACTAATCACTTCATCAAATACTTTAGATACGATAGCGTCGCCCCAAGTTTGTAAGCCTTCTGCATAGTAACAAGCGGTCAAATTTTCACATTTTTTTGCAAAAATTTCTTCAATATTTTCAATATTAAATGCTTCATCCATTTCTAATGTTTTTGGCGCATCTAGTGTACCTAAACGGCGACCATTCCACGTTTCCATTAAAGGATCTTTTTCACGTAAAAAAAGGATGCTTTGTGTTTTGCCTTGCTTTTTAATAAGAAGAAGTGCGGATTCCTGTTCCGCAAAACCTGTTAAATACCAAAAATAACTATCTGGTCTGAATAAGTATTCACAATCATTATTACGGCGTTTTTCCGTTTCGGTAAAGACAACTAATGCAGAATTATCTTGCATTTGTTCAAAGACTTTTTGACGACGAGCAGTAAACTCGGATTGTGGCATTTTAGCCATATAACTAAGATCCATATTTAGTTCCTTTTAAGTAAAAAATAGTTTCGTAACTTTAAGCAGTTTTAAGATGAAATTCAATAGGATTTTAAATATTATCTGTTTATCAGGTTGAAACATAAAAACAGTTGTTTTTTTAGTCAAATAATCAAATCAATTATATTTCTATTGTATTTTTTAAGAAGCCTTGCTATCTTAAATAATGGATTAAAAGCATAGTGGAAAAAATTCGTTTTTCTACTATGTTTTTCAAATTTAGGCATAATCAAAATTTTAGGTATATTTAATGGCAAAATCATTAGTAATTGTGGAATCACCAGCCAAAGCAAAAACAATAAATAAATATTTAGGCAAAGACTATGTGGTTAAATCAAGTGTTGGACATATTCGTGATTTACCAACTGCAGGTAGTAATAAAGGTGAAAAAGCAAAAGCAGTTTCAACTCGTGGAATGACAGCAGAGCAAAAAGCAATAATTAAAGCAGAAAAAGATCGCAAAGCACTTGTTAAAAGAATGGGGATTGACCCTTATCACGATTGGGAACCTAATTATCAGATTTTGCCAGGTAAAGAAAAAGTTGTTTCAGATTTACAAGCCCAAGCCAAAAAAGCCGATCATATCTATCTCGCAACCGATTTGGATAGAGAGGGAGAAGCGATTGCGTGGCATTTACGTGAAGTAATTGGGGGCGATGACAGTCGTTTTAGCCGAGTGGTTTTTAATGAGATCACTCGCAATGCGATTCAAAAAGCGTTTGAAACACCAGAACATTTGAATATGGATCGGGTATATGCACAACAAACAAGACGTTTCTTAGACCGTGTTGTGGGCTTTATGGTTTCACCATTATTATGGAAAAAAGTGGCACGAGGTTTATCCGCAGGGCGTGTTCAATCTGTTGCCGTAAAACTGTTAGTTGAACGTGAACGTGAAATTAAAGCCTTTTTACCCGAAGAGTTTTGGGAAGTTGTTACACAAAACACTACAAAAAATGGTGAAATTTCATTGGATTTAAGCCATTTTAAAGGTAAAAAATGGTCAGCAAAGAATCAACAAGAAGCCGATGAAACCGTTAAAGCCTTGCAATCAAGTGCGTTTATCGTTAGCAAAATTGATAAAAAACCAACTTCATCAAAAGCAAAACCCCCTTTTATTACCTCAACTTTACAGCAAAGTGCGAGTACACGTTTGAGTTTTGGCGTGAAAAAAACAATGATGTTGGCTCAGCGTTTGTATGAAGCGGGTTACATCACTTATATGCGTACCGATTCGACGAATTTAAGCCAAGACGCTTTAACAATGGCACGTGATTATATTGAAAATAAATTTGGCGGAGATTATTTACCAGCGAAACCAAATTTCTATTCAAGTAAAAATAATGCCCAAGAAGCCCACGAAGCCATTCGTCCTTCTAACGTAGCAACCAAAGCCAGTGATTTAGTGGGAATGGATAAAGACGCAGTGCGTTTATACGAGTTAATTTGGCGACAATTCCTTGCGTGCCAAATGACAGAAGCAAAATACGACTCTACGAGCTTAACCATTAGAGCGGGAGATTATGAATTAAAAGCCAAAGGACGTGTGTTACGCTTTGACGGTTGGACAAAAGTACAGCCTTTATTAGGGAAATCAGCGGAAGATCAAGTTTTACCTGAATTAAGCCTAAATGAAGAATTAAAACTTAATAAAGTATTACCAACCCAACATTTCACTAAGCCACCTGCACGTTTTAGTGAGGCAGCATTAGTGAAAGAATTGGAGAAAAAAGGGATTGGTCGTCCTTCAACTTACGCGGCAATCATTTCAACTATTCAAGATCGAGGTTATGTGCGTGTCGAAAATCGTCGTTTTTATGCAGAGAAAATGGGTGAAATCGTCATCGATCGTTTAGATGAATCATTCAGCGAATTGATGAACTATGATTTTACCGCAAATATGGAAGATACCCTTGACCAAATCGCCTCAGGAAATAGCAACTGGAAACAAGAATTAGATAGTTTCTTTAAAGATTTTTCAGAGCAATTAACCAAAGCAGAATTAGACGAATTAGAAGGCGGAATGCGTCCAAATAATGTGGTTGAAATTGATGTCGCTTGTCCTGATTGTCAGCGTGATATGTCAATTAGAACGGGGACTACTGGGGTGTTTTTAGGCTGTACAGGCTATGCATTGCCTCCAAAAGAGCGTTGTAAAAAGACGATCAATTTAATTCCAGAAGCTGAATTATTGAATGTATTAGATGAGGATTCAGAAACTAATGCACTATTGAGCCGTAAACGCTGTCCGAAATGTGATACGGCAATGGATAGCTATTTGATTGATCCTGAGCGTAAATTACATATTTGTGGGAATAACCCTAACTGTGATGGCTATGTGATTGAGCAAGGTACATTTAAAATCAAAGGCTACGATGGTCCGATTGTTGAATGTGATAAATGTGAAGCGGAAATGCACTTGAAATTAGGGCGTTTTGGTAAATATATGGCGTGTACTGCTTGTGATAATACTCGTAAAATTCTGAAAAATGGCGATGTTGCACCACCTCGTGAAGAGCCAACGCACTTCCCTGAATTAAAATGTGAAAAATCTGATGCCTATTTTGTGTTGCGTGATGGTGCGAGTGGCGTGTTTATGTCAGCCCATAACTTCCCTAAATCTCGTGAAAGCCGTTCGCCAAAAGTGGCGGAGTTAGTTCAATTTAAAGAACGTTTACCTGAAAAATTACGTTATTTAGCCGACGCACCACAAAAAGATCCTGAGGGTAACGAGGCAATTATTCGTTTTAGCCGTAAAGAAAAACGTCAATATGTCACTTCTGAAAAAGACGGTAAAGCAACGAAATGGCTGGTGGATTATATTGATGGTAAATGGGTGGAAAGAGCCACTGCGTCAAAATCAAAAACAACTAAAAAGAAATAATTTCTTGCAAAAATCCTCGTAAATTTAACCGCTTACGAGGATTTTTTTATCATAATTAAATACTTAAACGGAGGTTTAAAATGGACATTAAATTATTAGATGCCATTCTTGGCGATGAAGATGACATTATTTCAAGAATGGCAAATATTAGTGCTTTTTTATATGAACATATATCCGATATTAACTGGGTTGGTTTTTATATTGTACGTGGCGATGTGTTGAAAGTAGGGCCTTTTCAAGGCAAAGTTGCTTGTTCTAATATTCCTAAAGGTAAAGGTGTTTGTGGCACGGCGTGGGAGCGTTTAGAAACCATTGTCGTACCAGATACGCATCAGTTTGAAGGACATATCGCTTGTGATGCTGCTTCTCGTTCTGAAGTGGTTATTCCTATCTTGGATGAAAATGGGGAAATGTTTGCGGAACTTGATGTGGACAGTCCACTGTTAGATCGTTTTTCTGAAAAGGAAGTCGAGTTTTTAACACAAGCGAGTAAACTTGTGTTTTATAAAGGAGAAAACTAATAATTTAGAGGGATAAATTTTAAAAGATTTATCCCTTTTTGATACGACAAAGCTAAATTTCAGTTTTATCTTTATATTCACAAAGATCTTCAATAATACAAGAACCGCAACGGGGTTTACGAGCGATACAAGTGTAGCGTCCGTGCAAAATTAACCAATGATGCACATCCACTTTAAACTCAGCAGGCACGACTTTCAATAATTTTTCTTCTACTTTGACGACATCTTTTCCCATTGCAAATTTTGTACGATTACTCACACGAAAAATATGGGTGTCAACTGCTATAGTCGGGTGCCCAAAAGCCGTATTTAACACCACATTGGCTGTTTTTCTTCCGACCCCCGCAAGGGCTTCAAGCGCTTCACGGTTTTCTGGTACAATGCCATTGTGTTTTTCAATTAAATCGCGACAGGTTTTGATCACATTATTTGCTTTGCTGTTAAATAACCCTATCGTTTTTATATATTCTTTTAAACCATCCACCCCTAAATCAAGAATTGCTTTTGGTGTGTTTGCAACAGGGAATAGCTTAGCCGTTGCTTTATTTACTCCTACATCCGTTGCTTGTGCGGATAAAATTACCGCAATCAATAATTCAAAAGGTGAGCTATAATTTAACTCTGTTGTTGGATGCGGATTTTGATCTCGCAGACGTGTTAATATTTCGATTCGTTTTTCTTTATTCATAATTTTTAAAAGTAACCTTGTTCCCAGAGCATTTTTGCCACCATAAGCAGTGAAATGGTGACAATCAATGGTCGAATCAGTTTTTTTCCTTTGGTAACGACCATTCTAGCTCCTAAATTTCCCCCAATAATTTGCCCAATCATCATTATAAATCCTACCTTCCAAATAACAACACCGCCTAAAATAAAGAACAGCAACGCGGCAAGATTGGAGGCAAAATTTAATATTTTTGCGTGAGCGACCGCTTTTGATAGATTAAACCCAAGTAATGACACAAATGCAAGAGTTAAAAATGATCCTGTGGCAGGTCCAAATAAACCATCATAAAAGCCTAATCCAATGGCAACTGTAAAGCCAAATAACGTTAAACCAATACGTTGTTTGCGATCCTCATCGCCTAATTTAGGGCTAAATAAAAAATAGATAGCAATCACTAAAATTAAAAAAGGCAGTATATTTTTAAGTGCATTTACATCAATATTTTGTACTAAAATAGTGCCTGCCGATCCCCCTAAAAAGCTAAGAAGCAAGATCCATTTTATCTGTTTAAAATCGATAGCTTTTTTGCGAATAAAATACAAGGAAGCTGAAAATGCGCCCGCACAGCTTTGTAATTTATTTGTGCCAAGAACCATTGCTGGTGGAATTCCAACAGAAAGCAGGGCGGGAATCGTGAGTAGTCCGCCTCCCCCCGCAATAGCATCAATAAAACTTGCAATAAGTGCCACAAAAAATAAAAATGTTAAAATTTCAATGCTTAATTCCATAATTAACTTCCTTGAATAAAATAAGCGGTCAAATTTTTATTATTTTTTACAAAAATGGGGTGCTAGATTACCACTTATTTAATTTTGCTGGAATAATAAAAAGCGAAAAAAGTAAAATTTTGTTAGAATTATTCAAATAGGAGAAAAGATATGAAAATTAGTTTAATTGTTGCTCGAACAAGAAATAAAGTGATAGGTAAAGATAATGCAATGCCGTGGCATTTACCCGTAGATCTTGAGTGGTTTAAGCAGAATACGTTGCATAAACCAGTGATTATGGGACGTAAAACCTATCAATCTATTGGACGATTGTTACCTAATAGACAAAATATTATTTTGTCTCGTACTGACTTTCAGGTTGAAGGTGCATTATCTGCAAATAGTTTAGAAGAAGGCTTAAAAATAGCGGAATCTTTAAATGTGGCAGAAGTAATGATTATTGGTGGTGGTGAATTATTTAAACAAAGTATTCCATTAGCGAGCAGTTTATATTTAACGGAAATTCAAGCTGATATCGAAGGCGATACTTATTTCGATTTTGATGAAACGCAATGGAAAGTAGCACGAGAGCAGTGGTCTGAAATTGATGAAAAAAATAATCACCGTTGCCACTTTATGCAGTTAGATAAAATAGCGAATAAATAAGCGGTTATTTTTGAACAAAAATTTGCAAAAAAAGAATAACTATTTATTTCATAAATGAAATTCTGTTATAATCCGCGACTTATTTTTTGAATAAAAATAAACAACATTTTGCTCGATATTGACTTTTTAGGTTTTCAATATGTATCGAGTTTATTTTATTACCTAGACCTTTAATATTCTACTTTTAAAGGGAATTTGGAGAAAATGCTATAATGAAAAAAAATGTTTTAATTATTGGAGCGGGTGGGGTTGCACAGGTTGTGGCACATAAATGTGCTCAAAATAATGATGTGTTAGGTAACATAGCGATTGCCTCTCGTACCCTTTCAAAATGCCAAAATATTGTTAAAGATATTGAAGCTCGCAATAGTTTAAAAGTGCCAGCAACAATCAATTGTTATTCATTGGATGCTTTTGATATTGAACAAACCAAAGCGTTAATTCAAGAAACAAACTCACAAATCGTGATTAACGTGGCACAATCTTTTCAAAATATGCCTATTTTAGAAGCTTGTATTCAAACGGGTGTTGCTTATATTGACACAGCAATTGCAGAAGATCCTGAAAAAGTTTGCCCAACACCACCTTGGTATGCCCATTATGAATGGAAACGCTTAGATCGTTGTAAAGAAAATAGCGTTACCGCTATTTTAGGGGCAGGATTTGATCCTGGTGTGGTAAATGCGTACGCTAGCTACGGCGTAACGCTTTTTGATGAGGTAGAAAGTATCGATATTATCGACATCAATGCGGGAAATCACGGTAAATATTTTGCAACTAACTTTGATCCTGAAATCAATTTTAGAGAATTTACCGGCGTGGTTTATTCTTGGCAAAATAGCCAGTGGCAAACCAACCAAATGTTTGAAGTAAAACGTACCGATGATTTACCTGTGGTCGGTGTGCAAAATTCTTATTTAACTGGACACGAAGAAGTACATTCGCTGGCTAAACATTTAGGTGTACCAAATATTCGCTTTTGGATGGGCTTTGGTGATCATTATATTAACGTATTTAATGTATTGAAAAATTTAGGTTTATTATCAGAAAAACCAGTTAAAACAGCAGAGGGTGTAGAAATAGTGCCACTTAAAGTGGTCAAAGCCTGTTTGCCAGATCCTTCATCATTAGCACCAAATTATACAGGTTATACTTGCATTGGTAATTTAATTAAAGGTAAAAAAGACGGTAAAGACAAAGAAATTTTTATTTATAACACCGCAAGTCATGAAGACTCTTTTGCCGAAGTGGGAAGCCAAGGAATTTCTTATACCGCAGGTGTGCCAGCCGTCGCTGCTGCGATGTTAGTGGCAACAGGGGAATGGGATTGCCTTGAAATGCGTAATATTGAACAGCTTGATCCAAAACCTTATATCAATTTATTGAATAAAATGGGCTTACCAAATCGCATTAAAGATGAAGATGGCGATCGAGAGCTAGCATTTTAAGATAAAAACCTTTCTTTTTTACAGAAAATCATTATAATGTTCGCTTGCCGTTTTTATATGAACGGCAATAATTTTAGGGAAGTAGCTGGGTCGCCTGCTACTTTTATTTTTAACGGAACAATAGTTCCTTTTATATGAGAATTTAAAAATGTCATTTACATTTAAAGCCGAAGTTCGTTCAGCGCAAGGTACGGGTGCGAGCCGCCGTCTGCGTCATAATCATCAAGTTCCTGCAATCATCTATGGTGGAAGTGCAGAAGCAGTTGCGATCACATTAGATCACGACAAAGTAAACAACGCACAATTTGAAGATTCATTTTATAGTGAAGTTTTAACATTAGTTGTTGACGGTAAAGAAGAGAAAGTAAAAGTTCAAGCAATTCAACGCCACCCAACTAAACCAAAATTATTACACTTAGATTTCAAACGTGTTTAATCACTAAACTAAGTTTTTAATTTCAAAAAGATTAAGTTCGTAAGGGCTTAATCTTTTTTTTATACCAAATTTTATCTTTCTGAAATCGTAATGTGTATTTTGATAAATAAGCTATGTATATTTAAAAACAGAAATTTTACTTGTTTTGGTATCATCTTGTTTAATAAGCGTTCTGAGATGAAATTCTTATGAAATAAAACAACATAATGATTTTTATCATAAAATTTTATGTTGTTTTTTATGTTATACTTTGGTCTAATATTGTGTCATTTTCTCAACGTAATATAAGGTTAAAAAATGAGTTGGATTGAAAGAATTTTAGGTACAAAATCATCATCTCAAAGTAGTAAAGCAAGTATCCCAGAAGGGATTTGGACGAAGTGTACAAGTTGTCAGCAAATTTTATATGCTGAGGATTTAAAACGTAATATGCAAGTGTGTCCAAAGTGTGATCATCATATGCGAGTGCCTGCACGTACTCGTTTGTTAAATTTATTTGATGAAGGCAGTACACAGGAAATTGCAGCGGAATTAGAACCACAAGATATTTTAAAATTTAAAGATTTAAAGAAATATAAAGACCGTTTAAGTGCAGCACAAAAACAGACTGGCGAGAAAGATGCGTTAATTGCAATGTCAGGAACTATTTATGATATGCCAGCTGTTGCTGCGGCCTTTGATTTTGCTTTTATGGGCGGATCAATGGGAACAACCGTAGGGCAAAAATTTGTATTGGCTGCGGAACAAGCTTTAGAAAAAAATGTGCCGTTCATCTGTTTTTCAGCGTCAGGTGGTGCGAGAATGCAAGAAGCGTTATTCTCTCTTATGCAAATGGCGAAAACTAGTGCAGTATTGGCAAGATTAAAAGAAAAAGGTGTGCCTTTTATTTCTGTGATGACCGATCCAACCTTTGGTGGCGTATCAGCAAGTTTTGCAATGTTGGGTGATATTCATATTGCTGAACCAAAAGCGTTAATTGGCTTTGCGGGAGCGAGAGTAATTGAGCAAACGGTGCGTGAAACTTTACCAGAAGGTTTCCAACGAGCAGAATTTTTATTAGAACACGGTGCAATTGATATGATTGTTCATCGTCGTGATATGCGTGAAACGTTAGCTCGATTAGTGGCAAAAATGACTAATCAGCCATCGCCTTTTCAAAAAGATGTTTTGTTACTTGATAATCAAATTGAACAAAACGATCAAATGGTAGAAGAAGTCACCGAATGACAGTAACGTGTTATCCAACAGCCACGGATTCTTTGGATACGTGGCTTTCCTATTTAGAAACCAGTCATAGTAAAGCGATTGACTTAGGCTTAGAGCGTATTAAATCAGTAGCTTGTACCTTAGATTTGCTTAAACCTGCACCTTATGTGATTACTGTCGCGGGGACAAATGGCAAAGGATCAACCTGTAAATTTTTAGAAACCGCCTTACTTAAAGCAGGCAAGCGAGTGGGGGTATATTCTTCGCCACACTTAATGCGTTACAATGAGAGAGTACGAATCAATGGTGAATTGTTAGATGATGATGCACACATTCGCTCTTTTGTAAAAATCACTAAAAATAAGACCGCTTCATTAAGCTATTTTGAATACAGCACGCTTTCTGCCTTAGATTTATTCAAACAGGCAAATTTAGATGTGGTGATTTTAGAAGTAGGGCTTGGTGGGCGCTTAGATGCGACGAATATTGTCGATCCTGATTTTGCGGTGATTACCTCTATTGATATCGATCATATTGCATTTTTAGGGGATAACCGAGAAGATATTGGGCGAGAGAAAGCGGGTATTTTTAGAAAAAACATTCCTGTTGTGATTGGTGAGAGGGATTGTCCAAACAGCATTATTGAACAAATAAAATCGCTACAGTGTCACGCCTTTTTTTGTGGTAAAGAGTTTCAATATTCAATCAATGGTGAGTATTTTGAATGGCAATCTAACAACATTCATTTTGATAATTTAGCTTTACCAAAAATTCCTTATCCAAATGTTGCGACAGCCTTAGCCGTTTTAACGCAGTTGCCTTTTGATATCAGTGAGCAAATTATTCGAGAAACCGTGTCAGAAACGGAGCTAACAGGACGTTTTCAGTTTTTAAAATTACAAGATTTTGCAAATTTCTCAAAAAAACAACCGCTAGCACAGGTGATTATTGATGTAGGGCATAACCCCCATGCAACACGTTATTTAAGTGAGCGATTATCTCAGATTAAACAGCCTAATCAGAAAATTTATGCAATATTTAGTGCATTGGAAGACAAAGATTTGGCGGGAATTGTTGAGCCGTTAAAAACTATTGTTGATGAATGGCACTGTGTTACCCTTGATTGTTTTAGAGGGCAACGCAGCCAGATTATTTTGGAAAAAATTGCAAAAATCATTCCAAATATGACCGCTTATTCTTATGAAAATATGGATGTGGCAACAGAAAAAGTCTTTGATCTTGCAACAGAAAAGGATATTGTGCTGGTGTTTGGATCATTTCATACGGTTAGCGATTTTTTATTAACGATTAAACAATAAACATTAACAAGGACACAATTATGTGGAAAGAAGTTTTATTAAACTACGGTATTTTCTTATTGGAATTATTAACCGTATTTGGTGTGATCATTGCGATTGTAATGATGGTATTAGAAAGCAAAAAGCAGAGTCAGCAGGGCGAGATTTCTATTACGAACTTAACTGAAAAATATAAAGAGAGTAAAAAAGCCCTTAGCCAGTTTTTCCTAACGGAAGCTGAGCAGAAAGCGCAGGAGAAAGCTGAGAAAAAAGCCCAAAAAGAGAAAGCAAAAGCGGATAAAAAACGCTTAAAATTAGCGAAAAAATCAAAAGCTAAAAATTCAGAACAAGCTGAATTAGAAGAAGCACAAGAAGAAAGTGTGAAATCTCGTCTTTTTGTGGTTAATTTCAATGGTGATGTAATGGCAAGTGGTGTAGATTGTTTGCGTAAAGAAATTGATGCAATCGTCACCCTTGCAAGACCTGAACACGATGAAGTATTATTGAAATTAGAAAGCCCTGGTGGTGTGGTTCACGGTTACGGTTTGGCAGCGTCACAACTAGTGCGTTTAAAAGAGCGTAATATTCCATTAACCATTACAGTTGATAAAGTGGCTGCAAGTGGTGGCTATATGATGGCGTGCGTAGCGGATAAAATTATTTCAGCACCATTTGCGGTGTTAGGCTCAATCGGTGTGGTGGCACAAGTGCCAAATATTCATCGTTTGTTGAAAAAACACGATGTTGATGTGGACGTGATGACCGCGGGCGAATATAAACGCACTGTGACTTTAATGGGTGAAAATACCAAAACAGGCAAGAAAAAATTCCAGCAAGAATTAGAAGAAACCCACACTTTATTTAAACAGTTTGTCAATCAATACCGTCCACAGTTAGACATTGAAAAAGTGGCAACAGGCGAGCATTGGTTTGGTAAACAAGCATTAGAACTAAATTTAGTTGATGAAATTGCAACGAGCGATGATGTGATTTTAACGATGATTGAACAAAAAGACGTGATTGAAGTGAAATTTACGCAAAAGAAAAATGTGTTAAAACGTTTTGGGATTGAGCTTGAACAGAGTGCTGAACGTTTAATTACGAAGTTGTTGAATAAATCGGGTTCGTCAATGCTGTAGAGAACTTAATATGGAATTTCTTAGTTTTATTTCAAATATCATTACACTCAATGGTCATTATGATAAAGCTCTGTTTGTTTATGGTACTCCTATTTTTATAGCTTATGAGTTTTTTAAATTTAAAACTGATATTGTAGCAAATGTAAAAAAAGATGAGTTATTTATAAGTATTTTTAATAAAAATATAAAATCTTATGAACCATTAGTTATAGAAGAGATGTTTTATAGATATTATAAGTTTTATCTTAGCTTTGAAGAAATTCTTTATTGTACCAAAGTAACCAAACCAAAATTATTTATTAGTGATTTAAAAGCGTGTTTAAGCAAAGGATATGTTGAATTTTTTAAGGGCGAGTATTGTGATAGTTTAAGATTTAAGGGTAAATATAAAAAAGTTGCACAAAAAAATAATTTCCAGTTTTGGTGTTTGACAATATGTTTTGTTCTTTTCTATATTGTGTTATCAATTATCTTTTTAGCTCCTTATGAATTTTTAGGTTTATCCGAAAAAGAAGGGCGTAGTTTTATTATTCTTATAATTGTTATAATGGTATTGATTGGCGTCTTATCGTTTATGTTTGTATTCCCTGAAACCAAAGCATTATTTGCATATAATAGAATTATGAATAAAAAAATCTATAAATTAAGAAAGAGTGATAAATTAGAAAATATGACATCAGAGCAAATACGAGATGTGATAAATCGCTGTGTTCAGTATAAATTGTGATATTAACTTTACTAAATATAAGCGGTCATTTTTTTAATAACTTTTGCAAAAATAAATTTCTTAGAAATTATTTTATAATTACTAAAAAATTTGAACTTTTTAGGATGGCTGTACACTAAGCTGGTGTAGAGAGAGTAACAATGGAGAGTTTTAGGAGAATTAAACTCAATGAGTGAACAAAAAACCGATCAGGAACTGGTTGAACTTGCACAACAAGGAAATAAGATGGCATTTAACTTGCTGGTTGTTCGTTATCAAAATCGAGTTGCTGGATTACTCACTCGTTATATTCCACAAGATGATATTCCTGATATCGTTCAGGAGTCGTTTATCAAGGCTTATCGTGCCTTAAACTCTTTTCGTGGAGAGAGTGCTTTTTATACTTGGCTTTACCGTATTGCAGTGAATACAGCGAAAAATCACTTAACGGCATTAGGACGTCGTCCTCCTAGAGAAGATATTTTAGCCGAAGATGCGGAAAGTTATGATAGTGGAACGTATTTAAGAGAAGCAGATACACCAGAAAATTTGGTGTTATCAGAAGAATTGAAAAGAGTGGTTTTTGAAACGATAGATAATTTACCTGATGAGCTTAGAAGTGCAATTACGTTGCGTGAGCTTGAAGGACTAAGTTATGAAGAAATAGCAGAAGTGATGGAATGCCCTGTGGGAACGGTTCGTTCTCGTATTTTCAGAGCAAGGGAAGCGATTGATGCTAAAATCAAACCGTTAATGCAATAAGTTAAAGTAATTGGAGTTAATTATGCAACAGAATGAGAACCTTTCTGCTTATATAGATGGGGAACAAGTAGAAGGTAACCTTGCTGAAGCGTTATGTTCGTCACCAGAATTACAACAGAAATGGCAAAGTTACCATGCAGTTCGTAGTGTAATGCGGGGCGAAAATGTTATTTTAGGTAATGATTTTTCTATGAAAATGGAAGCATTACTTGAAAAAGAAGAGATAAAAATGCAGCCTAAGGGTATTGTGCTGACACTAAAACGTTGGAGTACACCTCTAATTCAAGTTGGGGTTGCTGCGTCAGTATGCTTTGCTGTTGTTCTGGGCGTGAATACAATGAATCTGAATAACGATGATGAGTTTGTTCAGGATCAACTTATATTACAAACCTTGCCTTTTACGGATAGCATTCAGCAAGTGAGTTTGAATCTTCAAGAAGAGATACAGAAAATTGAAGATGAGAAGAAAAAGCAAGAAGAGTTGAAAAAAGAGCTAGATGAATTAGATAAAGTTCAACAATAATAGTCAATAAAATGCGATAATAGAAAACCACCTTATGGAATAGTAAGGTGGTTTTTTAGTTAGAAGAGAGTAGAAATGGATAGTATTTTAAAACAAATTCAAGTGGTGTTAGTGGAAACCTCCCACAGTGGTAATATTGGTTCAGCTGCACGAGCAATGAAAACAATGGGGTTGTCGCAATTACGTTTAGTCAATCCTTTACAACCAATAGATGAGCAAGCGATAGCGTTATCTGCAGGGGCAAAAGATGTTTTAGAACAAGCTCAAACTTTTGCAACGTTTGATGAAGCGATTGCAGATTGTCAGTTAGTAGTTGGTAGTAGTGCAAGATTACGTCATTTACAATCAACCCTTGTTAACCCTAGAAAAGGGGGAGAGATTGTTATGACGCAGGCTCAACAAGGGAAGATTGCTGTTGTTTTTGGGCGGGAGCGAGTTGGTTTAACCAACGATGAGCTATTAAAATGTCATTATCATTTGAACGTGCCGACTAATCCTGAATATGGTTCACTAAATTTAGCAATGGCTGTTCAGTTGATTTGTTATGAAATTAGAAATGCTTATCTTGAATTAGAAAATTTGCAAAAAATAGAAAAAAAACAACCGCTTGTAGAGTATCCTACGGCACAATCTCTAGAATATTTTTTCCAACATACAGAAAAAGTGTATAGAGCCTTAGGTTTTATAAAAAACGATGCTATGATGCCCAAAATTCGTCGTTTATATCAGCGAACTCACTTAGAAACGACGGAATTAAATATTCTAAGAGGTATGTTAAGTGCCATAGAAAATCATAGAAATAAGTGATATTACATGCTTTCTGCGATTAAAAGATAGCCTTTGCCTCGAATAGTTTTGAACCAAGCAAGGCTATCTTTTCTTTTGGGTAATTTTTTACGCAAATTAGAAATATGCATATCAATGGCACGATCATAAGGACTTAGTTCTTTACCTAATATTTTAAGGCTTAATACATCACGAGAGAATAGGGTATTAGGTTTATCAACAAATAGACTAAATAATAAAAATTCAGTGGATGTTAATTGCAAATCTTGTTGATTATAACGAGCTTGCTGGGCATTTATATTTAATTCTATCCCACAAAACATAATTTTTTTACAAGGTGTATCTTTATTTGTTGATGAGGGCATTGATCTGCGTAAAATCGCCTTGACTCTAGCAACTAGCTCTCGTTCATTAAAAGGTTTTGCCAAATAGTCATCTGCCCCTAAATCAAAGGCAAGAATTCGGTCGATATCTTGATTACGAGTGCTGACCATAAGAACTGGGGTTTGATATTTTTGACGAATTTGTTTTAAGGTTTCAATGCCATTTAAGATAGGCATATTGATATCAAGTAAAATTAGATCATACTGTTGTGCTTCTAATCTAGCTAAAGTATCTTGGCCATTATGAACAGCCTGAATCTCAAAATTTTCTAATGTAAGTAATTTCATTAGGGATTGAGTAAGAGTTATATCATCATCAACTAAAAGAATTTTTGACATTACGTATTTCTACCCTCGCTTTTTTGAAGAAAATTGCACTTTTTCTAACTGTTATCTAAGAATATAACGAATTTTGTTTATTTATTCCAATCTTATTTAAAAATAATTTGAAAGTGGTTGATTTAATTGCTGATTTAAGAGAACTAATAACTTAATACGTGCTTTTTGCCCATTCAATCCTGTACTAAAAATAACCCCTTCTTGTTTTAAACGTCGTCCTCCACCCACATAATCGTACACATCTTGTGTAACACCATTGAATGCACGAGAAACCAAAACCACAGGAATCTGAGCATTTAATAAAGCAGAAACGCCAGCTAAGCAGGTTGGTGGTAAATTTCCTGCTCCTAATGCCTCAATTACCACCCCATCACATTCACTGTTTGCAAGATACTTTAATAATTCACTGTCCATCCCTGCATAGGTTTTAATAAGGGGAACATTGGTTTTTTCTAAGTGTTCAAAAGGAAAATGTTCATAACAAGTTAAACGTTGAAAATATAATACATTGTGTTTCGCAATTAACCCACAGGGTCCAAATGTTGGTGTTTGAAAAGTAGCCACATTAGTCGTATGAGTTTTAGTTACAAATTTTGCGTGATGAATTTCATCATTCATTACCACCAGTACGCCTCGATCTCTACTTTCTGGCGTTAGGGCGACTAAAATAGCACTTTGTAAATTGATTAAACCATCGGAACCGAGTTCATTATTGGAACGCATTGCACCGGTTAGCACAATAGGAATATCTGTATCAATACTTAATTCTAAAAAATAAGCGGTCTCTTCCAAAGTATCAGTGCCGTGAGTAATGATTATACCTGTATAGTGTTCCTGAAAAATTGCTTTTTCAATTCTCGTTTTTAAATAGATCCAATGGGTTAGGTTAATATGAGGAGACGGTACATTAAAGATAGCTTCTTGATCGATTTTAGCGGGGCTGTGCAATGTTTTAATTGATGCGAGTAATGGGTTCTCTTGTGAAAGGACAACGTGACCATTATCACCTTCATTCATAGAAATTGTGCCACCAGTATGCAAAATCAATAGTTTGTTTATCATTTATTTCCCTATATTCCTATTTTTCGAAGCATTATAAAAATATTTGTGAATTTTATAAAGCCGTTTATATACATTTTAAGTGAAAAATTATTTTTTTAAATCAATATGTTATAAAGCTGTTAAATAATACTTATTTCAAATGAGAATATGTTAAAGAATTTTCGTTATTGAAAGTGGAATGATTTATGTGTTGTTCAATATGATTGGATATCATCGTGAAATTTGGTAATCAATACTTGTGATACTGATTACCAATATCCAAAGAATAACTAAAATAATTAGTGAGAACTATCAGGAGTGCGTTTAATTCTCTTCCAAATATTGCCTGGTGCTGATGTTGGTGGTGCTTTTTGATTATCTTTAATAGTAGAATAACGTTCTTTTTTATGACCTCGAGGATCTATTTCTTGATAGATACCACCATTTTTACCAGTATTTTGACCTGGTTTAATTGTATTTACCATATGATTTCCTTGTAGGTTACGCTGCACTATTACAGCATTATGCTATATGGGAGTTGATTGTTTTAAAATCAATATGCTTTAGTATAAAAATTTTTGAGGATATATATACTAGATAAGTGACAAATAATTTATTGATTTATTATGTCGTTGTAATGGTCTCCTTCTCTATCTGTATTTCTAGGAATATCCCGAGTTGTTGTACAAAAGCAAAGAGGGGCATACCAGAGAGAAAGAAATCTTGACAAGTAAACAGGTTCGGAAGAACACACCTTTTATTTATATTATCACTGATAGTATTGTCACAAAGCGATAGTGAGCGTTTTCCTTATTCTTGTCCATATACATATTGAAATATATGTATTAAATAAAATTTCGGAACATTTTTTGTTTTGATCTTTGATTTATTCAATATTTTGCAAATTTTTGAAGAAAATGACCGCTTATTATATTAGAATGTTAGCGTTATATTATAGGAAAGGAATATATTATGCCATTTAGCTCTGCTCCTCGTGAATTTGCTGCTATTGATTTAGGATCAAATAGTTTTCATCTTATTATTGCTCGAGTCGTTAATGGCTCTATTCAAATTTTGTCTCGTATTAAGCAACAAGTTAGATTAGCAGAAGGCTTAGGGGAAGATCGTATTTTGAGCGATGAAGCAATGAAGAGAGGAATCGATTGTTTAGCGTTGTTTGCGAGTCGTTTACAAGGGTTTGAGGTTGAAAATGTTAAGGTTATTGGTACATATACATTACGCCGAGCATTAAATAATGATGAATTTCTTCATCAAGCAAAAGCAGTCTTTCCTTATCCAATCAATATTATTTCAGGTCGAGAAGAAGCTACATTGATTTATTCTGGGGCAAGTCATACTCAGCCAGAAAAAGGTCGAAAATTTATTATCGATATTGGTGGTGGCTCGACGGAGATGTGTATTGGTGATGATTTTTCACCGATTCGAGCAGAGAGTCGTCATATGGGATGTGTAAGTTTTGCAAAGCGTTTTTTTTCACAGGGACATTTAAGTGAACACGCATTCGAAAGTGCTTATAAAGTGGCAATGGAAAAAATTGAGGATCTTGAAGGTGATTATTGTGAATTAGGTTGGCAACACGTTCTTGGATCATCGGGTACAATAAAGACAGTGGTTTCTGTATTAAGAGCCAATGGTTATAAAGATGGTATTATTACGCTTGAACGTTTAAATTATTTAATTGAGAATTGTTTGAAATTTAATTCATTATATCAGATACAACTAAAAGGGCTATTAAAAGAACGAGCAGATGTTTTTGTGCCGGGTCTAGCTATTTTAAAAGCACTTTTTCATACCTTTCAAATAGACACAATGCGGTATTCTGATGGTGCAGTTCGTGAAGGAGTGATGTATAGCTTAGATGCTCAGTTCCAGCAGCAGGATATTAGACAGCGTACTGCGACATCTCTTGCACAACAATTTAATATTGATGTGGAGCAAGCAACAAGGGTAGAACGGACAGCATATCAATTAGTTAAACAAATTCCATTCTGGCATACTCATTCTTTAAAACAAGAATTTTACGATATTTTAAAATGGGCGAGTCAATTACACGAAGTGGGCATTACGATTAACCATAATCGTTACAATTATCATTCAGGTTATATTTTAAACAATATAAATTTACCAGGTTTTGATAATGAACAACAACTTCTTCTAGCAACGATTGTGCGTTACCATCTTCAAGACATTAAATTAAATTATATTCATCGTACTTATCGTTATAGTAAGCGTAACATTATCACATTATTAAGATTGTTTCGCCTTGCAACATTATTAAATCGTTCACGTCAAGCGACAATAAGGCCACAACAAGTAAAATTAAGAATAGATGGAAATACGTGGTTTTTATCTTTTGAAGATGATTACTTAACAAATAATCCCTTATTAGTGAATGATCTCAATTTAGAAGTAAGGGAGCTGCAAGCGGTCGGATTTGATCTAAAATTTGCATAATTATTTTTTAGTTATTTGAATTAGTTAATAGAAATTTATGATGAATCAGATTGATTTAACAACAAAGCGTTTGAATTTAAAGCAAAAGAGATCTTTTTTATAAAAAAGACTTGCTTTCATTTTAAATCTATCTATAATGAGCTACATCAGACGCGGGGTGGAGCAGCTTGGTAGCTCGTCGGGCTCATAACCCGAAGGTCGTTGGTTCAAATCCAGCCCCCGCAACCAGCTTTTTAAGCTCATCTTTCATTAAAAGATGGGCTTTATTTTTATCAGAACAAAAGATAAAAATAAACGATAGGAAGTCCAAACAGATGTTTGGGCTTTTTTGTAGGAATTAAACTATTTTCTAAGAAGGAGCTTATTATAGCTCTTTTTTTGTATTTAATTATTAGGAGGTATCTTTGGCAACATTAGAGCAAAAGTTACAAGAACTTACTCACGATTCTATTGAAGCAATGGGATTTGAATTAGTTGGAATTGAAACAGCACGAGCAGGACGTTTTCTTACTGTTCGTATTTATATAGATAAAGAAGGTGGCGTAACAGTTGAAGATTGTAGTAGCGTTAGCCGTCAAGTAAGTGCCATTTTTGATGTTGAAGATCCAATCAGTGATAAGTACAACTTAGAAGTATCTTCTCCTGGATTAGATCGACCGTTATTCACATTGGAGCATTATCAACGTTTTATTGGAAGAGATGTGATTATTCATCTTCGTATACCAATGTTTGATCGCCGTAAATGGCAAGGTGAGCTTGTGAATGTCGAGAATAATCTAGTTACATTAAAGGTTGAGAATGAAATGCACAGTTTTGCATTTGGTAACATTCAAAAAGCAAACTTAATTCCCGTTTTTAATTTTTAATATAAGGTATGTAAAATGAGTAAAGAGATTTTATTAGCAGCAGAAGCCGTATCTAACGAGAAGTTGCTACCAAAAGAAGCAATTTTTGAAGCGTTAGAAACAGCACTTGCTATTTCGACAAGAAAAAAGAAAGAATTAGATATTGATGTACGTGTGGTGATTGACCGTAAAACAGGTAATTTTGCGACTTTCCGCCGTTGGGCTGTGGTTGAAGAGGTACATAATACAACCCGTGAAATCAGTATTGAAGCAGCACAATATGATGATCCAAATGTACAAGTTGGTGATTTTATTGAAGATGAAATTGATTCAATTCCTTTCGACCGTATCACAATGCAAACTGCACGTCAGGTTATCACTTCTAAAATTCGTGAAGCTGAACGCAATAAAGTGGTTGAGCAATATCGTTCACAGTTAGGTTCTATCATTAGTGCAACAGTGAAAAAATCAAGCCGTGAGCAAATCATTTTAGATTTAGGTAATCAAGCGGAAGCAGTAATTGTACGTGAAGATATGTTACCTCGTGAAAACCTTCGTCCAGGTGACCGTATTCGTGGTGTGTTATATGAGATTAAACCTGAATCAAAAGGTCCTCAACTTTTTGTTACACGTTCAAAACCAATTATGCTTGAAGAGCTATTTAGACTTGAAGTACCAGAAATTGGCGAAGAGCTGATTGAAATTAAGGGTGCATCTCGTGATCCAGCATCTCGTGCTAAAATTGCAGTGAAAAGTAATGATAAGCGTATTGATCCTGTTGGTGCGTGTGTGGGAATGCGTGGTGCCCGTGTACAAGCGATCAGTAATGAGCTAGGTGGTGAACGAATTGATATTGTACTTTGGGATGATAATCCAGCACAATTTGCTATCAATGCGATGGCACCTGCGGATGTTGCTTCTATCGTAGTTGATGAAGATGCGCATACAATGGATATTGCTGTTGAAGAAACTGCTTTAGCACAAGCTATTGGACGCAATGGTCAGAATGTTCGTTTAGCAACACAGTTAACAGGTTGGACATTAAATGTAATGACAACCAAAGATTTAGATAAAAAACATCAAGCAGAAGATAACAAAGTACTGAATTTATTTGTAGAAGCTCTTGAAATTGATGATGAGTTTGCACAACTTCTTATTGATGAAGGTTTCTCATCGTTAGAAGAGATTGCTTATGTGCCTGTTAATGAAATTACCTCTATTGATGGTCTTGAAGATGAAGATTTAGTTGTCGAATTACAAGAGCGTGCAAAAACGGCAATTACTAAACAAGCAATGCTTGAAGAAAAAATGCTTGAAGAAGCACATATTGAAGATAAATTATTAAATCTTGAAGGTATGGAACGTCACATTGCATTCAAATTAGCAGAAAAAGGCGTAGTGACATTAGAAGAATTAGCTGAACAAGGTACTGATGATTTAGCTGATATTGAAGAGTTATCATCAGAAAAAGCGGGCGAGTTAATTATGGCTGCACGTGAAATTTGTTGGTTTAGTTAGTCGTTGTAAGGAGAATTTAAGATGACAGAAGAGAAAAAAGCACCCAAAAAATTGAGCTTACAACGCCGTACTAAGACGACTGTAAGCAGTACAACAACAGGTGGAAAAGCAAAACAAGTCCAAGTTGAAGTACGTAAATCTCGCAAAATTGATGTTGCAGCTGTAGAAGCCGCGAAACAGAAAGAATTAGCTGAAGCAAAAGCTAAAGAACAAGCTGAAAAAGAAGCAAAATTAAAAGCCGAGAAAGAGGCTAAAGCTAAAGCGGAATTAGAGAAAAAACAAAAAGCAGAGCAGGAAAAAGCAAAAGTCGAAGCTGCAGCTAAAAAAGCGAAAAAAGCAGAAGAGAAAAAACCAGCTAAATCGAAAGAAGAAGAGGAGTTCCGCCGTAAACAAGAAGAACTTGCTCTGAAAAAAGCTGAAGAAGCTGCGAAAAAAGCAGCTGAAGAAGCACGTCGTTTAGCTGAGCTTGCTGCTGATGAAGGTAAAACAGATTCATCAGCAGATGAATTTGAAGATGCTCGCTTTACTTCAAACTATGCACGTGAAGCGGATTTTGATTCGGATCGTAAGAGTGAGTCAAAAGGTCGTAAAAAAACCAAAAAAGCAACACGTAATGAAGATTCTAAAAAGAATGAACGTGAAGAAAATCGCCGTAACCAAAAAGGTAATTTAAAAGTTGGTAAAGGTAAACGCAATGTGAAAAAAGGTAATTCATCTATTCAACAAAGCTTTACTAAACCAGCAGCACCAGTGACACGTGAAGTTGTGATTGGTGAAACGATTACTGTTGCAGAACTTGCGAATAAAATGGCAGTCAAAGCGACCGAAGTGATCAAAACGATGATGAAAATGGGTGCAATGGCGACCATTAACCAAGTAATTGACCAAGAAACAGCACAACTCGTGGCTGAGGAAATGGGACACAAAGTCGTTCTTCGTAAAGAAAATGAACTTGAAGAAGCGTTAATGAGCGATCGTGACTTAAATCTTGAAAAAGTAACGCGCGCACCAGTTGTAACTATTATGGGACACGTGGATCATGGTAAAACGTCATTGCTTGACTATATCCGTAAAGCAAAAGTAGCTGCAGGCGAAGCAGGTGGTATTACACAGCATATCGGTGCTTATCACGTTGAAACAGACGATGGTAAAATGGTTACTTTCTTAGATACTCCGGGACACGCGGCCTTTACGTCAATGCGTGCACGTGGTGCAAAATCAACAGATATCGTTATCCTTGTTGTTGCAGCAGATGATGGTGTGATGCCACAAACAATCGAAGCGATTCAGCACGCAAGAGCAGCGGAAGTACCTTTAGTTGTTGCAGTAAATAAAGTCGATAAACCAGAAGCAAATCCTGATCGTGTTGAGCAAGAATTATTACAATATGAAGTTGTTTCTGAAAAATTCGGTGGGGATATTCAGTTTGTTCACGTATCAGCGAAACAAGGTACGGGTGTTGATGAATTATTAGATGCGATCTTATTACAATCAGAAGTACTTGAATTAACGGCAGTTAAAGAAGGTATGGCAAGTGGTGTTGTTATTGAATCTTACCTAGATAAAGGTCGTGGTCCAGTTGCAACAATCCTTGTTCAATCAGGTACGTTAAACAAAGGTGATATCGTACTTTGTGGCTTCGAATACGGTCGTGTTCGTGCAATGCGTGATGAAAATGGTAAAACTATTGAATCAGCAGGTCCATCAATCCCTGTTGAGGTATTAGGGCTTTCAGGCGTACCAGCAGCAGGGGATGAAGCTACCGTTGTACGTGATGAGAAAAAAGCACGTGAAGTAGCATTATATCGTCAAGGTAAATTCCGTGATGTGAAATTAGCTCGTCAGCAAAAAGCGAAACTAGAAAATATGTTTAGCAATATGACTGAGGGTGATGTTGCAGAATTAAACGTGATTGTTAAAGCAGACGTTCAAGGTTCAGTAGAAGCAATTAGCCAAGCGTTAGGCGAGCTTTCAACGGAAGAAGTGAAAGTGAAAGTTGTTGGTTCTGGTGTCGGTGGTATCACTGAAACAGATGCAACTCTTGCAGCAGCGTCAAATGCGATTATTTTAGGATTTAACGTGCGTGCTGATGCATCAGCACGTCGTGTGATTGAAACGGAAAATATTGATTTACGTTACTACTCAATCATTTATGAATTATTAAATGAAATTAAAGCAGCGATGAGCGGTATGCTTGCACCTGAATTTAAACAAGAGATCATCGGTTTAGCAGAAGTACGTGATGTATTCCGTCACCCTAAATTTGGTGCGATTGCAGGTTGTATGGTGACTGAAGGTATCGTAAAACGTAGCAACCCAATCCGTGTATTACGTGATAATATTGTTATCTTCGAAGGTGAATTAGATTCATTACGTCGTTTCAAAGATGATGTAGCAGAAGTACGTAGTAATATGGAATGTGGTATGGGCGTTAAAAACTACAATGATGTTAAAGTTGGCGACCAAATCGAAGTCTTTGAAGTGGTTGAAATTAAACGTTCAATCTAATGAATATACGTAGAGACAAGGCTCGCCTTGTCTATTTATGATATATTTTAACAATTTATAAGCGGTCAGATTTATCAAAAAATTTGCAAATTTTTTATAAAATCTTACCGCTTGTTTGCTAACAAAAGGATATAAAAAATGGCGAAAGAATTTACACGTTCAGACCGAGTCGCACAGGAATTACAAAAAGAAATTGCAATTATTTTGCAACGCGAAGTAAAAGATCCTCGTGTAGGAATGGTGACGGTTTCAGATGTTGAAATTAGCCGAGATCTTGCTTATGCAAAAGTATTCGTGACTTTCTTATTTGATGAAGATGATAGCGTAGTAGAACGTGGTTTAGAGGGCTTAAATAAAGCCTCAGGTTACATTCGTAATCTTGTTGGAAAAGCAATGCGTTTACGTATTGTGCCAGAACTACGTTTTGTTTACGACCAGTCATTAGTTGAAGGAATGCGTATGTCTAACCTTGTGACTGATGTTGTACGTAAAGATAAGCAAAAGCATTCTGAGGAATAATCGTGGGCAGAAGACCAAGTAAAAAGGGCAGAGATATTCACGGTGTTTTTCTATTAGATAAGCCTCAAGGAATGAGCTCTAATGATATTTTACAGAAAGTAAAACGTCTATTTAAAGCAAATAAAGCAGGGCATACTGGAGCATTAGATCCATTAGCCACAGGAATGTTGCCGATTTGTTTAGGTGAGGCGACCAAGTTCTCACAATTTTTATTAGATTCTGATAAACGCTACGTTGTAACGGCTAAGTTGGGCGAGAGAACAGATAGTTCTGATGCGGATGGCGAAGTGGTACAAACTCGTGAAATTAAGGTTGATCAAACTCAGATAATAGAAAATCTTGATCAATTTCGTGGCGATATTTTACAAGTTCCAACGATGTTTTCAGCATTGAAACATAATGGAAAGCCTTTGTATGAATATGCTAGAGCAGGAATTACCGTTGAACGTGAAGCACGTCCAATCACGATTTTTAAGCTTAAATTTATCAGTTATGAAGCCCCTTATTTAACTTTGGAAGTACATTGTTCAAAAGGGACTTACATTCGTACTTTGATTGATGATTTAGGCGAAGTTTTAGGTTGTGGTGCACATGTTACAGTGTTACGTCGTATTGGTGTATCAAATTATCCAAAAGATAAAATGATGGGCTGGGACGAGCTACAACAACTTGGTGAGCAAGATAATTTAGCCCTTTTAGATCAGCATTTATTGCCTGTAGATAGTGCGGTAGCGAGTTTACCTCAAATTACCTTAAATGCGGAGCAGACCAAAGCGATTGGATTTGGGCAGCGTTTGAAATTTATGAACGATCAGCAAATTTATGGTCAGGTACGTTTATTTTCAGATAAAAATAGCTTTTTAGGTACCGCAGAAATAGATGATAGGGATATTATTAGACCGAGCCGAATGGTCAATTTATAAAGGACCAGCTACTAGATTTTATATTGATAACAAGAATATGACTTATAAGAATAACGATAAAAGAATAATAAAAATCGAACCATTATTATCGCCAAAGGAATTATTAGAAAAATTGCCTGCCAGTGAAGTGGCGACAAATACCGTCGCTCAGGCACGTAACAAAATTCATAATATTATCAATGGATTGGATGATCGTTTGTTGGTTGTTATTGGACCTTGTTCTATTCACGATCCTAAGGTTGCATTGGACTATGCCCGCAAAATACAAGCGGTCAGATTACACCCTGAAATTTACCAAAATTTAGAAGTGGTAATGCGTGTTTATTTTGAAAAGCCACGTACCACGGTAGGTTGGAAAGGACTGATTAATGATCCTTATTTAGATGAAAGTTATCAAGTGAATGATGGTTTAAAAATCGCACGTCAAGTGTTATCAAATATTAACAACTTGGGCGTACCAACAGCGTGTGAGTTTTTGGATATTGTAAGTCCGCAATATATGGTTGATCTTGTAAGTTGGGGAGCGATTGGGGCGAGAACCGTTGAATCACAAATTCATCGTGAATTAGCCTCAGGCTTACCTTGTGCGGTTGGTTTTAAAAATGCGACCAGTGGTTCGGTTCAAAATGCCTTAGATGGAATGCGTTGTGCGAATACGCCACATCATTTTTTATCTATTACTCAAGATGGGCGTTCAGCGGTGGTTTCAACGCAAGGAAATAGTGATTGCCATATCATCTTACGAGGTGGTAAAGCAGGCACAAATTATCATGCTGAAATGATTGAAAAGATTGGTGAAGAAATTGCAAAAGTAGGCTATCGCCCACACGTTATGGTTGATTTTAGCCACGCCAACAGTCAAAAACAGTTTAAACAGCAATTAACCGTGTGTGACAGTATTTCAGAACAGATCACCAATGGTTCTGAATTGATTTCAGGTGTGATGATTGAAAGCCATTTAGTCGAAGGGCGTCAAGATTTGATCGCAGGGCAAGAATTGGTTTATGGGCAGAGCATTACGGACGCTTGTATTAACTGGCAAGACAGCGAAAAAGCATTATTCCAGTTAGCGAATGCTGTTGCGACTCGTCGTAAGAATAGAGAGAAACAAATTTAAAATAGGTTTAAAATGTCAAAAACAATTTTAGTGATAGATACTGCCACAGAATCTTGTTCTGTGGCTTTGTTACATAATGAAAAAACAACAACACTTAATGAATTAAGCCCACGTAGCCACACGCAACGTATTTTACCGATGGTTGATGAGCTATTAAACAATGCAAATATTCAATTATCAGATGTTCACGCCCTTGCGTTTGGACGTGGTCCAGGTAGTTTCACAGGCGTACGTGTAGGTGTCAGTGTTGCACAAGGCTTAGCTTTTGGTGCAAATTTACCAGTTATCCCAGTTTCAAACCTAACCACAATGGCCCAACAAGCCTATCAACAACTTGGTGCAGAAAATGTGATTTGTTTAATTGATGCAAGAATGAACGAGGTTTATTTCTCGCAGCTAATCAAGACAGAAAATGGTTGGCAAGAAGTCATTCAAGAACAAGTTTGCTCACCTGAAAATGCAATTGAACAGTTCAAGCAAAGTGAATTACAAAATTGTGTTGTTGTAGGAACAGGCTGGAATGCTTATCCACAGTTTAAAGAAAGTGATTTAGCTATCACAGAAACAGATATAACCCTGCCACAAGCAGAGTATATGTTGCCTTTGGCTCAAATGGAATTAGCACAAGGAAATACGCAAAATGCGTTAGAAATCGAACCTATTTATTTAAGGAATGAAGTGACTTGGAAGAAGTTGCCAAATAAAGAATAGGTTTTGAAATAAATTATATTTTTAGGAGCAAATAATGAATAAATTAAGTCTTTCAATCCTATTATCGTTAATGGTAATGGGATGTAAAACTACTGTAAATGAAGAACAGCCACTCGTATATAAAGATTATGTATTTGAAAAAAATAGTCTTTCAGCTGAAAATAAATCCGCTTTTTTTGATAAAGATTTAAAAGAATGTTTAGCTATAGCTGAAAAACAAAGTTTAGATAATTTGACAGATATAGACTTATTATCAAGCCTCTATGGCAGAAAAATAGATGCAGAGGCAATAACAGTATTAAAAGATGCTCAAGTGATTGAGTGTATGACAGGTGCTATTAGAAAAGAAAATAATGGCAAAGGCTGGGATATTAAAGAGGCTAAATAACCTTATCACTATTTATAAAGTAGGAATAAATTATGAAAAAAATTATTATATTCACAGCACTTACCCTTATTTCAGGCTGTAAAAACCTAGATACATTGCAAGTGACTCAACAAGTAATGCAACAGCTTCCATCTGTTATGCAACAAAATACTGCTTTATCGCAAGGCGATATTGCAACGGCATTACGTCAAGTATTAAATAATGGCGTGGCTAATCAAGTAACAAAGCTAACAGCTGTAAATGGCTTTTATAACAATAAATTAGCAAAAATTATGCTACCAAAAGAATTGCAAATGGTCAGCGATACGTTGCATAAAGTGGGGTTAGGCAGTTTAGCTGAAAAGGGTACAAAAGCACTGAATAGAAGTGCCGAAGAAGCAGTGAAAACAGCAACGCCAATTTTTGTGAATGCAATTCAAAATATTAAGTTTGCTGATGCAAAAAATATTTTAATGGGGCAGGATAATGCAGCCACACAATATTTACAAAATCAGACATATAATCAATTATATCGCCAGTTTACTCCTGTGATTAAACAATCATTTAGCAAGGTTGGGGCTGATTCTATTTGGCAGAATATCATCACTCAATACAACAATATTCCTTTTGTGAAAAAAGTAAATCCTGATTTGAATGATTATGTGGCACAACAAGCATTAAAAGGCGTATTCACAATGATTGCTCAAGAAGAAAAAGGCATTCGTAATAATGTTGGATTACGTAATACAAAATTATTACAACAAGTATTTAGTTTGCAAGATTATAAATAATCACATAGTTAATTCTAAATGAAAAAACTCACAATATCTCCAATTTCTAAAATCAACGGCAAAATCAATTTGATAGGCTCAAAAAGCCTATCAAATCGTGCGTTGTTATTATCCGCTTTAGCCACAAGGGCAACTAAAATCACTAACTTACTAGACAGCGATGATACTCGCCATATGCTTAATGCGTTACGAGAATTAGGTGTAAAATTCCAACTTTCCGATGATAGAACGGAATGTGAAGTGCAAGGTGTCGGTGGGGCGTTTGATATTCAAGATAGTTTAGCACTATTCTTGGGGAATGCTGGCACGGTTATGCGTCCTTTAGCGGCTGTGCTGTGTTTGAAAGGAAAAAATACTGTCGAAGTTGTGCTAACAGGCGAGCCTAGAATGAAAGAGCGTCCGATTGCACATTTGGTTGATGCGTTAAGTCAACTTGGGGCTGACATTGATTATTTAGAAAATCAAGGTTATCCGCCGATTGCGATTAAAAACAGAGGCTTGCAAGGGGGGAAAGTTAAAATTGATGGTTCAATATCGAGTCAGTTTTTAACCGCGTTATTGATCGTTGCTCCTTTGCTTGAACAAGATTTAGATATTGAGATCATCGGTGATTTGGTTTCTAGACCTTATATTGATATAACTCTTACAATGATGAAAGATTTTGGCGTGACAGTGTGTCACGAAAACTACCAAAATTTTTATATCAAAGCTAATCAGCGTTACATTTCTCCAAAAAATTATTTAGTGGAAGGGGACGCGTCTGCTGCCTCTTATTTTTTAGCCGCTGGGGCGATTAAAGGTAAAGTAAAAGTAACGGGAATTTGCAAAAATTCAATACAAGGTGACCGCTTATTTGTTGATGTTTTGGAAAAAATGGGAGCAAAAGTTACGTGGGGAAGTGATTTTGTCGAAGTTGAAAAAGGCGAATTAACAGGTATTGATGTCGATCTTAACCATATCCCTGACGCAGCAATGACGATAGCAATCGTGGCACTTTTTGCAAATGGTGAAACGGTTATTCGCAATATTTATAACTGGCGAGTAAAAGAAACCGATCGCCTAACTGCAATGGCAACGGAATTACGCAAAGTAGGAGCAGAAGTGGAAAAAGGCGAAGATTTTATCCGTATTCAACCTTTGCCTTTAAACCAATTTAAACACGCTGAGATTGAAACTTATAATGATCATCGAATGGCGATGTGTTTCTCGTTAATTGCATTATCAGGTAACCCTGTCACGATTTTAAATCCTGATTGTGTATCTAAAACTTTTCCGAATTATTTTCAGGAATTTAAGCATATTTGTTCAACTGAAATATAATATTTTTGAGCCTGTTAAAAGGCATTCTGAAAAAGCACATATGTTTTTACAGGCTCAGTAATCATACTTCAATAAACTCAGAATCCATATTTCATTCTTTAAAGAAAAATTTAGACATTTTCTTAAAAATTTGCAAAAACTTAATAAAAATAGACCGCTTATAGACTTAAAATTTAACTTTATTTAATTGTTAATGAGTTGTTTTTGCTTTGTTGCAATAGTTTTAAATTTGATTCGTTTATTTGAGAAATATCATTATCTCCCTTATTTTTCAGTGCTTTGCTTTGATTTTTCAATGATTTTACGGTATATCTGTATCCTGAAATTTTTAATTATTAGGGAAGCAAAATTATGAATCAAAATATAGCACCAGTTAAAGATACATTGAGTAGCAATATTCATATGTTGGGGGATTTTCTTGGGGAAACAATTAAGGATGCTCAAGGAAGTGAAATTCTTGATCTCATTGAAAATATTCGAATGCTTTCAAGAGCGTCTCGTTCAGGTGATGAGAAAGCAAGAGAGCAATTATTAGATACCCTTTCTACCATTTCAACTGAAAATGTTTTGCCTGTTGCTCGTGCATTTAGTCAATTTTTAAATTTGACCAATATTGCAGAGCAGTATCAAATGATTGCTCGTAATAGCAAAGAATCTTCATTTGGTGAACGTTCTTTGGGTAAGCTTTTTGAACGTTTAAAAGCGGAGAACGTGCCAGTCAATAAGGTCATTGAAACCGTTGAAAAATTATTGATCGAATTGGTGCTAACGGCACATCCAACAGAAGTGACTCGTCGTTCGTTGGTGGGAAAACACGTTGAAATCAACCGTTGTTTAAGCCGTTTAGAGCATAATGATTTGCCTGAACCTGAAGTTATCCGTTTAAAACGCCGTTTAATGCAGATGATTGCATTAGCGTGGCATACCAATGAAATTCGCACGCAGCGCCCAACACCGATTGATGAAGCAAAATGGGGTATGGCAGTTATTGAGAGCAGTTTATGGAAAGCGGTGCCTGAATTTTGTCGTCAATTGAACTTCCATTTAGAGAAAAATTTTGGTGTTCAACATAACGTTGGTTTAACACCTATTCGTTTTTCATCTTGGATGGGGGGCGATCGTGATGGAAATCCTTTTGTTACTCACGAAACAACACGAACTGTACTTGCAATGAGTCGTCGTAAAGCTGCGGAGTTGTTTTTAAATGATATTCGAGAATTAGCTGATGAGCTTTCAATCGTGGAATGTACCCCTGAATTTAGTGCGAAATATGGCGAACATTTAGAGCCTTACCGTGTGGTTGTAAAAGAGTTACGTACAAAATTGATCAATACGGTAGCTTATTATACTGAAGTATTAGACGGTAAAAATTTAACTGTTCGTAAAGAAGATATCATTACAAGCGATGAGCAGTTATGGGAACCGTTATATGATTGTTATCAATCCTTACACGCTTGTGGAATGCGTATTGTAGCAAATGGCGAATTATTGAATACATTACGCCGAGTTCGCTGTTTTGGTGTGGGATTATCTCGTTTAGACATTCGTCAAGAAAGTACACGTCACGAAATGGCAATTGCAGAAATTACGCGTTATATCGGTTTAGGTGATTATTCTCAATGGTCAGAAGAAGATAAACAGGCTTTCTTGGTAAGAGAATTGAACTCTCGTCGTCCACTTATTCCAACAAATTGGACACCAAGTGCAGAAACTAAAGAGATTTTAGACACCTGTAAAGTGGTTGCAGAGCAGCCAGAAGGCGTGATTTCTGCTTATGTAATCTCAATGGCACGTGAAGCATCTGACGTGTTAGCGGTGCATTTATTATTGAAAGAAGCAGGCTGTAAAGCGAGCATTCCAGTTGCACCATTATTTGAAACCTTAGATGATTTAGATCGTTGTGAATCAGTAATGACACAATTATTTAATATCGGTTGGTATCGTGGCATTATTGCTAATAAACAAATGGTAATGATTGGCTATTCAGATTCTGCAAAAGATGCGGGAATGCTAGCGGCATCGTGGGCTCAATATCGTGCACAAGAAGCCTTAGTGAATTTATCTGAGAAAAATGGTATTGAATTAACCTTATTCCACGGACGTGGCGGTACAATCGGTCGTGGTGGTGCACCAGCTCACGCAGCCTTATTCTCACAGCCACCTCGCTCATTGAAAAATGGTTTGCGTGTAACGGAACAAGGTGAGATGATTCGCTTTAAATTAGGTTTACCAACCGTTGCCGTAGAAAGTTTAGAATTGTATGCAAGTGCGATTTTAGAGGCGAATATTTTCCCACCGCCAGAGCCAAAACAAGCTTGGCGTGATGTAATGGCGAAGGGATCAGAGATTTCTTGTGAAGCGTATCGCAATATCGTGCGTGGCGAAGCCGATTTTGTGCCTTATTTCCGTAGTGCAACCCCTGAATTAGAATTGGGTAAATTACCGCTTGGTTCTCGCCCTGCAAAACGTAATCCAAATGGTGGTGTTGAAAGTTTACGTGCTATTCCTTGGATCTTTGCGTGGATGCAAAACCGCTTGATGTTACCCGCTTGGTTAGGTGCTGGATCTGCGTTACGTCAGCTTATGGATGAAGATAAAAACGGTGTTTTAGCTGAGATGTGTACAGAATGGCCGTTTTTCTCAACCCGTATCGGTATGCTAGAAATGGTGTTTACCAAAGCGGATTTATGGTTAGCAGAGCATTATGATCAACGTTTGGTTGATCCAAAACTACACCATTTAGGTAAAACATTAAGAGCCCAATTACAATCTGATGTAGATACTATTATGCAATTAGCTCACCACGATACGCTAATGGGGGATTTACCTGAGGTAGTTGAGTCAATCCGTTTACGTAATGTTTATACTGATCCACTTAACTTATTACAAGTTGAATTGTTACACCGTTTACGCCAACAAGGTGAGGAAAATAGAGATCCTATTTTAGAACAGGCTCTTATGATAACCATCACAGGAATTGCAGCAGGAATGCGTAATACAGGTTAATGAATATACATTGATATTAGTTAAAAAGCAGGGAATTCCCTGCTTTTTTATTGTTTAGTGCAACTAAAAGTGTAACTTGAAAAATCAGATGAGGGACGACATATTTTTATGGATTGGTACTGAAAAATAGCCACAAAAAAGCCCTAGTTACTAAACTAGGGCTTTTATTTATCAATAAAATTATGAAATGCTTGGGACTGAATTATCCGTGTTATCTTCTTTTTCAGTTTCTTCTAGTTTACCTTTTTCATCAGAATCGTTATCTGATGAAGTTGGTGTATTATCATCATTCCAGCTTTCAGGCTCACCAACAGGTCGGCGTTCCATTAGGGCTTTAATTTGTGGCATATCAATGGTTTCATATTTCATTAACGCATCTTTCATCGAGTGTAAGATATCAATATTATCTAACAAACATTGTTTTGCACGCTCGTAGCTACGTTCAACGATTTTACGAACTTCTTCATCAATCAATTTAGCGGTTTCTTCTGAAACGACTTTTGGTGCACCAAAACCTTCTTCATCTTTATAAAGAATTGGCCCTAGATTTTCAGAGAAGCCCCATTCAGTTACCATTCTGCGAGCTAAATTCGACGCAACTTGAATATCACTTGCAGCACCTGTTGAGATATTTTCTTTACCATAAATGATCTCTTCTGCTAAACGTCCGCCGTAAACACTTGCTAATTTACTTTCAAGTTGTTTGTGGCTAATGCTGATTTGATCGCCTTCTGGTAAGAAGAATGTTACCCCCAACGCACGTCCACGTGGAATAATTGTCACTTTGTGAACAGGATCGTGTTCAGGCATTAAATAACCCACAATTGCGTGTCCAGCCTCGTGATAAGCGGTCGATTTTTTCTGTTCTTCCGTCATAATCATCGAGCGACGTTCAGGTCCCATATTGATTTTATCTTTCGCTTTCTCAAAGTTTTCCATTGTGACGGTTCTTTGATTTGCACGCGCAGAGAATAGAGCAGCCTCATTTACAAGGTTTGCTAAATCTGCACCTGAATAACCTGGTGTACCACGTGCGATAATCATTGGGTCAACGTCCGCAGCCACAGGGACTTTTTTCATATGTACTTTTAAAATGTGTTCACGACCACGCACATCAGGTAATCCAACCATCACTTGACGGTCAAAACGTCCTGGACGAGTTAATGCGTTATCAAGCACATCTGAACGGTTGGTTGCTGCGATAACAATCACGCCCTCATTTCCTTCAAAACCGTCCATTTCAACCAGCATTTGGTTTAAGGTTTGTTCACGTTCATCGTGTCCACCGCTAAATCCAGCCCCGCCACGTTTACGACCAACAGCATCAATTTCATCAATGAAGATGATACAAGGTGCATTCTTCTTCGCTTGTTCAAAAAGATCACGTACACGAGAGGCACCAACCCCAACGAACATTTCTACAAAGTCAGAACCTGCCATTGTGAAGAAAGGTACTTTTGCCTCGCCTGCGATTGCTTTTGCTAAAAGTGTTTTACCGGTTCCCGGTGGTCCAACCATTAAGATACCTTTTGGAATGCGTCCACCGAGTTTTTGGAATTTAGAGGGATCACGTAAGAAATCCACGACTTCGCCGACTTCTTCTTTTGCCTCATCACAACCAGCAACATCAGCAAAAGTGGTTTTAACTTGATCAGGTGAAAGCATTTTGGCTTTACTTTTTCCAAAGCTCATCGCTTTACCGCCACCGCCTTGCATTTGTCGCATATAGAACAACCAGAATCCGATCAACAACATCATTGGGAACCAAGAAATAAAGATTTGTGATAATAAACCGCGTTTTTCTTGTGGTTGCCCTGACACAACAACGTCTTTCTTTAGAAGATCATTTAATAAGTCACGATCAGGAAGTGGCATCACAGTTTGATATGTCGCCCCATCTTTTTTAGTCACTAGAATAGCTTCATCATTTGATTTAAAATCGACTGCTTTTAAACGCTCATCTTTTAAGTCTTTGATAAATTGGGAGTATTCTACCGTATTGGCAGAAGTACTAATAGAATTGAATCCTTCAAAGGCCGTCATTAAAACAACAGCAACAACAACCCAAAGTAAAATATTTTTAACCATATCGTTCAAGGTTAAGTTCCTCTATTTGTAATAAAATTATGTATAAGGGTACTACAAAAAATAAATTTTAACTATCTATTTACATTATTGTGTAAAATTAAGCGGTTAAATTTTTATCAGTTTTTGCAAATTATCCTTTATACCCAGTTGCAACAATATAAACCTCACGAGAGCGACCACGAGATGCCTCCGGTTTACGCACTTTTACTTTTGTAAACATTGCACGAATTTCTCTTAAATACTCATCGAATCCCTCGCCTTGAAACACTTTAACTACGAAGCTACCATTTTTTGCTAAAACTTGACGGCACATATCCAAGGCTAATTCAACAAGATACATTGCACGAGGAATATCAACAGAAGGCATACCACTAAAATTAGGTGCCATATCTGACATTACCACATCAACTTTTTTCTCACCGACGCGTTCAAGCAAAGCACTTAACACGCTTTCTTCACGGAAATCGCCTTGTAAGAAGTCAACGCCAGCGATAGGGTTCATATCCAAAATATCACAAGCGATAACACGTCCTTTACCACCGATTTGTGAAACAGCATACTGTGACCAGCCACCTGGTGCAGCACCAAGATCGACAATGGTCATACCTTGTTTAAAAAGACGGTCGGTTTGTTGAATTTCATCAATTTTGAAGTATGCTCGAGAGCGTAGCTTTTGTTTATGTGCTTTTTGGACAAATTGATCTTTAAAATGTTCTGCAAGCCAACGAGAAGAACTTGCACTGCGTTTTTTACTCATTAAATTATTTTTCTTAAAAGTGAATACATTGCTCCATAATAAGGGCGAAATAATTTAATTCAAGAGGAATTGTACTTTATTTAGTTTTTATTGCTAAAAAGAAAGGCGGAGATTTTCATATGAAACGATCTTATTTGAAATTTTGTAAATTTTACTCAAAATATAACCGCTTGTTTCTTATAATGACCTAAAGGATTGAAGTAAAAAACAGCATAATGCGGATAACTTCATAAATTTCATAAAAGAATTTCAAGTTTTAATAAAAACTCAGCTATAATAGGCACAATTTTATGTGTTTTATTTTAAGGTAATAGTCAATGGCAACAATTAAAGATGTAGCAAAATTAGCAGGCGTTTCAACAACTACCGTTTCTCACGTGATCAATAAAACACGCTTTGTCGCCGATAAAACTACGCAAGCAGTTTGGGATGCGATTTCTGAACTTAATTATTCTCCAAGTGCGGTGGCTCGTAGTTTGAAAGTGAACACCACGAAGTCTATCGGTATGATTGTGACGACCAGTGAAGCTCCTTTTTTTGCTGAAATTATTTTGGCGATGGAACGTCACTGCTATGAAATGGGCTATTCTCTTTTTTTATGTAATACGCAAAATGATCTTAATAAAATCCAAAACCACTTAGATATGTTGATGACAAAACGTGTCGATGGCATTTTGGTTATGTGTAGCGAATATACTGAAAACTCCCTTGCGTTGTTAAATCGTACTAATATTCCAATGGTAGTGATGGATTGGGGGCAAGAGTGCAATAGTGATGTGATTATCGATAATAGTTTCACAGGGGGCTATTTAGCAACAAAACATTTAATTGAAAATGGGCATAAAGACATTGCGGTCATCAGCGGTAATTTGTTTAAGACATTATCTAAAAACCGTTTTCAAGGTTTTAGCAAGGCGATGTGTGAAGCGAATCTTTTGATTGAGCCAGATTGGATTCAAGAAGGGGATTTTGAGCCAGAAGGTGGTTTTGAATGTATGAATAATATTTTAGATTCAGGCAAAATCCCAACAGCGGTATTTTGTTTTAATGATGTGATGGCACTGGGTGCGATTTCTGCGATCAATCTAAAAGGATTATCTGTACCGCAGGATATTTCTGTGATTGGCTATGATAATATTCACAATTCTCGTTTTTATGCACCGCCTTTAACCACAATGCACCAATCTAAATCTCGATTGTCTGATAGAGTATTGGAATTATTGTTAGAACGTATTGCTGAAAAAGATAAGCAAAATAAACCACAAACATTGGAGTTTATGCCAGAGTTAGTGGTACGTGATTCGGTAAGAAATTTAAACAAGAAATAAGTAGGAATTTTAATGGAATTTTTAATTGATTTTTTTAGTGGATATGGCTATTTTGCCGTCTTTTTTGTATTGCTCGCGTGTGGTTTTGGTTTACCGATTCCCGAAGATGTGACTTTAGTTTCAGGTGGTGTCATTTCAGGGTTAGGCTATACCAACGTACATATTATGCTTGTGGTAAGTATGATTGGTGTGTTAGCTGGTGACAGCACAATGTATTGGCTGGGTCGTATTTATGGCAAGAAAATTTTACGTTTTCGTTTAATTAAGCCTCTCGTGCGAGGCGGTCGATTATCCGCTGTGAGAAAAATGTTCGATAAATATGGCAACCGTTTATTATTCACCGCTCGTTTTTTACCAGGTTTAAGAGCCGTCGTTTATTTGGTTTCAGGGATTACAAATCGTGTAAATTATGCTCGCTTTGTGTTTGTTGATTTTTGTGCGGCAATTATTTCTGTACCGATTTGGGTTTATTTAGGTGATTTTGGTGCCTCAAATCTGGATTGGGTAGAGGAACAAATGCACAAAGGTCAGGCGATTATTTACGTTATTCTTGTTGCAGTCATTGCTTTTGTGGCTTGGAAAATTTATAAGATGAAAAAGAAAAAAAAGGTAAAAATCAATGAAGCAAATTGAGATTTTTACTGATGGTTCGTGTTTAGGTAACCCCGGTAAAGGTGGCATTGGAGTTGTGTTACGTTATAAACAACACGAAAAAACTGTCAGTAAAGGTTATTTTCAAACGACCAATAATCGAATGGAATTGCGTGCGGTTATTGAGGCGTTGAGCTTGTTGAAAGAGCCTTGCCAAATCACGCTATTTAGTGACAGTCAATATATGCAAAATGGCATTCAGAAATGGATTTTTAATTGGCGTAAGAATGATTGGAAAACCAGTGCGAAAAAGCCTGTTAAAAATAAAGATTTATGGATTGCCTTAGATCAGCAAATTCAACAGCATAAAATTGATTGGCGGTGGGTAAAAGGGCATTCAGGGCATCGTGAAAATGAAATTTGTGATGAATTAGCCAAACAAGGGGCAAATAATCCAACCTTAGATGATGTTGGATATGAAGGTTAAAAAGAGGTTTTATGATTGATTATATTATTATTGGTATTATTGTTTTTTCTGCGTTAGTGAGTTTATGGCGTGGTTTTATTCGAGAAGTGATGTCGCTAGTTGGTTGGGTAACCGCATTTTTTGTGGCAAGTTATTTTTATCCTTATTTAAGCGGTTATTTTACACAGGTTAATTCTCCTTATTTACAAGAATCCGAGTTTTTAAGAAATAGCCTTGCCGCAGTGTTACTTTTTATTGGTACGTTGATCGTAATGAGTATTATCAATGCGTTATTAGGCAAACTCGTCGATCATACTGGATTAAGTGGTACAGATAGAGTGCTAGGCGTAGTATTTGGTGGTTTGCGTGGCGTGTTGATTGTGTCAGCAGTGCTATTCTTCTTTGATAGTTTCACACAAGCAAATCAAAGTGATTGGTGGAAAGAATCACAACTTATCCCTCATTTTGGGTTTATTGTGAGTTGGTTCTTTGAGCAACTTCAAGCTAATTCAACTTTGTTAAATAAAGCATAAGTAGATCGTTAAATGGAAAATTGCAAAATTTCTCAAAAATCTGACCGCTTACCAAAGCGTTTAATTATTGCAATTAGCGGAGCAAGTGGGGCGATTTATGCCATTCGCTTGCTTGAAGTATTGAAATCCACTGAAATTGAAACGCACTTGATTATTAGCAATGCTGCTAAGCAAACAATTTCAGCGGAAACGGATTACACCTTATCAGAAGTGAAAGCTTTAGCGGATAAAGTCTATGATATCAGAGATATTGGGGCAGCGATTTCATCGGGGTCGTTTCGTACCAAAGGAATGATCGTGTTGCCTTGCTCAATGAAAACCTTGTCAGGTATCGCCCACAGCTACACTGACGATCTGATTACACGTGCCGCTGATGTAATTTTAAAAGAGCGTAAACCCCTAGTGCTTTGTGTGCGAGAAACACCATTACACTTAGGGCATTTACGTTTAATGACACAAGTTTCGGAAATTGGCGGACAAATTATACCGCTTATGCCAGCGTTTTATCATCGTCCACAAACTGTGGCGGATATTGTTGATCAGGGGGTAAATCGCCTGCTTGATCAATTTGACATTTACCTTGAAAAGGAATTATTTAAGCGTTGGGAGTAAATGGATAAGACAATGATGAATAACGAGAATATGATTCGGTTATCTTACATTATGTTAATGGGGCTAGGATTTCCGATTATGCGTTTTATGAGTATTCATTTTGATACATTAAATAATAATGCGGTTCGGTTTTTATCTGGTGGTCTTGTTTTTTTATTTATTTGTCTTTTCAAATATAGGTATGAAGTCTATAAACTTATTAAAAACCCAACACTGATTCTTAATTTATTGATTCTAGCTGTGTTTATGACAGCGAATATGTATTTTTTCATTACAGGTCTAAAATATACCTCTGCATTAGCGGGGAGTATTTTTGGTATTTTAGCAATGCCTGTGGCGATTATTATGGCCGCTATTTTTTTCGCTGATGAACGCTGTCGAGTGAGACAAAAACATTTTTACTCGGGCAGTCTTTTAGCGATTTTTGGTTCGTTGATTTTTGTGTTTTATGGAAAGCAAGCCCACAATGGTTCAGATTTTTTCGTCGGTTCACTATTTTTAACCCTTGCCATTTTTATTCAATCTATCCAGAACTTACTTGTTAAAAATATATCAAAGACACTATCAATATTAGTTATTAGCACTTCAACGGCAATTTTATCAGGTTGTATTTATTTAATTTTTGCTGTGAAGACAGGCGTTATTTTTCAGTTACAAGATGTACAAATAGGCTTATTGCTAGGGCTTGGCATTGCAGGTATTTATGGTATGCTTACAGGTATGCTATTTGCCTTTTATATTATTCAAAAACAAGGTATTGCGATTTTTAATGTGATTCAGTTAATGATCCCTTTGGCAACGGCTGTAATAGGATATTTCGTGTTAGATGAAACATTAAATTTGTATCAAGCAATAGGGTGTATTATTGTTGTTTTAGGCTGTGTTCTTGCTTTAAAAACTTCAAATAAACAAGATAGAATTAAAGGGCTATCTACGAGCAAATAGATTATTTTCAGTTTAATCCCATAAAATATAACAGGAGGATTTATGGTTGCAATTCGTCGTTCTCACTCATTGGAACTCGCTAATTTTGAATTAGTTAGTTGGGGTGCGTCTTTGCAAATGTCCCCCGTTACTTTTGAAGAAATTCAAATTGTATGGCGTTATGCACAGGAACGATTAGAGGTAGAGCAATATCCTTTAATGTGGTTTGGGATTGAAATGGTAGAAATTTTACACGGCTTGAATATGGACGATGATAGTCTTGTTGCTGCTTTTCTTGTGCCTTTGGTTAAACATAAAATTATTGATTTAATCGAAGTTAAAGATGTGTTTAATGCCAGTATTACCGAGCTTGTGAAAGGCGTACTGGAGATGGATAACATTCGTCAATTAAATGCAGGCACGACATCTGATCTTCAAATCGATAATATTCGCCGTATGCTTCTTGCAATGGTCAAAGATTTCCGTTGTATGGTTATTAAACTGGCGGAGCGAATCACTTATTTGCGAGATGAAGATAAGACCGAAGAAGAAATCGTGCTTGCTGCCAAAGAATGTTCACAAATTTATGCTCCACTTGCCAATCGCTTAGGAATTGGACAGTTAAAATGGGAGCTGGAAGATTACTGTTTTAGAGCCTCACACCCTCAACAATATAAACAAATTGCTAAAGCACTGAGAGAACGTCGTCTTGATCGTGAAAAATATATTGCAAATTTTGTGACAAATCTGACCGCTTTATTTGACGAAGAGTTAGACGATTTTCAGGTATATGGTCGTCCAAAACATATTTATAGCATTTGGAAAAAAATGCAACGCAAACAGCTTTCATTTGAGCAATTATTTGATATTCGAGCAGTACGAATTATTGTTGCAACCCTTGAAGATTGCTACACGGCATTAGGCATTGTACATACGAATTATCAGCATTTACCCGAGCATTTTGATGATTACGTTTCTAATCCAAAACCAAACGGCTATCAATCATTGCACACCGTTGTGTTGGGTAAAGGAAATAAACCAATAGAAGTGCAAATTCGTACTCAACAAATGCACGATGACGCTGAGCTGGGTGTGGCAGCACACTGGAAATATAAAGAAGGAGCAACGGCAGGACGAGCAGGTTACGAAGATAAAATTGTTTGGTTGCGTAAATTATTAGACTGGCAGAATGATATTGCTGAATCAAGTGAGTCAATCAGCGAGTTGCGTAGTCAAGTTTTTGATGACCGAGTATATGTCTTTACCCCTCGTGGCGAGGTGATTGATCTCCCTAAAAATGCCACTCCTCTTGATTTTGCCTATGCAATTCATAGTGAAGTAGGGCATCGTTGTATTGGGGCGAAAGTGGCAGGGCGAATTGTGCCTTTTACCTATCAGCTACAAATGGGGGATCAGGTTGAAATTATTACCCAGAAAAACCCAAATCCGAGTCGAGATTGGCTAAATCCAAACAATGGTTTTATTAACACGGCGAGAGCCAGAGCCAAAGTGGTTAATTTCTTTAAAAAGTTGGATCGTGATAAAAACATTCCACTTGGCAAAGAACAGCTTGAAACGGAAATGGCAAAATTCAAGTTTACACAAAAACAGATTGAGCAATATGCACTGCCACGTTATAACCTGAAGCAGATTGACGATCTTTATGCAGCGATTGGTGGTGGCGACATTAAAGTAAGCCAGTTAAGCCATTATTTACAAAGTAAATTGATTAAACCAACAGCAGAGCAAGAAGATGAAGCAGTGCTGAAAGCGGTGACTTATAAAGCTGCAAATAACGTAAATAATAAAGGAAAGAGTAGTGACATTATTATTGATGGTGTGGGAAATTTAATGCACACTGTTGCACGTTGTTGCCAGCCAATACCGGGCGACAGCATAGTGGGCTACATCACACAAGGACGAGGAATTTCTATTCATAAATCTGATTGTGAACAACTGTTTGAATTAAAATGTATTAACCCTGAACGTGTCGTACAAGCTCAGTGGGGTGTGAATGATGCAAGAGGATTTAGCTTAACCATCAGAATCATTGCGAATGATTTTAGTGGATTACTAAGAGATATTACTGGTATTATGGCGAATGAAAAAGTTAATGTACTGGGTATCTCAAGCCGAACAGATATTAAATCTAATCTTGCGACGATCAACCTAGAAATTGAATTAACCAATATTGATTTATTGGCAAAATTACTTTCTCGTATTCAGCAGATTGATGAAGTAATTGAAGCGAAACGTTTTGTAGGATAGAACTTATGCTTCGACAAGCTCAGCAACCATGTTTTGACAGAGTTCGGTTGCTGAGCCTGTCGAAGCATAAGCACTTTTAGCGCCCCTTGGATTCTTCAATAGATCCAATAATCAAAATTAAGGAATAAAAAAATAATATGGATAACAAAGAATGAATTATGATTTACACTGCCATAGTACGGCCTCTGATGGAATGCTAACGCCCACGGAAGTTGTGCAACGAGCAGTTGAAAAAGGCGTTGATGTGTTAGCATTAACGGATCACGACACAATCAATGGGCTGGCAGAAGCAAAGCAAGCAGCACAAGACTTACCGATCACGCTAATTTCAGGTGTTGAGATTTCCATTGTTTGGCAAGATAAAAATATTCATTTAAGTGCGCTCAACTTTGATGAAACCAATGAAAATTTGGTAAATTTACTTGAAAATCAGACCGCTTTAAGAGAGCAACGTGCAATTCAAATCGCAGAAAAACTTGCCAAAGCAGGTATTCAAAATGCTTATGAAGGGGCAAAAAATCTCGCAGAGGGTGAGATTACGCGTGCCCATTATGCACGTTTTCTTGTCGAAATCGGTGCCGTAAAAAGTATCGAAAAAGCCTTTAAAAAATATTTAGGGCAGGGCAAATCTGCTTACGTTAAACCGATGTGGTGTACGATGGAAGAAGCAATCGACACTATTCATCAAGCAGGCGGAGTCATCAATGTTGCCCACCCACTACGTTATAAATTAACCGCTCGTTGGGTACGTCGCTTAATCACCGCTTTTAAAGAAGCTGGGGGAGATGGTATTGAAGTTTCTGGTTGCGGGCAATCACGAGATCAACGTCAACTTCTTGCTCGCTGGGCAGAAGAATTTGAACTTTATGCTTCTGTTGGCTCAGATTTTCACTATCCAACCCAATGGCTTGATTTTGGTAAGGATCTTATATTACCGAGCAACTGTAAACCGATTTGGACGTTGTGGGAAAGTTGATATGGGAAAATGATGATCTTTATTTTTTGCAAAAAATGAATTAAAAATGACCTCTTAAAAATAGAATCATTTGTGAGATTTGATTGTTGAGTTTTCACAAGATAATTATCAATAAAAAAAGATTAAGTCATAATGGCTTAATCTTTTTTATATAAGTTAATGAATAGAACGACTTAGTCTATTTTATTTGAAGGGGTTAGATATTCTTCTCTGTTTGGGTCAACAAGCTTTGCCTGTTGAATTGTTTTCTCAATAGTAACACCTTGAACGAGAATAGAGAACATCACCACAGAGTAGGTCATAATCAAAATAAGATCACGAACGTCCATTCCAGTATCGCCAATAAAAGCGGTTTGTGGCGGAATAGAAAGAGCCATTGCGAGTGCTAGTCCACCACGTAACCCACCCCAAGTCATAATTTTTAAAGTATAAGGGTTATAAGTTCTAAAACATTGATAGAATTTAAATGGTAACCATAAGCTAATATAACGACTAGCTAAACAAACGGGGATAGCAACGATCATTAAAATAAAGCCATAGATATTAAAATCAATCAGTAGAACGGCAAAACCAATGAGGAAGAAAAGTAATGAATTTAGGAAGTGATCGATCATTTCCCAAAAGTGATCTAAATAACGTTGACTTTGTTCTGAAAAGCCAGAATGACGAGTCCAGTTTCCGATCATAATGCCTGAAACCACCATCGCTAATGCACCAGATACGTGCAGAATATTGGTTGCAAACATAAAGCCTGCGGTTGGAATAGTTAGTGTTAGTAAGATTTCCATACTTCCATCATCAGTAGCAGAAATCAATAAGTGAGCAATAAAACCTAAAATAAAACCTAACACAATGCCGCCGACAGCTTCGTGTAAAAAGAGCTCTAAGATACTTCCAAAGGTTGCTTCTTCTCCTCCGAATGCGACTGCAAGCACGGTTACAAATATCACTAAACCTACACCATCATTAAAAAGGGATTCACCTTCTACTTGCATTGAGAGACGTTTTGGGGCTCTTAAATTTTTAATGATTGCAAGCACAGCAATTGGATCGGTTGGTGAAATCAATGCACCAAATAAAATGCAGTAAATCAGTTTGATATCTAAACCAATTAGATGGCTAATACCATAAATTAGATAGCCAATGATCATTGTTGATATAAATGTAGAGAAAAGAGCAAAAATTGAGATTTCCCATTTTTGATCTTTTAATACAGGTAATTTGATTCCTAATGAACCAGCAAATAATAAGAAGCCTAAAATACCATTTAACAAGAAACGTTTGAAATCGACTTGTTGCATTACATCTTTGGCAATGGTGTCGATATTGAACCAACCAAGCCAGCCTAAAATAAGTAAAAGTAGAGAACCAACCATTGCGGCTGCTGTAATAGCAATCGTTGATTGCACTTTGTCGCTGATTTTATGGGTAAAGAAACCGAGTAAAATAGAAAGAGCTGAAAGAAAGCAGATATATGCGTAAATATCCATTGAATACCTTTGATGATCATTTGTTAATAATTTGTAAGGGGTGAATTAAAACAATTTATAAGGGAGCTGTAAAGTAAAAAGAGACATAAGCGGTGAGATTTATATCATAATTTGCAAAATTAGCATTTTGATAATCATTGATTTTTCAGTATAATCAGCAAGATATTTTTCATTTTTAGGATAATTTACAATGATTGAAAAAATGCACGATAAAACAAATAGCTTAGGGTTCAAAATCATTTTTGGTCTTGTGGCTGTTTCTTTCGTATTAGGTGGTGTCGGCGGAACCTTGATATATAGTAAAGATGACTATGTAGCAAAAGTAAACGGTGAATCTATTTCACAACAAACCTTTAATTACACCAAAAATCGCCAACAAAGTATTCAAAGCGAACGTTTAGGGGCAGAGTTTTGGGATCTTTTAGATACCACAGAATTTGCAGCACAGTTTAACCAACAAGTATTAACAGGCTTAGTTGATGATGAATTATTAAAACAGTATATTCAAACTTTAAATTTAGGTGTGAGTGCTGAACAAATCAAATTGGCGATTGTGAATAATCCGCAATTCCAACAAGATGGTAAATTCAATAATGAGTTTTATCAAAATGTGTTAAGAAATAATAATATTTCTCCAGATTATTATGCCTCAATGGTTGCTGGTGATGTATTGAATGCTCAAATTCAAGAGGGCATTTTAGGTTCACAATTTAGTGTACCAGTTCAAGATCAACAATCAGCAAAATTATTATTACAACAACGAGTAATTAGAACAGCAACACTCTCTCTTGCAAAAGAAGTTGAAAAACAGACCGCTTCTACGGAAGAATTACAGGGCTATTATGATGAGCATAAAGCTCAATTTATCACACCTGAAAAAATGCAGGTTGAAATCGTAACGGTGACACCAGAAGATGTGGCTGATGCTTCTTCAATTAGCGATCAAGATGTTGAGGATTATTACCAACAAAATCGTGATAAATTTATTACTAAAGGCGAGCGTCATTTAGCCCATATTCAAGTGGCTGATAAGAAAACAGCTGATGAAGTAGAACAAAAATTAAATGCAGGTGAAGATTTTGCTAAACTAGCGAAAACATATTCAAAAGATATGATTTCTGCTCAAAAAGGCGGAGATTTGGGCTGGGCGAAAGCAGGTGTATTTCCTGTAGTATTTGATCAGGTTGCTGATGTATTAGAAGTTGGCAAACCAAGTAAAGCAGTTGAGATTGACGGTAATTTTCATATTATTAAAGTACTTGATCGCAAAGCTGATGTAGGTATGAGTTTAGAACAAGCAAAAGCACAAATTAAGCAGACTTTACTTAAAAATAATAGTTTGGCAGAATACGGTAAAATCTCAAATGAAATGGCAAATAAAGCGTTTGAATCGCCAGATTCATTAACGGATGTAGCAAAAGTAGCGGGATTAAAAGTGAAAACTACAGAAGAGTTTTCATTAGATAATATTCCTTCATTGTTAGCTAATCCAAAAATTCAAAATGTGTTAGTCAAAGATGAATTCCGTCGTGGTCGTCAAGTTTCTGAGGCGATTGATTTAACCGATGGTGACAAAGCAAAAACGGCTTTTATTCGTGTGATTAACAATAAGCCCGCTCACGAACAAAGTTTTGCAGAAGCAAAATCAATGGTTGAACAGCAAGTTAAAATAGCTAAAGCACAAAAAGTACTTACTGAAAAAGCACAAGCGGCCTTAACGGCATTAAATAGTGGTAATTCGACTGATGTAACATTTAGTCAGCCACAAACGTTGGTTTATATTCAAGGCTTATCACAACAACCACAGCTTACAAAAACTGTTTTTGCAATGAAAAAAGAAGCAGATAAAGTGGGTTACCAAGTTATCAATGATCAACAAGGCAATGCTGTTATTGTTGCACTTGATAAAGTAGAAGAAGGTAATAAAGAGAGTTTTAAAGCAGTTAAAGCGGCTTTATCTCAAGCGGATTTATTACAGCTTCGTGAAGAAATGTTAAGTGATTTACGTAATAGAGCAACCATTGAATATAACGAAGAGTTTTTAAGACAACAGGAACCTTAGTGTTTTACTCTTAGTTTCCTCTCTAAACTGCCCCAACTTTTTCGAAGTGGGGCAGTTTTATTTTCCTCTCTTTAAATTAGTAAATCTTCAATAAAATATTACCGCTTGATGAGAGTAAAATCGCACATTTCTGAGTATTAAAATTATTGTAAAAAATAAATTTAGTTTTTGTCTTAAAAAAATTGCAAATTCTTATTAAAATCTGACCGCTTATGATTTTATTCTAAATCTGATTCAGGTAGAATGATAAGATATTTAAAAATAATAAATTTATAACAACGTAGAAACGTAAAAACTATGGCGAAAGCAAAGAAAAAATTAGCAGATAATACGATTGCTCTAAATAAACGAGCAAGACACGAATATTTTATTGATGATGAAATAGAAGCGGGTTTAGAATTACAGGGCTGGGAAGTGAAATCTTTACGAGCGGGTAAAGCGAATATCGGTGATAGCTATGTGATTTTTAAAGATGGTGAGGCTTTTTTATTTGGGGCAAATTTTACGCCATTAAGCGTTGCATCAAGCCACGTAGTGTGCGACCCAACTCGTACTCGCAAGCTATTATTAAGTCGTCGTCAATTAGATTCACTTTTTGGTAAATTAAACCGTGAAGGCTATACTATTGTTGCAACGGCTCTTTATTGGAAAGGGGCGTGGGCAAAAGTGAAAATCGGTTTAGCGAAGGGTAAAAAACTCCACGATAAACGAGCGGATATCAAAGATCGTGAATGGCAAGTTGCAAAAAGCCGTATTATGAAAAATGCGGCACGATAATTTTCAAATTCAGTTTAAAATTAAATAAAAAAAGAAGGAAGTTAATATGATCGACCAAAATTTATTGCGTAATCAATTAGACGAAGTGGCACAAGCTCTTAAAACAAAACGTAATTTTGATTTAGATGTGGGACTTGTCGCAAGTTTAGAAGAGCAACGTAAAGCGTTACAAATTAAAACAGAAACATTACAAGCGGAACGTAATGCACGCTCGAAAAATATTGGTATGGCAAAAGCAAAAGGCGAAGATATTACTGCATTGTTAGCAGAAGTGGATTCAATGGGATCAGAATTAGACAATGCAAAAGCAGAATTAGAAAAAGTTCAAGCACAAATCAATGACATTTTATTAAGCGTACCAAATTTACCTGCCGAAGAAGTGCCATTAGGTAAAGATGAAAATGATAATTTAGAAGTTTCTCGTTGGGGCGAACCACGTTCATTTGATTTTGATGTGAAAGATCACGTTACTTTAGGCGAAGATTTATTAGGGTTAGATTTCTCAGCTGGGGCAAAATTAACAGGTAGTCGTTTTGTGGTGATGAAAGGACAAATCGCTAAATTACACCGTGCGATTACTCAATTTATGTTAGATTTACACACAGAACAACACGGTTATTTAGAAACTTATGTGCCTTATTTAGTGAACCACGACACCCTTTATGGTACAGGACAATTACCAAAATTCGGCGAAGATCTATTCCATACACGTCCACTTGAAGGACAAGATCCAAATGAAGTACAAAAATCTTATGCGTTAATCCCAACGGCGGAAGTACCAGTAACAAACTTAGTGCGTGGCGAGATCGTAGAAGGCGAAATGTTACCACTTCGAATGACGGCTCATACACCTTGTTTCAGAGCAGAAGCAGGTTCTTATGGACGTGATACGCGTGGTTTAATTCGTATGCACCAATTTGATAAAGTGGAATTAGTGCAAATTGTTGAGCCTGAAAAATCAATGGATGCATTAGAAGAATTAATAGGACACGCTGAAAAAGTATTACAGCTTTTAGGCTTACCTTACCGTAAAGTGCTACTTTGCACAGGCGATATGGGCTTTGGTTCAGCAAAAACTTACGATTTAGAAGTTTGGTTACCAGCTCAAAATACTTATCGTGAAATTTCATCTTGTTCAAATATGTGGGATTTCCAAGCTCGTCGTATGCAGGCTCGTTTCCGTATGAAAGGCGATAAAAAACCTCGTTTAGTACATACTTTAAATGGTTCAGGCTTAGCGGTAGGTCGTACCTTAGTGGCGATTTTAGAAAACTACCAAAACCAAGATGGTTCAATCACTGTTCCAGAAGTGCTACGTCCATATATGGGTGGTGTAGAAGTGATTGGTAAGTAAATTTCAGTTAATTTCTTATAAAAAAACAACCGCTTATTAGAAATGATAAGCGGTTATTTTTTGATGTTAATTTACTATTTTTTGTAAAATAGTCAGTGGGCTAGTATTCATTGCCTCACAAAGTTCAATAAACTCTAAAATATCAAGTTTCCTTTCACAACGCTCAATTTTTGCAATATAAGATTGAGGCTTATTTAATTGATCAGCAATTTGTTGCTGTGTAATGCCTTTTTCCTTTCTTGTTGCAATCAGGAATTGAATAATTTTCTGATATTTTTCTTTGTAAATTGTTTTCAAAATAAATCACAGTTAGCTATAAGTTTAGCTTGTGATTATTATCCTGTTTTAGTATTATCCCATTTTGGGATATTTGTTTGAACATATAGGAGAAAAAAATGGCTTATCGTTATGATCCCGATTTAGATTTTTTACAACACCTTGAATCTGCTGATTTAAAAGAGCTTTATGATGTACTTGTATATGGTAAAGATGGGCAATCATCTGAAACCACAAATACTTTAATGGGCGTTATTGCCAATCCTTTAGTTGCTACTGTATATAATAAAGTTACATCTAAACGCATTACAGAAACGCTTTCTTCATCAGATGAAAGAAAAAAATATGGAGATAGTTATTCTGAATATTGGCAGAGAATTGCTGAAGAATTTCAGAAGTTTGGTGGAAGTTCGTTACTGAATTTCACCCGTAATAGTGGCGTTCCTTATCGAGAAATTTTATTTGATGTATGTGATAAATTGAAGGTCAATTATAATAAAAATGCTTCAACTGTAAAAATTGAGCAGGACTTATTGATGAAGATTTTAGAAAAATCATTAGAAGATATGTCAGCTTCGGAAAAAGAGGAATTAGCTCGTAATATTGGTATTGAAAATACGGATCATATTACGCCGGAATTATTAACCGCAGCATTTTTAAAAATCTTTAGAATGGGCGGCTTTAAGTCTTATCAACTCACCGTTACGATTGTTAATGCGATATTAAAAGTATTGATTGGTCGAGGTTTACCGCTTGCGGGTAATGTGCTTTTAACAAAAACAATGAGCATTTTAACTGGCCCGATTGGTTGGGCGATAACAGGATTATGGACGGCTGTTGATATTGCAGGACCAGCATATCGAGTGACAATTCCAGCTGTAATCACAGTGATTGGATTAAGACAAAAATATATCAATAAGGATCTTTTAGCAGATCTTGATATTAAATAATTTTATGAATGCCAAACAGCCCTAAATATTTTTTATATTTAGGGCTGTTTTGTTTGTTTTTTGTCTAATTTTGGTTAGAATGAAAACTCATTTATAAAAATTAAAATAGGAAATGAATATGTCTAACACAATTTTAGAAAGTATCCCCTTAGGGGAAAAAGTAGGAATTGCTTTTTCTGGGGGATTAGATACGAGTGCAGCACTTCTTTGGATGCGTCAGAAAGGTGCAGTTCCTTATGCTTATACTGCAAATTTAGGGCAACCAGATGAAGAGGATTATAATGAAATCCCGAAAAAGGCGATGGAGTATGGTGCTGAAAATGCACGTTTAGTTGATTGCCGTACGCAACTTGCTCACGAGGGTATTGTTGCTATTCAATGTGGGGCGTTTCATATCTCAACAGGAGGAATGCCATATTTTAATACCACGCCTTTAGGACGTGCCGTCACAGGGACGATGTTAGTTGCTGCAATGCAACAAGATGGCGTGAATATTTGGGGCGATGGAAGCACTTATAAAGGGAATGATATTGAGCGTTTTTATCGTTATGGACTATTAACCAACCCACATTTGAAAATCTATAAGCCTTGGTTGGATGAGCAATTTATCGAGGAATTAGGCGGACGTTCAGAAATGTCACAATTCTTAATTAAACATGGGTTTGATTACAAAATGTCGGTAGAGAAAGCCTATTCTACGGATTCAAATATGCTAGGGGCGACCCACGAAGCAAAAGATTTGGAAGATTTGGATGTTGGAATGCATATTGTTAAACCAATAATGGGGGTGGCATTTTGGGATGAAAAGGTAAAAATTGATAAAGAAGAAGTCAAAATTACGTTTGAACAAGGAATGCCTGTCGCTTTAAATGGTAAACGTTTTGATGATTTAGCTGAGTTGATTTTAGAAGCAAATCGCATTGGTGGAAGACACGGATTAGGTATGTCTGATCAAATCGAAAATCGTATTATTGAGGCAAAATCGCGTGGTATTTATGAAGCACCGGGAATGGCATTATTACACATTGCTTATGAACGTTTAGTTACCGGTATTCATAATGAAGATACGGTTGAGCAATATCGTATCAATGGATTACGGTTAGGGCGTTTATTGTATCAAGGACGTTGGTTTGACTCGCAAGCGTTAATGTTGCGTGAATCGTCTCAGCGTTGGGTGGCAAAAGCCATCACAGGTGAAGTGACATTAGAGCTACGTCGTGGTAACGATTATTCAATTTTAAATACTCAATCGCCAAATTTAACTTATAAAGCAGAGCATTTGAGTATGGAAAAAGTCGAAGATGCTCCATTTACACCTACGGATCGTATTGGTCAATTAACGATGCGTAATCTAGATATTCAAGATACGCGTGATAAATTAGGGCTTTATACTCAAGTTGGTTTGATTTCTGGGCAGGATAGCGTTGTGCCTCAGTTGGAAAATCAATAAAAAATTAAATTAACATAAAATTCCTTTCTTATTGTAAAATATAGGGAAGGAATTTTTTTATAAGGAAACTATGAGTATAAACGTAACAGAAATCGTACTTCATCAGCTAGCAAAGACACAAACCGAGCCAGTTGAATTGAACACTATTTTAAGAGAGCAATTATTAACAGTTACGCCTGAGGTTGAGCAGATGATGTTACAGCTTCATCAAGCGTATCAAGGTAAAGCAAAAGGGTATGGATTATTTCAAGAAAATTCCAATTTTGCTCAGGAATTAAACCGCTTATTAGAGCAAGAAAATGAGTTTTTACCTTTTAGCCATAGTTGTGCAAAAATGTTGGCGAGCGAGCTAGTTAAGTATCCGTTTGCGACAGGGGGAAGCTTTATTTTATGTCGTTATAATTTCTTAGCGACAGATTATCTTTTTATTGCTCTTATTGATAACCGTTCATCGGTTTTAGTTGATGAAAAATTAGATATTAAACGCACCCAGTATTTGGAAATGGCACAGTATGATATAGCGTGTCGTATCAACCTAACTGAATTGAAATTAGACGCGCAATCTAACCGCTATTTAACCTTTATCAAAGGACGAGTAGGGCGTAAAGTGTCTGATTTCTTTATGGATTTTTTAGGTGCAGAGGCAGGGCTTGATCCAAAAGTACAAAACCAGACCTTATTACAAGCTGTTCATGATTATTGTGATCAAGGGGAATTAACGAAGGATCAAACCAGAGAGGTTAAAGCTCAGGTGTTTGATTATTGCAAAGGGCAAATTAACAGTGGTGAAGAAATTGCGATTCAAGAATTAGCAAAAGAGATCCCAATGTTAAACGATCAAAACTTTGCACAATTTACCCAAACACAAGAGTATGATTTAGAAGAAACGATCCCGCCTGTTCGTAATACATTAAAAACATTAACCAAATTTTCAGGGTCAGGAAAAGGCATTACCTTGACATTTGACGCTCAATTATTAAACGAGCGAGTAATTTGGGACGAACTAAATGATACTTTAACAATCAAAGAGATACCGCCAAATTTACGAGATCAACTTCAACGTAATAAATAATGGTATTTCAACGTCAGTTTCGGTATCATTTAGCAATCAAAATCAATAAAAGGTTAAATTATGAAAATAAAACTTCTTCTAGCAACAGTATTATTAGCATTAGGTGTAACAGGCTGCTCAACAGTTAAAAAAGTGGTTTATCGAATTGATGTACCACAAGGTAATTATCTAGAACAATCTAAGATAGATTTATTAAAAGTTGGAATGACTCAAGAGCAGGTACTTTATGTGCTTGGAACGCCAGTATTAAGAGATATTTTTGGTCAAAACCGTTGGAGTTATGTATTTATCAAACGTAAAGGACACGAAGAGCCAGTACAACGTACCCTGTTTGTTTACTTTGGTGCTGATGGGCGAGTAAGTGATATTCAGTTAGATAAGCCCCTCAAAAATACTAAAAAATAATTTTTCTATTTTATAAAGAGTAAACGTTTTATAAGCGGTAAGATTTAGTCAAAAATTTGCAAAAATTGAATTAAATCTTACCGCTTGTTTATATTAGCCTGATAATCAGTAAGCGCTTTTTTGACTAAAGATTACATGTGTTTTTAAAGGTAATAGGAGAAGTATGCAATTTCCGTTACTATGTATAGATAAGAATTATGAAAATTTACATGATGTAGAAATAACAGCTGATATAATTGACCAAGATATATGTGTAATGAGCCTAAATATGTTAGATTTTCCTAAAAGGAAAGAGCATGTATTGGAGTTAATTACTAACAATTTTTTATATTGGGAAAAATTGCTCGAGAAAGCAAATGAATTATTTTGGTTAAAAAATGATGGATACGGGGTGGCGGTATTTTATCCTGATCAATGTTGTGGCTATACAAGAATTTATAGGTATCAATGCTTAAGAAATATTGAAATTAGACGAGATAAAGTGTGGGATATTGGCTCTTGGAAATATATTCAATCAGAGACTTCGTTATTTAGTATATTGGATTCAATAGAATACGTTGCAATATTCAATAATTGGAAATCACATAATCTAAAAATTAATCGTCCTCTTACTGAACTTGCAAGTGGCCGAATTTCAAACACAACGGTTGACAGGGTAAATGTTGTTAGTAAAAGAAACGGTTGTGCTGTGTGTGGGAATTCAGCAGGCTATTATATGGCTACAACCTTAAACGCTCATGATATAGCTAATACAGTTATGTTATCAATTTTACTTTGTAAGACTCATTATCAAGAAGCCAGAGAGTCTCCTTGTATACTTCAATTTTTTGCTAGTTTATTTTACCTAAATCTTGATATACCTGCGTTAATGAAATTAGATTATATTCCTGATAATTTAATTGTTCCTTTGGCGGAGATAATAGCTTCAAATCTGAATGCAACGTTTAGTAAACCAGAGAAAAAGAAGAGAGGTTGGCATATTTGGTTTAAAATGGAAGATGACTGGGAGTGGTTACTTAGACTTAATAAGTTAACAGATTATGCTTATATACTGTTTGATCCATCAAGAAAACAAGCTCATCGCATTGATTCTGCTAATGATCATCCTGATGTACCATTTGGCCCAGATCATCAACATTTTAATCCCAAAACAAAAGGAGAATCAATAGAGCCTAGTTTCTCATATGGAATTCCTATTTTGGATTTTCCGTTGCTTAAAAAAATCAAGAATTATTATATTGGTAAACAATATTAATTTCAGATGATCTAGAAATATTTAGGTATTAGGTAAAGTCTATTTTTAGAATAGACTTTATGATCATTTTAAACTTTTATAATATCATGATCGTTTATTCCTGCTCCTTCACGTTATCCCAAATTTTATCTAATTCTTTGAGCGTACACTCTTCTAATTTCTTACCTTGTTTCAACACTGTTTTTTCAACCTGTCTAAAACGGTTTTCAAATTTGAGATTGGCATTGCGTAATATAGTTTCAGGATCGAGTTTTTGATGGCGACACACATTAACCGTTGCAAATAATAAATCCCCTAATTCTTCGGCGATTTTGTCTTCATTTTGTGGTTTGGTATTAAGCTCTTCTTCAACTTCCAAAACTTCTTCTTTTACCTTATTAAAAACATCCGTCGGATTATCCCAGTCAAAGCCTACTTTGGCACAACGTTTTTGTAATTTATTGGCACGAGTGAGAGCAGGTAAAGCAAAAGGTAAATCATCTAAAATAGAGTTGTGATTTTTAGCTTGCTTTTGTTGAGCTTTCATTGTCTCCCAATTTTGCAATGCTTCTTCGCTGTTATTTGCTTTTTGATCGCCAAAAACGTGTGGGTGGCGGAAAACCAATTTTTCAATTAAATCATTTAATACATCATTAAAATCAAAGCTTCCTTCTTCTTCGGCTAATCGGCTTAGAAAGACCACTTGAAGTAATAAATCGCCTAGTTCTTCACGTAATGCGATTTTATCTTTGGTATGAATTGCTTCTGCCACTTCGTAGGTTTCTTCAAGTAAGCAGGGGAGTATGCTGTCAAAATTTTGTTTAATATCCCAAGGGCAACCTGTTTCAGGGTGACGGAGTTGGGCTGTAATGTTGATAAGTTTTTGGATATCGGGCATTTTTGTTCCTTGCGTAACGCATTAAAATTCCGGTCATTCTAAAATTTTTTCATCTTTGACACAACCTGTCTTAGTGTCTTGGCATTCTTTGTGTATTTAACGTGTTTATGATGACTTGGAGGTGATGAAATTAGAGAAGATAACGTTATTTAGTTTCTATGGGGATTATGACGGGTAAATAGAATAAAAAGCACGTTTGAATCGTGCTTTTTTTCTCTTTATCTGATATAATCTCTCCAATTTTGCGGCTTTTCATAAGCCGTTTTTATATGAGAGAAATAAAGGAATAACAATGTCTGAACAAAGTCAAACAAACAGTTATGATTCTTCCAGTATCCGAGTGTTACGTGGATTAGATGCGGTGCGTAAACGCCCAGGTATGTATATTGGTGATACTGACGACGGTACAGGTTTACATCATATGGTGTTTGAAGTTGTAGATAATGCAATTGATGAAGCATTAGCAAATTACTGTAACGATATTATTGTCACAATCCATTCTGATAATTCAGTATCTGTGCAAGATGATGGTCGTGGTATCCCAGTGGGTATCCACCCAGAAGAAGGCGTTTCAGCAGCGGAAGTAATTATGACAGTGCTTCACGCGGGTGGTAAATTTGATGATAACTCTTATAAAGTATCTGGTGGTTTACACGGTGTGGGTGTTTCAGTTGTAAATGCATTATCAGAAAAATTACAATTAACTATTCGCCGTGATGGCCACGTTCACGAGCAATTCTATTCAATGGGTGAGCCTCAAGCACCATTAGCGATCATTGGAGACACAGAAAAAACAGGAACAAGTGTTCGTTTCTGGCCAAGTTATGATGTATTTAAAAACAAAACAGATTTTGAATATTCGATCCTTTCAAAACGTTTACGTGAGCTTTCTTTCTTAAATTCAGGTGTTTCAATTAAATTGATTGATGAGCGTGACGGTAAAGAAGATCATTTTAAATATGAAGGCGGTATTCAAGCGTATGTTGAGTTTTTAAGCGAAGGTAAAAATACAATTCACTCAACGCCTTTCTATTTAACCACTGAAAAAGACGGTATTGGTGTTGAAGTATCAATGCAGTGGAATGACAGTTATAGTGAAAATGTGTATTGTTTTACCAATAATATCCCACAACGTGATGGTGGTACTCACTTAGCAGGTTTTCGTGGGGCTTTAACTCGTGCGTTAAAGAACTATATGGAAAAAAATGTTAAGAATAAGAAAAACGCTAACGTTGATGCGTCAGGTGATGATGCTCGTGAAGGGTTAGTGGCGGTGATTTCTGTTAAAGTACCAGATCCAAAATTCTCATCACAAACCAAAGATAAATTGGTTTCATCAGAAGTAAGAGCCGCCGTTGAAAGTTCAATGAATGAGCGTTTGGCGGAGTTTTTATTAGAAAATCCACAGGATGCACAAAATATCGTAGCAAAAATTGTGGACGCAGCTCGTGCCAGAGATGCAGCTCGTAAAGCACGTGAAATGACTCGCCGTAAAGGTGCGATGGATTTAGGTGGTTTACCAGGTAAATTGGCGGATTGCCAAGAGAAAGATCCTGCATTATCTGAATTATACTTAGTGGAGGGAGACTCTGCGGGTGGTTCAGCAAAACAAGGGCGTGAACGTAAAAACCAAGCGATCTTACCGTTAAAAGGTAAAATCTTAAACGTTGAAAAAGCACGTTTTGATAAAATGCTTTCTTCACAAGAAGTCGCAACCTTGATTACAGCATTAGGTACAGGTATTGGACGTGATGACTATAATCTTGAAAAATTACGTTATCACAAAATCATTATTATGACCGATGCGGACGTTGATGGTGCACATATTCGTACTTTATTATTAACATTCTTCTATCGTCAAATGCCAGAATTGATTGAAAATGGCTATATTTACATTGCACAACCACCACTTTACAAAGTGAAGAAAGGTAAGCAAGAAACCTATATTCAAGATGATGGCGAGATGACACAATATGAATTAGAGCTTGCGTTAAGCGGTGCGGCAGTTTATGTGAGTGAAAATGCTCCCGCAATTAACGGTATTGCATTAGAAAACTTAATTAAAGAGTTCAATAATGTTCAAGCGATGATTGAGCGTATGTCAAGACGTTACCCTGTGTCGCTTTTAAAAGAGTTAGTTTATCAACCAGACTTAACGGAAGAATTTGCAAAAAATGAAGTAAATGTGACCGCTTGGGCGAATAAATTGATTGAAGTGATCTTTGAAAAAGGCACAGACGGAAGTAGTTATAGTGCAACAGTGGTTTATAATCCTGAACGTAAGATTTATGAACCACAAATTGTGGTAACTACACACGGGATGGATACCACTTATAATTTAGATTATAACTTTATTTCAGGTACGGAATATGGACGTATTATGAAATTAGGTCGTCAATTAAGAGATTTATTAGAACCAACCGCTTATGTGCAACGTGGCGAACGCAAAATGCCAGTTGAAAGTTTTGAACAAGCGATTGATTGGTTAGTAAAAGAATCTCGTAAAGGTTTAACTGTTCAGCGTTATAAAGGGTTAGGTGAGATGAATCCTGAGCAATTATGGGAAACAACAATGGATCCTGTGGCACGTAAAATGTTGCAAGTTTCAGTAACAGACGCCATTGCAGCGGATAAACTCTTTACCACTTTAATGGGCGATGATGTAGAACCACGTCGTAAGTTTATTGAAGATAATGCGTTAAATGCGAATATTGATATTTAATATTCTTAAATGATGATATAGGTCAAAGCCGTAGAACTTTCTACGGCTTTTTGTTTGTAAAAAACAAAGGCTCTTGTCATAATTAAACTTTATTTTTAGTTCGTGGGGAGCTTATGTTATTACTTATTTTAGGTTTAATTCTATTTTTGGGTATGCATTCGATTGTGATTTTTGCACCAAATTTTCGTGAAAAATACCGTTCAAAAGCATTGTTAACGTGGAAAATAGGCTATGGTTTAGTATCAATTATTGGTTTTGTTTTGATTGTTATTGGCTATAGCGACGCTCGTTTATCGTCGACTGTCTTGTATATGTCACCAATATGGTTAAAACAGATCACAATGGCAATGATGATTCCTGTTTTCGTATTCTTTTTTGCTCCTTATTTACCAGGTAAAATCTCAAATTTAACTCGTCATCCTCAATTGATGGCAGTTAAACTTTTTATGATGGCACATTTATTAGCAAATGGTACAGTGGTGGATCTTGTGCTATTTGGTGCCTTTCTAGTATGGGCTGTACTAGATTTGATGGCATTAAATCGTTTGCCGAGTCATAATCCGCCCAATGAGCCGATTAAATTAAAAGCAACAAAGTTGAATGATATCATTTTAGTTATACTGGGTATTACGGTTTATATTGCCTTCTTGACGTGTTTGCATACTCAACTTATCGGAGTGTCGTTAATATAATTGAGTACAATAATCAGCCCTTAGCATTATCGCAAGGGCTGATGTGATTTTTCTGTAAAATAGCTATTAGGTTCTTGTTAATTTTTTGATTATTTCTCTATGTTGAGGATATTTATCTAATAACTCTTTTTGAGTAAATAAATAGAATTGCTCATAGCTAAATGCAGGAGAAACAGTACAACTTACAAGTGCATAATCATTCTCTACACTAGAACCAAAAATAGTGCCAGCTGGAACGGTATATTGCAAATGTTCATCTTCTTTGAGTCCCATTTTTATCATTGAATAGTTTCCTTTTGGATCTATCATGTGAACGCAAAGACTTTCGCCACAATGATAGAACCAAGTTTCATCAGAGTCTAATTTATGAAAATGCGAGGGACTTTCATTGGTCAAAAGGAAAAGGATATTTGAAGATAATCCTCTATATGTTTCTGCAAAATATCCCCCTTCCTGATGAGGTTCTAAATTTAGTTTTTGAATCCAATATTCTTTATCCATTTTAAATACCTTATTTTTGTAAAAACTCATTAAAATATGACCGCTTCATTTTTATTATAACTTGTTGAATATCATTTAAAAAGATTTAGCTTAATTTGTTCTATTTCATTTAAGTCTGCCGTGATTATTTGATTATCACAAGAGCTATCACTTCCCATAGAAACATCAGTTTTCGTTATTTGTTCATATTGTACTTTTTTAGCAGAAAAGTGAATATGATTTACCCCTGTACTTTTAACAATGTCCAATGCATTTTTAGAATTTATTCCAGCCCCTGCCATAATTTGCATACGTCCCTTACTTTGTTGTACGAGCTGAGCAATATTTTCCCTGCCTAACCACGCTGTTTTTTTCAATCCCGACGTTAATAAACGTGTACAGCCAAGATCAATAATTTGTTCTAATGCTGTTTTAGGCTCACGACATAAGTCAAAAGCACGATGAAAAGTCACGTCCATACCATCAGCAGCCGAAATCAATTTTTTACAGGCTTGAATATCAATATCATTATTTTTTGTTAAAATACCAATAACCACACCATTAGCACCTAATTCTTGTGCAATTAAAATATCGGTTATCATCATTTCAATTTCTGCTTGATTAAATATGAAATTACCTGCACGAGGGCGAATCATGACGTGATGAGATAATTCTTTAAAATGAAGAGCCTGTTTAATCAATCCATAGGACGGTGTTAAACCACCTAATGTCAAAGCAGAGCAGAGTTCTACACGATCTAGTTTAGCTTTACTTGCTGTTTCGACAGATTGGATATTATCAATACAGAGTTCAAGTTTCATTGTTATTAGCCTGTTTAGAAATAAAGCAAATAATAGCGTATAGAATAGAGGTTGAATAGTGTTTTTAATTATTTGTAAAAAGTAATAAAAAAGTTACCGCTATAGCTGAGGTAAGTAGCTCCTTGATAACATAAAATCTGCAATAGAAGATATGTACAAAGGTGAAAAAATGAAGCACAAAAATAGCTGATGAAACCTTAATAAAGGTTAGGATTAAAAGATATACTTATAATTTAGATAATGTTGAAATGAAAATATCGCCAGCAAATAGAAAATACGCTTTTTTTGTCAAAAATGTATTTCAATATTCAAAATATCACAATCGAAGAGTATTTACTAATTTTAGAAGACGGTAAGACGGGGTATTTTCTGAATTGGAAAGATTATTCACTTGAAGTATTACCTGTAATTTATCCTGACTGAAGCAATATTAAAGCACCGGAAAGAGTAGAAAAAGAATAAATTCATATTTATATATACCATTTTATTTCATAAAACTAGGCGACAATCTTTAAAAGTTGTTGTATAATGCAAACGTTTTATTTCTGTGTACTGAGAGGCGGCTATCAAAAGTTATTTTTCTACCTGAGTAATGAAGGGAAGATGATTTTTGCTAGTCGCAATTTTTTAGGAATAAAACAGAACCTTAGATATTCAAACTTATATAGGTAATGTAATGAATCCAATTGTAAAACAATTTAAATACGGTCAACATACCGTGACACTAGAAACGGGTGCAATCGCTCGTCAAGCAACAGCTGCTGTAATGGCAAGTATGGACGATACAACAGTATTCGTTTCTGTTGTTGCTAAAAAAGATGTAAAAGAAGGGCAAGATTTCTTCCCATTAACGGTAAACTATCAAGAACGTACTTACGCAGCGGGTCGTATTCCAGGAGGTTTCTTTAAACGTGAAGGTCGTCCATCAGAAGGCGAAACATTAACGGCACGTTTAATTGACCGTCCTATTCGTCCTTTATTCCCAGAAGGTTTCTTAAATGAAATCCAAATCATTGCAACAGTGGTGTCTGTAAACCCACAAGTTAGCCCTGATTTAGTGGCAATGATCGGTGCGTCAGCAGCACTTTCATTATCTGGTGTGCCTTTTAATGGTCCTATCGGTGCGGCTCGTGTTGGTTTTATTAACGATCAATTTGTTCTTAACCCAACTATTTCTGAGCAGGCTATGAGCCGTTTAGACTTAGTCGTAGCAGGTACGCAAAATGCAGTACTTATGGTTGAATCAGAAGCAGACATTTTATCAGAAGAGCAAATGTTAGCAGCGGTTGTGTTTGGTCACGAACAACAACAAGTTGTAATCCAAAACATCAATGAATTAGTTGCGGAAGCGGGTAAACCTCGTTGGGATTGGAAAGCACCTGAAGCAAATACAGCGTTAATTGAAAAAGTAACAGCATTAGCAGAATCTCGTATTGGTGACGCGTTCCGTATTACTGAAAAACAAGAGCGTTATGCAAAAATTGATGAAATCAAAGCAGACGTTATTGCACAATTAACAGCAGAAGATGCAGAAGTATCAGAAGGTGAAATTGTTGATATTATTACTTCATTAGAAAGTAAAATTGTTCGTGGTCGTGTAATCGCAGGTGAACCTCGTATCGATGGTCGTACCAAAGAAACCGTTCGTGCGTTAGACATTTGTACTGGTGTACTTCCTCGTACTCATGGCAGCGCAATCTTTACTCGTGGTGAAACACAAGCATTAGCTGTAGCAACATTAGGTACTGAGCGTGACGCTCAAACTATTGATGAATTAACAGGTGAGAAAGCAGATCGTTTCTTATTCCATTATAACTTCCCTCCATATTCTGTGGGTGAAACAGGAATGGTTGGTTCGCCAAAACGTCGTGAAATCGGTCACGGTCGCTTAGCAAAACGTGGTGTTTTAGCGGTTATGCCAAGCGCAGAAGAATTCCCTTATGTTGTGCGTGTTGTTTCTGAAATTACAGAATCAAACGGTTCTTCATCAATGGCTTCAGTTTGTGGTGCTTCATTAGCATTGATGGATGCTGGTGTACCAATTAAATCAGCGGTTGCTGGTATTGCAATGGGTCTAGTGAAAGAAGGTGATGATTTTGTGGTTCTTTCAGATATCTTAGGTGATGAAGATCACTTAGGCGATATGGACTTTAAAGTTGCGGGTTCTCGTGATGGTATTACTGCATTACAAATGGATATCAAAATTGAAGGTATCACACCTGAAATTATGCGTATCGCATTAAACCAAGCAAAAGGTGCAAGAATGCACATTTTAGGTGTAATGGAACAAGCAATTTCTGGTCCTCGTGAAGAAATTTCAGATTTTGCACCAAGAATTTATACGATTAAAATCGATCCTAAGAAAATCAAAGATGTAATCGGTAAAGGTGGTGCAACTATTCGTTCATTAACTGAAGAAACAGGCACTTCAATTGATATCGATGATGATGGTACAGTTAAAATTGCCGCAACTGATGGCAATGCAGCGAAAAATGTAATGGCTCGTATTGAAGAAATTACCGCAGAAGTAGAAGTAAATACTGTTTATAACGGTAAAGTAACACGCGTTGTTGATTTTGGTGCATTCGTTGCTATTTTAGGTGGCAAAGAAGGACTTGTTCATATTTCACAAATTGCTGAAGAGCGTGTAGAAAAAGTTGCTGATTACTTAACGCTTGGTCAAGAAGTAAAAGTAAAAGTTGTTGAAATTGATCGTCAAGGACGTATCCGTTTAACAATGAAAGGTATTGAAGCCGCACAAAGTGAAGAATTACCACAAGAAGAAACTGTTTCAGAAGTGGAACAAACAGAAGAATAATCAATATTATTTTATTCTAAAATTATGTAGAGATGGGGGATTATCCTCTGTCTCTGCAGTGTTTTATAATTATTTTTATAAAACACAACTGCAAAACAAACACTCAAATTTAATCAAATAGAAAAGATGATTATCTTTTCCATCTAATTAGCGGGTCAGTAGTAACTTTGTTGGGTATCGTTTTGCATTATTTAGTTTAGCTTAATAAAAGGCTAAAACTAATATCCCGTTATTGTTGGGAAAATTGAAACGATAAAGCGGTCAGATTTTTATTAAAATTTGCAAATTTCTAGCAAAATTTAACCGCTATACTCAATAAATGTTAAACAGTTTTGACTGCTTATCTCAACGATATAATTTTTTATTCAATGAAAAGTCATTGGGGCTTTTCATCATTTTTTTGGACATATATGACAACCGAAACACAAATTCAAACAGAAACTCAAACACAAACTTTTGCCGATCTAGGTCTACCAGCAGCATTACTTGATGCTGTAACAGAAATGGGATTCGTGACACCGTCACCAATTCAAGCAGAATGTATCCCACATTTATTAAATGGTAACGATGTGCTTGGTATGGCACAAACAGGGAGCGGTAAAACGGCTGCGTTTGGTTTACCTTTATTAGCACAAATTGCACCAAGCCAACGTCATCCACAAATGTTGGTAATGGCACCAACTCGTGAGTTAGCGATTCAAGTTGCTGACGCATTAGAGCAATTTTCAAAAAATATTAAAGGGTTAAATGTTGTGACCGTTTATGGTGGACAACGTTATGATATTCAATTACGTGCTTTAAAACAGGGTGCACACGTTGTTGTGGGTACACCAGGTCGTATCTTAGACCATATTCGTCGTAAGACTTTAGATCTTTCACAATTAAAAGCGATTGTATTAGATGAAGCAGATGAAATGTTACGTATGGGCTTTATCGATGATGTTGAAACAGTAATGGCTGAATTACCAGAAGATCACCAAACAGCATTATTCTCTGCAACAATGCCAGAAGCAATCCGTCGTATCACTCGTCGTTTTATGAACAATCCGCAAGAAGTGAAAATTAAAGCGACACAAAAATCAGCACCTGATATTGATCAGAGCTACTGGTTAGTAAATGGTTTCCGTAAAAACGAAGCATTATTACGTTTCTTAGAAGTAGAAGATTTTGATGCATCAATTATCTTTACTCGTACTAAAAATGCAACTATCGATGTAACTGAATTATTAGAGCGTAACGGTTTCCGTGCAGCAGCATTGAATGGTGATATGACACAAGGTGCGAGAGAACAAACCTTAGAGCGTTTAAAATCAGGTCGTTTAGATATCGTGGTTGCGACGGATGTGGCAGCACGTGGTATTGATATTGAGCGTATTAGTTTAGTGGTAAACTACGATATTCCATTAGATTCAGAAAGCTATGTTCACCGTATTGGTCGTACTGGCCGTGCTGGTCGTTCGGGTAAAGCATTATTATTTGTTGAGCCAAGAGAGCGTCGTTTATTACGTAACGTTGAAAATTTGATGAAGAAAAAAATTGATGAAGTTCAAGTACCAGATCATTCAATGTTAATGGAAAAACGTAGCGAGAAATTCAAATTACAAGTGTCTAAACAATTAGAACACCGTGATTTAGAAATGTATCGTCAATTATTAGAAGATTTATTCACTGCGGATCAAGATCACGAAGAATTAGCAGCAGCAATGATGATGATGTTAACTCAGAATAAAAAATTGATTCTTCCACCAGATGCAAAAGTACGTCCTGCAAGAGCAGAGCGTAGAAATGATCGTGATGGAGGTCGTAATGATCGTCGTGGTGGTCGTGAACATCGTGAAAGTAACGGTGTAAAAATGGATGTATATCGTATTGAATTGGGTCGTGAAGATGGTGTTGAAGCACGTCATATCGTGGGTGCAATTGCAAACGAAGGGGATATCAACAGCCGTTACATTGGTCATATCAAGTTATTTGATAAACATACAACTTTAGAATTACCACAAGGTTTACCAAAACACGTTGTACAACATTTTGCGAGTAAATCACGTGTATTAAATAAACCAATGCAAATGTCATTTGTTGGCGAAGCTGATCAACAATCGGGCGGTCGTCGTGATGACCGTGGTGGCAGAGGTCGTGGACGCTCAGATGATAGACGTGGTCGTTCAAATGGTGGACGTGGCCGTCGCGATGATCGTGGTGGTGCACCAAAAGAAAAACGTTTTAATGAGCGACGTTCTGATAGACGCAGTAGCCGTTAATTATCAACAATCCTAATAAAAAGCTGAGTTTTCTCAGCTTTTTGTATTCTTTATTACCGAGAGAAATATATGTCTGAAAAAATGATTTTTTCACATTTTCCTAGTGCCGTAGAAATGTATATTCAAAATGGCGATCGTCGTTTTTTGAAGCGTTGTCGTAATATGCTTCGTTATAGTTTAGCTCGTTTAATATGTGGAAATAATACGGATAAACTGATTGATTTTATCAATAAAAATCCAATTTGGAGCAATGTATTTAAGCAGGATCTTCACCGTTTTAATGCCATTTTATTTAAACATGCTGATAAACGTTTTTCAGCTCAACAGCGACTAGATACTATTTGCAATACGTTTGTTGAAATAGAATCGTTATTAGGGTCGCAAAAGAGTCAGCAACTTGTTGAAGATAACACAATCAAATTGGTGCAGCTTACCGACGATTTTTCCTTAAATTTAGATATTTATACTATCGATCCTTTTGAAGGGTTTTTCTCTTTGAGTTTGGTCGATAATGAAAATAATCATCTTTATAACGCTTCTTTTGTACTTCTTTCTGAAAATAGATTATTGGTTACTTGTATTCAAGGACCTCGTGGTGAGGAAGCACAGGCGATTGTGAGAAATTTGACTAAGAAATTGCACGGCACACGCCCAATGTATTTGTTAGTTGAAGGATTTAAAGTAGTTGCACAAGGAATGGGTAAAACACTTGTTGGGATTCCATTGGAAAACCAAGTTAAAAAACGTTGGTATGGTTCACAAAAAGTCCATTTTGATTATAACGCTTTTTGGCAAGAAAATGGGGCAATGCGTGCCAATGATTATTGGCAACTACCATTACAAATTGAACGTCGTAATTTAGATGAAGTTGCAACAAAAAAACGTTCTATGTATCGTAAACGTTATGCAATGTTTGATCTTATGGAAACTGAAATAATAAAAGGAATCAAGGCGTAAATGTTTATTCAATCTACGCAAACGAGTTGTTCTTTAGCTATTTCAGAACAAGATGAAGCCTTTATGCGTTATGCCTTAACACTCGCTGATAAAGCTGAAGCTGAAGGCGAGATTCCTGTTGGTGCTGTATTAGTTGATAAGCTGGGTAATATTATTGGTGAGGGGTGGAATCAATCCATCTCTCTTTGTGATCCAACGGCTCATGCTGAAATACAAGCGGTTAGATTTGCAGCAAAATTTGCAAAAAATTATCGATTATTAGATTGTACACTTTATGTAACATTAGAACCTTGCACAATGTGTGCGGGGGCTATTTTGCATAGTCGAATTGGGCGTTTGGTTTTCGGTGCGAGTGACTACAAAACGGGGGCGATTGGTTCGCGTTTTCATCTTTTTGAAGACTATAAAATGAATCATTTTTTAGAAATTCGAGGCAATGTCTTACAGGCTGAATGTAGTCAAAAAATCAGTCAGTTTTTTAAGAAGCGACGATTAGAAAAAAAGCGTCAAATTAGCCAAAATAATATTTAATAAAAAGTAGCATTCTGTTAATCTATATAGGCATTTCATTTGCTACTTAATAGGGAGGAATCATGCTTGCGTCCATTCTTAATTTAAACACCACTCTTTTTAATTCCTCTTTATTTTGGACTCTTACTTTTCTTATTATTGCCGTTATTCTATTTATTAGAAATAAATTGCGAATGGATATCGTCGCATTATTGGTTATTCTCGCATTTAATTTAAGCGGTATTTTAACCATTCAAGAAACCTTTGCAGGGTTTAGTGATCCTAATATTATTTTGATTGCATTACTTTTTATTGTCGGAGAAGGGTTGGTTCGTACAGGCATTGCTTACCAAGTTAGTGAATGGTTAATGAAAGTTGCTAAAAATAGTGAAGTAAAAGTATTAGTGTTGCTAATGCTATCTGTGGCTGGATTGGGGGCTTTTATGAGTTCGACGGGGATTGTCGCTATCTTTATTCCTGTGGTGCTTGTGATCTGTCAGCAAATGAATATCTCGCCAAAACGTTTAATGATGCCATTAAGCGTGGCAGGGTTAATTAGTGGAATGATGACATTGATTGCCACAGCCCCAAATCTTGTGGTAAATGCTGAATTGATTAGAGAAACTAATGTACGATTAAGCTTCTTTTCTTTTACACCAATAGGGATTTTGATTCTTATTTTAGGTATTTTTTATATGCTTATTGCCCGTCGTTGGTTAAGTGATTCGACAACAGATGAAGATAGCGAAGAAAACAAACATTCCATAAAAGATCTTATTGATGAATATCATTTACAAGAGAGAACCCGCAGTTTTATTGTTCATCAAGGATCTGATTTTATCAATACCCCTGTCGGAGATTTACATTTACGTACGAATTACGGCTTAAATATTTTGTTTATTGAACGTTGGAAACGCTTTAGACCCATATTTTTAACCTCTTTTTTAAGTAAAATTGAGATTAAGGAAAAAGATATTTTATTAGTGGATGTGAGTGATCCTGAATTAAATTTGGAAGAATTTTGTCAACAGCATAATTTAGAAGTAGTTGAAATTCGTCAACAAAATTTTACTCGCACCTCAAAATCTATGGGAATGGTTGAGATTACACCAACACCAACAAGCGACTATTTAGGGCATTCTGTCAGTGAATTAAAATTTCGATCAAAATACCGTTTAAATATTATTGGTATTAAGCGTAATAATGAAATATTGGAAGGAAATATTGCAGAAGAGCCTTTGAAAGCGGGTGATTTATTATTAGCTGTTGGCGATTGGAAGTTTATTCAAGAAATGCGAAATAAAACTTATAGTTTTTTTGTTTTAGATTATCCTGCTGAAATTGAACGAGTGTCTCCGGCTCAGAGTCAAGCACCTCACGCACTTTTAGCTATTTTTATAATGGTGTTTTTAATGGTAACAGGCATTGTTCCGAATGTTGTTGCAGCCTTGATTGCTTGTCTAATGTTAGCTCAATTTCGTTGTATTGATGCTAAATCTGCCTATAGTTCTATCCAGTGGTCAAGTTTAATTTTAATTATTGGAATGATGCCTTTTTCTATCGCACTTCAAAAAACAGGTGGTGTGAATTTAGCAATTGATTATTTATTAACTATTGTGGGTGGCTGGGAAACTCACTTGCTTTTGATGAGTTTATTTGTTGCTTGTGCGGTGGTTGGATTATTTATTTCTAATACAGCAACAGCGATTCTAATGGCACCAATAGCGATAGAAATGGCGAACCAGTTAAAGGTTTCTCCTGTACCTTTTGCTATGGTTGTGGCTATTGCTGCCTCAGCCGCTTTTATGACACCTATTTCCTCACCAGTGAATACAATGGTGCTTGGTCTAGGGGGGTATAAATTTAGTGATTTTGTAAAAATAGGCGTACCTTTTACTGTATTGGTTATGTTGGTAACCGTATTTGTTGTACCTGTGCTATTTCCATTATAAAAATAATTTATTTTTTGTTGAAAATGTGATCTATACCAAGTTTTTTTATTTTATAAAGTGTTAGTATGAAGTTGGTAGAGTAATCATTAACACAAGGAGTTCATTATGTATAAACACGTATTAGTTGCTGTGGATCTTTCCGAAGAAAGTCTTGTTTTATTACGTAAAGGAGCAGAAGTAGCAAAAGCTTGTAATGCAAAACTATCCATTATTCATGTCGATGTTAATTTTTCAGATCTTTATACTGGATTGATTGATATAAATATGACTTCTGTTCAAGATAACGTCGTAGAAGAAACTATTCAAGTTTTAACAGAACTTTCTGAGAAAGTGGATTATCCAGTCACAGAGCGTTTAAGTGGAATGGGGGATTTTAGCCAAGTCTTACAAGATGCTGTTGATGAGTATAATGTTGATTTGTTAATTACAGGGCATCATCAAGATTTTTGGAGCAAATTGGTTTCATCGACTCGTCAAGTAATGAATGCACTGTCAGTGGATATGTTAGTTGTACCATTAAAAGATAGTTAAAATTTGAAGGGGATATCCTGATATTTACAAAATTTTATGAGAAATAAACCGCTCGTGACCGTGCTAGCGGTTTATTTTTATAAAATTAGTAATAAAATTATGTAATCTAACTAATAAATATTTTATAAAATAATAAATTTATGACAAAATAGCCCCCTAAATTGATACATAGAGTAATTACCAATGAAAACGACTTCACAAATAAGACAATCTTTTTTAGATTTTTTTGAAAGCAAGGGGCATTCAGTTATAGATAGTAGCTCGCTTGTACCAGAAAATGATCCAACATTACTGTTTACCAATGCGGGGATGAACCAATTTAAAGATGTATTTTTAGGTTTAGATAAACGCAATTATTCGCGTGCAACAACCTCACAACGTTGTGTGCGTGCAGGCGGTAAACATAACGACTTAGAAAATGTAGGTTATACTGCACGCCATCATACTTTCTTTGAAATGCTAGGTAATTTTAGCTTTGGGGATTACTTCAAGAAAGATGCGATCCATTTTGCGTGGGAATTTTTAACATCATCACAATGGCTTGCTTTACCAAAAGAAAAATTATGGGTAACTGTTTATAAAACAGATGATGAAGCGTACAATATTTGGCGTGATGAAGTAGGCGTGCCAGCTGAACGTATTATCCGAATTGGCGATAAAAGTGAAGACCAACCGTATAACTCAGATAACTTCTGGCAGATGGGTGATACAGGACCTTGTGGACCTTGTTCTGAAATTTTTTACGATCACGGAGATCACATTTGGGGAGGCCCACCAGGAAGCCCAGAAGAAGATGGTGACCGTTATATCGAAATTTGGAACTTGGTATTTATGCAATTTAACCGTCAAGCAGACGGCACAATGGAAAAATTACCAAAACCATCTGTTGATACAGGAATGGGCTTAGAGCGTATCAGTGCAGTATTGCAACACGTTAATTCAAACTATGAAATTGATATTTTTGAGACCTTAATCAAGGAAGTTGCAACACAGTTAAATGTGACCGATTTAGATAATAAATCATTACGTGTTGTAGCGGATCATATCCGTTCTTGTGCTTACTTAATCGCTGATGGGGTTGTACCTTCAAATGAAGGGCGTGGTTATGTTCTACGTCGTATTATTCGTCGTGCAGTAAGACACGGAAACTTATTAGGTGCAAAAGAGAGCTTCTTCTATAAATTAGTACCAACCCTTTCTAAAGTAATGGGTAAAGCGGGTGATTTATTAACAGAAAAACAGGCTCACATTCAAAAAACCTTAAAAGCAGAAGAAGAGCAGTTTGCTCGTACACTTGAACGTGGTTTGAGTTTATTAGAAGATGCGTTATCAAAAGTTGAAAATAACGTATTATCTGGCGAAGTAGCCTTTAAACTTTATGATACCTATGGCTTCCCATTAGATTTAACGGCGGACGTTTGTCGTGATCGTGAAATCAGTGTTGATGAAGCGGGCTTTGAAAAAGAAATGCAAGCTCAACGTGAACGTGCGAAAGCGAGCAGTAGTTTTGGTATGGATTACAACAATGTAATCAAAGTTGAAGGTACAACTATTTTTGAAGGTTATACTGAAACAACGTTAGATGAATCAAAAATTATTGCGTTATTCTGTAATGGCGAAAGTGTTGAGAGCATTCAATCTGGTGAAAATGCGGTTGTTATTCTAGATCGTACGCCGTTCTATGGTGAATCGGGTGGTCAAGTTGGCGATAGCGGTCATATTTTTACAGAAATTTGCAAATTTGCGGTAAATGACACGCAAAAATACGGTGGTGTATTTGGACATATTGGTCAGTTAGAGAGTGGTTCACTTTCTGTGGGTGATACGGTTAAAACTCAAATTGATGAACAACGCCGTAACGCAATTAAGCTGAACCATAGTGCAACGCATTTATTGCATTCAGCGTTACGTCAAGTTTTAGGCACACACGTGGCTCAAAAAGGTTCATTAGTTGCCGAAGATATTTTGCGTTTTGACTTCTCTCAACCTGAGGCAATTACTAAGCAACAGCTTGAAGAGATTGAACAAATCGTGAATCGTGAGGTACGTAAAAACTCGCCAGTCACAACCGAAATAATGGATATTGAAACGGCAAAAGAGCAAGGTGCAATGGCATTATTTGGTGAGAAATATGGCGATAAAGTACGCGTTGTTAAAATGACGGAATTCTCTGTTGAATTGTGTGGAGGAACACATGTAACACAAACAGGTGAAATCGGCTTATTTAAACTTATTTCAGAAGGTGCTGTTGCGGCGGGCATTCGTCGTGTAGAAGCAGTAACGGGCGAAAAAGCACTAGAATGGGTACAACGTCAGCAAAAAATGGTACAGCAAAGTGCTGAACTTTTAAAAGCAGATAGTGCTTCATTAGTAGAAAAAATTCAACAGTTGCAAGAGAAAGCTAAACGTACAGAGAAAGAGTTGCAACAGTTGAAAGAGAAAATGGCTTCACAAGCAGGGGCAGACTTAGCAAAACAGGCTGAAAATATTAATGGCGTAAATGTAATTATTCAACAATTAGAGAATGTTGAAACAAAAGCATTAAGAACAATGGTTGATGATCTTAAAAATCAATTAGGTTCTGCTGTTATTGTCTTTGCGTCTGCAATGGGAGAAAAAGTTAATTTAGTTGTCGGTGTTTCTAAGGATACGACTTCAAAAATTAACGCAGGGCTGTTAGTTAATGAGATGGCTCAACAGGTTGGTGGTAAAGGTGGTGGTCGTCCAGATATGGCAATGGCGGGCGGTACACAACCAGAAAACATCAATGTTGCTCTTGCGAAAGCAAAAGACTGGATTCAAACAAAACTATAAATAAAATTTCTGTTTGATATCTATAGGAGATATTTTCAATAAAGGAGAAAAATCATGCTAATTCTTACACGTAAACTAGGTGAAAGTTTGCTTATTGGCGACGAAGTTGAAGTTACCGTACTTAGCGTTCGTGGCAGTCAAGTGAAACTGGGTATTAAAGCACCTAAAGAAGTGTCTGTGCATAGAGAAGAAATCTATAAACAGATTAAAGAAACAGAAAAAGAGACTCAGCAAGATCAAGATTCGTAAAAAATCAAGAAAATCAGACCGCTTATTATAAGCGGTTTGACTTTATTTATAAGGATTCACAATGAAAGTTATTATCCCTGTTGCGGGCTTAGGAACAAGAATGTTACCTGCAACGAAAGCGATACCAAAAGAAATGCTAACTATTGCAGATAAGCCATTGATTCAATATGTTGTGAGTGAATGTGTAGCTGCAGGTGTAAAAGAGATTGTTCTTGTGACACATTCGTCAAAAAATGCCATAGAAAACCATTTTGACACCTCTTTTGAATTAGAAACGATGTTAGAAAAGCGAGTGAAACGTCAACTTTTAGATGAAGTACGTTCCATCGTGCCAAAAGATGTGACGTTAATCCATGTGCGACAAGGGCACGCCAAAGGATTAGGGCATGCGGTATTATGTGGTAAAGCGGTGATTGGGGATGAGCCTTTTGCTGTTGTGCTTCCTGATGTGCTATTAGCAGATTTCTCTGCGGATCAAACAAAAGAAAACTTAGCTGCAATGATTACACGTTTTGAAGCAACAGGGCATAGCCAAATTATGGTGTCGCCAGTACCTGAAAGTGAAATTAGTAGCTATGGTATTGCTGATTGTGATGGCGTTGAACTTAACGGTGGTGAAAGTACTAAAGTCGTTAGAATGATTGAAAAACCTAAATTGGAAGAAGCACCCTCTAATTTAGCGATTGTTGGTCGTTATGTTTTCTCAAAAAGCATTTGGAAACTGCTAGAAAGAACCCCAATAGGTAAAGGTGATGAAATTCAGTTAACAGATGCAATTGATATGTTGATTGAGAAAGAAACCGTAGAAGCCTTTAGAATGACAGGTAAAACCTTTGATTGTGGTAATAAGATCGGCTATGCCTCTGCGTTTGTGGAATATACCTTAAACCACCCACAATTAGCTCAAGATTTTAAAGCTTACTTAAAAACATTACTCTAATTTCACTGCTTGTTTTATAAACTAATTGAATGAAAACACAAATACTCCAGCACTTAAATGAATTACAAGCTGTAATGCAACAACACCAATTATGGGAATCTATTCCGCCTTCACAGCAAGATCTTGCGAATGATCAACCTTTTTGTATTGGTACGCTTTCAGCGACACAATGGCTACAATGGGTATTCATTCCTAGAATGAATGCATTGATAGATGCGAATGCGGGTTTGCCACAAAACTTCTCTATTACACCTTATTTAGAAGAAGCCTTGAAAAATGAATCTTATTTGGCTTCATTATGTAACCCTGTTCATCAAATTGAAACCAAGCTATCTAGTAGCAAATGAAGTCGTAATGGAATTAGAAATTTTATATCAAGATGATGATCTTGTTGCCATCAATAAACCAGCAGGAATGTTGGTGCATCGTAGCTGGTTAGATAAGCACGAAACTGTTTTTGCAATGCAGACGTTACGTGATCAACTTGGGCAACACGTGTTTCCTATTCATCGTTTAGACCGTCCAACTTCTGGTGTGTTACTCTTTGCGTTAAATAGTGAAACCGCACGCTTGATGAGTGAGCAATTTGAGCAACATCAAGTTAAAAAAAGTTATCTCGCCATTGTGAGAGGGTATCTTAATGGCGAGGGTAGAATAGATTATCCCCTTAAAATTCAACTAGATAAAATTGCTGATAAATTTGCCTCACAATCAAAAGAGCCACAACAAGCTATCACGGATTATTGCTGTTTAAAACAAGTAGAAATGTCTTATCCTGCAGGGAAACATCAAACCGCTCGTTACTCATTGGTTGAATTATATCCTCAAACAGGACGAAAACATCAATTAAGACGCCATTTAAAACATTTATTCCACCCAATTATTGGGGATTCACGTTATGGCGATTTACATCAGAATAGAGCATTTGTGGAACATAATCCTTGTTCTCGTTTATTTTTACATTCACAATCATTGCATTTTATTCATCCTAAAAAAATGCAAAAAATTGAAATTATTGCACCGCTTGATGAACAGTGGCAAAAGACATTTCAGTTCTTTGGTTGGGAATAATGAAAATCACAAACTGAGGTATAATCTATGAAGGATAAACATTTATCCGTCATAGATTATTTTAATAGCTCAGCCATCGCTAATGCTTTTCTTTCAATTTCTTGCCATTCTGAATGTGGATCAGAATCTTGCATAATGCCAGCACCAGCGTAAATAGTAATGGTATTTTTGTTTATTTGAGCTGAGCGTAAGGTCACGCAAAATTCTGCTTGAGCTTGGTTAAAAAAACCGAGTGTGCCAGCATACCATTGACGTTTGAAATTTTCAGTTTGGTTGATAAATTCTATCGCATTCGGACGAGGTAACCCTGCAATAGCCGCCGTTGGGTGGATTTGGTTTAGGCAATCAATATCACTAATATTTTCTTTTAATTGCATTTCAATAAAACGACGCAAGTGTTGTACTTTTGGTAAGCGTTTGAGATGTATATCACTCACAATCACAGAACTTATATAAGGTGCTAGGTGAGAACAGATGTCATCAACAACATATTGATTTTCAAGAGTGTTTTTTGAATCATTCAATAACCATTGCCCATTTTTTTCTGTTTGAGTCGGATCTTCGGTTACGGCCACTGTACCTGCAAGTGCTTCGGTGTAAAACCGTTGTTGTTCTCTTTTATAAAGTCGTTCAGGGCTTGAACCAATAAAGGCTGAGTATCGGTCTTCTTGGTATAAAAAATGAAAACAGTGTTGGTTTTTTTGTTGGCTGAGAGCGAGCAGTTCATAAGCTGAGATCGTTTCTTTACACTTAAAATTGGTAGCATTTGCAAGCACGACTTTGTTAAAACAGCCCTGTTTTATTTTTTCAATAGCCGACTGAATATTACGCGACCATTGTGAAAAGTCTGTCGCTTGGGTTGTTTCTAATATTGTGTATTGCGTTTGATTTAAGGTGCTGGCATTGTCAAATTTTTCCAAAATATCGTGAATTTGTGGTATTTCGGTGTCTAAATGATCAGTGTCAACCATTAAACAAGCGGTCATTTTTTTTTGATTTTTTGCAAATAGTAGACGAGGAAGTATAAATGTGGTTTGCCCACAAAATTTTATTCCGCCTAATAACGTATTATTATTTTGTTGATTAAATTGTTGAGCCTGTTGGATATTATCAAAGCTTTTCACTGTCCCGATAGCTGTTAATGTTAAATTATCATCTCGGTTTTGCCAGTAGAATTTAGGGAAAATTGATTGAGCATTGAGCCAACGTAAAAACAAAGTGTTTTCAGCCTTTTTATTAGATTGAACTTCAATTTTAATTAACCCTTTGTTTGGAATAATTTGTGTTAATTCATATTCAAGTTGTTGTTTTAATTGATTAAATAACATAATTTACAAATTTTAAAAAAAATCTAACCGCTTATCGTGTAAAAAGATGACTATTCTAGCGTATTTTTTCTTTAAATTCTTAATAAATCAAGGTAAAGTTATTCAAAATAGAAATTTAGTCGCAGTATGAGGATAAAATGAAACAATTTCTAAAATCAGCTAAATTAAATGATGTGCGTTATGATATTCGTGGCCCAGTTCACAAAGAAGCCTTACGATTAGAAGAGGAGGGGCATAAACTTTTAAAATTAAATATTGGAAATCCTGCTCCTTTCGGTTTTGAAGCACCAGATGAAGTCGTGGTAGATATTATTCGCAATTTGCCAAAAGCACAGGGCTATGGCGATTCAAAAGGGCTTTATTCGGCACGAAAAGCAATAGTTCAATATTATCAATCAAAAGGAATACGTGATATTGATGTCAATGATGTTTATATCGGTAACGGTGTATCTGAGTTGATAACAATGACAATGCAGGCTTTATTAAATAATGGCGATGAAATTCTCATTCCGATGCCAGATTATCCACTTTGGACGGCTGCAGCGACCCTTGCTGGGGGAAATGTAAAACATTATTTATGTGATGAAGAAAATAATTGGTTCCCTGATATTGAGGATATTCGCTCTAAAATCACTCCAAAAACTAAAGCGATCGTTGTTATTAACCCAAATAATCCAACAGGCGTGGTATATAGCCGTGAGATTTTATTAGAAATTGCACAAGTTGCTCGTGAGCATAATTTGATTATTTATGCTGATGAGATTTACGATAAGATTTTATATGATGGTGCGGTACATCATCATATTGCTGCTCTTGCCCCAGATTTGTTTACTATTACGTTTAATGGATTATCTAAGGTGTATCGTGTGGCAGGATTCCGTCAAGGTTGGTTTGTGTTAAGCGGGGCAAAACATAAGGCGAAGAGCTATATTGAAGGTTTAGATATGCTTTCATCTATGCGACTTTGTGCCAATATGCCAATGCAACACGGTATTCAAACAGCGTTAGGCGGTTATCAAAGTATCAATGAGCTTGTACAAGAAGGGGGGCGATTATTAGAGCAACGTAATATTGCGTATGATTTAGTCACTCAAATTCCAGGTATTACTTGTGTAAAACCACAAGGTGCGATGTATCTTTTCCCTAAAATTGATACTGAAATGTACAATATTGAGAACGATCAGCAATTTGTTCTAGATTTTTTAAAGCAAGAAAAAGTGTTATTGGTTCACGGAACAGGTTTTAACTGGCATAAACCTGATCATTTCCGTATCGTAAGTCTTGCTTATACACATCAGCTTGAAGACGCAATGGAACGATTAGCAAGATTCTTGAAAAACTATCGTCAATAATATTTAAAACAAGAAGGCGATACAATGTTTAATACGATTACACATAAAGTAAATGATGTGGTGCATAGGGTAACGGATGATCATTTACGATTAGCCGTAACAGGATTGAGCCGTAGTGGTAAAACAACGTTTATTACAAGTCTTGTTGATCAACTATTACATATCAATTCGATTAACAATGCACATTTAAAATTATTTGCTCCAGTGAAAAATGGACAGATTTTATCTGTAAAACGAGTGGAGCAGGGCGATTTAACTTTGCCTCGTTTTGATTATGATAAAAATCGTCGTTGTTTTGAAACATTGTCACCAAGTTGGTCGCCTTCTACTACTGGAATGAGTGAAATTCGTTTAGCTATTCATTATCAGCGTCAAGATGGCTTATTCCGTTATATCAAAGAGAAAAATACGCTTTATTTAGATATTTTTGATTATCCTGGTGAATGGTTATTAGATTTGCCAATGCTTTCTCAAGATTTTAAACAATGGTCTTTAAATCAACAACAAGTACATTATGGTGAGCGCGCGGAATTAGCTCAACGTTGGCTGACAGAAGTGCAGCAGTTAGATTTGATGGCTGAAACTGATGAAAACCAACTTGCAGATTTAAGTGAAAAATACACCGCTTATTTACTGGAATGCAAGAAGCAAGGTATGCAATATATTCAACCTGGACGATTCGTGTTACCAAGTGAATCAAAGGGAGCCCCTGTTTTTCAATTTTTTCCATTGTTAAATCTATCAGAAGAACGTTGGGCTGAGTTAGAAAAAAGCTCAAAGAAGAGCACTTATCATACATTGAAAAAGCGTTATCGTTATTATCAACAAAAAATAATAAAGCCTTTTTATGAAGATTATTTCTCGCAATTTGATCGACAAGTTATTTTAGCGGATTGTTTAACACCTCTCAATCATAGCCAACAAGCGTTTATTGAAATGAAAATTGGGTTGCAACAACTCTTTAAACATTTCCATTATGGCGAGCGTTCGTTATTTTATCGTTTATTTTCTTCTAAAATTGATAAATTACTCTTTTTAGCAACGAAAGCTGATCATATTAGTAGTGATCAACTTAGTAATTTAGAAAGTTTAATGCGTCAACTGGTGCAAGAAGAAGGGCAATATAAACAGTTCGGTAATATTGAGACAGGCTATTATGCCGTTTCAGCCATTCGAGCCACAGAACCCATTATCGTAACTCAAAATAATGAGACATTTAAAGCAATAAGAGGTATTAGAAGTTCAGATAAAAATTTAGTCACTTTATATCCAGGCTCAGTACCAAATCGTTTACCTTCTGCTGATTTTTGGGATCATAATCATTTTGAATTTGAGCAGTTTGAACCAAAACACTTGGAATTTGATGAAGTAATACCTCATTTAAGAATGGATAGTGTATTGCAGTTTTTATTGGCAGATATGTTGGATTAAAAGAAATCCCTCAGTTCGAATGAATAGAGGGATGTTCTTCATAGTATCGTTAAATTTCAAACTCAGTTAATAAGCAACCATTATTTAATGCTTTTTGTATTATTTTTGGTGTTCGCCCTTGACCTGTCCACGTTTTTTCATTACCAAATTCATCAATATATTTATATTTTGCAGGGCGTGGTTTTATTTTTTTACGCGGTTTAATGCCAGTCTTGGCTGAATTTAAAAATGAAGCGAGTTCTTCAGGCGTCAATCCGTCTTCTTGCAACATCTTTTTATATTTACTTAAATTCTCAAGATATTTTTTGTGAGCTGTCTCACGTTTTTTTACATCGCATTTTCTTTCTTCGACAACCTGTGTTAATTTTTTTAAGGCTAATTCAAGTTCTGGTAAAGAATATTCATTTGCCATTTTTCTTAACGAGCGAATATTTGTAAGTATTTTAAATAGTTCTGCCATATAGCCCCCAAACAATTAAAATTGTTTATATTTTAACTAATGTTTTAGATATTACAAATAAAATTCTTGTAATTTATTAAAAAAATTAAATAAAAATGTAATTTTTTATTGGCAAAATAAATTTTTTAATGTAGTCTTATCTCATCCTGCAAATTGTAGAGGTGCGAAAATCAAGAGTATTCTATTCGAGTGGATAACGTTGAAGATAGAAAAAAGGGAGATTCGCCGAAATCAGTTTAAGTGTCGGCTTGACTGGTTGGGGTTATATCCGAAAGGAATAACACTGTCATCATCAATAATATTAATTTTATAGATGATGGAGGGCTACTGTGATGGATTAAAATATAATGGATTATCACTAATCTTTTCTATGTTAATCAAATTTCATTTCTAGTAGAACTCGCCTTTATTTTTGTTTGATATTTATTTTTATAAACACAATTGGAGGTTTTATGAGTTTCATTGATTATTCAAATTCTATGTGGTCGTTAGTTCCACCTTTAATAGCACTATTACTTGCTATTTTTACGCGTAGAGTTATTTTATCGTTAAGTATAGGTATTATTGTTGGCGCTATTATGCTAAATAATGCAGACATATTAAATACCCTTATTTATATTAAAAATAGTATTATTTCATTGGTTTATGACGATGGAATAAATTCTAATAGCGTTAATATTTTACTCTTTCTTGTTATATTGGGTGTTTTAACAGAATTATTGAATATTTCTGGTAGTAATCAAGCTTTTGCAAACTGGGCTCAAACAAAAATTAAAAATCGTCGTGGTGCAAAATTGATGACTGCTAGTCTTGTTTTCTTTACTTTTATTGATGATTATTTTCATAGTTTAGCAGTTGGAGCCATTGCTCGCCCTGTCACGGATAAATTTAAAATTTCCCGAGCTAAACTTGCGTATATTTTAGATTCAACAGCAGCTCCGATGTGTGTGTTAATGCCCATTTCAAGTTGGGGAGCATATATTATGACTCTTGTTGCTGGTTTATTAGCTACGCATTCAATTACACAATATTCACCGATTGAAGCCTTTATGACGATGAGTGCGATGAACTTTTATGCTATTTTCTCAATTATCATGGTGTTTGTTGTCTCTTATTTTTCATTTGATTTAGCTTCAATGACAAAATTTGAACGCAAGGCTCAAGAACAAGAAGATAAAATAGAAGAGCATTCTATTGAAGAAGGAAAAGTTCGTAATTTAATATTGCCTATTATGGCTCTTATTTTAGGTACAGTTGCTATGATGATTTACACTGGGTATGATGCTCTCATTAGTGATGGTAAAGAGTTTAGTATTTTAGGTGCATTTGAAAATACAACTGTTGGTATTTCATTAGTTATCGGTGGGCTTTTAGCTTTAGGTGTTGCGACAATCTGTATTCTTATTGATCGTAAATTCCGTGCAATTAACTTTACAAAAGTTATTTTTATTGGTGCAAAATCAATGTCGGGAGCAATTTTAATTCTGTGTTTTGCGTGGACAATCAACGGTGTAGTTGGTGATATGCACACAGGAAAATACCTTTCAACTTTAGTTGCAGGTAATATTGATGCAGCATTCTTACCTGCTATTTTATTTGTACTTGCAACAGGCATGGCATTTTCAACAGGTACAAGCTGGGGAACATTTGGTATAATGCTACCAATTGCAGCTTCAATGGCCGCAAATACGGATCCAACGCTTGTATTGCCTTGTCTGTCTGCTGTAATGGCGGGAGCTGTTTGTGGCGATCATTGTTCTCCAATTTCAGATACAACCATTTTATCTTCAACTGGAGCAAGATGTAACCATATCGATCATGTAACATCGCAATTACCTTATGCTTTACTCGTTGCATTTTCTACAATACTTGGTTATTTAACTTTAGGATTTAGTAATTCGATACTTGCTAGTTTAGGTGTCACTATGTTTACATTTATTACATCCATTGTCATTTTTAAGAAAAATGATTAGTTAAAAATAATTTTCTCTTAAGCCGTTGTATATAACAACGGCTTTTTTTATTCCAAAATGAAATAACTGTTTTTATTTATTGTCTTTAAAGCAAAGGTTATTTGCATTTTATTGTATTTATCATAACTAATAAAAATATATAATATGCTCATCTAGACAGCAGAGACTTTTTACGTCAGTTGTTTTAACTTTATTTTTCATAGTAATTAAATTAAGGAGCTTTATATGAAATTAAGTAAATATGCGTTTATTATGCGTGATCCAAGTTTTGAAGTGCCACAATCAGCCCAAGTAGATTCACCTGCTTTTGCAATGACGGTTTATGGTGTAGGTTCAATGGAACAAGCGTGCGATGTGGCTAAAGAATTAGTCGCGGGCGGTATTCAGTTAATTGAATTATGTGGTGCATTTAAAGGTGAGCAGATTGAGCAAGTGATCACTGCCATTGACGGTAAAGTGCCAGTAGGGCATATGGAATACTCAGATGTTGAGCGTAAGAAATTAGTGGATTTCTTTAATAGTTAATAAGAGGTAAATAGTGTCCATTTTAGAAACAGCAAAGCAGCGTTATTCAGCAAAAGTGTTTGATACAACACGTAAAATCAGTGATGATGATATTCATACATTAAAAACAATTTTTCAATTAAGCCCATCAAGTATCAATATTCAACCTTGGCACGTGTTGATTACGGATAATCAAGAAACCAAAGCGAAGATTACCCAAGCAACGCAAGGTTATTATGCGTTTAATGAGCAAAAAATTCTTGATGCCTCTCACATAATGGTTTTATGTGTTAAAAATGAGATCAATCAAGCACATTTAGATAAATTATTAGCGAAAGAGCAGGCTGATGGACGTATTCCAAATGATGATATTTTGAATATGACCAAAACCTTGCGTGATGGTTTTCTAGCAAGTCAAAGTGAACATCCTGAGAAATTGCAAGCTTGGGCAGCGAATCAGGTTTATATTGCATTAGGGCAACTTTTATTAGCAACTGCAGATATGGGTATTGATGCTGTGCCGATTGAAGGTTTTGATGTCAATATTTTAGCGGAAACCTTTAATTTAACAGAAAAAGGGTTAACACCTTTAACTTTAGTTGCATTTGGTTACCACAGTGACGCAGATTTTAATGCAAATTTACCAAAATCACGCTTTGAATTAGACGATATCTTTACCACATTCTAGGATTTATTTTGAAAAAATTATTTAACACATTTATGGATAATTTAGCCCCTGTAACTATGATGGTTGGGCGAGTGCTACTTGGCTTATATTTTGTTGTACCAGGTATTATGAAATTTGCATTTTGGGATATGCACATTGGTTTAATGCAACATCACAATATGATTTTTATTCCTTTCCTTTTAGCAACGGCAGGAATTGTTCAGATTGTATTAGGCTCAGCCCTGATTATTAACCGTTATACCGCATTTTCAGCCTTGATTTTGGCGGGATTGGTTATTCTTATCAATATCAATTTACACGACTTTTGGAATTTCCCCGCAGAACAACAAAACTTTATTAAAAATATGGCAATTTTTGGTGGGTTATTAGTGCTTTCAGGATTTAGTTGGAAGAGCAGTAAAAAATAAGAAAAAAACAGCTAGCTTTTAAAGGCTAGCTGTTTGTATTTAGGTTAATGATTTAGATAATCAACATTAAAATGTACAATTATCATAGGCATATTTAGGGGAGGAGGTTACCATTTATACCCAAAATCTACTCCAGCAAAAGGCGATACCCCAATACTACTACCTGTAGATATTCCCCCTGTAAGTGATAGATTCATTGCACCAAATTTTACATTTCCATTTAATCCAAAACGTGCTTGAGGTGCAAAATCACTGCTGAAAGCGGTTGGATTTTGTTCTTTATTTACATAAATTTTTGGAGAATTTGCAAAACCAGCATATTCAGCAAAAATTGAACCGTTTAAATCCATTTGTGGCTGTTTTATGCCATAACCCATCGCACTTTTAACATTATAGCCAAATAAACCGGTATGCTCATTGCTGATTTTTGCACCTTTATAAGTCATAGATTGTGCTGGAAGTTGATGGTAATGTCCCGCACCGCTGAGATCAACAAACCAATTATTCCCAACATCAAAATGTTGCCCAACAGTCATACCAACTTTTGGAATAACAGCGGTATTTGTTGTACCGTCAATACTATTCTTGGCAAAAGTGACACCTGCATTTGCACCAACTCTTAACCCAGAATCAAACTCTTTTTGTGCAAATAACGTTGCTCTGGTATGCGTATTTGAACCTTTGATATGGTCATCAAACGTGCTTTTTGCTACATTCACATTCAATTGTCCGCCCAGTGTTAATCCATCTGAATTATAAAGAGCTGTTAAATGCTGATTTGCTACATCATTGCTAAAATCACGATAGTCTTCGCTCTTATGCTTAGTGAAATGACTAGAATGCCCCGCACTAGCATAAAGCGGCATATTCCATACATCATTATTATCAGCGATTAACAATGCATTTAAGCCAGATTGCATTGATGAAATCCCAGCATTAGTATATTTACTGATTTGATCTTTTTGTGAGACCTTAACCGTTGGGGTTTTCGGTGTTTCTACAACGTCTTTTTTAGGTGGTTTTACCACGTCAGTTTTTGATGTCGTTGCAGATTGTTGCTTACTTTCATTTTTATGTGTAGATGGTTTAGCAGGTTTTGACGTTACAATCGTCTCTTTAGCTTTACGTTTTGCTTGTGTATCTTTGAATAATCCTAAGAGAGTCTCTTTTGCTTTATCAACAGCAATTCCTTTTGAAATCGCTTTTTGCCAATTTGCTTTTGCTTTTTCGTACTTAGCCTGTTTTTGAGCATCGGCATCACGTTTTGCCTGTGCATCTTTTGGTAAGTCTAAGAGAATATCTTTTGCTTTATTAACAGCAATTTCTTTTGAAATCACTCTTTGCCAATTTGCTTTTGCTTTTTCGTGCTTAGCCTGTTTTTGAGCTTCGGCATCACGTTTTGCTTGTGCATCTTTTGGTAAGTCTAAGAGAATATCTTTTGCTTTATTAACCGCAATTTCTTTTGAAATCGCTTTTTTCCAATTCGCTTTTGCTTTTTTGTGCTTAGCCTGTTTTTGAGCCTCGATATCACGTTTTGCCTGTGCGTCTTTTGGTAAGTCTGAGAAATTATTGACAGTTTTCGCAAATACCCCCGCCTTATGCCAGTTGGTTTTGTATTTTTTAGACTTATCTTTATCAATCTTTGTATTATTTTCTTGTTTTGTTGCTGACAGCACATAATTTTTATCATTTTTATTTAAGTGATAACGATATGCGCCTAAATCAACATAGCCCTCAGTATTTAATGTCGCAGTAAGGGTATTTTCGCCTTTTACTTCAAAAAGCGTTAAATTTTGATTGAGTGGCTCTCTCCCTTGATCTCTCACATTAAATTTAGTGTGACCTGTGGCATTTTTATTCACAAGTACTTTATCACCTTGCTGGCTACTTAAATCAGTTAGGAAATCAATTTGTCCGCCTTCACCAATAAAACGCTCAGTGGTCAGCGTACGATAATGATCCGTTGTTGAGCGATCAAAATTATTATTAAGCGTAATACGACCTTTATCTTTTAAGGTTAGCTCGCCCACTTTTGTATCTTCTTTTAGCGTCCAGTGAGCATCATCTTGTAATGTTAAATGGGAATTGTTAAGCGTTACAGTGCTATTATTAGGTTGGTTAGTTCTCAGACGTTCCCATTCAAAAAATGGCGAAGTTTTAGCGTCGTCACCAAAATAAAGTGATGCACTGACAGTTAAATCAGGTTTTTCATTTTCTTTGATACTTCCTGTGAAATTTGAACCGCTTGCAAGGGTTACTTGGCTACCGTGATCCAGTTCAATGTTACCAGCCCCAGTGACAGCACCTTGATAATTGGCTTTGCTACCAAATTTTACTTTTGCGGTATCTGTCACAGTTAAATTACCACGAATTTCAGTTTGTGGCATTGCGTTAAAGCCTTGTGGGGTAAAGGTTGAAGTATTATCTCGGCTTCCACCATAATAACGGTTTTCAATAAATGATTTATCATTTTTGGTATAGCCTAAATTGGCAGTTGCATTCTGTTCAAGGGTAATATCAGCTGTTAGGTTTGCTACATTACGTCCTATTGCAAATTTTGCTCCATTTTTAACCGCTATATTCGCAAATTTAAATGCAGGATTTTGATAATCGTCATCATAGACAACTTCACGTTTCTCCGTATATGTTTTATTGTTATAAACAACAGGTTTATAATCTACATCATAAGCGTGCGGTGTTGGGCTACCTTGTAGAATAACCGTGCCTTTATTCACATTTAAATTATTCGCATTTGCTCCACCAGTTAAAAAGAGCGTATCGCTGTCTTTATCTGCATTTTCCACTGGTGCAAAAGTAAGATTGATTTTACCCGAATTCATTGTGTTGCTAGCGGTGTGATTTTTATCCGTTTTTGCAATTTCTTTATGACCTAAATATCCCTCAAAATAGGTGGCTTTACTTGCACCTTCACCATTTTTAGAAAGATTAGGAATATTCGGATCTTCTGACCAAATGGCGTTTTGTCCAGTAAGGGTTAGGGAAGCGGTCTGATTTTTGTTAGAATTTACAATATTTGCACCATCATCAATATGATGAATACGCTGAAATTGTAGTGCGTGACCATTTAGATCCAACTTACCACCTCGAAAACCAAAGCGAATTTTATCAGTATCAAGGGTATCGCTATTGATGACTTTAACCGTTGGACGACCGCTTACATTAAAATTAGCATCAAAATATAAACCGCCAGCATCTTGATCAATGTCGTTGTTTAAAACAAGTGAACCATCTTGTCCTGTGAAAGTAACATTCATCGCATCATTATAGTCTTGACGATAAATATCGCCTCTTTGAGCACGATGAGCAGAATTAAATAGGTTAAGTGTTTTATTTTCATTGCCACCTGTTAATGTTGCTGTTGTGGTACCGTTTTCTGGATTAGGGGTTGGATTAGCGGTAAGGGTATATTCTGTATTTGGTGTTGTATTATTAACTTCAAGATTTTTATAGCGACTTTGTTCAAGTTTATTAAATGAAGGTTTGGTTTTTACACCATAAATTCCTGCGTGTTTTAGAAAACTGTCCCAACCATATCCCTCTAATAAACCGATAAGAAGATATTTTTGCTCTTGTGCATCATAAACATAAATAGCTGAACCACTATCGCCATTCATTGCAAAAGTGATAAGAGGTTGTTCATTATCTTCTTTAGCTAATGATGGTTGATATCCCCAAATAAAATCATAATATTTTTCATTTCTATCATCATAGTCAAAATTTTTAAGACGTTCAGGCAACATTGCACCGCCAGTAAGGTAATTATATATACCGCCTGCAAAATCTCTTTTACGAGAACCATCTTCATTAAAGATAATTCTATATTGATCCCCAGAACCACGTCTTACAAAGAAAGGAAAGCGTGTTTTATCTGATAAGTCATAGGTTTTGCCATTAGCTGTATCAGGTAATTCTGCTGGTGCTGCCTCTGTAACTAATTTTGTTAAGCGAGGAAGCATATAATCGTAATTGTTAAGCTCTGTACTCGGATCTCAATAATGATGGCGATTAGCGAAAGAGTATTCAAATTCAGGATTATCTGGGTGGAATTTTGCAGTGCTTCCAAAAGAAGATTTTGTTAAATAGGTTCTATTATGAGAAACGCTCACAACATACTGTGGATCGATAAGTGTTGCGTTTCCTTTTAAACTATTGGATGAGAAATCAATCATCGGTGCATTATTTTTGAGCATTGTGCCAATATGTTTACCTTGATTATTGTAAATAGGCACATTGCTTGCCCCAACGTTAAAAGCTCCCATGTTTTCAGCAAAATCACGGAAATATTGATAAGGAATATTCGCGTTGACTTCGGATGAATAGGCTTGTTGAGATAAAACTTGTGTGATGACAAGTGCGATAAAGGTAGGTTTTAACTTTATTGTTTTCATCATTTAATCCTATTAGTAAGACATAAAATAAATAAGGTTATTATAATATATTTTGTATAAGCATTAGCTAAAATTGTAAGATGACTTGATCAATAATTATTTAAAATTATGGTTAAGTGTTGTTATAGCTTATTAAAACAAAGAAAGTAAAAGACATCAGAGCATTGGTGGGCAGAATAGAGTATAAAGGGATTTATACGGTTTTACCCCTAAATAGCGAAAAGAACGAAAATACTTAGTTTAAGTCATCTGACATTTCTGTGAGATTGATTATTACTGTTTAGCTCTTTTCAGAACTTCTGCGAAAGCATTGTAATAAATGTTCTTCATCGCGGGTTAATTCAAGCTCCTTCACGCTTGAATTAACCTGATAATCGTCTATTTATTCACTGAATTTTAAATGGCTTAATAGAAAATCAACCGCCACTTTAATTTTAGGAATTTGATAATGATGTTTTTGGTAGAGCAGATAGACACCCAGCTCGCCTTGCGTGGAAATAGTCACTTTAGGATTGATATCTAAAATTTGTAATTCTCCTGTGTCTAAATAGTTTTGTACCGTCCATTGAGGTAAAAATCCGATCCCTTTTCCTGTTAATAAATTATCCAATAACCAATTGTAATTATTGCTAATTGTTACCGCAGGGGCGGAGACATTGTGCCATTGCCCATCAATTTGGGTAAGCCAAGGTGTCACACCTTGTGGCGTACGATAATAAATGCCTTGATGATTTTTCAATGCTAGGGCAGTTTTTGGAATGCCATATTGTGCTAGATATTCTGGCGAAGCCATTGCAACAAATTCATTGCTACTTATTTTTTTAGCAATAATGCGTTCATTTGGCACATAGCCCCCACGAATTGCAATATCAACATCGTTTTCATTCAAATCTGATAATTCATCACTTAAATAAATATTTAATACGATATCAGGGTACTGCTGTTTAAATTTCTCTAATAATGGCAATAAAAAGAGTTCACCAAAAATAGTCATACTGCTAATACGTAATTCGCCCTGTGGTTGCTTCTGATAATTCGTGACAACGTCACTTGCTAAGTTTAATTGAGATAGCACCGCTTGGGTATGTTGGTAATAAGTTTTACCAATTTCTGTTAAATGCACACTTCGAGTTGTTCGTTGTAGCAATGTTGCTTGTAATTTCTTCTCTAAATCAGCAATCCGGCGAGAAAGAGAAGAGGCAGGCACGCCAAAGAAATCAGCCGATTGAGAAAAACTCCCCGTTTCAGCGACTTTGTTGAAATATTTAATTGCTTTTAATTCATCCATTTTATTTTATTGCTTTTTTGACAAAAGATTTCAGCCATTTTAACTATTTTTGATTTATTATTAAAGCTACAATAACGTATAGCTAAAACGAGCATAAGGATTTAACGATGAATATTGCGACCATTATTGAAAAACAAAAAGCCTTTTTTAATACGAATCAAACTAAAGATGTTGATTTTAGGCTTTCACAATTACGCAAATTAAAACAACTTTTAAAAGAGAATGAAAAAGCGATTTATTCCGCATTACATAAAGATCTGGCGAAATCTGAATTTGAAAGCTATTTGACGGAACTCTCAATTCTTTATTCTGAATTGGATTTTTTTATCAAAAAGATTAAAAAATTTAGCAAGCCAAAGAAAGTCAAAACCAATTTAGCGAATTTTCCTGCAAAAAGTTATCGCATTCCAGAGCCATTAGGCACAACCCTTGTGATTGGTGCGTGGAATTATCCGTTACAACTTGCGTTATTGCCTGCTTTAACCGCCTTAGCCGCAGGGAATACCGTTATTTTGAAGCCAAGTGAATTAGCCTCTCACACTGCTGACATTATTGCAAAACTGATTAACCAACATTTTGAACCTGAGTATTTTTATGTTTATCAAGGGGACGTGGCAGAAACCACAGAATTACTTTCTTATCGTTTTGATAAGATCTTTTTTACAGGAAGTAGTGAAGTGGGCAGAGTAGTGTATCAAGCGGCAGCAAAAAATTTAACCCCTGTTACTTTAGAACTTGGCGGAAAAAGCCCAGCCTTTGTTTTTGCAGATTGTGATCTAAAAATGACCGCTAAACGATTAGTTTGGGCAAAATGTTTAAATGCTGGGCAGACCTGTGTCTCACCAGATTATGTTTTGGTTGAAAAATCTATTGAAAACGCATTTTGTGAAGCTGTAAAAAATGAAATGCAACAGCGATATTCCAAACCAGAAGTCAAAATTATCAATGAAAAACATTTTTCAAGAATAGAGAAACTGATAGATAAAGAAAAGGTTTTTTATGGTGGTGTTATCGATCCACAAAATCAAACAGTATCGCCGACAATTCTAACTCATATTTCATTTGATGATCCGATAATGCAACAAGAAATTTTTGCTCCTTTATTACCTGTTATCGCCTTTGATGATCTAGATGAAACGATCGATAAAGTGAAAAAATACGAAAAACCACTCTCGTGTTATATTTTTAGTAAAAACCAACAAAAAATTGACCGCTTATTAACAGAGATTTCATTTGGCGGTGGGGCAGTGAATGATGCAATTATGCACCTTTCTAATCATAACTTGCCTTTTGGCGGTGTAGGTTTTAGTGGAATAGGGAGTTATCACGGCAAGGCTGGATTTGATTGTTTCTCGCATTATAAAAGCATATTACATAAACCATTTTGGTTTGAAAGTAGCTTGAAATATCCGCCTTATAACAAATTAAAGAAAAAACTATTGGAATTCTTAGTAGGATAAAAGTAGGGCGTACTATTTATGTTCGCCCTAAAATAAATCTTATTTTGCAGCTTTCTTTGCTTTTAATTCTTTTACAATATAATAAGCATTGATAGAGGCAACAAAAATATTTAGCCCCATTACAGGATAAGCACCTGTTAAAAATCCATAAACGATAAATAGCGAACAACCAATCGCATTCACAAAACGAAGTTTAGTTACATCCTTAAGTAAAAAAGATAAAGATACGGTAACCATTGCTACATAGCCCAAAATTTCAATATAGTTCATTGTTATTTCCTCTTATAAAAATTAGGCGGGCATTATAAAAGGATTTATTTCATATTGAAATAGCAAAAAAAAGAGCAAAGGTTTGCGTGCTAAAAATTTATAAAATCTCTGGTAAAAACAGTGGGCCAAGCGGTGTTTTAGGGATATTAAAAACTTCTGGATAATGTACATCGACCAAATATAATCCTGCTGCTTTGGCGGTTGGTGCAGCAAGTTGGCGGTTTTTCTGTTCCAATAACCATTTAATCCATTCAACAGGTTGATTGCCACAACCCACTTCAATCAAGCTACCAACAATATTTCTGACCATATGATGAACAAAAGCATTCGCTTGAATATCAATCACTACGAATTGTCCTATACGAGTAACATTTAAGTGATGAACATTACGGTTAGGGCTGTTAGATTGACATTGAGCTGCACGAAATGAGCTAAAATCATTTTCTCCTAATAAGAATTGTCCAGCTTCGTGCATTTTTTGATGATCCAACGGCATATTATAGTGGGATACGCCTTTTGGTAAGATCGCAGAACGAAGATTATTGTTATAAATAACATAACGATAACGGCGAGCAGTGGCACTAAAACGAGCGTGAAAATCCTCATTGACTTCAACAGACCACTTCACCGAAATATCATTAGGTAAATGTGCGTTTGTACCAAAGCACCAGCTTTTTAACGGACGAACAGCCACTGTTTCAAAATGGACGACTTGCCCTGTACCGTGTACACCAGAATCCGTACGCCCAGCACAAAATACCTCAACGGGAGAGTTAGCAATAATGGATAATGCTTTTTCCAATTGTTCTTGAACGCTTATTACAGATTGTTGTTTCTGCCACCCAAAATAGTGACTACCGTCGTATTCAATACCTAATGCGATTTTCATTTTATGTGATTTTATAGTTGATAAAGGAAATTTTTAAGCGGTTATATTTTATGCTGAAGTTGCAAAAAGTTAGATTTTTTTAACCGCTTAAATGAAAAATTTAAAGGCATTATTAAATGCCTTTAAAAATTATTTAACTAATTTAAGCTTAGAATTTTTTCTAGGCTTAGTTTTGATAGATTGTTTAGTTTCAGATTTAACGCTTTTTAAACGAGCAGAGTAACTTTCTTCGCTGAAATATTCTTCCTCCTGAAACATCACACCATCGCCCGTTTCTTGGGCATATAACGCGATCATTGCACCGAAAGGAATATAAATATCTCTTAACATTCCACCAAAACGAGCATCAAAACTAATTGCATCTTCATCAGCAATATATTTACCAATTGCGGTTGGTGAAAGGCTTAAAATAATACGCCCTTCATTGATATATTCTTTTGGCACATCCGTATTCAGATATTCAGCATTAACCAATATGTAAGGCGTATTATTGTTATCAATAATCCAGTTATAATACGCGTTAAATAAATAAGGTCTTAATGGTTTCATTATTCTTTATCGTCCATTAAATCTTTTGGTGGCTTACCACCGATAGATTGAATAAAGCTTTTACGTTGGAAGATGCGTGTCATATAACTTTTCACAGCTTTGCTACCTGCACCAGTAAACTCAACGCCTAAATTGTGCATACGCCATAAAAGTGGGGCAATGTAACAATCTAATAGTGTGAAATCATCATTTAAGAAGTATGGTTTTGCAGCAAAGATATTACCTAATGCTAAAAACTCTTCACGTAATTGGTTTAAGGCTTTTTTGCCTTCTTCTGCATTTGGATCTTTATTTACGATATCAATTAAAGAGTACCAATCATTTTTAATGCGGTGAATAGTTAAACGTGTTTCAGCACGAGCCACTGGATATACTGACATCAATGGTGGGTGAGGGAAACGCTCATCTAAATACTCCATAATGATACGAGAATTAAAAAGAACTAAATCACGATCAACTAATGTAGGAAGACTACCACGAGGGTTTAATTCTAATAAATCTTCATTGATTGTATTTGGCTCTACATTTTCAATTTCGTAAGGCACGCCTTTTTCAGCTAATGTGATACGTACTTGGTGGCTATAAATATCTTCTTTGTTGGAAAAAAGGGTCATAATCGAACGTTTATTTATACTCGTCATTTAATACTCCTGCAAATAATTGGTTTAAAACTTGAAAGTAACGGCAAATTATAGCATAAGTTATAAGAAGTTTTCACTTGAAAAATTTAAACAATATGAATTATCAGTAAGTTTTTCTAAAAATGTTATTTATGGTACTGAAAAAATGGTAAATTTTTACTTAAATTTAACCGCTTATTCAGTGAGGGTATTTAATAAAATAGAAACAACCGAATCGAATAGTGCCAAAAAATAATTATTTTTTCTTGTAATTTCGCTAATTTTTGTTACATTTAGCAAGTTTTGTATAACTAAATATTGAGCTTAAACTATGAACCAAAAACTAGAACTAATTAAATCTTCTATTAAATCTATTCCAAACTACCCAAAAGAAGGGATTATTTTTCGTGATATTACTTCGCTTTTAGAAGTACCAGAAGCATTCCAAGCAACAGTTGATATTATTGTTGAGCAGTTTAAAAATAAAGGAATCACGAAAGTTGTAGGAACAGAATCAAGAGGGTTTATTTTTGGTGCACCTATTGCATTGGCTTTAGAATTACCTTTTGTTTTAGTTCGTAAGCCTAATAAATTACCTCGTGAGGTTCTTTCTCAGTCTTATGAATTAGAGTATGGTCAAGATACCTTAGAAATTCACACAGATGCTATCGTTGAAGGCGATAATGTTTTAATTATTGATGATTTATTAGCAACAGGTGGAACAGTTGAAGCAACTGTTAAATTGATCAATAAATTAGGTGGAAAAGTAGAACACGCTGCATTTGTGATTGGATTACCTGCATTGAATGGTGTAGAACGTTTAGAAAAAATGGGCGTAACCTCAACAACTCTTGTTGATTTTGACGGACACTAATTAGGAAGGTTAGGGGAATGTCTTATCAGGTTCTTGCTCGTAAATGGCGACCACAACGTTTTCAAGATGTTGTAGGACAAAAGCACGTTTTAACCGCATTAGAAAATGGATTACGAGAAGAGAGATTGCACCACGCTTATCTTTTTTCTGGTACACGTGGCGTAGGGAAAACTTCTATTGCTCGTTTATTTGCAAAGGGGTTAAATTGCGAAAAAGGAATTAGTGCTACACCGTGCGGTGAATGCGAGAACTGTAAAGCAATCGAAGAGGGGCGTTTCATTGATTTAATTGAAATTGACGCGGCCTCTCGTACAAAAGTTGAAGATACCCGAGAATTATTGGACAATGTTCAATATAAACCAACCGTAGGGCGTTTTAAGGTTTATTTAATCGATGAAGTGCATATGCTTTCTCGACATAGCTTTAATGCGTTACTTAAAACCTTAGAAGAACCGCCTGAATACGTTAAATTCCTATTAGCGACAACTGATCCACAAAAATTACCAATTACAATTTTATCTCGTTGTATGCAGTTTCATCTGCGTGCTTTAGAGCAATCGCAAATTAGCGATCATCTTGCGTTTATTCTAGATAAAGAAAACATTCCTTTCGAGCATTTGGCTTTAGAAAAATTAGCAAAATCAGCACAGGGCAGTGTACGTGATGCGTTGAGTTTAACGGATCAAGCGATTGCCGTAAGTAATGCTCATATTACACTTGCTATTGTACAACAAATGCTCGGTTTATTAGATGATAATCAGCCTCTTGAATTAGTACAAGCACTTGCATTGGCAAACGGTGAAAAAGTAATGGCGATTATTGATGACGTTGCACATAAAGGTGTGGATTGGTTTGCACTTTTAAATGCGATTGCTGAAACGTTACACCGTGTCGCTATTTTGCAATTGTTACCTAGCTCATCGTCACAAGAAGAAACGCCATTACATTTTCTTGCAAAACAAATTTCGCCAGAAGATGTACAGTTTTTTTATCAACTAATGTTAATTGGTAAAAAAGAATTACCTCTTGCAAGTGAACCACGTGCTGGGGTTGAAATGACAATGTTGCGTGCATTAGCATTCCATCCGAAACGAGTTGTAGAAATTCAAAATGTGACAGCCGTAACGAATAATATTTCTCCATCTGTTAATGCTACACAAGAAAATATTAGCAAGTTAAAAGAACGCTTAAATGTGCAAGAAACACGCTCAACTACGGTAATACCAGCAAAAACAGAAGCAGTAAAAATTGCAAATAATACACAAAATCAGACCGCTTCGATACAGACAAGTGCAGTAACTGAACAAACATTAGATAATACATTAAATGTATCGCCGGCAATGGCAGCATTAAAGGCTCGTCAGCAGTTGAAAGCACATAAAACAAATTCAGAGAGCGAAAAAAAAAACACTAAATTAGTGGCTAAACCAAGTGTTGTTGAGCGTGAGATCAAGAAAAAAGAGACAACACTAGATTTACAACAACGGTTAGCTAATTTAGCCCAATCGCAACCTAAAACTCCAGACAATCAACCTAATCAAAGCACTGAGCAAAGTGAAGAACAGTATCGTTGGCAGTGGCTTGATCCTGAATTAGCAAATGAGATTGAAACTGCTAAGCCTTCAGATATTAAGCGAGCGATGATACAAGAACGTACACCTGAATTAACACAAAAGATTACAACGCTTTCTTGTGAAAAAGATGCTTGGTGTAAAATTATTTATGATTCAAAGGTTACGGGTTTATCACGTTTAATGGCATTAAATTGCTATATAATCAATCAACAAGATAACAAGTTACAGCTTGCTTTAAAGCCAGATATGGCTCATTTAGATAAAGCTGATATCCATCAAACTTTAACGACAGCCTTAGAAAAAATAGGGCTGAATTATTCATTAGTAATAAAAGAAAGTAATCAACATCAAACCGCATTAGAAATTAAGCGAGAAATTTTAGATCAATTAGTCAATGAGGCAAAAAATGCATTGTTAAGCGATTCTAAACTAAAACTTTTAAGTTCAGCCTTTGATATTTCACTTGATGAAGCAATTATTCGTCCTGTGGCATAGCGTTGTTATCTCTTTTATTCCTCTTATTTTCAAGAAAAGATGAACGCATTAGAAATTAAACAATTAGTTAAAGCTTATTCCAATGGGGTAAAAGCCGTTAAGGGAATTGATTTAACTGTAAAAAAAGGCGACTTTTATGCACTTTTAGGGCATAACGGTGCGGGAAAATCCACCACAATAGGTATTATTAGTTCATTGGTTAATAAAACCAGTGGGCAAGTGAAAGTATTTGGATTTGATTTAGATTCGCAAAAACAGCAATTAAAACAACAAATTGGTTTAGTGCCACAAGAATTTAATTTTAATAGCTTTGAAAAAGTGGAAGATATATTGATCAATCAAGCGGGCTTTTATGGTGTACCACGTCGTGAAGCAATAAAGCGGGCGGAGTATTGGTTAAAAAAATTAGATTTATGGGATAAACGCCATAGTCTTTCTTATGCTCTTTCTGGTGGAATGAAACGTCGAGTAATGATTGGGCGGGCGTTAATGCACAATCCAAATTTATTGATCTTAGATGAACCAACGGCAGGTGTAGATATTGAATTACGCCGCTCTTTATGGGATTTTCTAAAAGAACTTAATCAACAAGGCACAACAATAATTTTAACTACACATTATTTTGAAGAAGCAGAGAGCTTATGCCGAAATATTGGGATTATGCAAAATGGTGAGATTGTTGAAAATACCTCAATGAAAGCGTTATTATCTAAACTAACTAGCGAAACTTTTTTACTAGATTTAGATAAAAAACAACCGCTTAATTTAGCTGGATATTCATTCAGCTGGATAGATGATACAACCATTGAAGTTGAAGTAACAAAAGAGCAAGGGTTAAATCAATTATTTCAACTTCTTAGCGAACAAAATATCAATGTATTGAGTATGCGAAATAAAGCAAATCGTCTTGAAACATTATTTATCAATATGGCAGATTAAAATGCAAAATTTTACAGGTTTTTATACATTAGCAAGAAAAGAAACAAAACGCGTTTTTAGAATTTGGCGACAAACCTTAATTCCACCGATGATCACAACGGTGCTTTATTTCTTTATTTTTGGAAAATTGATTGGCACAAGAATTGGGGATATGGATGGCGTGAGCTATATGCAATTTATCGCTCCTGGTCTAATTATGATGTCTGCAATAACCGCCGCTTATGGTAACACTGCCTCTTCTTTCTTTTTAAGCAAATACGCTAAACACATTGAAGAGCTGTTGGTTTCTCCACTTTCTACTCATACTATTATTGCTGGCTATGTAATGGGAAGTATTGTACGAGCAGGCATTATTGGCGTGTTAGTAACAAGTGTTGCTTTTTGTTTTGTTTCTTATGATGTGCATTCGTGGCTTGTCGTGATCACCATAATGTTGATGACAATCACAATGTTTGCACTCGCAGGATTGATCAATGCGATTTATGCGAAAAGTTTTGATGAAATTAACTTAATTCCCACTTTTATTTTAACGCCTTTAACGTATCTAGGGGGCGTATTTTATTCTATTTCACTGTTATCAGACTTTTGGCAAGGTGTATCAAAATTCAACCCTATTATGTATATGATCAACGGTTTCCGTTATGGCTTTTTAGGAATCAGTGATGTGCCAATTCTTTATACATTTGCGATGTTAAGTGGTTTTATTCTGATCTTATATAGCTTAGTTTATTACTTAATTGAGAAAGGTATAGGTCTGCGTAGTTAAAATTCAAAAATCGACACCTAAAATTCATATTAGGTGTCGATAAGGATAACTATTTTAATAGCCAAACACGTCCATAATGTTTCATTAAACCTGCTTTTCGTCCTGCTTTTTTACCAATACCCTGATAAATATCAAAATGTTGTCCTTTTACAGCACCACCAACATCTAATGCGACCATTAAACGCATTTCATGTTCTCCTGTCCAATCACCATCTTCATCAACAACTGGTGTTTCAACTAATAATGGTGTACCAGAAGGCACGATATTGCGATCAGAGGCAACAGATGCAAGTGCAATCAAAGGAACGCCAGCTGAGCCTTTTACTTTTCCAGAGTAATCATTTTTAAAGAAAACATAAGATGGATTACGTTCTAACAAACCTTGCACTTTATTTGGATGACTTTCGCCCCATTCTCTGATTGCTTTAATAGACATTTTTTCTTTAGGAATTTCACCATCTTCGACTAACAATCGTCCAATGCTAACGTATTTGAAACCATTTTGACCAGCATAAGCAAAATAGTTTAAGTTACCATTACCAAAATCAATATAGCCACTACCTTGCACACCAAGTAAAAAGTTATCTAACATTGAATCACTATATGCAAGTTCTAGTCCCTTTCCTGCTAATGCACCATTATAAATTTGTTCACGAGTAAAATGTTTATTACGAGGCATCGCATAAATAGGGTGTTGGAATTGTCCTATTTTAGTATGGCGAGCATTAACTACAGGTGAATAGTATCCTGTCATCAATACATTTTTAAAACCTTCTTCTCCAGTCATTTGCTGAATATTAACGCCATAAGAAGATAAATTTTGGATTTTTGCACCTGATCTTACCCAATTTGCTAATTTATTATATGTATGAGCATAATCTTTTGTTAGAGTGTCAGAATATTGCTGAACGTTGCCAAGCTGATAAAGAAAATCGTTAGGATTCACAATTTTTTTCTGTGAAGGAATTTTCTTAACAGGAACATAAGGTGCATAAGGGTAATATTGATGCTCCTTATATTTTGCACCGAATTTTTCTTTATCACTATAATTTAATTTAGAATTGTGTGATGAATTTGAAGAACAAGCAACAACGGAAAGTACAAGAGTAGTTAAAAGTGATAATTTGGTATATTTTATTAAAGCCATAATGAATCTTATAATTGATAGTAAAGTTGTCAAAGAATAGCAAATTTTTATTTAAAAAGGTATAAAAAATAACATTGAACTGTATTTGTACTGAAAAAGATCTAATTTAAAGCACTTAAACATTAAATGTTATTTAATTATTGTATTATAAAAAAATTACTGTATTATACAAATCTCTGACGCGGGGTGGAGCAGTTTGGTAGCTCGTCGGGCTCATAACCCGAAGGTCGTTGGTTCAAATCCAGCCCCCGCAACCATTTCTTTCTGAATGTTTCTATTCATTTATCATATAAATAATCACCATATAACATTTACTCTGATTTAAAATTTGTTATTATGCTTCTATCTTTTTATCTACTCAACAATTTAACAAAATAATCAGTTATTATTATGCAAGATAATCAAGAAGAGCTTACTAAAGATGAATTGTTGGAATGCTTATTACTGATAAGTTCAGAAGATTTATTAGAAGCGTTACAAGATCCTACTATTTCTTACCGTCTAAGTGATGATGAAATATTGGAGCTTGTTATTGAGCTTGAGGCAGAGGATATATTACAAGCTGTTCAAATCCCAATTATTGTACAGCGCCTGAATACTGAAGATATAGCTACATTAATTACACAAGCTCAGTATGAGCAAAAGGAAGAGATGCGACAAGTACAGCAATCATTACAATCAAAAGCTCAAGATCAAGATGCTTGTATTATATTATTTAGCATTATTATAATTATCTTATTCTTATTAATTTTATAATAGATGAGGCTTCTTTTATTTTTATATAATCCTTTCTTTATTTCAATTTTTTAGTAAACTTATCCTATATTTTTATTTTCTATATTTAAAATGAATAATATCTTAACCGTTACTCAACTTAATTATACCGTTCGCAACGTACTTGAAATGGAGCTAGGCTATATTTGGCTTACTGGCGAAATTTCTAATTTCAGCCAGCCTGTTTCTGGGCATTGGTATCTCACGTTAAAAGATGATAAAGCACAAGTACGTAGTGCGATGTTTAGAATGAAAAATAGAGCTGTTAACTTTCAGCCTCAAAACGGAATGCAAGTACTTGTCCAAGCTAAAATTAGCTTATATGAACCAAGAGGAGATTATCAGCTTATTATTGAAAGTATGCAAATGGCTGGTGATGGTTTATTGCAACAGAAATTTGAACAATTAAAAATAAAGCTCGCTAATGAAGGGCTCTTTTCTCAAATATATAAAAAGAGCATTCCTTCATTTGTAAAAACAGTTGGAATTGTAACATCTTCCACAGGGGCGGCATTACAAGATATTTTAAATGTGTTACAACGTCGTGATCCTAGTTTAAATATTATTATTTATCCAACAATGGTGCAGGGAAGTGAAGCAACTCGTGACATTGTCACGAGTATAGAAATAGCTAATGTACGTAAAGAATGTGATGTGCTTATTGTTGGTCGAGGCGGTGGCTCTCTTGAAGATTTATGGTGTTTTAATGAAGAAGCTGTTGCCTATGCTATATTTAATTCTACAATTCCGATTATAAGTGCAGTGGGGCATGAAATTGATGTCACTATTGCAGACTTTGTCGCAGATCTACGAGCAGCAACACCTTCGGCGGCGGCAGAATTAGTGAGCCGTGATCAGCAAGAACTGTTACGCCAATTGCAACATTATTCAGATAAAGCAAATTTTGCATTCGATCGTTTATGGCAAATAAAATTGACTAAATTTGAGCAATTACAAAATCGCTTGAATTCACAGCATCCGTTACATCAAATTACACATCAAAAGAATTTATTAAACCAGCAAAATGCTTATCTATTAAAGGCTTTTCAACAAATAATTCAACATAAGAAACAAAAAATAACTCATCTTGAATATAAGATTCAATTAAATCCTCTTTCGTCTTATATTATGCAGCAACAAAAACAGCAAGATTATTTATCTCAACGACTGAATTATATAATAGAAAAAAAATTCATACAGAAGCAACAGCTATTCCAACAGCAATGTGCCAAGCTTGAAAGTTTAAGTCCATTGAAAGTACTTGCAAGAGGGTATAGTGTCACTCAAAATGAGAAGAATGATGTCATTACATCAATTAAACAATTAAAAATCGGTGATCAGATCCATACAAAGATCGTGGATGGAGAATTAACGAGTAAAATTATAAAAATTCAAAAATAGAACGATCTTAAGCGGTCATATTTATATTTAATTTTGCAAATTTTATTATAAATATGGCCGCTTGTTTTTTCTAAAAATAATTAAAATGATCTAATAAAAAATTAAATTATTTAGATTCTTTTTCATTCGCAAATTGTTGATAATCTGCATCAGAAATATGTTCTAATCCTTTATTTATTAACATTTTCAATATCTCAGTATCTTTAAAACTAGTTTTAGTTAAGATTACTGCTTTCACATGCTCTTTTTGAACACGTTCCCAAGTTAAGTTATCAATATGTTTGGTTGGCATTGTCTCTCTCTTCACATAACTAATTATAAACAAAAGAAATAATAGCAACTTTTTAAAGAAAAACAAACCATTTATGAGTTCTAATTTATTAGAAACTTAGAAATTAAATTTAAAAGCAAGTAATCACTTACTTTTAAATGGGTTAAGCAAATACCTTGTAAGCAATTGCTCACAAAATGCACTAAAATAGACTCTAATAATAGATTACAAATAAAACATTACTCACATTATTGTTTTAAAAGGATATTTTTGGAGTGGGGAAGGAGGGCGTATTTTATCTTAAAAATAAGAATAATTCAAAAAAAAACACCTGATAAAATATTAAGATGAAAATTTTATTTTTATATAAAAAATAAAAACTGGAATAAATAATAATTTTAATAAGATTGTTTGTAACAAAAAATATGGGCTAAAAATATTCTTTTAGCCCATTAAATAAATATATTTTAATAAAAAGTTTTATAATTTACATTTTTCAATAATATTATTAGTCGTTAAAAATTTTAATTCTTTTGTATCAAATCTTACGGTACGAATTCCATTTTTAGAGAAAAACTCATCTCGTTCTTTATCTAAATACCTCTTGTTTTGATGACTTGCTCCATCCAATTCAATAATCAAAATAGTTTCTAGGCGTTCATTGCAAATTAAAAAATCGACTCTTTTTTGGTTTATTTTCCAGAATAATCGCCTATTTAACTTATCATCACAAGAGGCTGGTTTTACAATGCAGGAGAATGGTATTTGTGTAAAAATGTGCAGTGATGGAAATGCTTTCTTTAGTTTATAAAAAAGTATTTTTTCAGTTCTATTCATCACTTCCATTTTATGGTACAACTTCCCATCGGGTAATCGCTTATTCTTTGAGGACTTTCTTTTTTTATTTGATGTTAAAAGCATTTTTAAACTAATAATGCCTACTAAAATAAGTAATATATAGAATTGTTGATTATTCATATGTTATTTTCCTTAATAATTTTGTGCTACCACCATATATTTTACCAGTACTTAGTTTATAAAAACACAGCCTTACCATAAATTAAGCGGTCATATTTTTTTGAAAATTTGCAATTATTTTATAATTTTTAGATTTTATCTAATAAAAATTTATAACAGGGGAGTAATAACCTTTCAAAAATGCCCTTTTTAGAATTAAAAGCTAGTCCTGCAAAAAACTGTTACAGGGTCACAACGTTTTTGGTTCAACAGATATTGAATTATGTGCTTTTGAGATGTTAAACACGTTAATGATTGCACGCCCAGAGCTTTATGAGATGTTAGATATTCAATCAGCAACGGTTGATTGGATAGATGTTACTTATTCGGCTCACATTCCCTCCGACACACTTCAAAAACAAGTCATCGCATTTTTGAAAAATGTTCATTCAGGGCAAACGAAACAAACTCGCTTCAATCGTGATTATGAAACGACAGTTTGTTGGAACAGCGGAAGCCGTAGAAAATCATTAAAAGCCTATTTAAAAGGTTATGAAGTTAATAAACGAGCAGAGGAGATCAAAAAGCAATTACAGAAAAACCCAAATTCCCCTTATTTAATCAACTCATTAAAAGTCCTTACTGATACAAAATTACAAGAATTTGCAAATAAATGTGTACGCTTTGAAGCGAGATTATTACAACGTTACTTAGATGATAAATACATACCGAGAAATTTATTTAATTTAATCAAATATCAACGAAATTATGAAAAAAATGGTAAAAATTTAATACAAGATTTATGGAATGAAGCTTTTAAAGAAATATTTAATGCGATTGGAGATACTAAAATGAATGTTTATAATGAAGAAAAAATTGTTAATTTATTACGTAGAAATTACTCAAAAATAACCCCAAAAGGCAACGTTAGTTATTCAAAAGCGGATCGTTTATACGGTTTTTATGAGCGGTTGCTAGATCGTGGCTATGACACTGTTTATCGCTCAATGTCTCGTGAAACATTTAGACGACACTTAGATGATTTAATGGCAATCGGTCTTACAAAAGCCCAACTTCAAAATCTAAAATCACACGAAAAAAATAACATTATCCCATTGATGAAGCTTGTTGTTATTGATTTCAGTCATCAAAAGCCATCGTGGTATGTTGAACCAACCTACACACATTTAAGAAAAGTCGCTTAAAGGGGAGTATCATTTATGAATAAATCAAATTTAGACCTATCAAATTATCTTTTAAAAGTGGAAATCTTGCCATCTTCACAGGTTTTTGAACGCTCAGGCGTTAGCGAAAAAACGCAAAAAGAATGGCTAATCAGACACCAACAAGCCTATATTCATTTGGGTAAACCTTACCCAAGTGAGTTCAGATTAAACCTAAAAGATGGACAAGAGCCTTATAAATCAGGGCTTTACTATATACACCCACAATCATTTAAAACGAATAATTATTCGGATAATTTACAGTTGAACGATCTTTTACTTATACCAGTAGAGTAAAGGAGTATCAAAATGTTAGCCAATACTTCGATTGAAAATATCGCCTTAAATTTAAAATACATTTCTGAGCTATTGAAGTCATCTTCGGTTTTACTTCCAGAAGGTACAGAAGATGATGAGATTTTAAATCTGATTCGTTTTTTTCTTGAAAAAGTCGGATTTGATTTAGATAAAATATCTTCTGACTTACTTAAAATAAGACCGCATTAAAAACTTAAATTGATCCCGTGATACAAACGCAGAGACGCCCGCACGGTAGGAGGACGTGAATGCGTTTGTATTACGGGAATATTTTTGATTTATAATCAAAACTTATAAGTTTTGACCATATAAATTTAGTACAATCAAAACTTTTAAATCTGAGGTTTTGACTATAGTCAAAATTAAACTCAAAGTTTTGAGTGTTAATTTATCCCTTTTTCACTTATAACCTTAACTTCGCATAAGGTATATAAAGATTATGTTAATATCCGAGTGCTATATAATCGCCCCATAGGGGCATAGCACGAGAATTTACACATAATCTGAGATTATGCGATGTTATGGTGGTTTTAAACTATGGCAAACATCACTTTACAGCACATCACCCCAATTCACTTCCACGAGACCGTAAAAGCCCTTAAAACGCTTGAATACGATATCTACTTATCAGTTGACAGGCTGGATATTAGATTTCGAATTAAAGAATTTGAGAGTCATTCAGAAACGATGAAACGCTTTGAGCAAATGGAACACATTCAAGCATTCTTATATGAGCTGACAAACTCATCTGTTCCCATAGATGACTGGGATGAGTTTATCCGCACTTATAGACGTTGAGGGGGGTTATTAGGGGAGTCTCCCCTAATATAGCGTAAGCGTAGACCAGCTATGCTTATGAGCCATTTAGGTTAGTTGTGCGTAGATTTATTTAATAATCCCACAAAACAACCCTCACCCCCTATTAGACCCATAGCGATATCGACACCTAACAGAAGTCTGAAATTGTACAAAAAAAGTTCGGGAGTTCTGTACATCCGAACTTTACCGTCTATTTGGACGGTATTTTATATTTAATCGTTATCTTTGTTGTTTTTTTCTTTGTATATTAGATCTTGCTTTGCCTCATTAAGATAGTTATCTAACAAGTGGTTTACTATGTCACTCATTTTGATTAGTTTCCCACTTTTATGACTTATCTCAATAGCTAATATTTCTAGTTTATTCCGTCTTTGGGCATTTATTCTTACCGATGTATCTTTTCTCATAATTTTCCATTTTTGGGGTTACTTAATTGAATAACTATTATATATATTTTTGATTATAAGAATAACGTATGCTTGTATGTTGCATATAAATATGCTAGATTTTATTCATTGTATGTATGTATGCGGTATATAATAAGGTGTTTTTTGACTGGCTCAAAATAGAACAAACATTTGAAACTGAATTGCCACTACTTGGTAACTTCGGTTTTGTTGGTGTTTGTTTAGAAACTGGTCAATTACAGAACACTGTAAACATTCCCACTTTTCGCCATCAAGGGAGTTTTTGCGATGTAGTTTCAATAAAAATCAATGGCTATAAATTGACAATGAGTGGTAATCCTAGTCGGTGGGGTAAATTAGAAAATTTATTTGGATTAACAACAGTGGACGCTTGTGTAAATTGTTTTAATTCGATTTTAACTGAATTGGGTTTACCGAATTTTACAAAATGCACAAAGGTTTTTTTAGGTCAATCAGAAGATGGAGTAAAAGTCACAAAATATACTGATGGGGCAATTATTAAAGAGTTGCATATCACTGAAAATAGAGCAGTAGGCAAAGGAAATGTTGAACATTATTTATCGGGGCTTGCTTCATTAAATTATAGAAATTCAGTTGCTCGATTACATTCCAATGGTCAAACAGTTGACTGGTTATCTAAACAGGGTAACGCAAATCTTATCTATCCATCCGTATATAACAAAGCATTCGAATTAGAATTACATTCCTTACAAAAAATCAAGAATAAATTTGGTGAACAATCTTCGGAAGTTAAAGAATTACTTAAAGTTATAAATTATTGTAAAGATAACGGTGTAGTCCGCTTTGAACAGAAATTAAAATCTAGATATTTACAACGTGAAAATTTGAGTTATTACGGTCTAAGCGACTTTTCTAAATTATATAAATTAAATGATGAATTTTTAAATATAGATAAAAAATTACAGGTTACTGCTATGAATTTTGAAACAATTTCCGAGACATTAGTCAATCAAGGTGTAGTTGATAATTATCGTTCAGCTAATACAACATCAATGTATGCCATTCAATGGATGCACGGTCAGGTCTTTGATTTATCAAAGAGACATTTGCAACGTCATCGAGCAAGACTTCGTAAAATTGGGATTGATATTGCTTATAAATGTGATGTTTCAACATTCAACCCAGTTAAAGTTATTGAAGTCCGTCAAATTAAAACACGAGTTTTAGAAATTCCATCTTGGTATAAAATCCCAAATTATCATTTAAAATTAGTCGCTTAAAGGGGAGTATCATTTATGAATAAATCAAATTTAGACCTATCAAATTATCTTTTAAAAGTGGAAATCTTGCCATCTTCACAGGTTTTTGAACGCTCAGGCGTTAGCGAAAAAACGCAAAAAGAATGGCTAATAAGACACCAACAAGCCTATATTCATTTGGGTAAACCTTACCCAAGTGAATTCAGATTAAATCTAAAAGAGGGGCAAGAGCCTTATAAATCAGGGCTTTACTATATACACCCACAATCATTTAAAACGAATAATTATTCGGATAATTTACAGCTGAACGATCTTTTACTTATACCAGTAGAGTAAATGGGGATTTAAAATGGTGGAAAACACGTCTATTGAAAATATCGCCTTAAATTTAAAATACATTTCTGAGCTATTGGAGTCATCTTCGGTTTTACTTCCAGAAGGTATAGAAGATGATGAGATTTTAAATCTGATTCGTTTTTTCCTTGAAAAAGTAGGATTAGATTTAGATAAAATATCTTCTGACTTACTTAAAATAAGACCGCATTAAAAACTTAAATTGATCCCGTGATACAAACGCAGAGACGCCCGCACGGTAGGAGGACGTGAATGCGTTTGTATTGCGGGAATATTTTAGGATTAAATCAAAGCTAATTACCCTTTTTTAGTTATAACTTTAACTTCGCATAATATATATTATGTTAAATAGAATATTAAAATAATAAATTTTAGATATTTTAATTATAGGTAGTCATTGGAGTTTGAAAGTAAATGCGAATTGGCGTATTACATTTAAGTTTGAAAATGGTGATGCAGAAATTGTAAATTATCAAGACTATCATTAGGAGTAAGAAAATGAGAATGTATAACCCAGCCCACCCTATGGCTATTGTAAGAGAAGATATCTTGCCAGAACTTAATATTACGATAACAGAGGCAGCGAGACAGTTAGGTATTTCTCGAGTAACCTTATCGAGATTGCTTAATGAAAAGTCAGGTATTACACCTGATATGGCTATTCGGTTGCATAAATGGTTAGGTAGAGGTCCAAGTCCTGAAGCGTGGTTAAAAATGCAGTTAACTTATGACTTGTGGCAAGCAGAACAGAAGCATAAGGAATATAATGTTATTCCTGTAAAATATGAGAGTGAATCTCTTGCTTATGCTTAAGGCAAAAAATAGCTACTAGGAAATTAGTAGCTATTATGAATATTAAGTCTTGTGTGCCACTATTCAAATAAATGAATTTTTAATGGTGCTTAAATTCCAATTTATAGCTACCCGCTTGGGATAATAGCTTGGTTTTTTGAAATTTAACATAAACGTCGATAGAACAAACATCATCTTTCGAATCTAGCTTCGTTCGCATTTGATTTCCTTCGATAAAATAAACATCGGCACTTACTCTGCCCCCTTTTCCATTATGGCAACACAACATTTTCCGCAACACCCAAAGTACCTCTTTTTGAAATATATCTTATATTTTGATTATTTACAGTCATATTTTTGAAAAAAGTATAATACCAAGTACTAACAATCTGCTTGATTCCATATAATGAATAATTATCACAATCACTTGTATTCTTTAATATTTTTGTATAAAAACGGAAAAGACCACTCTTCCCATTATTCATATTTTTATTATTTTTTTGTTTCTGTAAATAATATGGTGGAGGCATTTTAAATTTGGTATTTGGCATTGCCACATTATTACTCATCACAATAGTATGATTTGGTGAGTTGTAATTTATTGCAGAAGACCTATTGCCAAGTGATATTACCAACTCGTTAAGCAAATCGCGTGGTGAATAATCTATATTCTCTGCATTATCTAAACGGCACACTCGAACTAGATCATACCAATTTGGATCGCCACTCAAATAGGCGGATTTATGCCAATCACAAGCTGATAATACAGAATTAGATGAACTTAATAATATAATAGCGAATAATCTCTTCAATTGATATAACATATCTGTTAACGATCTAATTACTATTGATGCTTAAATTGCAATTTATAACTTCCTGATTGAGATAATAAATCAGGTTTTAATTGAAGATGTACATAAACATCAATAATACACATATCAAGGAGACTTCCTGTTCTTTGTTTATTGCGTCCTTCTATCAAATACAAATCAGCACTTACTCGCCCTCCCTTTTTATTTCGTAAAATAACATCTCTTGCTACGGCAAAAGAACCACCTTCATTTGTAAGAACAATATTTTTACCATTAACTTTCATATTTTTAAAGAAATTATAGTACCAAATGCTTCTAATATGCTTAAATCCTAAAGGGGCGGTTTCGCAGCGCCATGGTTTGAATATCTCCGTATAAAAACGAAAAAGACCCAATTCTCCATTAGCGGTTTCTCTATTATTCTTATCTTTTTGTAAATAAAAAGGTGTGGGCATTTTAAATGAAGTCGAAGGAAAAGGCATTGTATTACGGATCGTAATATTGCTGCTTGATAATTGAGCATTACTCACTTGCGGAGAATTATTGTTCACTGCAATACTACCTGACTTATTCAATAAATCACTTGGCAAAAACTTAATCTTTTCCTCATACCCCATACGACAAACAGAAACGACAGCCAATCCATAGCCTGAGATTGTCTCTGAAGCATGCCAATTTCCTAAAACAGAATCTTCATCACAAATTGCCAATGTAGAATTCGATATTGTTAATAACATCGCTGTGAATAGTTTTTTCATTTTTATAACCCCACATCAAACAAAATCTCATCTTTGATTGTCACTTTTTTACTTGGTTGTCCTGCTGTTTTAATCATATAATCCCCTTTTGGCAAGCCAATAACTTGATAGTAGCCATATTGCACCGTATAAGTTTCAGCCACTTTTTTATCATTTTGATAAAACTCAATTTTCACGTTCTCTTTTTCCGTACGTAACTGCCCTAAAATACCAAAGGTTTTCGTCAATGTATAGTCAACAAATGTTGGCGTTGCTTTTTCAACCTTAACAATAGGCTCTGGTAAGTTTTTATTTTGATATTCTAACGGTAAATTACCCATTGGGAATGAAAGTTTATATTTTCCCGTTTTAATATTTTCAAGCATATACTGATTATCACTTATTTTATATGCCTGAACAGGATATTGATCCAATTGTAGTTGAATTTCATCATCTAATGTCAATGGCTCATTATTTTCACTCTCTAAATTAACCACAATGTTTCCATAATGGCTTGGATGATACTGCCCTAACTGCACACCTTGTTTACTGTTAAACAAATTAAATGAAAATTGCAGATAAAAATAATGAGATTGATCGAAATAATTTTCACTACTTTCATTGTTAATAGATTGTTTTACTTGATTTTTATGGAAGCCAAGTTGAACGTTTGCATCATTATCAAGTTGATATTGCCAACTTAAATCATAACCATTTTGATGATTAAAATAGTCAAATGCCGCGTGTAATTTATGCTGCTCATTATAACGATAATCTGCATAAACATTATAAGCGTTATGCGAATTATTATTCCAATGCGTAACAGACGATCCCAAAGATAAATTGCTCAAAACATCCTTACTTATACGTATTTTTTGATGTTTATTTGTCCATTCTGCATTCAGGTTCGAATTATAATCAGGTAAATGCCAATTTAAGTGGTAATAATAATCGTTATAGCGATCTCGGTTAATGTTAAAATTCACATTATCTGTTAATCTCGTACTTAAATAGGCTGAAAAATACTGCTCTGCTTTCTCTGAACCATCTTTATAATGTGTGCCGTGAAAGCTAAGGTTAATTCTATCTATTGGATAAAAATTCACATTCAAATATTGTCTTTTTCCTTCTTTTTTCAGGAAATTTTTATTCATTATCTGTTGATAATGATAGTTCAAACTCAAATATTTGTTTGAATAATCTAATTGAGAATTATAAATTTTTTGTGAAATTAAGTTTTTATAAGATAAATCTAGGTTGATCTCAAACGGCAAGCCAATATTCATCCCCACCATTGTTTCATAAGGTGGATTATCACGATTTTCAAAGCTTGATTTTGTTACGCTACCACGAATAGCGACGTTATTATGCAAACCGTATTCTGCATAAAGATGGCTCGTAAAATCATTTTTCGAGACGTTGTCACGCTTTTTAAAAATATTGCCACGCTTCCCTGCCCCTGCTTCAATTAACACTTCATCGGTTGCCACTTGCGAACGTCGTCGTGATAAAAAAGGTTTATCAATGCGAATCGGCGGTTCGGATAAACTATATTCAAAAATAGCGACTTCAACGTTGTAATTATGATCGCTATAATTATCTAAATTTAAACCAACAAACTCATATTTTTTATCAAGAGCAATCCTCACTCTCGCGATAGGTCTGCCATCGACTCGCAACTCGGCAATGCCTCCCGCTGGCCCTGTGCCTTCAATGTTTCGAGCAGAAGAATAACCATTACGAGCTAACAAATGCTGAGAATAACTGCTGGTATAAGCAAGGTGTTTGGTAATATTTTTATTACTATAAGCAAAGGTTAAACCACTGTAATCGCCCTGCCCTAGCCCATAGCTATGGCGATTATTTCCCAAACGCATTGCCCAATGGTCTCTTGATTTTAACCAATATAAATTATTTACTTTTAAGCGGTCATTTTTTGATGAAAATTTACCATTTTGGTAAACCCCCAGCTCCAAGCCCCATAATCCCCCTAATAAATAACCATTCAAACCCATATTTAACGCTTGGCTCTCTTTATTTTGCTCACCGTTATACAGATCGCCATTTAATTTAATTCCTCCCAAACCAAAAATGTCAGGATAAAAATCAATTTTACGATCGCGTTTTGGCGTGTTTTGTGCTTTCTTCCCAAATGGATTTTCACTGTCCCAAGGAATATACAGCTTAATCGCTAATGAAGATTGATGATAAAGAGCGTGAATTCCTAGTGATTTAAAGGCATTTAATGGTAGATAAGGTTGATTTTGATAGACGACAATCTGATTTTTTGCAATTTGAGCGTCACCTAAAGGCGAATGAAACGCCCAATCTGTCGCTGTTTCACTTACTGGTTTTAGCCCCATTTTTTGAATAAAAAGTTCAAATGGGAGGTAGTATCCGTTTTTATTTTGCAAAACATCAATATTGGTAATTTCTTGATCGTTCACAAAAAGCCCAACTAATGCAATTTCATTATTTAATGAACTGGATTGAGCAAGATTATTCATCGGAATCACACCGAGCAATACTACGCTTGAAAAACGAAATAATAATTGCAAATTTTTCACAAAATGTCACCGCTTAATATAATTTTTGGATATGCTAAATAGAGTATAAGGGTGTATCCATACGCCCTTACCAAACAAATCCACAATGTGAAATAACTGAACAAATCGTTATTTTGTCGTTACAATAATTGGAAATCCGTAACTTGCCCCTAATGTCACTGTAATTGATTTTTGCTTCTGATCCACTTTTAATGGATTTTTGACAAAATTATCAATTTTTAACAGTGCATAATGGCGTTTTTTAGGAAAATTAGACGGCGGTCGAATAGATAATCGAACCGTCTGCTGCCCGCCCGCAGGAATCACAAAATTCTTTGGATTGATCATCGCCCAAGGAAATAATGTTTTCTTGCTTGGCTTAATTGCACGATGTTTTTTATCGACATCCACTAAGCTCAATTTAATATGTTTTTCACGTGATGGGTTATAGTTATAAATCACAAAAGATTCGTCTAATCGCTCTCCTTTGCTAACCTTCACCTCACCTTCAATACGAGAAGGTGCAATACCTAATTGAGCTGGTGGCGTGCCTGTATTATTTTTAACAACGATTTGTGTAGCACACACCACACCTGCTGTGGCAAACGCCACAGCAAGTAATATGCTTTTTTTTGAAATTGATAATCTCATTGAGGATTAGTTACCTGTTAGGGTAAATTTAAAGGTATTTGTACCTGCTGATGGAGATGCTGCCGCTTTATGTTCACCAGATTTTGTTATATGAGAAAGATCTAATGTAAAGAGTAGATCTCCAACAGTTGTTGCCCATTTAGATGGTAAACTTAATGTAGCATTCTCTTGAGAATCAAGCTTCAATTTTGTTGAATCTGATTTTATCACTACTTTACTACTATCATCAGTACCATCTTTTATCAAGTTAGGTGATTGATTTTGAACTTTTAAAGTTACATTGTTAGAAGATAGAGAACGAACGCCCCAAGCATCTTCAATAACAACATTTAACTCTTTATTTGCTAAAGGATCAGATATTCTTAAAGAACTCTCATTATCTGCAAATGTATGGTCGGTATTACTAATATCCGTTGATGACTGAATTGAAGAATTAGAATTGTAAGCCTGCTCTCCTGTTAGGGTTAACGTCGCACTATTTAAATGATATAGAACCAAAACTTCTGGAATATTTACTGTAAAGTTCGTTGTTCCACTCACTTCCTCAGCACTTACGCCTGCCGAGATTGTAGTTGCTAATAATGTCGATAATAATAGTTTTTTCATAAAAATAATCCCCTTAATTATAGAAATAAATTCCTTATTATTATAGCCTAAAATATAATAACTTGTGAACCCCAAAAGTTAAAAAACAAATGAAAACACAACAATTACAATGAGTTACTGGTAGATTTTTATCACAAACATTTAACAAAAATATAACAATGGGTTTTATTTGTTATATTTTTTAATTAAATTTATGGCATAAAAATAAAAATAAAAATAAAAATAAAAATAAAAATAAATTTTAATGTATAAATAATAGATGGCAAGCGGATATTTTTTTATCAAAATTTGCAAAAATAAATATCAATAATGAAAAGGGATTATTTATAATGTTTACATAAAATAAGACAAGGCGTGCCTTGTCTCTACGTTTTATTTGATGACCGTAGAGACAGGGCATGCCCTGTCTATTTTGCAATATTAAATTTGCAAATTTTGAATTTAATATGACCGCTATATTTTATCACCAGAGTCAAGATAACATGTTGATTTATAAGTAATTATATGAATTTGCTATCAAGTTTATTTTTGTATATATTCCTAAACGTTAATGATACTTTTTAAGAGAATATTCCCTTTTGGGGTTATAAAAAACAGACAAAGCGTGCCTTGTCTCTACGTTTTATTCGATGATCGTAGAGACAGAGTATGCCCGATCTATTGTGCAATATTAAATTTGTAAATGTTAAATTTAATATAACCGCTATATTTTATTAGTAATTTTTATATAACCAATTGATTTATAAAATATTATATGAGGTTCGATAAGTTTGTTGGTGTGTGTTTTTCAAACATTAACGATATGTTGTAGCCTGTTTGTTTATCAAACAGAAACCTATTTAACAAAGTCACAACACCCGAAATCAATAACACAACCTATTCTAAACAACATAATTACCATTCAACAACCAATCTGTTACCTATTTATTACACCTTGCAATATTTAGACAAGGTTCGGCTTTGTTGATATTAAAAATTCCTATATAATCCTCCCCATTCAGCCATTAAATTCCGCTCATAAGCGGTCATTTTTATATAAAAATTTACAAAATAAACCAAATGAATATTACTCTTCCCCCTTTAAGCCTTTACGTTCATATCCCTTGGTGTGTGCAAAAATGTCCCTATTGTGACTTTAACTCACACGCCCAAAAAGGAATAATCCCAGAGGCGGATTACATCCAGCATTTATTAACGGATTTACGTCAAGATTTGAATCGCCACAAAAATGCGATTCAACAACGTAAATTACATTCTATTTTTATAGGTGGGGGAACACCTAGTCTATTCTCTCCTGAATCTGTCACTTATTTACTTAATGAGATCAAACAGTTGATTGGTTTTGATAACGATATTGAAATAACCTTAGAAGCAAATCCTGGTACGGCAGAAGCAGAAAAATTTATGGGATACGCAAAAGGTGGAGTGACACGCCTTTCAATGGGCATTCAAAGTTTTGAACCTGAAAAATTGCTTAAATTAGGACGTATTCATAATGGTAATGAAGCCAAGCAAGCGGTCAAATTTGCACAAGATTCTGCAAATGTTGGTTTAAAAAGTTTTAATGTTGATTTAATGCACGGTCTGCCAAATCAATCGGTTCAACAAGCATTAAGCGATTTAAAACAAGCTGTTGAGTTATCTCCTCCTCATTTATCTTGGTATCAACTGACGATTGAGCCGAATACGTTATACTATTACAAACCACCAACGTTACCCTGTGACGATGAGCTGTGGGATATTTTCGAACAAGGTCATCAAATTTTAACCGACGCAGGTTATGAACAATATGAAACCTCAGCCTATTCAAAAAAAGGGTTTCAATGTAAACATAATTTGAATTATTGGCGATTTGGTGATTATCTTGCCATAGGTTGTGGTTCTCACGGAAAAATTAGCTACACTAACGGCGAAATTTATCGTTTCAGTAAAACCAAGCACCCCAAAGGCTATATGCGAGGCGAATATTTATATCAAGAAAATCAAATCGAAATGGATGATCGTGCATTTGAATATTTTATGAATCGTTTCCGCTTGCTCGAACCCACTCCGAAAATCGAATTTGAACAATACACGGGATTAAATCGCAACAGTGTCACGAAAGAAATTGGATTAGCGATTGAAAAAGGTTATATTTTAGAAATATCAGATCATTGGCAAATTACCCAAAAAGGCAAATTATTTTTAAATGAACTGCTAACTATCTTTTTGAAAGATTGATGAAACATAGCGGTCAAATAAAATTCAATATTTGCAAATTTTATATTGCATAATAGACGTGGTATGCCCTGTCTTTACAATCATCAAACAAAACGTAGAGACAAGGCACGCCTTGTCTGTTGTGAAAACATTATTGTAGTCCGTAATATTTGTAAATTTCAATCAGCCCTTTGGTGCTGTTTGATGTTGCAATAAAATCGGCTATATCTTTTACTTGTTCGCTGGCATTATTTGGGCAAGCTTTGTTTTCACAAAGTGACATAAATCCGATATCTCCCATTGAATCGCCGACGGCAATAGCCGTATTGAGGTTTATATTGCACTTTTCAGATAGCCATAATAATCCTTTTTCTTTATTGATATTTAGAGGCGTGATGTCAACGGCGGTGGTTGAATGTGCGATATTTACCCCTTTAAGATCGATGTTATCTAAAATGAGGTTATATAACGCTTCAATCCCTATACCTATAGGATTTAAACTGATACAAATTTCTTTTCCCAATTCAATTTCTGCTATTTTTGTGAACTGAGGCGATGTCGTTAAAATATCTTGAATGCCTTTTAATTGTTGCTTTGTTTTAGGCGTAATATTTGGATGATAAAGAATCTCCTCCGTACCTGTATGGTAAATATAAGCCCCATTTTCACAAATACACCAGTTTGTTAGGTTTAGCATTTGTGCAATGGCTTCCACATAAAGTGCGGAACGCCCTGTGCATAATATTGTATTTTTGTCAGTATTGTGAATTCGTTGTTTTAATTGATTTAAGGCGATGAGATCAATTTCTTCGCCTTTACCCTCTGTAATACAACCATCAATATCCAAAATAAACATAAATTTCCTCAATAATATCAATTAGGCGAAATAGTATATCGCAAATTAAAATAATGAGTTGAAACTCGAATAAAAAAAAGGATAATAGTGCCTTGATGTACCGAATATTTCAGGCGTATTGTGTATGCCAAAATCGATATAATTTATAGGATGATAAAATGAATACATTACAACCAAATTCCCCTGCTCCACTTTTCACACTTTTAGACCAAAATGAAAAAGAAATCTCACTTGCTGATTTTAAAGGAAGAAAAGTCTTAGTTTATTTCTATCCAAAAGCAATGACACCGGGTTGCACAACACAAGCCTGTAATCTGCGAGATAGCAAAACAGAATTAGAAGAATTGAATGTGAGCGTGTTAGGAATCAGCCCAGACCTACCAAAAAAATTGGCCAATTTTGAACTAAAAAAAGAGCTAAACTTTACATTACTTTCTGATCCAGAACACAAGGTTGCTGAGGCTTTTGGTGTTTGGGGAGAAAAGAAATTTATGGGCAAAACTTATGATGGCATTCATCGTATTAGCTTTTTAATTGATGAAAATGGTCAGATTGAACAGGTTTTTAGTAAATTTAAAACTAAAGATCACCATCAAGTGGTTATTGATTATTTAAAAGGAAACAAATAATGAAACAAAAAGCGATATTTTTAGATCGTGATGGCACGCTGAACATTGATCACGGTTATGTACACCAAATTGATGATTTTGAATTTATTGAAGGGGTTATCCCAACTTTACGTAAATTAAAACAAATGGGCTATTTACTTGTTTTAGTAACGAATCAATCAGGCATTGCTCGTGGTTATTTTACTGAAGATCAATTCTTACAATTAACCGAGTGGTTTGATTGGTCGCTAGCAGAACAAGGCATTGATTTTGACGGGCTTTATTATTGTCCACACCACCCTGATGGCATTGGTGAATATAAAGAAGATTGTGATTGCCGTAAACCCAAAGCGGGAATGTTTATCCAAGCGATCAATGACTTAAATATCGATCCTACAAAATCCATAATGGTCGGCGATAAATTGGAAGATTTATTAGCAGCGGAAAATGCAGGGGTAAAAACCAAAATTTTAGTAAAAACAGGTAAACCTGTCACAGATGAAGGCATTAAAAAAGCCGATTTTGTGCTGGATAGTTTAGTAGACTTACCAAAAATGTTATAGTTTTGCTGAAAAATAAAGCAAACATATAAAAAGCGGTATAATTTCCTCTTGCAAGAAAAATATGAAAACGTTATTATACCCCTCGTTTTATAGGTTCTGTAACAGAGAGTTACAGAATTTTATTTTTATAATAGAATTTGAGAGAAAATAATGTTAATAAATGGTTTAATAATTGCGTATTTAATCGTTGCGATTATCCTAATTGGATTTATCCTAATGCAACAAGGTAAAGGGGCTGATGCTGGTGCTTCTTTTGGTGCTGGTGCGTCAGGAACAGTTTTCGGTTCTGCTGGTTCTGCTAACTTTTTATCAAGAACAACTGCCTTATTAACAATTGTTTTCTTCGGAATTAGTTTAGTGATTGGTAACTTAAACTCGCACAGTACTAAAGTACAAAGCCAGTTTGAAGATTTAAGCAACGTTCAACAAAAAGTAGAAGTTGCTCCAGTATTACCAGCAAAAAAAGAAAATAACGATATTCCTCAGTAAATAAAATTTCCAAATAGCGCTCTGATGGTGGAATTGGTAGACACGCTATCTTGAGGGGGTAGTGTCCATAGGACGTGCGAGTTCAAGTCTCGCTCAGAGCACCAAATTTAAAAGCCTTGATAATTTCAAGGCTTTTTTATATCTGTATTTATATCTATTCTCAATAAGAAATCTACACAGTAAATTAAAAGTGAGCTAACAACGGCTCGCTATAAGTTTACTCAGTTAGAAATATTTTATTAAATAAATGAGTTAGATAATGGTCGTTACCAAAATTTCAGCTGTTTAATTTATATAATAAAAAAGCAAAGATAAAAATTTACCTTTGCTCTACTCTTCTAAATTAAGATTTAAGACTTATTTATTTGTTTTTTCTTTATAATGGCGACGACAAACCGCTAAATAAGTATCATTTCCTCCAATTTGGATTTGTTCACCTTGTGTGATTGCTTCACCATTTTCATTCATTCTTATAACAAAATTAGCTTTTGAACCACAATAGCAAATTGTTTTTAGCTCTTTTAATTGGTCAGCCCAAGAAAGTAAATAGCGACTACCTTCAAATAATTCAGATTGAAAATCCGTGCGTAATCCATAGCATAATACTGGAATATTAAGTTTATCAACGACTTCGGTAAGTTGATAAACTTGCTCTTTATTTAGGAATTGAGCTTCATCAATTAAAACGCAATGTAACGGATTATTTGCAACATACTGCTCTATTTCTGAAAATAAATCAGATTCGCTGTTAAATAGTAATGCTTCTTGTGAAATTCCAATACGTGATGAGACTTTTCCCACACCAAAACGATCATCAATCGCTGCGGTATAAACAAGGGTGTTCATTCCTCGTTCTTGGTAATTATAAGAAGATTGTAATAACGTTGTAGATTTTCCTGCGTTCATTGAGGAATAGTAAAAATAAAGTTTAGCCATAATAATGTCATCTATAATTTTTAAATATAAAAAAACGGCTAATCAATAGCCGTCTCTCTAAATAACAATTAAATGTTGTCAATTTGACCAAGCAAAGAACGTAAACGATCTTGGAAGTTTGCTTGTTCCATTTTCAATTGCTCATTTTCTTGTTTTAAATTTTCTTTTTGAGTTGTAAGTTCATTATTTTTCCCTTTTAACTCATCAAGTTCAAGTTGTAATAATTGAATAGTCTCAACTGCTTCTCTTACTTTATTTTCTAATTGATCAAGTATTTCAATAGACATAATTTTTCCCTAATTGTTTAATGGTTGACTTTTTTATAGTACCAAAGTTAGGTACTTTTTTCAGCTAAAAATTCGTAAATAATCAAAAAAAAGCATTGAGTGGCGAAATTTTAACAAAGCAAATGTTAATTATGCTGTTAAAATAACATTTATTTATAAACACTATAAGGAGTAAAGATGAATAGAGTATTAGCAATCGAGTTTTCTCGAGTCACCGAAGCCGCTGCTTTAAGTGCATTTTCTTGGATAGGAAGAGGCAATAAGCACGCTGCTGATGATGTTGCAGTTAAAGCAATGCGATTAGTTTTAAATCAAATTGCCATAAATGGAGAAATTATTATTGGAGAAGGTGAAATCGATGAAGCACCCATGCTATATATTGGTGAACGAGTCGGATTACTCTATTCTAAAGAAGCAGATATAACAATTGCCGTGGATCCAATTGATGGTACTCGTATGACTGCAATGGGACAAGCTGATGCAATTTCCGTTCTTGCCGCTGGAGGTAAAAACTCTTTCTTAAAAGCACCTGATATGTATATGGAAAAATTAGTTGTCGGAGGTGTAGAAAAAGGGATAATTGATCTCAACTTACCACTTAGTGAAAATATTAAGCGAATAGCAAAAAAGAAAAACAAAGTATTTAGTCAATTAACAATCGCAATTCTAGCTAAACCTCGTCATCAACAGGTTATTGAAGAAATGCAACAATTAGGTTTACGCGTTATGATGATCCCAGATGGTGATGTGGCTGCAGCTGTTCAATGCTGTTTACCTAATTCTGAGATAGACATTATGTATGGTATTGGTGGTGCACCAGAAGGTGTCGTTGCTGCGGCTGCTGTTCGTGCTTTAGGTGGCGATATGCAAGCTCGCTTAATTTTACGAGATAAAGTAAAAGGCGATACCCCTGAAAATGTGGAATTAGCCCAACAAGAAGCAAATCGTTGTAAACAAATGAATGTTCCCGTTAATAGAGTACTGAAACTAGAAGAGTTGGTCAGAGATGATAACATCATTTTTTCAGCGACAGGCATAACCTCAGGATCATTATTAAAAGGTGTCAAGAGAAGTGGCGATCTTGCTACAACAGAAACATTACTGATTCGTGGTCGTTCTCAAACTGTCAGAAAAATTGAAACGATGCATTATTTGAGTAAAAAAGATCCACAGCTAGTCAGTTTAATGTAATCCAGTATAATAAGCGGTCATTTTTTTATTAAATTTTGCAAAAAATAAATTAAAATCAAATAATTAGGTTAATTTTTCATACAAAATCAAAGTATCATTAGAATTACTTATATGTTATGCGATATAATCTAATTTGTTTATATTTGACTGTAATTTTGTTAAGAACAAGATCTTTTTTTATACATTTTTAATGCAAATTTAATGTTTGTTTTTCATAACGTTTCATTTTGCAACATAGTATGGGGCATAAAATTTGATCTTGTTCACATAATAATAATCTTACACTATTTTTTGATTGCGAATGAATGATTTATCATTATGATACGCGTGACCGAATTCAGGTTACATTTTCATTTTTTATATTCACAAATACTCATCAAGGAGAAATTACAATGAGTTCTGAAAATTCTAAAGTAAAAGGTTGGAATAAATTTGACGCCGCTTGGGTAGTCAATTTATTCGGAACTGCTGTTGGGGCGGGGGTATTATTTTTACCTATTAACGCAGGTAGAGCGGGCTTTTGGACACTTGTGGTGATGGCGATCTTAGTTGGTCCAATGACTTACTTTGCTCACAGAGGTTTATCTCGTTTTGTATTATCTTCAAGTAAACCAGGTAGTGATATTACTGAGGTGGTTGAAGAACATTTTGGTAAAACAGCAGGTAAATTGATTACGCTTCTCTACTTTTTTGCGATTTTCCCAATCCTATTGATTTATGGAAATGGTATTACTAACACCGTAGATTCTTTCATCGTTCACCAATTAGGAATGGTATCACCAAACCGTGTTATTCTTTCATTAGTACTTATTGGTGGCTTAATTTCTATTATGTTGATGAACGAGAAAGTAATGTTAAAAATTACTGAAATGTTAGTGTTCCCATTAGTGGCGATTCTATTTGGTTTATCACTTTACTTAATCCCACAATGGAATGGCTCAATGTTAAGCGAAATGCCAACAATGGGTGAATTCATTACCACATTATGGATTACCATTCCTGTGTTAGTGTTCTCTTTCAACCACTCACCTGCAATTTCATCTTTCTCACAATCTCAACAAAGAGAATATAAAGAATTTGAATTAGCTGAAAAACACGCAAGTAAAACATTAAAAGGCACTGCAACTATGTTGTTAGTCTTCGTAATGTTATTCGTATTCAGCTGTGTTTTAACTTTAACACCAGAAGAGTTAGTGTTAGCAAAACAACAAAACATCAGTATTTTATCATTCTTGGCAAACAAATTTGATAATCCGTTCATTTCATATTTAGGTCCATTGGTTGCATTCTTAGCAATCACAAGTTCATTCTTTGGTCACTACTTAGGGGCAAGAGAAGGCTTAGAAGGCTTAATCATCAAAATGAAAAATGATGTGAATCCAGAACCAATCAACAGAAAAAAATTAAACAAAGTAACCGCTGTTGTATTCTTACTTGTACTCTGGGGTGTTGCAGTAATTAACCCAAGTATCTTAGGCTTAATTGAATCATTAGGTGGTCCAATCATCGCAATGATCCTATTCATTATGCCTATGTATGCGATTGCAAAAGTACCTGCAATGAAACGTTATGAAGGTCAATTAAGTAATATTTTTGTTACTGTAATGGGCTTAATTGCAATTTCAGCTGTTGTATATGGCTTATTCTAAAAAAAATTTGAGTGGGGCAATTTCCCCCACTCCTTCTTATATCGAAAAGGGATAGTGTATGATTAGTGTATTTGATATGTTTAAAATAGGTGTTGGACCTTCGAGCTCGCACACTGTTGGACCGATGAAAGCGGGTAAAGAGTTCATTGATGACCTTATTAAAAACAATCAACTAAACGGTATAACCAAATTACACGTTGATGTTTATGGTTCTTTATCAATGACAGGACGAGGACACAACACAGATACTGCGATTATTATGGGGTTAGCAGGTTATCTTCCTCACAATGTTGATATTGACGGTATCGCACCCTTTATCTTAGAAGTAAAGAAAACATCAAGATTACCTATTGCTAAGGGCGAACATATTGTTGAGTTCAATTTTGACGAAAATATGGCGTTTCACAGTAGTTTCCTTTCTTTACACGAAAATGGAATGCGAATTACCGCATTAAGTGGCGATGAGGTCGTTTATCAACAAACTTACTACTCTATCGGTGGTGGATTTATTGTTGATGAAGCTCATTTTGGTGTTGAGGAAGAACAAGAAATTAAAGTGCCTTTCCCTTATAAAAATACCGAAGATGTGATTAAACATTGTGAAGAAAATGCATTATCTGTATCAAGCTTTATGATGCAGAATGAACTGGCATTACATTCAAAAGAAGAACTAAAAAAACATTTATTGTTGGTGTGGGACACAATGAAAACCTGTATCAACACAGGATTGCATAATGAAGGCGTATTACCTGGTCCATTAAAAGTGCCACGTCGTGCAAATATGCTATTACGTCAATTAGAATCAAAAGATCATTTATTTAATGACCCAATGGTTGTTGTTGATTGGATCAACTTATTTGCACTTGCAGTAAATGAAGAAAATGCAGCTGGGGGACGTGTGGTGACCGCACCAACTAACGGTGCTTGTGGTATTGTGCCAGCTGTACTTGCCTATTATGATAAATTTATTACTACCCTAACACCAGAAACGATTGAACGCTACTTACTTGCTTGTGGGCTAGTTGGGTCATTATATAAAATGAATGCGTCAATCTCAGGTGCAGAAGTGGGTTGTCAAGGTGAAGTGGGCGTTGCTTGTTCAATGGCAGCAGCAGGTTTAACAGAAATTTTAGGCGGAAGTTGTGATCAAGTCTTTATTGCTGCTGAAATAGCAATGGAACATAACTTAGGCTTAACTTGCGACCCAGTAGGCGGACAAGTTCAAGTACCTTGTATCGAACGTAATGCGATTGCATCGGTTAAAGCGATCAACGCAAGCCGAATGGCATTACACCGTACAACCAAACCAAAAGTAAGTTTAGACAAAGTGATTGAAACGATGTATGAAACAGGTAAAGATATGAATACCAAATACCGTGAAACATCACAAGGCGGACTTGCAATAAAAATATTGTGTGATTAACCTTTATTTTTACTAACATTAAATAAAAAAGCTTGTTTAAAAAAACAAGCTTTTTTATTCGTTTTTAAGCGGTTATATTTTTATAAGAATTTGCAAATTTTGATAAATTACTAACTTACTCTATTGGTTTATTATTGGTAGGGGCGGATTGAATGAGCAAAGCGAATGGAATATCCGCCCGTTACTCAGCATAAAAATTTCACAAAATATTGTTAAATTCACATACAGTAAAATCTTCATTTTAACGTAAATTAAGTTTATACCAATACTTACTCTTTGTGCATTGCAGATGGATATACGCAAACTACGTTTGCTAATGCCGTCCCTACTTTTCATAATGAGTACATCAAAGTATAAACACGCTTATTTTCTAACAAATGCACATTACAAATGTTAAAAATATGTTGCAAAAACATCTTTTGTTCATATAATTCCAAACTCCACAAATTCTTCATTATGTACTCTGATAAGAAAGGAAATCTTATGAAAAATTTAACCAAAAACTCGCCTTTTATCTTATATCTTTTAGTAACATAAAGTCCGCTTGGCATTGATTTGCATTTGCCCGCATTAGTTGAAATCAAAAACTATTTTAGGATTGGTAACAACCTTGCTCAACTTTCCATTTTAGTCTTTGTTTTCTATCAGAACATTTTGGAAAATGCAAAATCGGACATATTGGGGCATTATTTTTTATCATCGGATCAATTGGTGTACTCGCCATTAAAAACTACAATTTTGTGTTGCTATCTCGCGTCTTGCAAGGCTTAGGGGCATCAGTATTAAGCGTAATTGCTTAGGTTTTATTATGGCATACCTAAACATCGCCCCAATCCTAATGATGGAACAATTCGACACAACCACCTTTGTTTTCTCCGTTTGCTTTGCAATTAACGCCGCTATAATTTCCACAATGTCTTTTTTACTCAAAAAAATCATTGAAAAATTTGGTGCAATAAAATGTGTTTTGCAGGATTATCGCTACTTATCATTGCCTCACTCGGTTTATTGATTGTAGAAATTAGCATTATCCTATTTTGGGGATTGATCATTCTAGGCAGTATCGGCTTTGCTCTTGAACTCGGCCCCTCAATCTCATTCGCACTTGCAAATCATCAAGCCTACTCATCGATCGCCTCAGGTATTTTAGGTTTTTGTTATATGTCATTCTCCCCAATTATCGCTTTTATCGTATTAAGCATTAGTGGAATAAACACCCATATTTTTGGTGGCTTCTTTGCTATTTTAGGTGTGGTGTTATTTGCAATGTTGAAATTTAGAAAAATGTAATTCGTTTTTAAATAAGCGGTCATTTTATTAAAGGAATTTGCAAATTTTGTTTTTAATCCATTACAGAAATATAATATAAAGCTATAAAAATTTATAGGCTCTAAAAAATTAAGGGTTGAAACATTCAACCCTTATTCTTTTTATATACGTTAAAAAGCGAACAAACTTCACTTTTATTCATTAGAATCGTCTGCTCTAGCCTCTTTGAAACGGAAACTGTCATCTTCAATTTCGATATTATGCACGGATTCTAATAATCTATTGAAATCATTAAAGCCGTATTCTTTGTAATTCCAATGTGCATTTATATATTGTTCAACAACATTGATTTTTGCCCAACCTTTTTTATTTTTAAACTGCTGAAGGGCTTTATTTAATAATGGGATTAACTCGCCATAAGGTATTTTACGGCAATACATTCTATTTTCTGTATCATAAGTGAATTGCAAACTCTCTAATTTTTTCAGCATATTTGATAGTTTTGCATACCCATAACTACGAGGATCAAAATCAGGCTGAGTTTGAATTAAATAATTACGAATATCCCCCATATATGCCCAGCCAGACTTATCATCATTTATACTCTCTTTTACGGCCTTATATAATAAAGATCTTAATGGATTTTCTATCGTTTGCTGTGTTGTCGCAATATTTTTACTTGATGGTTCAGAGGATGTGGCTGTTTTTTCTTTTGATTCTTCTCTTGATTCCTCCACTTCTTGTAAATTTTCTATATAAAAGAACCGATCACAAGCCTGTTTGAATGCTTCAGGTGTCGTTTTACGCCCAAATCCATAAACGATTAAACCACTTTCTCGAACACGCATTGCCAATGGTGTAAAATCGCTATCACTAGAAAGTAAACAGAAACCATCAAATGTATTACTGTATAACAGATCCATCGCATCAATGATTAACTGCATATCTGTTGCATCTTTCCCTTTGGTATAAGCAAATTGCTGTACAGGAATAAGAGCGTGTTTAAGCAAGTTATCTTTCCAACCTTTTAAATGAGGGCTACTCCAATCTCCATAAATACGTTTAGCACTTGCAACACCATATTTAGCAATTTCTGCCATAATTTCTGTTATTGCAGATGAAGAGGTATTATCTGCATCAATAAGAACCGCTAATTTTAGTTGCTTATCTGACATTCAGCCTCCTTAGTCAAATTTCAAAATAAAATAGTACTACCATTTCCTGAGAATATTTTCACTTCTGACATGATTGAAAAATAAAAAAGGGCTATAAAAATTTATAGCCCTTAAGAAAGGTTATTTAGTTTGTAGCTGTGGATCTTTTTTATATAAAGGATGTTTTGGACCATAAAGGATGTTTCCATTATGTCCAGTATTAAATAATTGGGCGGTTGTTTGCCCAGCTACTTTATAACCTTTATCTGTTACCGTATTGATGATTTGATTAACCACCGCAGCAAGTAATGAGCCTAAAACTCCACCATTTTGGTTTTGGTTATCACGTGTTGCAATTCTAGCACTACCAGACCATAATGTTTGCCCCGATTTTAAATCGACCAACTTCGCTGTAGCAGAAACCGTCGTTACGCTATCTAACACTCGATAACTTGAACCGTATTCATCTACGGTCATATACATCACAGCATCAGCACCAAAAATCTGATGTAGTTTTTTCGTGTTTATACTCTGAATATCATTTCCGTTTGTTACACCATTTTCCTTAAATAACTCATTAACTAACGTAACCGGAAAAACGTAGTAGCCGTTTTCTGCCAATGGCATTGTTGCTTGAGCTAACACTGCAACATCAGCTTTTACTTCTGGGGAATTATTTTGAGGAAGAACCAATAAAATTGATTTTGGATTACTGCTCTGTAATGCCGAATAATCATAAGGTGTTGACTGATTAGCACAACCAGATAATAATGCAGCGGATAAAGAAGCCAACAATAAATAGCGTTTTTTCATTATTTAACCTCTCCTTTTTGCATTTTTAATGAATTATTTTTACGTTGTAAAAACTGAATAAAATTCGCAGACTCTGGATAAAGTGTCATTTCTTTTTGGAAATACGACTGAGCTTGTGAAGACATTCCTTGTTTTAATGAAATCAATCCTAAATGAGCATAAATACCTGGTCCTACTTGTTTACCTGATTTCTGAGCTTGACTGATAATTTGTAACATATTCTCTTGTTGTTGATCCAACGAGGTCTCATCACCGTAATATGAATAAATAGCATCTGAGTAATTTCCCCAATAATAAAGAGAAGTGTTAGGTGATTGACAACCAACCACCGCTAACCCGCATAATAAAACAGGAACCAATTTCAATGTTTTTAACATTAACCTCTCCTTATTTACTTGGTGTCCATTGACCTGATTCAATACCTTTTACTAAATTATTGACAGCTTCACGTATTGCTAAATCTAACACTTTACCATTTAATGTTGCATCGTATCCTGCTGTACCACCAAATCCAATAATTTCTCTATTAGATAAACTATATTCTCCAGCACCAAAAGAAGAATAAACAACTTCAGATGTATTAACATTTAATACATTTAATGCGACTTTCGCATAAGCAATCTGTTGTTTACCACGACCTAAAATACCGAATAATTGATGGTCACCTACGCTTTTACGACCAAATTCAGTAACATCACCAGTAATAACATAAGTTGCACCTTTTAAATGCTGTTTTTTACCCGTGATTTTTGCTTCTTTTGCCATTTCAGTTAAATTAGCACGTTCTAGAACAGAAAAACGTCCAGTCTGTTGCAAATGTGTCAGTAAAATCGTCTTCGATTGGTTACCTAAACGATCACTACCATCAGAAAAAATACCGTTTTGATAACTTGACCGATTATTAAATTTACCCAATGCAATAGGTGATTTTTGACCGTGATAAGCGGTATTATAGGTTGCTACTTTTTGTGTTTCGACGACTCTAGAGCCTTCAGTTGCACAACCAACAAGAGTAAGAACAGAAAGTCCAACGATAGGTAAGAATTTTTTCATAAATTTTCCTTAATTAGAGATGAGATTCGAAAGAGATATTAGATCATTTATTCATTATCGTCTAGTAGATTAACTATTATTTTTTCAGCAAAAATCGTTTTTTTATAAAGCTAAATCAAGTTGCTTTCCAATCTCTGTCAAGCTATTAACCGTCATCACCCCCGCCTCTTGCAATACTCTGTATTTTTCTTCTGCTGTACCTTTACTGCCACTAATAATTGCTCCCGCATGTCCCATTCGTTTGCCTTTTGGGGCGGTTATTCCCGCAATATACGCAACAACAGGTTTAGTGATATGGTGTTTAATAAATTCAGCTGCTTCTTCTTCGGCTGAACCGCCAATTTCACCAATCATTACTATTGCTTCGGTTTGGGGATCATTTTCAAATAATTTCAAAATATCGACAAAATTTGAGCCTGAAATCGGATCGCCTCCAATACCTACACAAGTCGATTGTCCTAGTCCTGCATCGGTGGTTTGTTTTACAGCTTCATAAGTTAGCGTGCCAGAGCGGGAAACAATCCCAATTTTGCCTTTTTTATGAATGCTTGCTGGCATAATTCCAACTTTACATTCATCAGGTGTAATCACACCGGGGCAGTTTGGCCCAATCATCATTACACCACTTTGATTTAAACGTTGTTTTACATCTAACATATCTAACGTTGGAATACCTTCTGTTATGCAAATAATCAGCTTAATTCCACCATCAATCGCTTCTAAAATTGCATCTTTACAGCCACTCGCCGGTACATAAATCACCGACACCGTCGCACCAGTTTGCGTGACAGCGTCTCGTACAGTATTAAAAACAGGTAAGCCTAAATGTGTTGTCCCGCCTTTATTTGGCGATACGCCACCAACCAGTTGCGTTCCATAGGCTAAGGCATCAGTACAATGCAATGTGCCTTGACTCCCCGTAAATCCCTGACAAATTACTTTTGTGTTTTTATCAATTAAAATCGCCATATTCGTTCCTTTTACTGCTCTTCCGCTATTTGAACAACTAACTGTGTCGCTTCGCTAAGTGTCGTCGTACTCATAATATTCAAATCACATTCTGAAAGAATTTGATGTGCGATTTCCGCATTATTGCCTTCCAAACGCACCACAACAGGAATTTGAATACCGATTTCATTTACCGCTGCAATAATTCCTTTTGCGATTAGATCACAACGTACAATACCGCCAAAAATATTGACTAAAATAACCTTGATATCGTGATCTGATAAGATAAGTTTAAAGGCTTCCGTGACACGCTCAATGGTAATTTTTCCGCCAACATCAAGAAAATTAGCAGGGTGTCCGCCAAAGGCTTTAATACTATCCATTGTACCCATTGCAAGCCCAGCCCCATTCACCACACAGCCAATATTTCCTTTTAAGGCGACATAATTTAAGTGATAGGATTCTGCAATTACTTCACGAGGATCTTGCTGAGTCGGATCATTCATTTGCTGTAACTCAGGCTGGCGATACAACGCGTTATCATCCACAATCATTTTAGCGTCTAAACAAACCAAATCGCCTTTTTCTGTTACCGCCAATGGATTGATTTCTAATAACGATAAATCTTTTTGCTTAAATAACGCCACTAATTGCAGAAAAATATGCGTAAATTGTTTAACTTGCTCACCTTGTAAACCTAACTTAAACGCTAGCTCTCGCCCTTGATAAGGCATTGCACCCAAAGGATCAATCACTATTTTATGAATTAAATCAGGCTCTGCTTCTGCCACATCTTCAATATTCACGCCCCCTTTACTTGACGCAACAAATACAATTTTTTGCAAAGCACGATCAATCGCAACGCTAACATAAAGCTCACGTTCTATGTTTGTACTTTCTTCTACATAAATTGTATTCACTGGTAATCCAATCGTATCAGTTTGATAAGTCACTAAACGTCTGCCAAACCACCTTTGTGAAAAAGATAATGCTGCCTCTTCATTATTAACGACTTGAATTCCGCCTGATTTGCCACGACCACCTGTATGAACTTGGCATTTTAAGACCCATTGTTCAGCTGGAATTTGTTGTAAAGCGTGTTTAATTTGGGCTGTATTTTGACAAGCAATACCTTGAGGAATAGTAATGCGATAATGATTAAGAAGTTGTTTTGCTTGATACTCGTGTAAATTCATCTATTTTACCACTTCATATGGAAATATAAGCGGTTACTTTAGCAGAAAATTTTGCAAATAAAAGAGAGGAGAAAAAGTTATTGAGCATTCCGTAAATTTTTATAAAAAAATAACCGCTTGTCGTTGTGTTTTATTAAAAAACTTTTTACAAGCGGTCAGATTTTTTTACAAATTTACAAAAAATAGTTTATAACATTTGAACTTAGCAATGATGTTATTAACGCTATGCTTTCGCCATTTTTACTAATTGAACACGAGCCATTTTCGCATCTAATGCCTCTTCTTCAAAAGCAATAAAATGAAGGCGATTATGATAGGAAATAGTCACGCCAAATTGATTAACCGCAACCATTTCAGGTACAACACCTAATTGTAACTTGATACTATTTTGAGTAAGGTATTTTTCCATTGCTTCAATATGATCTTTATTCATATGCTCAATGATTTTTAATTCCGTTTCCTCATCAAAGACTGATGCTCTTTTTAACACGTCAGCCTCAACCCAAGCAATTCGTCCAAAACCTAAAATAACGCGTGCTATTTTTACATCTAGACGATAAAACTTAAATTCATGAAAATTTTCATACATTTTTGCTCTTGGATAATGACGGAAATAATGGTTTCTTACTCGCATTAAATCAGCTTGATCAGTAATTTCAACTAGATCCCCCATTACACCTAAACGCCAACCCGTTTCAATACGATGATTACGATTTACTTCACGCATAAATAATGAAGCCTTTGGATTTTCAAGAATATTTTTAGTACGTTCAGCAACAGCTGCAGTATACACAACAGGACAACCGGTATGATCAATCACAAAAGGAGCAACCGATCCCATAGGGTAACCTGCTGATTTACTTTCTTCACGACTAATCGTGCTTAATTCACCGGCAAAATTGGTAAGATAAATATTTTGAGCATCAACATCCCCACTGCTATAACGGTTATGTTGCTTCATATTTTCATCTGTAATTTTAACTTGTGAGGATTCCATCATTTTATTTTCCTTTTTAATACGCTATTTGTCGGTAGCTTGATTTAGGATTTAATTATCATTTGTATCTAATACCGTGTCAATAAATTTTACAAAAATGTTTTATTTGTTAAAAATTTGTATAACACAAATAAATGGAATCTTATTTGTTTTTGTAAATTTATCTAAAAATATGACCGCTTCACACTAATCTAAATCCACACAAAGATATTTAAGTTCTAAATAATCATCAACGCCATATTTACTGCCTTCTCGCCCTAGACCACTAAGTTTTACACCACCAAATGGAGCAACTTCATTGCTCATTATCCCTGTGTTAATCCCAACCATTCCATATTCTAAGGCTTCAGACACTCGCCATTGTCGTGCAGTATCTTGGGTAAAAACATAACTCGCTAAACCAAATTCGGTATCATTCGCCATTTGTATCACTTCATCTTCCGTCTCAAATTTGAATAATGGACAAAGTGGACCAAAGGTTTCCTCTTTTGCAACTAACATTTGTTGAGTCACATCTCGTAGTAAGGTCGGTTCAAAGAAGGTTTTACCTAATTCACTACGTTTGCCCCCGACCAAACAAGATGCCCCTTTTGATAAGGCATCTTCAATATGTTGCTCGACTTTTAACACCGCTTTTTCATCAATAAGTGGACCTTGATTAACCCCGTCTTCTAACCCATTCCCTAATTTAAGAAATTGCATTTTTTCAACTAACTTAGTCGCTAAAGCTTCATAAATTGAACGATGGGCATAAACACGATTTGTACATACACAAGTTTGCCCACTATTACGGAATTTACTGGCTAAAATCCCTTCAGCCGCTTTATCAAGATCGGCATCTTCAAATACTATAAGCGGTGCATTTCCGCCTAATTCAAGGCTGAGTTTTTTAATATGATTGGCACTATTTTTAAAGATCAACGCTCCCACTTCTGTTGAACCGGTAAAGCTGATTTTACGAATTAAAGAATGCTGAGTGAAAGTATCACTAATTTCGCTTGCTTTACCATTGACGATCACAAAAAGATCCTGCGGAATACCCGCTTGATACGCTAGCTCTGCCAAAGCATAAGCACTTAATGGGGTTTGTGTCGCAGGTTTCACCAACATAGCACAACCCACTGCTAATGCGGGTGCGGCTTTACGAGCAATCATTGCCGCTGGAAAATTCCAAGGTGTAATTGCCGCAGTCACACCAATCGGCTGCTTTATCACCATCAATTTTTGCGTACTCTTTACGCTTGTTAAAATATCCCCATCAATACGGCGAGCTTCTTCAGCAAACCAACGAATAAAGGAAGCGGCATAATCCATCTCCCCCATCGCTTCCGTTAAACACTTCCCTTGCTCCATTGTCATTAAGCGAGCCAATGGTGCTTTATGTTGTTTAATTAAATGATACCAATACCATAAAATATCAGCACGTTCTAAAGCTGTTTTTGATGCCCATTGTTTTTGAGCAATGCCCGCTTTTTCAATTTTTTGATTGAGTTCTTGAAATGAAGTACGTTTAACATAAGCGATAATCTCTAAAGTTGCAGGATTAACAACCTCAAAATGATTTTCTGCTTGTTGAAAACAAATATCTGAATGCATTAAGAATGGTTTAATTTTTTGCATTTTCTTGTCCTTATTTGACCGCTTCTATTTCTTAACTATTTTTAATCGCCATAAACTTAGCATTTGTTAATGATGCTAAATCTTGTGGTGAAATTTCTAGCTCTAACCCACGCTTTCCACCTGAAACAAAAATAGTGTCAAATTCTTTGGCTGACTGATCAATAATGGTGGGTAATCGTTTCTTTTGCCCCAGTGGACTAATCCCACCGAGTAAATAACCCGTTGTTTTTTGTGCTAACTGTTTATCTGCCATTTCGACTTTTTTAGTTTGTAACGCCTGTGCAGACAGTTTTAAATTTAATGTAGAAGAGACCGGTACAACCATTACAGCAAGTGAGTTAGAATTATTTTGATTAACGAGCAATGTTTTAAACACTTGTTTTGGCTCTAACCCCAACATATCAACCACTTCTTTACCAAAATCAGTATTATTGGGGTTATGCTCGTAGCTATGCAATTTAAAGGTAATCTTGTTCTTCTTCAGTAGATTTATCGCAGGTGTCATTATCTCTCCTTGAAACAGATTTCACTTTTTTATGACTGAGCTTACCAAAGACATACTTATATGACGATAAGCTCTGTAATTTAGGATTATAATTTATCCAATCCCAAGACATCTGTCATATCAAATAATCCATTCTCTTTTTGGGTTAACCATTTAGCTGCACGTACAGCTCCATTTGCAAAAGTCATTCGACTAGATGCTTTATGAGAAATCTCTACGCGTTCCCCTTCATCTGCAAACCACACGCTATGCTCGCCAACCACATCGCCTGCACGAATAGTGGCAAAACCAATTTCATCACGCTTGCGTTCTCCAGTGATTCCTTCACGAGCAAATACGCCGTGTGTTTTGAGATCACGATCTAATACTTTAGCAATATGCTCCCCCATTGAAAGTGCTGTACCTGATGGTGCATCGACTTTATGACGATGATGAGCTTCAATCACTTCAATATCACAATAATCACCCATTACTTTGGCGGCTTTTTCGAGCAGTTTAAAAACAAGATTTACGCCCACACTGTAATTTGAGGCAAACACAATCGGAATTTCTTTTGACGCATTTTCAATAGCAAGCTTGCCTTCATCATCAAATCCTGTTGTACCAATCACCATTTTTTTATTATTTGCGACACAGAAAACTAAGTGTTCTAGTGTCCCTTCTGGACGTGTAAAATCGATCAATAAATCAAAATTATCCACTTGGCTTTCAAGATCGTCTGAAACAGCAACACCTAACGAGCCAATACCCGCTAATTCCCCAGCATCAGCCCCTACTAATGATGAACCTTTACGTTCAAACGCTGCTGACAACGTGACATTGTCACCATTGTTTACTGCACAAATTAACTGACGCCCCATTCTACCGCCAGCCCCAACTACTGCTATTCTTAATGTCATATCTGTTCCTTAAAAAGTGTAAATTTTTGATAAAAAATAATCGCTTATGATAAGTTTAAATATAAAAAAATGCTACTAAAAAATAGAGTAGCATTTTTTGTTAAAACTAAATAATATTCCTTATTACAACATAAACCTTAGCCCATAAAATAGTCCCATACTTAAAAGAATCACAACAAAAGTGTGACGAATAAGTAAGCTAAGAATAATCGTCCCCACTCCCGCTAAAAAATAACTGTTATGTAACAAACTTGAAAGTTGATGGGTTTCAAATGCGGATTTGAATAAAATCGGGGTAAACATTGCGGTTAGCACACAAGGTGCGGTGAACAAGAGAATATTTCTTACTTTATTATTCAAATTTATTTTAAAACTGCGAGTGAAAAATGAATAACGAATTGAAAACGTGATTATCGCCATCAGTAAAATTGCGAATGTAAAATAAGATGAGGTAATCATTTTAACGCTCCCCTATTCACTGCGTACCCAACAGACATCCCAATAAGGGCAGAAAAGACTAATCCTTGTTGAACGTTAAAATAGCTGAAAATAAGCATACAAATTGCACTCATCAAACTCGCTATCAAAATGGCTTTTGTCTTAATCATTGGCACAACCATTGCAATAAAGGTGGCGGCAATCGCAAAATCAAAACCAAGTTGATCAATATCTTTCAATAAAGTCGCAGAGTAAATGCCGACAAAAGTCGCCATATTCCATATCAGGTAAAACGAAAAGCCAGCAATAACCGCAAACCAATAATCAAAATAGCCTTTTTTATGTTGATCGGCTTGTGCTACAACAAACATTTCATCGGTTAATAAAAAAGCAAAGATGATCCGCTTAATCAAAGGCAATTTTACAATTTCACTATGAAAGGTCGCCGAGTAAAGCAAATGTCTTGCACCAATCATTGCGGTACTGTTAATTAACGCCGACCACGTTCCCCCTGCCCCTAAAAGTGCAATTCCTGAAAGCTGTGCTGCACCAGCAAAGATTAAAAGTGATGTCAGTTGTCCTTGAAGTGGCGTTAAACCTGCTTGCATTGCCAACGTGCCACACAAAATCCCCCAAGGAATACAAGAAATAGATAGAGGTAAAATGGCCATTGTGGCGGAGAGTGATTTGACAAAAATTCCTTGTTTTTTCATTCTTTTTCCTTTGTTCCTATTCCCTTTTAGTTTTTGCCCATTGTGTAATGGTTTGAGTGACCTTCTTAAAGAACCCTTTTATTGCTGCCATAAACTCCGAGCCTAATAAAAGCGTCGATACCCAAAAGAAAATCTCACCCAAAATAAGCATTATTGTGGTCATCGTTGCAACCATTGCAGTACTTAAATCAAAGAATGGAAGCAACGCTATCACGCCCCAAGCGAGCCAAGATAATATAAATAAGGTATAGCCTATTGTTTTTTTCATGTTATGTTGTATTTGCAAATTTTAATCAAAATATACCCGCTATAATTGACTTATTGCGAATGACTTAAGCATAACGCGCTTCAAAATCTTTCATAAAGCGAATCAAGGTATCAATTCCTTCCATTGGCATTGCGTTATAAATTGATGCACGCATTCCGCCAAGCACTTTATGCCCTTTTAGAGCTTGTAAGTTATTTTCTAAAGCTTCTGCAACAAATTTTGCATCTAATTCTTCATTGCCTGTCACAAAGGTTACATTCATTCTTGAACGGTTTTGTGGTGCGACCACATTTGAGAATAACGAGCTTTGATCAATAAAATCATAAAGCCTTTGAGCTTTGGCAATATTATGTTTTTCAACTTCTGCGACACCGCCTAAATCTAATAAATGTTTGAAAACAAGTGAACATAAATACCACGCAAAAGTCGGAGGGGTGTTGATCATTGAATCCGCTTTTTGCTGAACAGCATAATCCCAAACTTGCGGTGTCATTGACATTGCATTGCCGATTAAATCATTACGAATAATCACAATTGTGATCCCTGACGGACCTAAATTCTTTTGAGCCCCTGCGTAAATAATCCCAAATTTAGACACATCAATCTGACGAGAAAGAATAGTTGATGACATATCCGCCACCAATACGGCATTGCCCACTTTTGGTACATCAAAAATCTCTACACCACTGATCGTTTCATTCGGACAATAATGCACATAATCGTACTGCTCTGCCACATCTTCAAAATCTAACTCAATGACTGCCGTTTTTTCACTTTGTGGCTCTAAAATATCAATTTCTGTGACTTCGGTATATTTAGACGCTTCATTTGCTGCCATTTTTGACCAGTGTCCACTCGTTAAATATAACGCTTTTCCTTTTTGAGTTAAATTCATCGGAATGGCGGAAAACTGCCCTTTTGCCCCACCTTGCAAAAATAAAACACTGTAATTATCAGGAATATTGTAGAGTGATCTTAAATCCTTTTCAGACTGCTCCGCTAATGCCATAAAAGGTTTACCTCGATGGCTCACTTCCATCACTGAAACACCCAAATTATCCCAATTTTTAAGTTCTTGTTGTGCCTGATCTAAAACTGCTTGTGGGATCATCGCAGGCCCTGCACTAAAATTATAAACTTGTGTCATATTTGCTTTCCTTAACTATAAAAAATTATGCTATTTCTATCATTTTCAATCTATTGGATCAATTATTTTTTTATAAATTTCACATTAAAACAGCTGATTATACCAAGCACGCTCTTTTCCCTTTGTTATCTTGATTTCATAACCGTTATTATCAAAATCCACCGCTATCATTCCTACTTTTGCCGTATCTAGCACCTGAATATTCCTTTCTTTTAACCGCTTAATGACATTCTTATTCGGTAAATGCCACATATTCCAACGCCCTGTTGAAATCATCACAAATTTAGGCTGAGTGTAATTGAGTAACGTATAGCTTGTGCTTGTTTTACTGCCGTGATGTGGCACTTGTAAAAAATCTATTTTCCCTATTTTTGGAGCAAAATATGGCTCTTGTTTTTGCGTAATATCCCCTGTTAAAAGCAATCTAAAATCATAAATTTTGACTAAAATCACACAAGAATTTGCATTTTTTGATCTAAAAACGCCCGCTTGTGATGGCTTTGGATAATAACTTTGTAAGTGAAAATCTCCAAATTGCCATTGTTTTCCTTCAATACAAATTTCAGGCTGACGATCTGCGTATTTTTGCTGACTTGATGAAATCAATCTTGCTTTTGGATAGGCTTTTAAAATATCCGTCACTCCACCTGAATGATCCCGATCATCGTGGCTTAAAAAGATCGCCTCAACCTCAATATCGTTACGTTTTAAATAAGGTAAAATTTCGAGCTTTGCCATTGAATTTTGAGCCTTACCTTTGCCCCAACTGCCCCCTGTATCATAAAGGATCGCTCTCGTTTGCAAGCCTTTTCTATACACCAAAGCATTCGCTAATCCCTGCCCCACATCAAAGGTAATCCATTGGGCTTTGGGCAAGGTAAAAAAATAGCCATAAAATGCACCGTTAAACAAGAATGTGATAAATGTAATATATCGCCACCACACTTTAATTTTTTGATTTAACCACGCATATAACAGCATTAAAACCGCAAAATTGAGGGTTAGAATTTGCCATTGTTGATATTGGCTCAATGTCATCCAGTTATGTGATAACGGCGTTAAAATTTCAAGGCTGATTTGTAATAAATAATCGGTTATTTGCCACGTTTCTAACATATTATTGGTGATCAACGAGAATAAAATCATAGGTACAATAATTAAGCTATAAAAAGGCACGATACTTAAATTAGCCACAAAAGAATAAGGCGAGATACCTTCAAAAAAGTAAAATTGAACTGGGGCAAAAAGCAATAAAATACCGATTTGTAAATGCACAAGAGCAACGATAAAATGCATGATTTTGTTTGATTGCCCTGTGTTTTTCAAAGGTAACAGTGCAATAATTTGCTTTAACGGAAAATAGCGATACCAAATAATCAGACAAAGCACAGCCAAAATAGAGAGCCAAAAACTGCTTGATAATAATGTGATCGGATCACAGATTAACAATAACGCAATAATCCGCCACCAAAGTTGCATTGGTGTGTAATGTCGGCGAGCTAATTGACAGGCTAACACCATACTGATTGCCAATAATGCCCTTAATGTTGGCATGGAAAAGTTTGCAAGAAAGGCATAGCCTATCGCACAACTTAGCCCAAAAAGTAACGGCAAGCGGTAAGATAATCCCCACTTTTTGCAAATTTCACTCAAAATTTGACCGCTTATCTGTGTTGAAAAAAGCAATATTCCATATTGTAAAAGTTTTATGAGCCAGAAACTGAGCCACGCCACCAAGCCAATATGCAACCCTGAAATCGCAATTAAATGTGCGGTGGCTGTTTGCTTGAAAACGTGCCAATGCTGATTATCCAACCAAGCTCGCTCCCCAAAACCTAAGGCAAGGATAAGCCCTTGCGTAGCTAGATTTTTTGTCTGAGATTTAACATTATTCAACCATTGTGTGCGTATCGATTGTTCCGTTGTTTTTTCTAAAACACTCGCTTGCTTAACTGTTGCAATCCCCTTGATATGATTTGCAAAATACCATTGTTGTTTATTGAAATTACCCTTATTCAACCGACTTGATATAGGGCGGATTTTTAAGTTTGCTTGATAACTTTTTTCTAATTTTAACGGTTCTTTGGTTTGCCATTTGAGATACAGCTTTAAACCATTTCCTAATTGCCCGATTGCCGTTTGATAATCGGTATCGTGTAAAATTTGAGTGATTTTAACCTTTGCATTAGTTTGATAAGCGGTAATATTTTGTGCATTTTTTGCAATTTTTTGAACTTGATAAAAGCTGACTAATATTATTAAAAATAATATTCCCCAACTCAACTTTTTACAGAAAATCGTTAGTAATAAGAATGCGGCACTGATGGAAATTACCATAGAAAAACAATCTAAGGGTAACCATAAAAGTGGCAATAACAATAAACAAAATAAAATGCAAAAACGATCTAAATTCATTCATCTCAATCTTTAAAAATTTAAAGACAGTATGCAAATTTATCGCCTTTTTATCTGTTATTTCCTTGAACTTATCGATCCAGATCACAAATTTTGTTTTTGCTTTGTTAAAAAATTGTGTTTTTTGTAATAATTAAAGTTTTTTTTTTCTGTTTAAGGCATAATATACGGCACTTAAAAAGACCAAATCAGGTAAGCAATATGCAAAATACTGAACATAAAAATTTTAATGATTGGCTGAATTCTTCTGCGTTAAATGGGGCGAGTCAATCTTACATTGAAGATATTTATGAACAATATCTTGATGATCCTACAACGGTTGAAGCGAGCTGGCGTGCTATTTTCGACCAATTTCCTGCGCCATCTCATTCTGAGCAAGCACATTCATCTGTTAAAGATTATTTCCGTCGTTTAGCTAAAACCAATAAAACAGCGACCGTGATCGACAATGAAGCAAGTGCAAAACTCGTTAAATTATTACAATTTATCAATGCCCACCGTTTTCGTGGCTATTTAGAAGCAAATCTTGACCCTTTAAATTATTATCGCTGGAAAGTATCAAGCGTACCTGAATTGGATTACCGTTATCACGGTTTTAGTGATGCTGATTTAGATGAAACTTTTACCATCAATCGCTATGTTTACAACAGAGAAACCATTACGCTTCGTGAACTCGCTCAAAATCTAAAAGAGACTTACTGTGGCACGATTGGGCTTGAATTTATGCACGTACAAGATCAAGAACAAAAAATGTGGTTACAAGCAAAAATGGAAAGTATATTAAACAAACCACTTTTTACACCACAAGAAAAAGTGAAATTCTTGGAGGAATTAACCGCAGCGGACGGAATTGAACGTTATCTTGGGGCAAAATTTCCCGGGGCAAAACGTTTCTCACTAGAAGGAAGTGATGCCTTTATTCCGATGATGAAAGAAATCATTCGCCACGCTGGTCGTCAAGGTATGTCTGATGTCACAATGGGAATGGCACACCGTGGGCGTTTAAATATGCTTATCAATGTGTTAGGTAAAAAACCTGCAGAACTGTTTGATGAATTTTCAGGAAAGCATACTGGCGATAGAACAGGTGATGTGAAATATCATCAAGGTTTTTCTTCTCACTTCGCGGTGGACGACAAACTAATGCACTTAGTGCTTGCCTTTAACCCTTCTCATTTAGAAATTGTAAACCCTGTGGTTATTGGTTCAACCCGTGCGAGACAAACACGTAAAAATGACACTGAACACAACAAAGTGCTAGCAGTGACAGTTCACGGCGATTCTGCGATTGCAGGACAAGGCGTGGTGCAAGAAACCTTAAATATGTCCCACGCACGAGGTTATACTGTTGGCGGTGCGATTCGTATTGTGATCAATAATCAAATTGGTTTTACTACGTCAAATCCTCGTGACACTCGCTCTACTGAATTCTGTACTGATATTGCAAAAATGGTGCAAGCACCGATTATTCACGTCAATGGTGATGATCCTGAAGCGGTCGCTTTTGCGGCACAAATGGCAGTGGAATATCGTGCATTATTTAAACGAGATATTTTTATTGAACTGATTTCTTATCGTCGTCACGGACATAATGAAGCTGATGAGCCAATGGCAACACAGCCGATGATGTACAGCATTATCAAAAAGCACCCAACACCTCGTAAAATTTATGCAGATCGTTTAATTAACGAAGACGTTGTGACCGAAGAACAAGTAACGGAAATTATGAACCTTTACCGTGATGCCTTAGATAACGGCGATTGTGTCGTGCCTGAGTGGCGACATATGGATAAAACCAAAGCGGATTGGGTGGCTTATCTTAACCACGAATGGACAGATCCTTACGAGAGTAAATTTGATCAAGATCGCTTTACTACCCTTGCAAAACGTGTGGCAAGCTATCCTGAAACGGTTGTGCCACAATCACGCGTCGCAAAAATCTATCAAGATCGTCAAACAATGGCAAATGGCGAAAAACTTTATGATTGGGGAATGGCAGAAATAATGGCGTATGCGACTCTACTTGATGAAGGGTTGAATATTCGTTTATCGGGCGAAGACGCTGGACGTGGGACGTTCTTCCATCGTCATAGTGTGATCCATAATCAAAAAGACGGTACGGGCTATATTCCATTAACTAATTTACATTCAAACCAAGGGCATTTTGAAGTTTGGGATTCGGTGTTATCCGAAGAGGCCGTGCTTGCTTTTGAATATGGTTACGCCGTAACACTACCAAAAACCTTAACTATTTGGGAAGCACAATTTGGTGACTTTGCAAATGGGGCTCAGATTGTAATTGACCAATTTATCAGCTCTGGCGAACAAAAATGGGGGCGTATGTGTGGCTTGGTAATGCTACTTCCACACGGCTATGAAGGGCAAGGTCCTGAGCATTCCTCTGCTCGTTTAGAACGTTATTTACAGCTATGTGCCCAACATAATATGCAAGTTTGCGAGCCTTCAACACCAGCACAGGTTTACCATATGTTACGTCGTCAAGCGATTCGTAAAATGCGTCGTCCGTTAATCGTATTATCGCCAAAATCATTATTAAGACACCCGCTTGCAGTTTCAACACAAGATGAATTAGTAAATGGCACATTCCAAAATGTGATTGGTGAAATTGATAATCTTGATCCAAAACAAGTAAAACGTGTCGTGCTTTGCTCTGGTAAAGTCTATTACGACTTACTTGAACAACGTCGTAAAAATCAACAAAATGATGTGGCAATTATTCGTATTGAGCAACTTTATCCTTATCCACTTGAAGATGTGCTTAAAATACTTAAACCTTATCATCACGTTAAAGATTATGTATGGTGTCAAGAAGAACCACAAAATCAAGGTGCTTGGTATTCAAGTAAACACCATTTTGAAGAATCTATTCCTAAAAAAGCGAATTTACGCTATGCAGGACGTGAAGCCTCCGCCTCCCCAGCAGCAGGAAGTATGACGCTACACACGCAACAACAAAAACAGCTGGTTGATGATGCATTAACCCTATTGACCAAATAAAAAGCAAAGAAAAGGAAAATATAATATGACAATTGAAATTCTTGTGCCTGATTTACCTGAATCCGTTGCCGATGCAACCGTTGCCACTTGGCATAAAAAAGTGGGCGATATCATAAAAAGAGATGATATTTTAGTTGATATTGAAACAGACAAAGTCGTACTTGAAGTGCCAGCTGAAAAAGACGGTATTTTGACAGAAATTATCCACCTAGAAGGTGCAACCGTAACCAGTAAACAACTGATTGCAAAATTAAGTACCGTTCAAGAAAATGATGGCAAAGTAACCACTGCGACAATCAATCAAAATGAAGCAACACCATTAGATCGCCGAACAGCGACCATTGAACTCGACAGCCATTTATCATCAAATGGTGATCAAGGTCCTGCGATTCGTCGCCTTTTAGCTGAACATAGCTTAAACGCTGATGATATTAAAGGTACAGGGGTAGGTGGACGTATTACTCGCCAAGATATTGAAGCGATCGTGAATGTACCAAAAGAGATTAAGCCACAAGCAGCCACAGAAACCTTTGTTAATCTCAATCATAACGAAAAACGCGTACCGATGACTCGTTTACGTAAACGTATTGCTGAGCGTCTGTTAGAAGCCAAAAACACCACTGCAATGCTAACGACCTTTAATGAAGTTGATATGCAACCGATAATGGATCTACGTAAAACCTATGGCGAACGCTTTGAAAAGCAACATAGTGTACGTTTAGGCTTTATGTCTTTCTACGTTAAGGCCGTTGTTGAAGCACTAAAACGCTACCCCGAAATCAATGCGTCTATTGATAATGATGATGTGATTTATCACAACTATTTTGATATTAGCATTGCGGTTTCTACGCCTCGTGGCTTAGTCACACCCGTTCTGCGTGATTGCGATCAAATGAGTATGGCTGAAATTGAAAAAGCCATTAAAGATCTTGCGATTAAAGGACAAGAAGGTAAATTAACCGTAGAAGATCTCACTGGAGGGACATTCACCATTACCAATGGTGGCGTATTCGGTTCATTGATGTCCACACCAATTATCAATCCGCCACAAAGTGCAATCTTGGGAATGCACACCATCAAAGATCGCCCTGTGGCAGTCAATGGTGAAGTGGTTATCCGCCCAATGATGTATCTTGCCCTTTCTTATGATCATCGCTTGATTGATGGCAAAGAATCAGTAGGTTTCTTGGTCACCATTAAAGATTTATTGGAAGATCCAACAAGATTGTTGTTAGATATATAGAGTTAAAATAATATTTTCAATAACCAAAAAGCTCCTTTACCTATGTAAAAGAGCTTTTTTATATCCTAAATTGACCTAAATTTTTTATAACCGACTATTATTCATACTTCATATCCGAAGAAAAATAGGTTAAGTATTCAAACATTTAGATTCAATCTAATTATATTTAAAAAGATTAAGAATTACAGGTCTAATTCTCGTTTAATTCAAAATAATCAATATGTTTTTTATAAGATGATGAGATAAAATCTACATCTATATCTCTAAATATATCCAATTTTTTATTTTCAGTAGGAATAGTTAAACGATAATTCTTACTCATAAGAGAATATTTATCATTAGCTGGAGATATAATTTTTGACTTTAATTGCTTTATAACTTCTGGAAACAATATTAAAGAAAGATCTTTTTGAGGAATAAATAAATTGTAGACTAAAGAAATAATAAGTGCCGATAAAAAAAGGGATTTTTTCATTTATATTCCTCCTTTAATATATTTTTATACTATTACGCTCATTTTCCTAGAAATAATGATTTATTACAACAAATAAATTTATATTATTTGTATTAAATCAATATATTAAATAATATGAAAGTAACAATATTTTATTTACTGAAAGATGGTTCAATACTCTACCAAAATTAGCATAAATAACACTCAATAAAATTTTTTCTCTATTTTTATATTATATTCTTAGCCAATTTAATAATATTTCTTTTCCAAATTCTGTCATAAATGACTCAGGATGAAATTGAACACCATAGATTGGTAATGTTTGATGTGCTACTGCCATCACAACTTGTTCGTCACAGATAGCTGTAATGTCAAGTGAAGAAGAATGCAAAGAATCTGATGAGATAGTCCAAGAGTGATATAGACCGACATCAAATTGTGAGGGAAGAGAGTCAAAAATAGCGTTTTGTTTAACACAATGGATTTGCTTTCTTTGTCCGTGTCTGACTTTATTTAAGTTATACAGTTCACCACCAAAATATTCACATAATACTTGATGCCCCAAACAAACACCTAAAATAGATTTCGTTTGAGCATAGCATTGCAACATTTCAAATAATTTAGGATAAGATCTTGGTACATCAGGACCTGGTGAAATCAAAATATGACTATATTTTTCAACAATGGCTAAATCTAAATCTTCAACTAAGATAACATCGACCCTAGAGCCAATTTTACGAAATAAATCCACTAAATTAAATGTAAAAGAATCGTGATTATCAATAATCAATACCATCAAATTATCCTTATCACGCATTTTTTAATACATCTAGCTTTTTCTGTGTAAATATTTGTTTATCTTCCCATCGAATCATTGTGAGTTTGTTACCCCAAACACACCCCGTATCCAGAGCATAAATATTACTCGGAGTCGGATAATCCAACATTGCAGCCCAGTGTCCAAATAAAATACTATGAGTTTGATAAAGTGGATTATCAAATTCAAACCACGGTTTTAATTCTTCTGGTGCTTCTTTTGGAGGTAATTTGCAGTGAAAATCTAATTCTTTTCGAGCAGTGCAGAATCGCATTCTTGTTAAAGAATTTATAGTATAACGATAACGCTGAATTTCTGTAAGTTCATCTTGCCAATTAAGCGGTTCATTTTGATACATATTTTGTAATAATTCAGCGTAATGATCACTTCGTAGAATAACTTCCACTTCTTTAGCAGCGTTTTTTGCAGTAAGTAAATCCCACTCAGGACTAATACCAGCGTGGGATAATAAAAAACCATACTTTTTATGTTCTACCAATAAAGGTTGATTACGCAACCAATCTAATAACTCTTCTCTATCTTCAGCTTGAAATAAAGCGGTCAGATTATCTCGTGAATTTGCAGATTTTATACCGAGATTGGTTGCTAATAAATGTAAATCGTGATTGCCTAATACTGTTGTGGCTCGATCGCCTAATGATTTAACAAAACGTAAACATTCTAATGATTGTTCTCCACGAGCTATCAAATCCCCTGTCAATAAAAGTTCATCATTGCAAGGATTAAAATCAACTTTTTGAAGTAACTGCTTTAACTCATCAAAACAGCCATGTAAATCACCAACAATATAGGTTGCCATCAATTACACCCAACCATTATTACGTCTTCTTTTTGGTAAAATGAATGGGATGATAAGTCCAAGTAACAAACCTACACCTAACACAATCCCACCATACATAAACCACTTGATCATTATCTCGCGTTGTTCAACGTCTTGCATAATTTCTAGTTCTTTATTCTTATTCTTTAATACACTTACTTCACGTTTTAATTGTGCATTTATATCTAATAAATCACTACTTTGCTGCTCTGCTTGACCTAAACGACGACGAATCTCTTTTGTTCGCTGATTCCAATCATCATCAATCTTATTTAATTTTAATGATAATTCTTCAACTTGCTTTTCTAATGTCGGTATTCTGCTTTTTGCACTTGGCTCATTAGTTAATTTATTATTTAAAATCCATACTTGGCGATTTCTTGAATCTTGGATGAGTGAGTATTTCCCTCTTTTTTCCAAAACTGTTACTTTTTCGCCAGCTTTAACCGTCCCAGCAATACGATAATTATCGCCCGCACCACGTCTTACGTATTCGTTTAATTCATCAGTTACATAACGTGATTCACTTGCTTGAAGTGACATCGGTAAACTCGCTACCATCAATAAGATCGCGGTACATTTAGTGAGTTGCTTAATCATTTTTCCCTCATTTATGATAATTTAAAAAAGAAAGTGTCGTAACACTTCCTTTTGTTTTCCTTTTATATTCTAACGAAATATGAAATTTAAAATATGATAAATAACAATCGAAATTACTGCACCAGCAGGTAATGTAATTACCCAAGATGCCACAATATTTCTAATAACATTTAAATTTAGTGCAGCAATGCCTCGAGCAAATCCAACACCTAAAATCGCACCTACAAGTGTTTGTGTAGTAGAAATTGGTAATCCTGTTCCTGAAGCAATAACAACAGTTGTTGCACAAGCAAATTGTGCCGCAAAGCCACGACTAGGCGTTAATTCAGTAATCCCAGTACCAATCGTTCCCATTACTTTATAACCAAGAATGACTAAACCTGCAACAATTCCAATACCACCAAGAGGTAGAATCCAAGGTGCAAGTTCTGTTTTTCCAGCCACTTGCCCACCTGTTTCTACAATTGAAGCCACAGCAGACAATGGACCAATCGCATTAGCAACATCATTTGAACCATGAGCAAACGCCATCGCACAAGCTGTCGCAATCATTAAAATACCAAAGATTTTTTCCACACTGGCAAAATCATTGGTTTGAATTTTTTCAAATGCTGATCTCTTAAGATAAAAATAACACCCGATAGTTGCAAGAATGCCAATAATAAATGAAATAATAAATACTTCTGACCACTCTAAATGTAATCCAATGTGCTTTAACCCTTTTTTCATTGTAACAACACTAATGACCAATGCTGTTAATCCCATATAATATGGCGTATATTTTTTTGCATTTTTAACAGGTTCAGAAGTATCAAAAATCAAACGCTGTGTACTGATAAAGATAAGATATGCTACTACACCAGCAACAAAAGGTGTAACAAACCAACTACCAACAATGCCTGTAATCTTGCCCCACTCAACTGCACCAGCCCCCGCTGTTACACAGCCAAAACCGATAATTGCACCGATAATTGAGTGTGTTGTTGAAACTGGCCATCCCATACGAGATGCGATAAGCAACCAAGTTCCAGCTGAGAAAAGAGATGCCATCATCCCCAACACAAGCACATCTGGCATATCTGCATATAAACTAATATCAATAATGCCACCTTTAATCGTTTGGGTTACTTCCCCACCAGCAAGATAAGCCCCAGCAAATTCAAAAATAATTGCGATAATAATAGTTTGTTTAATAGTCAACACACCCGAGCCAACAGATGTTCCCATTGCATTTGACACATCATTAGCACCGATTCCGAAGGCCATAAAAAATCCGAATACAGCTGTAACCAGAATTAAAATATGACCATATTGTTGAATTAGTTCCATAATTCCTCCAAGTATTAGGATTTAGCAATCATCAGTTCAATTCGTGAACCAACACGCTGAGCTTGATCGGCTAAAACCCCAACCCACTCAATAATTTTATATAAAAACATTACATCAATAGGATTTAATTGTGATTCAAGCCCTAATAATTCTTTACGTAAAACACGTTGCAACTGATCAGTATCATCTTCAATTGCATCTAATTTAACAATCATATCATTAACAAAAGTTAACTCACGACCACGAAATCCTGTTTCTAATAACTCATCCATTTCACTAATTACTTTATGAGCCTGTTTTGCCGCATCGATACTACGAGCAACAAAATGTAAAAATGCAGGTTGTAATTCTTGTGGAATCAATAATTGACGACCAATCACACGTCCCGCAATATCTTTAGAAAAGTTAGCTAATTTATCCAACTGAGTCACAAGCTCCAATAAATCTGAGCGATCAACTGGCATAAACAAACCACGAGGTAGTTTTAAACGAATTTCACGTTTTAATAAATCGGCACGATGTTCTAATCTTCCAATTTTATGGCGATAATTTTCTGCTTCTTCCCAATTTTGTTCGAAAGTTTGTTCAAAAAAAGGTACAAGTAATTCACAGCTTTCTGTTACTTTTTGCGAATGTTTTTGTAATGGTTTAAAAGGCGATTCAGCAAATAATCCAAGAATATTATTCATAGCCATAATGGTATCTCCATTGAGTTTAAAAAATCTACACCTTTAAAAGGCAAATACTTGGTTATTTTACTTTATGTAGTTATAAAGATCATCTTTTAAAAAAATAAATTTTGATCTTGTTACAACCAAATCATTTACTTCGGTTAAATTATTATCATATTTGCAAAAATTCACAAAAATATGACCGCTTGTAATACGAATTTTACAGTGTAAATTTAGGAACGATCTCCAAATTAAACAAATCGTTAACCTAAAGTATTTTAATTTTATCAAAAACCTATAATTGTGCTTATTTTGTTATACCTTCTTCAATAAGCAATTAACTGCAAACTCAACTTTATTTTTTAAATACTTTTCGCCCGATAAATACGAAGCCTCGTAATGCGAGATGATATTCATCACCAGCAAAAAGAATCTTATTAAGAAGATTAACACCTTTTGCTACTCCAAAAGGAACGATTAGTTTTGTAATAAATAAAAATAGATATTTTTCATTTTCTTCTCTTTTTGAATAAACCAGATAAAAAAGAGAAGAAAACTAATCTTTTTTAACTCCCCAATTTTCCAATAAAATCGCTATTCCTTGTTCCAGCTCTCTTTCATTCAAATCCCCAAAACCAAGCACAAATAAGGGCTTATTTTGCCAATTTATAGGATAAATTTTAATTTTACTCTGTTCGGCTAAGTCCATTAACTGTTTTGATGATCGAGTTTCATTTTTCAATTCAATCAATAAATAAAACCCTGAACTTTCACCATAATAAGTGATTTTGTGACTATATGGCGTTAAAACACGACAAAGTTGCTCCATCTTGTTGCGGTATAATTTTCGCATTCGATTGATATGTTGCTCAAAAAATCCTTGTTGCATAAATAAACAGACCATTTGCTGATCTAAGCGTGATACCGAACAATTAAAATGTTGTTTAATCGGTTGATAATCTTGTAATAATGATTTGGGCAACACCATAAAACTGATACGAATCGACGGCATTAACAACTTAGACAACGATCCAAAATAGATCACTTTATCCGCTTGATCTAAACTTTGTAGCGAAGGAATCGGCTTACCTTGATAACGAAATTCGCCATCATAATCATCTTCAATCAGATAACGAGTCGGCTTCTCTTTTGCCCATTCTAATAACTGCTGGCGTTGTTCTATATTTAACACACTCCCAAAAGGATATTGATGTGAAGGCGTCAGATAAGCAACATCAATATTTTTTTGCAAAAAATCCGCCAAATCTAACCGCTTATCTTCTGCATTTATAGATAGCTTAACCCATCGTTTTTGATAAAGTCTTAATACATTCTCTACGATTCGATAACCAAACTCTTCCATACCATAAACAAGAGGTTTAGAATATTTCTGCTCTAAAATTAACATCAAGCACTGAATCAATTGCTCTACCCCAGAAGTAATCATAATCTGCTCTGCTTCACAACGCACCCCGCGAGATGCACTCAAATAGCTTGCCAACTGTTCTCTTAACGATAAATCGCCCTGCGTATCACTTAAATGCAATAAATGACGGTGGCTTTTATTTAAAATCTGCTTGCTTAATTTCTTCCATTTTTCAAAGGGAAAATGCTGGCTATCGATCCGATTTGGGTTAAAATCCACCTTATATTGTGATTTGTTAAGCGGTGTGATTTTTGGTGATTTTTGCAAATTTTTACAAAAATCTGACCGCTTATCCAATAACGTATCTCCCGCCTGCACATTCACAAAAAAGCCCACCTTTGACACACTCTCGATATAACCCTCTGCGATCAGCTGTGAATAGGCGGTTTCAATGGTATTTTGACTGATCTGTAAATATTGCGACAAACGGCGTTTTGAGGGTAATTTATCCCCTTTTTGTAACCGCTGTTCGTGAATAGCCGATTTTATTTGATCGATTAACTGCTGATAAAGTGGCTGTGAATTTTGTTTCTTGATGGTGTAGGCGATAAGTTGCATAGTTTTATTCCTTATAAAAACTGACCCCATAACTATATTAAAATCTGACACTTTTAACAAGTTCAATATTGCCTAAAAATGAAGCCAATTCTTACAATCACTTCAATAAGAGGAACTTAAAATGACAAACACTATTATCGGTTCAGATCTAGTAAAACGTGGTATGGCACAAATGCAAAAAGGTGGCGTAATTATGGACGTTGTGAATGCCGAACAAGCACGCATTGCTGAACAAGCGGGTGCAGTTGCAGTTATGGCGTTAGAGCGTGTGCCGTCTGATATCCGTAAAGCTGGAGGGGTCGCTCGTATGGCAAACCCTAAAATTGTGAAAGAAGTAATGGATGCGGTGTCTATTCCTGTTATGGCGAAAGCACGTATCGGACACATCACAGAAGCCCGTGTTCTGGAAGCAATGGGGGTGGATTACATTGATGAAAGCGAAGTGCTAACCCCTGCCGATGAAGAATTTCATTTGTTAAAAAGTGATTTTACCGTGCCTTTTGTGTGTGGCTGTCGTGACTTAGGTGAAGCGTTACGCCGTATCGGTGAAGGTGCGGCAATGTTGCGTACCAAAGGCGAACCAGGAACGGGAAATATCGTGGAAGCCGTTCGTCATATGCGTAAAGTCAATGCCCAAGTGCGTAAAGTGGTTTCAATGACCAATGATGAATTGATGACAGAAGCAAAACTTTTAGGTGCACCTTTTGAATTATTATTACAAATCAAACAATTAGGAAAATTACCTGTGGTAAACTTTGCTGCTGGTGGCGTTGCAACTCCTGCTGATGCGGCTCTAATGATGGAACTTGGTGCTGACGGTGTGTTTGTTGGTTCAGGCATTTTTAAATCAGAAAATCCTGAAAAATTTGCGAGAGCAATTGTTCAAGCAACCACCCATTATCGTGATTTTGATTTAATCGCACGTTTATCGGAAGATTTAGGCGAAGCGATGAAAGGTATTGAGATTTCAAAATTAAGCCTTGAAGATAGAATGCAAGAACGTGGTTGGTAATCTAAAATGAACGATTATTCTCACTTAAAAATTGGAGTGTTGGCATTGCAAGGGGCTGTTTCAGAACATCTTGCTCAAATTGAAAAACTAGGGGCAACTGCTGTGGCAGTTAAAAAAGTGGATCAATTAGAACAATTAGATGCAATCATTTTACCTGGTGGTGAAAGCACAGCAATTGGCAAGTTAATGCGTGAATATGGTTTTATCAAAGCTTTGCAAAATTTTGCTAAAAATCGACCGCTATTCGGCACTTGTGCTGGAATGATTCTGCTTGCTAAACATATTGTTGGTGGCGAGAGTTCACATCTTAATCTGATGGATATAACGGTACAACGTAACGCTTTTGGGCGACAAATCGCAAGTTTTCAAACAGATTTAACCATAAAAGGACTAAAAGGAACTGTGCCAGCAGTGTTTATCCGAGCCCCTTATATTGCAGAGATAAACAGTGATCAAGTTGAGGTTTTAGCTCAAATTGACGATCACGTTGTCCTTGCTAAACAAGGCAATCTTCTTGCTTGCTCATTTCATCCTGAACTCACTAACGACACTCAGGTTTTAGAATTATTCTTAAAAATGATTTAACGAAAATACCCTTATAATTTTCATATTATAAGGGTATAAAATTATCATTTTATTGCTTGTCTTAGCTTACCTTGATTGCTTTCTAATAATAATTTAGCCTCTTGTTTTGGCAAACCACTTAAAATCATCATAATCGCTAATTTTGAATGATTATCCGCTTCTTTTAGCACACGTTCAGCCTGTTCTTTATCACACTCTGTCGCTTGCATAACAATACGCACTGCCCTTGCTTTGAGCTTTTCATTACTCGCTTTTACATCAACCATTAAATTTTGATAGCATTTTCCCATTCGCACCATACTTGCTGTTGTCAGCATATTTAACACTAATTTTTGTGCGGTGCCTGACTTCATTCGGCTAGATCCCGTCAAAACTTCTGCCCCAACAAGGGTTTCAATCGCAATATCCGCAATTTCTACCATTTTACTGTTTGGATTGCTCACCATCGCCACAGTCGTTGCCCCAAGCTGTTTTGCATAACTTAACGCACTAATCACATAAGGTGTTCGCCCACTGGCTGCAATGCCAACCAAAACATCTTTTTCTGAAAATTGGATCTGTTTCAAATCTTCAATACTGGCTATTTGACTATCCTCCGCCCCTTCAACCGCATTACGAATCGCCTGTTCGCCCCCTGCAATAATCCCTTTAACCATTTCCGAAGAAACGCCAAAGGTCGGTGGACACTCTGACGCATCAAGTACCCCAAAACGTCCACTTGTTCCCGCTCCGATATAAATTAACCGTCCGCCTTGTTGAAACGCATCTACAATCTTATCTACTGCTAAGGCAATATGTGGCAAACATTTTTCAATCGCCACAGGCACTTTTTTATCTTCATTATTGATGAGCGTCACAATTTCTAACGCTGAAAGTTGATCGATATTTTGTGAATTTGGATTACGTTGCTCGGTTATCATCTGAGCCAGTGAATTTAATAGGTTTTGCTGTGTCATTTTATTTTCTCTGTGTGAAAATTGTAGCGACAATGCACGCATTGTCGTTGTGTCATTTTGCAATTTTATGATTATTTTTCTTTGTCTGCAATTGCTTATAACCATTGATGTAAACGGGGTACAAATTGTACCCCACTTTGAATAACTTTGTTTTTAAATTCAGTTATCGACAATCTGTCGACAACTCAAATCATTTAGGATATATCACCCCTAAACTCACAGCTTTGCTCGCCCCTGTGACGCTCGGCATATTAGAAGGTAAATTATGTATACGCTGATAAGCTAGCCACGCAAAAGCAACAGCTTCAACATAATCAAGATCTAATCCATACTCTGTGGTGGTGCTGACTTTCCATTGGGGGAGCAATTCTGTGAAACCTTGCATAATAAGGGGATTTTTCGCTCCACCACCACACACTAACAAACGGCAAGGCAATGATTGCGTGTTTAATCTCAATAATTCTTGTACCGTACTTTGAACTGTAAATTCAACAAGGGTTCGTTGAATATCTTTCGGGGAACAAGCGGTGTGATTTTTCTCAAAATTTACAATTTTTTGTTCTAGCCAAGTAAGGTTAAATAATTCTCGCCCAGTACTTTTTGGTGGTTCTTGAGAGAAAAATGGCTCATCTAATAGTAACCTTAATAATTCACTATTCACTTTTCCTGTTTTTGCCCAGTCACCATTTTTATCATAAGATTGATTAAGATGTTTTCCAATCCAAGCGTCTAATAAAAGATTACCGACACCAGTGTCATAGCCAATGACGGGTTGATTTGGCATTAACACCGAGATATTACTGATCCCACCAATATTTAACACCACTGTTGCAAATTTTGGATCAAAAAAGACCGCTTGATGAAAGGCTGGCACAAGTGGAGCACCTTGTCCACCAAATGCCATATCTTTACGACGTAAATCAGCAATTGTCGTAATCCCCGTTTTTGCTGCGATAATATTTGCATCGCCGATTTGGGTGGTAAATGGATAGGTGGTTCGTGGTGAATGCCAAATTGTTTGTCCGTGACAACCAATGGCTTCAATCTGCTCCGCATCTAAGTTATTCAAAACTAAAAATTGATTGATCGCCTCAGCATATAATTTTCCTAAACGATGATCTAACTCGCCCAGTTGCTGTAAAGTAGTTTCACCCGTTGAACATAACTTGAACAAGTCATTTCGTAACTCGTTTGGCATTGCCACAAAATGACTGGCTTTTAAGGTTGGTTGCGACGTTGCAAAATCTACTAAGGCGAGATCTACGCCATCTAAACTTGTACCTGACATTACACCAATATAATAATTTGCTTTCATATTCGTTCTCTTTTATCTATTTTCTTGATTATAAAATACTATTTTCATTTCGTAAAACAAAACGCAAATGATAAAAGCTATCATTTACGATTAAATAATAACCAAAATCTATTAAACTAATAGCTAGCAAATTTTTCATTTAAGTCTATAATGTACACAACTCATCAGGAATATCCCTGACACAAGATTCGATTACATTAAATTTTAAAAAGGAGAACACAATGATCAATAACATCGGTTTAAATACGCAAGCATCAAACAATATCGCTGTTGAATTAAATAATCTTTTAGCAAGCTATCAAGTTTTTTATACTAACGTACGTGGTTATCACTGGAATATCAAAGGGGTAAACTTCTTTGAATTACACGCTAAATTTGAAGAAATTTATAGCGATTTGGTGATTAAAGTAGATGAAATTGCAGAACGTATTTTAACCTTAGGTCAAACACCTAATAACGCATTTAGCCAATATTTAGAAACATCTCGTATCAAAGAAGATATTGCTGTAAGCGATGCAAAAGGTTGTTTAGCTGGCACATTAGAAGGTTTCCAAATTTTATTAAAACAACAACGCGAAGTAATGGAAATGGCGAGTGAAGCAGATGATGAAGGAACGGCTTCTCAAATGAGCGATTACATTAAAGAGCAAGAAAAATTAGTATGGATGCTATCTGCCTCTGTCGCTTAATCTCTCTGTAAAGGTTATAAATATAACGAGCAATAAGTATTCTTATTGCTCGTTTTTTTATCTCATTCAAGATTTATTATTTTGCTCTTGCATACACGATCTTTACATATAATATGATTTAAAAACACTCACAAGATAGGTGCTCCAAAAGAAGATCATCCAACAAATTGCCATCGGTCTAGGTCTAGGTAATAAATACTTAGTCCATTTACCTTCTTTTAAAACATCATTGTTATCTAAAATACCTATTGTTAAAGCGATAAAAATAATATCCGTATATTGTGTATAATCCGCAAAAATATAAGTAACACCATGAGTTACCGTATCACTTACTCTAAAATAAACTAAAATAGAACCAGTATAAAGCGTACTCAAAGTAAAAGTCCAATTCCAAGATATTTTACCTCGTTTATATTGACTATCTTTCATAAAAACACCTCATTTTTAGCAATTTTCGTAAGACCAATCATCAAAAGCATTAAAATAATCAATTTTTATATCCATATGAATATATGGCAAGAGAATTCTATTAAAAAAACTATTTTCATCAAATATTTTTTATTAAAAATGTGACAAAAATCACATAACTTTTACTTTTAAATCAAATGGATATACAAATAATAAAATTGATTTTATTTATCAATTGGGCATAGGTTTATATAGGTTAAATTTGTACGCTTTATTTAGTGTGGTTAAAAAAGCCGATAGCTAAAAAGTTATCGGCTTTTGTTTATCTTAATTTTGTTTGATTATTTTAATCAAGCGAAAAAACACATGCCTGTAAAAAATATCAACCAATAAATTACAAATGCTTTTACAGATAAATATTTATTAACTTTTATGCCTCGTTTTAAGCTATAAATAGAGCCTACCATTCCACCTGCACAACCAAAGAAGATTGCATCGGTATAAACAAGTACATCAGAGTAAGAATAACCTAACTTAGCACTCATTCTAAAATAAAATACAACAGTTACTATATAAATAGAATCAAGAATTAAATCTAAAACTGGATTATTTTTTTGCTCTTGCATAAACGTATCCCTCTAATTATTAATCCTGATTAAAAAACTATCTATCATCGTCATCATCATTATAACTATCTCCATAATCATAATCTACAAACTAACACTTTTTATACCCATCTAAATAGGCAAGAAAATTTTATTCAAAAAATAATTCTTATCAAATTATTTTTATTAAAAATGTGATAGCTATCACACAATATTTTCGTTTAAAATCAATTAAATAACTTAAAAAAACAACCAATTTATTTTATAAAAAAATAAAATTCATTCTTATTTTTTTACACTTTTTTCAACATTTTTATTGATAATTATTTTAATTTAAAATTTCAGTGTATTTTCCAACCAGTACATTTGTATGAATATTTTATATTGCTTATCTTTCAAAATAGCCAAAAATGAAAGGTTTTGAAGCATTTTGAAAGTGTAAAAAATTGAATTTATACCACTGCTCCGACCACTATTTCAAAATCTGCAAAAAAACACAAAAATCTGACCGCTTTCTCTTATCAATTTCAAAAAATACTCGTATAATCGTGCGTCTATAACACAACATTAAAAGGAAAAACTATGTTTAAACATATTCAAGCAGCACCAGCCGATCCTATTTTAGGTTTAGGCGAAGCATTTAAAGCGGATACTCGTTCACATAAAATCAATTTAGGTATCGGTGTTTATAAAAATGCACAGGGTGAAACTCCTATTGTCAAAGCAGTAAAAGAAGCAGAACGCCGTTTACTTGCAAAAGAAAATACCAAAAATTACCTCACTATTGATGGTGTTGCTGATTATAATTTACATACTCAAACCCTTTTATTTGGTGAAAATGCTGATGTCATTTCTCAAAAACGTGCTAAAACCGCTCAAAGTTTAGGTGGAACTGGTGCATTGCGTATTGCTGCAGAGTTTATTAAACGCCACACAAATGTAAAAAATATTTGGATTTCAACCCCTACTTGGCCAAATCACAATGCTATTTTTGATGCAGTTGGGATCAATATCAAAGGTTATCGTTATTATGACGCTGAAAAGAAAGCGTTAGATTGGGATAATTTAATCGCTGATTTAAGCCAAGCAGAAGCAGGTGATGTGGTGTTATTTCACGGCTGTTGCCATAACCCAACAGGGATCGATCCAACTCCTGAACAGTGGGATATTTTAGCGAAAATGTCTGCTGAAAAACAATGGCTTCCACTTTTTGACTTTGCTTATCAAGGCTTTGCGAACGGCTTAGAAGAAGATGCTTACGGTTTACGTTCATTCGTGAAAAATCATCGTGAATTATTGGTTGCTAGTTCATATTCTAAAAACTTTGGTTTATACAACGAACGTGTCGGTGCGTTTACATTAGTTGCAGATAATGAAGAAATTGCAAACAATGCGTTTAGTCAAGTGAAACGCATTATCCGTGTACTCTACTCTAACCCTGCGTCTCATGGGGCGAATACCGTTGCAACTGTTTTAGGCGATGAAGAATTAAAAGCAAGCTGGATTACTGAATTAGGCGAAATGCGTGATCGAATCAAGCAAATGCGTTATCAATTTGTCGCATTATTAAAAGAAAAAGGGGCAACCCAAAATTTTGATTTTATCATTGAACAAAACGGAATGTTCTCATTTAGTGGTTTAACACCCGTACAAGTAGATCGCTTAAAAGAAGAGTTTGCTGTTTATGCCGTACGCTCAGGACGTATCAATGTAGCTGGAATCACAGCAGATAATATTGATAGTTTATGTGATGCGATTGTAAAAGTGCTATAAACTAACTTTCTACCCAACGATAAGCGAATACTATGCAAAATGAAATTGAACTAAAAATTATGATCGAGCCTGAAAATATTCAGGCGATACAAACTTGGCTTGCGACACAATCTATCGTTTCAACAGAAACAAATGCGTTAGCAAACACCTATTACGATACGCCAGCGCTTTTTTTTGCAAAACAAAAAATGGGATTACGTGTTAGAAAGGTGAATCAAAATTGTGAAATGACCCTAAAAACTAAAGGGGAAATCGTGGGTGGTTTGCATATTCGCCCTGAATATAATTTAGATTTGGCCGATGAAAAACCTGATTTTAAGCGGTTCAATTCTCACTTTAATTTACAATTTCCTGATGTTGAGTATATTCATCATTCACTAGAAAAAGTATTCAGCACTGATGTTACCCGCACTTGCTGGCTTATTAACTATCAAGAGAGTGAAATTGAAATCGCACTTGATCAAGGTTGGGTAGAAAATAAATGGGGAAAAGATCGCATTTGTGAAATTGAATTAGAGCTAAAAACAGGTGATTTAAGCACTCTAATTCAATTTTTAAATGAATTACCAATGCTTGATGGAATGTATTTCAGTGCATTAAGCAAAGCAGAGCGTGGCTATTTTGTTGGTCGTTCTGATGAAATTGCAAAAAAAGTAAAAAATATAACCGCTTGTGATACCTCAAAATTCACAAGAACTGAACAATATCAATTTGAGCAAAATCTAGCTGATGTTATTCGTCTTTTACCTAATGAAAATGAGCAACTATTTAAGCTATTTACTGATCTAAGCAAGCTTAATATACCTCATTGGCAAGCTCTTCAAACTTATTTAAAAAGCAAATGCTACTTAAAACAAAACATTCAACTTATTCAAGAACTTTATTGTTAAGGAAATACTATGAAATTATCAAAAATTGCAATTTCTTTAATTGCAGTAGTAGGGGTTGTCCAAATTGGTGGTGCTTGGTACACAGGTACGCAAGCTGAAGAATATTATGAGAATCTAATCGCAGAAGTGAATAAAGAATTTAAAAAAGCTATTCCTCATGATATAAAACTTAAAATACAAAATCAGAAATTTGAACGTCATTTTTTCAATTCTGATTTTAGCTATGATTTAGTGCTTACAACACCTGAAGGTGAAACTTATAAATTCAAGGGACAAGATAAACTTAATCACGGCCCATTACCTCTTGATCGCTTAGTTAAAGGTAAACTATTACCTGTTATGGCAAATATTGAAGGTTCGTTACTTGCCGTTGAAAATACACAAAATATCTTCAAAGATAATATCGCATTAACTTCTCAAATGAATGTGAATTATGATCGTAGCTACGAAGGTAATCTGACCATAAATCCTGCAAAAACAGACAATTTTGAAACTGAAAAGACGACTGTCGTATTTGATTTTGATAAAAATAATATTGGAGATTTAAACCTTAAAAATCAATCTATTACCTTTAATTATCCAAACTCAGTAAAAGGTACGCTGAAAGAGATTGAATATAATGCTACAACAGTAAGTGATCAATATCCTAATTTAGAGTTAGGCGATTATGTTTTTAATGTAAAAGAATTTCAATTAACATCACCTGAACAAGAAGTATTTGTGATAAAAGATATTAAATCTATTGGTAAAAACAGAGTAGATAGCGAAGAATATCTTGGTAATGCAGATATCGAAATGGATCTTGTTATACAAAAGAATGGAATTAGTCAAGATCTAGGAAAAATGGCATTAAATATTGATTTAAAAGGCAATGCTGAGGCTTGGGATATCGCAACTGAACACTTTGATGATGAATCAAGCGATAATCCACTAAATGATGAATATATTATTGAAGCCATATCAAAAGGATTAACATTTAATATCAATGAGTTATCATTAAAAAATGGACAAGGTAAAAGTGGACTAAAATTAGTTCTGAATGCAGATAAGTTTGATCCTGAACTCGTTCAATCTCAACAGGATATTCTTACAATCCTAAAACAATCGGCTCTTGATGTTAATTTGAATATTCCTGCATTTCAACTAATGTTTAAACAAAAAGCATTATTAGATAAGAAAACCGAGCAAGAAGCCAATGATTTTGCCAAAGTCGCTATTGAGAAACTAATCAGTGATGCGAAACAAAGTGAAATTGCTATTGTTGATGATAAAAATATCAACGTAAAATTAGCCATAGACAATGGCAAGGTGATGCTTAATGAACGAGAATTATCGGATCAAGAAATTCAACAATTTTTATTTATACTTGCCTTTGGTTTAATGAGTATTCCACATTAAAAATAAAATTGTATAAAGAAAAACCCCAGTATCAATCGGATACTGGAGGTAACTTAATCTTACTAAGGAAATGAAAAAAACTGCTTACTTCAAAAGTATCTAGCACTTATTCAGACGCTATTGATGATAAAAAGTTCAATATAAATTTAATAAAAATAAAACTTCGTCGCAAAATAACTTACAAACAGTTAAAATAGCTGTAACGTAACGACTTTTATTACAAAATATTTTAATGCAAAATTTTATTCAAATAGCCAATCAATTTGGCAAACAAAAATCCCCTTTTTTCTTCCTCATTGACTTTGAACAGCAAAAACCGTTAATTATGCCACTTGAACAAACATATACAAGCGGTGTTATTTTTTCCTTTTTTTGCAAAAATAATATAAATGAAGAAAAAAGAATCACAAAACCGTTTGAGTTTTCATTTACACCAATGGAATATGCAAACTATCAACAAGGCTTTGAGTTAGTTAAACAACATATTCAAGCAGGTAATAGCTATCTACTTAATCTGACTTATCCAACAGCAATTCAAACTAATTTCAGTTTAGAAGAATTATTTTTCAACACTCAAGCTAAATATAAGTTATGGCTGAACGATCAATTTGTCTGCTTCTCGCCTGAAACTTTTGTCCGCATTAAGGACAATCAGATATTTTCCTATCCAATGAAAGGAACAATTAACGCTGATGAACCTAATGCTAAACAGCTATTGCTTGAAAATGAAAAGGAAATTGCCGAGCATAACACGATTGTAGATTTGATCCGAAACGATCTTTCCATTGTGGCTCACAATATTGAAGTAACCAAATACCGATATCTTGAAAAACTAACCACCCATAAAGGAGCAATTTATCAAACCAGCTCTGAAATTTGTGGGCAATTAGCTGAAAACTGGCAAGATGAAATTGGATCATTATTAGCTAAATTATTACCTGCTGGCTCAATTAGTGGTGCTCCCAAAGTGAAAACAGTTGAAATTATTCAACAGGCCGAAAAGCAGGAAAGAGGCTACTACACTGGCGTTTTTGGTTATTTTGATGGCGAAAGTTTAGAAAGTGCTGTTGCAATTCGTTATATAGAAAAACAGGGGGAACAATTTTTATTCCGCAGTGGAGGAGGAGTTACTTCACAAAGTAAACTTGATGATGAATATAACGAGATTTTAGAGAAAGTTTATGTGCCAATATCCTCTATTTGAAACCCTTGCGATTATTGATGGAAAAATACAAAATATTGAGTTTCATCAACAACGCCTTGATTATGCAATGAAAAACTATTTTCACTCAAATCAAGCGGTTACATTTTTATCAAAATTTGCAATTCCTACGCAGTTTCAACAAGGGCTTGTACGTTGTCGTCTTGATTATAATGCAAGTGATTTTGAGGTGAATTTTTATCCTTATAACTCGAAAAAAATCCAAACATTTCAATGTATTTATACGCAAGATTTGGATTATCAGTTTAAATACGCTGATCGCCAAAAACTTGATAATTTAAAAAACTCAAATTGTGATGAAATTATCATTATTAACAATGGCTTTATCAGTGATTGTACGATTGGTAATTTACTTTTTTTAAAAGAAAATCAGTGGTACTGCTCTAATCATTATTTGTTGAAAGGTACGCAACTCAGTTCGTTGATTTCTCAACAAAAAGTCCAACTTATCGAGATTAAATGTGAAGATATTTTTGGATTTGAAAAAATAATGATGATCAATGCGTTAAATCCGTTTGATGAGAACAGGACGGTTTTGATTTCGAAGGATACAATTAAAATATAATTTTTTGTAAAAAGTTATAAAAATATGACCGCATACAAAAAACAAAACCCTGCTAAAAAGCAGGGTTTATAAATTCAAAAAACTAAATTATTTTTTTGAACCTAAGATGCTGAAACGTTTGTTAAAGCGTTCTACTCGACCACCAGTATCAACAACACGTTGTTTACCAGTATAGAATGGGTGACATTTACCACACACATCTAAGTTTAAGTCTTTGCCCGCAGTTGAACGAACTTTAATAACATTACCACAAGAACAGTTTGCAGTAATTTCTTCATATTTAGGATGAATACCTTGTTTCATTATAGAAAACCTCTGTTGAGACCGTGTCGCCATTGAGCCGTACAAAATGTACCCCAACACCACACGAATTTAAAAACACTGAGTATGCCTCAGCACCAAAAAGAGACCGAATTTTACCTAAAATCAATGAAGAAAACAAGTTTTTTATTCTAATCTCTGTAACAATTACCAACAAAAACTAATCGGTTAAACGTTTTTCTAAACGACCACGATAAGTGTCTAAAATAACCGCTAAAATAATGACAATACCGGTAATAATTTGACGTGTGAAATCACCAAGCCCCATTAACAATAAACCATTTCCAAGTACGCCCATAATACAAGCACCTAAAAATGTACCAAGCATTGATCCTTTACCACCAAATAGTGAGGTACCACCAATAACCACAGCAGCAATCGCATTTAATTCAAATCCTGTACCTAAGATAGGGTTAGCAATATTTAAGCGTAACATATACATAATCGCAGCAAGCCCTGTCGCTCCGCCACAAATAGCAAAAGCAATAATTTTATATTTTACTGGGTTATGCCCTGATAAACGCACACTTTCTTCATTATTACCAATAGCGTAAATCATTCTTCCAAAGACAGTTTTACTCAAGACTAAGCCACCAATAATCACAACCAATATCGCAATAATAAAAATAACAGGGACATTAAAAATTGTCATTGCACCAAAACTATTAAAACTCATTGGAAAGCCAAAAATAGTACGAGCGTCAGCAATTTCTAAGGCGAGTCCACGAGCAATATTCAGCATTCCTAATGTCACAATAAATGAATGTATTTTCCATTTTTCACAAATTGCTCCACTAATTAGCCCACAAAATAATCCAGCTATAATACTAGCAATCACAGCAAGTGAGATTGCGACAAAAGGAGGAAAAGCAGCAAATGTTAATATTTTAGCACTCACCACAGCACAAAGAGCAAGTACTGCCCCAACGGATAAATCAATTCCACCGAGAAGAATAACGAAAGTCATTCCCGCCGCAATGATTGTGTTAATACTAATTTGAGTTAAAATATTAGATACATTGCTCATCGTCATAAACTTACTATGAGCTAAGGTAAAAAAGATCAATAATATGACTAATGCCACGCCTATTCCAGCCTCTTTTAGCAAGGCTCTTGTGATTTTTTTTGATGTCGAACTTTTGTTATTTTCAATCGCTGTCATAATAACCTCACTTTAAGATAAATAATTTTGATAGGAAAGACTTAATAATTTGGTAGATTCAAATTGCTCGCGTGTTAATTCACCACTAATTTCACCGTTACTCATTACAACAATACGATGGCAAATTCCCATCAATTCGTGGATATCTGATGAAACAACGATGATTGCTTTACCTTGTTTAGCCAATTCATTAAGTAATAAATAAATTTCGTATTTCGCCCCAACATCAATGCCTCGTGTTGGTTCATCAAGTAATAAAATGTTACCTGCTGCTTTTAACCATTTTGCAAAAATGACTTTTTGTTGATTTCCACCAGATAAATTAACTGCTTTTTGCTCTACAGACGATGATTTTATATTGAGAAGATCACGATAATGGTTACTATCTTGACGTTCAAGATCTTGCTCTAGTACACCGCCTTTTGCATACTCTTTTATGGTCGCTAAACTGATATTTTTAAAAATTTCAAAATCTAACACCAAACCTTGATGCTTACGATCTTCACTAACAAAATTGATGCCACAATTCACAGCATCTTTTGGTGTTTTGATAATTTTTCGCTCACCATAAATAAACAATTCACCAGTTGATTTCTTATCAGCACCAAAAATTGCTCGTAAAAACTCGGTTCGTCCTGCACCAACAAGCCCAGCAATACCCAGTATTTCCCCTCGTCTTGCCGAAATATTGATGTTCTTAATTTTATTCGTTGTAATGTTTTTAGCCTCAAAAATTATTTCACCAATTTGAATGCTTTCATCAAAAGGATATTCCTCTTCCATTTGACGCCCTATCATTTCTTTAATCATTTCTTCTGTTGAAATTTCATCAATCGGACAACTTTTCACAACGACACCATTGCGTAAAATACTAATATCATCACCAATTTCTTTTAATTCATTTAAACGATGTGAAATGTAAATTAGTGTTACGCCTTGCTCTTTCAAACGTTTCAGGATAGAAAATAATTTTTCTATTTCCTTCGGCGTTAACGTCGCAGTAGGTTCATCTAAAATGAGTATTCTACCATTCTTACTTAACGCTTTAATGATCTCTATCATTTGCATATAAGCAATACCAAGCTGAGAAACAGGAGTATCTGGAGAAATATCTAAATCAAATTGAGCAAGAGCTTCTTTCGTTTGAACATAAAGCTTATTTTTATCCACAAAACCAAATGTATTTCGAGGTAAATTGTCAAAAAATAAATTTTCAGCAACGGATAAATTAGGTAATAAATTCAGCTCCTGATAAACCGCATTTATCCCTAATGAAATAGCGTCAAAAGGTGTTTTTGGTAAAAAAGGTTTATTATCGAGCAACATTTCCCCTGAGGTTGGTTGATGATAACCACAAATCATTTTTATAAGGGTACTTTTCCCTGCTCCATTTTCCCCCGCAAGAACGTGACAGGTTCCTGCTCGAATATTTAAATTTATCCCTTCTAGAACCTTAACACCTGAAAAGCTTTTACATATATTGGAGAGTTTAAGTAAATAATTATCACTCATTGATACATCCTTATTTATGGTTAAGTAAAATAACGCGTTATAAAAAACAACCACTTATTCTTACCATAAAATAAATAAGTGGCTATTTTTTAATTTAGTTACTGCTAAACTCATTTATTTTTTAAGATCTTCCGCTGTAACTAATTTAACGGGTGTTTTTACCCAGCCTGATAATTTTTCGCCAGAATGAATTCGTAAACCCGTTTTGATCGCATTAACTGCTAAATCTTTCCCAAAGAAATCTTCGCTTGCTAATACTTTACCTTTTTTCATTAGATCCTGTACTGGTGCAATATTATCAAAACCAACCACTTTAATTTGTCCACTTTTCCCTGCTGCTTCAATAGCTTTAACAACGCCTAAAACCATAGAGTCATTCGCACACATTACACCTTGAACATCTGGATATTTAGTTAAAAGATTGGTCATCACTGTATTAGCTTCTTCGGTTTCCCAGTGAGCCGTACGAGAGGCAAGTAAATTTAATTGATTTTCTTCTACCACTTTCATAAAGCCACGTTTACGTTCAATCGCATTTTCTGCACCAGGATTTCCTTCAATAATGAATACTTTTGCATTTTTAGGAAGACTTTTAGCTAAGAAATCCCCTACTTCATACGCACCCTGTTCATTATTAGGACCTACAAATAAGAAGTCGTCAGGTAACCCCATTTGTTGTGAGGCTTTTTTATCTAAACGAACATCGAAATTTACAACAATAATTCCCGCATCTAATGCACGTTTGATTGACGGAATCAATGCAACAGAATTAGAAGGTGCCACAGCAATAATATCTTTTTGCTTAGTAATAAAACTTTCAAGCGTATTGATCTGAGTATCTACATCGCTTTCGTCTTTTAAACCAATAGCTTCCATTTCAAAAACATCTTTATTTTTGTCTGCATATTCCTTTGCACCGATTTCTACAGTCTTCCAAAATTCATTAGCAAGTGATTTCATCACTACACCAACTTGAACCTTTTCAGCAAATGCACTTGTGCTTAATAAAGCAGCTAACCCTAACGTAATTAGTGTTTTTTTCATAGTAAACTCCTACAGTTTTATTGACATAGAAACGTTTCGATTGTACAAACAAAATAACTTTTCTGTAAATCCATAATGTAGTATAAAAAATAAATTATGTGATTTTGTGAGATTTCAAGCAAAAATGAAATTTTAATCAAAAGAACAAATTATTTTTATGTTATGCTCTTCAATTCTTGCTTTCCTACAAGAATATGTGTCTATACCTCCTCTTTTTCATAAAAAATACACTTACATTAAGATACGAATGTTTAGTTTCTATCAAAAATGCTGATAAACACTTTATTTTAGTCAAATATCAAACAATATATGATTGAGAACATCTATTGCTGTGATTTTGATCACATTTTCTTAAAATATTATATGAAGTTGATCCCCAAAATAGTGTAAAATTCTCCTGTTTTATTATTCAAACACAATTTCTTATCATATAGGAGCAATAAAATGACTGATCGTAAACAGTTAGCGAACGCCATCCGTGTACTAAGTATGGATGCTGTTCAAAAAGCAAATTCTGGACATCCAGGTGCACCAATGGGAATGGCAGATATCGCAGAAGTATTATGGCGTGGATTCTTATCTCATAACCCAACGAACCCTAAATGGGCAAACCGTGACCGTTTCATTCTTTCAAATGGACACGGCTCAATGTTAATTTATAGCTTATTACATTTAAGTGGCTATGATCTTTCAATCGAAGATTTAAAACAATTCCGTCAATTACACTCAAAAACTCCAGGTCACCCAGAATACGGTTACGCACCAGGTGTTGAAACCACAACAGGGCCACTAGGGCAAGGTATCACTAATGCTGTGGGTATGGCAATTGCGGAAAAAACATTAGCAGGTCAATTCAATCGTGAAGATCACGATATCGTTGATCACTATACTTATACTTTCTTAGGCGATGGCTGTTTAATGGAAGGTATTTCACACGAAGCGTGTTCTTTAGCTGGAACGTTAGGATTAGGTAAACTGATCGCATTCTACGATGACAACAACATCTCTATTGATGGTCACGTTGATGGTTGGTTCTCTGATGATACTGCTCAACGCTTTGAAGCTTACGGCTGGCAAGTAATCCGCAATGTTGATGGCCACGATGCAGAACAAATCAAAGTTGCTATTGAAAATGCACAACAAGAAAAATCTCGTCCAACGTTAATTATTTGTAAAACTATTATCGGTTACGGTTCACCAAATAAATCAAATTCTCACGACTGTCACGGTGCACCATTAGGCGATGCCGAAATTCAAGCAACACGTGAATTCTTAAACTGGGAACACGCACCTTTTGAAATTCCTGCAAATGTTTACGCACAATGGGATGCAAAAGCGAAAGGTGAAGTGGCAGAAAAAGAATGGAATGCAAAATTTGCAGCATATGAAGCAGCATATCCTGAATTAGCAAAAGAATTCAAACGTCGTGTAAATGGCGATTTACCAGAAAACTGGGCAAAAGATTCACAAGCATTTATTGAACAATTACAAGCTAACCCAGCAAGTATTGCAAGCCGTAAAGCTTCTCAAAATGCAATCGAAGCTTACGCTCATATTTTACCTGAATTCTTAGGCGGTTCAGCAGACTTAGCAAGCTCAAACTTAACATTATGGTCTGGTTCAAAACCAATCCGTGCGACTGAAAACGTGGATGGAAACTACATCAACTACGGTGTGCGTGAATTTGGTATGTCAGCAATGATGAACGGTATCGCATTACACGGTGGTTTTATTCCTTACGGTGCAACCTTCTTAATGTTTATGGAATATGCTCACAATGCTGTTCGTATGGCTGCGTTAATGAAACAACGTTCATTATTCGTTTACACCCACGACTCTATTGGTTTAGGGGAAGATGGTCCAACTCACCAACCAGTTGAACAAACAACAGCATTACGTTTAATTCCAAACTTAGACACTTGGAGACCGTGTGACCAAGTTGAATCTGCGGTTGCTTGGAAATGTGCGGTAGAACGTAAAGATGGCCCAAGTGCATTGATCTTTACTCGTCAAAACTTAACCCAAATGGATCGTGATACTCAACAATTAGCAGATGTTTCTCGTGGTGGTTACGTATTAAAAGACTGTGAAGGTACGCCTGAGTTAATCTTAATCGCAACAGGTTCAGAAGTTGAATTAGCGGTTAAAGCAGCAGAACAATTAACCGCGGAAGGTAAAAAAGTACGTGTTGTTTCAATGCCTTGTACTAACATTTTTGATCGTCAAGATGACGCATACCGTGAAAGCGTATTACCAAGCTCAGTAACCAAACGTGTTGCAATTGAAGCTGGTATTGCAGATTTCTGGTACAAATATGTTGGCTTCGGTGGACGTATTGTTGGAATGAACAGCTTTGGTGAATCTGCACCAGCAGGCGAATTATTCAAACTATTCGGCTTCACTGTTGACAACGTTGTTGCAAAAGCAAAAGAAATTTTATAATTTGTAAATTATAAATAAAATATGACCGCTTAGCTGACGAGTTAAGCGGTCATTTTTTTACTGAAATTTGCAAAAATCAAGAATTCACTATTTTAGAATAGCCATCTTATATTTGCTCCAACATTGGTTTGATCTTTATGATTAGATTTATAGCCCAATTCAAGACCAAATGAAAGTTTTGGATTAAAGTGATAAATAGCTTGCGTACCAAATTGCCATTGATTTGCTAATTTCCCTATTCCAAAGCGATTTGAATCCGCTCGGAATGTTGCATTATTTCCTTTAAACCAGCTATACCCCATATAACCATTTAATTCTAAATGATTAACCATCATTCCCGCTTTTAAGCCAAGTGATGTTTTAAATGTGTTAAATTTATTATAGTGAATATCCACCTCTTTTTGCGTTTTCACATCCTTGATTTTTCCTTGTAGGAAAGAAAATGCAAGCTGTGGCATAACATTAAAGGTATCGTCTTGTAACAAATTATAGCCTATGCTTGTCCCTAAGCTGGTTGTTTTTCCTTTGAAAGTTGCACTGTTTTGAATATCTCCTTTATACCAATGCTGTCCCGCGTCTATATCAAAAGCAAACTGGTTGATATTTTTGGCAAAATTTATATTCATTCCAAAGCTATTTAAGATTGCCTCTTTCTCTCTTGGAGAAACGGTCATTTTCGTTTTGCTCATCGCAATACCAAAACGTCCAATATCTGTTGCCAAAACGCCGCCAATCATTAAGCCTCTGCTACTCGAATCATAGTTTTCTCCTTGTTTAGCAAAACTTAAATCAGTACGATAATGGGTATTATTTAAAAGATATTTTGCGAATATTCTTTGAGATTTTGATGCATTAACCTCCGATAAGAAACTGCCATTAAGCCAATCCGTTTCATTCAGCATTGCAATAGGCGATGTAGCAAAAGCCCCGAAATCAGCAGATACTTTCAAGCGTTTTGCTCCATTCGATAAGGTTTCCATTGCCGGTTGCAACACAATATCCGCAGGTTTATCTACGCCTCTTGACTGTGTTTGAGGCAATTTTTTTCCTAATTCATACATCAATAAACCACTTTCAATATTATTTACTAGTTTAAAATTAAGTGAATTTGTCCCTTTGATGCTGAATAATTTAAGCCCCTCACGAGCTAGTTTCCCTTTTACTGCAACACTCACTTTTACCTGATTATCCGCCTTAGCTAATTTAGTTTGTTGCTCTTTTTCAAAAGCCTGTTTTTGTTTGTCTTGCTCTGCTATTTTATCGGATAGTGCTTTCTCATAAGCAAGATCATAGGCTTCCCAAGCTGCCATTTGTGATTTAACCCAATCATCATCAGGGTACATAAGTGCATATCGGGAAATCAACTCTTTTCCATATAACGGTTTTGGTGCTGGCACAATCAAATCCCGTTCAGGTGGTGCTAGCTCTAATTTTTCGCCAACAAGTTTTGCATCACCATTCACGTTCAACATAGTTGGTGAATTATTATCTAGGGTAAATTTAAGCATAGGATCTGAATCGACCTTAATCTCCAAGTTATCAATATTTTGTACACCTTTTATTTCTAATACAGCATTATTCTGCAACTGCACCGTAGTAAAGGCTTTACTTTCTCCTTGATCATTTGCTTTTTGATCTAATACTAATGTCCCTTCTGAAACCGTTATTCCTCCTTGTGCTTGTCCAATACCTGATTTTATCGCCGTACCATCGCCTATTTTTTCAAGGTTCTCTGCACCATTAAAAGTAAAGTGGCGAGCTTGTTGGCGTTGATCTGCAAAAATTTTTCCCTCTTTAAAGAAAAGATCGCCCAAATCAATTTGTTGATATTTAATTGTTGTATAGTCCACCGTTGGCTCATAAGCTAAACCAATATTACCGTTTCCTAGCTCTGCCAATGAACTATACACAAATCCATTTTTATAACCTGCATTATTTTGAGATTTTCCCTCTTCTCCGCTATCAATATTTTTTGATAATGTTGCTGGTTTCCATACAATTTCGCCATCTGGCTGCACTTCACCAATAAGCAACTTACCATCACGACGTAATGGATCACCGCCACTCCCTGAAATAGACTGCCCTGAATAAATTAAGATCTCTTTTCCATTGATTTTTTTAGAATATTTAATAATAGAAAGTTGGGAATAACCGTGATCGATTGGTGTTTGCTGAGGTGCTGACCATGTATAACCACCGTCTTTACTCGTTGCCATCATTGTTTTTCCAGAAGAATTACGCATAAATAGCTTAATATCACCACTGTCTAGCTCCACCATTTGTGATTCTGTGAGTTCAAAACCTCGATTTCCACTATTTAATGTCATTGATGATTTATCATTCCAGCGATGATCGTTCGGGGATTCACTCAACACCCAATTTTGTCCGCCATCTTCGGATATAATCACTGCCGTAGATTGTTTGCCGTGTTGATTCGTATAATAAATAGGTATTAACAAATTACCATTTTTAGTTTGAATACCAACACCTGGACCAACACCAAAGAATCTCATCCAATCTTTTTTCACTTGGCTTGAAATATTCACAGGGCTAGACCAACTTTTCCCCTCATCATCAGAATGCATCAACCAAATATTTGCTGTATTTACCGCTAAAATTGGGGGATTGCTTTGAGATAAGTAAATATTCCCTATTTTTTGACCGCTTGTGGTATCAGTGATGTCACCTAAATCTTTAAATGCAATATCAGGATTGCCTTTTACGACCACGTTATAAGATGTTTTTTCGCCTTTTTCATTATAAACATCTCCATTTTCTCTCAATGTCCAACGTTCATCTATACCCTCTTCATTTGTATGACGTAATAACGGATAAGTTTTACCTGCTGTTGTTATCGTACCAGCACCGGATTCTTTAATACCAAAAAATCCCGCACCATCTGAAAACATATCTACAGCTAAGAAAACACGTCCATTATTTTTGTCTTGCAACATCACTGGATCAATCAAAAAAGCACTATTACAGTATCCACCACAACCATTATGATCACGATTTCCCCAAGCATTCCACGTCACTGGATTGTTTGGTGCAAGCGGTGATCGACCTTCATTTGCGGTTGGTAAATCTAAAATTGTTTTGATATTTGACCATGTTTTACCCTCATCATTTGAAAGACGAATTGCAGTATCAATATCTCCCCAATCCCCCCGATGTTGGAAACGCTTATCCGCAGCAGCAATTAACGTGCCATTTTGAGTTCGCAATAAGGAAGGAATACGCCAAATAGGCACATTATCTGAACCTTGTTCCGTTAAAGATTGATGAAATAATTTTTGACTATCAAAACGTTCAATACCAAATGCTTGAAATTGCTCATCTTGAATTTGAGCAAAAGAGGGTATTGAAATGGTCGCAGATAGTAAGGCTGTGCTGATAGCTAAACTTAAAACACTACGATTTCCTTTGTAGTTCATTTTTTTATGCTGTTTTGACATAAGAACATTCTCCAACTGAGTTAAAAAACCTCATCATTGAACATTTATCTTATTTTTTAATCAAGAGGGAAAATACAAATTTGTGGAGTAAATCACAAATTTAATTTTAAAATATGGAGATTTTATTCATTTTTGTTTAAAAATAAAGCATAGTAAACACGAAATATAATAAATGTTTACTATGCTTCCCTATTAACGATGAAGCTTATTTCTCACTTTTTGCTAATGCTTTCTTGTATGATTCTATCGCTTCAACACGCTCTAAATAAGTAGCGATATTCGGGTAATCTCTTTGGAAATTAAACAGTTTAATACGTCCAATCGTCATTAAATCAAAACTTGTTACAATATCCGCAGCAGTAAGCTCATTGCCTGCTAAAAATTGATTTTCTTCTAACTGATCATTCATATAACCAAGTAGTTTTTTGATACGTGGCATTGGAAAGAAGGTTGCTGCCGTTTGGGTAACACGTCTAATCAACGGACGCATTAAGAAAGGTGTTTTTTCTGTCATTGAATTAAAAATAAACACCATCAATAACATTGGCATTAAACTTCCCTGCCCTGCGTGGAACCAGTATAAATAAGGCACACGATTTTTATCGCCTTGTGCAGGACGTAATCTTTGCCCTTCTTCGCTATATTTATCTAAAATATAATCCACGATCGCATTGGTTTCTGCTAATACAACATCGCCATCTGTAATAATTGGGGCTGTGCCTGCTGGGTGTAATGCTTTGTATTCCTCTGGTGCTAACATCGTTTTTTTATCACGTGCGTACACTTTCAGTTCATAAGGTACGTTCAATTCTTCAAGCAACCAAATAATGCGAAAAGATTGTGAATTTTCTAGATGGTGTAATGTAATCATTTTAAAGCCTCTTTTTGTTGTTAATCATTCTGTTATCTTTGTACTTTACTATCAAATCAAGCCAGACTTAAATTTATCTAATAAAAATACAAGCTGTTGAAATTCATCTTCTGTGAGTAATTTATTTTGCTCTTGTTGTGCTTTTTCCCGCTCTTTTTGTACAATTTCTTTTAATTTAGCCCCTTTCTCTGTGAGTTTTACTCTTTTCATTCGCTTGTCTGTCTCACTCACAACGAGGGTAATTAAATTTTTATCACACATTTTTTTTAACATTAATGTTAAGCAACCATTGTCAATTAAGGTTTTTTTATGTAACTCGCCAACACTAATATTATCCTCTTCCCACAAAGCCATCATTGCTACATATTGCGGATAGGTTAAATTCACCTTTTCAAGTGATGCTCTATAACGCCGTGTAATTGCGTTTGAAATCACATAAAAACGATGGCAAAGCTGATTGGATAATTGGTGGTTATCTATTGTCATTAGTCTTATTTTCTCTTATTAGATTTACTGCTAAAAAGTATAACAGAAAATACTTTGCATACAAAGTTATTGCAAATAAAATTTTAATCTTTATAATACTTTACATACAAAATAAATTTAAAAAGGAAACTCTTATGTTTAAAAAACTCCTTGGACTTGCCCCACAACCCACCAAAGATGGTACATTTATTCCATCAAAGCTCGCATTAAAATTAGCCACATCAGACCAAACTGATTTTGACGGTACAATTTATCAAAATACCTATCAAGGCACGAAAAAAATCTTAATGCTTTGTACCGAAGAACAAAATATGACAATGGCTAACGGCACAAAATTTTCAACAGGAAATCACCCTGTCGAAATGCTACTACCGATGTTACATCTTAAAAATGCAGGTTTTGATGTTGATATTTATACACCAACAGGCGAATCAGTGAAAATAGAAATGTGGGCAATGCCACAAAAAGATGAAAATGTACAAAAAATCTATTCAGCGTATCAATCACAATTTGAAAATCCGAAAAGCCTAGCTGATTTTGTGCAAAACACAATGAATGACAGTGATGACTATATGGCAATTTTTATACCAGGTGGACACGGTGCGATGCTTGGCTTACCAGAAGATAAAAATGTGAGTCAGTTAATTCATTGGTCACATAAAAAAGACTTGTATATGATGGCGATTTGTCACGCCCCTGCGGTTTTATTGGCAGCGAATTTAGACAATGATAAAGAGTTTATTTACAAAGGCTATAAAATGGCAGCTTTCCCTGATAGCGTAGATAAACAAACACCGATGATTGGCTATATGCCAGGGCATTTAACTTGGAAATTTGGCGAAAAATTAGAAAATTTAGGTATTACTTTTGTCAATAAAAAAGCCGATAAAACGTGTTATATTGATAGAAAATTGATTACAGGGGCAAGCCCACAAGCCGCGAATAATTTTGGTAAATTATGTGCGGAAGAACTATTAAAATCAGTGGAGAAATAATTGTATGAATACCATAAAAAAATCGCATTTTTTAATCGGTGGATCTATTTTTACCCTAGCATTGATCTATGCAATGTTTAGTCAGCTTATCGCCAACACTGGGCAAATCCCTTGGTTCTTGATTGGTATTTACCTATTGGGAATGATACAAGCGATGTTATTTTACACTTTTGGTCATAAAATTTTTGCCAAAGGTACAATAAGCTCAGAATCAAGTGCCATTATTGCCTATCACGCTTGGGCGTGTTTTGTCTTTGGCTTGATGCTAATTTTTAATACCGAAGAATTACTGCATAGTTCCACAGGATTTACCTCAATACTTGGGAATAATAACGATCGAGTTGGGTTACAATTAACTCAAATTTGCGGTGCTTGGGTATTAGCATATTCTCTATTAAGTTATTGTTCGATTTTCTTTACAAAAGATAATGCAAAAACAGCTTTATGGTTACATAGTTTTGCTATATTTGCACAGTTATCAGAGGTGTTAATTAAATACAATTCTGATGGTGGTATATTTGGTTTAGGTGCAAGAATCAATACTCATCACGTTATTATTCAAATTATTGGATTGCTATTTTTATTTGTAGCTTCTAGAAAGATAAAAAATAAGTAATATTAGAATAGGGGCTAATATAAATTATAGCCCCAACTAATTCCCCCGCTCCGCTTTACATCAGGAACACAAATATGTTAAAAAAAATCTCTATCTGCCTTATTACCATTATTTTTATGGTGTTGTTATCTGCTTACGCATTTATCTACACCACAAGTAATAAAGGCTCAGAACAAACAATGATTACCGAGATGACTACCATTTTAAAAAACAAAATGGCACAAGATTATCAAAAAGGTAATATCAAACGAGACGCTCACCCAAAAACCTTAGGCTTATTAAAAGCTGAATTTAAAGTGCTTGATAACCTACCTGTTGAATTACAAACCGATGTGTTTCAAGCAGGAAAAACCTATAACAGTTTGATTAGAATATCGAATGCCAGTGGTAGTATAGAATCAGACAAAGAACCAGACTTTCGTGGCTTTGCGATAAAATTACTTGGTGTGAATGGCGAACGCTTTGCCACAGAACAGCATACCCAAGATTTTCTATTGATGTCGAATGAAACAATGCCATTGGGAACCGTTGAATTATTTAGAGATGCGGTCTATTACTCAATTGAATGGCACGGCACAGCCTTAGCCTTAAAATTTGCTCTAACAGGAAATTTAGGGATTTTAAAAGCGTTAGCCGATGGCGTAAAAAATCATACAAGCCCATTAGATATTACTTATTGGAGTACCACACCTTATCAATTTGGTAACACACAGGTTAAATATAAACTTGTGCCGACTTCAACAATGAAAAGTAAATTGCCAACTTCCCTAACCGACAGCTATTTAACGGATAATATGGCAAATCATTTAGCAAAGGAGAGTGCGAGTTTTGATTTTTATGTGCAAAAATTTAGTGATGAGAAACAAACACCGATAGAAGATGCAAGTATTGTGTGGCAAAGTCCATTCATCAAAGTGGCAACCTTAACCATTCCACAACAAACGATGAATACGCCTGAACGCTTTGCACTTGCTGAACAACTTTCTTTTTCACCAGCAAATTCTATCAAAGCACACAAACCATTGGGGGGACTAAACCGAGCAAGGATTGAAATCTATAAAGCTCTGTCACAATATCGCCATAACGCAAATCAAGAGCGATTGATTGAGCCGACAGTGAATGATTTTGAGAAGATAAAATAGTCTGTATTTTGGATATTCAGCTCAAAATAACTTATAATCAACTAAGCGTTAATCCAAAACAAAAGACAATGAAAAACACACTAAAAATTATTGTAATATTTATTACTTCTATATTTCTACTCACATCTTGCTCTGATAACAAACAAAAATTTGTTTATCCTTTATGGGAAGGGGCAAAGTGGGTAGATGACTACTATATTGTTGGTCAATTAGATGAGCAAACCTATGCAATTTCTGAGCCGAAAAATAATTGGTATTATAATACGAGCTATCTTCTTTTAGGTAAAGACAAAGCATTATTATTTGATACAGGTTATGGTTCAGTTGCCAACAAAGATATTATGCCTGTAGTTAAAAAACTGACGGATTTACCTGTCATTACAATGTATTCACATTTTCATCTTGATCATATTGCAAATATTGAAAAGCAAGATAATGTTTGGATAATTGACCTGCCTTATTTACGAGAAAGAGCCAAAGATAACAAACTCACGCTCACTACAAGTGAAACCTTATTATTCGATCCCCCGACTGTCACTGTTTCAAAATGGATAAAACCAAATGAAATCATTGATTTAGGTGATAGAAAAGTACAAGTACTAAATATGACAGGGCATACGACGGAATCTACCGTTTTATTTGATGAAAAATACAAACAACTCTTTACAGGCGATTTATTCTACGATCCACGATTAGATTACGTTGATTTACACGATGATACAAAAGCAGATTTATTAGTAAATTCAACTGAAAAGTTAGTTGCAACATATAATGATAATTATGTTTTTAATGGAGCTCACGGCTTTCCAAAGCAATCTTATACTACTTTAACAAAATACTTAGATTTTCTAAAAGCCTATAAAAATAAATCACTTAATTCTGAAACCATTGCGACTTCTATCGGCTTTCAAACTATTTATGAAAAAGACGGAATGCGAATGGCAACACCAACCTATGGTGGTTCAATCACTCATCAGCTTATTATCAATATCGTATTTGGCTTACTCATTTTGATGTTAGTTGTTATTTTTATTAGAAAACGAATGAGAAAATAAAATATGAAAAAATTGATTACATTTTTACTTCTAACGATATTTTTAACGGCTTGTTCAGAGAATGAAAAGTTTGAAACAAAAGATCCTGCTGAATTTAATCAAAAAATTGAGAAAAGAACCGATATTGAAACCGCTGAGCAACTGATTAAAATTTATTATAATTATCCAACAGAAGAAGGCTCGCCTAAACTGGATATAAAAAGTAAAGACATCAGTAACGGATTAACAGAAATAACGCTCATACACGATATGCTAGAAGATGATTCTCAAAGAGCGATTAAAATTGTGATGATCGCAAAACATAATGATAAAAAATGGCTTGCTCAACAAATCAAAACCAACTGGAAATGTTGGGAAGGTCGTGGGCATACTGATTGGGGAACAGAATGGTGTAAATAAAAAACCGTTCTATTCCCAAATAGTATCAGTTTAAAGATAATTTTTAAGATCTGAAAAAGAGAGTATTTCGATAATGCCTTTATCGTTATACTCTCTTTTTTTATTTGCTAAGTTTAACCAAAAAGCATCAAGCCCGATATTTCTTGCCCCTAAAATATCTTTCTCAAAGCTATCCCCTATCATACAAACTTGCTCTATCGGTAAGTTGAGTTTTTGTAACCCCTGTAAAAACGTAAAAGGGTGTGGCTTTTCGTGTCCTGTTTCTTCACTGGTTACCATATATTTAACTTTATCCGCCAAACCTAACTGCTGAATTTTTCTAAACTGAATATGGCTCGTTAAATCAGTAACAAAACAAATCTGCACCCCAAATTTATCAAAAAATTCGTCCACAAAAGGAAAAACCTGCATATTTTCTAGGAATGTATCCCAGTAAATATTATATATTTGTAATCCATAACGCAGTGGATTGATACCCAAATCTTCAAGCATTTTTTGAATATAAAGCAATCGATTATGGGAAGAGCCTGTACCTTGCAAAATAAAATGCGTTTTTTTACGAGCTTGCATATAGGCGTTTCTCACCACATTTTCATCAAGATTAAATTCGGCTTTACAAAACTGTACAACCTGATTTAAGGCAACGTTATTCGCCGAAGTATAATCATAAATGGTGTCATCAATATCTAATAAAAAACCTTTGTATTTCATATGGTTTCTTTTTTTATCTCTTGAACAAGAAAATCACACTTTGTTGAGTTTTTAAATAATGTACCTAATAAATTATCAGGATATTCTTTCTCTAATTTATTCTCAATTCTTTCTATTATTTGATCTATTTTTGATTCAATATGTTCAACATCAGGTTCAAATTTTATCTCCATTAATTCTTGTTTAAGATCTAAAAAATAGAATGTTAATTGAGATATGATTCTGTTACCATGCACCAATAAACCATATTTTCTACCACTTTTTTTAGGCAAATTTTGAATCTCTTTATATAATTTATTTTCAATTATTCTATTTACTTTTACACAATTATAAACATATATGCCTGGAATAGAGCGATTAAAAATCTCTTTATAAATACCTTTTTCTAAATTTTCATAAAATTTACCTATTCCTCTTTTTACTTGAACTGTTAATGAGGTTTTATCATTAGCACAAACAAGAGAAATTGTTGCTTCATTTAAATCAAAAGATTTATCACTTACTTTAAATGTCTCAGATCGCATAATTGAATAGTCTATACTCTCAATTGATAATTCTGTTTTAATTCTTAGTTGCTCTGGATCCTGAGATACAAAATCTCTATTTTCAATTTTATTCTGTCTATTATTTGTTCTTGTAACCTCTTCACCAAATTTTTCAGGAGTTTCATTTAAAGAAATAATTCTCAAATGCACCTTAACCGCATCAAGACTAGCCTCCGATCTTGCTTCCAGAAATTTACCTATTGTACTAACCGTTTGAGCCCCATTAACAATAGCAACATTTTTCAATTTAAATTGCCCAAAGTCCTTACTACCGCCACCCAGTTTAGATTTTTCGATTGAATCACAGATCATTGTTATACCATTATTAAAATACCAAAATGATTCTTGATTCAAAGATAATGTTTTTTTTATCTCATCATTTACATCTGTATTTCCTAAAACTTGTCTAATATTTTTTTCAAATAATTTTGTTTTATAATTTTCCCACCATGCACTAATTTCATCTCCAGAAACCATCCCATAAAATGCCTTATATGGTTCAGAAACCATTCCCCACTGCATTAAACCAAGTTCTATATCAATTGGATCATTACCTGAACTATTTGCCAAAGAACTGAAAACTTTTCCTTGATTCATTCTTTTAAAATTTACAATTTGAACTTGATTCTCATCTCCAGTATCGTTCATTTCAGTGATTAAATCCTCTAAAGGTCGCTGAGCATGTTCTGCTAAAACATTTGAAACATAAGTATCAATTAAAATAATTTCATATGTCGTGTCATACTCCGTTAATGCTGTTTCAATTAAAAATTTTTTCGACTGCACTTTATCATTAAACCTATCAAATTTAGTATTAAAAAGATCCTTAATTCCTGTGCAAAATTTATGTATGCTTGCACTGTCTGGCTCTCCTTTCCCATTTTTACTCCATTTTGATTGAACAATAATCATCTTTTTACTTGCCTGATTATAGTAAATAGCATCAATTCCATTATCATTAGCTCCATCAACAACCGCATTTCCCGCATCTTCTGCTGAGCACTCAGTTGAACTATAAATAGCATATGCAGCTAGATATCTTGTTAACAACTTATCCTCAATTGAAGAATCTGATTGATTTAAGTCCTCTATGTTAATTTTACCTTCAAAAATATCTTTAATTTTATTTCCTATTTGATTTATATGTAAAACACTCATGTTTATTTCTCCTATGTTGCATAAAATTTTTTATTTTTAACAATACTAATAAGTAAGATAGATTCCCATAATATAACAGTATCTAATAAAAATCACCTATTCCCCAGAAACCTTCAAACTCTCTAACAAAATCGCCCCAGTTTGAATATTCGATCTTAACTCCACATCATCACTCACAGCAACTAAATTTTGGTACATATCTTGCAATCTTCCTGCGATGGTAATCTCCGCAACTGGATACTGAATTTCACCGTTTTCTACCCAAAAACCTGACGCACCACGAGAATATTCCCCTGTTACACCGTTAATGGCACTGCCCATCATATCCGTGACGAGCAAGCCAGTACCCATTTCTTTGAGTAAGGTGTCTAAGCCACCTGTACGGTTTGGTTTCACGAGCCAGTTATGAATACCGCCTGCGTGTCCTGTGGATTTTAGCCCTAATTTGCGACCGCTGTATGTTGTGATTAAATAAGTTTCTAACACACCTGCTTTGATGATTTCTCGATCTTGGGTGCGTACACCTTCGCTATCAAAAGGTGATGAAGCAAGCTGGCGGAGTAAATGTGGGTGTTCTGAAATCTCAAACCAGTTTGGTAAGATTTGTTCACCAAGTTTGTCTTGCATAAAACTCGCTTTACGATATAACGCACCGCCACTGATTGCCCCAGCTAAATGTCCGATTAAGCCTGTAGCCACTTCATTTGCAAAAATAACAGGTACTTCTCTGGTGCTTAATTTTTGTGGATTTAAACGTTTTACCGCTCTAATTGCAGATTGTTCTCCCACCCATTGTGGCGATTGCAACTGATTAAATTCACGTGAAATGGTATAAGCATAATCACGCTCTAATTGATCGTTATAGGCTGAAATCACACTGGTTGAAAGAGAATAACGGCTTGAAAGATAGCCTTGCACCATTCCGTGTGTATTGCCATACATTCGCACACCAGTGTGTGAATTAAAGGTTGCCCCATCACTATTTACAATTCGCTCATCAAAATTTAATGCACTATGCTCCGCTTGAATTGCCATTTCAACAGCTTGATCCACATTGATATCCGATTGATGATATAAATCTAAATCAGGCGGATCAAAGGCTAATAATTCTTTATCTGCTAAGCCAGCACATTCATCTTCTGAGGTATATTTTGCAATTGCTAAGGCAGATTCTACCGCTTGTTGAATGGATTTTGGTTGTAGATCTGAGGTAGACGCATTACCTTTACGCTTACCCACATAAACTGAGATCCCCAGTGTGCCGTCATTATTAAACTCTATATTTTCCGTTTGTTCTAAGCGTGTTGAAACTGATAGTCCTGTCACTTTGGTCACGGCAACTTCTGCATCTGCCCCAGATTTTTTTGCAAATTTTAATGCAAAATCAACCGCTTCTTGTAATGTTTCTTTTTGTTGTAATAGTTCTTTTTTGGTAACAAATGACATAATTTTGTCCTAATTTGATGATTTTAATAAGATTATAATCAGAAAGTATTATTTATAACGTTTTTGGGTACTTTCGTTATCAAGTGATTTTAACCAATCTAATTTTTGTTTGATTTGTTTTTCTAAACCACGCTCTGTTGGGTGGTAAAATTGAGTATCTTGTAATTCAGAGGGAAAATAATTTTCACCAACAGCATAAGCATTTGGTTCATTGTGAGCATAGCGATACTCTGCACCATACCCCAAACTCTCCATCAACTGAGTGGGAGCATTGCGTAAATGGGATGGAACATCATAATCTTTGCTTTCTTTTACAAGACGTTTTGCTTCATTGAATGCAGTATAAACTGCATTACTTTTTGCAGAAACTGCTAAATAAATGACCGCTTGTGCAATTGCTCGCTCGCCTTCATACGCTCCAACTCGAGTATAGCAATCCCACGCATTTATAGCGATTTGCATTGCTCTAGGATCGGCATTTCCAATGTCTTCTGAAGCAATCGCTAATAAGCGGCGTGCCACATAAAGAGGATCTCCCCCTGCATTTAATATGCGAGCATACCAGTATAAAGCAGCATCTGGTGCTGAACCTCGAATGGATTTATGTAACGCTGAGATAAGATCGTAATAATGATCCCCGCCTTTATCAAAGCGAGAGTGACGTTCCCCTAACACTTCAACTAATAAGGCTTTATCCAATATTTTGTCTTTCCCCTGCTGCATTGCCATATCTGACATCAGTTCTAAACAATTTAACCCAAAACGTGCATCGCCATTTACATAATCAGCTAATAAAGAGAGAACATCATCTTTAATAATAAAAGATTCATTGCCTAAACCTCGCTCTTTATCCTGTAATGCAGAAGTTAAAACCTTTAGAATTTCCTGATCGGTCAGTGATTTTAAAATATAAATTCGAGTGCGAGAAAGTAAGGCATTATTGAGTTCAAAAGAGGGATTTTCAGTCGTTGCGCCAATAAAAATGATTGTGCCGTCTTCAATATGAGGCAAAAAAGCATCTTGCTGACTTTTATTAAAACGATGTACCTCATCAACAAAAAGCAATGTTTGTCTGCCTACTTGCTTATTATTTTTTGCAATTTCAATCGCTTCCCTAATTTCTTTAATACCACTCGTCACTGCTGAAATTCGTTCAACTTCGATATCTAAATGATGAGCTATAATTTCAGCAAGAGTGGTTTTTCCTGTTCCAGGTGGCCCCCAGAAAATCATAGAATGGCTATACCCTTTTTCTATTGCTCGATACAAGGGTTTATCTTTACCAACAAGGTGTGATTGTCCAATATATTCACTCAAATTTCGAGGTCGCATTCTTGCTGAAAGTGGGCGAAAATCATCAGCAAAATCAAGGGCTAAATTACTCATTCTCGTAACCAAAGTCCTCGACGAATTTGTCGCATTAACAAATAAATCCACGGCCACAGCAGACCGCTAATCAATGCACCTAATAACTCTTGTGAATGAAATTCAACATTATGTAATAGTAATTCAACAAAGAAAATCATTACTCTAATTAACGCAACATAAAGCATTATCAATATGGACTGAAACCATAACGACATATTACGTAAAATAAGGTGGTATTTTGCAACAAAATAAATCGCAATCGATAGCACAAGAGCGTGAATCCCAAGAACCGATCCTAATACAAGATCCCAAACAATACCTGTAATAAAGGCACTGCCGACGTTAATTCGTTGAGGCAAGGCAAGTACCCAATAAATAAGCAGAAGTACAATCCAAGCAGGTCTTAACCCTTGCATTTGTATTGGCCACGGCATTATTTCTAAAATAAAGGCAACAATAAAAATAATAAATAGTATAGAGAGCCTAAATAAAATATTAGTTTTCATTGTGTTCCTCAGGTGTACGCTGCTCTGGTAATTTCACTTGTGTTTTTGTGTTTGATTGCGACCTTAAATAAGATAATGGATTCAAATACTTACGCCGTTCTTGCACTACATTTCTAACATCTTGTGCAGACAATGTTTTTGCATTACGCAACTCTTCATTGGTTGGCCAAAGTAATAATAAATAACGCAAGTGATCAAAAGAAGCAAGAGGACGAGCTTTAATTCGTGCAAAATGACTTTGTTGTGTATTTGAAATAGACTCGACAACAGCTACTGGATACCCCTCAGGAAAACGCCCTCCTAAACCAGATGTAATCAATACATCGCCTTTCACAATATCAACCGTACGAGGTAGATCATCAATTAAAAGCTCATCATTTTGCCCTGTACCACTAATTACTGTTCTTACATCGTTACGCAATACTTGAACAGGCACTGAATGACTTGAATCGGTAATCAATAACACTCGACTAGAATTTTTTCCTACGGAAATAACTTGTCCAATCACACCCAACTCATCAATCACAGGTTGCCCAATAAACACACCATTTTCTTTACCTTGATTGATTACAATTTGCTGACGATAAGCATCAATTTCTGCTGTTAATACTTCTGCTACTTTTTTGTATTCATCTTGACGCAACGGCGAACTTAATAACAAACGTAAACGCTGGTTTTCAACTTTAAGATGTTCAAAACGCAATAAACTAGCATTTTTTTCCCTTAATTGCTCTTTTAGGATTTCATTTTCAAGCTGTAATTTTGAGCTATCAATAAAGCTACCGCTGACATTATCAAGCACCATTCTTGGAGTATTAGCAAAATAATACAAGCTACTTACTGCTGTTTCCATCATATTGCGAGCTTGAATCATCGCATTACTACGACCATCAAATGCAATAAGTATTATTGAAAAAGCAATAGCCAAAAAAAGCCTAATGCCGAGAGAGGGAGATTTAGAAAAGATTAGTTTCATTAAATTTCACTAATAAAATATAAAAAAGAGTTGCTAAACCTAATCAGCAACTCTTTATTTAGGTTAATTATCGTCAAGGAAAATGTCGCCACCGTGCATATCAATCATATCAAGTGCTTTACCGCCACCTAATGCCACACAAATAAGCGGATCTTCAGCAACAATAACAGGTACACCACAAGCTTCCGAAAGCAAACTATCCAAATTCTTTAACAATGCTCCACCACCAGTTAAAACCATACCTCTTTCAAAAATATCTGCTGCTAATTCAGGTGGACAACGTTCTAAAACGCCTTTAACTGCACCAACAATCCCATTTAAAGGTTGTTCGATAGCTTCTAATACGTCTTTTGAGGTTAATTCAAACTTACGAGGAGCACCTTGTGCTAGATTATGACCGTGAACTTCTGTTTTTAAAATGTCATCTTTTTCATCTTCAGAAATGCTCGCAGTTGCTAATTCTTTTTTAATGCGTTCTGCGGTTGTTTCACCAATCGCTGAACCAAAATTACGGCGTACATAAGCAATAATAGCTTCATCAAATTTATCACCACCAATTCGAACAGAAGCAGAATAAACAATGCCATTTAATGAAAGCACCGCAACTTCCGTTGTACCACCACCGATATCAATAACCATTGAACCTGTTGCTTCGTGAACAGGTAAACCTGCACCAATTGCTGCTGCCATTGGTTCTTCAATTAAGTGAACCTCTCTTGCTCCAGCTCGAATAGTCGCTTCTTTAATGGCTTTACGTTCAACCTGTGTCGCCCCAGCCGGCACACAAACCACAACACGTGGACTAGGACGTAAGAAATTACCACTATGCACTTGTTTAATAAAATACTGTAACATTTTTTCTGTTACGTCAAAATCCGCAATTACACCATCTTTCATTGGACGAATTGCATTGATACTTTTAGGTGTACGACCTAACATCAATTTTGCATTAGAGCCAACTGCTGCAATACTTTTAGTTGACATTGCACGATCTTGACGCACAGCAACAACTGATGGTTCATTCAATACAATACCTTGTCCTTTTACATAAATAAGGGTATTAGCTGTTCCTAAATCGATAGAGAGATCATTTGAAAATAATCCACGAAACTTTTTAAACATAATTTATAATCCGTTGGTATGAAAATGGGTAAAATAATAACCTAGCAAATATACAGAAAATCTATTAAAAACTCAATGAAATATTGCTTTATCAATGGATATCCGCATAAAATTACTTCAAAAAACAACGCTCAATGCTAATTCAAAAAATCGTTGTTTTTAACCATTTTGTCTATTTAACTTACATAGACATAAGTACGATATAAAAAAGCACTAATTAAAATAACAAACATCACTATTATTTGAATCAATCTTTTCTTTGTTAATTTTTCTGCTGCCATTATTTTCCTTAAAATTTTGAGTATTTTACTGAGACATAAAAATAGACTTCATTATATCAAAAAATAGTGCTAAAATTTGTTTCAAATCAAATTTTTTATCTTTTTTGGAAAGCTTTTATGAAAATTATATCTGAATCGAAAATGGTGGGGAAATGTAGCTCGATTCATTGCCAGAATTGTAGCATAAGTCAGCTTTGCTTGCCTTTTACCCTTAATGATCACGAATTAAATCAGCTTGATAATATTATTGAACGCAAAAAGCCCGTCCAAAAATCACAAATTATTTTTAAATCTGGTGACGAATTACAATCTTTATTTGCTATTCGTTCAGGTACGATAAAAAGTTACACTATTAGCGAAAATGGTGAAGAACAAATCACCGCCTTTCACCTTCCTGGTGATCTTATTGGTTTTGATGCTATCAACTCAATGAAACATATTGGATTTGCTCAAGCACTTGAAACTTCAATGATTTGTGAAATTCCTTTTGATATTTTAGACGATTTAGCAGGGAAAATGCCTAAAATACGTCATCAGATTATGCGTTTAATGAGTAATGAAATCAAAAATGATCAAGATATGATTTTACTCTTATCACGAATGAATGCAGAAGAAAAACTTGCTGCTTTCCTATACAACCTATCTCAACGCTACTCTGCTCGTGGATTTTCAGCTCGTGAATTTCGTTTAACAATGACTCGTGGTGACATTGGTAATTATCTTGGTTTGACCATTGAAACTATTAGTCGCTTGTTAAGTCGCTTCCAAAAATCGGGAATGATCACAGTACAAGGGAAATATATTACCATTAACGAAATGGATCTTCTTACTGATATGGCTGGCTCAACCAAAGCTCAAATCCCTATAATCCAAACGGCATAGTTAACGATGGAATACCAATTTACTCGCACCGCTTATGGCGTTGTAACAAAATGTTCAATGGAACACGAGGCTTTTGGATATTGGCTAAACAATGAGTCCATACAAAAAGAGAAATTACAACTTATTTTCGAAAAAATAACATTGTGTAAAGCAACTTATCCAAGTTCTTTTGAATGGCAATTAAACGGTAAAGAATATACGCTCTATATTCATGATGATGAGGTTATTGTGAAAGCAAATAGCCTAATGCTCAATTATTCAGATGATATAGAAGACGATTTTCAACTCTATACACAAGAAAGTATCGCTGTTTGTGGTATTGATGATTTTGAAAAATTTATCATTGCTTATCAAGATTTTCTACACCGTTTCCATTAAATAAGCGGTCAAATAATTTATAAAATTTGCAAAAAATAAAGGCATTGTGATTTAACAATGCCTTTTGTTTTATTATTTATTTAAGAATTCAACAGGTACTTTTACCACTATTTTACGCAATTTTTTATTTCCAGTCACAGAATTAACAGGTTTATGAGGTTCATAAGGAAGAAAAATAGCAAACGCATTCGGTGTTAACACAAGCTGATTTTTATCTTCTATAATATCTGAAATTTGATAATCATCTTGTTCGTTATATTCATTATACAAACTCAAATCAGGAGTTTGAAGTCCGTATTCGATCATCTCTTCGCCAGAAATCAGTACGTGAATATCAATCATCTTACGATGAATTTCAGCCGCTTTTCCTTCCGCAGGCGTACTTTCTAACTCCATTACATTCATTTTAACGCCTTCTTCCAGATCTTGCCAACCTAAAGGTAAATTAGCTAAATCTAAAGTTTTTAATTTCCCACATAACTGAGCAAATATTGGTGGCAAACCCACAGCATAATCATCACGAGATAAATGTCCAAATAACATAATCACTCCTCAAAATAGTTAAAAATTTCACACAAATAATAAATTTTTATTTCATAAACTTCAAGCATAAATAGAGTGTTATTCCAAAAATAAAATCTAAATTGATTTAGCTCATAAATAGGGATACAATTTCGGGTTTTTATAAAACACAAATAATAATGGATACATTAAGAGAGTATGTAGAACAATTAGTTGCTAGCCATAAAGGGGTAAGAATTACTGCGTTTTACTTTCAAGGTCAAAAATATTGGCTTAAACAGACTGAACAATTAACTGGATTTGAGCATATTTTAAAACCTTTCCCAGAAAAAGCATTACAACGTGAAATTGAACAGCTGAGTTATCTAAATGATAAACAAGTCTCAACTGCACGTTTGGTGCTAACAGGTAATAATTATTTTGTTACTAATAATGTCGGAATATCTATCGCGGCATTATTAAGACAACCACATATATCAATAACACAAAGCCATTATTTTGTTAACTCAGCAGCTAAAGCACTAAGCAAATTACATCAACAAGGTTTTATTCACGGTCGCCCTGCAATTCGAGATATAACGATGTTGGAAGATCAGATTTATTTTATTGATTTTGAAAACAAATTTTCAAATAAAAGCCTAGAAAGTAAAAAAGTGCGTGATTTGCTGATCTTTATTCACAGCTTATATCGTGCAAAGCTATCACAAGAAATTGTTGAACAAGCTGTTGAAAGCTACATTCAGGGTGGTGGAAATGAAATTTGGCAAGCTACTATGAAATATATAAAGAATAAACGCTGGCTTTATTGGCTATTATCCCCAACAAAACCGATTGCAAGAAAAGATTTAATTTCTGTTATTTATATTTTTGAATATATTTTAAATATCAAATAGTTATGCGTAAACTAGTCATTGTTACTCAGCCATTCTCTCTTGAAAACTTGTCAGGGAATGGCGTTTATTTGCACGAAACAGTTCATAATTATGTACTTAACATTCCAACACTCTCTTTTAAGAATGCTAAAAAATTGCTGGGGCAAACGCTTGATTATGCAATTTATGATATGAGTAATGGGCAAGGGGTTTGCTTTAATTTAGACGCACTTGCTATTGTCAGCGGGACGCTCGCAAGCAAGGGAACGTTAATTATTCTCTGCCCTCAATGGCAATGTTTAACCGATAATGTTGATAACGATAGCCTACGCTGGTCTGAACAAGGTTATAGTAAATCGCCTAATTTTTTTTATTATTTTCAAGAGCTTATCCATAAATTTCAATTTGAAATAGTTAAAGATTTTGATCTTAATAGACTCACAAGCGGTCATTTTTTTCCTAAAATTTACACATTTTCACAATTTACTCAGCAGCAACAATTTATTTTTAATAAATTACCTACACACAATGCAGATATTCATTTAATTACAGCCCCAAGAGGACGAGGTAAATCTACCCTATTAGGAAAACTCGCTCAAAAAATTCAACAAAACCATCAGGTTATTATTACCTCTAGGAGTCATTTTGCTTTATCTACATTTTGGCAAAATAATATAGAACAAAAAAACATTTTATTTTACCCCCCAGATAAATTACTACAACTTATTGAAAATAAACAACTAAAATCTGATTGTTGGTTATTCGTTGATGAAGCAGCAACCTTGCCTTTACCAACGTTACACCAACTGACAAATTATTTTAAAAAGGTTATTCTTGCTACCACAACACAAAATTATGAGGGGACTGGACGTGGGTTTAATCTTAAATTCTTACCTCAATTAACCCGCCCTTATAAAGAATGGTTGCTCACTAAACCTCTACGCTGGCAAGAAAATGATCGCCTTGAAAAATTTATCAATCAGTTATTGATCTTAGATGATCTTGAAGATAATGCCCCACATAGCCACCAAGCATTTTATCAACTTTTAGCAAATGCACATTACAAAACAACGCCAACGGATCTGCGACGCTTATTTGATGCCCCTAACCAATATTATTTAAAACACATCGAAAATAATCAGCTTATTGGTGGTATTTGGGCTATTTTTGAAGGAGGATTAGATCAAGATCTTGTTAAAAAGATTTGGCAAGGCACACGCCGTCCACAAGGAAATTTAGTTGCACAATATCTCTGTTTTCAAGGAAATTTGATGGAAGCAGGACGATTACGCTCAATTCGTATTTCTCGCATTGCAATCACACCACAGAAGCAACAACAAGGCTTTGGTAAGCGGTTAGTTTCTAAGCTAATTTTGCAAATCCAAGAAAAAAATGATCTTGATTTTATTTCTGTCAGCTTTGGATTAAATGAAAAACTATTTCATTTTTGGCAAAATTGTGACTTTAAATTAGTGCAAATCAGCCCAACAAAAGAAGCCAGCAGTGGCTATCATAGTGCAATGATGTTATATCCGATTACAAAAAAAGGTATAGATTTTGTCCAACAAGCCCAAACACAATTTCAACGAGATTTCTTTCTATTACCATTTTTACAATATTTGCAAAAAGTAATAAAAATTACACCGCTTGAAAACCAACTTGCATTTATGGATAGCGATCATAAAAACTTGCAAGGTTTTGCAAATGATCATCGAAGTTTAACCGCTTGCTATGCAAGTTTAAAACGGTTACAAAAACTAAATCCTAATGCGTTAATGCTCTTAAATCCAATATTAAATACAGATGCTCTACAATTACCTAATTATAAAAAAGCGTGGTTAAAAAAAGTAAGAGAAGAAGTAAAGAACATTTTAGACTAAATAAAAAAGGGCGAATTTCTCGCCCTTATCTTATTGATTATAAAAGATTACTTAATATGAAATAATCTTTTAAAGAAGTTTCTCGCTCTTTCATCAAAAGAGAGCTTTTTAACTTCAACTTTACCCTCTGGCTCAATTTTTGGGGTTTCGTTCATTCCTGCCGAAGCTTTTGCTGATGCCATAGCACTAGCCTCAACTAAGTCAGTATTAAGATTAACTACACCGCTTGCGTTTCCAGTACCATCTAGTTTTGTTAAACCCTCTGCGGTATTGGCAACTGTATCAGTGTGAGTATTGATTGTTAATGAGCCATCAACTTTGCCATCTTTACCAATTACTTTTTTGCCTGCTACAGTGACTGCTCCATCGCTGTTTACATTCACTGACGCCCCCGCTGGTTTATTCAAGCCTGCGTGTGCTTCGCTGCCTGCATTGATAGTTAAAGAACCCTCTACTTTACCATCGGTAAGTTGCTTTTTACCTGCGATTGTCACTGTGCCGTTTGAGTTTGCATTACCGTCTAGGGTTGTTAAACCCTCTGCGGTGTTCGCGGCTGTATCAGTGTGAGTATTGATTGTTAATGAACCATCAACTTTGCCATCTTTACCAATTACTTTTTTGCCTGCTACAGTGACTGTTCCATCACTATTTACATTCACTGACGCACCTGCTGGTTTATTCAAGCCTGCGTGTGCTTCACTGTCTGCATTGATAGTTAAAGAACCCTCTACTTTACCATCGGTAAGTTGCTTTTTACCTGCGATTGTCACAGTACCATTTGAGTTTGCATTACCATCTAGTTTTGTTAACCCCTCTGTGGTGTTCGCGGCTGTATCAGTGTGAGTGTTGATTGTTAATGAACCATCAACTTTGCCATCTTTACCCATCACTTTTTTACCCTCTACAGTCACTGTTCCATCACTGTTAACATTCACTGACACACCTGCTGGTTTGTTTAAACCTGCGTGTGCTTCGCTGTCTGCATTGATAGTTAAAGAGCCATCCACTTTACCATCGGTAAGTTGCTTTTTACCTGCGATTGTCACTGTGCCGTTTGAGTTTGCATTGCCATCTAGTGTTGTTAAACCTTCTGCGGTATTAGCAGCTGTATCGGTGTGAGTGTTAATTGTTAATGAACCATCAACTTTGCCATCTTTACCGACGAGCTTTTTGCCTGCTAAGGTCACTGTTCCGTCACTGTTTACATTCACTGACGCACCTGCTGGTTTATTCAAGCCTGCGTGTGCTTCACTGTCTGCATTGATAGTTAAAGAACCATCTACTTTACCATCGGTAAGTTGCTTTTTACCTGCGATTGTCACTGTGCCGTTTGAGTTTGCATTGCCATCTAGTGTTGTTAAGCCTTCTGCGGTATTCGCGGCTGTATCGGTGTGAGTATTGATTGTTAATGAACCATCAATTTTGCCATCTTTACCGACGAGCTTTTTGCCTGCTATAGTCACTGTTCCGTCACTATTTACATTCACTGACGCCCCCGCTGGTTTGTTTAAACCTGCGTGTGCTTCACTGTCTGCATTGATAGTTAAAGAGCCCTCTACTTTACCATCGGTAAGTTGCTTTTTACCTGCGATTGTCACTGTGCCGTGAGAATCCACTTTACCACCTAATTGATCAAGCCCTGCTTGTGAATTACCACCAAGCTCAGCGTGTCCGTTAACATTTATTGAACCACTCACATCGCCATTTTCAAGCTCTTTCTTACCTACGATAGCTGTTGCTATATCTGATGCAATGTTTCCACCAATCACTCCCTCATTATTCACATTGGTATTTGTTTCAAAGTTAATACTGGTATCTTTTAATGGAAGATCTTTATTAGGTTTAATTACAACATCGCCTGCTACTGATGATGAAAGATTTGAATCATTTAATTGACCGTTTTCATCGACATTCAATTTGCCGTTCATACCCACGACATAAGTGCCATCGGTATGTGCAGTTTCTTTTTTCACTTCGGTTGATAAACCTAAACCGCCTGTTGCACCGTGTCCATTAGTTGAAATATTTCCATTTGCAGCTAAATTCACTTTTGCTGCATCTTGTTTTTTAATATTACCATGAACTGTTGCTCCATTGATCGTCGAAGTATTTGCAATTTCTTGTTTATGCTCAATTTTTGTTGCCACATCAAGTTTACCATCCCCAGTTTCAGGATTGATTTTGCCATTAACCCCTATACCAAAATTAGTTTCAGTATCAGCATTTGAAATTAAGTTCACATTTTCAGCATTTATTGAACCAGTTTCTGCTGTGATAGTAGAGTTTGCTACATTAACATCTGTTTTTGAATTGATATTAAGTTTGCCAACTTGAATTTTACTACCAGCCTGCTCTTTTTTGTGGTTTTGCTTATGATTTACGCCTGCTGTTACATTTGCTGTTACAGTCTCAGTAATAATATTTGCATTTGTTTCAGCACCTACATTCGCATTTACTTCATAAGCATCTTTTTTGTTTTCAGTTGCAACAACATCAACTTTACTTGCATCGATATCTAATTTATCTGCAGTTACATTAGAGTTTTGAATCGTAACCACATTACCCGCAGAAATATTGATATTTCCACCACTAATATTCGCAGCACTTGATTTTTTCTCTAACACGTTGATGTATTGTTTATTTAAGCTTACGTTACCATCAACTGAAACGGCAATACCTAATGAAGCAGGATCAACATTGTTCGCTTTAACATTATTTACTAACCGTTTAATTTCATTATAGTTTTTTTCTAATTCAGCTTTAATTTCTTTAGCTTTTTGATAGCCTGCAATAGGATTTGCAAGATAGCCTAATAATTGCTCTCTTTCATCAACCAACTTTTTGGCCTTAGAAATTAACCCAACAACAGAAGACTGAACTTTTCCGCCCATTCCAACAATGAATTTTTCACTATCTTGTTCATATTTCGAAATATTATCAGCGTTTTGGATAATCACATTGTCTTTCGCAATAATATCAACATTACCTGTTACGTTAGAACCTGTTACAGTCACATCATCTGCCGTAATCACGACTGAACCGCCTTCAATCGTTGAAGCACTAGATACTTCAGTATCTAGATTTTCTTTTTTATGATCGAGAGTTGTGGTCACCTTACCTGATGCAGTATCATTTTTAAGTCCAAAGTCAGCATTTACACTTGCAGTTACACCATCTTTTTTAATCTTAACCTTGTTTTTACTATCTTGAATATCTACAGTTTTGGCAGATATCGTTACGTTGTCACCCTTTATATTGGAGCCATCAACGGTTACCTCTTTTTTCGCCGTAATTTCAACTTTACCGCCTTCAATAGAAGAGCCTGAATGAGTTGTCGTCGATTCTTCAATATGCTCTTTCTTCGCTATTTCCATATCAACTTTAGCACTCACATCCCCTAGCTCAACGCTTCCGTTTAACTCTTCCCCAGCTAAAATAAAGTGTGAGTCTGTGACAGTATCAGTATTATTCTTCGCACTAGCAATGGTGACATCATTAGATTCGAGTTTAACCTTAGCACCTTTTATTTTACTCCCAACAACAATCAACTCTTTTGCAATTTTAGCGGCGATTTCACCGTCACTTTGTACTACTGAGCCAATTGATTTTTGTTCTTCCTTTTTAACTTTTTTATAGTTTTCGCCTAAAATTCCATTATCAATGCCAACTTTTTTATCTAATTCATTTTTTACTGTTGCGACATCCACTTTGGCAATATTTGAATCAATATTGATATACTCCGTACCCACAACGTGACTACCTTTGGTATTCAACTGTTTTGCATCAATATCCAAATCTTTTGCATAAATGAAACTTGGTGCATTCACCTGTGTTTTTTCATTATGTTTGATTTTTCTAAATGATTTTGAAATATCATAAGATGATTGATAATCTTTTTCTAAATAAGAAGAGTCATTGTCGATCTGATCTGCTGTAATTTTCAATTTACCGTCAGACTTCAGAATAGAAGATTCTAATGCAACATTTTTAGCGGTCAGATTTAATTCATTTTTTGCAAAAATGCCACTACCTGAACCAACTTCCCGAGTCAGTTCTTCTTTATCAGTTTTTAACACAATTTCTTTGGTTTTAAGGGTATTAAGTCTTAAACTATCGACCGTTAAATCTGCTTTATCTGCTTTAATAACCGCACTATCTAAGGTCACTTTTTTACCATTTAAAGTCAACTCTTTTGCTTTAATTTCTTGACCTTTTAATTTCAGATTATTCGTATCAATCGTTAATTTATCTGCTTGAACTGACATCCCCGTGTTAATATCATCAGATAATTCAACTTCTGTTGCGTTAATATTAACTTTTTTACCCTTGATTGCAGAAGTATTGATTGCTGAAATCTTCGTTTTTCTTGCAGAATCCTCATCAACTAGACCTCGCTCATAAGCAATATCATAAGTGGCATCCACAATGACTTTTTTCGGTTTTTTAGGATTCAAGAAGTTTCGTTTTTCAACATATATTGGCATAACTTCCCAAGAGATATTTTCATAACCATCTTGTAAAAGAATATCCCCTGAAATGCTATTACTATTGATCACTTTTCTAGCGGTTATTTTTAAACTATCTTTTGCAGAAATGACAGCGTCTTTATTTTGCAATAAATCATCAAGCGTAATTACCACATCATTTGCTGAAACCATAGCTTGCTTGGCTTTCGCTTTACTGATCGCAACAGCTTCTAAAATACGTTTTTCATTGGTCTCGGTGGCATAAATATCACCTTTATTGACAAATTCAGATTTGCGTTGTTTTTGAGCAACTAAGTCTATCCCCTCTTTTGATAAGACTGTATTCTTATCAGCCACATTGAGATTATCTAAGAATTTTCTGAAATTCTTAACAATTGAGCCATCTTTCTCATAAGTGCTTTCATCATAGGTCCATTGATTTAATAATGAACCTGTCATCAATAACCAAGTATCTTTTGAGGTTAATTGCTCTTTATGAGTTTTATTCCATACCTCTTTAATGAAATTCACATCTACAATTTGACCATCTCGGGTGACCCATTTTAAATCATAAGACGCTTTATCAAACTTAACTTTACCAATATTATCAAAGGCTTTTGCTTTAATAGTGACTTTATTTTGAGCGACAATATTACCTTTGTTTGTTACTTTTCCTTTCGCATCAAGGTTAATATTATTTTTTGCTAAAAGTTCATCAATTTCAACATCAAGTAATGGAGAAGTTGCTTTTACATCAATTTGCTCTGAATAAATTTTACCTAGTTTACTTGCTTTAACATAAACCTTGCTTGGAATGAAAATAATATTGCCGTCTTTATCAATATCATTTTTGCCCAAAATTGCTGTTACTTTTTCACCAGCAGCAATTTTACCGTTATTGGTTAATACTTCTGTAAATAAATTTAAGTTTTTAACACCTTTTAATCCTTTACCTGAAATAACCACTTCTCCGCCACGCACACGTGTTGTTAAATCCTGATCAACAACCCCTGTGGTTAACGTCAATTTTTGAATGTTTTCAAAAGAAGCACCATCAACTAAAATACCACTTTCATTTGCAATATAAACGTGTAAATCTTTTGAAGAAGCAGCTTCTAAACGGCTGATAAGTTTCGTTTTATCACGCCCAGTTACGTTCATTACCGCAACATCCGCTTCTCTTTTAATTAAGTTTTTATTGGCCTCAATTTTTCCAGCAAGTACTGAATTATAATCAACATTACTGTTGTTAATGATTGTACCCTTACCTTCTACATTGAACTTTTCAAAATAGTTCATTGAAACACCGTCGCTATTTGGTGTTTCAATATCAATTTGACTTACGCCGTTGGTCATTTTAACAACTGTATGCCCAGCCTTATTTGAATCAACGACGGTATTTGCATTTACTTGCGTCGAAATTGCTGCCAAGATAGAAATAAATAATGGACTTTTTTTGAAATTTAACATTTCATACTCCTTCCTATTTAAAATTGCACATTTAATTTTATAGACATAGCACGATCATTTTTTGTATGACTATACTTCGTCCCAAAACCTATATTGTTACTTGAAAATATCACACCAGCACTTGCACCAGTTAATGTTTCCCTATTTTCAACATCTCTACCAGCAGCAAATTCTAAAAATGGATATAACGTTACTTTTTCAATTTTCACAGGATATTTCACTGTATTATTGATATAAAAAACAAAAGGCGAATCATAGACTAATGGCTCACTATCGAAATCATTATTTTTATTCGTATAAGTACATTTATCATACATTACATCGCCTGATACTAATTTAGAATAGCCTAAAAAACCGTTTAAACTATAATAATCCGTGTTAAAATTCGTGTAATTACGACTCATTAAACACTGACTATCATCACGTTTAATCGGTTCATCCTGCTTTGCTAAATTAAAATTCAGATTTGGTTTAAATTCTAATGCATAGATTTTTTTATCTTTCACAAAATATTTTAAAACACTCGCTCCAATACCTGCATCTGTAAAATCACGATCATAAATTAACGTATTTTTTAACACTTCTTTCTCATTTTCTTGAGATAAGCTTACATAAGCTGACACCATAAAATCAGGATCTTTGATAAGCTCAGTATTGGCACTCATTCCAATTCTGTGTAATTTATCTACCAACACAATGCCACTAAACTGCTCTTTTTTCTGTTTATAGCGTGTGTAATTAAGACTAAAATCAACGTCTTTAACCAAAAAACTATAATTTGCACTCAGCATTCTGTCTTGTTTTTCAAGATTTGCATTTAAGTTCAAGCGATCATTGAAACCTAGAATTTGTTCAAAATCCAATCCTAAATTGTAAGTCGTTTTTGAGGATTTATTCTGTTTACTTTTTATTGGCTTTGTATGCTTTACCTGTAATTTGGGCGTGATCTTAAAATGGTAGTCATTTTTTACAACTACATCGGAATAATGTTTTTTATCTGCATTCACAATAGACACATTTAATTTGTTAGTGCTGTTTTTGTTATATCTTGCAACAAACTCATTCACGTCATTGATATTTAAAATTTTGCCATCTAAATCTGCACCAAAAAGTTTTTTCTTTAAATTAGGAAAGAAAGTCGAACTATCTTGCATAATCACATTATTCACTTTGCCTGCAATTACTTTAATTTCGCCATTTTCAGATACAATAGACGAGGTGGCATAGCCTTTTTTTAACATCAATGCCAAGAGATTATTTAGTTCTTCTTTAAGCTCTATTCGAGTTTTAAAGGCAATTTCTTTTTTACCTAAAAGATTATCTTTATCGTTGATTTGAAGTTTGTGAGTCTTACTCGGAGATTGATTTGGAATATCAGAAACAGAAAATGATTGAAGTAGCGTATTTAAATCCGTTTGATTCAACTCAACGCCAACACCAGCATAACAAAGAGAGGAGCCACATAAAAAACCTATGCTCAAAAACGTATTTTTTAAAAGAATTTTTTTCACATTTATCCTTTTTATCAAAAAACATCATAATCAATCAAAATGGTCATAAATTATATCACAAAAAATAACCAGTAAAAGGGATATCATCTGAAATAACACTGTGTAATAATTTTGCAAAAAGTAATAAAAATCACACCGCTTACGATAGTATGATTTTTAATATAATCCACAGCATTATATCTATAAGTGACATTTCAGATATTCTTGAAGAGACGCTTTCCATTCTTTATCTGCATCAAATGGCGAAGCTAAAGGAGATTTATCCGCATTTCCTAAAAAAGCGTTTAAGCCGTGTTGAATCATATAACGTGGATAATAGTTGGGCTTTCCAATTTTTTCTAGCTTATTGCAAAGTAGTGAATTCTCTTTGAAAGATGCTTTTAAGTTTTGACTCATTTTCTCACGTTTTATGCCATCAATATTAGAAAATGTATTTATTAACAAAACTCTTACTGCTTGATGAGACGACTTATCTGTTACTCTTTTCGTATCAAAATAACCATAAGTCCTTGCAACAAAATAAAGATCAACCGCCTTCGCATAATCTTCTTTTAGTACACACTCTTGCACTCCCGTAAAAATATCTGCTGGTGTATGAGTATTTTTTAGCTCATCAATACTAATACAACCAATAGGAGAGCTTGCTTCTAAATTACCTTCCATTTCATAATTAACAATTTCTGCCTTTGAAATTAAGGTACTTAATCCAATCAATAAAATAGCTAATTTTTTCATTTTAAAGCTCTCTTATTTAATACGTTGATACTCTCCCGCCAATGACGCTCCGCCCCGACAATAACTCATCATTCTAAAACGCTCTTCAAAATTTGAGGTAAACACATCAACAGCGGTATTATTTTTGATAGGTTTTATATACATTAAAATTTCTTTTGGTTCGTTTGGTAAACGAATATCAAGCCATAATTGATTATCTTTTAATTTGGCGACACCTGAGAAAGAGCAAGCTGCTCGCCCCCGAATCTTTGAGGCGGAAAAAGTAACCAAATAATCTTTCTTTTGAGGCTCAATAGATAAGGTTTGTTTATAGCCACCTTTAATGTTTGAAACGGTTTCATACTGCCCATTATAATCAAATGTTGGCGAGTTTAATTGGCAAGCGGTTAATATAAATGTAGATAATAAGATTGTTTTCTTCATTGGTTACTCTGGAATAATCGGCATTAAAAGGCGTGTTAAAAAAGTGATTATAAGTAGAATAATCACCACATATTTGGATGAAATCCAACGTTCAGGAATAAAAGCACAAAGAATAGACAGTACTAAAATCACCGCTAATTCTATTAAATTTGATAAACTTTGTGCCCCAAAGCCTAATCCAGTTAAAAATACCCAAAATACAGAAGGTAATAGCAATAATATTTTCATTTTATACCTTACCTTTCTTATTTTTTATTACTTTCTTAGCTAGCTCTATGAGCTTAACCGCAATATAGCCCACGATTAACGCAAGAATGATATCTAACAACATAGTCGCAAAAGGTACATTTTCAATGGTATGTACAAAAGAATAAAACAGATGGGTTTGATGTGAAATAATCCCGCCTCCAACAGCAAGCATAGCAATCGTGCCAATAATCCCAATTCCTTTGATTAACATTGGCATTGCTTTAATCAAAATATTGCCCAAAGATTGATAAAATTCACTTGGTTTCTTTTTAAGATAAAATCCAATATCGTCTAATTTAATAATCACCCCAACAATGCCATAAACGGCAACAGTTGTGATCATTCCAATTAAAATAAGAACAAAAAGCTTGGTAATAAAATCACTGTCTTGTACTAATCCTAAGGTAATTACAATAATTTCAAAGGATAAAATGAAATCCGTTTTTACCGCCCCTGTTACTTTTTTATTTTCAAACTCTTGTGCTGTTAAATGGAGACCTTGTGGCTGCACGACACTATTTTGATGGTGCAAACCAAGTTTATTTAAAATACTTTCCACCCCTTCATAAGCCAAATAAATCCCCCCTAAAATTAAAATCGGTGAAATGAGCCAAGGTACAAAGGCACTCATTAACAAAACCAACGGAATAATAATAAATTTATTCTTAAAGCTCCCTTTTGCAATTTTATACACGATCGGAATTTCTCGTTTCGCTGCACTTTCTGTCGCTTTTTGTATCGCTTGCTGTCTTAAACGTTCAAGCTCCGCTAACACCTCTTTTTTCTCGTGTTCGGGCAAATTTTCGATATGCTCTTTTAATTCTTGTGTGGTTTTAACCTTTGATAATTCCTTTTCTAATATTTCAGAGGTAGTGTCATTCGTCATACTCGCAATCGCCGCCAAATCATCAACGATTAAGCCTGTCGATTTTATTCCTGCTACTTTGGTGTAAGTTGCAATGTCGTCAAACAAAAGTGCGACATCATCAAAAGAGGTGGTAATGGTTTTGGTGGTACTTGCCACCGTTTTACTTGCTAAACTGCCGATGTCATCTGCTAAAAGGGATAAATATCCCAATAATCCTGCCATAAATTTAATTCCTTGCTATTTTTTAATTGGTTTATTTTGTAATACGTTAATTATCTTATTGATAATTTCAGGGTTAGGTAAATCTTTTTTATTCATCATCGCATACACAAAATTTTCCGCCAAAACTTCTTCAGGATCGATAATATATTGCGTATTAAATCCAATCTGTTCAAAAAAGCCTGATACTTCATCTAACGAATAAATAATAGGTTGATTTTTATCGGATAAATCCACTTCTTTATTTTTCCCTTCGCCTTTTAACTTCACAAAACCAATGTTGATATAGTCAAAGAACGTGCCTTTTTGATAAGGTTTATTAGCAAATAAAATCATCAAACCATCGATAGTCTGATCCGCAACCTTTAACTTAATATAACTATCATCAAAAGGGGCATCAGGGTTAGAGATCAAATTATCTTTTAATGGCGAAGGCAGGGCAATATCATTCATCAAATGAAAGCCGATAACAGAATACAACTCTGCCCTTAAGTTTGGATTATAACGAGTTAAAATATGAAATAATTCGTGAATCAGTAAATGTTTCAGCTCTTTGTTATCCTTAGAAACTAACTCATCTTTCAAAACTATCAGATTTTCCCTTGTATATCCCTCAGCACCACCTTCTGTTTGCATTGTTGATTTGATAAATACAATCTTAGGAAGAGTGAAATGAAATCCATTTTGTTTAATTAACCCATTGATTTCTTTGTTTGTTTTGTTAATAAGTTGAATTTCATCTGGTGTCCAATCTTTTGTTTGTGCCACCATTAAATTAAGCAACTCGTTCTTTGAACCAGCTTGATTATGCAATCTTGACTGAATATCAAATTGACTTAATCTTTTAGTATATTCATCTTCTTTTTTCAACAAAGTGGACGCTTCACTTTTAGAGGCAAAACTCACATTTTCTGTCCAGTTGCTTTCCGCTTTTGAAACCGATGAAAAAGAGAAAAATAAGACGAACAATATCTGAATATAAATTTTCATACCCTTTTCCTATTTTGATAATTCCGCTGTTTTCTTCTCAGAATCCGCACGCCAAACACGATATTTCACTTGATAGCCCTTAGGGGTGTAGATCACAAGCGGTAATTTACTGTTGTAATTTTGCAAAAATCCCTCTGAAAGCACTTCACCTTTTTTCGCCTCTCTTTCAGGGCAAGCCATCATCGTACTTCTCACATTGCCATCCGTTGCTACTTGATAATAAGAATAGCCCCAACTTTTGAGATTTTTCTCTGCAAATGTTGCTGGTAACGAATGATAATTACAATCTAACATCATTTCTTTGGCTAAAAAAAGCTCCACTTTATGATCTTGCTCATTTTTCAATGGGGCAAGTGTTATGGTGTGCTGAACCTGATTCTCTTGTGCTTTGGGATACATACTTATATCCATTGTAGATTTAGAGACCCCACAACCACAAAGACTTAATACTAAAAAACCAACTAATTTTTTCATTTTTTATTCCTTTCAGGCATTCTAAAAACTAAATTGCATTCACTAAAGTTTTAATTAACGCAATTTTCTCACTGTGCAAACTTGTTAAAACATTCCAAATACTGTCTTCGTCTAACATTGCATAATCTCGAGCAAAATTATCTTGATTATCAAAATCTTGCATATATTGTGAATCATAATATTGTGCAATTTTTTGACGATTTTCTTCAATTTGTGTGATCTCTTTGTGGATCTGTTCTAATCGCTTTACATCTTCTTCACATTGAAAAAGCAATTTTTCTATTTCTGCTAATCTTTCCATTATTACTCCCCTTTTCTACAAAAACAATTCAACTGATGATCATTCACCATTCCCACTGCTTGCATAAAAGCATAGATAATCGTTGTACCGACAAAACTCATTCCATGTTTCTTTAAATCTTTTGATAGTTTATCTGAAATGTCTGAATGGGTTGGGGCTTGGCGATAATCTTGTAAATGATTTTGAATTGGTTTCCCTTCTACAAAAGCCCATAGATAATCGGCAAAACAACCAAATTCCTGTTGAATAGCTAAAAATACCTGTGCATTTTTGACAGCGGCTCGGATTTTAAGTTTATTTCTTACAATACCTTTATTTTCAAGCAATAACTGTATTTTATGCTCATCATATTTTGCTACTTTTTCAGGATCAAAATCTTCAAAGGCAACACGATAATTTTCTCTTTTATTTAAAATCGTGTTCCAAGAAAGCCCTGCTTGTGCCGATTCCAAAATCAGCATTTCAAAGAGTTTATTATCGTCAAATTGTGGAATACCCCATTCTGTATCGTGATAAATTATTGATAGCGGATTATCCAAATTTACCCACGAACATCGTTGTTTATTCTCCATTTTTAACCTTATGTTTCTGTTCAAATTCAATCAGCCATTTTTTACGCTCTAACCCACCTGCATAGCCTGTCAGAGAACCATTTTTGCCAATCACACGATGACAAGGAATAATAATGGAGATTAAATTTGCTCCATTTGCTGATGCAACCGCTCTAATCGCTTTTGGATTACCAAGTTGCTCTGACTGTGCTTGATAGCTAATGGTTGAACCATATTCTATGCTTTGCAACACTTGCCAAACAGATTTTTGAAATGCTGTGCCAACGATATCAAGTTTAACGTTAAACTGTTTTCTTTGACCGTTAAAGTATTCTCCCAGCTCTTGTTCTAGCTGGATTAAATGATTGTTTTTTCCATCAATAATTTGCTGATTAAAACGTTTTTGTAATAACAAATTACTTTTTTCAAGAATAGCTTTATCGCTAAATTCTAATAAACAAACGCCTTGCTCGGTTGCACAAGCAATCATCTTGCCTAGCGGTGTTGTGAGAGTTGTTCTTAAAATCATCAAATATTCCCTTTCTCAGACAACAAAATTGCCACTTTTTGGGTTGATTTAAACTGCGAGAGAATAATGATCATAATAACGGTGATCGGCACACTTAATAACATTCCCATAATGCCCCATAATTTGCCCCACAATGCTAAGGCAAGAATGGTTACCAGTGGGCTGATATTTAAACTTTTACCCATCAATTTTGGCTCAATCAAATTACCAACCACTTGTTGCACAGCACCGATACTCACTAAAATCGCCACAAAAGGAATAAAGCTGCCGAATTGTAATAAGCTAAATATTGCAGGAAAGACGGTCGCAATCAGTGAGCCAATGGTTGGGATATAGTTTAATAAGAAAATTAAAAATGCCCAAAATACAGGGGAATCAACACCGATTACAGATAAAATAATAAAACTTAAAAAGCCTGTTAATAAGCTCATCAAGGTTTTTACACGAAAATAACTTGATAGCGATAATTCAATTTTTTGCAAGGTATCTATAAATTTGGTGCGATTTTCTTCTGACGGAAATAACGCATTGATTTTGAGTTTAAAGCTGTCTGTTTCTAAGAATATAAATAGCAAATAAATCAATATCATCATAGAGTTAGATAAAATACTGGATAAACTCGCTGCTAATTGTGAAAGAATATTTTTAATATCTAATGAACTCAATATTGATTTCATCTCAACTTGTAAATCAATATGAAATAATTGCTCTATTTTAACGGCAATAGCGGTCACATTTTTTTCATAATTTGCAAAAGAAGCTAATAAGTCAGCAAGATTGCCAATAACAGCATTCAGCACAAAATACACCACTAAAAGTAACACCATTAACACAACAATAGATTGTAATTTAGACGGAATAAAACGGCTGAAAAAAGGAATTTTATTTGCCGTTTTTTTGAGTTGAATTGCTGCAAACCATAACAGTGTTGCAATAATAAATTGCACTAACATACTCTGCCCATAGTGCAACATTAACACCGTACCGATGGCTGCCATAAAAAAGTAAGCGATATTTTTCATTGTTTATTCCTTAAATAATTAACATTTCATTCTCTCATCATACTACTTGATTTGTAAACTGATTATCAAAACTAATTAAAATCAATAGGATCAATATCCACCACTAAACGAATATTAGACGGCACTTCAATTTGCCCCTTATCTAAATCAAATTGAGTAAGTAACTTTTGCAACATTGCTCTTGAACTATGTTGAATAAGTAACTGCCAGCGATATTGCCCTGCTTTTTTTGCCATCGGGGCGGTCATTGGGGGTAAAATTTGAAAGCCTTGCCATTGATAAGTTGCGATCTGTTGTTGAAAATAAGCGGTCATATTTTCTAAAAAATTTGCAACTTTTTCATTATCTCGCCCTGTTGCTTTAAACAGGACTTGTGCTGAAAATGGGGGTAAGTGCATAAGTTGTCGCATTTCAAGGGCGGTTTTACTAAATTCATCGTAGCCTTTGGTTAAAAGGGATTTCAACAATGGATGTTCTGGATAGTGGGTTTGCAACACGACTGTACCTTTTTTCTCGGCTCGGCCTGCTCTGCCTGCCACTTGAATATAAAGCTGGGCTAAACGTTCTTCAGCTCTAAAATCAGTGGAAAATAACGCACTATCAACATTCACAATCGCTACAAGGGTTACATTTGGAAAATGGTGTCCTTTGGCTAACATTTGTGTACCAATCAAAATTTGGCTTTTACCCTGCTGAATATCTGATAAGTGCTTATCTAATGCGCCTTTTCGCACGGTGCTATCACGGTCAATTCGAGTAATCTTATAATTTTCAAATTGTTGAACCAATTCTTGTTCCAACTGCTCCGTGCCAACGCCTGTGGTAATCAAATTCGTAGAGCCACAATGTCCACATTGTCTTGGAATAATTTTTTGCGATGCACAATGGTGACAACGTAACACATTTTTTTGTTGATGATAGGTATAAGGTTTTTCACAGGAGTTACATTCACAAATCCAACCACACTCGTGACACAGTAACACAGGGGCAAATCCACGACGATTTAAAAACAGCATTACCTGATTGCCCTGTTCTAAGTGCGTTTTCATCATTGATAACAGTTGCTGGGAAACACCTGAATAGATTTGTTGGGTTTTAAGATCGATCACAAACTGCTGAGCAAGTTGAGCATCGCCGGCTCTATTTTGTAGTAATAATTCCGTAAATTTGCCATTTTTGACATTTTGAACACTTTCTAAACTTGGGGTTGCCGAGCCTAACACAATGGGAATATTATTATTTTTCGCTCGTAACACCGCTAAATCACGTGCGTTATACCGCCAACCGTCTTGCTGTTTAAACGAGCTATCGTGTTCTTCATCAATAATGATCAAACCTAAATTTTCAAACTGGCTAAACAACGCTGAACGTGTCCCAATAATAATCGCACTCTCGCCATTCTTTGCTCTAAGCCAGACATTCAAGCGTTGCGTATCATTCAAATTAGAATGCAATGTATCAATTTCTACATTAAAACGTGCTTGAAAACGTGCGATAGTTTGTGGCGTTAAACCGATTTCAGGCACTAATACTAAAACCTGTTGCCCTTTGGCAAGTACTGTTTCAATTACCTGCAAATAGACTTCGGTTTTACCTGATCCCGTCACACCATTTAGTAAAAATACCCCAAAACCTTTTTGATATTGTAAACGGCTTACCACTAAACTTTGCTGTTTATTTAATCTTAAACGATTATCAGCGTTACACTGTTCACGATTTTCTAATTTATCCAACCAACTTTTGCTTTCAAAGGAAACTGCTATTTTTTCAATAAAGCCTTTTTCGAGTAATCCTTTCCAAGCAGATGGACTACAAGCGGTCGGTTTTTCAAAAGAATTTGCAAATTTTGTTAATTCCGTTAATAGCTGTTGCTGTTTTTTAGCTCGATTTAAAATGCCATTTAACAGTGCTTTCTGTCCCATTTCCGTTACGACAAACTGATCCGCAACCACTCGTTCACAACTTTCACCTTGACGCAATTTCACTGGTAATGCACTTTGTAATACCTCGCCAAAAGGGGCGTGATAATAATTCGCTGACCATTGAAGTAATTGCCAAATCTCATCATCAAATAATGGATTTTCGTCTAATACTGATAAAATCGGTTTAAGTTTATTCTTTGGAATATCCGTCTGCTCAGGAAACCCAACCACAATCCCAATTTTCTTTTGATTACCAAAAGGCACAACGACCCTCGTACCAATAACCGCCTGAGTGTCAGAGGGTAAAAAGTAATCAAAATAACGATTTAGTGGTACAGGCAGTGCAATTTGGATCAGATTCATTGAGTAAATATCGCAGTTAAAAATTGAGGAAAGTATAACTTATTTTAGGTAAGTTCGGCTAATCTAAAATAGGATCTTATTTTTAATAAAAAATCGCTTTTCTTAAAATTTTTGCAAATTCCTTTCAAAATATGACCGCTATGTATAACAATGTTTTACTCTTCCCACCATTCAAACTGTGGTAATTTGTTTAACTTAAAAATTTCGCCAACTCTTGGAGTAACCAATTTAATTTTATTTTGTTCTAAAACGGTATGGTTATATTCTTGCAATTTTTTCGCAATACGTCGCACTGGCTCATTCCATTGGTGAGTTGATAAATCAAATTTTCCCCAATGGATTGGCAAAACCACTTTTGTTTGAACGTCAATGCTTGCTTGTGCGGTCTGTTCTGGCAGCATATGAATATCTTTCCAGCTCTCGTTATAAGCCCCATCTTCCATAAAAGCAATATCAAAACCACCAAACCGTTGCCCAATTTTGGCAAATTCAGGAGAATAACCGCCATCGCCACTAAAATAAACCTTCAAATCAGGCGAGAGAATAACCCACGATCCCCATAATGTTTGACGATGATTAAAAATCCCTCGCCCGCTAAAATGACGACTTGGTGCAAAAACAAATTGAATATGCTTAAACGTCATCTTTTCGTACCAATCATATTCCACAACCTTATCACTTGCCACGCCCCAACGTAATAAATGTGCTTTTACGCCCAAAGGCACATAAAAATACCCTACTTTTTCTTTTAGCTGTTTGATCCCTTGATAATCCAGATGATCGTAATGATCGTGAGAAATCAGCACGATATCAATATAAGGTAAATCAGTAATTTTAGGTGTATTCGTCATTTCAAACGGCTCGACCAAAAAAGGAATTGGCGACGCATTATTAAAAACAGGATCCGTTAAAATCGTGCTATTTTGCGTTTTAAATAATACGGTGGAATGCCCTAGCCACACAAATTCACCATTCTTTAATAAATGAAGGTCTAACTTATTAGTCACTAAAGGTTTATCTGGATTCTTCCCTTTGGGTGGAAAAAGAAAATTCATTGTCAACGCAAAACGATTGATTTTTCGCTCACTTTGCGCTTTGCCAATAGATGTTGCATTGGTTGGTATAAGATTCTGAAAATGTTTGCCATCAAAATGAGAAGAATGCTGAATTCGTTGCATACTTTCTGCATTCGGTGTTCCACCAAATGTCGGATGGAAATAAACATAGGCAGAAATAACCATTCCTACTCCAATAATAAAGAGTAACAAATTTTTTAAAATTTTAAGACATTGCTTCATTTTTACTTCCACCTTTTAATGCTATTTTGTATCAGCACACTATTTTGTGAATAAAAAACAATCAAACCCTATTGGATTGATAGCTTATATCGATTTGTTTTTTGTTTTGCATAACTGTAATCTATTATTATTCGCAAGAAGATAAAAAATAATTATACTTAAATTAACAGTTGGAGACTTTTATGACTACTGAAAAACAAGGCAAATGCCCATTCCCACATCACGAACAACCTAAAACATCAGGCTGTCCTGTAGCTCATGGTGCAAGCACATCAACAGAACAATCTGTAATGGCATTTTGGCCAAATAGCCTTAACTTGGATATTTTACATCAACACGATACCAAAACAAATCCATTAGGCGAAGCATTCAACTATGCCGAAGAATTTAAAAAATTAGATTTAGAAGCATTAAAAAATGACTTAAAAGCATTGATGACAGACAGTCAAGAATGGTGGCCTGCGGACTGGGGACACTACGGCGGTTTAATGGTGCGTATGGCGTGGCACGCTGCGGGATCGTATCGTACAACTGACGGTCGTGGTGGTGCTGGAACAGGTAATCAACGTTTTGCACCATTAAACAGCTGGCCTGATAATGCCAACTTAGACAAAGCTCGTCGCTTATTATTCCCGATCAAGAAAAAATATGGTAATAAAATTTCTTGGGCAGATTTAATTATCCTTGCGGGAAATATGGCATATGAATCAATGGGGTTAAAAACCTTTGGTTTTGCGGGTGGACGTGAAGATATTTGGCATCCTGAAAAAGATATTTACTGGGGTGAAGAGAAAGAATGGCTTGAAGCAGGCGACAAACGCTATGAAGATAGCGAAGAGCGTGAGAAACTTGAAAATCCATTAGCTGCGGTTCAAATGGGCTTAATTTATGTAAACCCAGAAGGTGTTGGTGGTAAACCAGATCCGTTAAAAACAGCACAAGATATGCGTGTAACTTTTGCTCGTATGGCAATGAATGATGAAGAAACCGTTGCTTTAACTGCTGGTGGACACACAATCGGAAAATGTCACGGTAATGGTGATGCAAGTCTTGTGGGTGCAGATCCTGAATCTGCAAGCATTGAAGAACAAGGCTTTGGTTGGATGAATAGTCAAGGTAAAGGTCACAGCGAAGATACCATTACTTCTGGTATTGAAGGGGCTTGGACAACTGAACCAACTAAATGGGATAACGGCTACTTCAAATTATTGATGAATCACGATTGGTGGTTACAAAAATCACCAGCAGGTGCGTGGCAATGGGAACCAATGCACATCGAAGAAAAAGATATGCCATTAGATGCACATATTCCAGGTGTTCGTCGTAAACCAATTATGACGGACGCAGATATGGCGTTAAAAATTGACCCTGAGTACAACAAAATCTCACAGCGTTTTGCCGAAGATCAAGCGTATTTCAGTGAAGTATTCGCTCGTGCGTGGTTTAAATTAACCCACCGTGATTTAGGTCCAAAAGCTCGCTATTTAGGTGCGGACGTACCAAGTGAAGATTTAATTTGGCAAGATCCAATTCCAGCAGGTGTAACCTTAACGGATGAGCAAGTTGCGGAATTAAAAGCAAAAATCAATGCATCAGGTATTGCAAATAATGAACTGATTGCAACCGCTTGGGACAGTGCAAGAACTTTCCGTGGTTCAGACTATCGTGGTGGTGCAAACGGTGCAAGAATTGCATTAGTTCCACAAAAAGAGTGGGCAGGCAACGAGCCAGCACGTTTAAGCAAAGTGTTAGACGCATTAAATGCAATCAAACAAGCGGTTAATTTTGAAGTAAGTTTAGCAGATTTAATCGTACTTGCTGGAACAGTTGGTTTAGAAAACAGCGTTAAGCAATCAGGCTTTGCGGTTGAAGTACCTTTTGACTCAGGACGAGGCGACGCAACCCAAGAAATGACAGATGTGGATTCATTCGCACCATTAGAGCCAATTCACGACGGTTTCCGTAACTATGTGAAAGCAGATTTCGTGGTTCAACCAGAAGAATTATTGCTCGATAAAGCACAATTATTAGGCTTAACTGCTGTTGAAATGACGGTATTAATCGGTGGTATGCGTGTATTAGACACCAACTTCGGTGGCTCAAAAGCAGGCGTATTTACGGATAAAGCTGGCGTATTAAGTAACGATTTCTTCGTAAACTTAACCGATATGGCAAACAAATGGCAACCAACAGGTAAAAATAGTTACGATATCGTAGATAGAAAATCGGGCGAAACTAAATTTACTGCAACTCGTGTTGATTTAGTCTTCGGTTCTAACTCTGTACTTCGTTCTTATGCGGAATTCTATGCACAAGACGACAACAAAGAAAGATTTATTCGTGACTTTGTGAAAGTATGGACAAAAGTAATGAATAATGATCGTTTTGATTTGAAATAATACTATTTTAAATAGATAAATAAAAAGCCTGTTAATTTAATTAACAGGCTTTTTTACTTAGCTAATTAGCATTAAATCACTCAATAATCTATCTTCATTATAATCTTTAGAATTCAATCTATTACTAAAAATCTTTAATAAACTATCAATTGAAATCTCTTTTACTTTAATTCCTTCAAATTCTTCAAGTTCTTGGGTTTTACCACGAGTAATGATCCACACTTGCTTTTTCAGATTAGAAATTTGTATCGTTTTATTCGACTCACTACCATCAGACTTAATAATAGATAGGGTTAATTGTGATTTTTGATTGAGTTTATTTAAATAATTTTCTATTTGATCTTTTTTCTTCAAATAAAAATCATTTTCCAAAGTACAATCGTACATCACCGCAAAATTTCCTATCCTGAAAAAACCGTCCGCTTTACCACGCTGATCATTTCGAGAAAATTGAGAAATTTCGTGAATTCCTAATAGTTTTAACAACGCAAAAGTCATATCCTCAAAATCAGCATAATCAATATAATCTTGTGGCAAATTGTAGATAGAATTGATTAACTGACTCAACCAATTATCATAAAACTTTCCATGTGCATTAACCCACTTCTCCACACTACTATATTCTTGAGGTTCAGTAATCTTCTCTGATTTATTGATTGTGGAACTCTCGTTCTGAACTACCTGAACATTCTTATTATCAATAAGCTGAATATCGACAGCACAGAACTTACCATTTTTTAATGGATATAACTCAAAAGATACTGCTGTGCCAATATCAATACTAGACCATATTTCCTGATTGTATTGACGCTTAAATAAATACTGTTTTTCGTTTGATAAAATATAGGCATAGCCATCTTTTGAATCATCCTTACTCTTAAACTTAATTATACCAACAAGTCGTTTTTCAGTTTCGTTATCACTTGGTGATATTGTCTGATTAACATCACTTACACTAACAGGTTCATTTAGCAACTGAATATTGATAGCGCAAAATTTACCATTTTTTAATGGGCAAGGTTCAAAAGAAATTTCTGAACCTACATCAATTTTAGCCCATATTTCTTCATTATATTTGCGTTTAAATGAATACTCTATTCCGTCTGACGAAACATAAGCATAGTCATTATTATTATCATCTTTTTTAAACTTAATAATACCTGTTAGTTTTTTCATAATGTATCTTTGATATTTAAAAAATAAAGTAACAAAAATTCAAAATAATTTTACATCATCCTAAAACCCTTTCAAACCAACCACGTGAACATACTCTTGATTATTCGCAATTTTACGTACTAATTTATAAGTTGTTCCCTGCTCTGGGCTGATATTTTCAGGTGCGGCGATCAATAATTGCATATCCAATCGGTCGCACAATTCAAATAAGGTATTGATAGATTTTGCATCAAGTCGTGCAGCCTCATCAAGGAAGAGCAAGCGACAAGGTAGAATATCTTTGGCACGCATACGGCGAGATTCTTCTTCCCAGCTTTGTACTACCATTAGCAAGATTGACATACCTGTACCAATCGCCTCACCTGTTGAAAGTGAGCTACTTTGGGCTTTCATCCAACCGTCTGCACCACGATAAGTTTCAACATCAAGGTCAAGATAGTTACGGTAATCTAACAACTCTTCACCGATCGTTTGTGCAGTGCGTTGTCCGAGTTCAAGATGTGGATTTACACGTTTATACAACATCGCCAATGCCTCAGAGAAACCAAGTGTGTCACTTTCAAATAAGTCTTTGTGATTCTCTTTTTCGGTCGATAATGCGTTAAGTAAAATAGCGTGGGTATCACGAATATTTACCACCAAACGCACTCCTTTAACCTGTCCAAAGGTAATATTTTGTAACCCTTGGTTAAGCTGTAAAATACGGTTTTGTTCACGCTGAATGGTTTTACGTAAAATATTTGCAACACTTTCCGAACTGATCGCTAATTTTTTCTCACGATTTGTCAATTCACTGGTTAAGCGAGAAAGCTCAATTTCCATTTGTTCAATCGCGTCAATCGGATCGTCCGTTTTGATAATATCTTGGCGAATACGCTCACGTAAATGCTGATAAACCGCAATAAAGAATGCCACTTTATTTTCAGGTTTGCGGTTATCTTCCGACGCACGCAAGCTATCACGCAGATATTCATTATCCGCCACCGCAATACGTAATGCCCCTAAGGCTTTATCAGAAATTGAACGCAATTCTTCCGATGACATATAGGCCAACTCACGGCGATTCAAGCGTTTTTCCACATCGCTATTACGAGATAAACGCATTACCACACACCAACTCACTTTCGCTTGCACCACTTGTTCACGCAATACTTTATAATCACGCTCTGCTTTACATATCGCACGATTTAAGTTATCCATATCAGCCTCAATCACAGCTAATTGTTTTTCTAAATAACTCTTACGGCTACGTTGTTGGCTTAAACGTTGTTGCAATTCATCACGTTGCATTCTTGCACGCTCTTCTGCCTCTGAATCACCTCGCAAACCTAATTCATCAATTTCACGCACTAATTCTACAAGCATTTCATTTTTCGCCTCATAAGAACTGCGTAATGAAGTAAGCACTTGATTATATTGTGTATATTGTGTTTGTGCTTGTCTAAATTGTGCTTTTGCTTGTTCACGTTCACGCTGTGCATTTTCTAAACGCACACGCAACTGCTCCGTTAATTCTGAACCCTCTTGGGTTGAATCTTCGTAACTAAAATGCAAACGGCGATTCATTACATCAGACAAACAGAACACTTGTTGTTTTCGTAATTTTTGATCAAAAACAGACCGCTTATATTCGTCCTCTAACTGTTCAAATTTAGTCGGATCGCTTTGTAACGCAGTCGCAATCGGTTCTAATTGCGCTAAATATTGCCCAAATTGACGGATAAATTGCTCATCTTCTTGTGCTTCTAATAATTGCTCTTTGCACTCTTCGGCACGATCAATCAAGGTTTCATCTGCCAGTAATTCAACCTGTGGCAAGGCTTTATTAAGCAGTTGTAACTGCTCTTTACAATTATCTCGTTTATGGCGTAATTGTTGCTCATTACCACTAATTTGATTTAATTCACGTTCAATTTCAACACGTTGAGCAGAAATTTCTTGCATTGCTTGTTCAGGATTGACTTCAAAAGCAAGGCTTAAATGTGTCCCCACAAACTGACTTAAATGTTGATATAAACGCTGACATTTTTGTACTTTAAAGGCAAATTTTGCGTGCTGTTCTGTGATGTCTTCCTGTTCAGCTTTTAATAATTCAAGCTGTTTCTCACGTGCTGCACGTCCAAATAACGGCACTTGTGGGAATTTTGAATAACGCCATTGACGGTTTGAAACCTGTACCACAACGCCATCGCCTAATTCGGTTGCCTCAAACACATCATCATCGAACGAACTAGGATCGCCTTCAATTAAATAAAGATCATCAGGACAATCGTCTAACTGCTCTAATTGTGATTTCACGCTTTCTAAATCTCGCACCACGATTGCGTGACGAGCTTCGCCATAAAGGGCGGAGAAATAGGGGGCATCATCAATAGACACATCTTCATATAATTCTGAAAGCAACACACCACCAAAACGCTCAGCAAGTTGATTTAAGCGTGGATCTTCCGAACCATCAGGCTGGCTTAAACGCGTGATTTGCTCTTCTAAACGATCCGATTTTCTGGCTAATTTATCACGTTCTAAGGTTATTTCACGCTCTGAATTTAAGGTATCTTGCATAAACGCCATAACCTGTTGGCTTGCCTCAAATTCTCTGTCGCATTGTTCTTGTAAACGTGCTAACGCTGATTGTGCCGTGTGCCACGCAGGGGCAATTTGGGTTAGTTTTTGATATTGCTGATTAAGTTGTTCTAACTGCTGACGTTGTGTTGAACGCACTTCCACCACTTCGCCTAACTCTGCCTCAATATCTTCTAAGCTCGCTTGTTGTTCTTCAAAATAGCTCTCTAATTCTTCGGCTGTGGTAAAGTCTGTTTGAGCTTTGTGATTAAACTCGTTTAACAAACGTTCTGCATTTTGTTGTTGCTGTAATTTACGCTCTAATTCATTTAATTTTTGACGTAAACTCACTGCTTGATTTGCTTGTGATTTTTGGCTTGGATAGGCAGATAATAACGCTTTCGCCTCACTCCACGCCTCTGAGCGGTCAATTTTTCCTGAAATTTTGCAAACCAAATCATAGGCTTTATCAAACTGCTCTTTGGCAATTTCAGACACCGATAAACGCTGTTCTAATTCAAACACTTTATCCGTTAATTCTTCTGCCTGAGCCTCAAATTCAACCGCATAATCTTGAATATTGTGTAAATCTAAATTTGGCAAACCACATACTTGTTTTGCTTTTTCAAGGGCTTGCACCGCCTGTTGATATTGTAATGCTCGTGTTTGCTGAGCGTCTAAGGCTTGTTGATAATCGGCTAATTGTGAGCGTAAATCTTCCACCACTTCTTCGGCTTCTTCGGCTCTAAATTGCGAACTTTCTACCTGTTCAGAAAGCTCTTCCATCGCCATTTGTTGCTCTTCAATTTTCTCAACTAAATCATTAACTTCATCTTGATAGCGTTCTACTTTTTCTTGATGACGTAGTGCGTTCATCACTAAATTAAGATGATCGGTCGCACTATTAAATTCTGTCTCTAAATGACTTTCCGTTTCCGCAATTTCGCTGACTTCACGGCTATATTCCACTAATTGCGTTTGTGATAACTCAATTTTCGCTTTTACTTCTTGCCAGTTTTTACGCTGTGCCAACACATTTTCAACATTACCACGACGCTCATTCGCGTTACGCATATAGTCCGCAGACACATAGTTAGTACTTTCTGTAATCAACTTTTTAAACATATCACGATCAGATTGGGTAACCTTAATCGCCTCTAAGGTCATACGGTTTTCACGCAATGCCGATTCCATATCTTGGAATGCTTGGCGAACCCCTGTATTTTCAGGTAATAAATATTCACGCAACGATTTAGTAATCGCCCCTGAAATCCCACCGTAAAGAGACGCTTCGATCAATTTATAGAATTTGCTACGATCTGATGCTGATCTTAAACGTTTTGGTAACACGCCTAAATCAAATAAAAAGCTGTGATAATCGGTGATTGAATTATATTGTTTGAACTGAATTTCGGTGCTTTCGCATTTCTCTTTTAGCTCATTTAAGGCTAATACTCTCGCACTGCGATCAGCAACTTTTTCCGTTAAAATGCTGATAATAGATTGTTCAAGGGGTAAGTTTTGCAATGAAAATGGACGAATATCCACTTTTTTATCTCGTCCAGCCACTTGTTGTAAACGAACCCCTGAAATAATACGCTGTTTGCGAGAGTTTTCACTTTCTAACACCGCATAACAAACGCCTGATTTCAATTTACCGTGTAAACCTTTATCACGAGAGCCTGCTGTTGAACCTGCCTCTGTGGTATTACGGAAGTTTAATAAGGTCAAATCTGGAATTAACGCCGTAACAAAACCTGCCATTGTGGTGGACTTACCCGCACCGTTTCCACCTGAAAGGGTGGTCACTAAATCATCTAAATCAAAAGTACGAGCAAAAAAACCGTTCCAGTTAATTAAAGTTAAAGAAACAAACTTTCCTCGTGCAATACTTTCTTTTTTTGTTACAACAGTGGAAGTAAGCGGTGTGATTTCTGCTGTTTTTTGCAATTCTTGTTGTTCTTGTTCTAATTCAAATTGTTGTTCGGTCATTATTATTCCTTATCGCTCTCTTGTTCTGTTTCATCTAATTGATCATCATCTGCATTTTCTTGATCAAAAACAACCGCTTGTTTTTTTAACTCTTGGGGTGTTGTCCCTTCTCCGTCACGAATTAAGCGAAGTTGTGCTTCTCGTGGATCATCACCACTACGAACATCAGCACCAAAACGGAACACTGATTCTGAAATCACAAATTTTTTCAAATTCTGATCGCCAACACGCGTAATCATTCCAATACGAGCCAAACGACGCAACGCACCACTCACTTTTTCCAGCAATTTTGCCTTATCTAAATCCGAACCCGTTGAACGAGGGTTAATTGTTTTTAATAATTTTGTTTCATCAGCAAGGTTCAGTAACTCTTCATAAACGTCATCAAAACTAAAAATCCCTTGCTGTGCCAAACGTTCAGGGCTTAAATAAAGATAACAAAGCACCTTACCCACCAACATTTCCATTTCACTCATCACACTACGTGCAATCAACGTCGTCGCTTTCGGACGTAAATAGAAAAAGCCTTCTGGAGCTCGGATCAACTCCACATTATAACGGCGATAAAATTGCTCTAACTCTGCTTGATAATCCATTAAAAAAGCGTGTTGATCTAACAAATCAATACTAATATGTCGTCCTGCTCGCAACTGACTGTCTAATTCAGGAAAAATAGGATTAGCAATCGCGATTGCTAACTTGGTTGAAATTACGTCTTCTATGTTTTGTGTCATTATGGTTCTCTTTACCTTAAAAAAATTATATATAAAAAAATATTTTTTACTCTTCTACATCAATACATTATAAAATTAAATCTTTAGATTTTTGTACGAATATATTCAAATACCGTTTCTTCTAACTCAAGAATTCTTTCTGACTTTATGATTAATCCTAAATTATTAGGAATTCTTGAAACTGCCATCGGTCTATTCAAAGTAGATGACATTTCAATATCTCCAGTTACTGTAAACTGTGGCCCAGCATATAATATACCTAACAAGATAATTCTACTTTTTCCCAAATAAAGAGAACCTGATCTATCTCTATAGCTATTTTCATTAACAATAAGAACTGGAGAACCACTAGATCCTGGAAAAGCAGCTATATCAATCATAATTTCTTTATTCCCATTATAATCAAGTACTGGATGTGTTGCTGTAGAACCTTTTCTCAAAATTGGTTTATTATTTATAAAATCCCATATACCATTAGGATATCCGATCATTAATACTTCTTCTAACGCTGTAAACTCCTTAAGCTGTTCTGTAGTTGGTAACAACTCTTTAGTTAAAGGAATAAAAAATAAATATTCTTGTTTATCTTTCAATTGATGTATTAGTGGAGCAATTAACATTGCACATAAATCAACATTTTCATCAGGATGTAAAATCCATTTTGATTCAAAACTACCAAGTTCTACAGTCAAGTGTTCCTCATCTAGTGGATTATTTTTCTCATCTGATTTTGTAATAGTAAAACGACCTTTTAAAGCATCTTTAATAACATGTCGATTTGTAATAAGAACAGGTATAAAACTTTCATCATCATTTTCTTGAAAGTTAAAAAAGAACCCAGTACCAGTACTTAGAGAACGATCTTTTAATTCACACTCTATTCTTACTGTTGAGTAAGTTAATTTCTCTGAAATAGATAAATTCATACATGCTCCTTAAATAAATATGAGTAGATAAAAATCTAGCTACTAATTTTAATCATTATTATTAACCTATATCTATACGCATTACTTTCCAGTATATAATACCAAAAACGCACTAAAATTTCGTGTTTTTTTGGTATTCTTTTTCAATTTGATCACAAAAACAGAAGCGGTCATATTTTTGCAAATTTTTACAAAAATATGACCGCTTCATAACGTATAAAAAGTAGCATTTAATATACTACTTTTTGGATAACCTACTTAAATAATGCTTCTTTTCCTAATTCAACAACCATTAAATAACATACTACTGCACGATATTTTCTTGGGTTTGATTTGCCAATAATTTCAAACGCTTTTTCAACGATTTGATCAACTTCAGCATCATCGGTTAAACCTAATTTTTTCTTAACAAAATTTTCTTTTAAGGTGGTTACTTCATCTTTGTCACTCATCGCTACAATTTCGCCATCCGCATTGTAGATTGAAGGCCCCATTGCTTTAATTACAGCTTTTAGCAATTCATCATCAGGTGTTACATTACATTTTTCAACTAATGTTTTGCTATATAACTCAAATTTTTCGTCTAATTTACTCATTTTGTTACCTCTTTTGATTATGGAATAAACGCTTTTTGAATATAGCATATTATTTATTATTTCGCAAAAACAGGGCATTCCCTGTTTCTACGTTATTTGCTAATTTTTATATTCGTCAATTATATTCGCTTGCACTTCTGCACCTTGATTATTGATGGCTTGCCATTGTGGATAGACTGCTTGTCTGTCTTCGCTTGCCATACCTAATTTAACAGCTTGATCCACGATAATTCGAGCCACATCAAAATGGCGGCTTTCAGGGTATTTAGCAAGTTGATCTCGTAAAATTTCACTTAAATCTAACCGCTTACCTTGCTCTCGATAAAGCATTAAATGAGCTTGCATTAGTTCAATAATTTGCTCTTGCACATCAGAAAGGGATTCATATTCTAATTCTGTCGGTAATTCGCCTACGGCATCCGCTTCATTAAAGGCGAGTTCGTCATCACGTAGATCGAGCATTGATTCTGCTTTGGCAAAATATAACATCCACGGATCGTCAAAATAGCCTTGAATAGATTTGCGTAAACGTTGCCCAAATACACGATTTTTATCCATATCAATCGCTGTTCGAATAAATTTATGCACGTGGCGATCGTAACCGATCCAAAGATCGATAGATTGCTGTCCCCAACTAATAATGCGGTCTAATTTATTTTGTAAATTGACAATCAAGCTATCCACAAAGTCTAAATCATCACGTCCGATTAAACAGCTTTGAATACGCAATAATTGGGATTGTAATTTATCCCCAGCGGCGTTTAAGGTATCTTGTAATTCTCGTAAGCTGACCGATGTTTCATCTAATAATTGCTCACAACTTGAAATCGCCTCGTGCCAATTTTGACTTAATAATTGTGCAATACGATCACGAATTTGTTGCTGATTTTCGTCCATTACACGCTGAGAAAGATCGATACTGTCAAAAATCTCCGCAACAGAATATTTTAAAGGAGCAAACACTTCACTACGCCAGAAACGTTCATCGCCGTCTTTTTCGGCTGCATTTGACGCTCGTTCAATTTCATTCGCTACAATAGAGAGCTGGATAGAAAGGCGTAAGGTTGAAAATTCTCTTTGACGCACATAATAATCGGCAATCCCAACACCTAAGGGCGTTAAACGATAAATAGACAAACCTTCGGTAAAATCGCTACTGAAACGGTTTAAAAAGCGTTGTTTAACTAAATCATTGATTGCATTATTGGCACGTTGTATCAGCGTGTTTTCTGCTTGTTCAAAACTGGTAGAGACATAACGAAATAAATCAACTAAATCACTTTCAAGCAATTCGCCATCAACAGATTGCTCATTACTATAAATGGAAATAGCCAAAAGGAAGGCTAATCGATCAGTGGATAAGGAAAGAGAAAATTCGCGTGATTTTGTCCAATCAATCAGTTCTGGAAGTGTCTGTGCCAATTCATTTTGCATAGGGTTATTCATTATTCTGTGTATTATAAAAAATGGCTGTTATTGTACAATAATGGTAATGAAAAGGGGAAATTTTTTGAAAAAAGTAACTTTTTATCAAGACTCGTAAAAATAAAGGTGCCTTTTAAGCACCTTTATTCCATTTTAAGTTAAATATTATTTAACTTAAAATTAAGATTATTCTGCTTTTTTAAGTAATGCGTAAGAAACACCTGTGATTGCACTACCTAACGCAATAATACCAATGTATAGTAATGGAGCTGATACAAATGGGATTACAAATAAACCACCGTGTGGTGCTTGAAGTTCGATAGATAACATCATTGATAACGCACCAGCCACTGCTCCACCTACGATTGATGTTCCGATTACACGGAATGGGTCAGCTGCCACAAATGGTAATGCACCTTCTGAAATAAAGCATAAACCTAATACGAATGATGCTTTACCTGCTTCTTTTTCGCTATTATCAAATTTTTTCGGTGCGATTAAAGTTGCGATAGTCATTGCAATTGGTGGAACCATACCTGCTGCCATTACTGCTGCGATTGGTGTATAAACCTGAGAAGTAATCATACCCACAGAGAAAGTATAAGCAGCTTTGTTTACAGGACCGCCCATATCAACACACATCATTCCACCAAGAATAGCACCTAATAAAATCGCATTTGTGCCACTCATTGTGGTTAACCACGCTTTTAACGATTCCATAATGCCTGCAACAGGTGGGTTAATTAAGTACACCATAATTAAACCAACGATTGCTGTACCAAGTAGAGGTAAAATCAAGATTGGTTTTAACGCACTCATACTTGCTGGTAAGTTGATATTATCATTTAAGAATTTCACAATATAACCAGCAAGGAAACCAGCGATAATACCACCTAAAATCCCAGCTCCCGCTGTAGTTGCTAACATACCGCCAACTAAACCAACAGCAAGTCCTGGACGGTCTGCAATAGAAAATGCAACATAACCTGCAAATACCGCGATCATTAAGTGGAATGCTGCACCACCACCGATATCCATTAACGCTTTCGGTAAGCCGTAAGCGATATTCGGATCTTTAAAGGCTTCAATACCAAACATAAATGAAATAGCGATCAATAAACCACCTGCAACAACCACAGGTAACATATGTGATACCCCTGTCATTAAGTGTTTATATGCACCTTTACGTTCTTTTTTCTGGAAGCGATTTGAAACTTCTGCTTTACCTTCATAAATGGTTGCTTCTTTAAATGCTTTATCAAATTCTTCTGCAGTTTTTTTCAATGCTGCACCAGTTGAAGTGCGGTACATTGGTTTACCTTTAAATTGCGATAAATCCACATCAATATCAGCAGCAACAAACACAAGATCCGCCGCAGCAATTTCTTCTGCAGTAATGGCATTGCCTGTACCTACTTGACCACGAGTTTCAACTTTGATGTTCCATCCTTGTGATTTACCATATTTTTCTACTGCCTCAGCAGACATAAAGGTATGTGCTACCCCTGTTGGGCAAGCTGTTACTGCAACAATATTTTTAACCACATTTGTTGATGTCGTTGTGGTCGCTTTTGCAAAAACTTGTGAAGAATTAACCGCTTGTGCAATCGCTTGTTCAGGCTGATTAAACGCTTCATCTAAATTTAAGATACAACCTTGTTTACCTGCGGCTTCAGCTGGCACTTGGTCATTAAATAATACAACACGCTCTGCCTCTGCTGCCGACACAACGCTATGTCCTTGCTGTTGTGCTGTGGTAGAAAGCACTTTTTCTACTAAAAAAGCACGAGACTTTCCTAGATCACTTGGTAAGATAAATGATAATTTCATTTTGAAGTCCTTGTTTTAATAATAAATTGTTATAATTGAGATATTTTTACTTGTTGTAAAATCGTTTCTAATTGTGCTTTATCGCTTACACCCACATTGCTTTGAGATACTGCCAACGCAGAGGTTGCACTCGCAAAAGCTAACGTATGTGCTTGTTCAAATCCTTTCGTTAATCCGTAAATCAATCCTGCAACCATTGAGTCGCCAGCCCCAACGGTACTCACCACATTTTCACAGCGTGGTGGCTGAGCTTGCAAAATAGCGTCTTTGCTTAGCCAAATTGAACCTTCAGCCCCCATTGAGATAATCACATTCTCAATATCTTGGGCTTGTAATTCTTTGGCTGCGTCAATAATTTCATCAATGCTGTTCAATTTACGTCCGATCCACGTTTCTAATTCTCTGTGATTTGGTTTAACCAACCAAGGGCTTGCTTTTAACCCTGCTGTTAAAGCCGCATTACTGCTGTCTAACACCACTTTTAAGCCTTGATTTTTCAATGATTTTAACCAATCAGCAAACTGCTCGGCACTAATTCCTCGTGGTAGCGAACCACAAACGGCAACAAGATCAAATTGTGTATGCCATTGTTGAGAATGATCCACAAAAGTCTGCCAATCTTGTTCAGACACATTGAAACCGAGAAAATTAAGATCTGTGACATCGTTTTCTGTTTCTGTGATTTTAACGTTAATTCTCGTTTTGCCATCAATACGTTGGAATTGATCATCAAGTTTATTTTGCTCAAAAAGTTGCACAAAATCCCCTTGATTATCTTTTCCAAGAAAACCAGATACGCTTAAATCCACATCTAAATCCGCTAATACTTTGGCAACATTGATTCCTTTACCCGCTGGATAAAGTCCTAATGTTTCCACCGTATTTACTTCACCAATCTCAATACGTGGCACTCGTCCAACAAGATCAAAAGCAGGATTCAGCGTAACCGTTAAAATACGCAATGCTTGCGACATCTTATTCCCCTAATTTAGATTGAATAGCAAGACCGATACCGTCTAATGCTTTTTGAGCTTCATTACCTGTGGCAACAAAACGTAATTTATGCCCTTTTTGAACACCTAAACTCACCACTTTCATCAAGCTTTTTGCTTTCACAAGCGGGGTATCTCTATCTAAATTTTGTACCAAAATTTCGGCATCATATTTTTTCACTTCATTCACTAACACTGCACTTGGACGAGCGTGTAAACCGTGTTCATTTAACACTTCAAATGTTGCTTCAAGCCCTTCTGCTACACCAGCTTCTTCTACAACCGATTTCTGTTCAACAAATAATGCCACAACATCAGCCACCGAACCTGAAACTAAGGTTTGTTGAACCTCTTTATTTAATAATTTTTCTAACTGAGCATTCATCGTTTCATCAGCATTTGCAATAGTAACAACGGTTTGACCCGCTGTTGCACGAGCAACTGCGATACCATTCGCTTGATTACCTGATTTTGCATCATTGATGAATAAATTATCTGCTAGTTTCAACAGCGTGCTTTCTAAAAGTTCACCCACAAATGCCTGCTCTACATAGCCTTGTTGTTGTAATTTTTCAGCATTTAAGGCAGACAATGTCAATAAACTTGCTGTTTCTGTATTTAAAGAGATTAAACTTTCCGCAGTAACAGGTAATTGCTTTTTACCGCTTAAAATTGCAATAAACTCTTCAATATCCTGTGTTTTTGCCAACTGTTCTGTTGCTTTATCATCGCCTAAAATCGCAGTAAGCTGGCGTAATAATGTTAAATGCTCATCAGATTTTGCAGCAATCCCAATAACCACATAAGCAATGTTGCCCTCACCCCAATCGACACCTTTTGGAAATTGACAAACTTGAACGCCTGTATTTTCAACTAAATGGCGTGTGTTTAATGTTCCGTGTGGAATCGCAATACCATTACCTAAGTAAGTTGAAGTTTGAGTTTCACGAGCAAGCATTCCTGCTTCATAATCTGCTTTTACATTCCCATTTTGCGTTAAACCTAATGCTACAAGGCGAATTGCATCCGCCTTATTATCTACGGCTGCATTAAGCTGAACATTCTTATTTGACAGTGCTAACATTTAGACCTCTTTAAAAATTAACTAAAAAATAACTGAGCGGAATTATAATTTAAAATTAAAATAAAAAATTCTATGTGATTGCAAAAGTGTGACTTAGATCACAATTTTATTGTTAAAAAAATCACAAGTACTCAAAAACAAAAAAGAATGCGTCTTAAAAATAATCAAAAAACTAAAAATTTGTAAATTTTTAAATAAAAATGACCGCTTAATTTTTATCAAAAATGGACTTTTATGGATAATTTTGAAGAAAATATATACGACAGAGGGAATAGGATAGTATGCTAATGAAAATTCAGATGCGTTTTTATTATCTTTTTGAAACATTTAAGCTTTGTCAGGCTTATTACAAAATCAAATTAGATAATACATTAAGATCAAAAAGATGAAAAAAGAAGATAAAAAAGAAGGAAAAAATACAAAGATTCTTCAAACTAATATAAGCGGTCAAATTTTTATCACAATTTGCAAAAAAGCTCAAAATCAGACCGCTTCTACTTTATTTATAATTTTACTTGTTTAGAAGGCAAAATGATTAAAGTAGTAATCAAAATAAGCCCAACCACCGTTGTCACAATTCCCCCTTCAAAACCAAATGAGCCCCCTGAAATAAAATCATTTCCAGACAGAGGCAAGGAGCGGAAAATTGTTTCATCAATTGGATTACCTGACACCAAAGAACCATAAATAAAGCCTTGTGAATAATTCCATATTCCATGAGCAAAACCAACAAGCCACAAACTTCCCGATTTGTAATAAATCAATGAAAAAACAACACTCGCAATCATTAAGTTAATCACTGGCATTAGGGTCATTCCTGGATTTAATACATGTAATCCTGTAAATAAGATACTTGTCATTACAATAGACCATTTAATGCCCATCGCTTTTGAAAAATGCGTCATTAGATAACTTCTATAAACCAATTCTTCATAAGTACCTTGAAAAGCAAAAAAGACTAAACCGAGCAATAATGTTTTCAAATATTGAGGTTGAAAATGATATTCTGTGGTTACTCCACCAAGCATATTGATAACAAATGCCACAATACTAATAGCGAGAAACCCACACACTATACCTATTACAATTTTTGAAAATGCACCAGTTGTTTTTAACCCTAAATCCGTAAGACTAACTTTACTTACCTTTGTAAAAATAAAGAGTGTGAATAATACGGTTAAAATCATTTCTGAAGTTGAATAAACAGAAATTAAACTTGTTCCCGAAGGTGAAAAGATAAGCATCATTGATGCCCCAATGAACAATGGTGCAAAAATCACCATTATAAGAGATAAAATCAACGGGATAATAATCAGTCTGTTTTGTGAGCTAAATGGAATTCCCGCTTCCCTTTTTTTGAAAATAATATTCGACATTCTAGTCTCCTTATTTAATAAATGATTTGTTATTAAAAATCAGCAGAGGCAGCATAATAATGACAAATAGAATTTCAAATGCCACAAAATAAAGACTCGTTTGTTTTCCCACGCCGAGCAAACCACCAGCAATCAGAAAAAAATCCCAAAGCCAGTGAAAAATCATAAGAGGTATAATGCTTACAGCCTTGATTCGTAATAGAGCAAAAAACAATCCTGCAATAAATGTCATTAGCAGTTGAATAACCATTGCTGAAAATGTAAGTCCGCCTAAAATGTTCATTGAATGTAATAGAGAAAAAATAATCGCACTTGTAAAAACACCTGCAATAAGTCGATTTTGTTTAATAAATGCCCCTAGAATAATCCCTCTATACAATAATTCTTCTGAGAATCCTACTAAAAATGTAGTAAAACCAATCAGGGCAAATAAAGACCATTTCTCCGAACTAATATCGTGATTCATCACAAATTCAACAATATCAAATCCCATCAGTAGGATCACGATGAACATTGGCACTAACCACAATAACTGCTTTGTATTGAGTGCCGTAAAACCAAGATCCTTCCAAGAAAAAAATCGAATCGCTGCACCAATAACCAAAGCCGTCATAATGATTTCAAATCCCCACAATGTTTCCACCATTTTAGGATCTTCATAACTTATTCCATTGATATAGAATGAAGTGTACATACCCACACCAATCAACACGGTGTAAGTTAACGCAGTTATATAACCCACTTTTTGAAGTGATATATTTTTCATCATATTCCCTTATATTTTTGTTTATGATTTAAACGAAAAAAGAAGTGTGCGATGCTAACAGAATAAAATCTTTTTGCAAATTTTGAATGAAATGCGATCGATTATATTTTATTCAAAAATACTTCCCTAAAAATATCTTTTTTAATTTGATGGTATTCTCACACATTATCTCCGTTTGACATAGTCTCATTTCGTACTATAATGGTACAAAATAGGACTCTTAATTAAATAGGAATACAATGAACTACCGCAAACAAATGGATAAAATTGGCATTCATCTTGGCAAAATTACCAAACTCTATTACGAATGTGCAAAATCACAGGGGTTGACTTATAACACAACGATGGTACTGGGTGCATTACGACATTATCAAGTTTGTACACAAAAACAAATTGTTGAAGAATGGGGATTACCGAAACAAAGCGTAAATACCATTATTAAAAAACTCTTTGATGATCAATATGTTGAGTTTTCACAAGGTCGAAATAACAAAGAGAAATTGGTTTCTTTTACTAAGAAAGGCAAAATTTTTGCGGATAATACACTGCAACCTATTTTAGCAATGGAAGAGCAAGTTTTACAACACATTGGCGAAGAAGAATGCCAACAGCTTGAAAAGACTATATCAAAATTTGCTTATTTTTTTGAAAAAGAATTTCTTGCCTATCAACAAAATCAATCTATTTAATTCAATTGAGAGCTTATGGTGAAATTCACAAAATGTAAAAAAATCATACTGGTTTTGATTAGTCTAATACTGATTACTTTTAGTGTTGCCAAAATATATCAAAAAGAGATCGTTGCTTATGTGACAAGTGGCAGTTTTGGGCTGCACGACAAAGATAAACTGACCTTACCAAAAGGAGTAAGTTGGTTTGATGATTATTATAGTGTGCAATATATTAACAAAAATACCCTTGCGATTGGTGAGCCAAGATATTGGCAGCAAAATATTAACTATCTTATTTTAGGTAAAAACAAAGCTGTTCTTTTTGATACAGGTGTGGGTAATGAAGATATTTTGCGTGTAGTAAAATCGATTACTGACTTACCATTGATCATTATTCCGAGCCATTTACATTTTGATCATATCGGAAATTTTGATAAATATAAAAACTTAGATATAAGACTTGCCAAAATTCAAGTAGAGAATGAGGAGGTTGTGAATAACACCTTAACCCCTACTGATGATGATTTCTTAGGCTGGGTAGAAGGAAGAGATACCCCAAAAATCACTTATAGTGCTTTATTGACTGATAATGAAGTATTAGAGTTAGGCGATCGCTCCCTTACCGTAGTAAATACAACAGGACATACTAGCAACTCTATTAGTTTATTCGATAAAGAAAACAACATCGTTTTTACAGGTGATTTTTTCTATAAAGGAACATTACTTGCGTCTGAACAAATGCCAACATCTAGTCTGAGTGCCTATCAACAATCACTGAGCAAGTTACAAGCGATGACGAATGAAAATACGCTATTTTATGGTGGACATACAACCCAATGGAGAACACCTGAATTAACCGCAAAAGACTTAAATGCATTGACTTCATTTTTACAAGGTAAAACAAACAATAAACCACCGAAAGAGAAGGTCATAAACGATAATATCACCATATCATTTTAAAACTATGAGGTAAAAACAATGAAAAAATCCCTATTAACCCTATTAGTTGCAAGTGTTGCAACACAAATGGCATTCGCTGTCGATCCCGCCGATATGGTCTTCAAAAACGGCGATATTGTCACTGAAAACGCTAAACAACCACAGGCTGAGGCAATGGCGATTGATAATGGTAAAATTGTTTTTGTTGGAAGCAATGACGAAGCGGTCAAATTTATTGGTAAAAATACCAAAATCGATGATTTACAAGGAAAATTTGTTATTCCTTCATTTATTGATAGCCACGCTCACCCGGGGATGGTTGCGGTGACATCAAGTAATGGCGAATTAGCAAAATATCAACTCCCTGATACCTCAAAAGAAGACACCTACGCTTATTTACGCCAAATTGCCAAAGAAAACCCAAACTTACCTTTCTTAATGGTGGGAACTTGGTCAAATCCACTATGGGGCGTAGAAGGTCCTGATAGAAAAGAAATTGATGATATTTTTCCAAATACTGTCGTAATTTTACTTGATAGCAGTGGGCATAGTTACTGGTTAAATACCGCTGCATTTAATGCTTTTGGTATTGATGAAAATACCCCTGATTTAAAAGAAAATTTATCCTTTTTTGTGAAAGATAAAAACGGACGTAAAACAGGCTGGGTAAAAGAATTTGTATTAATGCCTTATTTAACGACGGTTATGCCACAAATTGATCCCGCGCTACTCGCTCCAGCGATTGAAAATTACCTTAATTTCTTAGCTAAAAAAGGGGTATCATCAATAATGGACGCGGGTAATTTTAATAATGAATTAACGATTATCAAAGCTATTCAGTTACTTGATAAAACAGGAAAATTACCAGTTCGTTATGATGCAAGTCACCATTTATATATGCCTGATCAATTAAAAGATGCGGTTAAAACTGTTCTTGATTACAGAAAGCAATATAGTAGTGATTTATTGACGTTTAACACCATTAAAATTCATTTTGACGGTGTAAATGAAATCAATACGGGGGCTTTATTAGAAGATTTTGCCAACGAAAAAGGCAATAAAGGGGGTATGCTTTATAGCGAAGACGAGTTAAAAAACTTATTATTAGAAATGGCTCCACATAAAATGAATTTGCATTTGCATTCTGTAGGTGATCGTGCAGTAAGAACCGCATTAAACGCTTATGAAAAAGCCCAAAAAGAATACGGTAAAAAACTACCTGTTGAGATGACTTTATCACATATGGAAGTTGTAAATCCTGATGATATGAAACGTTTTAAGGAATTAGGTGTACACGCAAACTTCACACCACATTGGTTCGGTGGCACAACCTTTAAAGGTTCTGATGTTGCTTTAGGTCCAGAGCGTTATTCACACAACCAGCCTGCAGGTTCGGTATTAAAAGCAGGAGCAAGCGTTGGTTTTTCTAGTGATGTCGTTTCTAAACCGCAAGAATACCGAGCTAATCCATTTATGGGTATTCAAATGGGTGCAACTCGTCAAGAACCTGAACTTGGTAAAGATACCCCTGTTTTTGGTCAAGCCGATGATAGAATCAGCGTTGCTGATATGATTAAGGGTTACACCATCAACAACGCCAAAGCGATGAATATTGCGGATAAAACGGGGTCACTTGAAGTGGGAAAATCTGCTGATTTTATGGTGTTGCCGTCTAATTTAATGAAAATGGACGTATATAAGATTAAAGATGTGAAACCGACAGCAGTTTATTTTCAGGGCAAAGCGGTTAAATTACATTAAATAGTTTCTGTATAGGCGCTATATTTTAGTGCCTATTTTCTCAATGCTAATAACAGTATTTGTTATACATAAAGAGTAAGATAGTCATGATTTTATTATTCAAAATACTTTTCCAGGGATTTAAAACGGATAAAGAATTTCAATTTCTCTTCGTTTTTATTATTCTATTGCTTATTGGTGCGAATATTTTTTATACGACAATAGAAGGCTGGTCAATTATTGATGCGTTATATTTTTCAGTGATGACAATGGCAACTATTGGATATGGCGATCTTACTCCAACCACAGATGTTAGTAAGATTTTCACCATTATTTACGCCTTTATTTCTATCGGTACTTTTGTTGCATTTACAGCAAAATATGTGCAAATAATGCTGATGAACCATCAATCTAGACAAAAACTTTTTTCAAAAAATCAGCCATAAATAGAATGATGAAGCGGTCATATTTTTACTAACATTTGCAAATTTTTCATAAAATATGACCGCTTTATTACACTACTCGACTTCTTGTAATAATTCTAAAATGATCCCATCAGGATCTTTAAAATATACTGCTTTACTTTTTCCAAACCCATCCGCTGAAAAATCAAAAAATTGCGGTTCAGATAAAAATTCAACATTCTGGGCTTTTAATCGCTGATAGCTTTGTTCAATATCCTCAACCGCAAAGCAAACTTCGGAAATACTGGTTTTGGTGAGAGTTGCTCTGTCGATTTTACAGCTCGGAGAAACAAATTGAAGTAACTCAATCGGCGGTGCATTTAATTCATCACTGCCATTCAAATATGCCACTTTTACCACACAATTTTGCTGATTAAACAGCAAGTCTGTTTCTTTGCCTTGCATTGTCATTGAACCAAGATATTTTAAGCCTAAAACGTCACGGTAAAATGCCACTGATTTTTCAAGATCGCTCACTGTAATACCAATATGAATCACACTTTTAATCATTTTTTGTCCTTTATTCTTAAAAGATAGTCAAAATTACTGCTATAAATTATACTATTCATTATTGCATAAAAGTGATCATATAAGGGGAATAAAAATGAAAAAGAATGATTATGTGCTTATCAATAGTATAACTAGCGTGCTTATTTTATTTCCTTATCCTTATATTTTATTTGGAGCAGTAATGATATTAGCCTCACCAACTAAGCAAGATATTTATTCTCAATGTGCTTATTTACTATGCTACTTTGTACTTTTATATCCCATTTCTTGTATTATTGGTTGGATAGGTACTTTTATCAATAACAAAAAACTCAGTTTAGTACCTTTATATCATATAGCTATTTTTGCTATCTGCTTAACTTCAATTTTGGTTTTAGAAAGAATAATGCAATGACGATATCCAAATGTAGAATAAATTTATTAAATAAAAATTAAGAGGTCAGATAACGATCAAAATTTGCAAGTTTTTTACAGAATAATACCATTCCATACTTCGATATTTAAAGTATTAGATAAATAAGGAAATCCTACAATCTACTGTAAAAAATAGCGAATCTAATCAATCCATTATAGAATATATCAACTCAAATAGTACCTTACATTATCTTTTACCATAATTAATCATTTTTTGTCCTTTAATTGTTAATTTTTCAACTGAGCGTAACACAGTTAATTGAGAAAATACAAATATAAGCGGTCATGTTTTTTAACAATTTTGCAAAGTTTTATTACATCATTTGACACATTTGTTCTATTTTTAGAACCTATCAATTTAATTATCATTTTCTTTTATAAAATCTTACACTTTCACTTCAAAAAATGGTAAATTTATACCGTTTTTCTAAAACATTTAGAATGGTTGATCACTCATCATTTTTTTATTATTTATATCATAAGGAGTCTTTATGCTTATTGGTGTACCAAAGGAGCTGTTGGCCGGTGAAAATCGTGTTGCAGCAACCCCTAAAACAGTTGGGCAGATCCTTAAACTCGGCTTTGATGTTATCGTAGAACACGATGCAGGTTTTAAAGCGAGTTTTGAAGATAAAGCATTTGTGGAAGCAGGTGCGTCTGTCGGCGATCAAAAAACAGTATGGAATGCAGATATTATTTTTAAAGTAAATGCACCTACTGACGAGGAAATTGAGCTGATGAAAGAAGGAGCAACCCTTGTTAGCTTTATTTGGCCAGCTCAAAATGAAGCGTTAATGCAAAAATTATCTGCGAAGAAAATCAATGTATTAGCAATGGATAGCGTGCCTCGTATTTCTCGTGCCCAAGCATTAGATGCGTTAAGCTCAATGGCAAACATTGCAGGTTATCGTGCGGTGGTTGAAGCAGCTCACGAATTTGGTAGCTTGTTCACTGGTCAAATTACGGCTGCGGGTAAAGTACCACCTGCGAAAGTATTGGTTATCGGTGCTGGTGTTGCAGGTCTTGCAGCCATTGGTGCAGCAAGTAGCTTAGGGGCAATTGTTCGTGCTTTTGATGCTCGTCCTGAAACGAAAGAGCAAGTTGAAAGTATGGGCGCATCATTCCTTGAAGTGGATGTAGAAACCGAAGTAAGTACCGATGGTTATGCAAAAGAAATGTCTGAAGAATTTAACAGAAAATCTTTGGAGCTTTATGCTGAACAAGCAAAAGAAGTTGATATTATTATCACAACAGCGTTAATTCCAGGTCGCCCTGCTCCTCGCTTAATCACCAAAGAAATGGTTGATTCAATGAAACCAGGTTCTGTGATCGTCGATTTAGCGGCAGCAACAGGCGGTAACTGTGAATATTCAAAAGTTGATGAAGTAGTAATTACTGACAATCAAGTAAAAGTGATTGGTTACACTGATTTACCGGGACGTTTACCAACACAATCATCGCAACTTTACGGTACAAACTTAGTTAATTTATTAAAACTACTTTGTAAAGAAAAAGACGGCAACATCAACATTGATTTTGAAGATGTGGTTCAACGTGGTATGACGGTTATCCGTGAGGGTGAAATCACGTGGCCTGCTCCACCAATCAAAGTGTCTGCTCAACAACAACCAAAAGTAAAAGAGCCTGTTGCGAAAAAAGAAGAAAAACCAGCAGATCCTCGTAAAAAATACGGTGCAATGGCAATCGCAGCCCTTGCATTCTTAGGTTTAGCCTCTGTTGCACCACAAGAATTTTTATCACACTTCTCTGTGTTCGTGTTAGCTTGTGTTGTGGGCTACTATGTGGTTTGGAACGTTAGCCACGCATTGCATACTCCGTTAATGGCGGTAACCAATGCAATTTCAGGTATCATCATTGTGGGTGCATTATTGCAGATCGCACAAGGTGGTGTATTTATTAGTATCGTTGCATTTATTGCAATTTTAGTCGCAAGTATCAATATTTTTGGTGGCTTCAAAGTTACCCAACGTATGCTTGCAATGTTCAGAAAAGGTTAAGGAGAAAACGATATGTCATTAGGTTTTGTACAAGCTGCTTATATTATATCGGCTCTACTTTTCATTATGAGCTTAGCAGGACTTTCTAAACACGAAACTGCCAAAGCAGGTTGTTGGTATGGTATCGTGGGTATGGGAATTGCATTATTTGTGACCATTTTTGGACCACAATCTCACGGTGTATTCTGGATCATCATTGCAATGGCAATCGGTGGTGCATTAGGTATCCGCCAAGCATTAAAAGTTGAAATGACTGAAATGCCTGAGTTAGTTGCAATCTTACACAGCTTTGTAGGTTTAGCTGCCGTATTAGTGGGCTATAACAGCTATGGTTTACACGAAGCATCAACGCCTGTTTTAGAGAATATTCATAATGTTGAAGTATTTTTAGGTATCTTCATCGGTGCGGTAACTTTCACTGGTTCATTAGTTGCATTTGGTAAATTAAACGGTAAATTAAATTCAAAAGCGTTAACTTTACCACATCGCCATAAACTAAACTTAGCCGCGCTTGTTGTTTCAGCATTATTGATGATCGCTTTCGTTAAACACCCAGAAAACTTATTCCCAGTGTTAGTAATGACAGTAATCGCACTTGCATTCGGCTGGCACTTAGTGGCATCAATCGGTGGTGCAGATATGCCAGTGGTTGTATCAATGCTAAACTCTTACTCTGGTTGGGCAGCAGCGGCAGCGGGCTTTATGCTAAACAACGACTTACTAATCATCACTGGTGCATTAGTAGGTTCATCAGGTGCGATTCTTTCTTACATTATGTGTAAAGCAATGAACCGCTCGTTCATCAGCGTAATCGCAGGTGGATTTGGTAACGATGTTCAAGTTTCTTCTGATGAAGAACAAGGTGAACACCGCGAAACAACCGCAGAAGAAGTGGCTGAAATGCTTAAAAATGCAAGCTCTGTGGTTATCACACCAGGATACGGAATGGCAGTTGCTCAAGCACAGTACCCTGTTGCAGATTTAACCCAACGCTTACGTGATTTAGGTGTAGAAGTACGTTTTGCAATCCACCCTGTTGCAGGTCGTTTACCTGGTCATATGAACGTGTTATTAGCAGAGGCAAAAGTGCCTTATGATATCGTACTTGAAATGGACGAAATCAACGATGACTTATCTTCAACAGAAGTGGTATTAGTTATCGGTGCAAACGACACAGTAAACCCAGCAGCAATGGAAGATCCAAACAGCCCAATCGCAGGAATGCCAGTGTTAGAAGTATGGAATGCGTCAAATGTTATCGTATTCAAACGCTCAATGGCTGTAGGCTATGCAGGGGTTCAAAACCCATTATTCTTTAAAGATAACACTCAAATGTTATTCGGCGATGCGAAAGATCGTGTTGATGACATTTTAAAAGCGTTATAATTTATCGATATTAAAGTGAAATCTAAAATACCGTTATTGAAAAATAGCGGTATTTTTTTATCTATTTTTTACCAAAAAAATTTTTAGTGTGAAATATTTCTTTATATACTTAATGAAATTTATTATAAAATACATTATTCACAAAAAATAAAGGGAAATACTATGTGTACCAATCTAAATAATCAAGCAAAACAAAAACTTAACCAATTATTTGAACAGCATAGTATTCCTAAAAATTTGCAAAACCCTGAAAAAATCACACCGCTTATTACGAGCATTGCGATGTCTGATTTTGTGTTTAAACAACTTCAAAAACAACCTGATTTATTGCTTGATTGGTTACAGCAATTCCCAATACTTAAAACCTCAAACGACTATCACAGTGAATTATCACAACGCCTTGAAAATCTTACTGATGAGCCCCTTTTTCATCAAGCATTACGCTTATATCGCCATCGAGAAATGGCAAATCTTAGCTTTTTGCAATCCAATAAACTTGCCTCTGTGGAACAGGTTTTTAATGCGTTATCAGAATTAGCCGAAGCCTTGATTTTAAATGCCAGAAATTGGTTATTTGCTCGTTTATGTGAAGAAATCGGCACGCCTAAAAATTCACTGGGCGAAATCCAAGAATTGATTATTCTCGGTATGGGAAAATTAGGTGGTGGCGAGTTAAACTTTTCTTCGGATATTGACCTGATTTTTTGTTATCCCGATCAAGGTCAAACAGAAGGAGGACGCAAATCAATTACCAATTATCAGTTTTTTACTCGCTTGGGACAGCGTTTAATTCAAGCCTTAGATCAAATTACTATTGATGGTTTTGTGTACCGAACCGATATGCGATTACGCCCCTTTGGTGAAAGTGGTGCGTTGGTGTTTAGCTTTGACGCACTAGAAGATTATTATCAAGAACAAGGGCGAGATTGGGAACGTTATGCAATGATTAAAGCAAAAATTCTCGGCGAAGATCCAACAAATGTTAATCATCGCTACCTTACCCAACTGCTCCGCCCTTTTGTGTATCGCCGATATTTAGATTTTAGTGCCATTCAATCGCTAAGAGAAATGAAACAAAAAATCACTCGTGAAGTGGTTCGCCGTAACCTAACAGACAATATCAAGCTCGGGGCTGGCGGTATTCGTGAGATTGAATTTATCGTGCAAACCTTTCAAATGATTCGTGGTGGGCGTAATAAAACGTTACGTTCTCGCAGTCTGTTGCAAAATCTGAGTGAATTTGAACAGCAACAAATTCTCAACCGCGAGCAAATTACACACCTTTATCACGCTTACATTTTTTTACGCCAAGTGGAAAATGTGTTGCAGGCCATTGATGATAAACAAACTCAAACTTTGCCGAGTGATGAAACGGATCAGTCACGCCTAATTTTTGCGTGTCAGTATTTTATACAAGGCGATCAACAGATTGATTATCCGATTTCTGACTGGCAAAGTTTTATGGCGGTTTTACACCAACATCAAACCAATGTAAGGGCAATTTTTAATCAAATTATTGGCGAAGAACCACAAGAAATAGAACAAGAAGATGAGCCAAATTTAGTCTTTTGGCGAGATCTTTTGCACTACCCTATTCCTGAACAAGAGTTAGATAACCTTGTTAATCATTATAAAGTTAAAACTGATGATCTTGCTGACATTTTGCAACATTTGAATTCTGCCTTACAAGAATGGAGAAAAAAACCGATTGGGGGGCGTGGTAGAAATGTGTTAAATAAGCTAATGCCGAGAGTAATGGACAGCGTTTTTCAGCAAGCGGATTATCTCGTATTACTGCCAAGATTGCTTAATATTCTTGATAAAATCACACTTCGTACCACTTATTTAGAGCTTTTATTGGAAAATAAGCACGTTTTACCCCGTTTGATTTTACTCTGTGGCAAGTCAGTAATGGTCGCTAAACAAATTGCTCGCCACCCAATGCTGCTAGATGAGTTTATTTTAAAAGGAAAAATTAGCTGTTTAAACACGAAAATTGCCTATCAGCAAGCCCTATCTGACTATTTACTACGCATTTCAGAAGATGATGAAGAGCAGCTAATCGATTCATTACGTCAATTTAAGCAAACGCAACTACTAAATATTGCTACCGCTGATATTCTCGGCGAATTACCAGTAATGAAAATTAGCGATCAACTGACTTATTTAGCAGAAACGATCATTTATTCAGTGGTTAATATCGCTTGGAAATTACTCACCAAACGCTTTGGTTATCCGAATCATCTCACAGAAAATCAGTGTGATTTTACGGTGATTGCCTATGGAAAATTAGGGGGCATTGAACTAGGCTATAATTCTGATTTAGATTTGGTATTTTTACACCAAGCACCGATAAATGGAATGACTGTTAATGGTAAAAAATCGATTTCTAGCCAACAGTTCTATTTAAAATTAGCCAAAAAAATTAACTCTATTTTTAGTTTAAACACCACGTCTGGGATTTTATATGAAATTGATATGCGATTACGCCCTTCTGGTGAATCTGGGTTGCTTATCAGTTCATTTGAGGCTTACGAGGATTATCAGCACAATGAAGCGTGGACGTGGGAAAATCAAGCGTTAGTACGTAGCCGTTGTGTTTATGGCACAGAACAACATCAGCAACAATTTGAAAAAATCCGCCAAAGTGTACTGAAAAAAGAACGAGTAAGCGGTCATTTAAAACAAGAAATTTGCAATATGCGACAAAAAATGTATCAACATTTAACCTCTCAGTCTGCAAATCGCTTTCATCTAAAACGAGATCAAGGTGGAATTACCGATATTGAATTTATTGCTCAATATTTAGTGCTAAATTACGCCCATCAATATCCTGAAATGGCAGTGTGGTCGGATAATGTACGTATTTTTGATACCGCAATGGAATGCAATACTTTAACAAAAGAACAAGGAAAACAGTTAAAAGAGTGCTATACGACGCTACGTAATAAAATTCATCATCTTAATTTACAAGGAAAACATAGTTTGGTTAAGAATGATCAATTTAAAGCAGAAAGGGAATTTGTGATTGAAATTTGGGATAAATTGCTTTCTATCAAATAAGCATAAAAAAAGCCTCTTATTAAAAGAGGCTTTTTAAGAAATCTGTATTAGTAGCTAATTAGATAACTTTTACGTCAATCGCAGCTGGGCCACGTTGGCTATCTTGAACGCTGAATTCAACGTTATCATTTTCATTTAATGATCTGTAGTTATCACCAACGATACCTGAAAAGTGAACGAATACATCTTTTCCACCATTAGATGGAGTGATGAAACCAAAACCTTTATCAGAGTTAAACCATTTTACGATACCAGTTAATTTAGACATGTGTCTTCCTTATTTTTAAAAATTTATTGAAATGCTTGAATATTCAAGCGGCAAAACTAATCACTTTATAAATGTAGATGGATATTAAAAGGACTATCAAGAAATAAAGTAAAAACTTTGAAATGATGAGGAAGAACTATAATAACTAACTTTTTTAACTGCTCTTAGCTAGGTCTGTATTAGAACACGTCTATAAAATAAAAGCAAGCTATTTATGACATTTAATTTTATATTTAAAAATAAACAATTTAAAACAATGGGTTACGAACAAACTCTTCTTAAAAGCACAGAACCTAAGTTAAAATATAACAAATATATTTTATAACCATAAAAAAGCCTCTTATAAAAAGAGGCTTTTAAGAAATCTGTATCAGCAGTTAATTAGATAACTTTTACTTCAACCGCAGCTGGACCACGTTGGCTGTCTTGAACTTCAAATTCAACATTATCGTTTTCATTTAATGTTCTGTAGTTATCACCAACGATTCCTGAAAAGTGAACGAATACATCTTTTCCGCCGTTAGATGGAGTGATGAAACCAAAACCTTTCTCAGAGTTGAACCATTTTACGATACCAGTTAATTTAGACATAGGTCTTCCTTATTTTTAAAAATTTACTTAAATGCTTGAAAATTCAAGCGACAACGCTAATCACTTTATAAATAAAGATAGATATTAACACTGCTTTCAATAAATAAAGTAAAACTTTTAATTTGGAAAAACTATAATAACTAACTTTTTAACTACTCTTAGCTAGGTACGCATTAGAGCATACCCCTCATATTAAAGCAAACAGTTTTCATCGTTAATGTGACATTTATCTCAATTTTTTCAAAAAGATAGCTCAAGCGTTCAATTATTGATCAACAATACTCTTTTTTACAAATTTAAAAATTGTTTTTTGCTTATATTTTTCTCCTGCTTTAACAATGCCACCATATTTTTGCCATTCTAAATGGTTAGGTGTATCAGGTAGTGCTTGGGTTTCTAGTGCAATTCCTGAGCAATCTTTATACTTTTCATTACAACGATTCGGTGTTCCTGCAAGATAATTCCCCGTATAAACTTGTAATGCAGACTGCGAAGTGAATACTTGTAATTGTAATGCGTTATCTGAGGCAGTTAAAATCGCACAAGGTTGATCACTTTTTTGATTTAATAAGAAAGAATGATCATAGCCTTTGGTTAGCTCTTGCTCTTCTTTCAAAAATTCTTTACCAATCACTTTTTCATTCCTAAAATCAAAACTAGTGTTTTCAACGGCTTTTAAAGGGGCATTTGGAATACCTTCCTTATCAACAGGTAAAAAATAGTCTGCATTTAGCTGTAATTTATGATTGCGAATATCCGTCCCTAGCTCCGCATTATCTAAATTAAAATAACTATGATTGGTTAAATTCAGTGGCGTATCTTGGTCAGACTCCCCTTCAAATTCAATTTTTACTTCATTATTTTCTGTTAAATGATAAGTCACAAAAACCGTTACATTACCACCAAATCCTTGATCGCCATCTTCTGAAAAGAGTGAAAACGTGACTGAATTTTCACTTTTCTGTTTTAGATCCCAACGTCTATGGCTAAATCCATTACCACCGTGTAACTGGTGCTTACCTTGATTAGCAACTAATTTATATTCCTTACCATTTAATTGAAAGCTCGCATTGGCAATACGGTTCGCATAACGCCCCACTGTCGCACCCAAATACACCTGTTGCAGAGGATAATCCTGTGGTTGGCAACCTAATAACACTTCTTTTGGCTGATGATTAACAGGCACTTTGCACGACACCCACGTTGCACCCCAATCCATTACTTGAACGGACATTCCATTGCCATTCGTTAAAGTAAATAGGTGAAAAGGTTGGTTGTCAGGCGCTATGCCAGTGACGGTTTCCGTTAGCATACTGATACCCCTTGTGATGCAGTACAAACATAGAAAGTCTCTTTTAAGCCTGTTTGTTTTTGGTAATTATCTGCAATAATTTTTTGGACGGCTTCCACTTTTTCCGTTGGTGCAATCGCCACAATACAGCCACCAAAGCCACCGCCTGTCATTCTTGCCCCCCCTGTTGAGCCAATCACGACTTGAGCTAATTCCACTAAATAATCAATTTCAGGCACGGTAATTTCAAAATCATCTCGCATTGAATCGTGGGAAGCATACATCAATTTGCCCAATAAGGTTAAATCACCTTTTTCTAAGGCTTGCACCGCGTCTAATACACGTTGATTTTCAGTGACCACGTGTCTTGCTCGTTTTGCCATTTCAGGATCGCAAGCGGTCAATTCTTGTTCTCTTTTTGCAAATTCTTCAATAGACACATCTCGCAATGCTTTTACACCAAAAAATTCAGCTGCTTTTTCACATTGCTGGCGACGAGTGTTATATTCCCCCGTTACCAAATCGTGTTTCACATTTGAATTTACAATCATCACAGCAACATCTTGTGGCACTGGCGTTGGTTTGGTTTCTAAGCTACGACAATCAATCATCAATAAATTATCTTTTTGCCCTAATGCTGAAATTAGCTGATCCATATTGCCACAATTTGCACCCACAAATTGATTCTCCGCTTTCTGCCCGATTAACGCAATTTCAGTATGAGAAAGTGAAAGATTGCCTAATTGCTGACAGAATTTTCCTACCGCCACTTCTAATGATGCCGAAGAACTCAAACCCGATGATAAAGGTACATTGCCACTGATGACTAAATCTGCCCCCTGTTTAAATTCAGGGCAACGCTCTTGAATAAATTTAACCACACCACGTACATAGCCTGTCCATTTAGCTTTACTATTTTTTGTGATCGGTTGGCTTAAATCAAATTCATCAAACTGATCTAAATCAGCTGCATAGACTTTGAAAATCGTATCATTACGTTTTACTCCGCTGATTGCCGTTCCATAGTTGATCGCACAAGGCATAACAAAGCCATCATTATAATCAGTATGTTCACCAATCACATTGACTCGCCCTGGTGCATACACACACAATGTTGGATCTTGATTAAATTTCTCAATAAATAATTGTTTAGATTTTTCAACTGGTTGCATAATGAGTTCCTCTTTTTGCAAATTTTGATTCAAAAATGACCGCTTATAATGACTATTCCGCCTGTAATTTATAATGTACGTCTGGCAATGCTCTTAATCGTTCAGCCGCTTGCTCTGCCGTTAAATCTCGCTGACTTTCTGCCAGCATTTCATAGCCCACCATAAATTTACGTACCGTTGCACTGCGTAGTAAAGGCGGATAGAAATGGGCGTGTAGCTGCCAATGTTCATTCTCTTTGCCATTAAAAGGTGCAGCGTGAAAGCCCATTGAGTAAGGGAATGAAATACCAAATAAATTATCGTATTTGGTTGTTAGCTGTTTTAACGCAAGGGCTAAATCAACTTCCTGAGCAGGGGTTAAATCGGTTAAACGTTTAATATGCTGTTTTGGAAGTAGCAAGGTTTCAAATGGCCATACCGCCCAATAAGGCACAACCGCTACCCAATATTCTGTTTCTACCACAATACGTTCTTTTAGTTCTAACTCACGATTGACGTAGTCCATTAAAAGCACTGAATGATGTTTTTTCAAATATTCAGCCTGTGTTTTATCCGCTTGGGCGACTTCATTTGGTAAGAAATTACTTGCCCAAATTTGACCGTGTGGGTGTGGATTTGAACAACCCATTGCGGCTCCTTTATTCTCAAAAATTTGTACCCATTGATATTTTTGACCTAATTCCTGCAACTGCCCTTGCCACGTTTTGATCACTTCGGTGATTTCATCAATCGTCAATAAAGGTAATGTTTTACTGTGATCCGGTGAGAAGCAAACGACTCGGCTTTCTCCCTGTGCCTGTGAACTTTGAAATAGGGGATCTTGCTGCTGTTGAGGGGCGGGAGTATCACTTAAAAGAGCTGAAAAATCATTTTTAAATACGAAAGGTTGAGTATAAGCGGGATTTTGTTCCCCTGTAATGCGTTTATTACTCGGGCATAAATAGCAGTTCGGATCATAACTTGGTTTATTCTCTTCCACCACTTTCTCTTGCTGACCTTGCCAAGGGCGTTTTGCTCGGTGAGGTGAAACTAAAACCCATTGATCTGTCAAGGGGTTATAACGACGATGCGGGTGTTCGGTTGGGTCAAATAAATGTTCCATACTATCTCCTTAAAAACAATTTTAAAATTCACTGTAAACGGTTACATTTTATTTTTGTATAAAATAGCACATCTAGATAAATAAACTATGATCTATGTCACATTTTTACAAATTTAATCAAAAATAATACCGCTTGTTGCTATAAAACACTCAATCGGAAAAGTAATCGCTTTCAATTTATATGCTTTTTTATTATGATGTCATCATTATTTCATTCTCAAATTAAGAGCGATATATGGTCACTATCCGTGATGTTGCAAAATTAGCGGGCGTCTCTGTTGCAACAGTGTCAAGAGTATTAAACAATTCAATTTCAAGTGAAAAATCTCGACTTGCTGTATTACAAGCTGTTGAAAAACTCGAATATTCTCCTAATGCAAATGCACAGGCTCTTGCATTGAAAAATACTGATACCATTGGGGTTGTCGTGACCGACGTAACCGACTCTTTCTTTGCAATTCTCGTTAAAGCCGTTGATCAAGTCGCCTCTGAGTATGGTAAAAGTATTTTAATTGGCATTGGTTATCACAATGCGGAGAAAGAAAAAAATGCGATTGATACCTTATTGCGTAAACGTTGTAGTTGCTTGGTGGTACATAGCAAAGCCTTAGATGATAAGACGCTTAAAAATTATTTGGATAATGTACCCAGTATGGTCATTATCAACCGTGTCATAAAAGGGTATGAGCATCGTTGCGTCAATTTAGATAATCAGCGTGGCACATTTTTAGCAACAGAAACCCTCATCTCTTTAGGGCATAAAAAAATTGGTTACATAGGCTCTAATCATAATATTTCCGACGAAGAAGAACGTCGAAATGGGTATTTAGATGCACTAAAAACCTATCAACTCAATAAATTAAATAGTGCAATCGTACATACTTCGCCTGATTTTGATGGTGGCGAAAAAGCAATGATTGAGTTATTAAGTTATCATTCAGATCTCACTGCAGTAGTGACCTATAACGACAATATCGCCGCAGGGGCATTGTCGGTTTTAAATGAAAATAATATTAAAGTGCCAGAACAGTTTTCAGTTATTGGCTTTGATGATATGCCGATTGCTCGCTATCTTATTCCCAAATTAACCACCATTCGCTATCCTATTGATTTAATGGCAAGTTATGCTGCAAAACTAGCATTGAATCTTGCCGATAAAACGTTTGAATGCCCTTCTTATGTTCAGTTCAAACCAACCTTAGTGAAACGGTTTTCAATTGAAAATGCACCGAAAAAGTAGCATCCACAACGTTTTTTGTGATCTAGATCGTATTGTATAATTTTTTTTTGCAAACGTTTTCATAATTGTGAAACAGATCACAGAATTGTTTAAAAAATTACAGTATTATGCCGAGCAATTATCCAATTCTGAGACGGATAAGTTCAACTATTGATAATAAAAACTTTTAATATCAATAAAAACAATACTTTGTATTACAAACATTTTTCAGTGGAGAAACACATTATGAAAAAAACGCTTTTAAGTGCAGTAGCATTAGCAGTCGGTTTTGGTTCAGTCGCAACAGCATCAGCAGCTGATATGCCTATCGGTGTAACCATTTACAAATACGACGATAACTTTATGGCGTTGATGCGTCAAGAAATTGAAAAAGAAGCGAATGCACTTGGTGGCATTGAGTTAAGTATGAATGACTCTCAAAACCAACAGTCAATCCAAAATGACCAAATTGATGGTCTGCTTTCAAGAGATCCTATCGTAAAAGCATTAGCAATCAACTTAGTTGACCCAGGTGCAGCAAAAACTGTTATCCGTAAAGCAAAAGGCGACGATGTTCCAATCGTGTTCTTCAACCGTGATCCAGGTAATGCAGCACTTGATACTTATGATAAAGCTTACTTTGTAGGAACAAACCCTGAAGAGTCTGGTGTAATGCAAGGTCAATTGATTGCTAAACAATGGAAAGCACATCCTGAATTTGACTTAAATAAAGATGGTAAAATCCAATATGCTTTATTAAAAGGCGAACCTGGACACCCAGATGCTGAAGCACGTACTAAATTTGTTATCAAAGAATTAAACGATCAAGGTTTCAAAACTGAAGAACTCTTTATCGATACCGGTATGTGGGATGCTTCAATGGCTAAAGATAAAATGCAATCTTGGTTATCTAATCCTAAAGGTAAAGATATTGAAGTTGTTATCTGTAACAACGATGGTATGGCAATGGGTGCATTCAATGCAATCAAAGCCGCAGGTAAACAATTACCAATCTTCGGTGTGGATGCTCTTCCTGAAGTTTTACAAATGGTGAAAAAAGGTGAAATTTTAGGTACTGTTCTTAATGATGGTGTAAACCAAGGTAAAGCTGTTATGCAACTTTCTAAAAACTTAGCAAGTGGCAAAGTGCCAACTGAAGGTATGAGCTATCAAATGAAGGATAAACGTATTAACGTTCCTTATGTTGCAATTGATGCAGACAACTTAAATGAATTCTTAAAATAATTTGTAATATATTGGAGGGGATTTATATCCCCTTTTTTTTGATAGAGGTTGAATATGACAGCACAAAACACAGCATCAATACCTAAAGGTGAAGTGCTACTTGAAATGACAAATGTCAGTAAAACCTTTCCTGGAGTAAAAGCACTTGACCAAGCAAATTTAACAGTACGGTCCTACTCGGTTCACGCACTAATGGGTGAAAATGGAGCAGGAAAGTCAACTTTATTAAAGTGTTTATTTGGTATTTATGCCAAAGATGAAGGGGAAATCCTCTTTTTAGGAAAGCCAACAGATTTTAAAACATCAAAAGAAGCCCTTGAAAACGGGATATCAATGGTTCACCAAGAACTAAATTTAGTTCGTCAACAAAGCGTTATGGATAATATCTGGCTGGGACGCTACCCAACCAAAGGTGGTTTCATTGATCATAAAAAAATGTATAACGATACAAAAGTCATCTTTGATGAGCTAGATATTAACGTTGATCCAAAAGAAAAAGTCGGTAAATTATCCGTTTCACAAATGCAGATGATTGAAATTGCAAAAGCGTTTTCTTATAACGCTAAAATTGTAATTATGGATGAACCAACATCTTCCCTTTCAGAAAAAGAAGTGGATCATCTCTTTAAAATTATCAAAAAATTACAAGATCGTGGCTGTGGCATTATCTACATTTCTCACAAAATGGATGAAATCTTCAAAATTTGCGATGAAGTGACAATCTTACGAGACGGTAAATGGATCAACACTGTCAATGTCGCAGATTGCACGATGGATGATATCGTTTCAATGATGGTAGGTCGTGAATTAACACAACGTTTCCCACCAAAAACCAATACGCCAAAAGAAGTAATTTTAGAGGTCGAAGGACTCACTGCAACAAACCAGCCATCCATCCAAGATGTCAGTTTTAACCTACACAAAGGTGAAGTTTTAGGTATTGCAGGCTTAGTGGGTGCAAGACGAACCGATATTGTCGAAACAATTTTTGGTGTGCGTGAGAAAAAATCGGGAACGATAAAATTACACGACAAAATTGTTAAAAATCGTACCGCTTTAGAAGCCATTAACAATGGATTTGCCCTAGTAACCGAAGAACGTCGTTCTACTGGTATTTATGCAAACTTAAGTATTGAATTTAACTCGTTAATTTCTAATATGAAATCCTATTTAGGTTCTCTTGGATTATTGAGTAATAAAAAAATGAAAAGCGATACCCAATGGGTTATCGATTCAATGAATGTGAAAACGCCCTCTCATCAAACAACAATTGGCTCACTTTCAGGGGGTAACCAACAAAAAGTGGTTATTGGTCGTTGGCTACTGACCCAACCTGAAATTTTGATGCTTGATGAGCCTACTCGTGGTATTGATATCGGTGCAAAATTTGAAATTTATCAGCTCATCTTAGATCTCGCTAAAAAAGATAAAGGTATCATTATGATTTCATCAGAAATGCCGGAGCTTTTAGGTGTAACGGATCGAATCTTAGTAATGAGTAACGGAAAAGTTGCGGGTATCGTCAACACAGCAGAAACCTCGCAAGAAGAAATTTTGCAATTAGCGGCTAAATATTTATAAAAGGAACAGCATTATGTCAGCCTTAAAACAAAACAAATCTCTTGATTTTTTAAAACAAAATGCAATTTATTTTGTATTATTGATCTTACTTACTGTGATTATTTCACAAGATTCAAGCTTTTTAAGTTTACGTAACTTTAGTAATATCTTAACCCAATCATCAGTACGTCTTATCATCGCTCTTGGGGTAGCAGGATTGCTTGTTACACAAGGAACCGACTTATCAGCAGGTCGCCAAGTAGGTCTTACTGCGGTAGTCTCTGCAACATTATTACAATCACTTGATAACGTAAACCGTGTTTTCCCTGATTTAGGCGAAATTCCAATTCCAGTGGTTATTTTAATCGTCTGTGCGATTGGTGCAATTATCGGCTTAATCAATGGTCTCGTTATTGCGGTGCTAAACGTAACCCCATTCATTGCAACCTTAGGGACAATGATCATCGTTTACGGTATTAACTCTCTATACTATGATGCTGTTGGTGCTTCACCAATCGCTGGATTTAGTGATGCCTTCCTAGATTTCACCCAAAACTTCTTTAGAATAGGTTCATTTAAACTCTCCTATATCACCATTTATGCTGCCATTATTACCGTGTTAGTTTGGATTATGTGGAACAAAACCCGCTTTGGTAAAAATATCTTTGCTATCGGTGGTAACCCAGAAGCCGCTCGTGTATCAGGGGTAAACGTAACTCGCAACCTCATCGTCATCTATATGATCGCAGGTATGTTATACGCTTTCGCTGGTATGCTTGAAGGTGGACGTGTAGGTAGTGCAACCAACAACTTAGGTTTTATGTACGAACTTGATGCCATCGCAGCCTGTGTGGTTGGGGGCGTATCCTTCGCGGGTGGTGTGGGTACTGTTGCTGGTGTGGTAACAGGGGTACTTATCTTCACCCTCATCAACTACGGCTTAACCTATATCGGTGTAAACCCATACTGGCAATACATCATCAAAGGTAGCATTATCATCTTTGCTGTTGCGATTGATAGCTTAAAATATGCGAAGAAAAAATAATTTTTGTAAATAGTTAAAAATAAATGACCGCTTATCTTCATTAAATAAGCGGTCATTTTTTTATTAAATTTTACTAAATTACTTCAACGTAGTTTAGTTTAATAAAAAGTAGACTAACGCCAAGCCTTAAACTGATTGATCAAACCATTGGTTGAACTATCGTGGCTTGCAATCGTTTCATCATTTTCAAGCTCTGGAAGAATACGGTTCGCTAATTGTTTACCTAATTCAACGCCCCATTGGTCAAAGCTATAAATGTTGAAAATAACACCTTGTACGAAAATTTTATGCTCATACATCGCAATCAATGCACCTAAACTATAAGGTGTGATTTTCTGTACTAAAATTGAGTTAGTTGGACGGTTACCTTCAAACACTTTGAATGGTACGATTTCCGCTACTTCTTCAAGGGTTTTACCTGCGTCTAAAAACTCTTTTTCCACCACTTCTTTTGATTTACCAAACGCTAATGCTTCTGTTTGGGCGAAGAAGTTTGACAGTAATTTACTGTGATGATCCGACACTTGGTTGTGTGTTTGTGCCGGTGCAATAAAATCACAAGGAATGATTTTTGTGCCTTGATGGATCAACTGATAGAAAGCGTGCTGACCATTTGTACCTGGTTCGCCCCAAATAATTGGGCCTGTTTGATGTGTCACCACTTTGCCATCACGTCCAACATATTTACCGTTCGATTCCATATTTCCTTGTTGGAAGTATGCCGCAAAGCGGTGTAAGTATTGATCATAAGGTAAAATTGCTTCAGTTTCAGCCCCTAAGAAATTGCTGTTCCAAATACCAATTAAGGCTAAAAGTGTTGGGATATTTTGCTCAACAGGTGCAGTTAAGAAGTGATTATCCATTGCGTGTGCCCCTTCAAGCAACTGCTCAAAGTTTTCAAAACCAATAGATAACGCAATTGAAAGCCCGATTGCTGACCATAATGAATAACGTCCGCCAACCCAGCTCCAGAATTCAAACATATTTTCAGTATCAATACCAAATTTTGCGACTTCGGTTGCATTAGTTGAAAGTGCCACGAAGTGTTTCGCTACTGCACTTTCATCTTTCGCACTTGCTAATAACCAATCACGTGCTGAGTGTGCATTCGTCATTGTTTCCTGTGTTGTGAAGGTTTTTGATGCCACTAACACAAGCGTCGTTTCAGGGTTGCATTTTTTCAAGGTTTCTGCAATGTGTGTACCGTCCACGTTAGACACAAAGTGCATTGTTAAATGATTTTTATATGGACGTAACGCTTCAGTTACCATATAAGGACCTAAATCTGAACCACCGATACCAATGTTAATTACATCAGTAATCGCTTTATCTGTATAACCTTTCCACTCGCCAGAAATTACACGCTCACAAAATCCTTTCATTTTTGCTAGCACAGCATTTACTTCTGGCATTACATCGCTACCGTCCACCATAATTGGCGTATTCGCACGATTACGCAATGCAGTATGCAATACCGCACGATCTTCGGTACGGTTAATTTTTTGACCAGAGAACATCGCTTGTTTTGCAGATTCAAGCTGACACTCTTTCGCTAATTTATACAATAAATCTAAGGTTGTTTGATTGATCGCATTTTTTGAAAAATCCACTAACATTTGATCTTCAAATTGACGTGAATAGCTATCAAAACGCTGATTATCCTGTGCGAATAACTCTGCGATAGTTAAATTTTCCGCTTTATGCTGCTCTAATTGAGACCATGCAGCCGTTTGAACTGGATTGATATTTTTCATTTATTTTCCTTATTTTATATTTAATATTGAAATTGTTACTTTAATTTGAGCTGTGATTCTAGCTGAATTATCTTGTTATTTTAATTTATTAGTGTAATCAGTAATTTCAATCATCATTTCTCAAAATGAGGATATTTTTAAACAGATTGCGATACTAAAACAAAGCCAACTTATTACCAACACTAATATCAATAAAATTTTTGTAGGAACAAAGCATACTTTAACGCTACAAAAATATAATCAGCAATATTTGTAAATTCTACAAAAAATACAACCGCTTATTTCTGCTCTGTTGAACTCATTTCATCTAAGCGTTTTTCTAATTCGTTTAATTTTTCACGGGTACGCAATAAAACTTGTGATTGCACATCAAATTCCTCACGGGTTACCACGTCTAATTTTGATAATTGAGCTTGTAAAATTTGTTTGAATTTTTCTTCTAAATCGCTACCCACATTTTTTAAGCCTTGTGGTAATGAATTATGAAGTTGTTGGGCGATATTTTCTAATTTTTTAGGATCTAACATTCTTTTCTCCTTGCTAATTAAAGAGATAAGCGGTGATATTTTTGTAAAAATTTACAATTTTATGACCGCTTACCTCTTACTTTTGACTAATTATTTTTTACTTTTCTTAATAAATTTCATCAAACGTTTACGTTTTCTTAATTGATTTGGTGTCAATTTATTACGTTTGCCCGCAAATGGGTTGTCGCCTTCTTGGAATTGAATGCGAATTGGCGTACCGATAATTTTCAAGCTTTTACGGAAATAGTTTGATAAATAACGTTTGTAAGAATCGGCTAATTTTTCTAGCTGATTACCATGCACCACAATAATCGGCGGATTATAACCACCTGGATGAGCATATTTTAATTTCACTCGGCGACCATTCACTAATGGTGGCTGATGATCATCAACGGCAATCTTTAATACTCGAGTAAGCATCGAAGTTGTCATTTTTTGTGTTGCACAGCCGTAAGCCTCTTTGATTGAGTCAAACAAGTTACCCACACCACTACCGTGCAATGCTGAGATAAAATGAACACGAGCAAAATCAATAAAATTCAAACGGCGATCTAATTCTGATTTTACAAATTCTTTATCATCGTGAGTCATTCCGTCCCATTTATTCACCACAATCACAAGTGAACGACCCGCATTTAAAATAAAGCCTAACAATGATAAATCTTGATCTGAAATCCCTTCACGAGCATCAATGGTTAATAACACCACGTTTGCGTCTTGAATCGCTTTTAAGGTTTTGATTACCGAGAATTTTTCAACGGCTAAATTTACCTTACCACGCTTACGCACACCAGCGGTGTCAATAATCGTATAATGCTGATCATCACGTTCCATTGGGATATAAATGCTGTCACGCGTTGTACCCGGTAAATCGTAAACCACCACACGATCTTCGCCTAAAATTCGGTTGGTTAAGGTTGATTTTCCGACATTTGGACGACCGACAATCGCAATCTTGATATTTTGATCTTCTTCTTGCTCTTCATTTAAAGCTTCATCTAATAATGCTCTATCTTCTTCATTATTGAAATCAAAATCACTTTCCCACTCATCAACCTCTTCCGTTTCTACTTCCTCCGATTCAACAGCTTGTTCTACCTTTTCCGCCAAAGGAATCAATACTTGCTCGATAAGTTGGTTTACGCCACGCCCTTGTGATGCGGCAATTTGTTCAATTTCACCTAAGCCAAGTTGATAAAATTCTGCACAATGTGAATTTGCATCAATGCCATCCACTTTATTTGCGACCACAACAGTGGTTTTTTCACGGGTACGCAAATATTGAGCGATCCCCAAATCCGCTGGTACTAAGCCCGCTCTTGCATCCACCATAAAAAAGACGATATCGGCTTCTTCAATCGCTTGTAACGATTGTTCTGCCATTTTTTCTTCAACGCCCTCTTCCGTACCGTCAATACCGCCGGTATCAATCACGATAAAATCGTGTCCGTTGATATGAGCTTGACCGTATTTACGATCTCGAGTTAAACCTGGAAAGTCTGCAACAAGTGCATCACGAGTACGCGTTAAGCGATTAAAAAGCGTGGATTTTCCCACATTTGGACGCCCAACGAGCGCAATAACAGGTGTCATATAAATTTTTACCTTTAATAATTTCTTTAATAGCCTCGTATTATAACAAAAATCACCAAATTATATATGACTATTTTTAGCAGATTAAAATAACTACAAATTTTTAAGCAAACGATTACGCAAACGATTGCCTTAATAAAAAAAGTAGTATAAGATCCGCTCTGTCTTCACTTAATCTTTCACTTAAAAAGGAAAAACACGATGAATTTTATTAAATCCTATTTTGGTATTGATGGTCAAAACACCACGATTAAAAAAGAAGTAATCGCTGGATTAACCACTTTTTTAACGATGGCGTATATCATTTTTGTGAACCCGAACATTTTATCCACCACAGGAATGGATAAAGGGGCGGTGTTTGTTGCGACCTGCCTAGCTGCGGCAACAGGCTGTTTCATTATGGGCTTTGTGGCAAAATTACCTGTCGCTCTCGCACCAGGTATGGGATTAAACGCGTTCTTTACTTATAGCGTGGTTCTCGGTATGGGATACACTTGGCAAATCGCCTTAGGTGCAGTCTTCCTTTCTGGCTGTGTGTTCTTATTATTAGGTATTTTTAAAGTTCGCAAATGGATTATCAATGCGATTCCAAAAGGATTAAAACAAGGGATTGTGGCAGGTATCGGGGCTTTCCTTGCGTTTATTGCAATGCAAAATTCGGGCATTATCGTCGATAACCCAGCGGTGCTTGTCGGACTTGGCAAATTTACGTTCTCATCATCAATGGCACTACTCGGCTTTTTACTGATTACCGCATTAAGCCATTTCCGCATCACAGGAGCGGTTACTATCGGGGTGCTATCTATTGCGATTATTAGTTTGCTCGCAGGATACACACAATATTCTGGCTTTGTTTCTATGCCACCTTCAATCACACCAACCTTAATGCAACTTGATATTGCAGGGGCATTTAATATTGGTATGGTGAGTGTTATTTTTGCTTTCTTATTCGTTGATTTATTTGATACGAGTGGCACGCTCATTGCCGTTGCAAAACAATCTAAATTGATGGACGAAGAAGGTGAAATCAAAAATTTAGATAAAGCCTTATTAGCAGATGCAACCGCAACCATCACCGGTTCATTATATGGTACATCATCAACAACCAGTTATATTGAAAGTACTGCCGGTGTAGTTGCAGGCGGTCGTACAGGTTTAGTCGCTGTCGTGGTCGGTGCACTTTTCTTATTAAGTTTATTCTTTGCTCCGTTAGCAGGAATGATTCCAGCTTATGCAACAGCGGGAGCCATTTTATATGTTTCAGTGCTAATGCTTGAATCATTAACGGATCTTAACTGGAAAGACATTCGCGAATTTGCACCTGCCGTTGTATGTACTATCACCACACCACTTACCTACTCTATCGCAGACGGTATCACAATTGGCTTTATTTCTTACACCGCTTTACAAATTTTAACGGGTAAATTTAAAGAAATAAATGCAGTGGTATGGGTATTAACTGCAATTTTAGTACTTAAAATTACAGGGCTATTAGATATGATCTTTGCAACATTAGGCACAATGTAATCATTAAAAGACTCGAAATGATTCAAAAAAGGGTGTTTATCTTAAGGGTAAACGCTCTTTTTTATGGAATAAAATTTGATCTTGTTCACATAAATAGACATCTAATCTGCTATTCACCTCATAATTTGCTAAGATCTTTTAACGAATTTAAAATTTTTTTAACAATACGAAGGAGTATCTTATGTCTAAACCTCATATTGGATTTTTAGGTCCACAACCTTATATGAAACAGGCAATCGATGAAATGAATAAACACCTTGTGGTACACGAGCTAAATCCAACCACTTGGAAAGATGAAGAAATGGAAGCAATTGCACAAGAATGTCGAGATAAAAATATTACTGCTGTCGCTGGTTTTGCACAAAAAGATGCGTTTCATCATATTTTAATCAACGAACGTTTAGGCAATCCAGTGCCTTCTCGTCTTGCATTTTTATATTGTATGAACAAATATTTAATGCGTACTCTTGAAGCAAATCCATTCTGGTTTGATTATGTTGATCCATTAGCGGAAACCGATGAAGAAATCATCGCAAAAATTGCAGAATGGCCATTTATGTTGAAAAACACCTCCCTTTCATTAGGTCGTGGTATTTTCAAAATCAAGAATGAAGATGATTTACGTGCCGTTTTAAAAAGCTACCGTGAAGATACAAAATTACAAGAGCTAATCGCTTATCAAAATAAAGAATATATGAAAGGTATTCCTGAAAGTGAATTACCACCGGTGATCCCACCATTTATCGCAGAGCATATGGTTGATATGAACGTGGCGATTGAATATTGCTACGAAGGTTATATCACCGCAGAAGGTGAAATCGTTCATTATGCGTTAACTGAAGAAGTCTATTTTTCAAATCACCAAGCATTAGGTTATGTTACACCACCGATCAGCATTGATTCTGATATGGCAAACAAAATTGAAGCGTGGGTTGATGATTATATGGGACGCTTTGCGGATCTTGGCTATAAAGGACAATTCTTCAACCTTGAGTTCTGGATTATGCCAGACGGCACAATTGCCTTAACAGAAATCAATCCTCGTGCAGCACACAGCTACCACTATAACTACTTATATTCATTTGGCGATTCACTTTATGAAGATAACTTGAAACTGGCTGCGACAGGTAAAAAAGTGTCTGATGAAACCCCTTGGACAAAATGGCGTCAAGGTGGCGACTTCCTTTATACGTTAATCGTGTTAATTACCTCAAATGAAATGGGTAATGTGAGTGATATTTTAGATTACGACTATGTTGCACAATTAGAGCAAGAAGGTGTGCTAATTCGTCACACTCGTCAAAAAGATGATGTGCTAACCGCAGAAGATATGACCGCAGCGGGCGTAATGTTACAACAGATGTGGATTACGGGTAAGACCAAACAAGATGTGATCGCCCGTGAACACGAAATCCGTGCGAAAATCTTTAAAAATAAAGATAAAGTAGCAGGGTGTGATTATCCTGAGTATTGGTCTTTATAATTAAGTAAATCTATATGATGGTTGTAGGGGAGCATTAGCAAACATTGTTTGCGTATATGCTCCCAAACACACAGAACAAAATTTTTGCAAATTATAAATTCTATATCGAGCAACGGGAGGATATTCCATTCGCGTTGCTCATTCAATCCTCCCCTACTATTTAATAACCAAATTTCAAAATAATAAAAGCGGTCATATTTTTATCAAAATTTGCAAATTACAAAAATAATCAAAAATCTGACCGCTTATATTTTTTTATGAATAGTGAAACAACATAGAAAACAGGATATACCCTGTTTCTACGGTTATTTTTAACAATCATCAAAAATGTAAGATCAACGCATTCCTTGATAAATACCTAATTTTAAAGATCGCAAAGCAGTCATATTTTTACCAAAATTTGCAAATTGCAAAAATAACAAAAAATCTGACCGCTTATATTTTTTTATGAATAGTGAAACAACATAGAAAACAGGATATACCCTGTTTCTACGGTTATTTTTAACAATCATCAAAAATGTAAGATCAACGCATTCCTTAATAAATACCTAATTTTAAAGATCGCAAAGCGGTCATATTTTTACCAAAATTTGCAAATTGCAAAAATAACAAAAAATCTGACCGCTTATATTTTTTATGAATAGTGTAACCTGATAGAAAACAGGGGATGCCCTGTTTCTACGAGGAGAATTTAAAAATTATTTTTCTACATTCTCACTTTTCGGCTTTCTACGTTTACCAATATTTTTGGTATCTTTTGAGCGAATTTTGGCTTTATTTTTCTTTTTCAAAAGCTCTTTTTTCGCTTCTTTCTTTTTCTTGATCCTTGCTTTTTCTTTTTTAGATTTTGACGCTGACTCACCGTCTTTTGGTGCTTTGGTGCGTGGCTCTAAACCTTCGATCACACGAGCTTTTAATACTTCGTCCGTATAACGTTTGATTTTACCTAATAATTTGTAATCGTGAGCTTCTACAAATGAAACGGCTGTCCCTTTTTTACCTGCACGAGCGGTACGTCCAATACGGTGTAAATAGGCGTCTGCGTTGTACGGTAAGTCAAAATTAAGAACAAAATCCACGTCATCAATATCGATACCTCGAGCAGCAACATCTGTTGCCACTAACACATTTACCACGCCCGTTTTCAAACGTTCAATCGCTTGGGTGCGTAAGGTTTGTGCCATTTCGCCTTCAAGATAAGTGGAACGTAACCCACGTTTACGCAGAATATCACTTAATTCACGGGTCATTTCACGACGACGCACAAAAACGATCCCTTTTTCTACGTTGTTTTCACTAATAAAGCGAGCTAATTGTTTAGTTTTATGCTCTAAATTATCACTATGATAATACCATTGTGTGATTTTTTTACGTTCACGACGGCTTGGCTCTGCGTCAATTTGTAGTGGTTCTGTCAAAATACGATCCGCAAAATCTGTTAATAATTCGCCTTCAAGGGTCGCTGAGAATAACCACGTATGTTTACGCCAGCGAGTTTCAGCGGCAACGGTTTCAGCATCTTGTCCGTAGCCCATTTGCAACATTCTGTCGGCTTCATCAAAAATCAGTACTTCCACTGCTCGACAATCAAAGTTTTCTTCTTTGATATATTGCAATAAACGCCCCGGTGTTGCCACGACGATATCTTGGTTGTGATTGAACACTTCGCCGTGATTTTGATACGCCACACCACCTGTGATAGTTGCAATATCTAAATGGGTAAATTGAGCTAATTCTTTTGCTTGATCCGCCACTTGCATTGCTAATTCACGGGTTGGCGTTAAAATTAAAATACGTGGTGGGCCCGAATGACGGCGTGGGTAATCCAACAAATGTTGAATCGCAGGCAATAAAAATGCCGCGGTTTTTCCTGTGCCTGTTGGGGCTGAACCTAATAAATCACGTCCATCCATCGCCACTGGAATGGTATTTTGTTGAATTGCGGTTGGGGTGTTGTACCCTTTTTGTTTGATCGCTTTTAATAATTCTTGCGATAAATCGAGTTCTTCAAATGTAATTGGTGCTTGGTGTGTCATAATTTCTCAATGGTTTAATAAAATAACTTTGTGCTAATGATACCACAAAACTCATTTTAAACTTTACAAATATTCTTTTAAAAAGGTATTCTACGCTTAATTTAGGACTAAATTGATAGGAAACGAGGATGAGAAAAAATTATATTGACTGGGATAGCTATTTTATGGGCATTGCGATTTTATCCGCAATGCGAAGTAAAGATCCGAATACGCAAGTCGGTGCGTGTATTGTAAATCAGGATCACCGCATTATTGGCGTGGGATATAATGGTTTTCCTGCTGGCTGTAAAGATGAGGATTTCCCTTGGGAACGTGAAGGCGATTTTCTAGAGACTAAATATCCTTATGTCTGCCACGCGGAACTAAATGCGATATTAAATAGTATTAAATCCTTAAAAGATTGTACGATTTATGTAGGGCTTTTTCCTTGTAATGAATGTACAAAAGCCATTATCCAAAGCGGTATTAAAGAAATAGTCTATTTATCTAATAAATATGCCCATACAGATACACAAAAAGCCTCACAAAAAATGTTGGATAGTGCGGGGGTCAAATATCGACAATTAGAAATGGATAAAGAGAAAATCGAACTTTGGTTTGATAAGTGATCAATTTTATTTTTTAGATTACCAATACGAAGACGATTAGCAAATAAATAATCAGCTCAAGAAGGAATAAGATGATGTTCAATGAAGATCTATTTTATAGTATTGTTGGGCTGTTATTTATACTAAATATGAGCTTCTATTTAATCTTTAAAATAAAATCAAAATATAAAGAAAAAATACGACAAAGGGCTAAAAAACAATTTGAAAGTTTTATTCAAGAAATAAAGCAAGAGAGCTTAACTGACTATATAAAACTACATTTAAAATATGAAGAAAACCTAAGCCTTTTTACCAGTAAGATAGGCGGATTACCTTATATTCCTAAAAATAAAAATGCAATTTTAGATAATGAAGGGGATCCAATGTATTTATTGGTACAAATAAACTGTGAAGAATTACCTAAAAATAATATTTATCCACCAAAAGGAATATTACAATTTTTTGTTTGAAATTTGCAAAAAATGAAAAAAATATGACCGCTTCTTCCCCTTCTTCGATATTTAACCAATAAAAAAGACTGAACCTAAACTAAGCTCAGTCTTTTATTCGGTTAAGTATAAAACTTAGTTAACAATGGATGTCTTAGTAAATAATTGGATGATTCTCAATATCTACGTAAACTTTTGCCCCATCTAACTCATATAAGTTATAACCTGCGTGACCTGAATTATCATTCTCTACAAAGTTCTTTAAGACAATTCGATCATCTTTCTCTGCATTGATAAATAATTCATTATCGCTGTCAGTCATTTTCTTCACTGTATCAGAAGAAATATCTAACACATTATTTCTTCCATCTAGTAAATCAATGATTTCGATACCATTTAGATCCTCAGCATCTTTAGAAAGTAAGAAGTTCGAGATATCTAATCTTTCTTCATGGCGATCCAATCTGATCGTATCTGTTCCTGAACCACCTTTAAGACGAGCATCATCCAAATCAAAGATTAAGATATCATCACCGCTACCACCATAAAGTCGGTCAGAACCACCACCACCTTGGATAACGTCATTACCTGAATAAGCTGAGAAGTATTCATCTTCATCGTTACCGATCATTACGTTATCGCCTTTGGTCCCTTTGATACCATTAGAACCTTTACTTGAAACATCCACTTTGTGATGTACACTTACAACAGCCACATCGGTTGCTTTACCATCAGTGATACCATAGTTAAAGGTACCTATATCAGACTTATCATCCATCTTAACTTCAATATGCACTTTATCGGTATCAACCATCACATTGTCTTTACCATCAAGCCCAATTCCAATATGTCCTGTCAAGAAACTCAATCCCTTTTTAGGACTTTCAGCTTGATCAAAATGTGTCGTTGAACGAATCGTGTCATTTGCCATTAACGTATCAATGTCAATTTCAATACTGTTAATATCTTGTGACGTTAAGATATAGTCTTCTCTTGCATTTAAACGATAAATATCTAGTAACTGTTCTGCCGCAACAATATCGCCATCGTTATCGCGTACGTTAAAGTAAATAGGTTCTTTATATCCTCTTACTGTTCCAACAGTTTGATAACTATATTGTCCTTTAGTATATAAAACATCCGAAACTGTTCCATCCTCAGCTGTTACCTGTTTAGTACCATCACTAAGATGCACGCTAAATATACCGCCTGTTGTTTTAGACTTCACTGTTAGTAAATGTATATTTTGATCATAAGTATTTTGATCATTTTCTCTTGGTTTGGAGCTTACTACCACCTTTGAACCATCACTTGCTGTAACTGTATTAGTTTTTTCATTGAAGGTATAAGTTACGCCACCCACAGTAATTGAAGCAAATCCTCCTTCATCAGCCCCTAGACCACCATCAAAGGCGAGGTTACCACCTGTTAAGAGATCACGATCTTTTGATTCTGGTGCTTCAATAGATTCAACTAATTGTTTTGATAAATCTTTAAAGTCAGCGTGAATACCATCTTTCTTGCCTGCACCATTAGGATCGACATCACCAGAAGCACCATCATGTGAAATCGCATGTAAGAATTTAACTGGGACATTACCCATAGCATAAGCAAATGCTTCAATCTTATTATCTGTTAAGAACTTAATCCAAGTTGCTTCTTCACCTGCTTGAATTCCCATATCTTTAAAATAATTTAATGACGTTTGATAACCGCTTCCGGTTAATGTACTACCTCCTAAACTTTCTGTTGTAGGATAAGTTGCATCTACTCCTGTATGGCGATAAGTATATCCATTCTGCTGTGTATAATAAGAAAGATTTTTGGGAGTATTTGTCATACCATATGTTGGCGTTCCATCTGTCATAAAATAAGTACGATTCATATCCGCATTTGGAATACGACCTTCGTTATCATAAACTTCCATTGCTGTAATAAGTGCATCATCGTAGTTAGTACCACCATCAGCTTTTAACTTATAAAGTACTTCACGTACTTGTTCAGCTGTTACCCATTTACTACCATTGACCTCTTTTCCATTACGATCAAAATCAACTAATTGGAATCGAGAGGTATAAGTACTTCCTACATTCTCATAAGCTTCTAGCATATCTAAAATCGCATTTTGCATAACTTCTAAACGACTTAAATCACGATTATAAGTCGCAACATCCCCCACTTTATCTTCATCATAGGTAAGTTTTACTAATTTATTCTGATAATGTGTAATCAAATTACCACTTGGATCGGTTATGGAAAAATCAGCCTCTCCCTTAGCATTACGAAGATAAACCCCTTTAGTATAAATATCAGCATTTTTATCTTCTGGCAATTCTATTACTTTACCAGTCACATCAAACATCGCAAAATCGCCAGTTACTTCACCAGCCGTTTTACCTGCTCCCCAAGCCATACTTCCAGATGTATCCAATACAAGCTGAATATTTGCTGTTAATGGTTCAAGTAAGATTATTTCTTTACCTTCTGCCACTAATGGACGATCATCTTCGATGATCACAGTTAAATTACTTGCCAATGAATCTGCTTTGCCATCATTAACCACTGTTTGGAAATTTAAGGTAAGTAGATCTTCATCATTCTGTTCATCAGAAAGATCACCATTTTTACCTAAATTATGTTCATGATCGACTGCATGCTGTAAGGTTACTTTATAGTCAGCTGTGAATTTGCCTGTTGCATCCGCATCTTTAATATCACCCACTTCAACTTTTAATACATCAATTGGTTGCGTGCTTCCAGCAAGAGTTACCTTACCTTGTAAAGTGCTTGTTGCTTCATCCCAGCTCCATTGAACCTGTTGCCCTTGTACCGTTAGATCTACATTTTTTGGCACAATTTTAAAGCTTTCCTTCGTTAAGTTATCAACATCAGTAAACGTAATTGTTCCTGTTGACACTTTTTCATCCGTTTGGTCAAAGCTATTCTGCGGTGCTTGAGCTTTCGCTTCTGGCAATACAGCCTCTTTTGCTTTTGATAACGCTTCTGCTTTTTCTTGAGCTAAAAGTGCAAATTTCTCTGCTTCTTTAGCATACTCTGTATTTTTTGGATTTTCCCTTGCTAACTTATTGTATTTAGCTGCTTCTGAAGCTGCATCAGTGGCTTCTTTAGCTTCTGTTACAACGTGAGCAGTTACGTAATCATTGATTGATTTAGCTACAACAGCATCTTCCTGATTGTAACTTAATTTATCAGCAATACCACCGTTCAATCCTTCTTCTGATACACGTGTTGATGTGATTTCAAGTATATTTGGTGCATCATTTTTACCATCAATAGTGATTGATAATACTGCATCATCAGATAATGTACCGTCACTCATTGTGTAATTAAAGCTTTCGTTTAATGTTTCACCATCATTCAATTTCTGAACATCTGCGTTTGTTTCGTCAACTTTATAGGTGTATGAGCCATCGGTATTAAGAGTTAATGTACCATATTTACCTTTTAATGCCTGACCAACAGTACCCGCATCACCTTTACCTTCATCACTACCTAAGCGAATACCAGTTACTGTTGCATGTGCACTTGTTGGATCATCTGCTACATCTTGACCACCGCCATTGAGAACATTACCTGTTGCATCTTTACCGGCTACGTTATTATTTAACCCACCTGCTTCAACAGCTGTTCCTGCATCATTATTAGCTTTAATATCATCATTTGTGATCGTTCCAAGCCCTTCTCCATCAGCAATAGTTGCATTAACAGGATTAGACAATTTCACTTTATAAGTTTCTGTTGGCTCCCAGTTATCATCACCTTTCACCGTTACATCAATAGTCGCAGTAGTTTGACCTTTTGGAATTGTGACTTGTCTTATTTCAGTGGTCACATCACCAGTATCAGCATTCACATTTTCAATAGCTACATCAACTGTTGTATCAAATTCACTTGCTTTTGACTGCGTTACAGTAAATTGAACAGTTTGATCTTCATCTGTTTCTGCAACAGTAACATCATTGATAGAAAGCGTTGGTTTATCAGCATCATTTTCTTCCGGTGTACTAGAATTATCATCATCTTTGATAGTCCCTTCTGCCGTCACTTTCTTAGGTGTTGCATTTTCAACATCGCTTAAATTCATTGTTAATGTTTCTGATTTCTCATAAACATCGTCTTGTTTTGCAACAAAAGTGAATTTAGGCATTTTTTCTGCTGTTGTGCCTGCTGGAATTTCAACATCAAAACCTGCTTTAAGCTCTTCAACAGTCACCGTTTGAGTGTTACCTTTAGCATCCGTATAAGTCACATTTTCTTCAAGATCTGCTGTTTCAACATCACCTAAATTCAGTGTTACTTTCGCGGTTGTATCTTTTTCACTTTCACCAACTTGCTCTACTTTAAATTCAAGTTTGTTATCAGTGGTCACATTACCATCTTGACCACCTTCAATCGCAGTAGGATCTGTCGCAACAATATTTACAACTGGCTTATCGCCTTCTTCAGCTTCGCCTTGTGCATTCGGCTCATCTTTGATAACACCTTTTACAGTATCAGTGCCTTTCGTTGCATTTTCAACCTCACTTAAATTCATATTAAGTGTTTCTGATTTCTCATAGATTGAATCTTGCTTCGCAACGATAGTAAATTTAGGCATATTAGCTTCTGTTGTCCCCGCTGGGATTTCAACAGTAACGCCAGCTTTTAACTGTGCAACTGTAATAGTTTCATTATCACCGTTAGCTTTAGTATAAGTGATTGATTCAATATCACCGTCTTTGATTTCATCTAAATCAAGTTTCACTTTTGCTGTGGTATTTTTCTCACTATCACCAACTTGCTTAACTTTAAATACTAGTTTGTTATCTGTTGTTGCATCACCATCTGAACCACCTTCAATCGCAACGCCATCTTCAACAACAAGATTTACGACTGGTTTATCTGCATCGTCTTTATCTGTCGTTGTCGCATTATCGTCATCTTTGATAACACCTTCTGCCGTATCAGTGCCTTTAGTTGCATTTTCAACGTCATCCAAGTTCATTGTTAAAGTTTCTTTAACTTCATAAACTTTATCTTGATCTGCAACGATGGTGAATTTAGGCATTTTATCCACTGGCGTTCCTGCTGGAACTTCAACGTCAATACCCTGTTTCAGATCTTCAACCGTCACAGTTTTGTCTTCACCTTTAGCATTAGTGTAAGTGATCGATTTAATATCCGATTCTTCAACGTCACCCAAATCAAGTTTCACTTTCGCTGTAGTATCTTTCGCACTATCACCAACTTGATTCACAGTAAAGACTAATTGATTATCTGTTGCTAAATCTCCAGATTTTCCTCCCTCAATTGCAACACCATCAGTTGCAACAAGGTTTAAGACTGGTTTATCACCTTCTTTTAGAACACCGTCTTTGTTAGTTTCATCATCAATCACACCTTTTGCTGTTTCAATGCCTAAGTTAGCCTCCTTAGGATCAATAATCTCAAGTACAACATCTTCTGATTGCTCATAAGTGTTATCATCTTCTGGTGTTAATTTAATCACAGGTGCTTTTTTAGAGCCTGCTGGGATTTTAATTTCTGCACCATTTTCTAAGAAGTTTTTGATCTCAGCTGGATCGTCTAACACTACAGCTTGATCGTTTACATCCGTATATTCAATTTTTGCAATATCTTTCGGAACAATCGTGCTGTCTTTACCTAATCGAACAGTTACCGTGCTATCCAGTTCACTTAACTTATCTTGAGTAATCTCATATTGTAAAGCTGTATCATCACCTTCAACAGATTTAGCAACTGTTGCTTTAATAGAAACGGTTGGTTTATCGCCCTCTTCTTTTTCACCTTTTTTATTTGGTTCATCTTCAATCACACCTGTTGCTGTTGGTGTGCCTAAATCTGCACCTTGAGGCTCAGAAATATCAAGGATCGCGTCTTCTGACTTCTCATAGATCTCATCATTTTTCGGTGTTAATTTAATTGTTGGAGCATCTGTTTCTCCAGCTTTAATCTTAACTGTTGTACCATTATCCAAGAAATTTTTGATCTCTTTAAGCTCAGTTAACACCACATTTTTACCAGCCGCATCGGTATATTCTACTTTTGCAAGATCTTCTGGTTCAATTGTGCTAGCTTTTCCTAAATTTACTTTAACAGTAGTATCATCATTGCTTAGTCTATCTTGGCTAATAACATATTCTAATGCTGTATCCTTACCTTCAATAGATTTAGCAACCGTTGCTTCAATAGAAACTGTCGGTCTATCACCTTCTTCTGGCGTACCCTCTTTATTCGGCTCATCTTTGATCACACCTTTTGCTGTCGGTGTACCTAAGTCCGCCCCTTGAGGTTCAGAAATGCTAAGTACAGCATCTTCTGATTTCTCATAAACTTTATCATTTTTAGGTGTTAATTTAACCGCTGGAGCTACTTGCTCTCCTGCTGGAATTTTAATTTCCACCCCATTTTCTAAGAACTCTTTAATAGCAGCTTCTTTAGTTAAGGTTACTTCTTCACCATTCTCATTAGTATATTCTACTTTCGCAATGTCTTTTGGTTTAATGGTACTCGCATCATCAAGCTTCACTTTAACCGTTGTTTCACTATTGCTTAGTTTATCTTGACTAATAACATACTCTAAGGCTTTATCTGTACCTTCAATAGATTCAGCAACTGTCGGTTTAATAGATACTGTTGGTTTATCACCCTCTGTCTCTACACCTTTATCATTTGCTTCATCTTTAATTGCACCGGTTGCGGTTGCTGTACCTAAGTCTGCACCTTCAGGATCTGAAATTTTAAGTACTGCATCTTCTGATTTCTCATAGATATCATCGTTCTTAGGCGTTAACTTGATCGCTGGAGCTTCTTTACTTCCCGCAGGAATCTTAATTTCCGCTCCTTTTACTAAGAAGTTTTTAATTTGCTCAGGCTCTGTCAATACAACTTTATCGCCATTCGCATTCGTATATTCTACTTGCTTAATATCTTCTGGCTTAGCAATACTGTTTGAAGCTAACTTCACATTTACTGTTGTATCTGTTTCGCTCAGATTATCTTGGCTGATAATATATTCTAATGGTGTATCTTTACCTTCCGTTGCTTCTGGAACTATGGCCTTAATAGAAACAGTTGGTTTGTCACCTTGTTTTGGCACACCAGCTGTATTTGACTCATCTTCGATCACACCAACAGCTTCATCAATACCAACTTTAGCATTAACAACCTCAGACATATTCAACGTTAATTTTTCTGAAACCTCATAAGCGGTGTCATTTTCTGCAACAAATGTAAACGTTGGTTTCTTATCTGATCCTGCTGGAATCGTTACTTCAACACCATTCACTAATTGATCAACAGTATAAATTGTGGTTTTCCCAGCAGTATCTGTATAAGTGATCGATGCAATATCATCTTTCTCTACAGTACCTAAATTTAATTTGATTTTTGCTGTTGTATCCGTTGAACTTGTCGTTGTTTGACTAACTTCAAATACCAATTTGTTATCTGCCGCTGGATCTTTGCTTGTAGAACCTTCAATTGCTTTTGGATCTGTTGCTTTTAGGTTTATTTTCAAGGCATCATCATCAATGATATTACCTGTTCCTTCTGAACCACCAATAGTTAATTTTGTTGTTTGATCAGGTTCATTCTCTTTATCCTCCACCGTTGGATAAGTAACAGTAAACTCTTTCACACCAGCAGGTACGGTAATCGTGCCATCGGCATTTAATTTCACTCCGTCAGAGAAGGTAGGTTTATTTTCATAATCTTTTCCCTCTTTCGCTGAACCATCTGCTAACTTAAATGGATAAGTAATATCCGTTTCACTGTCACCATTTACTGTCACAGTATGAACTAAATTATCACCTTCTTCTGCTTCCGCATCACCAACAGTTAAGGTCGGTTTATCGCCATCTAATGGATCAGTAGAGTCTTCTGGATTCTTTGGATTATCTCCATTATTATCTTTTTGATCTTCATCTTTGATCGTTGCAGAATCTTTATCTTGAGCAAGATTTGCATTGTTAACATCTGATAATGTCATACCAAATTCTTCTGATTTTTCATAAATTGCATCATCATTTGGTGTAATCACAAAACTTGGTACAGTTTTAGAGCCAGCTGGAATTGTGACAGAAATCCCCTCAATTGCTTCATCAACGGTTACTTCTTTCGTTTTACCATCACCATCTGTAAACAAGATCGTTTCAATATCTTTAGCCTTGATTTGATCTAAATTCAATTTTACTGTTGCAGTTGCTTCAAGGTCTGTTTTACCCTCTAACTGAACTTCAAATTTGATCGTATCATCCGCTTTTCCTTCTACCGCGATATCATCAGTTGCAACAAGACGAAGCGTTGGTTTATCGCCTTCTTCTGCAATACCTTGAGTATTTGCTTCATCTTTGATCACACCTTGTGCAGTATCATCACCTAAATTTGCATTTTTAGGATTAGAAATTTTAAGCACAGCTTTTTCTGATTTCTCGTAAACATCATCGTTATCAGGCGTTAATTTGATTGCTGGAGCTTCTTTAGAGCCAGCTGGGATTTTAATTTCTGCACCATCTTTGAAGAAGGCTTTAATCTTATCCGCCGTATCTAAAACAACTTTTTTACCATCTGCATTCGTATATTCTACTTTTGCAATATCTTCTGGTTTAATCTCACTTGTTTTTCCTAAATTAACCTCAACAGTCGTATCAAAATTACTCTCTTTATCTTGACTAACCACATATTCTAATGCGGTATTATCACCTTCAATCGATTCTTTAACTGTGGCTTCAATAGAAACTGTTGGTTTATCACCTTCTTCAAGCATACCATCACTATCAGCCTGATCCTTGATCACGCCTTTCGCTTTATCGTCGCCTAAATCTACATTTTTAGGGGCTGAAATTTCAAGTACGACATCTTCTGATTTTTCATAAATCTCATCATCTGCTGGCGTTAATTTAATCGCTGGAGCTTCTGTTTGACCTTTAGGAATTTTAACTGTTACGCCATTCTCTAAAAATTCTTTGATTTTCTCTGCATCTTCCAACACAACATCTTTACCATTTTCATCGGTATATTCTACTTTCTTAATATCCGTTGGCTTAATCGTGCTGTCTTTTCCTAAGTTAACTTTAACCGTTGTGTCTAAATTACTTGGTCTGTCTTGACAGACAGTGAATTCTAGAGGTTTATCTTTACCTTCAATAGATTTAGGTACTGTTGGTTCAATAGAAACTTTTGGTCTATCGCCCTCTTCAGGTACACCTTTTTCATTTGCTTCATCTTTAATCACACCCGAAGCATGTGTTATACCTGTTTCTGCATTCTTAACATCAGCCATATTTAATGTTAATTTTTCAGAAATCTCATAAATTTTGTCATTTTTAGCCGTAAGGGTGAACGTCGGTTCAGCATTAGAGTTAGCAGGGATTGTTACATCGACTCCGTCAATTAACTGCTGTACTGTATAAATTGTTTCCTCACCTTCAGCATTGGTGTAAACAATAGAACTTATATCCACATCTTCAACAGCACTTAAATCTAATTTGATTTTCGCAGTTGTATCACTTGAACTTTCTCTCGTTTGAACAACTTTAAATACCAATTTATTATCCACTAATGGATCAGCTTCTTTAGAACCCTCAATTGCAATATTATCCGTTGCAACCAAATTTACCGTTAATGAATCATTATCGACAATCTCACCAATACCTGAAGAATTCCCAATCGTTAGTGTAGTCGTTTCTGGAGACTCATTCTCATTATTATCAATTGTTGGATAGGTCACATCAAAACTTTTCACGCCTGCAGGCACAGTAATAGTGCCATCAGCATTTAATGTCACACCATTTGTGAATGTTGGTTTATTTGTATAGTCTTCGCCGACTTTAGCTGGTTCATTACCATTCGTCCCATCTAATGAAGAACCATCTTTTAACTTAAATGGATAAGTAATATCTGTTTCACTATCACCATTTACTTTAACATGATGAACTAAAGGTTTTCCTTCAATTGCCGTTGCATCTCCAACAGTTAAACTTGGTTTATCTCCATCAAGCGGATCTTTTGGATCTTCTTGATTCTTAGGATTATCATCAACGTTGTCCTTTTGATCTTCGTCTTGAATCGTCGCTGTATCTACTTTCTTCCCTAAACTTGCATTTTTTGGATCAGATAATGTTATAGTGAAACTTTCTGATTTCTCGTAAATTGCATCATCTTTTGGCGTGATTTCAAAACTTGGAACAGTTTTAGAACCTGCTGGAATAGTTACTTCAATGCCTTTAATCGCATCTTTTACACTAACTTCTTTGATATCACCGTTACCATCTACAAACTTGATAGTTTGAATATCAGTTTCTTTCAGATCACCTAAATCTAATTTAACTGTTGCTTTTGTCTCAAACTTCGTATCGCCTTTTAATTGCACTTCAAATTTAATAGTGTCATCGGCTTTTCCTTCCACAGCGGTTTTATCTGTTGCTTTAAGACTAATTACTGGTTTATCACCATCAACTGGATCGGTTGAATCATCTGTGTTCTCTGGGTTATCCGCTGTATTATCTTTTTGATCTTCATCCTTAATCGTTGCTGTATCGGTTTCTTTACCTAAACTTGCATTTTTCGGATCAGACAATGTCATACTGAAACTTTCAGATTTCTCGTAAATTGAGTCATCTTTCGGCGTAATTTCAAAAGTTGGTGATGTTTTAGAACCAGCAGGAATAGTGACAGGAACACCCGCAATAGCATCTTCAACGCTAATGGTTTTAATTGTTCCATCACCGTCTGTAAATGTGATGGTTTTAATATCATCAGCTTCAATATCACCTAACACAAGCTTCGCTGTAACTGTTGTATCAACAGTACTTTCATTATTTTGTGACACTTTAAAGATAATTTTATCTTCTGAGCCTTCAACCGCTTCTGATGGATCTGCAGCAATGCTTACAACAGGCTTATCACCATCCTGTTTATCGGCAGGATCGTCTTGGTTCTTAGGATTATCAGCTGTATTATCTTTTTGATCTTCGTCTTTAATCGTTGCTGTATCAGTTTCTTTACCTAAACTTGCATTTTTCGGATCAGATAATGTCATACTGAAACTTTCTGATTTCTCGTAAATTGAGTCATCTTTCGGCGTAATTTCAAAAGTTGGTAATATTTTAGAACCAGCAGGGATAGTGACAGGAATACCAGCAATAGCATCTTCTAAGCTAATAGTCTTAACCGTCCCATTACCATCTGTAAATGTGATTGTCTGAATATCTTCAATTTCAATATCACCTAACACAAGCTTCGCTGTAACTGTTGTATCAAAGTTACTTTCATTATTTTGTGACACTTTAAAGATAATTTTATCTTCTGAGCCTTCAACAGCCTCTGATGGTTCTGCTGTAATACTTACAACAGGTTTGTCACCGTCTTGTTTATCTTTTGGATTATCTGGATTGTTCGGATTATCATCAATATTATTTTTTTGGTCTTCATCTGTGATCGTACCTGTTCCGGTATCGCCACCAATGGTTAATTTTGTAGTTTCTGATTTTTCATAAATTCGGTCATCCTTTGTTGGATAACTTACTTCAAAACTCGTCACACCTTGTGGAACAGTAATTGTGCCAGTGTCAGGATCATAGGTCACACCGTTAGTAAATTCTGGTAGATTTTTAAAATCTTTATTTTCTACCGCTGTACCGCCTTCCAAATTAAATGAATACTGTTCAGATTCAGTACTTGTTTTCGACAATGTAACTTTATGAACTAATTTATTACCTTCAACAACTTTCGCATCTTCAACCGTCACTGTTGGTTTTGATACTGGTGTTGATGGCTCAGAATCATCTTTATCTCTGTTATAATAAATCGCACCGCCAATTGCTAATGCTAAAAGCCCTGCAAAAGCCCACCAAGGAATAAAGAAACCACAAGAGATCTCTTCACCACCAATTGCTTGAGGCTCTGCCATACCGTCTTCTAAAATACTCACGGCATCTTGACTCTCAGCACTTTCTGGGATGTACGCGTAATATTTTCCATTCTCGTGTAAACCGACTAAAATACCGGTTGCATCAGTATTTCCTTCTTCACCACGATCTTCGCCATAGTAGCCTTTAATCACAACATCCGCTGTTACTTCATCAGGGCTACCCGAACCTTCATTTTCATCTAATATAATAAATAAATCTTGCCCATCTCTTTTGGCAATAATATTTTGAGGAGCTGAGCCATTTAACGCGTTAAACAGTTCATAGTTAACACCACGAGTATTCTGAATAATAAGTTGTTGACCATCAACAACATTATATACTTCTGTTACTTCTTTATTGTCGTGTAATATTACTTGGATATTTTTCATGATTCTTGTTCCATAAAATCTTTAAATATAATGTAATCTAGCGAAAATAAGCACTTTTAAAAGCACTCAAATTGATAAAGCTAGATTACGCTTGTAGCTTGTGTAAAGTCATTGCTTTACTATCATTATTTTTTATCTGCTAATTTTCTAATGCCTTCTATCTTCACGATAACTCGACGATCTGGTTGTAAACATTCCGTTAGTTTATGTTTCGGAGAAACACCATAACAACCATCGGTTACTGGCTCATTCTCTCCAGCACTATCTACACTAATTTGTGTTTGAATTCCATGAGACTGTAAATACGCCTTAACTGTTTCTGCTCGGTTTAACCCTAACGTATAATTATAATCATCACTACCTAAACGATCGGTATGACCGACTAACGCGATTGCATTAACGTGTGTATATCCGGTCATTAACTTATTCGCTAAATCATCAAGTGTTGCCTTCCCTTTGGCTAACAAGTCATCTTCTGCGTATTTATTAAATTTAAATAATGCATCTGCTGCAAGATTTATCTCTTCTTGCACAGGTTGGTGTTCATAATTACATTGAATATTTCTATACTGATAACTACTACATCCCACAACTAAGCTTGCTAGACCTAATAGTAATACTTTACATTTGACATTCATTTATGTGCTACTCCTCAAAAATACAGCAAGACCATTTGCTATATTCATACTAATCTTATTTACTCAAAACATTCACAAAATAATCACATTCTCTACATGATTCAAATTATAATCGCAAATATATTATCGGTTTTAAGTACATTAAATCAACTACTTACTTTGAATTTATGTCGAAATTTTCCTTAAAATTCAAAATTCAAAATTCAAAATTCAAAATTCAAAAACTTGACCATGTACTAGCTCTACAGTGTATCAAATTTTAATCATTTATACAAAAAAGATTAAAATTTGTTATAAAAAAATAAACAATTATTTCCTATTTATTATTAAAAACCGTCAAGCTTGCTCAAAAAAAGCACTAAAAGACTTCTTTTTGTTCAAGTTTATTATGCCTAATAGCCAAAACCTATTATTACAATTTACAAGATTATTAACATATTTTTTCAGAAAAATTTGCAAAAAAGCGATTAAATTTAACCGCTTATAAAAGGATACTAAAATATTAAGAAATCACTTTTTCAAGTGTATAAGGATGGATTTTTATACAAGTATGATTCTCTGTTGAATCAACAAAACTAACGGCAATAGATGGATTAGGTAATTGCTCACCATCCACTTTAGGTTCGCTAACTTTTACTTTTAATTGAGGATTTTTATGCCATAGAAAAGTGGTCTGAATTCGTTCACACCATTGTTGCGTAGTTTCATTTTCAACAAAAGGCATCACAATTTCAATATGCTCTAGCCCCTCAACAGGATACGTTTTTCCTTTTGGAAAAGGCAATTCGATCACATCTACTTTTTGATTTGCTATTATCAACGGCTCATTTAATTTTATGATATAAATTGGACGCCCATTCACCATATTATCACTAATCACTTTTCCGTATTTTAATAATGTTACTAAGCATAATTGTGCTGTTTCTTTTTGATTCAATCTGATTGCTAAATGGTCAATTTGATAATTATTCAGTGAAACTCTCATCACTTTTGCTAATTTTTTAATTTTTTCTTCAAAAAGTGAAAATTTTTTAAAAAAAATTTCATTTTGTTCAAATAATAGTTTATGTTTCATTTTTTAGATATAGTTTAAAAAAAGAACAATATTATGACACAAAACCATATAAAAGACTAAACTTTATTAAACCGCCTCTAAAAGAGATCAAAAAAGAAACTTGCTTTGTGTATATTTGCAACAAAAATAACCATTGTATAATTTCGCCGCTTAAAATCCACTCAAATCGGAGGCAAATTATGAACAATAATCGACATGTTATTTTTAAGTATAAAAATATTCCTTTATATATTCCACTATCAGCTTTATTGTTAAGTAATCACGCAATGGCAGGAACGGGATCCGTGCTAAATCCAGTACAAATAGAGAAAACAGAATGGGAAGCACTAAAACAAACTGTTCAGTGGAATAGCAACAGTATTAGCTATATTCAGAAAGAGTCCAGAGAATCTCCTCTTCAAATGACAGATAAACGGAAAATAGATTCTCAAAAAATTGATCTTGGTGGAGGAAGTGCAATAAAATCAGGAACAGTATATGGCGGATATAACGTATCACTTGGTGCTTATAATCATATTTCTGAATATGATGATGATGTTGTGCGTTCTACCGCGTTAGGCTATCAAAATAGTGCAACAAATAATGATGCGGTTGCAATTGGCTATTCATCATCAGCGCAAGGGCAGGGGGCTTTAGCAATGGGAGGATGGGCGAATAAAGATACTATACAAGACTCTTGGTATCGCTACGAAACCAGACCTCGAGCCGCCATTCCCCAAAAAGCAGAACGCCATTCTGAATTTGAAAAAGGAGGAACGGCATTAACGCGAGGCAGTATCGCCATTGGTGCTGGCACAGTGGCAGGTAAAAAACATACGGATAAAGCAGAAAAACAAGAAGAAGCCGTTGCTATTGGTTATTTTTCACAAGCTACAGGACACGAAACCTTAGCCATCGGTTTTGACTCTGTTGCGAGTATCGACGGAGGGATCGCCTTAGGAGCTGATTCAAGAACCACCGTAGATAAAAATATAAAAGGCTATGGCTACGATCAAGCACATCAAAATAGAACCACAAATAGCACCGAAGAAGAAGCTGCTTGGCAATCCACGCGAGGGGCACTTGCTATTGGGAATGCACCAATGGGCGTCACACGCCAAATCACAGGCGTAGCAGCAGGAACAAGAGATTCCGATGCAGTAAACGTTGCCCAGCTTAAACTTGCAATGGAAAAAGCCGCAACCAACACACCAATTGAAAAAACAATATTAACCAATGGCACAGGCACAACGGTTTCAGGTACGGGTACGCAAGCCGATCCTTATAAAGTCGCGATTGATTTTGGCTCAGTACAACAAGGCGATACAAAAGCGGTAAAAGGTGGTGATGTGTTTAATGCCATCGAAGCCGCCAAAGAAGAAGTAAAAAGTGGCAAAGGTATCAAAGTTACCTCAAAAACAGTTTCGGGCAAAGGCAAAGAATTTACGGTTTCTCTGGATGAGGCTACGCAACAAGCCTTAGCCAATGCTCAAAACAAACTAGATAAAAGTGCAATCCAAAATATTAGAGGCAATGGCATCACCGTAAGCGGAAATGGCAATCTCACCGATGGTGATGTCACACTTGGCTTAGCAGACAACGCCGTTACCACCGCAAAACTCGCAAATAATTCGGTGACAACAGAAAAACTCGCCGATAAATCCATCACTGAAGCCAAACTCTCTGATGAAACAGTGCGAGCTTTTAAACAAAAATCCGTTGAAACAGTGTCAAAAGGCGATGGCGTTACTATAAAAGCAACGGATGGTACAAATGGCAAAGATTATAAAATTTCCGTTAACGTTGATGATGAAACCATTAAAGTCATCAATGGTAAATTAAAAGCCATTGGTGATGGACAGGCTTATACAGCAGGACAAAATATTGAAATTAAAAATCACGTAGTTTCCACAAAATCAGAAGTCTCTTTTGATAAAGTTGCAGTGGGTGATGTCGCTATTGAACGCAACGGAATCAATGCCGGCAATAAAAAAATCTCTCACGTTGCAAATGCGACAAATAATGATGATGCCGTAAATTTAGGACAGTTAACAGAAAAACTCTCAGCTAAATTGGATAAAACCGCATTACATTCTATTAAAGGCGACGGAATCAATATCACCAATAATGGAAATCTAGCCAATGGTGATGTTACCCTGAGCCTTGCCAATAAATCCATCACAGAAGCCAAACTCTCTGATGAAACAGTGCGAGCTTTTAAACAAAAATCCGTTGAAACGGTATCAAAAGGCGACGGCGTTACTATAAAAGCAACGGATGGCACGAATGGCAAAGATTATAAAATTTCCGTAAATGTTGATGGTGAAACCATTAAAGTCATCGATGGAAAACTGAAAGCTGTGGGTGATGGGCAAGCCTATTTTGCAGGCAAAAACATTGAGATAAAAGATCATGTTATTTCTACAAAATCCGATGCATCTTTTGATAAGATTGCGGTAGGTGATGTCGCGATTGAGCGTAAAGGGATCAACGCGGGCAATAAAAAAATTACTCACGTTGCCAATGCCACCCAGCATTCTGATGCTGTAAACTACGGACAATTACTCTCAAGCAATCAAAAGATCTATCAAACGATCGATAAAGTGGATAAAAATGCCCGAGCGGGGATCGCAGGCAGTGCGGCAATGGCAATGCTCGCCCATCCGATGAAAAGTGGCGAAGGTATAATTAGTGCTGGCGTGGCTTCACATCGTGGAGAAACCGCATTAGCCGTCGGCGTTTCAGCGTCATCGGATAACAGTAAATGGATTGTGAAAGGTTCTCTTGCCGTCGATTCAACCTCTCACACCACTGTCGGTGCATCAGTAAACTATAAATTATGGTAGAGTGATCCTATCAATTTCAAAAATAACATCGCCCTCAACATCATATTTGAGGGCGATTTTTTGCAAAATCTTAGAAAAAAATGACCGCTTATAATATGGTTTGTATTGCTAGGTTTACGATAAATCCGCCAACAATAAGTCAAATCAAACAAACATTTCCAAAATAGTGAGAAATTTCACACCTGTAAATTATGATGAATTACGTCTTATAAACCTCAAAAATAAAACCGCCCTCAACAATCTCATTTGAGGGTGGTTTTTTGCAAAATCTTAGAAAGAAATGACCGCTTATAATATGATTTGCATTGCTAGGTTTACGATAAATCAGCCAAAGCGAATATTTCCAAAATAAAAATGCTATATCAGTAAATGATGGTGGGTTACGTCCATCAACCTAAAAATAAAAACGCCTTCAACTATCACATTTGAGGGCGTTTTTGCAAAATCTCAGAAAAAAATGACCGCTTATAATATGGTTTGTATTGCTAGGTTTACGATAAACCCGCCAACAACAAGCCAGACTAAAACGAGTGTGCCTAAAATAAAGGGCTTCACGCCAGCTTGTTTTACGGATTCAATGCGGGTTGTTAAACCTAGTGCCGACATTGCCATCATCAGTAAAATATTATCCAGTGTAATCAATAGTTCAACTAGCGATTGCGGAAGTAATTCCAATGAATTAAACAGTGCCACACCGATAAAATAGACCGCAAACCACGGGATCATAATTTTATTTTGACGGTTTTCTTTGTTTAAAAAATAAGATAAACCAAATAAGAATGGGGCTAGCATCATCACGCGGATCATTTTAGTAATCACGGCATTATCTGCGACCGTTGCACTGATATTTCCACCCGCTGCATAAACTTGAGCCACTTCGTGAACCGAAGAGCCGATATAAATCCCAAATTGGTGTTGAGATAAATATTCCGCCAAATAAGGGTACATTATCGGATATAAAAACATACTGATTGTGCCAAAAATCACAATCACGGCAATCGCCACAGCAACCTTATGGGATTCTGCTTTCACCACAGGCTCCGCTGCCATTATCGCTGCTGCCCCACAAATACTACAACCCGTTGCGGTAAGTTGTACAATTTGTTTATCCATTTTTAGTAGATACACCCCCAACCATAACGTGATGAAAAAGGTGCTAATCAACATAATCGCATCACTTGTGATCGCATTTATGCCGACAGAATTGATATCCGTTAAGGTAATTTTAAAGCCATACAATACAATCCCCGCTCGCAACAATGTCCCTTTGGATAAGATCACGCCTTGATTGGTGTAGGATTCAATTTTTGAAAAAAACGTATTGCCCATCGCAATCCCGATCACAATCGCAAGGGTTAAGGCTGAAAAGTGGATTTGAGTGAAAAAAGTAGTTTTTTCTAACACACTAGAAATAACGGTGATTATGCCGACAAGTAATAATCCGAATAGTGTATTTTTATATTTCATTTTTATCATTTCCATCGTTGTTACAAAACTATAAATACAACGCCATTACTACCGCATTTTCTTTGCCGCCGTCAGGGGTGGGATAATAATTTTTACGAATATCCACTTCGACAAAATCTAAGCTTTGGTATAAGCGGATTGCATTTTGATTACTTTCTCTTACTTCTAACCATAGCGTGATAATATCTTGTTGTTTTAATTGTGAAATTAACTCACAAAGCAACTGTTTGCCATAGCCTTTTCCTTGAAATTTTGGATCGATGGCGATATTAAACAACGTCGCTTCATCTAAGGTTTTATGGCAAATCGCAAAACCGACAATCTGATTCTGCTCGGTCAATTTTAAGTTTAGATAGCGTTCGCCTTGATTATTCAGTAACGTACCTTTTGACCAAGGGACAAGATGGGCGTTTTGTTCGATTTCAAATAAAATGTCAAAATCGGTTTCTTGAATTGGGGTTATCATAATCTCTCTTTTGGTTCACAAAATGGTTCTATCTGTTGCCAAAATTGGCGTTTGTTGATTGAAATAGCAAGATCTTGCCAACTATTATTTTTCCAAGCGACTAAATCTGCAAATTTTTCAGTTAAAATGACCGCTTGTTTTTCTGGCTGTATCATCCATAAAATCGGTTGATGATCAAAATTCAAACGTAACGATTGTTGAAAATCCACCCATTGATATTGCTGTTTTGATAGGTGTAAACTTTGTAAAATATCTTGAAACAGTCTGCTATTTTGATGATCGCTCTCACAAATCACGACTAATTTCACCTCTGCGGACAACCTAATTTGGGCATCGCCCTTTAAAACTTGCGGTTTTGTGAGTACCCATTGGGTAATATTCATCTCATTTAAGAGTAAATCTCGCCTATTCATCACTATTCCTTTTTAGAATCTATTTTATTTTTAAAATAAAAACGCTAATTAACGCCTGATAGTATAAGGGATCTCTTCGCTTTTTAATATTCAAAAGTTAATTTTTATATGAGTTACCACAATTTTTATAGGTAATCGGATTTTGTGGTGCTTTGTAATCTTGATCTTTTGAATAAGTTGTTTTATTAACAAGCACTTGATAAATGTCAGAATCCGCCGTTAATATTTCCCCCTCAAAAAACCAACGCCCTTTAATTTTGGTTAATCGTTCTTGTTTCTGTTGCTCTGTTAAATGTGAAAGATCTTCTAACTTTTCTAAATCAGCTAAATTTGTCGGAGATGCTAGCCATTTTGAGATTTTATAAGCCGCAATTGTCCAACCACGATAAACAGCAACGGCATAAATAGCGTTATTTCGGTTTTTTCCGACAACCCAATATTTACGTGTTCTTTGATAAATTTCTTGCTCACGCTCACTTTCAGCAATCTCACCGTTACGCATCGCTTTTTTTAAGTCGTCATATCCACGATTGATAGTAATCAAAATAATCGGCAAATCTGTTTTTAATTCTTGTGGATCATATTGTTTATATAATTCAGAGAGGCTCATTAACCCTCTTTGATCGGAATGCGTGCCACCTTGTCTATTGGTTAATGGCTTTTGACTTGGTTTAACAATTGAAAGTAAATCAATAGCCAAAGCCTCATATTCTAAGGCTTGCACTTCATCTTGAATATTGTGTCTTAAAATATAATATTTAGGTTCAAAGCCTGCTTGTTGAATTTCTTTAATAAGTTCAAGTTTGTCGCTGGGTTCAAACTTCTCTTTTTCAGCCCCTTTAGCGTGCTGAAAAACGCGATCACCCGTGCCTTTTCCCACATAAAAAATATTGTCATCGCGTGGATCAACTAAGCAATAAATATAATATTTAATTTTTTCTATTATTCCTGTCGAGAACATATAACCTCCCTTTGATTTCAATCTTTGACACAATCGAAGCGGTCAAATTTTTAGTAAAATTTGCAAAAAATGACCTAACCTACCGAGTATTGCCACATTTTACAAAGATACTATTTTTAATCCGTTTTTCACTTCTTTTAAAGTAAATAATCTAACACACTTTGCCAGTTTGGAAATTTGTCTGTTCCAAAATGAATATGTTCGCCTGTAAATTTATCCGCTCCATTGCGTAAACGATCATCAATAAGATAATCGCCCATATTCAAATTTTTATGGTGCGAAAGAATTAAGCGTTTATATAACACGCTATCACTTTCTAAGCCAAAATATTTTTGGATCCATTCTATCTTATCCGTCCAACACGAGGAGTTATACCAAGTCGCCGTTGAAAGCACATAAATATCGTATTTTTCCGCTAATTTATGCACTGCTTCAATAGCATTTGGCATCGGATCCATCAGTCCAAAAATACCTTCTACATCGTCATAATGACCGTCATATTCAATCTGTGTTTTTTGATCGAGTTTTGCAATACCAGATGCAAAATCGACAAGGACATTGTCCATATCTATATATACAATTTTTTTCATAAGTTACGCTTAATTTTATTTGTTAGGAAAATTATCAGAATGATAAGGGGGGATGCAAGATTTGCAATGTTGTGATTTTAGCATAAAAATTAAGCTTGTCAGGACTTATAAAGCACAAAATTCGGCAACAATAGAATAAAAATATAAAAAGAGAGAATGAAATTAAACGTAAAATAGGTACAATGAGCGTCGTAAATTTTAAATTAGAATAAAGGAACAAAATGTTATCAAGCGAAAGTGAAGTTCTATCACGCCATCTAGAACTCTTTGAAAATAAAAATGTGCTACTTTTTGGCTATATGAAAGATCAATTTGCCCAAAAAATCCGTTCACAAGCAAAAAATGTGGCGGTTTTTAGCAGTTATTTTGATTTTGTCAGTCAGAATAAAGGTGTGGAATTTGGGGTTGAATGCAATCAGCAAGCGGATTTAGGAGTGTTTTATTGGACAAAGAATAAACAAGAGTGTCAATTTCAATTATTACAATGGCTTTCAACGACGAAGGTTGGGCAAGAATTGTTAATTATTGGCGAAAATCGTAGCGGAGTGCGTTCAGTTGAGAAAATCTTATCTGATTTTGGGCATATTGCAAAAATCGATTCAGCTCGCCGTTGTGGGTTGTATCATTTTGAATTAACCACTGTACCCGATTTTAATTGCAAAAAGTTCTGGAAATCTTACCGCTTACCTTTTGCTGATTTAACGATTGAAACGCTTCCTGCTGTTTTCAGTTCTGCCGATTTAGATATGGGGACAAAATTATTGCTTTCTACTTTTAATAAAGCGGACGGTATTAAGGGTAAAACCTTAGATTTAGGCTGTGGTGCAGGTGTGATTGGAGCGTTTTTAAAACAATTATTCCCTAAAATTAAGCTGACGATGTCAGATATTCACGCAATGGCATTGCAATCTAGCGAACAAACCTTAAAAGAGAATAACTTAGAAGGAAAAGTGGTTGCGAGTAATGTTTTTTCACATATTGATGAGCGATTTGATTTAATCGTGTCTAATCCGCCGTTCCACGATGGCATTGATACCGCGTATAAAACCGTTGAAAATTTAATTATTGATGCGAAAAACCATTTAACGCGTGGCGGGGAATTACGTATTGTGGCGAATAGCCATTTACCTTATGAAGATTTGTTAGATCAAGCCTTTGGCTCACATCAAATTCTCGCACGAACAAATAAATTCAAGGTTTATTCCGTAAGAAATTTTAAATAAAAATCAATAAATTAAGTGAATGATGGTAAGGGAGGATTGAATGAGCGTAGCGAATGGCATATCCTCCCATTTCATTCTAAAAGTAAGATCACAGGAGCATATACGCAATAAATTGCTAATGCCCCCTTACAATAATTAGCAATAATACTCTTTTACAACTCAAATTTAATTCAAAAGATAACGGCTTTTATTCCTCTATCGTTGTGACTATGCTACAATCCACAATCAATTTTTATATAACACAGACAAAAAATAACTATGGCTCATAAGAAAAAAACACGCAAAATCAGTGATATTATGCCTGCTCGAAAAGGCGAAAATAATTGTACTCTTAACTCGTGCAGAATCAGTAAAAAACAAAAAACACGTTACGAACTTGATGCTCAAGCTCGTCTTGATAAGAAAAAGAAAAAGCATAAAGGATTAAGTTCTGGTGCACGTCATAATGTCATCACAGAAAATCAAAAAACGCAGCAAGAGAAGAAAGATCCTCGTGTTGGTAGTAAGAAAAAAATTCCGTTAATGGTAGAATTCGTGAATAAACCTGAAAAAGGTAAAGTGATTCCGCCAATGAAGAAGGAATTAAAACCAGCACCAAAACTTGCCCCTGAAGTTGAATTAGCACAATTGGAAGATAACGAATGTTTACACCAATTACTTGACGATATTGAAAACGGTAAGAAAATTTCAGCGGAAGATCAAAAATTTGTGGATGAATGTTTAGATCGTATCGATGAATTGATGTCTGAATTGGGAATCAATGATGAGGATGAAAAAGACGATGACTATGCGTTGCTTCGTCAATTTGAAACCGCTAACTTAAATGAATATCGTTAGGAAAAATAATGTTTAGATTTTTTGTTATCATTCTGGCAATGCTAATTATTTTAGCACTTGCCGGCTATGCGTTATCGCTTTTTTGGAAATTACGTAAACAGCAAAAATTTATTCAAAATGCACAAAAAGAACGCTATTTAAACATCAAAAATAGCGTTGATATTATTGCTAAATCAATGCTTGCCGATCAATGTAATTTATCGGAAGGCGTACGTCGTTTAAAGCCTTTGTTAGATGTTTTAGGGCAACCAAAATTAAGTCAATTTAATGCGATGTGGGCGTTGTTTAAAGTGGTTGAGGATATGCCGATTTTAGAAGAACGTAAAAAATTGGCTCGCAATCAACGAATGAAGCTTGATTTAGAGCGTGAAGATGCTGAGATGAAATATCAAGATGAAATCAAGCAAGAGTTACGCAAGCTACTTATTGAAATAGAACAATTTTAAGTACTAACCTTAATTAAAATACCGTTAAAAAATAGTTTATTGATTCAGAATATTTGTTTACATTTTGATATTTCTTCAAGAAATGTGACTAATAACCATTTCTGCGAATTATTTAGGAATAAAAATGATGAAAGATTACCGTTATACACTCCTCTCTCTTGCGATTATGACTGCGTGTGCTAGTCAATATGCGAATGCTGATTTAAAAACCCAGTGTCGCTTAGGCATACCTCATTTTTCAGGTCAAATTGAACAAGGAGAACCTGAAACGTTACCCGTCTATATTGAAGCAGACAAAGCGACAATAACAGAGCTTAAAGAGGCTGTATATTCAGGTAGTGTTCTTATCAAACAAGGTAACCGTACGATTAACACGCAGCAGTTTACTGTATCGCAGAATCCACAAAATAATCGTTTTGCAACCTTAAATAACTCTTTTAAATATCAAGATAACTATATTCGTGCCACAGGAAAAAAAGCGTCAATTGATTTAGCTGGTAGAAAAGCAGATTTATCCAATGTTGATTATCAATTAGTAGATAAACAAGGGCGTGGTTCAGCTGAAACAATATTACTACGCGATCAAGTTCGTCGTTTAAAAAATGCAACTTATACAGCTTGCTTACCGAGTGATAATGCTTGGCAAATTGATGCAAGTGAGATGACACAATATATTGATAAAGAATATGCAGAAATGTGGCATGCTCGTCTAAAAGTGGGTGACGTGCCTATTTTTTATACCCCTTATTTGCAAATTCCATTAGGTGATCGCCGTCGTACAGGATTGTTAATGCCAAATTATAGCCATTCAACCAAAACTGGCTTTACATTCCATATTCCGTTTTATCTGAATATTGCACCAAATATGGATGCAACTATCACGCCGACCTACTACTCTCGTCGTGGCTGGCAAATTAGCCCTGAATTTCGTTATTTGACACAATTAGGGCAAGGAACGATTGCTGGCGAATATATGAAAAAAGATCGTTATGAAGATTGGGCTGATAAAAACCAATCTCGTCATCTTTTCTACTGGAAACACAATGCAAGTTTCCTCTCTGATTGGCGTTTAAGTTTAGATTATACAAAAGTAAGTGATAAACAATATTTATCACATTTTGATTCTTCATATGGGGATAGTACCGATGGGTATGTCACACAAAATGTGAAATTTAGTTATCATCAACCAAATTACAATCTCTCTATCGCAGGTAAAAAGTTCCAAATTTTTGACACAAAAAATGGGGCAAAACCTTATCGTGCATTACCGCAAATTGAGTTCAATTATTATAAAAATAATATTTGGAAAAATGCTGATTTTAGTCTCTTCTCACAATTAACTCATTTTGATAATGATAGTAAAGAAATGCCGACAGCGTGGCGTTTACATATTGAACCAAAATTAAACCTACCATTAAGTAATAACTACGGTAGCGTTAATTTTGAAACTAAACTTTATGCAACACAATATTGGCAAAAAGCAGGAAAAGAACAGAAAGATAAAATTAAATCTCACGTTACTCGTGTGCTACCACAATTTAAAGTAAACTTTCAAACAGTGTTAGAATCAGACACACAGCTTATCTCTGATTTTATTCAAACTTTAGAGCCACAAATTCAATATTTATATCGACCATATAAAAATCAATATGATATCGGTACAACGCAATACCATAGCTTAGGATTAGGTTATGATTCAATGCTAAGACAACAAGATTACTTCTCTTTATTTAGCGACCGTCGTTACAGTGGCCTAGATCGTATCGCATCAGCAAATCAAATCACTATTGGTGCAACAACTCGCTTTATGAAAGAGACCACAGGACAAGAATATTTTAATTTAAGTTTAGGACAGATTTATTATCTTTCTAATTCTCGCATTGATGATTCAAGCCCAAATAGCAATACAGATCGTTCTACATCTTGGGCATTAGAAACCAACTGGCGATTTAATAAAAACTGGAACCTAAATGGTAGCTATCAGTATGATACTCGTTTAGACGAAACCTCTTTAGCTAACCTTGCATTACAATATAAGCCGCAAAATGACAAAGTTGTGCAATTTAATTATCGTTATGCAAGCCAGCATTATATTGACCAAAACTTACGCTCTAATCAATATGGACAAGATATTAAGCAATTAGGTGTCGTTTTAGGTTGGAATATTAACGATAATCTTTCTATTATGACAAGTCATTATCAAGATCTTGCGTTAGATAAATATGTAGAAAGCCAACTTGGTTTAACTTATAACACCTGCTGTTGGAAAGCGACAAGTTACATTTCACGTCACTTAATCCCAACACCAAATGGTGAGCGAGACGATCCAACTGATGTTTATTATGACAATAGCATTGGAGTGAATTTTGAACTTCGTTTTGGCTCAGGCTATAACACTGGCGTATCAAAAATGCTTAAAAAAGGCTTGATTCCTTACACCGAAGAATTTGATATCAACTAATAAATTATAGCGGTTAAATTTTAATTAAAATTTGCAAAACTTTATAAAAATTTGACCGCTTATTGATCTAAATAATAAAAAATTATGAGCGAATACAAGAAAAAATCCGACGATAAACGAATTGAGCAAATCAACATTGCCCCTCATTCTTTAGAAGCTGAGCAAGCTGTACTAGGCAGTGTAATGCTAGATAATTCTTGCTGGACAGAAGTTTCTGAAAAAGTACAAGCCAGTGATTTTTACAATTATGCCCACCGCATTATATTTGAACAAATGCTTGAGCTTGATCGTAATAATCAACCTATTGATATCATTACGCTTGATGAAACCCTTAAAAATAAAGGTGTATTAGATGATGTCGGTGGTTTTGCTTATCTTGCTGAACTCTCAAAAAATACGCCAAGTGTGGCAAATATCCTCACTTATGCTGAGATTGTGAGTGAAAAAGCAATTTGCCGTGAGTTAATTTCAGCAAGTAATAAAATTGCAGAAATGAGCTACAATCCAAAAGGAATGCCTGTAACAGAAGTGCTTGATCAAGCTGAAAAAGCCGTATTCCATATCGCAGAAAAACGAACGTCTAGCGATGAAGGTCCTAAAAAGGTAACAGATATTTTGGCTGCAACATTAAATAAAATCGAAGTGCTTTCACAGAGTAATAATAATGGGGTAACAGGTGTTTCATCAGGTTTTACTGATTTAGATAAACGTACTGCAGGTTTACAGCCATCGGATTTAATTATCGTTGCTGCTCGTCCATCAATGGGTAAAACAACCTTTGCGATGAACTTATGTGAAAATGCCTCTATGATTAACGATGAAGAAGGAAAGCCTTGCAAACCTGTTCTCATTTTCAGCCTTGAAATGCCATCGGATCAAATTATGATGCGTATGCTCGCTTCACTTTCAAAAGTGGATCAAACTAAGATCCGTACAGGGCAATTAACCGATGATGAAGATTGGGCAAAAATTTCAAGTACCACCGCAATTTTACAAGAACGTAATAATATTTTTATTGATGATAGCTCAGCTTTAACACCATCTGAATTACGTTCTCGTGCAAGACGTTTACACAGTGAGCGTGGCGGACTAAGCTTAATAATGGTCGATTACCTTCAACTAATGCGAGCACCAGGATTTAGCGATAACAGAACCCTTGAAATCGCTGAGATTTCACGTTCATTAAAAGCCCTTGCCAAAGAATTAGAAGTCCCTGTTGTGGCTCTTTCTCAGTTAAACCGTAGCTTGGAGCAACGTGCTGATAAACGCCCTGTAAACTCAGATTTGCGTGAATCAGGCTCTATTGAGCAAGATGCCGACTTGATTATGTTTATCTATCGAGATGAAGTTTATCACGATCAATCTGAACTAAAAGGCATTGCTGAAATTATTATTGGTAAACAGCGTAATGGTCCGATTGGTAAAGTTAAATTGGCGTTTAATGGTCAATTTTCTCGCTTTGATAATCTTGCACCAAGCTCTTACAATAATTATTACGATGACGAATAAGGAAACAGAATGATTTGTGCAATTTATAGAAGCTCTAAAAAGGAAGGAATGTATTTATATATTGAAAAGAAAGAGGATTTTTCATCTCTTCCTGAGGAATTATTAAACAGTTTTGGAAAGCCGCAATTTGCAATGTTGTTTAACCTTAAAGGGGAAAAGCAGCTTAGAATTGCTTCTAATGATGAAGTATTAAATACGATCAAGCAACAAGGCTTTTATTTACAAGTTCCGCCACTTCCTGAAAATTTATTAAATTCATTAAAATAATCAATGTTAACCCATTCTTCCTTTATCATTTCAAAGGAAGAATGACGATTGTTCCAGTCTTATTTTCCATTTTAATGCTAAACAAACTAAAATCTTCTCTAAAAATATCAACTATTTCTCAAAAATCGCATCTGCATATTTAAAATCATTGATTTTCCAGCTATCATAGACGGCTAGATTTCTTTTTATTGAACGTTGAGGGTAAGTTTTAATGAATATTCGTACTATTGCTGGTCTTATAGGGATCTGTATACCTATTGTGTCGTGGGCAGGAAAAGGCGTTCAATTAGATGTAAAAGGCATCAAAAATCCCAATGTTTTAAAAAACGTCACACTTTATTTATCACAAATTGATAAACAAGAAGCCGATGGTTCAGAGCGTTATAAACATTTAGTCACTCAAATGGCCGATAAAGCATTGCGTGCCGAAGGTTATTATCACTCAAAATTTGAGTTCAATAATAATAAAGATAAATTAAACCTTAATGTTACTCTCAATAAACCTGTTCGTTTAAATGAACGTAATATTAAAATTATTGGCGAAGCGACAGAAAATAAAGACTTTCAAAACTTAATCACTAAACAGGTACCGAAAAAAGGCACAATATTAAATCACGGTACTTATGATAGCTTTAAATCTAAATTAGAAAATCTTGCACAAACGGAAGGTTATTTTGATAGCCGCTGGCTGTACCATCGTTTAGAGGTTTATCCAACTCAATATTTAGCAAACTGGCAACTTGGTTATGACAGTGGCAAACGCTATCATTATGGACAAATCACTTTTAAAGATAGTCAAATTGATCAAGATTATCTTGAAAATGTATTAAAAATTAAATCTGGTGATCCTTACTTAATGTCTGATCTTTCAACATTAACCAACGACCTCTCTTCAAGTAAATGGTTTTCAAGTGTTTTAGTAGAACCTAAAAAACGCTCAGATTCACAGCTTGTGGATCTTGATGTATTACTTTTACCAAAGAAAAAAAATCAAATTGAAATTGGGATTGGTTATGAAACAGAAGTTGGACCTCACTTACAATTTAACTGGAAAAAGCCTTGGCTTAATCAATATGGGCATAGTATAGAAACTCATACTTATGTTTCAAAACCAAAACAAACTATTGATTTTGCCTATAATTGGCCTTTAAAAGTACATCCATTGTCTTACTATTATCAAGTTGCAGCCTCATTGGAACACGAAGATCTCAATGATATTCGCTACTCTGCTTCAACCTTAAGTTTTCAACGCTTTTGGAATAGACCAAAAAGCTGGTCTTATAATTTAGGTTTAAAAATGCGTTACGATAGTTTTGAGGAAGGCAATAAGCGTCATAAAACATTTTTACTTTATCCAACAGCCTCATTTAAACGCATTCGTTCAGATGGTAATGCATTTCCACAATGGGGGGATTCACAAACTGTGACGGTAAACTATGCCGATACAGCATTAAAATCAGATGTTAGTTTTTATAGTATCAAAGCCTCTACCGCTTGGGTAAGAACCTACTATGCCAATCATCGTGTTTATCTAAGGGCAGAGTTGGGATATTTACACAGTAATGAATTTGAAAAAATTCCTGTAGCATTACGTTTTTTTGCTGGGGGCGATAATAGTGTTAGAGGCTTTGGCTACAAACAGATCTCGCCCAAAGATCCCCAAACAGGTAAGTTGATTGGTGCATCTCGACTTGCAACTGCAACCGCTGAATATCAATACCAATTTTTACCCAATTGGTGGGGAGCGACTTTCTATGATACAGGTTTAGCCGCAGATAATTTTAATAAAAAATATCTTAATTCTGGTGTCGGTTTAGGTATTCGTTGGATTTCTCCGATTGGAGCAATCAAATTTGATATTGCTAAGCCTGTGAAATCAACAGAAAATAAAAATGGTATCCATTACTATATTGGATTAGGTTCAGAACTTTAACAAGTTATTGAATGTCTAATCTCTTTATATTTAATTTAAATTCTAAGTAAGTTGAAAGAATATGAACGATATAACAGAATTACCTCAAACAGAAGAAACAGAACGCCCAATAAAAACAAAAAGTAGATGGCGTTGGCTTGGTTATTTTTTCTTAGTCCTTGTTTCTATTTTTATTATTGTAATGGGTTTATTAACAACCAGCTTTGGACAACGTCAAGCTATCCTTTTAGCGAATAGATTAGTCGATCAACTTTCTATTTCAGAGGTTTCAGGTAATTTACAAGATGGACTAATTCTAAAAAATTCCCAATTTAAAATGGACGGTGTTAATGTCAAATTAAAAGAGGCAAATTTAAAATTAGATTTTAATTGCGTACTCGATTCAAAAGTATGTGTTGATCGTATTCAGTTACAAGATCCAACGATCCTTATTGATACAGCTAAACTGCCAAAGAGTAAAGCTGATCATACGAATAAAGTCATTAAATTTAATTTACCTATACCAATTTCAGCACAACAACTGTCTGTACACAATTTACATCTAAAAATTGATGAAACAGAACTTGATGTACAAAGTTTCACATCTGGTATTCAAGGAAAAGGTAAAGACTTAACCTTACAACCAACTAATATCCAAAATATTAGTTTATTGCTACCACCACAAGCGGTCAAATCTGAACAAAAATTTGCAAAAAATGAAAAGAATATGACCGCTTCTAATAAAAAGAAATTTGATATAGCAGCATTAAAAGATCGTCTTGCACAGCCTTTATTGACATTACCAAATGAAATTGCTATTCCATTGAATTTAGCCATTTTACAATTTAATGTTAAAAATATAGAGATTAAACAAGCGATTAAAGATCACGCTCCTAAATCGTTAATCAATATACATTCTGTTGCTATTAAAAAATCACAACTTAAAGATCAACAACTTGATTTAACCACTTTTTCTGTTACAAGTGATAAAGGTAATATTGATGCACAAGGAAAAATAATCTTAAAAGAGAGCTATCCTCTTGATTGGAAAATCAATGCAGATACCCCTTTATTTGAAGAATTGAAACTACCAGCATCTCAGGCTGAGATCACGCTTTCAGGTGCATTAAAAGAGAAAACAGTTCTCAAACTAACAACACAAGGGGCATTAACGAGCAAACTTAAAGGACATATTCAATTAAGCAAACCAAAAGCACCTTTTAAATTACATTTAACTAGCCCTAAGATTTTATATCCTTTTATTAAAGATAAACAAAAAAGCGAGCAATTTAATGCTCAAAATATTATGTTTAATTTAGACGGCAATTTATTAAATTACAATATTGATTTAGTTGCCAAATTGCTCGATCAACCTTTATCCCTTACAGGTAAACTTGCAAGCACGGATAAAGCGTGGATAGACGTACAAAATACGCTGTTTTTATACGGAAAAAATGAAATCAAAATGCACGGTCTAATTGGAGAGAATTCTGATTTCCACACTAATATTTCTGCTCCTGATTTAACAGGGTTAGTGCCTCACTTAAATGCAACGCTAAATGGTACATTGAATTTAAAAGGTAATGTAACTCAACCTAACATTGATTTAGATCTCATTGCTAAAAATGTAAATTATAAAAATTTAACCTTACGATACTTAACCACGAAAGGGCATATTTCGAGTGATGAACAAATAAAAGGTCATTTAAAAGCAAAATTAGATAAATTCAATTATAACGATATAAAAATAAATGATGCCGATCTTAATATTACAGGAACAGAAAAAGAGCATCATTTGACCTTAATCTCTAATGGTTCGCCTGTGGCAGGAAATTTGCAAATTTCTGGAAAATTTGACCGCTTATTACAACAATGGCGTGGTACTATACAAAATGTTAATGTCCAATCTCCTGTTGGTGTATTTAAAAATCAGCAAGATGTAAAAATAACCTATCTACATAAATTAAATCAGGCAGAAATATCTGCCCACTGTTGGCAAAATAAGAATATCGATCTCTGTTTTCCACATCAATTTAGTGTTGGAAAGGCTGGATCCGTACCTTTTAATATAACAAAGCTCAACCTAGATATTATCAAACCTTATTTAGATAAGAAAACCCAACTTAATGGCATTATTGAGGTTGTGGGTAATGCTCAATGGTTTAAAAATAAACCACCACAAATTGAAGTTGAAGCAAAATCAGAGCTTATTGGGATAAATCATAAAATTGACTATCGTCATTTTCCAATCACTGTTATGCCATTAAAACTTTCGGCAAAATTGCTTGATAATAATTTGAAAGTAAACACTGTTGCTCAAATAAAAAACAACGGTATATTAACCAGTGAATTAACCATTCAAGATATTACAGGACAACGTTATCTAGATGGATTTTTGAATATTGATGATATAGATATTAAATTACTAAAACCATTACTTTCAAAAAGTGAACATGTAAAAGGTAAAATAAATGCGAATCTAACTTTTGCTGGTACAACAACATCTCCTCTTTTAAATGGCGAATTAAATTTGAGTCAACTTAATGTTCGTGCTTACACTTTACCTTTTGATGTTACAGAAGGTTATTTAAAAATGTTATTTAAAGGTACACATTCAACCTTAGACGGCGGTATCAAGTCGCCTAATGGTCAACTTTCTTTAACTGGCGATGCAGATTGGACTGATTTAGCAAATTGGAAAACGCGAGTACACGCATCAACTGAAAGTGAAAACTTCCGTTTGAATATTCCAAATATGGCAAAATTAGATGTTGTTACTGAAATTGAAGTCAGTGCAACGCCACAAAAACTCACTTTAAATGGGGATATTTTTATTCCTTGGGCAAGAGTTGAAATTGAAGCTCTCCCTGAAAACACCATCAGTGTAAGTAGTGATGAAGTGATTATGGATGGCTCAATGCGCAATAAAAATGAATTGCTTAAAAAATTGCCTCAAAAAGATAATTCAATGGCAATTGAAGCCAATGTGAATATCCGCCTTGCTGAAGATGAAGTTAAACTAAATGCTTATGGCTTAAAAACAGATCTAAATGGAACAATCAAAGTTTCACAAGGTGAAAAAGGACTTGGTCTTTATGGGCAAATTTTCTTAGATAAAGGAACATATAATTCTTTTGGGCAAAATTTGGTTATTCGTAAGGGAAGTATTATTTTCGCTGGCATTCCTTCTCAACCAAGTTTAAATATTGAAGCAATCCGTAATCCAGAAGCAATTGAAGACAACAATGTAACAGCTGGTGTAAAAATTACAGGTGTTGCTGATGCTCCACAGGTAACCGTTTTCTCTGAACCTGCAATGTCAAAAGCAAATGCTCTTTCTTATATTCTAACAGGACGAGGGTTAGAAAATAGCAGTGAAGCAGGATCTCAAAACTCTATCGCAGCGGCAGCAATCGGACTAGGATTATCACAAAGTAGTAAATTAGTCGGAAATATTGGAAATACTTTTGGTATTCACGATCTGCATGTGACCACAGCAGGAATTGGCGATAACACCAAAGTGGTGGTAAGCGGTAGTTTAACGCCTAAATTTAAAGTAAAATACGGTACGGGTATTTTTGCTGCATTATCAGAATTAACTTTACGTTACCGCCTTGCACCACAACTCTACTTACAATGGGTGTCAAGCGTCAACCAAACTGTTGATTTAATGTATAAATTTGAATTTGATTAACACTTTTATGAAAAAAGTAATTTTATTATAGGTTTTTAAATGGATAAACAACGCCAGAAACATCTTCAAAAATGGTTAAAACAACAACAAAAAATTATTAAAAAATTAACTTATCTAAATATTACATTAGGGTTTCTCGGTGGCTTATTCACCATTGCTCAAATGGCGATTTTAGCGATTATTTTGCATAATTTGATTAGTTTGAAACAGATTCCTTCATCATTTTATTTACTCTTGTTCACCTTAATAGGCTGTTTTTTCGGACGAGCGTTGATTGTTTGGCTACGTCAAAAAATTGGCTTTAAAGCAGGTATGTTGTTACGCGTTCATTTGCGTAACCAAATTATTGAAAAAATGAATGCTGTTGGTCCAATGATGATGGCTCAAAAACCCGCAGGAAGTTGGGCAACCTTAATTTTAGAACAAGTAGAAAGTTTACATAATTTCTATGCACGTTATCTGCCACAGCAAATGCTGTCGGTGTTAATTCCAATCGCCATTCTTTGTGTCGTATTTCCACTCAACTGGGCAGCAGGCTTAATTCTACTTGGAACTTTGCCTTTATTGCCTTTGTTTATGATTCTCGCGGGGATGAAAGCAGCAGAAGCGAACCAACGTCACATCAATATTTTATCACGTTTGAGTGGGCAATTTTTAGATAAACTAAAAGGCTTAGAAACGATTCGCTTATTTGGTCAAGGCAAACAACATACCGAGCAAATTCATCAAAGTACCGAGCATTTTCGCCTTAGTACGATGGATGTGTTAAAAATGGCATTTCTTTCTTCTGCCGTTTTGGAATTTTTCACTGCAATTTCAATTGCAATTACTGCCGTTTACTTTGGTTTTACTTACCTTAATCAGATTGATTTTGGCAATTATGGGACGGAAGTTACTCTACTTATCGGTTTTCTTTGCTTAATGCTCGCCCCTGAATTTTATCAGCCACTGCGTGAGCTAGGCACGTTTTACCACGATAAAGCGGCGGCTATTGGTGCGGCTGATAGTATTGAAGAATTTTTAACGACGGACGTGATTACTCAGCAACAGGGTACGCAATCATTAACGGATAATAATATTGAAATTCAAGTGACAGATTGTGTCGTGCTATCGCCACAAGGTGCTGCACTTAGCCAACCTTTGAACTTTGAAATTAAACCACAGCAACGCATTGCCATCGTTGGGCAAAGTGGTGCAGGAAAAAGCTCTTTAATGAATATGTTTTTAGGCTTTTTACCTTATCAAGGTTCGGTAAAACTCAATGGTATTGAATTAAAGGATCTTGATATCAAGCAATGGCGAGAAAAATTAGCGTGGATCGGACAAAATCCCCAGTTAATGAAAGGATCGTTAAAGCAAAATATTCTGTTAGGCTGTGATGAATATCACATCTGTGAGGAACAATTAAATCACGCATTAAAACAAGCAAATGCCACCGAATTTGTTGAAAAATTAGGATTAGATTATCAGCTCCAAGAAAATAATATTGGGCTTTCAGGCGGACAGGCTCAGCGTATTGCGATTGCTCGTGCTATTTTGCGTCCATCAACATTCTTATTATTAGATGAACCGACCGCAAGTTTAGATCAGCACGCAGAACAGCAAGTACTGACTGCGTTACATAATCTTAGCGAGCAGAAAACCACACTGATGATCACTCATAGAATTGAAGATCTTAAACAATGCGATAACGTATTGGTAATGAAACAGGGCGAAATCGTGCAACAAGGCACATTTGAACAGCTTGAAAATAAAGGCTATTTTCAACAATTACTCAATTCTCAAATCATAGACAAGGAATAATATGCGATCACTTTTTCCCTTTTTTTCATTGTTAAAAAATCACGCTATCCATTTAATCTTAGGGATTATTTTAGCTATCACAAGCCTAAGTGCGAGCATTGGATTATTAAGTCTATCAGGTTGGTTTTTGGCAGCCTCATCACTTTTTGGCTCAGTAATGGTGTTCAACTTTTTCTATCCATCATCAGGGGTGCGAGGACTAGCTATTGGTCGTACTATCACACGTTATTTTGAACGAATTGTTACCCACGATGCCACATTCAGAGTGCTAGCAACCTTACGAGTAACGGTATTTAAAAAGATTATTCCCCTTAGCCCTGCACAAATCAATCAATATCGTAACAGTGAATTATTAAATTTTATGGTTGCTGATGTAGATACCCTTGACACCCTATATCTCAACCTACTCTCGCCATTTGTGAGTGCCATTATGGTTATTCTCTTTATGGGATTTGGCTTATGGTTTGTCTCGCCAATTATTAGTCTTGTCATTTGTGGCACACTTTTTGCATTATTACTTATTTTTCCAACCGCTTTCTACCATTTAGGGTTAAAAACTGGTAAAACCATTATTGAAGATCGTAGCCATTATCGTGCAAAATTTGTGGAATGGGTGCAACTTCACAGCGAATTTTTACTCTTTGGAATTAACGAAAAAGCGACTCAACAATTACAACAAACCGAGCAAGATTGGATAAAAAGTCAAAGCACTCAAAATCAATTAACCGGCTTATCCAATGCCCTGTTGATTGCGAGTAATGGCTTGCTTGTGACCTTTGTGATTTACCTCTGTGCAACTGCAATTCAACTACCAAATATTGAAAATAATGAGGCTTTAATCGCGTTGGTTCTGTTTTGTACCCTTGCCTCGTTGGAAATTCTCACACCAATTGGTGTCGCATTTTTACATCTTGGGCAAGTGATTACCGCTGCAGAACGTTTAACCAAAGTGACAAACCAATCCCCTATTCAATTTGGTACAAAACAATTTTTGCAAAATAATGTTCAAAATAGCCCACTTATTCAATTTGAGAATGTGAATTTTCATTATAACGAGCAACAAAGCGTCTTAAATGCCTTTAATTTAAGCATTAAACAAGGCGAAAAAGTCGCAATTTTAGGGCAAACTGGCTGTGGTAAAACCTCTATTTTTCAGTTATTAAACCGTAACTATGCCCCAATAAGCGGTCATATTTTTTTGAATAATTGCAAAATTGAAGATTACACCGAAACCGCATTACGCCAAAGTATGATTACCCTTAACCAGCGTGTACATATTTTTAGTAGCTCATTGCGAGATAACTTACTGATTGCAAAACCTGACGCAACAGACAGCGAGCTAATTCAACAGCTCAATAATGTTGGATTAAACCATTTAGTTGAACAACCAGAAGGGTTAAATTTATGGTTAGGCGATGGTGGAAGACCACTCTCGGGCGGTGAACAACGTCGCTTAGGGCTTGCTCGTGTTCTATTACACCCTGCTCAAATTCTGTTACTTGATGAACCAACCGAAGGTTTAGACCGAGAAACCGAACAGCAAATTTTAAACTTAATTTTTGAAACAACCCAAGATAAAACTTTACTGATGATAACTCACAGACTTAGTCAAATGGCACGTTTTGATCGTGTGTATCATTTAGAGAATGGAGCTATCACAATGAATTAACAACGTAGGGGCGTATCGCATACGCCCCTACATTTCAATAATCTATTATCGTTCAGAAAATATAGAGTAATAAAAATGAACAACATAAATTTTGCAACCCTTTCATTTAATGAAACAAACACGCCAGTTTCCACACAATTTGATGATATTTATTTTTCAACCCAAGACGGTCTTGCAGAAAGCATTTATGTCTTTCAAGAAGGCAATCAGTTATGGGAAAAATGGCAAAATCATACACTTGCGTTTTTTGTGATTGCAGAAACAGGTTTCGGTACAGGATTAAACTTTTTTGCGGTGGCAGAAAAATTCCAGCAATTTAAACAACAAAATCCGACGCATATATTACAACGTTTATATTTTATCTCTTTTGAGAAATATCCTTTAACTTCGCAACAATTAACGCAAGTTCACAGCAATTACCCACAATTTGCAAATTTTTCAAAAAATTTAACCGCTTGTTGGAATGTCTGGCAAACAGGTTGCCAACGTTATCATTTTGACCATATTTATTTAGATCTCTGGTTCGGAGATATTTTAGACAACCTGCCACAACTGGGCGATTTATATAATGATAAAATTGATGCGTGGTTTTTAGATGGCTTTGCACCTGATAAAAATCCACAAATGTGGTGTGAAAGGTTATATCAGCAAATGTTTCGCTTAACCAAAAACGGTGGATCATTTGCCACTTTCACAGCGGCAAGTGCGGTGCGTAAGGGCTTACAAGCGGTTGGATTTGAAGTTAAAAAACGCAAAGGTTTTGGTAAAAAGCGGGAAATGTTATGGGGAGAGAAACCGCAACAAAGTGAAAAACCAGCCATTAACGTGCCTTATTATTATCAACAACCACAAGCTGAAACGGACGATATTGCGATTGTTGGGGGCGGAATTGCAAGCCTATTTTTAAGTTTATCTTTATTAGAAAAAGGCAAAAAAGTGACTTTATATTGCAAAGATAATGCCCTCGCTCAAAATGCCTCAGGCAATCTACAAGGGGCAATTTATCCGCAACTTAGCGATGACGATGAACGAAATATCCGCTTTTATGTGCATAGCTTTGATTATGCATTGCAACGTATTCAACAGTTAGAGCCACAAATTGATTTTGAACATAATTTAAGTGGCGTGGCGATTTATGGCTACAATCAGAAAAATCAGGATAAACTACAAAAGCTTGCTGATCTTAATTATGACTTATCTTTATTTGAATTATGTAATGCAGAACAATTAAGTGAAAAAATTGGCTTGCCTGTCACAAATGGCGGAGGCTTTATTCCTCGTGCGGGGTGGTTATCGCCAATTCAATTTGTACAAAATAGTTTTGCTTATTTAGAGAAAAAAGGCTTAAAAATCGTGCTTAATCACGAAGTGGCTAATCCTATCTTTAAGGATAATCTTTGGCAATGGCAACATAATGGCGAGACCTTTTCTCATCAAACCTTAGTGCTAGCTAACGGACATAAACTCAAAGATTTTGTACAAACAGAAGGTATTCCACTTTATGCGGTGCGTGGACAAGTCAGTCAATTTCCAACAACCGCTGAACTACAAAAATTAAAAACCGTTTTATGTTACGACGGTTATTTAACCCCTGTTTCTGCACAAGGAACACATTGTATTGGGGCGAGCCACGTGCGAGATAATACGGATACCCATTTCAGTTTAGAAGAACATCAGCAAAATATTGCAAAATTACAACAAAATATGACCGCTTGCGAATGGAATCAAGGAATTGATTACTCTCAAAATCTCGCCAGAATAGGTGTGAGAGCCACATTAAGGGATCGTATTCCAATGGTGGGATTAGTAGGAGATTTAGACAAACAGCGAGAGCAATATAATAATTTATTCAACCTTCGCCGTCTCAGAAAACCAATTGAAACTGCGGCTGTTTATCCGCAACTTTATACTATTGTTGGTTTAGGATCTCGTGGCTTAACCACTGCTCCACTGCTTGGCGAACTGCTTGCGAGTCAGATTTGTAATGAACCGATCCCATTAAGTGAAGATTTATGGCACGCCTTAAATCCAAATCGAGTATGGTTAAGAAAGCAATTAAAAGGTACGCCAGTTTAACACTAGGCATTAAATATAATTTAAAATTTTATAAAAACGATGAAAAAAAGCATTTACGATACCCCAATTTTCTTTGAACGTTATCAGCAACTGAGAAAAAATCCTATCAGCCTAAATGAGATTGTTGAAAAACCGACAATGTTTAGTTTGTTACCTGATTTAACTCATAAGCGAGTATTAGATTTAGGCTGTGGTACGGGCGAACATTTATCTTATTACTTAACCCAACAGGCGAATTTTGTGATGGGAGTTGATCTCTCAGCGGCAATGATTGAACAAGCAAAACAAAATTTTGCAAAAAATCAGCAAAATCCGACCGCTTATGCTTTTCAAACATTGCCAATGGAACAACTTGATACCTTAGAACAAAGTAACTTTGATATTATTACCAGCTCTTTTGCTTTTCATTACATTGAAGATTTTGGGTTGCTGTTGGATCATATTAAGCAAAAACTTGCCCCAAATGGTTATCTGATTTTTTCACAAGAACACCCAATTGTTACTGCACATAAGCAAGGGGATCGTTGGGAAAAAGATGAAAATAAACAGCAAGTAGCTTATCGTTTAAATCATTATCGAGAAGAAGGATTGCGAGAAAGAAACTGGTTTAAACAGCCTTTTAAAACCTATCATCGCACAATGGCGACCATTTTAAATACGCTTATTCAAGCGGGCTTTGACATTGAAGAAGTGTCTGAACCAATGTTACAAGAACAACCACAGTGGCACGATGAGTTTAAAGATCTACGTCACCGTCCACCGTTGTTATTTATTAGAGCAAAATTAAAATAAATCGCTCGGTTGCTGAGCCTGTCGAAGCACGAACATTACCCTTCGACAAGCTCAGGGAACTAAACATAAAATCGTTAATCAGACTTTTTACCAAATTGATTGCCAATCAAAAACGCAATCAATCCTACGATAATCGCTGGCACAATGGTGTGAAAACTGAAAAATTTAATGCCTGTTATCACTAAAAATCCATAACTTGCTAAGCCACCAATCATCGAGAAAATCGCCCCCATTGCGTTGGCGTTTTTCCATAAAAAGCCAAGTAAAATCACCCAAAAGAACGTCGCTTCTAATCCGCCAAGTGCATTAAGGTTAAGCCAAATTAACATTTCAGGAGGATTCATTGCCGCAATAATCAATAAGACTGTAAAAATAAGCGTTGTTAGGGTTGAGAGATTTTTAATTTTGGCTTCATTTTGAATGGCATTTGGTTTGATCGCAATATATAAATCTTTAATTAAGGTTGAAGAGGCTTGAATTAACATTGAATCAATCGAAGACATTATCGCAGCCATCGGAGCAGCTAGAAAAATACCTGCAACCATCGGTGGCATAACTTGTAACATTAAGGTTGGGATAATTTTATCCGACACGGTTAAATTCGGATCTAACGCCCGTCCTAGCACGCCTGATAAGTGCATTCCCAGCATTAAAAATGCCACTACCACCGTACCAATAATAATACCTTGATGTAATGCTTTGCTGTCTTTGTATGCCATACTACGCACAATTAAGTTGGGTAATCCCATAATGCCAAAACAAACTAACACCCAAAAAGAGAGCATAAAAGTAAAATCAAGCGGACGAGATTCAATGCCATAGGGCGTAGTTAAATTCGGATCAATCGTTTCTAAGGTTGTGATGGCATTCTCAATACCACCTGTTGCATAAATGACACCGCCAAGTAGCAAAGTGGTACCCACGATCATCACCACACCTTGAATGGTATCCGTTAGCACCACAGCACGAAAACCACCAATAAAAGTATAAATACCAACAGTTAACGCAAAAATTAAAATAGCCGTTTGATAAGGAATACCTAAGATTGTTTCAAGCAAACGTCCCGCACCAAAGAATTGCACCGTCATCATCGCAAAGAAAGAAATTAACAGCGAGAAACTGGCGATCCAGACCACAAAACGATTTTTATAACGAGCATAAAGCAGATCGTTGATCGTCACACTTTGAGTTTTGCGAGCTAAAATGGCTAACCGCTTCCCTAGTACGCCTAAAGTCAAAATCACCACTGGCACTTGAATCATTGCCAATAGCACCCAGCCTAAACCGAATTTATAAGCAGCCCCCGGTCCACCAATAAAAGAACTCGCTCCCACATAAGTTGCCGCCGTTGTCATCGCTAACACAAAGCCCGACATTGAACGGCTACCCATATAATACTCGTTTAAAAAACTTTGTCCTTGACGTTTTTGATAAGCATAAAAAGCGACACCAAATACAAAAAGCAGGTAAACGATTAAAGGAATTAACATATCAAGACTCATTATTTACCTCTAAATCAATCTCTTTAAACAGTAATTTCACCACAGCGATCGTGATAAAAATAAATAAGATGGGAAAGTAAATACAAGCGAACTCAAACCAAATAGGAAAACCAAGTAGACCTTTACCTGTTGGTGAAAAATAGCCAAACCCAACCCAGCCGATGATATAAAAAACGGTCAAAAATAAAGACCAGCGAGCTTCTTTAACAAGCTGCTGTGTCGCTAAAAATTTCATTATTTCCCCTTTGAAGCGGTGATATTTTTATAAGAATTTGCAAAAATTTTTATGACTAAAAATCAATATTGCCAATCTTTTGGATCAATGCCAAGTTCTTGCATTTTTAGTTTTGCTGCTTCTGGAATTTCATCGTGACGTGCTTTCATTAAGTCTTCATCGGTTGGAAGTGGTTGCCCTGTAAATGCGTGTAAAAATGCTTCACAAAGTAACTCACTATTTGTGGCGTGGCGAAGGTTATTGATCTGACGACGAGTACGCTCATTGGTTAAAATTTCTAATACCTTTACGGGTATAGAAACCGTCACTTTGCGTACTTGCTCACTTTTTTTACCGTGTTCAACATAAGGGCTAATATATTCGCCGTTCCAATCTGCCATTTAAATTCCTTACAATTTAATAAATTAGGGGTAATTCTAACAAATAATGAATATAGCCGTCTAGACTTCTTATGATTTTGTTGGTGTTTAGAGCAAATTTAAGTAAAATAAGCGAACTTACACAGGAGAGTAAATATGAAATTTAAACAAATCTTGAAAAAAACAACGCTGATTCTAGCAATCGCAGCTATTACTGCCTGCTCTTCCCTTGATTCCGATGGTGTGAGAAAAGATCCATTAGAAGGTTTTAATCGAGCAATGTGGGCAGTAAATTATAATGTACTTGATCCTTATATTCTAAAACCTGTCGCAAAAGGCTGGCGTGACTATGTACCAAGTCCAATCAAAACAGGGCTAACTAATGTTTCAAGCAATCTAAGCGAACCCGCAAGTTTCTTAAACCGTTTACTACAAGGTGATGGACAAAAAGCAATGGTGCATTTTAACCGTTTCTGGATCAATAGTACCTTCGGCTTAGGGGGCTTGATTGACTTCGCAAGCGAAATGAACGGATTAAAATTAGAAGAAGTAAGAACGTTTTCTCATACATTAGGAAAATATGGAATGGGTGACGGTCCTTATGTTATGTTACCAGTTTTAGGCCCAAAATCACCTCGTGATTTACTTTCAGAAGTAGATTATACCTACCCAGTATTATCACTTTTAAGCTTACCTGCAACTATTGGTAAGAAAGTGATTGATGCGGTGGATACTCGCTCAAAACTACTTAATCAAGATGAAATGTTGAAGCAATCGCAAGATCCTTACATCACATTCCGTGAAGCCTATTTTCAGCATAAAAACTTTGAATTACGTGATGGAAAAGCCAAAGAGCAAAATGTTCAAGAACGTAAATTTTCAGAATCTGAATTGATGGACATTGATTAAAATGAAAAAATTACTTGTCATCAGAAACGATAAATTAGGGGATTTTATGTTAGCTTGGCCCGCTTTTGCGATGCTAAAACAGTCTATGCCTGATACAAAATTAGTCGCTCTTGTGCCATCTTATACAGCCCAAATAGCGAAGGTTTGCCCCTATTTAGATGAAGTCATTATTGATACCAAAGAACTCGGCGAAACTATTTTAGAGGTGAAAAAATATCAATTTGATGGTGTTATTAGTTTTTTCTCTAATTTTGATAATGCAAAGCTTGTATGGAAAGCGAAAATTCCTTACCGCTTAGCTCCAGCAACAAAACTATTTCAATTTCTTTATAATCATCGTTTAACACAACGCCGTTCACATTCTAAGAAAGCGGAATTTGAATATAATCTTGATTTAGCTAGAGAATTTTTGAGACAACAAAATATAACGATTGTTGAACCACAACGTCCTTATTTATCTTTTGATGAAATTTCATTGCAACAGCAAAAAGACAAATTAAGTTCTCAGCTCAAACTTGATCAAAATAAAAAATGGTTATTTGTGCATTCAAGCACAGGGGGATCTGCAAACAGTCTATCCTTGCAGCAATATACGGATCTTGTAAAGGCCATTTTAGCACATTATGATTGCCAAGTGATTTTAACCGCAGGCCCAAATGAAGGTGAAAAAGCAAATTCTTTGGCGACACAAATCAATGATGAACGTGTTGTTGTTTATGATAAGAATGAGGGAATGGTTGATTTTTCTTGCTCGTTAGCCTGTTCTGATTTATTCATTTCGGGTTCAACAGGTCCGTTGCATATTTGTGGAGCATTGGATATTCCAACTATCGGTTTTTATCCAAGTAACCGTAGTGCCTCGCCAATTCGCTGGCAGCCAACCAATAATCCAAATAATCACATTTCTTTTTGTCCACCCGCAACGAAAGAGACAGAAAAAGATTTAACGGTTATTTCCATTCCAGCAGCATTAGACACTATTCTGCCATTTATTAAGAAAATATGGCAATAATGATAAGCGGTTATATTTTGTGAAAAATTTGCAAAATATAACCGTTTGATTGAATTTTATTTATCCTGTGTACGAACCCATAGGTCTGCATATTTCACAAAAGTTGAATGAGTTGAAAGTAACGCAAGAAGTAAACCTTGTTTACCATCTAAAAATCCCGCTTTTAAAATATACATTTTAATGAAGCAACCTAAGGCGTGAGTAATACCTTGAAATAATGTTGCTTTTTTCCCAGCTCGCTGTTTTTGCTCAGCCCAAGCTTTCGCATAGCCCGCTGATTTTACTAAATAATGATGAAGATCTTTATAAGTAAAATGTAATAAATCACCTGTTAACTTCACAACCTCAGTTTGGCTTGGATACTCTACTTTTTCGTGAACAAGCGAATCATTATAATGAGCAAAATTTGTTTTATATAAACGCACCACATAATCAGGATACCAACCACTATGACGAATTTCACGTCCAAACACTTCACTTAAACGCCCAATAGAATAAACAACATTAGATTTATCTTCTTTGACAACTTGAATGATAGACTGCTTTAATTCTTCGGTTACTCGCTCATCCGCATCAATCCAGAAAACATAATCACTAGTAATATATTGTTGTGCTAGCTGACGCTGTTTTCCGAAACCTTGCCAATCAGTATTGGTATAAAATTTTGCATCGTATTCACGTGCAATCTGCTCTGTTTTATCGGTGCTTCCTGAATCTAAAATGACAATTTCATCAACCCAATCTTTGACGGTATCTAAACATTGTGCAAGATCTTGTTGCTCATTTTTGACAATCATTGCAACGCTAAGTGTTGGCATAATTTATTCCTATCTTAATATTGTTTGTTTTTCTTTTTCAGATGACTGACTAAATAAAGTTGTTCTGAGTGAACTCAATAATTCTTGACGTACCACTGATAATTTAGGGCGTTCATTCGCTTGAAATACGACTGGGCGACAAAATTCTATCGCTTTGATTCCAAGTCTTGCAGAAAGTAGACCAACACCAATTCCTTGTGCGGCACGCATTGAGAATTTAGCAGTTAAGTTTTGTGAAAAATAATCCATTCCAATATCGCTCGCAATCTCTGTTGCACCTGCAAATGCCATATTGGTTAATACCATTTTAAACAATTTTAAACGACTAAAATAGCCCAGCTCCATTCCGTAAACTCGGGTAATTTTATTCACTAATGCAATATTTCGCCACGCGACCATTAACACATCAACCACTGCTAATGGGCTAACCGCCACAATAATTGCATTTTCAGTCGCACTTTTGCTGATCAACTGTTTTACTTGTTTATCAAGTGGTTTCAAAATATCTTCATTAAACAAGTAAAACACTTCCTGTGAATTATAGGCTTCATCAAGTTGATTTTGCCAATTTTGTGCAGATTGCTCTGTAACAGGCAAAGTTTTTAAAATATTTTTGCAAAATTTAACAGTAATTTCACCGCTTGTTGATGACGGATCATTGAGTAGCAATTCACTTGTTTGTTGATTTTTTTGATGTTTACGCAAATAAACCAACTTACGCCACTCTGAAATAATCGCACCTATTCCCGCCAAGCTGATACCAAAAAATCCTATCGCAAACACAAAGTAAATCCATTGATGCTGTAACCAAGTATCAATTAACCATTGAATACTTTGAGCAAAAATAGCAAAACCTAATAATAAAAATGCACCAAGCAATAAACGTACCCAAAATCGAGACGGTTTTAAACTTTTCTCAATAATCAGATCAGCAGTAGTTTCTTCAACGTATTCTTTTTCAACTTCAACAACAAAATCACCTTCTAAAAATTCTTTTTTAGGTTGAATTTCAGGTTCATTTGAAGGGATTTCTGTACTAAAAATACGTTTTTTCATAATCTTACTCTGCTAATAAATTGCTAATAAGTGACTGATGACGAATGGCTTGGACATTATGTTTTAAACGCTCTGCAATTAAAATACTTTTAAGATCCGTTAATGCAGTTTGAAAATCATTATTGATAATCACATAATCAAACTCATTATAGTGGCTCATTTCAGATACTGCCTGTGCCATACGTTTTGCGATCACTTCTTCAGAATCCTGCCCACGTCCAATTAAACGTTTTTCCAATTCTGCTTTTGATGGTGGCAAAATAAAAATTGTTTTTACATTTGGTAATTTTTGTTTAATTTGCTTCGCACCTTGCCAATCAATATCTAAAAAAACATCAATACCTTGTTCAAGACTTTTTTCGATCATTGGTAAAGAGGTACCATAATAATTACCAAATACTTCGGCCCATTCTAAAAAATGATCTTTAGCAATAAGATCTTTAAATTCATCGTGATCAGTAAAGTAGTAATGCACGCCATTCTCTTCACCAGGACGAGGATTCCGAGTAGTATGTGAGACCGAAAGTTGCACCTCACTGCGAGGTAAGTCAGAAAGTAACGCATTGATTAGTGATGATTTTCCTGCACCACTTGGTGCAGAAACAATATAAAGGTTGCCTAAGTTCATAATTATTTTTTAATATATTTTTGTTGGATACGAATAGAGACGTTATACAACGTCTCTACTTTGATACTTATACTATAATTGATAAGAATTATTTTCTTGCCAATGGTGGCACAAAATTCAAGCCTAAATCCCAAGGTTGCTCAATCCAAGTATTTTGTGGAATATCAATTATATAGTCATCGACAAGAGGAGCGCCTGCTGGTTTTGCAAATACAGTCACAAAACGTGCTTTTGGATACATTTCACGAATCGCTTTTGCTGTATTACCCGTGTCAACTAAATCATCTACCACGATGAAACCTTCACCATCGCCTTCCGCACGATGAATTACTCTTAAAGTATCACTTTGAGTAAAATGATCTTCATAGCTTGCAATACAAACCGTTTCTACGTGTCTAATCCCCAATTCACGAGAAATAACCGCTGCTGGAAACAAGCCTCCACGACTAACAGCAATAATTCCTTTCCATTGTGTTGCAGGAAGTAATTTTTCTGATAACTTGCGAGCGTGCATTTGGAACATGTCCCAAGTTACGATGTACTTTTCACTCATAAAATCTCCTAGTAAGAATAGTGAGTAGCTTTAATGCTTTGTTAAAAATAAAATTTTTGCAATGATACACGAAAACAGCGTGTTTTTCTAGTGATGTTTCTTACTAGATCCCATAAAACATATACTTTTAATGCTTGATTTAATAAACCTGTATATTATGCGGGAAAGGCATTATCCTCTCGAAAATATCTAGGTGATATTTTAACTAAAATCTGATATCTAGTGGAAGCGGTTATTTTTATTTTATTTTTTGCAAATTATTTAGTTTGCTGTAAAACTTTTGCCACAGGTGCAAAACTCTTGCGATGAAAAGGGGTTGCGCCTAATTCCATCAGTTTTTCAAAATGTAATTTTGTTGGATAGCCTTTATGTTTTGCAAAACCATATTCAGGATATTGTTTGTCCAGCTCTTTCATTTCATTATCACGCACGACTTTAGCTAAAATGGAGGCAGCACTAATTTCTGCGACTAAACCATCACCTTTAATAATAGCTTGTGAAGGCACAGCAAAATCAGGCGTTCTATTCCCATCAACCAACACAAAATTAGGTTGAATTCTTAGCCCTTGTACTGCTCGTTGCATGGCTAACATAGTGGCATTTAAAATATTGATTTGATCAATTTCTTCTGGCTCAGCACGCCCAATTGACCAACATAACGCCTTTTCTCGGATCTCTTCCGCTAAACTTTCGCGACGTTTCTCAGACAATTTTTTAGAATCATTTAAGCCTTCAATTGGGCGATTAGGATCAAGAATCACAGCAGCCGTGACCACAGCACCCACTAATGGACCTCGCCCCACTTCATCAACGCCTGCAATCAAATCTACATTTGGATAAATAAATTCTGTACTCATAAAAATCACTTCCATTAAATAAAACAAAAGGACTGCCGAAACAGTCCTTTAGATTCCAAATTACTTTAAAAAGTAATTAAAAATTGATTAAATTAACCTTTGTAGTTATGAACTAATGAGATTAAATCACAAACTTTGTTTGAGTAACCAGTTTCGTTATCGTACCAAGATACTAATTTAACGAAAGTATCAGTTAATGCGATACCTGCTTTTGCATCAAATACAGAAGTTTCGATTGCACCGTTGAAGTCAGTAGAAACTACTGCATCTTCTGTGTAACCTAAAACACCTTTCATTTCATTTTCTGATGCACGTTTTAATTCTGCACAGATTTCTTCATAAGTTGCTGGTTTTTCTAAGTTTACAGTTAAGTCAACAACAGAAACGTTTGCAGTTGGAACGCGGAACGCCATACCAGTTAATTTACCGTTTAATGCAGGTAATACTTTACCTACTGCTTTAGCAGCACCAGTAGATGATGGGATGATGTTTTGAGCCGCACCACGACCACCACGCCAGTCTTTCATTGAAGGACCATCAACAGTTTTTTGAGTTGCTGTTGTTGCGTGAACTGTTGTCATTAAACCATCTTTGATACCGAATTTATCGTTAATAACTTTCGCTAATGGTGCTAAACAGTTAGTTGTACAAGAAGCGTTAGAAACGATATCTTGACCTGCATACTCGTGGAAGTTTACACCGTTAACAAACATAGGTGTAGCATCTTTAGAAGGACCAGTTAAAACAACTTTTTTCGCACCTGCTTGGATGTGTTTACGTGCTGTTGCGTCGTCTAAGAATAAACCTGTTGCTTCTGCAACAACTTCAACGCCAGCTTCGTCCCATTTTAAGTTTGCAGGATCACGCTCAGCAGTTACACGGATTTCTTTACCGTTTACTACTAATTTACCGTCTTTAACTTCAACAGTTCCGTTGAAACGACCGTGAGTTGAATCATATTTCAACATATATGCCATATAATCAACATCAATTAAGTCATTGATTGCTACAACTTCAATGTCATCACGAAGTTGTGCTGCACGGAATACGATACGACCGATACGACCGAAGCCGTTAATACCAATTTTAATAGCCATAGATTTTTTTACCTATATTTTAAGTTAAACAAAATTTTTCTTTTACACCTAACTATGCAAAAGATACTGTGAATTATATCACACTTTTTCACATTGCTAAGCCCAAAAGCACGGAAAGAAATATATCAGATAAAGGTTATGTGATCTATGTCAAATTTTAAATTATTCATCAACTTAGCAACTTTTGCAAATAACGTTTAAAATATAACCGCTTATCTTTTTTCATATTGCAATCCTTCTTATTTCTTTTTCTGTTGCTCTGCTCGTTTACGGCGAATTTCTTTTGGATCTGCAACCAGTGGACGATAAATCTCTACTCTATCGCCATCATTTACTGTATCCGTTAATTTTGCAGGGCGACTAAATATCCCCACTTTATTCGTCTTCAAATCAATTTCTGGGTATTTTTCTAATACACCCGATTGTGTAATCACTTGCTCAATACTAAGCGGTGTATTTAATTCCACTTTTTGCAAAAAATACCGTTCAGGGTAAGCATATAATACTTCAACCTTTATGTTATCAGACACCATAAACCTCTTTTGCACGCTTTTTAAATGAATTGATCATTTTTTGGGTTAATTCATTAAAAATTTTACCAAATACCATTGCAATCATTGGATTAGAAAATTCAAACTCTAAATGTAGTGCAATTTTACAGCTTTGCTCATCAAAAGGCGTAAATGTCCACGCACCTTGTAAGTTCTTAAAAGGACCATTTAATAGCTGCATTTCAATTTTCTGATTGGGTATCATTTTATTATGGGTGCTAAAACGCTGACTAATTCCTAATTTTTGAATATGCAACTCAGCTTCTAATTCATTTTCTGCAGTTGTCAGTGTTTTTGCCCCCACGCACCCTGAAAGAAATTGTGGGTAACTTTCATAATCATTCACAAGTGCATACATCTGCTCTGCACTATAAGGTACTAAAGTAGATTGATTGATTATTGGCATTGCTTATTTTTCTTCTAAATCCTGATGATCAAACAAGTAATTCGCAAGTGATACATAATCTTTTAAGCTTAAATTCTCTGCTCGAGCTTGCAAATCCATACCTAATTCTTCTAATTGCTCTGCTGTAAATAGCTGTGACAATGAATTTCTTAATGTTTTACGACGTTGATTAAACGCTTGAGTAACCACACGATTTAAGAAACTGACATCTTTTGCTGGATAAGGCAATTCTGTGTAAGGTACTAAACGAATAACCGCTGAATCTACTTTTGGTGCAGGTTTAAATGCTGCTGGTGGCACTTCTAACACAGGCATTACTTGACAATAGTATTGTGCCATTACCGTTAAACGACCGTAAGCCTTACTATTTGGTGCCGCACACAAACGCTTAACCACTTCTTTTTGCAACATAAAGTGCATATCTTGGATAAGATCGTGGAAGGTTAATAAATGGAAAATCAACGGCGTTGAAATGTTATAAGGTAAGTTACCAAATACACGAATGCCGTTTTGCTCTGTTAAATTTAAACTTTCAAAATAATCACGGAAATTAAAATTTAAAGCATCTTGCTCAATAACGGTTAATTTCTGATTAAGAAAAGGGTGATGGCGTAAACGTTCCGCCAAATCACGATCCAGCTCGACAACCGTGAGTTTATCGACTTGATCCGCAACAGGCTCAGTTAAAGCCCCTAGACCTGGACCAATCTCAATAAGAAAATCACTCTTTTGAGGATTGATTGCAGCAACAATATTATGGATTACATCTTGATCGTGCAAAAAGTTCTGACCAAAGCGTTTACGAGCTGTATGCCCTAAGTGTTTTTTTGAATTAGATGACATTATTTACCTAAATGAATAAAAAAATTTGCGGTATTATACCTCAGCCATAAAAAAAAAGCCTCTGAAAACAGAGGCTCAATCTAATTATTTACGTTTAACGTATTCTATCTGTGCTTTTTTGCGTAGTGCTTTTATCCAGTCTTGTGATGCCTCTTGTGCTTGTTCATCAAACAAGTGTTTGTAAGCTTCCTGTAAATACACTTCTTTAGTCGTATCTTTTAAACGTGTTTCTGTTACTTTTAAGATATGCCAACCAAACTTTGATTGGAAAGGTTCAGAAATTTTACCAATTGGTGTTGACGTTATACGCTGTGCAAAACGAGGATCATACGCCTGTGGGAAATTCCAACCTAAATCACCGCCATCAATGGCTGAGACATAATCTTTTGAATTTTTTGTGGCGGCCTGTGCGAATGTCATTTTACCAGATTTAATATCTGCAACAATCTGCTGTAATTTCTGTTTTGCTTGTTGATCATTCAAAATAGGATTTGTTTTAATCAAAATATGACTAACACGATACTGCTTTGCTGTTGATTTTTTCAGCTTTCCTTTTTGAGCTTCATCATTAAGCATTTGCTCTGCCAAAATTTGCACATTTTGTGGGCTAACTTGAATTGATTTACCAATACTTACTTGACGAACCTGTGCCATCATCATTTGATGAGCAATTTGCTGACGATATTGATTTAATGAGATACCTTGATAGTCCAACGCATCCAGTAATTGCCCGTAGGTTATCCCATTTTGAGAAGCAATATTTTCAATCGCTTGGTTTACTGTACGATAGTTAATTTGTACACCAGATTCTTTAATTGCTTTTTGAACTAGATAATCATCAATGGTTGCTTCAAGTGCTTTACGATGATTCGCTGGTGTATCAGGACGAGAACCTAATTGCTGCTTCACCTGACTTTCCATAATCATATAGCCATCAACCAATGCTTCTACTCGCTCTTGTGCAACAGCCATCTGAGTTGTTGCAAATAATGCAATAAGCGTTAAGAAAGATGATTTTATTAAGTTACATTTCATTATAAATTCCTTTAATTATTTTAAAATAATGATGGGGTGTTTGAGTAATACAGTATCAAAAAGTTCACTCTTATCCAAAATTACGATGTTTGAATCTTTTTAATAATATTTGACGTTGAACACCCATTTTCAAAATTCAAGACTCGAACTTCGCCACCATTTGCCCATACTTCTTGGCTACCAGCGATTTCTTCTGGCTTATAATCGCCCCCTTTAACCAATAAATCAGGCAAGATCTCACTAATTAAACGTTGTGGCGTATCTTCTTCAAAAGGCACGACCCAGTCTACAGAAGAAAGCCCCGCAAGAACAGCCATTCTTGCATTCAAATCGTTAATAGGACGCGTTTCGCCTTTCAAACGTTTTACCGACTCATCACTATTTACAGCAACAATTAAGCGATCCCCTAATTTACGGGCATTTTCTAAATAAGACACGTGTCCAGGATGAAGAATATCAAAACAACCATTCGTCATAACGACTTTTTCGCCTGATTGTCTTGCTTTTTGCATTACTTCTTTTAATTCACTTTCAGAAACAACACCAAATCCTGTTTCATCACGTTGGTGAATCGCATTTTCAAGCTCACTTGGTGTTAATGTTGAAGTACCTAATTTTCCAACTACAACACCTGCTGCTGCATTTGCAAGGTAGCATGCTTCTTCATAAGAACGCCCATCAGCTAATGCGGTAGCTAATACGCTGATAACTGTATCGCCAGCCCCTGTCACATCAAATACTTCTTTTGCCAAAGTTGGTAAGTGATAAGCTTCTTGATTAGGACGAAGTAACGTCATTCCCTTCTCAGAACGAGTCACTAATAATGCTGAAAAATCATAATCTGCAATCAATTTCAGCCCTTTTTCAATAATTTCTTCATCGGTTTTACATTCACCTACAACAGCTTCAAATTCCGACATATTCGGTGTGAGCAACGTTGCACCACGATAACGTTCAAAATCTGTGCCTTTTGGATCGATTAACACAGGTACATTTACGTTTCGAGCAATTTGAATCATTTTTTGCACACTATCCAATGTGCCTTTGCCATAATCAGATAAAATCAATGCACCATATTGTGCCACTTCATCGCTTAATTGTGCTAATAATGAATCACTTGCAACGTTATGAAAATTTTCTTCAAAATCTAAACGTAGCAACTGTTGATGACGAGATAACACTCGCAATTTGGTAATAGTTGGGTGTGTTTCTAATGCGACACAATGATTTTGAATTTGATGATCGCTCAATAATTTACCTAACGCATTTCCAGCATCATCTTGACCAATTAAACCGTGCAACGTAACTGGCACATTTAATGCCGCGATATTCATCGCTACGTTAGCCGCACCGCCCGCTCTATCTTCATTATCTTGAATTTTAACAACAGGCACTGGAGCTTCTGGGGAAATTCGATTTGTTGCACCAAACCAATAACGATCTAACATTACATCACCAAGTACTAATACTTTGGCATTTTTAAATTGAGAAGAATATTGCATCATAATAATTATTTTTCTTTAAAATTAAACCTTTGTAGATTCTAACACATTAAATAAAATTTGTGGAAAAGAGATTCATCGCAGTGCTGAAATAGACGACAATCACACTTCATCAATCACAAATTCAAACCAATCGATCACATCTTTTTCGTGTATAGGATTTTTGATTAACACATTTGCTTTTTTAACCGAGTTTTGATCTTTGGAAATCAACGGATGCCAATCAAATAAAGGCTTACCCTCATAAAGCAAACGGTAAGCACAAGTATGAGGTAGCCATTTAAAATCAGGCAAGTTTTTCTTGGTTAATTTTGTGCAATCTGGCTCCAACTTAAAACGTTCAGTATAATGGCTACACAGCCCCGTTGCTAGATCCAATTGATTACACGCAATACGAGTGAAATAAAGACGTTCACGCTTGCCTCTACCCTCAATATGCTTATGAAAGCAGCATTTTCCACAGCCATCACATAATGCTTCCCACTCGTCATCATTCATTTCAATGAGGCTTTTATGTTCCCAAAATAGCGGTGTGATTTTTTCTAAATTTTGCAAATTTTTCTCCAAAAACTATCACTGATAGAAACAGCTTATTTAGCTAACTGTTGTTTCAATAATTCAAGGGCTATTGCTCTGTGTGAGATTTTTTTCTTCTCAACACTTTCCATTTCTGCAAAAGTACAATTCTTAGGTGGGTAGAAAAACAGAGGATCATAACCAAAACCATTTGAACCACGCTCTTCCGATAAAATTTTACCAAAGCACTCTCCCATTGCAATTTTAGGGGTTGGATCCGTTGGATGTTGTAGTAACACAATGCAACTCACAAATTTTGCAATACGTTTTTCGTCTTCTACATCTTTTAATTCTGTCACCAATTTTTGACGGTTAGCCACATCATTGCCGTCTTCTCCTGCATAGCGAGAAGAATATAATCCAGGTGCACCGCCAAGTGCTTCAACGGATAAACCCGAATCATCAGCAATCGCTGGCAAGCCTGTTTTTTCACTAGCATAACGTGCTTTTAAAATCGCATTTTCAACAAAGGTCAGCCCTGTCTCTTCTGGGGATTCGATCCCAAATTCACTTTGTGCAATGACTTCAAATCCAAATTCACTTAATACATCTTGCATTTCTTTGACTTTACCCACATTGCCTGTCGCAAGCACAATTTTTGTTTTTTGCATTACCATTCCTAATTTCGTTCTAAAAAATTAGGCTATTTATACCATATTTTAATAAGAAAGTGCACTTTGAAATATAACACTGCTACATCAAGGTATTTATAAGGTAAAAAACCTTAAAGAATCTTTGTACTGTATCCAAATACCACTCTCAGTTCAAAAAATATGACAAATATTTCATAATAAATAAAGTGAGGGAAAGCACCTGCATAAATATCATAAAACAAGCGGTCATATTTTATTGATTTTTTTGAAAATTTTATAAAAAATATGACCGCTTGTTAAATTAAAATAAAAACGTTCTTGAACTATCATCAAGAACGCTTTTATTATTTTTAATAGTAAGTTTAGCCTTTAAAGTTAGGTAATACGCCAAACATATCTAAGAAATGAATTACTGCCACTGCAATACCGAAGATAATCAACACCGCTAGCAAGAAATTTCCGCCACCAATATGAAAGCCTTCTGTACCATTTCGCTCGCGTGCTTTTTTCACTAATAAGGCTGGCACAATACAAGTCCAAATCGTTGCTATTGCCCCCGCATAACCAATCGCTTTAACAAAACCGAATGGGAATAATACTGATAGAATAAGTGGTGGTAAGAAAGTGACTGCCCACGATTTAATTCGTCCTTGTGTACTATTATCAAAGTTAAAAAAATCTGCTAAATAATCAAACATTCCTAAACCAACACCAATAAATGAAGATAATACTGCAGCTATTGAGAACGCATTGATAATATTGGTAACTGTTTGTGATTCAATAACTTGCCCTAATGCACCAAGTAATGCTTTCCATTCGCCACCATCAACAAAAACTTGTTTGAAGTCTGCACGTGGTAAATTCCCAAAGATACTAAATGTCCAAAGTAGATATAGTACTAATGCAATTGATGTACCTCCAAGAATGGCATATTTTGCTTTGTTCTCCGAGCCATAGTAAATTCGCATTGATGCAACACTGTGATGATAACCAAATGAGGTTAGAGCAACAGGTAACATGACAGCAGCAAAACGCATATAGTCGCCTTGCTCATTGCCTGAGTCTAATAATATTGTCATATCAATATTTGTTGCAAGCCCTGATACCCCAAAAATAAAGGTAAACACCATCACTAAAATAAGTAAAACTGAAATGCGATCAACAGCTCGGGTTGAATGCCATACGAGACCAGAAAAAGTCAGTACAAAAATAATTGACCAAATCCCAATAGAATTATCACCAAACACACTACCTAATAAACCATCAAGAGTTAAACCAGCCACAGTTGTATAAGCATAAAGCAATATTCCACCCACAAAATACACAGATAAGTTACTGATAAAATTGATTTTATTTCCTAATAAATCTTTTGTGACTGTGCTAAATGATGCCGTTAGTTCATACTTTTTATAAGCTTCTAGTAATAGCCAGCCCGAAAGAGTCATCATTAACATTGTAAAAACAAGTGCAAGACTAGAATAAATTGTCCAAGCTCCTGCACCTTTGATTGGAATCGCAAGCATGCCTGCTCCAACACAAACACTGGCGATAATACACGCTCCGCCTAAAATTGAAGGGGTATTTTTTTTCATTAGATGACTCCTGTTCATTATTATTAACTTCAAACCCAGAACTATTGTACTAGTACAAAATGCAAAAGCAATAGTTTTATGTGATTTTTATTAAATAAATTACGCAAGAGGAAATTTATAATGGCTAAAAATTAAAAAAGGAGGGAAAAGATAAAAAGAAGCACTTATGCTTTGGTAAATTCAGCAAAAGTGCCTCAATAAACTTAGTTATAATTCTCTAATACTAATTTTTAACCTTTAAAGACAGGTAAAATGCTCATCATATCTAAGAAATGTATAACCGCCACGCTAATGCCAAAAAGAATGAGTGCGACAAGTAACCCATTTCCACCTCGAATATGAAAACCTTCTATTCCATTTTTTTCGCGGGCTTTTTTGGTCAATAATGCTGGAATAATACACGTCCAAATTGTTGCAACTGCTCCTGCATAGCCAATCGCTTTGACAAAGCCAAAGGGAAATAATACCGATAAAATCAGCGGTGGTAAAAAGGTCACTGCCCAAGATTTTATTCTTCCTTGTTTAGTGTTATCAAATTGAAAGAAATCCGCCAAATAATCAAATACCCCTAAACCAACGCCAATAAATGAGGATAATACTGCCGCCATTGAGAACGCCTTAATAGTATTTGTTACTGTTTCTGATTCAATCATTTGACCTAATGCACCAACCAGTGCCTGCCATTCCCCTCCACTCTCGAAGACCTGCTTAAATTCTGAACGAGGCAAATTTCCAAAGATACTGAATGTCCAAAGTAAATATAAAATGAGTGCAATGCTTGTTCCACCTATAATTGCATATTTTGCTTTCATTTCAGAACCGTAGTAAATTCGCATTGAAGCAACACTGTGATGATAGCCAAATGACGTTAATGCAACAGGTAACATTGTCGCAGCAAATAATGTATAACCGCCTTGTTCATTATTTGAATCTAACAATATTTTCATATCAATATTACTTGCTAGTCCAGACACACCAAAAATGAAGGTAAATATCATCACTAAAATGAGTAATACTGAAATACGATCCACTGCTCTAGTTGAATGCCATACAAATGAAGAAAAAATAAAAACGAAAATAATTGACCAGATACCCGTAGAATTTTCGCCAAAAATAGAGCCAAATAAATCTGTCAGGGTTAAGCCTGCGACTGTTGTATAGGCATAAAGCAAAATGCCACCCACAAAGTAAACCGCAAGATTATTGATAAAATTGATTTTAGAACCGAGTAAATCCTTTGTTACAGTACTAAATGAGGCAGTTAATTCGTATTTTTTATATGTTTCAAGTAACAACCAACCTGAAAGAGTCATCATTGTCATCGTAATAAGTAAGGCAAGGGTGGAATATATTGTCCACGCTCCCGCCCCTTTTATCGGAATAGCCAACATTCCCGCACCGACACAAACGCTCGCAATAATACAAGCACCACCAATAATTGAAGGGCTATTTTTTCTCATAATAAAACTCCTTACCATAAGTGATAGTTAAAAGGTTGCACGAGGGCAACCTTTATATTTCAAGTTTTATTCAATCTCTTTTAAACGAGCGGTAAAATGACGTAATACTTTAGGCTCATAACTAAATGTTAACCCTTTAATATTTTTCGCATTTTCTTTTACTTTTTGGAATGCTTCAATAATGAAATCCATATGGCTTTGCGTATAGGTCGCACGTGGCACGGTTAAACGTAGCAACTCGGCAGGACAAGGTAATTGTTTACCTGTTTTTGGATCACGACCTAACAAGAATGAACCAATTTCAACCGCACGAATACCTGCTACTTTATAAAGTTCACAGGCTAATGCTTGTGCAGGGAATTGATCCGCAGGGATATGAGGTAATAATTTACCCGCGTCAACAAAGGCAGCGTGTCCACCCGGTTGTTGGCAAACCACACCGATTTTTTCTAAGCCATCAACTAAATATTCAATTTGACGAATACGATAAGCCAGCCAATCCTCACGCATACCGTCGTATAAACCGACCGCTAAACGCTCCATTGCACCACCTTCTAAACCGCCATAAGTTGGGAAGCCTTCTTGTACCACACATAATGTACGGCACTCGTGATACACATCTTCCATTTCTTTATTTTTGAAACAGAGTAATCCGCCCATCGGCACCATTGCATCTTTCTTCGCCGACATTGCAAGGGCATCAGCATATTGATAGCACTCATAAGTGATTTTCTCAATCGACCAATCTTTGCACTCTGCTTCACGTTGTTTAATGAAATACGCATTTTCAGCAAAGCGAGCTGAATCCATCACCACAGGAATATCGTATTTACGTGCAATCGCATACATTGCTCTTAAGTTTGCAAGAGAAACTGGCTGACCACCGGCTGAATTACAAGTAATGGTTGCTACGATGTAAGGTACATTTTTAGCCCCTACTTTTTGAATGCCTTCTTCTAATTTTTCAAGGTTAAAGTTTCCTTTAAAATCGTGTTCCACACCTGTATCAAAAGCTTCTTTAATGTAAACATTGTTTACTGTCGCCCCATTTAATTGAGAGTGACCTTGTGTGGTATCAAAGAAATAGTTAGAGAACACCACCATTTTGTCACGTTCTAAGCCTTTTTCCTGTTCACGTTTTTTGATTAAAACAGGAATATAAATTTGCTCTGCACCACGCCCTTGATGGGTTGGGATCGTAAATTCGTAACCAAAAATAGCTTTCACAGCATCTGCTAACGCATAATAACTACGGCTACCACTATATGCCTCATCACCACGCAACATCGCCGCCTGCATATCTTGAGTCACCGCACCCGTTCCGCTGTCTGTTAACAAATCAATAAAAATATCTTTACTGTCTAACAAAAATGGGTTCATTCCTGCTTTTAGAATGGCTTCTTCACGATACTCACGCGTGGTTCTTTTCACTGGCTCAATCACACGGATACGGAATGGTTCTGGTAAATGTTTAAACGTATTCATCATAAAATCCTCATATAAATAGATACACACCTTTCATACATTTAATCTGTAAATGTAGAAGAAATAAAAATAGAAAAGATAAAAAAATGAAGAGAAAATTATGGAAGACAGAGAAGCATTCTAGGATCAATTACGAACCACGATTTTAAATAAAATAGAAAGAATCGCATAAATTTATCCTCTAAAAAGAATGTAAATTTGATTACCTTTTGAACTAAGGCGAGATGAGAATAGTATAAATTTATCGCGATGTCATTGATGATATGTTTGTTTTGTGATCGATTTCACATTATTATGAGACAGTATTTTATTAGAATAAAAAACGAAGCACTATCGATGCTTCGTTGCTATTTTCTAAGCTAAAAAATAATGAGCAACTTACTATTACTCTTTATCTTTTTTCACTTCATCTGTGACTTTTTCAAATTCAGCGTCTTCGATTTCACTTTCTTTTTCATCATCTTTCATTGCTTTTTTAAAGTCTTTCATCGCACCACCAAGATCAGAACCAATATTTCTTAATTTCTTTGTTCCAAAAAGTACCACGACAACCAATAAAAGAATCAGTAATTGCTGCCAGCTAAATCCCATTTTCCATCTCCTACAAGATAATATGATAAATGTAGCTGAATAACTTTGACATATCCAACTACATTTATTTATATAACTTAATGTTATTCTATTTACTTAATACAGATATAAGCATTGCCATAATATTCTGATAAAACATCGTTTTTGTTTTTATTTTTTGAACCTTATCATTAAATGGAATTAACCAATTTAATAAATAATTTTCTACAAAATCTTGCTGTTTTTCAGAATCAGAATATGTGACTAATTTATTCAGAATTTGCAAATAAACACCAACGTGATCACTTGGCTCTTTACTTTCTTGATTAAATTGCAATCCAAATTGTGCTAACAATGAATCCATATAGTTGAGGTTCGTTGTTAAAGCCTCTTCTTCTAAATAAGCAGAAGCATAAGGCAATGCACTAGATTGTCCATCAAGTAAGAAAAGCTGTGTAAAATCAGCCGCTAACTCTAACTGACCGTAAGGCATCTCATTGATTTGAACTATATCAGATTTTATCTGCTGAACCTGTGATGAAAATCCTTGTTCAGATAATAATTCAAATAATGGCTCAAACATACCTTGTTGATACTGTTTGAGCTGCTCATCTGTCAGCTCGTGGCTTAGCAAACTGCCAAACCACGTGCAAAGAAATGCTTTTTCTTCTTTTGCTAAGTTAATCATATTTTATTATAGCTTAACTTCTGTTGGACCAGTAAATCCGTTTGGTGCTGGTGCATCACCTTGATATTTCTCAACATTTACGATACAAGTATTCGCTGACACAGCCTGAGCAAGATCCGATGTTGCAATATCTAAAGTCATCGTATTTGGACAACCATAAGTATCAATCGCTCCTACTTCTGCACCTAATGGAGAATACCAAGCACCTTCTTGTAAACGTAATACACCACTTGGGAAGTTATCTGATAAATGTGCTCCAACAATCGCTTGACCACGATCATTATATACACGTACTAAATCACCGTGAGCAATACCTAATTTTTTCGCATCTTCTGGATTCATAAACAGTGGTTCACGACCTTGAATACTATAAGTATCACGCAGTTCTTTAGATTCACATAATTGTGAGTGTAAACGTTTATCTGGGTGACAAGATTGTAACCAGAATGGATATTTATCTGATTTAGGTCCACCGTGAGAGCGTTCTTCTTTTTCGAACCACATTGGGTGTCCTTTACAGTTGTTATAACCATATTCGGCAATCTTATTACTATAAATTTCAATTAAGCCTGAAGGTGTTCCTAATGCATGCACTTCTGGATCTTCAATAAAGTCAGCATGACGTACCCAAGGTTTACCTTCTGGGAATAACACATAACCTTTTTTCCAGAATTCTGCAAATGGTGGCATTTCAAATTTACCATTATTCTCTTTACGGCAATCTTCATAAAGTGATTCAACCCATTGCATTTCATCCATTCCACGAGAATATTCTTTATCTTTACCAAAACGCTTACAAAGATCTCTGAAAATTTCAAAATCAGGACGAGATTCATAAAGTGGTTCAATCAATTTTTGCATTGCAATCACACCACGAGAGCTATATGAACCATAACCATCAATATCGTTACGTTCAAATGGTGTACATGCTGGTAATACAATATCAGAGAAGCGACAAGTTGCTGTCCAGCTATAGTTAACAGAAACAACTGTTTCTAATTTTTGGAAAGCTTGTTTCATCTTGTTATGTTCTGATTGACGATGCCATTGGTTACAACCTGAGAAAATAACCATTTTATAAGGTGCATAAACGACTTTTTTACCATTATAGTTAATGGTTTCACCAGCATAAAGTAATGAATCTGTCGCTCTTGCAACAGGAATAACAGAGCTATAACCTTTATAATCTTTGTTATCGTAAACTGGTTTTTGACCTTCATCTAAGTTTAATGGGAATGCACCAGGCATCGCTGCACCAGAACTAGAAACCCCAACAGAACTATAATGGTGAGCATAACTGATACCACCACCAGCTTGACCAATCTGTCCTAACATTGCTGCTAAAACAGCACCCATCCAATATGGTTGTTCACCATGTTGCTGACGTTGAATCGCCCAACCAAAAATAAGCTGAGTACGTTTACCTACTAATGAACGAGTAAATTCACGAATTTTATCTGCTGGTACACCACAGATTTTTTCTGCCCATTCAGGTGTTTTCGCTACTTTATCTTCTGTTTTACCCATTAAATATGGCACGAAGTCTTCAAAACCTACTGTATAAGTATCAATAAAGTCTTCATCATAAAGTTTCTCAGTATAAAGCACATATGCCATTGCTAACATCATCGCAACATCCGTTTGTGGATTGATATATTGATGTTCACAACCTAAGAAATTCTGTGTTTTTGTTTTCACTGGATCAACAGAAATTACATTCACGCCTTTCGCTGCAACTTTTTGTTTTAATTGCTCTAAATAAGCATAAGCTTCGTGAGTTTCACAGTTCCAACCTACTTGTAAGTTTTTCACAGGATCGCTTGACCAGAAAATAATATTTTCACTTTCTTTTAAGATTACATCCCAAGAAGTACCTTGTGAATATACTTCTGTCGAACCTAATACATAAGGAAGAATTACTTGCCCTGCACCTGTTGAATAGTCTCCTGCTGAAGTTACGCTATTACCAAACATACTTACAGCACGGATCATATGGTTACCACAGCTGTGGAATTGACCCGTTGAACGCCAGCCTACGTTTGCAGTGTGTAATGCCCAAGGACCATAATTCTTTTGAACGCGATCTAATTCTTCATAAAATAAATCTAATGCTTTATCCCAAGAAACACGCACGAAACGGTTATCACCACGTTCAGCAGTGTTACTTTTTTCACGGTTTTTAAGCCAATCTAAACGTACCATTGGATAACGAATACGTGCTTCGCTATAAATTAACCCTTTGATACCTTTGATCATTTCTGTTGGGTGCTTATCATACTCAAATGGTTTAACTTCACTTACCTTACCATTTTCAACTTTGGCACGAATCGCTCCCCAGTGTGAACCCGTTAATTTCCATTCTGCTGACTCTGCATTTGCAAATGCACTTCTTGAAACAAGAAAGCTAGGCATTGAAAGCGTTGCTGCCATTGCAGAGGCGTTAGTTAAAAACTGACGACGAGATTGTTGCATAATTTTTCTCCTTATTTATTCGGATGAGTTTCAAAATCAGATGAATGCATTTGTAAATAGCGTAATACTTGTTTACCGGTTGCTTCGTCTATATTCGTAAAGCCAATCATACCACTAAATAATCCAACCCATGTATTCGCATCAAAATGTGCAATATCTGGTTGCTTATGACAGGTACTACATTGTGTTTTATAAATTCCTTCCGCTTTTGCCCAAAGGGTATCAATATTATCGACTAACTGAGATTTCGCAATCCAAGCTTGTACTTTCACTTTTTGCCAAGGTAAACGAGTTTCTTCATCTTTTACTTTTTCGATTACAGTATATGGTTTTGGTTTTGTTTTCATAAACTCTTTTGTTAAAACCGCGTCAGTGATACTTTTACCTTTTTCATGATACCAAACACGACCAAAACCTTTCGCTTTACGCCACATTTCTAATTCTACTAAATCTGCATTTCCTGTTGATTTGATAAATTTAACTGGCACAGCCCACTCTAAATTACCAATTTCTTGTTGCATATTTTCATCAGCAAATAAGCTAGCACTTGCTTTAGTAAAATAAGTTGTTCCTTCTGTTAATTCACTTACTGCTTCAACCTCTTTCGGTTTTGGTAAATGATGTGAAATACCTTTATGGCAATCAATACAACTTTGATCTTTTGCTGCCGCAGCTTTCATTGCTTCACGTGCTGCAGGTTTCATTTCATCAAACTTCATTCTGTCATAACGGTGACAGTTTTTACACGCTTGTGAACCATTCGCTGACATTCTTGCCCACTCTCTTTCTGCCATCTCTAAACGATGTTTTTCAAAAGAGCCTTCTTCATCATATTTACCTGTCATTTCCGCAAAAATTTCTTTTAATGCTTCAATTTTGCGTAAATATTTATCAATTTTCTTGTGTGGCAAGTGACAATCTGCACAAGTAGCCGCTACACCAAATTTATTTGAAAAGTGAGCTTTTTCTTTCAATTCTTCTAATGGTTGCTCCATTGAGTGACAGCTCACACAAAATTCTTCAGTACTCGTTTCCTCTAATACTGTATTAAAAACTATCCAAGCAATAATACCTGCAATAGCACCTGTTACTAATAAAACGCCTAAACCTAATTTAGACGGTTTAAAGAAAAAATTCTTTAATAAATGAAGTAATTTCATTTTTTTCCCCAACTTAAAATAAAAATAATAAATAGCTAGATAATCTAACTATAAAATACGAATAATGTTAACTTTGTATTATACAATCGTGAGATGTAAATATACAGTTACAATCCCTAATAAAAATTGTTTGAAATCAAACAATCATTGTTTACTAAACTTCCTTTTATGCAAGCGGTAATATTTTAGACAATTTTTGCAAAATCAATAAAAAATATGACCGCTTACTCCATTTCTCTTACCAATCTTCTTGATAAGTAAATGTTTGACTAAATCCACTATATTGTAAATATTTCACAAGACTTTTACTCCTTGTGCCATTACTACAAATAAAAATATAAGATTTAGATTTTGATAGAAAATCACTTGGATTATCTAATAATTGATCAGGTGTAAAATAGGCAGTCGCATATTCACACGGTTTTACATTTACTTCATTTTCTCGACGAATATCAATGATTTCATAACCTTGTTTCAATGCTTCGCTTAATTCCCCTTGAAAAACTAAATTTGCCGTATAGCGATTCACAACTATTTTATCATTCTGCGAATGACAACAATCCTGATCAAAAGGAATAGCGATCTTGTTTAAACTCAACGAATAAAAATCAAAATGATAAAGCGTACTTTCTGCCACAGGATAAAATCCTGAAAGTAGCTTAATCGCTTCTAACGCTTGCAAACAACCCATCGTTCCCGGAACTGGTCCTAATACCCCAAGAATATCGCAACTTCCTGTTACTTCTACACCTTCTGGCCACATACAACGGAAACAGCTAAATGGCTGATCTTTTTGAGGGATCATCGTGAAAAGTTGCCCTGTCATTGCTGAGGCATTCGCAAAAATAACGGGAATTTGGCGTAAAATCGCGACATCATTTAACATATAGCTAAAAGACAACATATCGGTACAATCTAATACCACATCATATTGTGAAATTAAACGTAATAATGTTTGCACATCTAACGAAGCCCCAATGGCTTTTACATCTAATTGCGGATTACGTGCCAATAAATACTGCTTAACCGTTTCTGCTTTATTGTTACCTAAATCATTTTGGGTAAACAACGTTTGACGGTGCAAATTACTTGGCTCGATATCATCATAATCAACAATCGTAATATGCCCAATGCCTGACATCGCTAAATAACTGACCGCCGTTGTTGCTAATCCACCAGCACCGATCACTAAAACTCGACTGTTATTTAACTGCTGTTGTTTCTCCGCCGTCATTCCTTTTACAAGTAATTGACGAGAAACATCAAGGGTTGAATGTTGCATAAACTAAGGTCGGCTCTCAATATTTGAAACCCACTCGTGTGTTTCTTTGTCTAAGTAAAACTCTTTTTTCCAGATCGGCACATCAGCTTTCAAAGTGTTGATAATATACTGACAAGCCTCAAAGGTTGCGCCACGATGTTTGGCACTCACGCCAACCCACACTGCTAAATCGCCAATCGCTAATTTACCCACACGATGAATACAAATTGCCTCTTCAATATCAAATAGTTCTTTTGCCTGAGCAACAATTTTCTCGCCTGTCGCAACGGCTAACTCTTCATACGCACTGTATTCCAATCCACGCACTTGGTTATCATTGTTATGATTTCTTACCCAACCTTCAAAACTACAATAACCGCCACATTCATCTAAACGTAGCTCTTTTTTGTAGCTTTCAATATCAAATTCTTCGGATTTAATTAAAAACATTGTTAGCCTCCTGCCACTGGTGGAATAAATGCCACGATATCATTTGGCATAATAACCGTATCCCAAGCGGTAAACTGATGATTCACGCTCACTCGCACTTGTTTTTGAGATAATTCGACACCTAGCTCTGTACAAATATTGCTAAATAACATTTCAGCAGTTAGGCTGTCACTTAACGGACGTATTTCTTCTGATTTATTCGCTTTTTCTTGAAAAACCGCAAAATATAAAATTTTAAAGGTATTATTTGATACAGACATCTTTTTTACCCCCTGTTTTTTCTAATAAGCGAACTTCTTCAATAATCATATTGTGCGTTAATGCTTTACACATATCATAAACCGTTAAAGCCGCAACGCTGGCTGCGGTTAAGGCTTCCATTTCAATCCCTGTTTTATGGGTGACTTCCGCAGAGGTATAAATCGTTAAAACTGGCTCTGTTTCTGAATATTCAAAAGAGACTTTGCATTTTTCCAAAGGTAATGGGTGGCAAAGTGGAATTAAATTTGAGGTCTGTTTTGCCCCCATAATCCCCGCAATTCGTGCGATCCCCTCAATTGATCCTTTTGGGGTTTGACGATCATTTTCCAAAATAATTTGATAAATATCTTGTGGAAAACGGATCTTAGCCATTGCTTTGGCTGTGCGGTGTGTGGCAACTTTATTGCTCACGCCCACCATATTTGCATTTCCATTATTATCTAAATGGGTAAAATTCATTCTTTTTAACCTATATGTTTTCTATATTGCGTGTACTGTTGCTTTGCGTTCTCAAACTGCTCTGGCGTATTAAAATTGCAACAGAAACTCACAGAATCTGGCAATTCAATTTCTTTCATCTTAAATTGATCACAAAATGGCATGACTCGGCGATTGCCAGCTAATAAATAATCTTTTAAATCCTTCGCCAATGATGTGTGATATAACCCTACCAACGGCAATAATTTGTGATTTTTTAGTAAAATTGTTTTTGTTTGTGTATCTTGATTTGCATCGATTTCATCGATCGCTTGCTGAAATAAATCAATAATTTCTGATGGTAACAACAACGCATCACAACTATATACCCACAACCACTGCTGATTGGCTAAATAGCTCTGCTCTAACACAGGTTGAATGGCAGATAATGCCCCTGATTTATTCAGCAATAAATCAGGGGATAACGTAATATTCTGCGTTGCAATTTCTGAATAAGTGTAATCATCAGCACATACAAAAGTGGCTAAGTCTAATTGACGAGCGTCTTGCACCAATCTTGAAAGCAAGGTCTCACCTTCAAAAAGTAGCTGTGCTTTATTCTGCCCCATTCGGCGACTGTTGCCACCTGCTAAGATAGCGATATGTGCTAATTTATTCATTGTTACTCTTTACGACAATTATTTGATAAATCTAACGTGTGGTACAAAGTTGCAAGGTTTAGTTCTTGCATCTAATTGATTTTCTAAAATGTCGCCCCACGCTGTTTTACAGGCACCCGTTGAACCTGGAATAGCAAAAATCAAGGTACGATTTGCCACGCCTGCTACTGCACGTGATTGAATCGTTGATAATTGAACGGTATTTTGTGAGCATTGACGGAATACTTCGCCAAAGCCATCAACGGTTTTATCAAATAAAATGCTTACTGCCTCAGGAGTAATATCTTTATCGTAAAAACCTGTTCCACCCGTGATAATCACAACTTGGCATTCTTTATCCGCAATCCATTGACTTACGATTGCACGAATATCATAAAGATGATCGGTACACAATTTACGTTCATATAAATTATGTCCTGCTTTTAATAACGACTCTTGCAAGTAATCGCCTGACGTATCTTCCGCAAAAGTACGGGTATCCGATACGGTTAAAATGGCAATGTTTAATGGTTCAAATTGTTTTCCACCATCGTGCATTTTCTTATCCTCCAATCATAGATAAATTTGTAATTAAGCCAGAATTGTTTTCATGTAAATGGTGCATTTCTGGTTTTTGTGGCATTAAATTTTGTAAATAATTGATCAAATCTGACCGCTTACCATCCGCCAAATAAGGACGAATATTAAACGCACAACTGTCAAACAAGCATAAATGCAAGTTCCCCATTGCGGTTACTCTTAAACGGTTACAATTTTTACAAAAATCTTTGCTATAAGGTGCAATCACGCCCATTCGTCCCATATAGTCAGGATGAGCATATTCTACGGCAGGACCTGCGTCTTTACCTCGTGGTAACGCCGTCCAACCTTCTCTTTCTAAAATTTTCACAATACGGCTCGCACTTAAATGCGAATTTTCAAATAATAAATTATTTTCTGCGGTTTGCATTAACTCAATAAAACGAAAGCTGATCGGTTTATCCTTGATAAATGCCAAAACACTGTGAAGTTGCTGAACGCCACTTTCTTTCAACAATACCGCATTCAATTTGATCGGTAATGGCTTATAATCCATTATCAAATCAATCGCTCTTAAAATTGAGCTTAAAGAACGTCGTCCTGTGATCTGCTCAAAGGTATCTTCGTCCAAACTATCCACACTGATATTGATCTGATTCAGTCCTGAATCGATCCACTTTTTATAATGCTGCTCCAACTTCCAACCGTTAGTCGTTAAAGCAACTTTTTGAATATTTTCAGGTTTCTGGCAGACTTGGATAATCTCGTTAATGTCTTTTCTTAACGTCGGCTCGCCACCTGTTAAACGGATCTTCTTTGTGCCTAAATCCGCAAAAGTTGAAACCAAATTATCAATTTCAGACACCGTTAATTCATTCTTCGGCTTCTTTCCTTGATAACCATCTGGCAAGCAATAATTACATTTAAAATTACATAAATCGGTTACTGACAAGCGTAAATAACTCAATCTCCGCTGAAATAAATCAGTTAATGGTGCTGATTTATTATCAGTCTCGGTAAGATTTCTCATTTACACCTCTACAAAAATTTGCCGTTTAAAGGGAAAATCTCAACATATTCCTCTTTTTCAAACTCAGCTTTTTCTGCTGGCAAATAGACAAACGCATTCGCTTGACTTAACTGATAAATACGGTGTGAATCTTGTGAGAATTGCGTGTAAACCACCCAATCATTATTTGCGTCTTTCTCAACAAAACCACGTTGTAATTCAGTACGACCTGAACGGCGTTTAATTTCATTGCCTAATTTTGCTTTTACGCTTAATTTCGGTAAGGTTACACCAAAATATTGATAAATGGCAGGAAGTAAGAATAAGGTTGCACTGATTGTGGTTGAAAGCGGATTACCTGGTAAACCAAAATAACGTGCCTTGCCTAAGTGACCAAATACAAAAGGTTTACCGGGTTTTAATGCAACTTTATATTGCACAATATTACCCAGTTTGCTCACGCAATCTTTTAAGAAATCATAATCGCCAACAGACACACCGCCAGAGGTTACCACGATATCATTTTCGCTCGCCGCTTTTTCTAAAATACGGCTGATTTCATCAGGATTGTCTTTGATAATGCCGTAATCATTGATGATCACAGGGAAAGATTGCAATAATGCTTTCACGGTTGGGCGGTTTGAATCGTAGATTTGCCCTTTTTGTAATACTTCACCCGCTTCACGCAATTCATCGCCTGTTGAAAAAACCGCGATTTTTAATGGCTTATAAACATTGACTGAACCACAGCCCACGCTTGCTAATAAAGGAATATCAGTAACAGAAATACAATGCCCTGCTTTTAATACTGCTAACCCCTTAGACACTTCCTCACCTTCACGACGGATATTATTGCCCAAAGGTTGCGTTTTCATTAGCTTAATTGTGATTTTATTTTCTGTTTCTTCACGCTGAACATTCTCTTGCATGACCACGCAATCGGTATTTTCAGGAATAACCGCACCGGTCATAATACGCACGCATTCGCCAGAACCTAACACGCCATCAAAAGGTTTTCCTGCGATAGATTCCCCAATACACACAAATTCGCAATTTTCTTGAAAATTTTGACCGCTTGAATGTAACGCATAGCCGTCCATTGCTGATACTGACGAAGTTGGAATATTGATATCAGAGACAATATCCTCGCTTAACACTCGCCCAATGGCATTTAACAATGCAACACTTTCTGATTCGGTTTTCTTTGGAATACTGTTTATATCTTCAATAATAATGCGACGGAGATCTTCAACGTGAATCATATTCTGTACCTATGTTTAATAAAATTTATTTTTCATATTTGCCATTCATTTTAATGAGCGACAATAAATCTGAAAGATTATAACAAATCAGCGTACATTATGTAAGGAAGTTGTTTAATTTCAGTTTAAAAGGTTAATTTTACGACAAAACAAGTTAATGATAGTAATAATCAATAGTAGATAAAAGTTGCATATTTTTATGTTTTAGCGTATAAATTATCGCCCTAAAATATCTTTTATATTATAAGGTTATGAAGACCCATTTTATTTGGAAATTAGTTACTTTTATTATCACTATCATCGTGTTATTGCCATTATTGGCCATTATCTATCACTCATTTAATGGTGAAATAGAAAATCTAATTCATTTATGGAATACTACTCTTGGTACTTACGTTATAAACTCAGCTTTACTCGTATCTGGCACGGTTGCCTTTGCCCTTTTTTTTGCACTTCCTTCTGCTTGGTTAGTTTCTAATTATCAATTTAAGGGCAAACAATCCTTACAATGGTTGTTATGTTTACCACTTTCAATCCCAGCTTATATCAGTGCTTATATTTATACCGATCTATTAGACTACTCTGGTGAGATACAAACCTTATTACGAAATATTTTTGACTGGCAAAATGCCCAAGATTATTGGTTTCCACAAGCAAGGACAATGTATGGTGCGTGCTTTATTTTAGCTCTCGTACTTTATCCTTACATCTTCTTGGTTGTACGAGTCGCATTGCTTGAACAATCAGAAAACTTATTACAAAGTGCCAAAATATTAGGTGCAAATAGAATCAAAACCTTTTTAAAAGTAACATTTCCACTGTGTCGTTCAGCGATTGTCGTCGGTATATCCTTAGTTGCAATGGAAACTTTAGGTGATTTTGGTACAGTCTCTTATTTTGCTGTACCTACCTTAACTACCGCAATTTATGATTCTTGGCTAGGCTTTGGCGACTTTGGTACAGCTAGCCGAATTGCTGTTTTTATGCTATTGATCATTTTTATATTTATTAGTATAGAAAATTATAGTCGCCGTAAACAAAAAATTTATCAACGTGGCTATGAGCAAAAAGTACAACAAAAACAATTACGTGGCAAAGGATTGTTCTTTGCTTATTTATGGTGTGGTACATTACTCAGCCTTGCCTTTTTTATTCCTTTTGGGCGTTTAATTTATTGGACATTCCATTATTTTGAACAATCTTGGAATTCAGGTTTTTTAGAATTTGCCCAAAATAGCCTAAAAGTATCTATTATCGCCTCAATCATCGCAGTAATACTCACATTGATTCTTCATTTTACAGCTCGTTTTTCACAAAAAAATAAATTGGAGCAAGGGTTTTCACGCCTTTCATTACAAATATCCTCTCTCGGCTATGCAATACCTGGAACAGTATTAGCCATCGGCTTACTCGCCATTTTAACAACAGCCGATCACCAATTACACGGATTCCTAAAATCACTCGGATTAGCTCCTGTTGGGCTTATCTTTTCAGGATCAATTTTTGCCTTAATTATCGCTTATGTCATTCGATTTTTAGCAATGGCCATTGGTGGAATTGAAAATTCATTGAGTAAAATATCCCCCTCATTAGATATGGCAAGCCAAACGATGGGAAAAAATGGAATAAAAATGCTCACTAAAATTCACTTCCCTTTAATATCCAAAGGAATTATTACCGCAGGGTTAATGGTTTTTATTGAATGTATGAAAGAGCTGAATGCCTCACTACTTTTACGACCGTTTAATTTTGAAACCTTAGCGACTTATTTATTTAATTTAACATCAACAGAACAGTTAGAAGAAGCAGCTTTATCTGCTGTAATATTAGTGATTATTGGTATAATCCCAGTAATTTGGCTAACTCGTTCTCTTATTTCTCAATCACAAAAAGAGCGTTAATATGACATTGCTTGATATTCAACATTTAAGTACTGAATTTGGTACGACAAAAGTCTTAAAAGATCTCAGTTTACAACTAAAATCAGATGAAATCATTTGTCTATTAGGTGCAAGTGGCTGTGGAAAGACAACACTCCTCAAAGCAATTGCGGGGTTAATTGAAATTAAACAAGGGACAATCACATTAGCAGAGCAAGATTTAACACGAATTGCTGTTGAAAAGCGTCAAATCGGCTTTATTTTTCAAGATTATGCTCTTTTCCCCCATCTAACTGTCGCAGAAAATATTCAATTTGGACTAGAAAAACAGTCACAAAAAGAAAAACAATCTATCACAGAAGAAATTCTTAACACAGTAAAATTGCAAGAATTTGGAAAACGCTACCCTTATGAATTATCTGGCGGTCAACAACAGCGTGTTGCTATCGCTCGTTCACTGGTTTGTAACCCTAAATTACTTCTTCTTGATGAACCTTTTTCAAATATTGATACCCAAACTCGCTACGAAATGATTGATGAAATTAAAGCATTACTAAAAAGTCAGAATGTACCAGCTATTTTTGTTACTCATAATAAAGAAGAAGCCTTTGCGTTTGCAGATCGTATTGCCATTATGGATCAAGGAAAAATAATTCAATATGAAGAACCAACAACTCTTTATAATAAACCAACAAATAAATTCGTTGCTGATTTTTTAGGAGAAACCAATTATTTAGATTGTGACGTTTTAGATACACATCGTTTAAACAGCCCACTTGGGCAAGATTATTTTGAGCATATTCCTTATATAAAAGGTAAATATCAATGGCTTATTCGCCCAGAACAAATTGCAATAAACATCAATTCACAGGGACAAGGCAAAGTAACAAAAAAATTATTTTTAGGACAACAATATCGCTATAACATTGCAATAAATGACTTAAATATAACCGCTTATCATCGCCAAAATATTCCGATTGGCACTGCTGTTGATATAGGTTTTATCGGTAATGAAGTTGTATTACTTTAAACTTTCACTTTGAATCTTATTCAGACAATTCTGCCAATAGAAATAAAAAAAATGCCTAAAAAAATTTAGGCATTAAATTAAAAAGAAGGGAGTTTATAAAAATTTGTAAGCTAACATACCACAACTAAATGTGATCATCACCGTCATCATTACTTTCGCATAAGTCGGGATCGTTTTATTTTCTTGCCAATCTCTGATCGGTTTTCCTAAAATTCGATGATTGAACAGCCAAGAATGAAAACGTTCTGAACTACGAGAGAAACAGAATAAAGCAAGTAATACAAAAGGTGTTGTTGGCATTAAAGGTAAAATTGCACCTATCACCCCTAGTGCAACACAAATCCAACCTGATACAAAAAAGAGTATTCTTTTAATGTTATATTTAGTCATAAATGACGATTTCCTTATATCTCAATATCCGACACATTATAGCGAATAATTCTCATTTAATCATTAAAAATATTAAAATGCATCACATACATTTAAACACATCCGCATATGTATATATTTCTAACTAGGTTGAAAATAAATGATTATAAGATAACTTATTGTATCTATTTTATATTTTCTAAAAATGTAGCATTAAGCGGTAATATTTTTATAAGATTTTGCAAAATCAATTTACCCAAAAAGTAAATCCATATTTTCTATCAATTCTTTGCTTGGCTTATCAAAAAACACCCCATTTTGTGCTTTTCCGTTCATTGCACGCAAGAATAAATAGCCCACGCCACCAAAATCTCGCTCATAATCGTAATCTTCTAAGCGAGATTTTAAATAGCGGTGAACCGATAACGTGTAAAGTAAATACTGCAAATCATAGCGATATTGCCCCATCACACGTGCTAAATTTTGAGCAGAATAATCTTCTTCAAATTGCCCTAAGAAATTCGATTTATAATCAAAGAGATAAAATTTTCCGTCCACTTTCACAAGACAATCAATAAAACCACGCACAAAACCTTTTATTTGTGGCAAGGATAACGGCGGTAGATCCTTTAATTTGGCGTATTTTTTAATTAAGCGGTTTAATTCAGGCAAGGCATTACCATTTTTTAAGCGTAAATAAAACTGCAATTCATTTAAGCGTTGGGCATTTGGAATTTGGTTTAACGCAAAACCTTGCTCGGTTAACGGCGTGGCTAAAATCTGATCAAACCATTGTGTGGTTGGCTCAATCCACTGCTCGTCTAAATGCAACTGCTCACATAATTTCGCCACTTTCTCACATTCGATCGGTTGCGTAAAATCACAATGTTCAAAAAAGCTGTGTAAAATCGTCCCCACTTTGGTGCTGTGTGGGAAGGTAAAGGCGGAATAACGCTGTGCCGTTTCCTCATCAATATCAGAATGCACCATATTTTGATAGTCGTAATCTTGTACCTGTTCTTCTTTTTGCTCGTCTTGCCATTGATGATAAGAATGCAACGCACTAAAACTGGTTACTCGTCCATCAAATTTGATTTTTTGGGTAAACTGTTTTGCTTGTAAATTTGGAACGATTTCTTTGCGAGAAACCCAATCACAAGCGGGTGGATTTTGTGCTAAATTTACCAATTCGCCCGCAAGCTGTTTTTTCTCTAATAACGTCGTGGTTGGCAATAATTCAATATCGCTCGCCGTTTCCCCTATCTCGCCATTGCTCAATAAATACGCCATTGCATTCCAGCTATTTTTACCCTTGAACTGCTGTGGCAAAATAAAATTGATTTGAAAAACGGCACGTGTAATCGCCACATAAAGCAGGCGTAATTCTTCCGCAAGCTCTTCTTTTGCAATGGCATTTTTGATCTCATCAGAGGCATTTTCAAAAACCCATTGTTGCTGATTATGTTGATCTCGATAAATCACTTGATCCATTTTTGGCTTAACAAGTCGCCCCACAAAAGGCAACCAAACCACAGGATATTCCAACCCTTTTGAGCCGTGAAAGGTAATAATTTTAATCAATTTCTGTTCCGTTTCTAAACGCAACACCTGATCTTCTTGATGTTCAAGGGCATTTTCTAGCTGAGTTTCATACCAACGCACTAACGCCGTTTCATTTTCCAAACTTGGCATCGCATTTTGTAGCAGTTCCGCCAAATGCAATAAATTGGTAATTTTACGATCCGCATTATCCGTATTTCGCAATTTTGCAATCAATTCTTCCTTGATAAAAATATGGTGTAACATCGGTAACACGCCCTGTTTGAGCCAAATTTCATTATAGTGAGCAAATTTTTCCAACCAATTATCCCACTGCATTTCATCATTTTTTAACTCAAATAATTCACTGGCACTAAACTGCCACAACGCCGTTCCTAGCGAGGTTAAAATCGCTTTTTGATTGGTAAAATGTAAGCACGCATAGAGTAAAAATAGAATTTGTTGTGCCTCGTCCGATTTATAAACGCTGTTTTTTTCAGACAGATACACCGATTGAATATTACGGTCTTTCAGAGCTTGTTGAATACGCTCTGCCTGACTTGCACTTCGTACCAAAATAGCAATATCTTGTGCTTGAAGCGGCAACTTTTGATCGTCTTTTTGCAAATATAATTTGCCCTCTTCGGCTAATTTTAATTGCTGTTGAATTTCACTCGCACAATGCTCAGCACACAACGTCAAATCAAATTCTTCTTGTAATAAATAGCGTACATTTTCCTGTCCTAGCAACGCTTGCCCTTTCTCTTTAAACGCCACAGGTTGAAAGCGAATATCCTGATAAATAAAAGGGCTAATATCATTTTTAAAATCAAAAAGATGATTCGTTTCCGTAACCACGTTGGGCAACGAACGCCAGTTTCTCTCTAAGGTCGCGGTTTCATCAGCTTGCTGGGACGCTTTAAGGTAAGTAAAAATATCCGCCCCACGGAATTTATAGATAGATTGCTTTGGATCGCCAATCATTATAAACCCTTGATTTTGTACATTTTTATCCATGAAAATCGCACTAAACACTTGATATTGTGCAAGGTTGGTATCTTGGAATTCATCAATCATCGCAAAAGGATAAAGCTGGCGAATTTGCGTTGCCAATTTTTGCCCTTTTTCACTTTGCAAAGCAAGATTCAACTCATTCGTAAAATCACTAAAATTTCGTTCTTTGTGGGTACGCTTATAATTGGCTAACTTTTGGCGTAGCGTGAATAAAAATTTTAATTCTAAAATAATGCCCTGTTGCTTAAATAACGGCTCAAATTCTTGCTGATAAGCGGTCAAATATTTTTCATTTTTTACAAAAAATTCACTGTATAGCGGATCTTTTCCTTTTGCGGTTTTCTCATTGATATAAAACTGACAAAAACGATCAAAATGCTCGGGCATTCCTGTCGTCTTTGAATTCGCCCAACTGTCCATTTTGGCAACCCAAGAATTGACATAACGCACCTGATAAGAACGTCCATTTAATGATTTTTTGGTACCTTTATCCAAATCATCATAAAGCAACTGAGCCATTTCTTGTCCATTCTCACACCAATGCTGTTTAACTTCCGTTAAAAAATCATTATATTTTAATAAGTTATCATTTAAACGGCTATCTAATTGCATTTTTTGTGTTTCAGATAATGAAGGTAAGCTATCATTTAGTTGCGAACGAATTTTCTTTAAAATGGCTTGTGGTGATTGTAAATTGCTTAGAATAAAATCCGCCTCAATTTCTGTACAAGAATAGAACAACTCACGCCATACATCTTCGCTCAAACGGGTTAATAATTCCGTTTCATCGGGCTGTAATTCAATATCAAATCGCATTCCTGAATCAAACGCAAAGCTTGATAACATTTTTTGACAAAAACTATCAATGGTAAAAATGCTTGCCACATCAATATCTTGCTCGGCAATGCGTAATCGCAACAATGCAGATGCAAGCTGATTTTCAATATTTTGGTAAATTTCCCATAAAAAATCATCGCTTGTTAATGCTTCACACGCCCCTTTCTCACTATATTCCTGAAAATATTTTGACACTTCCGCCACCTTCACACGAATACGATCTCGCAATTCTTGGGTTGCCGCACGCGTAAAAGTTACCACCAAAATTTGCTCCACTGTCAAAGGCTGACAGCCCACACCGAGCAACAATCGCAGATAAAGATTCACCATTGTATAGGTTTTACCCGTACCAGCAGACGCCTCAATTAAAGCGACTTTATTTAAAAGAAGTGAGATAGGATCAAGCGTTTTCATAAGCAACCATTTTTGTTTAATAAGCGGTGGTATTTTATAGAAAATTTGCGGATTTTTATAGGAAAAATAATTTTTGAATTTTGAATTTTAATTTGGGGGAATAGCCTATTTAAGTAACACTAAAAAATAATTTTTAATCATCTATAACTTTGGAGATTCTATTATGAAATATAACAAAACTATTGAACAAATCAAAAATAGAAAAATGGCTCGCTCAGAGTTAGCAAGACTAAAAGTTAATACTGAAAATATATATAAAAAAGGAGATTTAGATGCTAAATATGTCATCAACACAATTGATTCAATAATACCTACCGATACTCATATTGTATTTATGGAATTTTGTCCCAATGCAAATGTCCATAATCGACGTGATATTAGGTGGCGTTCAAAAGGAATATGTGAATTTGATTTTTTTAAAAGTCAAAAGCAACTGAAAAAATTTTACAGTGTATGTAAAGGAGATTTAGTTATATTAAAGAAAAGAGAAAAATTTGGAAAAACAATGAAGCTATATGGTTATGGACGAGTAATAGCTATTGCTTACGATGAATATAACGTTAGATATCTAAAAATACAGTGGTCTTCCCAAGAAGAAATTATTGAAGTTCCATTGATGGGATGTAATTCAACTGTTGATATAAAAAATAGACTTTATTGAAGAACAAATGCCAGAAAAATTTTACTCTTGGTTAAATACATAATAATTGCTATTAGTTTACATAGAAAATAACTTAAATCGACTTCATTCTCAACATTTCAAAATTGAGAATGAAGTAAACAACTACTCTCCTTTAACCACAGGGAAACCGCCTAACTCTTTAAATTTATTAACCATTTTGCAAAAGAGTTCAGTGGTAATTTCAGTGTCGTATAACGCACCGTGAGCTTGTTTATTATCAAAAGGAATACCTGCCATTTGGCACGCTTTTACTAGCACGGTTTGTCCGTACACAAAACCTGCCAAAGTTGCTGTGTCGAATAGAGCGAAAGGGTGGAATGGATCACGTTTAGCACCGATACGTTTGACGGCTTGTTGGATAAATGCCTGATCAAAAGTCGCATTATGTGCCACAATCACAGCACGCTGACAGCCTTGCTCTTTCATTGCTTTACGGATCATTTTGAACATTTCAGGAATGGCAATAACTTCTGCCACAGCACCACGATTTTCATCTTCAAGATCAATACCGTTGATTTTTAATGAATCAGGGTTGATATTTGCTCCTTCAAAAGGTTTGATATGAAAATGACATTTTTGGTCAGGGACTAAATAGCCATTTTCATCCATTTTTACAGTAATCGCTGCCACTTCAAGTAGTGCATCCGTTTGAGCGTTTAAGCCTGCGGTTTCTACATCAATCACTACAGGAAGATAGCCACGAAAACGGTGTTTAAGTAAATTATAATCAATGGTTTCTGTTTGTGTTTCTTGCTGTTGTTCTGGTTGTTTTTGATTGTTTTCTGTCATTATGTTGTCTATTTTATAAATTTTTATGGATTAACGAGATAGAGTTTAATTTTTAGCTAAAATTTCTCTTACCTTATCTAAATCCTCTTGGGTATCTACGCCAACTTCTGGAGCCTGTTTGGCTAATGCTAAATGGATTTTTTCACCATACCATAAAGCTCTTAGTTGCTCTAAAGATTCTAACTGTTCCAATTGAGTTGGTTGCCAGTTTACATACTGTTTAATAAAGCCAGCTCGGTAGGCATAAATACCAATGTGGCGGATATAATTTTGTTGTGCCACAAATTCATCATCGCAATCTGCAAAAAAATCACGTGCGTAAGGGATTGATGCACGAGAGAAGTAGAGAGCAAAGCCGTCTTTATCCGTTAATGCTTTCACCACGTTTGGATTAAATAATTCTTCTTTGGTGGTTAATTTAACCCCTAGTGTTGCCATATTACTTTTTGATTTGATTAAGTTTTCTGCTACTTGATTGATAATCACAGGGGGAATTAAAGGCTCATCGCCCTGTACATTCACGATCACTTCATCATCAGTGATCGCCATTTTTTCAATCACTTCGGCAAGACGTTCCGTCCCTGAATTATGATGTTCTGAGGTTAAACACACTTCCGCCCCAAAACGTTCAGCAACTTGTTGAATTTCACTGTGATCGGTGGCAATAATGACACGATCTGCACCCGCTTGGATAGCTTGTTGCCAAGTGTGCTGAATCATCGGTTTACCACAGATATCTAATAATGGCTTGCGAGGTAAACGGCTAGAAGCATAGCGCGCTGGGATTATAACGGTAAATTTCATTACTTATTTTCCTCTAATGGCAAGCCACTTTCAGGCAACAAAACAGCAATGCCATTTTCTATCGGATAAGCTAACTGCTGTTCGTTACAAATTAGACGGTTGTTCTCTTTATCCCACACTAATTTTGCATTACAGTTTGGGCAAGCAAGATTATTTAATAATTTCTCATTCATTTTCTATTCCTAATTTTTGTAAAATTGGACCAAGTAATTGTTTGGTTGAAATTTCAGAAAAAGTCGCGTTAATTGGCACAAAAAACCAATTATCTTCGGCGAACGTACGGCATTTTACAGCATCTTTTTCTGTCATCAATAAAATTTCATTCTGTTTTGCTAGCGGATTTAATTGCTCTTTTGAGTAAGCTTGATGATCCGCAAAGCTGTGACAAGCGGTCAAATTAAAGCCTAAATTTGCAAGCATATTAAAAAAGCGTGGTGGAAATCCTATGCCCGCCATTGCAACACATTGTTGCTGTGCTAATTCACTTAATGCTACTTTTTCATTGGTTTTAACATTGATTGCATATTCCGTAGATAAAGTCATTTTATGCTCATTATCTTGGGTAATTCCCCCATTACAAATTAACGCATTCACTGACTTTAAGCGGCTTGGTAATTCTCGTAATCCCCCTGCTGGCAATACAAATCCGTTTCCAAAACGACGCTCACCATCGATCACCACCCATTCAAAATCACGCTGTAATTTATAATGTTGTAAGCCATCATCAGCAATAATTAAATCTAATGAATAAGTTTTTAAAAGTAATTCAATGCTTTGCTGACGATTTGGCGAAATTGCAAGTGGTACACCTGTGCGTTGTACAATTAAAACAGGCTCATCGCCAACTTGTTCCGCTGAGCTTTGAGCAGTCACCAGTTGAGGATATTCTTTGGTTGAACCACCGTAACCACGAGAAATCACACCTACTTTAATGCCTTTTTGTTGTAATTGTTCCACTAACCAAATAACAAGTGGTGTTTTACCATTTCCACCGACACTAATATTCCCGACGATTAAAATAGGCACTGGTGAGCGGTAAGATTTTAAGTAGTTTTTGCAAAAAAGTGTGCGACGAATGGTACTGATAATATAAAACAGTAGAGAAAGAGGGGATAAAAGCCAAGTAATAACTGAGCGAGTTTGCCAAATTTTCATTTTAATAAATTTATGTGGTTATGATAACGACAGGGCAAGCCCTGTCGTCATAAATATTGGTTAATCAATTTTTGGTTTATCGCCTTTTTCAATACAATTTTTACCCACTGTAACTTTAGATTTATTTTCCAAAGAAGGTAGGCTATACATAGTATCAAGCAATAATTCTTCAACAATTGAACGTAATCCCCTTGCACCTGTTTTGCGATCCATTGCTTTTTTAGCAATCGCAAGCAGAGCATCACGGGTGAATTTAAGCTCAACATTTTCCATTTGAAGAAGGGCTTGATATTGTTTGATAATCGCATTTTTAGGCTCAGTTAGAATCTGAACTAAGGCTTTTTCATCTAATTCTTCTAGTGGCGTAACCACAGGTAAACGACCGATAAGCTCAGGGATTAAACCAAATTTAACCAAATCTTCTGGCTCAACTTGTTTAAATAATTCCGTTAATGCTTGACGATCTTTATCTTTTTTCAGTTCCGCTTTGAAACCGATTCCACCTTTTTGATTTGAACGTTGCTCAATGATTTTATCCAAACCAGCAAACGCACCACCACAAATAAATAAGATTTTTGAGGTATCAACAGGGATAGTTTCTTGTTGTGGATGTTTGCGTCCACCTTGTGGATTGATATTCGCAACGGTTCCTTCTATCAATTTAAGTAACGCTTGTTGCACACCTTCGCCTGAAACATCACGAGTTAATGACGGATTCTCAGATTTACGGGTAATTTTATCGATCTCATCAATAAAAATAATACCACGTTCAGCTTGCTCTACATCGTAATCACAGCTCATCAATAATTTTTGAATCACATTCTCAACGTCTTCCCCAACATAGCCAGCTTGAGTCAGCGTTGTTGCGTCGGCAACCGCAAAAGGTACATTTAAACGGCGTGCCATTGTTTCCGCGAGTAATGTTTTACCACAACCAGTTGGACCAATAAATAAAATATTACTTTTTCCTAATTCTACACCATCGGTTTCTTTATTATCATTTAATGCGTTGCGTAAACGTTTATAGTGATTATAAACTGCGACAGAAAGTACTTTTTTAGCGTGTTCCTGACCGATCACATAATCATCCAAATGCGCGTGAATTTCTTTTGGGGTTGGGATATTTTCAAAAAATGCTTCTTTTTTCTCATCTTTTTCATCAATTAACGGTTCATCATTCCCATTTAATAATGCATAAGACTCTTCGATACATTCACTACAAATATGCCCCTCAGGACCTGCAACTAAGGCATCTACTTCATTTTTTTGCTTACCACAAAAGCTACAATGTGGCATTTTTCCAAATTCTGCCATTATTTATTTCCTCGAGTGGTGACCACTTCATCCACAAGTCCATATTTTTGAGCCGCTTCCGCCGACATAAAATTATCACGATCAGTGTCTTTTTCGATCACAGAAAGTGGCTGTCCCGTATGTTCACTCAAACGCTCATTTAAGGTTTGTTTAATGTGTAAAATTTCTTGGGCGTGAATTTGAATATCTGACGCTTGTCCTCTAAATCCACCTAATGGTTGATGAATCATTACACGAGCGTGCGGTAATGCAAAACGCTTACCTTTTTTACCTGCTGAAAGTAAAAATGCACCCATAGAACAAGCCTGACCGATACACACCGTGCTGACATCAGGTTTAATGAAATTCATTGTATCAAAAATTGCCATACCAGCCGTTACTGATCCACCCGGTGAATTGATATAAATACTGATATCTTTTTCAGGATCTTCTGACTCTAAAAATAATAATTGTGCAACAATCAAATTAGCCATATTATCTTCAACTTCACCACTTAAAAAAATGATACGCTCTTTTAATAAACGTGAATAAATATCAAAGGCTCTCTCGCCTTTTGAAGTTTGCTCGACCACTGTTGGTACAAGTGCATTGTTAGGAATTATCATTATTTTTCCTTTGTTATAAATTGATAAAAACGCATCATTTTAACAGAATTCAGCAAGGAATAAAATTGGTTAAAGATCTCTATTCGATTAAATCTAGAATTAGACAGTTAGACATCATCCTGTTATCTAGGCTAGTCAAAAGGAAATCCCGCAATACAAAAATGCTTTTGCTTCAACAAGTTCAATCATACATCATAATCTTTCTAATTTTATTAAAGGGGTAATTCCGTAGAATGTTTAATCGTATTTAAAATAATTTCTGATTTGATATTTTTAATACCAATATCTTTATTTAGATAATTTACTTTTAATTTATTAAATTCTTCTAAATCAGAAACAAACACTTTCAGAATAAAATCATAATCGCCTGCCATAAGATGACACTCTGCAATTTGGGGAAGTAGTTTCATTTCAAAAATAAAACGTTCTCTTTTTTTATAATCTTCTTCAAAAAAGGAACCAAGAACATAAATCATAAAATTACAATTTATTTTGGAAGGATTAAGCAAAGCAACATAGCGATCAATAATACCTTTTTCTTCTAGGATATTCACTCGCCGTAAACAAGCTGAATTTGATAATCCAACTTCTTCAGCAAGCTCAGTATTTTGTAAACGTCCATTTCGTTGCAATGCTCGTAAAATACGAGTATCAATATTATCTAATTTTTCGTTTTTCATATAAGTCTCAATATGTTAAATAAAGCACAATTTACTACTTACGAATAAAAGGTTACTTTTACCCTCAACAGATAAAAGTAACCTTTTGTTATATTAACATATTTATGTTGGTTATGCGTATAATTGCACTTGAATTAACAATAAAATAGCTGAAATTACAAACATTCCACCTACCATTGGCATAATAAATCTTACCCACTTATTAAATGGAATGTGAAGCATTTGCAAGGTGACTAATACTAATCCTGTTGGTGCAAGGAATAGCATAATGTACTGTCCCCAGTTATATGCAGATACGATAATATCACGTGGGATTCCCACTGTATCAGCAAGCGGAGCCATAATTGGCATTGAAAGCACCGCTAAACCAGAAGAGGATGGTACAAATAAGCCTAGTACCACAAATACAACTAGTTGCCCGATAATAAATACACTTCCGGACATTCCAGCAACCATATTGGAAAGAGAGAATAAAATAGTATCAGATACCATGCCCTGATCAAGGATCATATTTACACCACGAGCTAACCCAATAATGAGAGATACAGCTACAAGTTCAGATGCACCTTTATTAAAAGCATTCACAATATCTTCTTCACAAAGTCCCGAAATAAACATAATGATGATTGTGATAGTTAAGAACGAAGCCGCCATCGTTGGGAACCACCATCCCCCGTACATAACTCCCCAAATCATAATAGGGAAACCCGCACAGAATAATGTTAAAATAATTTTTCTTTTGAGTGTAAATTCAGGAATATCTACATTCGAATCATCTCGATAAGAATGGTAGAATTTTTCTCTTTCTTCATAAACAATGGACGTTGTTGGATCTGCTTTGATTTTCTTTGCATACCAATAAAGATATGCAATTACCATTATTTCACCCACTACTAGCCCAACAGCACGCCAAGTTATACCTTCGGTAAATGCAATGCCCGCAGCATCTGAAGCAATAACGACTGAAAATGGGTTAATTGTTGAGAACGCTGTACCCATTGACGCAGCTAAGAAAATAGCACCAACGGTAATAATTGCATCATACCCTAACGCAATAAATACAGGTGCTAAAATCGGATAAAACGCAACTGCCTCTTCTTCAATACCACACGTCGTACCGCCAATAGCCATTAGAACACAAACTGCAAATACAATGGTGAATTCTTTACCCTTAGTACGATTTGCTAATGCACTAAGCCCTGCTGCAAAAGATCCTGTTTTATTGATTACACCAATCATACCACCGAGAACAAAGATAAATACCATTATATCCGCGGCTTCAATTGTTCCTTTAACCATACTTATCGCAATATCTGAAATACCTTTTGGATTTTGCTCTACACGAGTATAAGAATTAGGAACAGCAATAGGTTTTCTAAGTTTTCCGCTCGTAAAATTACTGATATCAATTTTAATATTAAGATTATCTAAAGTTTCTTTTGTTGCTGGAAGAGTTTGATCTTGTTGTTGATACTGTTTAATAACAAATACATTTTGTGCTTTATTATAGGTAAGTTTTGAATAAGAGCCAGCCGGAATTATCCAAGTTAAACCGACAGCTATAATAATAATTGCAAATAAAATTGTGAAAGCTGTGGGGAATTTAAACCCCTTTTTTTGTTTTGTTGTCATAATAAACTCCTTAAATGAGAGAGTGGATGAACAAACAACATCCACCATTGATTAGAGTGTAATTATTCCATTAAAAACATAATTGATATGGTAACTTTGGTAGTACAATAAATCACAAATTAACGTTATTCCTCAAAGTTACCATACTTAGATACTACAATGAGTTTTTACAAGTCATCTCGAATAAGAGGCATCGACATACATCTTGGACCACCACGTCCACGTGATAATTCAGAAGATGGAATAACGTGTAATTTTATGCCATGTTTCTCTAATAGAGCATTTGTTACATAGTTACGAGAGTAAACCACAACTTCTCCAGGTGCGATAGCTAATGTATTTGAACCATCGTTCCATTGTTCACGAGCAGAAATAATCTCATCACCGCCACCACATTGAATAAGCGTTACATCACGTTTCAAATATTTACTTAAAATATTTTCAAGTGTATCCACTTCTTTTGTGGTTTTTAACTCGGTTGGATTGTCAGGATCTTTCGTAATTGCATACACATTCAATGGACCGACTATTCCTGGATGAACGGTAAATTTATCATAATCTACTTGAGTAAATACGGTATCTAAATGCATAAATGCACGACTAACGGGGATTTGGAAAGCAAGAATAGTTTTAAACGAAGTATCATCTGAAAAAAGAATTCTCTCTGCTAGTTTTTCCACAGAAAGAGAATCTGTTCTTTGTGAAATACCTACTGCTAGAATATCCTTAGATAAAATTAGCTCGTCGCCTCCTTCGATAGATGTATTCTCTCCACGATTGAACCAAAGCGGAATATCTTTATCTTTAAAGCGAGGGTGTGCTTGGAAAATATACTTAGCAAAGATAGTTTCACGATTACGTGTTTCAGTACGCATATGATTTAATGTAATACCGTGTCCAATGGTTGCAAATGGATCGCGAGTGAAATAAAGATTCGGCATTGGATCACATACAAACGGATAGGTTACATTGACTAAATCACAAAGAGACTCACTGTGATAATCAGATAATTCTTCTTTACGAATACCTGCCATCATTTTATCTACCATTGCCTTATTGTCAAAACTTAATAGATAACTTACCAGTGCTTTATGTAATGATTCACTTTGAACATTTGCCTCGTTGATAAATTCATGAATAAATTCCATTTTGAGTTCTTCACTTGTTGAAATTGCCTCTGCAGCCAATTCCTCTAAATAAAGCACCTCAACACCCGCATTACGCAATGTATCTGCAAAAGCATCGTGTTCTTCTTGAGCAACTTTTAGATATGGAATATCATCAAACAACAATCTTTCTAATAAATCGGGGGTTAAGTTTTCAACTTCTTCACCTGGTCTGTGTAACAAAACTGTTCTTAATTTACCGATTTCAGAATTCACGTTTAATATTCTATTATCTTTCATAATAAATCTCCGTTTCAAAGTGGCAATAATAAAATTGCCACTTTATTTGATGATGATTAGTAGTAAGAAATATCTTCTACACTGTTGGTAATCCTTGTTCCAGCTTTACCTTTCACAATATCAACAATGTCAGATAATGAACCGATTACGGCATCTTTGCCCGTTTGTTTAGTAAAATTAACCGCAGCTTGAACTTTTGGTCCCATAGAACCTGCTGCAAAGCCCATTTTACCAATTTCATCTGGGTGTGCTTTTGCAATTGCTTTTTGATCTGGTGTTCCCCAATTGACGAATACGGCTGAAACATCTGTTGCAATGATGAAAAGATCGGCTTCTAAATTATCAGCAAGTAATGCTGAGCATAAATCTTTATCAATTACGGCTTCAACACCTTGAAGATTGCCTTGCTCATCGTAGTAGGTTGGAATACCGCCACCACCAGCACAAATCACGATACTGCCTTTTTCAAGTAACCACTTCACAGGGCGAATTTCAAAAATTCGTTTTGGTAATGGGCTTGGTACGACACGACGGAATTTATCGCCATCAGGTTTAATTGCCCAGCCTTTTTCAGCCGCTAATCTTTCTGCTTCTTCTTTACTATAAACAGGACCAATTGGCTTAGTTGGATTTTTAAATGCTGGGTCATTTTTATCCACTTCGACTTGAGATAACATTGTCGCAAATGGCACATCAAAAGGTACAAGGTTACCTAATTCTTGTTGAATCATATAACCGATCATACCCACAGATTCAGCCCCTAAAACATCTAATGGATAAGTTGGCACATCTTTATAAGCAGCCCCTTGTAGTGCTAATAAACCAACTTGTGGGCCATTACCATGAGCAATGACTAGCTCATTATTTGGGTAAATTTTCGCAATTTGTTCGCAAGCGATTTTCACATTTTGACGCTGATTTTCAGCGGTTAATGGTTCGCCACGACGCAATAATGCGTTACCCCCTAGTGCTATAACAATTCTCATTATAACTCCTTAATTTTACTACATTAAACCTAGCTTAAACTTGCAACCATTACTGCTTTAATAGTGTGCATACGGTTTTCTGCCTGTTCAAATGCCACGTTCATTGGCGATTCAAACACATCTTCAGTCACTTCAATACCATTTGCTAATTCAGGGTATTTCTCAGCAATTTGTTTACCCACTTTGGTTTCACTATTGTGGAACGCTGGTAAGCAGTGCATAAATTTCACTTTTGGATTTCCACTGCGAGCCATCAATTCAGGTGTAACTTGGTATGGTAATAAAATTTTGATACGTTCGCCCCAGCTTTCTAATGGTTCACCCATTGAAACCCAAACGTCTGTGTGAACAAAATCAACATCTTTCATTGCTTTATCAATGTCGTCAGTTACCATAACTCTTGCACCGCTTTCTTTTGCGAAACCTTCACACATTTCAACGAGTTTAGGTTCAGGAAGCAATGATTTAGGTGCACAAATACGTACATCCATACCTAATTTAGCTCCGATAAGTAATAAAGAATTACCAACATTGTTACGGCCATCACCGATATAAACATATTTAATTTCAGTTAATGGTTTATCGCAATTTTCCATCATGGTTAATACGTCAGCAAGCATTTGAGTTGGGTGGAATTCGTCCGTTAAACCATTCCAAACTGGTACACCTGCATAATCTGCTAATTCTTGAACAACACTTTGTTTAAAGCCACGATATTCAATACCATCATACATACGACCTAACACGCGAGCAGTGTCTTTCATACTTTCTTTATGACCAATTTGTGAAGAGGTTGGATCAATATAAGTCACCCTTGCACCTTGATCATAAGCAGCTACTTCAAACGCACAGCGAGTACGAGTTGAGGTTTTTTCAAAAATCAATGCAATATTTTTACCTTTTAATACTTGTTGTTCGCAACCTGCGTATTTCGCACGTTTTAAATCACGTGATAAATCCAATAAGTATTTAATTTCACGCTCTGTGTGGTGAACAAGACTTAAAAGATGTCTGTTTTTCATATTAAAAGCCATGATATTTTCTCCTGATTGAAGTATAAACAAGGGATAAAATGCAATAAAAATAGAGAGTTACATTTTATTTAGATAAGCAAATCTATACCTATTGCTTGCTGTAAATAATACAAAACCCAATTTAGAATTTGTAACCTATTTTCAATTAAAAATAACAATTTTTCGCATAAAATTCTAAAAATCATTTTTTTATGCAATAAAATTCATTATTTAAAATAAGGGGAATAATAGTGTGCGAAAAGAAGAAAAGAATAAGCGGTCATATTTTTTTAACTTTTTGCAAAAATATCAAAAAATATGACCGCTTAGGTTTGATTTTATATTTAATTAACTCAATTCAATATATTAAAATTCATATTGTAAATTAAGTTTGACATTACGCTCTGGAGCATGGAAGCGTTCGATACCTTGATTTTGAGTATTACAACCATTATAACTGCTCTTCTCTCTACAAATCATATTAGTTGTACCAAAAGTTCTAATTGAACGTGCACTATCCCAAGTCATATATTCTTTGTTGAATAAATTATAAACACCAGCTTGAATAGTCATCCCTTTCAAAGGCTTATAAAATCCGATTAAATCAAAAAGATTATAAGATTCACTTCTTGGCTCAACAAAAGGACTACCATCTTCTTTATGGAACGTATTGTATGTATCTTTATCTTTTTTAGCTGATACGTGAGTAAAATACACATCAACACCATAATTACCTTTATCAGAAACATAGCCAACATTGAAAACATGTTTGGTTGGCTGAATCGCATTCATAGGGTAATCACCGGTTTCTGTTTTGACAATTTTTTTACCATACTTACCACTTTCAAAAGTATTCTTGGTACCAGTAATTTTACCTTTTTGATAAGTATATTTATAACCAAGACTGAATCCTTTTAAACGTGAATTAAAGTCGCCTAAATAGGCTTTACTTGCAATTTCAAAACCCGTTACCTTAGCATTTTGTTGATTGATATTTTGATAAACATTTTTATCAATACCTGTAATTTGTGCTTCATAAACGCCTTGATTTTGTAAATCAATAAAATCTTGATAATCCGTTCTAAATCCACTTAGAGTGATAAAACTTCTTTGATTATGCAAGGTGAAAGCAACTTCTTTTGTATTTGCTAATTCTGGTTTTAAGCGTAAATTAGGACGAATATTAAAACTTGGGTGTGCAAAGGTAAAATACATTTCTTCTGGTGTAGGAGCTCTAAATCCTTTGGAATATTTTGCTTGTACACGCAAGTATTCCGTTGGATCAATCGTTGTTCCTAATGAATAGCTATGATTCTTAAAAGACTGCGTCTGAGTCGTCATATACTCTTTATTCGCTTTCTTATTTTTCTCAATTTGAGGAATCATCGTTCTGTAATATTCATCATATTGACTTTGTGCAACCATATTTTCAGCCCAAGATTTATTTCTATCCCAAGCGGGTTTCTTTTTCAGATCTAGTTGTTCATGTGCATTGAAGAACATACCCAATGGAATATCTGGCGATTTTCCTTGCACATAAGTTGGTTTATAAGAAACTTTATCATAACGATAACTTGCATCAAAGCTTAGCCAGTCATTTACACGAATATTATCCGTTAAATATAATGCACCATTTTTTGTTTTCACTGGAATCAAAAATGAAGTTACTTCATTTTGACGATAACAGTTCGGTGAACCTTTCTCCCCCCATCCATTTAAAGAACAAAGAGGTGTTCCATTTTCATCAACTTTATCAAAATAGCTATTCAATGCCCACCATTTTACATTGACTAATCGCTGACCAGAATAATTAACCATTGATTTTTCAGTATGAGCAAAGCTTCCACCATAAGCGAGAGAATGCTCAATATCTTTCGTGTCAAAATATTTTTCAAAATCTAAATTGATTTGTTTCGTTTTAGTATTTAAGTGTCTATCTTTCCAGTCTGCACCAATATAACCACGAGATGGTAAGATTAAGTTATAATTAGGAGAAAGCTCTTGGCTCCAAGTTTTATTTACAAAATCATATTTTTGCTGTGTCATTTTGATACGTTTATAATGTGCTTTACCTTTTCTCACATCATCAACGACAAATTGTGTTTTCATCCTAATTTTTTGACCCTTATCGAACCAACTCTTACCTATATAATCATCGGTAACTTCACTATTAGCCTGATTCAGATTAAGGTCTATAAAATGTCGATCATCATTTACAAACGATTTTCCATCATTAAGATGGTAATATCTCAACGGACTATTACAATCAAATGTTGTACAGTCTAGTAAAATATCATCTCCCTTATGCTCATTATTGTACAAATACCAATGATCACTTTGATTTTGTCTCGTACCAAACATCCCCTCTAATGGATAATCATACTCTTCACCTTTGCTATTAACTAACGCTAGCGTTGTTTCTGTTGGATCTTTTTCATATTTTGGCTCACTATAACTGCCAACATTTTTCCATTTTGGTACTTCTTTAATATTTAATGGGTTACCTTCTTTATCAACAATTTTTCCATCTTTTAATTTAATATCAAGAGGGTTTGTCGTATATGAACAATCATTATTACCAACACAATAAGTATCCGTTTGAGCACGTTGTACAATTTTTTGACTCGAAACAGTAACTTTCGCACTATCCCAAAATAAATTAGAATCATAATTTTCATAGGCAAATGAAAGATTTCGACGTGTACTACTATCATTAGTATGGCGAGTTTCATTACCATAGCTCATAGTATAAGACCAATCATGCCCTTTTGAGGTATTCTTACCATCATCTAACATCAAGGTAAAACGATTTGTTTCATTAGGGTTATAACCTAATTTAATCAACGTATTCTGTTTTTCGATATGATAAGGATCGGCTTTCTGTCTTGATTTTCCCTGAGCCTTATCATCAAATTCATCATAACCAAAATTCTCTAATTGCGTACCATCTCGATCTGTTCTCACTAATAACGCATCAAAATCCTTATAACGTCCTGCAATAGTATGTGAAAACATATCTTCATTATTAGCAGAAGAGTAACCCGCTTTGAATTTATAATAGAAATTCTTATTGAGTAAAAAGTCACGGGCATCTTTGGTTGCAAAAATAACTGAGCCACCTAACGCTCCACTACCGACTTTTGTTGAATCAGCACCCTTCGCAAGACTCACTTCTTTAATATTTTCGACTTCAATACCATTACGCGTATTATTAAAATTACCGTAACCTTCGAATAATTCTTTGAATCCTTGTGAAGACATATTTTCTGCTTGTTGTAAACCATCAATTGTAATGTTTACACGGTTTTCATCAACACCTCGTACAGCATAACCACTTGATCCCATACGTCCTTTCTCAACAACAGAAATACCCGTTTCATATTTTACGAGATCGCGAGTATCTGAAACTTGTTGTTTCTCAAGTGTCTTAGCGGTTTTTATTGTTTTACCGATTTTTTTATTTTGAATACTTTCCGGTGAGTCCACTACATTAATTGTGCCAAGTTCATCGGCTAGTGCTGTGGAAATGGATAAAGAAAGAACGGAATAGCAAAAGACTTTGGTTACCCCTCCTTTTCTATTTGTTTTTTGAATTGGGAAACCCTGTTTTGACATTCTGTCCTCCAAAATTGATAAAATATACTAAATGATAATGAAAACATTTTTCATTAAGGTTAAGGCTATTGTATCGTAATTTTCCTACTTATGCGAATTTTTATAGGTTTTTAATGAACTTTCTGAAAAAAAGGTAATGTAAGATAAAACACTCAAAATTTTTGCAAAAATTCCTAAAAATCCTACCGCTTATTTTGTTATACTTAGTCACAAATTTTATTTTAATAATTTATCTAACCAGCAAGAGGATACTATGCTCAAAATTTACAACACTTTAAAACGTGAGAAAGAAGAATTTAAACCTTTAACCCCAAATAAAGTTGGCATTTATGTCTGCGGTGTAACGGTTTATGATCTTTGTCATTTTGGACACGGTAGAACCTTTGTTTCTTTTGATGTGGCGGTGCGTTATCTACGTTATTTAGGCTACGATGTGAAATATGTACGTAACATTACCGATGTGGACGATAAAATTATCAAACGTTCCCTTGAAAACAACGAAACCTGTGATGAATTAGTGGAAAGAATGGTCGTAGAAATGCACAAAGATTTTGACGCATTAAATATTTTACGCCCAGATGTCGAGCCACGTGCCACACAACACATTGCTGAAATTATCGCAATGGTAGAACGTTTAATCGCTAAAGGACACGCTTATGTTTCAGAAGATGGCGATGTAATGTTTAGCGTACCAAGTTTTAAAAATTACGGTGCATTATCTCGTCAAGATTTAGAGCAATTACAAGCAGGTACAAGGGTTGAAATTAAAAGTATCAAACGCAACCCAATGGATTTTGTACTTTGGAAAATGTCGAAAGAGAATGAACCAAGCTGGGATTCTCCGTGGGGCAAAGGTCGTCCAGGTTGGCATATTGAATGTTCGGCAATGAACAGCAAAGAACTTGGCGAACATTTTGATATTCACGGTGGCGGTGCAGATTTAATGTTCCCACATCATGAAAATGAAATTGCACAATCTTGCTGTGCGAACGGTGGCAATTATGTAAACTATTGGTTACATACAGGAATGCTAACCATTGATAAAGAAAAAATGTCAAAATCATTGGGGAATTTCTTTACCATTCGCACAATGTTAGAACGCTATGATGCGGAAAGTTTACGCTATTTCTTCCTCACTGCTCATTATCGTAGCTTACTTGATTACAGTGTAGAAAACCTAGATTTAGCTCGCACAGCCTTAGAACGTTTATATACTGCATTGCGTGGTTGCGATTTATCTGTATCAGCACAAGCGGTCGAATTTGATCATTATATTGCAAATTTCAAAACCTCAATGGACGATGATTTCAACACACCGGGAGCATTAGCAGTATTGTTTGAAATGGTGCGTGAGTTGAATAAATTGAAAAAAGAAGATCAAGTAAAAGCAAATCAACTCGCAATTAAATTAAAAGAGTTAGCAGGCGTACTTGGTCTATTAGAACAAGATCCTGAAAGCTTTTTACAAGGCGATAGCAACGATGATGAAGTGGCAGAAATTGAAGCTTTAATCAAACAACGTAATGACGCACGAGCGAATAAAGACTGGGCAAAAGCCGATGAAGCACGTGATAAATTAACGGCAATGGGCATTGTGCTAGAAGACGGTGCAAATGGCACAACGTGGCGTAAAGCGTAAGCGGTTATATTTTATAGAAAATTTACAGTTGTAGTTTATCAAAGCACGGTTGCTGAGCTTGTCGAAGCATAAGTGCTTTTTATATAGTTTTCTTACCCTTCGATGGTTGGATAAGCTCACTAACCACCAGCACGGGGAGTGAAAACAGCAATATCGGAAAATCAAATGAAACCACAAACCAATATTTTATTTGTCTGCTTGGGAAATATTTGTCGCTCGCCAATGGCAGAATATATTATGCGACACAAAATTAAACAGGCCCATCTTGAAGATCGAGTATCTATTGACAGTGCAGGCACATCAGGTTGGCACGATGGCGAAGATATGCACAAAGATACTAAAAAGCAACTCGCTAAACATCAGATTGATCATTTTGGTTTTATAAGCCGTAAAGTGCGAAAACAAGATTGGGATTATTTTGATTATATCATCGCAATGGATAATCAAAATCTCAAGGATTTAGAACGATTATTTGGTAAAAATACAGAGAAGCTATTTAATGTCACATCACTTTGCCCTGATTTGGCTTACGATCATATTCCTGATCCGTGGTACACCGGTAATTTTGATGAAACTTATCAATTATTAGATCAATGTTGTGATGTTATGCTAGAAAAATTAACGCGTTAGCTGTCATACATTAAAAAGCTTCGTTTCCTAAATTGAGGGAATGAAGCTTTTTTTCATTACTATACTCACTTTTATTTATTGATGCCGTGATTCCTGCTAAATTTCGCTTCAAAAACGCATAGCTTAAATCAACATATTGTGGTACGTCTAAAAAATAAAATATATATCATCTTTTCCTGCATCCACTGCTTCATTTTTACAATGTAATATTTTGCAAATTTTAAAAAGAATATGACCGCTTAATGTTATCAATTCTATCCTATCACTTACGAATAGCTTATTTTTAAACCAACAAAATACCTTTATATTACAATTCATTACAAAAAAAATCATTTTTATTTTTTTAAATTTGTGAACTTTAACTAATTAGCTTTGACAAATAGTGCGGATGAGGAATCATCTCACATTATAGATATTATAAATGTGTTTATATTTATTTTATTAGGAGTATTTTAAATGAAAAAATTAGTTTTAGCTTTATCATTCGCTGGCATTGCAGCATCAGCTTCAGCCGAAGGTCTTTCTGCAAAATGTACAGAATATTTTCATAAAGTAGAAACAAATTTAAAAGCATTGCCTGTAGAACAATTGGAAGTTGCACAAAAACAATATGATGAAAATAAAGCACAATTGGCTTTATTAGATGAACAAACCCAAGATAAAACTTGTACTGAAGCTTTAGAGCAAATGAAAGTTTCAGAGGAGAGCAAAGAAGAAACAACAGATAATGTAAAAGAAGAAGCAAAATAATCTAATAAAGGGGCGTGTTATAACGCCCCTTTATTATCCATTCTCTAAATTATTTAAGCATATACAATACGCCACGACCACTTAAAATATATTTTTAACTTTTATGTGGATTTCTTGTATTCGTTCCTTCTAAATTTCGCATCAACAACGCATAGTTTAAATCAATATCTTGTGGTACATCTAAAAAGACAAAATGTCCATCGCCTTTTCCTGAATCCACTTCTTCATTTTTACGGTTTAACATTTTGCAAATTTTAAAGGTAATATTACCGCTTGGTGTCATCAATTCAACGGTATCACCCACTAAAAATTTATTTTTAACCGCAACTTCTGCCATGCCTTGATCGTTACGTTTACCCGTAAATTCTCCAACAAATTGTTGTTTATCAGAAATTGAATAACCATAATCATAATTTTGGTATTCATCGTGAGTGTGACGACGTAAGAATCCTTCGGTATACCCACGATGTGCAAGGCTTTCAAGGGTTGTCATTAAACTACGATCAAATGGCTTACCAGCGGCTGCATCATCAATCGCTTTACGATAAACTTGTGCTGTTCTTGCACAATAGTAGAATGATTTAGTACGCCCTTCAATTTTCAGTGAATGTACGCCCATTTTAGTCAAGGTTTCCACGTGTTCAATCGCACGTAAATCTTTTGAATTCATAATATAAGTGCCGTGTTCATCTTCAAAGGCACTCATTTTTTCTTCTGGTCGACCTTTTTCAGATAAAAGATACACGTTGTCCGTTGTTTCGCCTAAACCCAGCGTTGGTGCAACATTCTTGATTTCAATTTGATTTTCTTTATCAACAATATTGCCTACTTCATCCACTTTTGCTTCTTCGGTTTTATATTCCCAACGACACGCATTAGTACAAGTACCTTGATTTGGATCACGCTTATTGATATAGCCAGAAAGTAAGCAACGTCCAGAATACGCCATACACAATGCACCATGTACAAAAATCTCAATTTCCATATCAGGCACTTCTTTGCGAATTTCTGCAATTTCATCAAGAGAAAGCTCACGAGATAAAATCACACGAGTTAAGCCCATTTGCTTCCAGAACTTAACCGTTGCCCAGTTTACTGCATTTGCTTGCACAGAAAGATGAATATCCATTTCAGGAAAAGCTTCACGCACCATCATAATTAAACCTGGATCAGACATAATCAAGGCATCAGGTTTCATATCCACGACTTTTTTAATATCACGGATAAAGGTTTTTAATTTTGAATTGTGTGGTGCGATATTTACCACCACATAGAATTTTTTGCCAAGTGCGTGGGCTTCATCGATCCCAATTTGCAAATTAGCGTGATTAAAATCGTTATTTCGTACACGCAAGCTATAACGAGGTTGCCCCGCATAAACAGCGTCTGCACCATAAGCAAAGGCATAACGCATATTTTTCAAATTTCCCGCTGGGGATAATAATTCTGGTTTGGTTTTTGTATCTAACATAATAAGTAATTCCCATCTGATAACAAGTCAGTATTTCCTCACAAGAGAGAAAATGTAAAGCGGAGTATTTTCTAGTAAAATGATCAAATTTGCAAATGTTAATGAAAAATAAACCGCTATTTATTCTTCTTAAATTTTAGAATATGAAAAACCTCTTCTCTTTTAGATTGCTCCATTAGAAAAGAGGTTTGTATAATGTGTAAAATTCAAAACTCAATTATTGCTTTTTCGCACCAAACACAGCCCAAATAACTTTTTCTTCATCTAATCTTTTAGCATATTGACCACTTAGCTCTGCGGCTTTATTACCATAAAATTGTGCTTTTAATAATTCTCCTTTATTCATTTTTTTATCCTCATACATATGATTGATAATATATTCAGATTGATTACTAAATGATTTCGCTCCAATTATTATCGTAGGAATATTCAAGCCATTTTTACCTTCTTTAAAATCTTTTAGTGACCCAGATATTTTCTTATTCACAAAATCTACTGTAAATTCACTTTTACCTTCAACCCATCCACTTTCAAGATGGTATAAATCTTTTTCAGGATTATTAACTATTTGTTTTTCTATTCGTAACATTGCCAATCCATTACCACGGTAGGTTACATTAGCACTTTTCGGCAAATCGTTTTGGGAGGTTACAACTCCTTGTGTAAACGTAAGAAAATAATTATCTTCCGAATCAACAAAAACACCGAAACGAGAATTTTGATAATTTCGACCACTTACAATCAAACTTTCTGTTTCCTGAAGAGCATTTCCAACACTATTATGTATATCTTTGGCATCTATATAATGAAATACGCTATTTGATTTCACTTTTTCAGGGATTAAAGAAACAGTTACCTCTTTTCCCTTAAATTTTCCCTCATTCGGTATAAGTGCTAATGTATTGATCCCGTGAGTATGTTTATGAGGCTCTATCAAAGTTTCAGACATAAAAAATGCAGAAACTTTTGTTCCTTCTTTTTCTGCAAAATTAGGTTGTTCCATTGAAGAAGATGAACCTCCACCACTACCACAAGCGGTTAAAATCAAAGAAAGAGTTATCGCTAATACTAATTTTTTCATTATTACATCCTTTTTAAACAAGTGAACGCAGAATAATTGTGCAAAAAACGGTATGGTTTATCAACAATTATTTGAATTTATTATGCAAAATAGTTGCTTTTTTTGTTCAACAATATTATAAATGCTCCACTCAAAAATCTTTTAATCTATACAAAATGCGTTTTATTACATTAACTACTTTTCTATTACTGATTACAACCAAAACTTTTGCAGATATTAACGTCGCTGTGGCAAGTAATTTTGTCCCAACAATGCAGAAAATTGTTGCTAAATATACGTCAAATAACGTGAACGTGCTTTCAGGTTCAAGCGGTAAGCATTATGCACAAATCCAATATGGTGCGCCGATCGATTTATTCTTTTCAGCGGATCAAAAACGCCCTAATGAATTATTAAAACAGCAAAAAGCGATTCACACTTTTACTTATGCCGTAGGACGTTTGGTATATTGGCAACCACAATACAAAGGTTCAAAAATTAATTTTGAAAATACCATCAAACAACCAACTAAACATTTGGCGTTAGCAAATCCTAAATATGCACCTTATGGTATTGCCGCGAGAGAAACACTAACCAAACTCACTTTATTAAAAGAAAAAGAGCCGTTATTTGTGTTAGGGGAAAATATCGCTCAAACCTATCATTTTGTAGAATCAGGTGCGAGTGATTCAGGCTTTGTGGCATATTCTCAAATTAAACAAAATAAAAATATGAATGAAAATACTTTTTGGCTTGTCCCACAACATTATCATTCGCCGATCAAACAAGATGTCGCCATTATTCACGATAATGAAGAAGTCCAACAATTCTTAAATTTTTTTCAATCTAAGGACGCAAAAGATTTGATTTTAGCAGACGGATACTCACTCAATGATTGATGAACTCTCGTTTCAAGCACTGTTACTTTCATTTAAATTGAGCATTACAACAACGGTGTGCCTACTTATTATCGGCACACCGATTGCGTTTTGGCTCGCAACCTCTCGTTGTCGTTTCAAATTTATTATTGAAGCTCTGATTGCTCTACCACTGGTATTGCCACCAACGGTACTCGGCTTCTATCTGCTAATTTTATTAAATCCAAATAGTTTTATTGGTTCAACGGTGTTCAAACTCACCGGAGAAACCATTTTATTTTCTTTCTCTGGTTTAGTAATTGGTTCGATTGTGTATTCATTCCCCTATGTAACTCAACCTTTAACCAATGCGTTTGCAAGTATTGATAAAAACATTATTGAAACAGCAAAAGTGCTGAATACCAAGCCGTTGGATCGCTTTATTCACATTGTATTACCTATGGCAAAACGAGGCTTTATGACGGCATCTGTTTTAGGATTTGCACACACATTGGGGGAGTTTGGCGTAGTGTTAATGCTCGGGGGTAATATTCCGAATAAAACACAGGTTGTCTCCATTGCGATTTACGATCACGTGGAATCACTCAATTATTTACAAGCTCACTGGCTAGCGGGCATTCTGTTAGTGATCTCTTTCGTTCTATTATTATTTATCTTTAAAATCAATCATTCATTTAATAGTGTGGTAAAACTGTAATGACCATAAAATGCGATTTCAATATAAAACGAGCTGATTTCTCACTCTCTTTTAAAACAGAATTATCCAGCGATAAAATCACCGTGATTAAAGGAAAATCAGGCTGTGGCAAGACCAGTTTATTACGCCTAATGGCAGGCTTAGACCAATTACCAACAGGATTTTTTAGCCTAAACAATCAAATTTTTCAACAAGATAGTTTTTTTATTCCCACTGAAAAACGCCCAATTGGTTATGTCGGACAAGACAGTCAATTATTCCCTTTTATGAGTGTAGTAAAAAATATCGCCTTTGCTCAAAAAAGACGCTTTTGCACCGATTATGCTCTCCCAAATTTAGATGAATTATTTGCCGTTTTTGACTTAGAACACTGCAAAGATAAATTACCTGAACAGCTTTCATCAGGTGAAACTCAACGTGCATTAGTGATTCAGTCCTTAATGAATACACCTAAATTATTCCTCTTTGACGAGGCTTTTTCAGCGATTGATGAATACCGCAAAGGGATTATTTTAAACTATTTAATGGACTATCTAGCTCAACGTAAGCTCCCCGCAATTTATATTTCTCACGATTCTGAAGAAGTAAAAAAAATCCGTTCAGTTCAAATTATTGACCTTGATTAAACTCTTCACAAGCGGTCATATTTTTTAAGATTTTTACACATTTTGCGATCTAAATCGCAAAATAAATATTTTGATGTATAAAAAAACCAATAGGATACCTATAATTCCCTTATTGAAAAATTGCAGATAGACTATATAATAATCAAAAAGGAGCAATACTATGGATAAACAAAATTACAACGAACAGGATCACCTCACATCAAAAGATCTACTCAAAGTAATCATTGATATTGCTCAGCATTCTGCTACCCGTGAAGAACTTCGTGATACAAGAGAAGAGCTACTCACTACACGTAATGGATTACAAAAGGAAGTAAAGGATTCTCGAATTGAATTGCGAAGTGAAATTCAAAATGTTAGAACTGAGTTGCAAGAAACCCGAACTGAACTTAAAAATGATATTCAAGATGTTCGAACTGAACTCAAAAATGACATTCAGAGCGTTAAATCAGAATTACACAATGAAATAAAAGATGTACGCTCCGAGTTACGTGAATTTCGTACAGAAAGCAAACATAATATGTATTGGATTATCGGTACAATGATTGCTCTAATGGGACTACTTCCTAACCTAGACACGATTATTTCATTCTTTAAATAATCCTTTTTCACTATTTTTATTTCTATTTTTACTTTTTTGCAAATTTTGATCTAAATCCGACCGCTTTTCTTTTCAATTTTTGTTAATTTCAGGTAAAATTCATCGGTTATACATTTACAAACTAATTACAGGAAAATATTTCTTAAAAATAGCATTCCTTATAAAAAATAGAAAATGGACATATAAAATGGAAATGAAAAATATTCGTAACTTTTCAATCATCGCACATATCGATCACGGAAAATCAACCCTTTCTGATCGTCTAATTCAAACCTGTGGTGGTTTAACAGATCGTGAAATGGCTGAGCAAGTTTTAGATTCGATGGAGCTAGAACGTGAGCGAGGCATTACAATTAAAGCACAAAGTGTCACCTTAAATTACAAAGCTAAAGACGGTGAAACTTACCAATTAAACTTTATCGATACACCGGGACACGTGGATTTCTCTTATGAAGTATCACGTTCTCTTGCGGCTTGTGAAGGTGCATTATTAGTTGTTGATGCAGGACAAGGCGTTGAAGCTCAAACCCTCGCAAACTGTTATACCGCTTTGGGTATGGATTTGGAAGTTGTGCCGATTTTAAATAAAATTGACTTACCAGCAGCTGAGCCAGAACGTGTCGCAGAAGAAATTGAAGACATTGTTGGTATTGAGGCGATTGAGGCTGTTCGCTGTTCAGCAAAAACAGGCGTGGGAATTGAAGATGTTTTAGAAGAAATTGTCACTAAAATGCCAACACCAGAAGGCGATCCTAATGAAAAATTACAAGCCTTAATTATTGACTCTTGGTTTGATAATTATTTAGGCATTGTGTCATTGGTGCGTATTAAAAATGGTACGTTACGTAAAAATGATAAAATCAAAATGATGAGTACCGGTATCAATTATAATATTGATCGTTTAGGGATTTTCACGCCAAAACAAACCGATACAGATGTATTACATTGTGGCGAAGTGGGCTGGGTTGTTTGTGGTATCAAAGACATCTTAGGTGCACCAGTTGGGGATACCATCACTCATCAGCATAATGCTGCCGCCAATGTTTTACCAGGTTTTCAAAAAGTAAAACCACAAGTTTATGCGGGTTTATTCCCTGTGAGTTCTGATGATTATGAATCATTCCGTGACGCACTGGGTAAATTAAGCCTAAATGACGCGTCATTATTCTATGAACCAGAAACCTCATCAGCACTTGGCTTTGGATTCCGTTGTGGTTTCCTTGGCTTATTGCATATGGAAATTATCCAAGAACGTTTAGAGCGTGAATATGATTTAGACTTAATCACAACCGCCCCAACCGTGGTTTATGAAGTAGCACTAAATAATGGTGGTGTTGAATATGTGGATAGCCCAGCGAAGTTACCGCCATTAAATAATATTGCGGAAATTCGTGAGCCGATTGCAGAATGTAATATCCTTGTGCCACAAGAATATTTAGGTAATGTGATTACACTTTGTATTGAAAAACGTGGTGTGCAAACCAATATGGTTTATCACGGTAATCAAGTTGCTTTAACCTATGAGATCCCAATGGGTGAGGTAGTATTAGACTTCTTTGATAAAATTAAATCGACTTCTCGTGGTTATGCATCATTGGATTATAATTTCAAGAAATTCCAAGTCGATGATATGGTACGTGTGGATGTGATGATCAATGGAGAGCGTGTTGATGCCCTAGCCTTGATTATTCATAGAAGTAATGCTGCTTTCCGTGGTCGTGAATTAGTACAAAAAATGAAAGAGCTGATTCCTAGACAACAATTTGATATTGCTATTCAAGCTGCGATTGGTAACCAAATCATTGCTCGTTCAACGGTTAAACAATTGCGTAAAAACGTATTAGCAAAATGTTATGGTGGTGATGTAAGCCGTAAGAAAAAACTATTGCAGAAACAAAAAGAAGGTAAAAAACGAATGAAATCTGTGGGTAATGTTGAATTACCACAAGAAGCATTCCTTGCAATTCTTCACGTTGGTAAAGATTAGTTTCACATTAGATTATTTATAAAGGGCTGATTACCGTATTTCACGGATATCAGCCCTTTTAGTTTAATATCAATTTCGTATTTAAATAAAGCCAATAAAAAAGCAAAATAATCCCCCAAAGTTTTATATAAACAATAGGCTATTTTAAAACACCTCAATGAGAATTATCATTAAAGAGTAAACACATTAGACCAATTATCCCGCTTCTTATTGATAACAATTCTTATTGACATCTTTGTTTTCCTAAATTACTATTAGCTACCTATCCATTTCTCTATGGATTGTTTATTTTTTCACTCTCAAATTTAAGGAAAATATGATGAAAAAAATTTTATCAACTTGTGCTTTAACACTTCCTCTTGTTCTATCAACAACCGCTTTTGCTAAAAATGAAGTTAACGTTTATTCTTATCGTCAACCTCATTTAATTAACCCAATGTTAGAACAGTTTGAAAAAGATACAGGCATTAAAGTCAATGTCCTTTTTGCTGATAAAGGTTTAATTAAACGTATTCAAGAAGAAGGAGAATTAAGCCCTGCTGATGTGCTATTAACCGTAGATATTTCTCGTGTAATGGAATTAGTTGATTCTAATTTTACTCAAAAAGTAAAATCTGATGTATTAGAACAAAATATCCCAATGCAATTCCGTGATTCTGATGGAGACTGGTTTGCATTAACAACGCGTTCAAGAGCGGTTTACACCTCAAAAGATCGTGTAGGAAAATTACCAGCTGACTTTGATTATATTGATTTAGCAAAACCAGAATACAAAGGTAAAATTTGTATCCGTTCAGGTAAACACCCATACAATGTATCATTATTCGCTTCTTTAATTGAGCATTATGGTGTAGATCAAACTCGTGATTTCTTAAAAGGGTTGAAAGCAAATTTAGCTCGTAAACCACAAGGTAATGACCGTGCTCAAATTAAAGGTATTGCATCAGGCGAATGTGATTACGCATTAGCGAATAGCTATTACTTTGGTAAAATGCTAACTGATCCAGAGCAAAAACCATTAGCAGAAAAAGCAATTATCAACTTCCCTAAAGGTAAAAATGGTGCTCACTTAAACATCAGTGGTATGGCACTTTCTAAATATGCACCAAATAAAGAAAATGCAATTAAGTTGATGGAATACTTAACTGGCGATAAAGCACAAAAACTTTATGCTGAATTAAACCACGAATTCCCAGTTAAAAACGGTGTTGAACGTTCTGAACTTGTAGCAAGCTGGGGAGAGTTTACACCAGATCAATTACAATTAGAAAAAATTGCTGAACATTACAAACAAGCATTACAACTTGTTGATGAAGTACAATTTGATATTGAAAAATAATTTTCATCTCTAATAACACGCCCTTTTCTATTTAAAAGAAAAGGGCGTTTTTATTTCGATTCATACTATATCAAACAAATTTTTATAGGATAAAACATCAAAATTTGTTACATTACCATTCTCATATCTAAAACTTGATAAAAAATAAGATAATACAATGATATCAACGCTTTACCATTATCAGTTACCTATTCAAACAAACCTAATTCTAAGAGGACATCAGCTCCATTATCGTCAAGGTCTCATTATTGAACTTAAATATAATGGAATAGTTGGCTATGGAGAAATCGCTCCCCTTCCCTTCTTTAGCGATGAAACACTTGAACAATCAGAAAGACAAATTAAAGAGCTATTAAATCAATCCTGCAATTTAGATGATATTTTACTAGATAACTTATATCCCAGCGTTGCATTTGGACTAAGCTGTGCATTAGCTGAATTAAAAGGAGAGCTCCAATCAGCTAAAAAACTTTCCAGCGTCCCATTATTTAAAGGTGATCTCGCTATTTTTAAAACTGAGCTTGAAAAAATGCCAATAAAAATTGGTAAGTTTAAAGTGGGAATAGAATCATTAGAAAAAGAGGTCGAAAAAATAAAATATCTCTTTAATAACATTCCAAATTTAAAATTACGTCTTGACGCAAATCGTCAGTGGAACTGGCAACAAGCGGTCGAATTTGGTAAAAGATTTACAAAAAATGACCGCTTAAAATTTGATTTTATTGAAGAACCTTGTGCAACCCCCGAACAATCAAGCATCTTTGCTCAACAATTTTTGATCCCTATTGCTTTTGATGAAAGTTTACGAGAAAGTAATTTTTTTGCAAAAAACATCCAAAATATGACCGCTTATATTATTAAGCCTACCCTAACTGGGTCACTTGAAAAATGCCAAAAACTTATTGAACAAGCCCACAAACAAGGATTACAAGTTGTGATCAGTTCAAGTATTGAATCAAGCCTTGCTTTATCACAACTTGTTTGTTTTGCACAAAAACATACGCCGAATACATTAGCAGGATTAGATACCTTAAATTTGATGCAACATCAATTAGTTCGTCATTTTGAGAATTCTAAATTACCATTATTAAGTTTAAAAAGTGATTATGTAAAACAGATTGGAAAATGGGAAATAAAGGGATAAAAGATAAAAATTGGGGCGTTTAATTTACACCCCAAATAATTTATTCACTGATCACTGGCTTACTAAAACGATATTCTGGTTTAATCAACTCTTCAATCTCTTGCCAGTAAAGCATTAACTCTTTTTGCCCATCAGCATAAGCACCAATTTCATACACGGGATAAACAAAATTGATCCCTACCGCTGAAAAATAGAAATCAGCTGGTAGATAAAGCTTCTGTTTGCTCTTAAAGAAAAAGCCCATATTTCCATCAGCAGAATTATACTGTGGCTCATAGCGTTGCCATAACATCTCTTTTAATTTTGCTTGATTTTCTTGGCTAAACAAATCATCCAACGTTAACATCTTCTGTTTATTTAAATCTACGTTAATATAATTTGTATGATACATACCATGTGCACCACCGATGTAGCTATAATAAGATTGTGTAAAAGTTGCAATATTCTCTTTCTGCCCTACATAATCCATATTTGTGTGATCGACCGCACTAAAATACGTCCCACTAATTTTTTCTTTTGGTTGATCCGCAAACAGTTCCTTCGCTTCATTCATTTCATTTTGGTATTTTTGTTCCATAATTTTAATCAATTCAGCTTTTGGATTTTCTATTTTCAGCTCTTGTTTAGACTCCATTTGCTTGACTAATAATTGCTCAACCAATAATGAATTCAGCCATTCTTTGTTTGTTTTTAATGTTGTAATAGAAAACTCAACAGGGTATGTTTCATCTTGCTTTTGAAACAAAACGACTTTATCTTCTACTTTTACCATCTGCTCTTGCGTTAACTGTTTAACTTGAGCTTCTAACTGCTGAATCTTTTGCTCTGCTTTATCATCATTACACCCTACCAGTAATAATGTTGACATAATTAAGCTACTTAAAAATAGTTTTTTCATTTTTTATTCCTTATTTGAATTTAAGACAAAAACGTTCCAACTCAAACCAAATTTCATCGCTAAACTCTTTTTTAACCAATCGTTCAAGCTCAGCAAGGGTTTGGCATAATTGGAAAAGTTGTTGATAATTCAAGCGGTTCATTATATTTTGGTATAAGCCTCGCTTGTTTTGCCACACTTTTAAGCGGTCAAATTCTACACGTAAATTTTGATGGATAAGCGGTCTATTTTTATCGAAATTTTGCAAATTATTACAACTCAATTCCATCAAAGTAAATAATTCTTTTTGAATAATTCTTAATAAAACAACTGGTTGAGTATCTTCATTTTTAAGATAAGATAAAATGCGAATCGCACGTTTTATTTTGCCTTCAAGCAAAGCGTCTATCCATTGAAAAGGGGTAAATTGTGAAGACTGTTCAATAATCTGATTAACTTTTTTTACATCTATTGTTTTGCCTGAAAAACGCAATTCTAATAATTGTAAAGCCTGTTTCAAAGCCAATAAATTCCCTTCATAGCTGTAACATAAAAGCTGTGTTGCCTCATTGTCTAACACTAAATTCATCGTCTGACTACGATGATAAATCCATCCTGCTAACTTGTTTTGATCTGGCGTTTGACAGTTAATTTGTATGCCATTAAATACACTTACCCACTTTTGTTTTTCAATGGTTTTATTAAATTTTGGTAGATGAAAAATCAGCAAAATATCAGAATGAACAAACTCAGCGAGTTGTTGTAACTGCTTTTGATAAGCAATATTGATATTTTCTGGTAGATTTAAAATAATAATTTGACGGCTAAAAAATAACCCTGTTGATTGTATTTGCTCAAATAAATTATCCCAATTGGTATCATTGGCAACCGTGATTTCTACTTTTTCATCAAAGTCTTGATCCCGTGCTGTTTGCACAATAAGATCTTTGGTTTCATTAACCAATAACAAATCATTACCTACTAAAAAATAAGCACTTTGTAATCCTTTTTCCAAGCTTATTTTTACTGTTTCAGGATAAATTTTTTGCATAATTTAAACTTATTTAATACTTTTATGTAAAGCAATCATTTTAATAATGATACGGCGAGAAGCTTGGCGATACATATCCGCTACCATCATTTCTTTTTCTGATGATTTTGCTAATGCGGCACGAGAGTCATCAAAGAAAGTGCGATGCACCACCACTTCAATCGGATAACTTCCGCTCTTATTTGGTAATGTTAAACTTGCGGTTACTTTTACACTTAAAATTTTCTCCGCTCCACGTGCATTTTTAAATACTGACGCAACTTGTGATGAATTGGATGTGTTATTCAAACGCAACACGGCAATATCTTTTTTATCTTGAACCAACGTAATATTATTAAGTAATAATTCATTACGCAATGTTCGTGACATATCACTGTAAGGCTCACTCGTTTCAAAGGTTAGTGTTTGCAATGTTTTAGGCAAAATTTCAGCATTTTTAAAATGCCAGCCACAAGCAGTGAGCATTGTTGTCATAAAAAGTACAACGATAAGCGAAAGTTTTTTATACATAATCTTACCTATTTTAAATCCATAATGTAGCGACAGGGCAAGCCCTGCCGTCATCAACTTACAAAATTATTTTATGGTTTTACAACCACATTTAATAATTTACCTTTCACATAAATCACTTTGACAATGTTCATTCCGTCGGTAAAACGTTTCACATTTTCATCATTTAAGCCAAGCTCTTTAACGGTTTCTTCATCAGCGTCTGCGGCAACGGTTACTTTACCACGCACTTTACCGTTTACTTGAACCACAATCAGTTTTTCATCTTCAACCATTGCAGCTTCATCAAAAGTGACCCATTCGGCATTGTCAATATTGGTTTCATTGCCTAACACTTTCCACAATTCAAAACAGATATGTGGTGTGATTGGATAAAGCATACGCACAACCGCACTTAACGCTTCGCCCATAATCGCTTTGTCTTGATCATTTTCAAGTGGTGCTTTGGTTAATTTGTTCATCAACTCCATTACTGCTGCGATAGCGGTATTGAATGTTTGACGACGACCAATATCATCACTCACTTTGGCGATAGTTTTATGCACTTCACGACGTAATGCTTTTTGATCCGCATTGAACGCAGAAGGATCTAATGCAACCGTTGCAGGTGATTGTTGATAATCAAACACTAAATTCCATACACGACCTAAGAAACGTTTTGCACCTTCTACACCAGACTCTTGCCATTCTAATGTCATTTCAGCAGGTGCTGCGAACATCATAAATAGACGCACCGTATCCGCACCGTATTTTTCCACCATTTCTTGTGGATCAATACCATTATTTTTTGATTTTGACATTTTGGTCATACCAGTATGCACCAACTCACGCCCTTCTTTATCAACGGCTTTGGTAATACGACCTTTTTCATCACGCTCAATCGTCACTTCGGTTGGTGATACCCAAATACGCTCGTTATTATCGCCTGTGTAATAGAATGCGTCTGCTAACACCATTCCTTGACATAATAATTTTTCTGCTGGCTCATCACTAGTTACAAAGCCTGCATCACGCAATAATTTATGGAAGAAACGGAAGTATAATAAGTGCATTGTAGCGTGTTCAATTCCGCCGATATATTGATCCACTGGTAACCAGTAATCTGCTTCATCAGCATCTAACATTGCGGTATTGCATTGTGGTGTTGTGTAACGTGCGTAGTACCAAGATGATTCCATAAAGGTATCAAACGTATCAGTTTCACGCGTTGCAGGCTGTCCGTTAATGGTGGTTTTTGCCCATTCAGGATCCGCTTTAATTGGACTTTTCACACCGTCCATTACCACGTCTTCTGGTAAAACAACAGGAAGATCACCCATTGGTACGGTAATCGTTTCACCATTTTCTAAAGTCGCCATTGGAATTGGGGCACCCCAATAACGTTGACGAGAAACACCCCAATCACGTAAGCGATAATTTACTTGACGTTTACCACAACCTAAACTTTCTAATTTATCCGCAATGCCATTAAATGCACCGTCAAAATCTAAGCCATCAAACTCGCCTGAGTTCACTAATTTACCGTGTTCAACAAAAGCAGCCTTGCTTAAATCAATTTCAGTTGCATCATCAAGCGGTGCAATTACTTGGTTAATTTGCAAATCGTATTTTTTTGCAAATTCAAAATCACGTTGATCGTGTGCAGGCACAGCCATTACCGCCCCTGTTCCGTAGTGCATTAACACAAAGTTTGCGACCCAAATTGGCACTTCTTTGCCTGTTAATGGGTGGATAGCAAACAAGCCTGTTGCCATTCCTTTTTTCTCCATTGTCGCAAGTTCGGCTTCTGCCACTTTGGTATTTTTGATTTCATTCACAAAACTTGCAAGTTTTGGATTATTTTTGACCGCTTGTTGCACTAATGGGTGTGCTGCTGCCACCGCAACATAGCTCACACCAAAGAAGGTATCTGGGCGAGTGGTGTAAACAGGCAATTTCTCTTCACTGTCTTTAATCGCAAAGGTAATTTCTACCCCTTCACTGCGACCAATCCAGTTGCGTTGCATTGTTTTAACCATATCTGGCCATTGTGGAAGATTATCTAATCCGCCCAATAATTGCTCTGCATAATCAGTAATTTTGATGAACCATTGTGGAATTTCTTTTTGTTCCACAGGGCTATCACAACGCCAACAACAACCTTCGTGAACTTGCTCATTTGCAAGTACGGTTTCATCATTCGGACACCAGTTTACCGTTGAAGTCTTTTTGTAAACTAAGCCTTTTTTGTATAATTCTGTGAAGAACCACTGTTCCCATTTATAATATTCAGGACGACAAGTTGCAATCTCACGATCCCAATCATAACCAAAACCTAACATTTTCAGTTGGTTTTTCATATATTCGATATTATCGTAAGTCCACGCTGCTGGGGCGGTTTTATTTTTGATCGCCGCACCTTCTGCTGGTAAACCAAATGCGTCCCAACCGATAGGCTGTAACACGTTTTTACCATTCATACGTTGATAACGAGAAACTACATCGCCAATCGTATAGTTACGCACGTGTCCCATATGTAAACGACCAGATGGATAAGGGAACATTGAAAGACAATAATATTTCTCTCTTGACGCGTCTTTCACTGCTTTAAATACTTTATTTTCTGCCCAGTAATGCTGAACACTCTTCTCAATTTCTTTTGGATTATATTGTTGTTGCATAATGATTTTGTGACCTTTAAATTTAATAGAAAAAATTACCCGATAGGATAGCTTAAATTTACTTTTTTTTAAATAAAAAGCCGACACTTTCAAGTGATTTTTATACAAAATCTAGATAGATATAAAATACTATCCATAATTGGATTATTAAATGGACTATTCTTCCCTATTATAAGAGTAAAATATTACCTCAATCTATATCTAATATGGCTGTTTCTAAACGAGGAAATTGCTCAATTTTTGTGAAAACTTGTTAAAAATAGAGCAATAAGGTATGCTCTGAAAAGTAAGGTGAACACCTTCACTTTATGTTACATAAAAATATACAAGGTAAATGCTATGAATCAAACACTCCCTTTCGCCCTCTCTGCCGTTGTTCTATTATCAGCTTGTGTCCCCCACAATCAGGATGCCCATAACAAACATAAAACAGTGACAGATAATATTATTAGTGCTCAACGTCAAGCGTTGGCTAACAATACTAAAAATCAGGGTGTTGGCCCTCAGTCTCCAAGAGATATAGACAATAAAGAAGGGCAAAATACCATTATTTTTGGACAAGCACCTGCATCCACGCAAATGAATTTGTGTAATATACACTTTCATAAAAATGCAGAACATAAAGCAAAAGATTTCTCTTTATTTGCAGGAAATGGCGATGGAAAAGGCTACCAAAGTGGTTATAAATACAGTGGCACACTTTCACAAAAAGAATTAGCACCAGTCTCACAAAATATTTGCCCAAGTAAACATGGTGCATTATCTTCTGGCGATACAATTGAAGTGCATTATGTTTATTCTAGTACTGATGTAAAACCTGGAAAAACATTAGGTGCTTGTTTAAGCGATTCAATTAAGAATCCTCAATTGCGTGTTGAAACGCAAGTTTATGTACTCGTCAATGACGATAAAGCTCTCGACTTTACTAAATTATCTCAATATGGCATTAAAAATGGCTATCAACAAGCCTTAAATATTCCAACAAATACAGGTGAGCCAGTGCAATATAATGGTTCAACCACTGGGCCTGGATATAATGAAAAAGGCTCTCCATTCCAAGTTTCGTGGAGTGTGCGTCCAAAAGTGGCAAAAGTAAATATTCAAACAGTTGGACAATGGTGTAAAGGGAATGTATTTGGCGAAGATCACGCTCACGGAGTAAGAAATTTGGTTAAAAATCCTAAACTACTTTCAAAAATCCAATAAACGTTAACGACAACAAACAAAAGATTATTTATTTAACTACAAGAAAAAAACCCACTAAAATTAGTGGGTTTTTAAATGCTTCAAAAAGAATCAGCAGAAATGATTACATCATTCCGCCCATTCCTCCCATACCCCCCATTCCAGCGGCACCTAAATCAGCATTTTCAGATTTTGGAAGGTCTGTCACCATACATTCAGTGGTAATCATTAAACCTGCGATTGATGCAGCGAATTGTAATGCACTACGGGTTACTTTGGTTGGATCTAAGATACCCATTTCTAACATATCGCCGTAGCTTTCAGTGCTTGCGTTATAACCGAAGTTACCAGATCCGTCTTTTACATTACGAGCCACAACTGACGCTTCTTCGCCTGCATTTTCAACGATTTGACGAAGTGGTGCTTCCATTGCACGCAATGCAAGTTTGATACCCACATTTTGTTCTTCATTATCGCCTTTTAAGGTTTCTGCTACTTTTGATGCCGCACGCACTAACGCCACGCCACCACCTGCAACGATACCTTCTTCAACCGCAGCACGCGTTGCGTGAAGTGCATCATCAACACGGTCTTTTTTCTCTTTCATTTCAACTTCTGTCGCTGCACCTACTTTGATTACAGCCACGCCACCTGCTAATTTAGCCACACGCTCTTGTAATTTTTCTTTGTCATAATCAGAGGTTGATTCTTCAATTTGCTGACGAATTTGTGCTACACGACCTTTGATTTGCTCTTCATCGCCAATACCGTCAATGATAGTGGTATTGTCTTTGCTGATCACAACACGTTTCGCTTGCCCTAACTCTTCAAGACCTGCTTTTTCTAATTCCATACCGATTTCTTCTGAAATCACAGTACCCGCAGTTAGAATAGCGATATCTTGTAACATTGCTTTACGACGGTCACCAAAACCTGGTGCTTTAACAGCTGCCACTTTCACGATACCACGCATATTATTCACAACTAATGTTGCTAACGCTTCGCCTTCAAGATCTTCTGCAATGATTAACAATGGTTTATTTACTTTTGCTACTGCTTCTAATGTTGGTAATAATTCACGGATATTTGATACTTTTTTATCCACTAAAAGAATAAATGGATTTTCTAATTCAACCGTGCCAGCGTCTGGTTTATTGATGAAATATGGCGATAAGTAACCACGATCAAATTGCATACCTTCAACCACTGCAAGTTCATCTTCTAAACCTGAACCATCTTCAACGGTAATTACGCCTTCTTTACCTACTTTTTCCATTGCTTGTGCAATTAACTGACCCACTGTTGAATCAGAGTTTGCTGAAATTGTTCCAACTTGCTCAATTTCTTTTGAGGTTTCGCAAGGTTTAGACAGATTTTTTAACTCTTCAACTACGGCGATGACCGCTTTATCAATCCCACGTTTTAAATCCATTGGGTTCATACCCGCAGCCACAGATTTTAAGCCTTCGCTTACGATTGCTTGTGCTAAAACTGTTGCCGTTGTTGTACCGTCACCCGCTTCATCATTTGCCTTAGATGCTACTTCTTTAACCATTTGAGCACCCATATTTTCGAATTTATCTTCTAATTCGATTTCACGAGCCACTGAAACGCCATCTTTTGTGATTGTTGGTGCACCGAATGCTTTATCTAAAACCACATTACGTCCTTTTGGACCTAAGGTTACTTTCACTGCGTCTGCTAATACGTTCACACCTTTAAGCATTTTTACACGAGCATCATTACCAAATCTTACATCTTTTGCTGCCATTTCTTTATTCCTTCTATTCTGTTTAATTTTTTCGACGTTTTTCTTTCTACATCAACAAATTGATTATTCTACAATCGCTAAAATTTCATCTTCTGATAAAATTAACACTTCTTCGCCATCAATTTTTTCTGATTTTAAGCCATAACCATCATTAAAAATAACGGTATCACCCACTTTTACTTGCATAGGAAGAACTGAACCATTATCTAAAATACGACCTGTACCCACAGCGATCACTTTACCACGAGTTGATTTTTCTGCTGCACTACCCGTTAAAACAATCCCACCTGCTGATCTTGTTTCAACTTCTTCACGTTTTAAAATTACTTTATCGTGTAATGGACGAATATTCATTGCGTTTACTCCTAAAAAGAAAATTAAAAAAATTTACACCTTTATGTGTAACGGAAGATATATGGGGGGGCTTTCTATAAATTCAAGCAACAAGCGGTAAGATTTTATAAAAAATTTGCAAATTTCAATATAATTGACTGTTATTATTGAATTTTGAGCTTACCAAAATATGAAATTCTCTATCGGTAATTAAATTTATTTTTATTAAATAGAATTAACATAAATATAGCGGTTATTTTTTGTGAAGAATTTACACATTTTCTGAAAAGAAAAAAATATGCTGAATCTAATTATAAATTCAGCATACTTTGTTGATTTTTATTCTATTATTTTAACCACAATAGAATTATTTCATTAAAGATTAAAACTCATATTGCACGTTAAGTTTGAAGTTTCGTTCTGGAGAATGGAAACGTTCAATACCTTGATCCGCAGCATTACAACCAAGAGATTTTACATTACCACGCTGACAAATCATATTACTTGTACCAAAGGTACGAATAGAGCGAGCATTTTCCCAAGTCATATAATCCTTATTAAGTAAATTATACACACCCGCTTGTAAGGTCAAATGCTTAATTGGTTTATAGAAGCCAACCACATCAAACACATCAAATCCTTTACTAAGATATTTATTTGGTCTTTGTTTGGCAAGATCAAATGTATCAACAGTATCTTTTTCTTCTTTAGCTGAAACATGAGTCCAGTAAAGATCTAACCCAAATTTATCATTTGGATCAATATAACCGATAGAAACAATATGTTTGTTTGGTTGAATCGCATTCATTGGATACTCAACACTGACTTTTTGGTCTTCTCCAGCAATATGACGAATAGCCGTTCCTGTTACTTTACCTTTCTGATGTGTATATTTATACCCAACATTAAAGCCTTTTAATTTTGTTGAAAGCTCTTCTAAGAACAATTTAGTGTTAATTTCAAAGCCAACAACTTTCGCTTTATCTTGGTTTACATTTTGCCAAGTACGATAATTATGACAACCTTGTTGTCCATCAGCACAAGCTAAATCTTGGAACCCTGTTTTTAAATAACCACGATCACCTTTAAAATCTAAATCAATAAAATGACGATAATCGGTTCTAAACCCACTTAAAGTAATAAAGCTATTGTTTTTATAAAAAGTAAAGGCTAACTCTTTAGTTTTCGCTGTTTCAGGTTTTAGATCCGTATTTGGAAAAATCGTAAAATCAGGGTGCTTAAATGTAAAATAAAGCTCATCTGATGTAGGTGCTCTAAATCCAGTTGAATATTTTGTTTGAATACGTAACCAATCTTGTGGATCTAATGTTGCTCCTAATGAATAACTGCTATGACTAAATTTAGGTTTTTGAGATGCAAGATAGTTAATATTATCTTTTATATTTTGTTCTGCTAATAATTTAGGACCATCTTCATTAGCTTTCACAACTGCATCATATTCTGCTTTTTTACTGTTAAATTTTTCTTTCAAAAATTCACCTTGTCTGTAAGCTCCACCTGTCCAATATTCATCATCCCAAGACTTTGGTTCTTTTGGTAATGGCTTTGGAATAAATTGTTTAGTTTTAACCACCATATTTCTAAGCATATCATTTGGTAATTTAGGGGTCACTCCATCAATATATTCAGGTTTATAAGAAACGCGATCATAACGATAACTTGCATTTAAACCTAACCAATCATTAACCTGAGTATTATTGGTAAAATATAACGATCCTGATTTTGCTTCTACTGGAAGTAAGAAACTTTCATCTGGTTCAGATTTAGGACAGAAACTACCAAAACAAATCTTACCATCGTTATCATATAACCAGCCATACCATTTTTCCTTAATAGATGTTACACCGGTTCTATTAACCATACTTTTTTTACTGATATTATAAGCAACACCATAACCTAGATTTAAATCAAGATCTTTAACAGACAAAGATTTTGTTAAATCTAAACGAATGTCTTTAATATCTGTATTTAAATCACGATCCTTATAAGTATTTTGTGTAAATCCACTACCCTTAGGGAAGAGGGTATAATAATAATGATCGAATTCTGCTCCTGTATGGCTAATTTTTTTATAGTTTTTTCCATTATCTCTAATATCAGAAACTATAAATTTTGCGTAATTATTATCTTGTGGATCCTGATTTACTACTTCCTGAGTTCCATATTTTACCCATTGATTTGGGTGACTAAGATCAATTTTAAATTGTCCATTAACTCTTTTATCATCTCCCCTCTCTGTTATATCAAATAACGTAAAATTACCATTACAGTCCCAAATCGAACAATCTAAAATAATATCTTTATTCTTTTCTTGCCATACTTTCTCAAAAAGTGCGTTATATTTATTACCATTTTTATCCTTTAATCCTATATCAGAACTAGTGATCCAATTAGTTGGATCATTTGGATCAGCCCAATCAATCCATAATCTTTTCGTTGTAATTACTTCCGGAGATATTGCTTTACCATCTTTATCAACAATAGTATTTCCTTCTAAACGCAAACCTGCTGGATTTTGGAACTGCACACAATTATCACCACCATCACAATAATCATCTGTTCTTGCTTTTTGAGTAATTTTTTGACTAGAAACAGTCAATTTTAAGCTATCCCAAAGTGGTGTTTCATCATAATTTTCATAACTAAATGCGATATTACGACGTTTTGAACTATCATTAGTATGACGCAAATCTGTCTCAGGCGTATCTTTATTCCATCCTGTTGTATCTCCCTTACCCAATGCAAGCGTATAAGAAAAATCATTTCCTCTACTGTGATTTTTATAATCATCATACATTACAGTAAAGCGGTTATTTTCATTTAAGTTATAGCCTAATTTTATAAGTGTACTGGCTTTTTCTATCGTATATGGATCAGCTTTTTGGCGAGAACGTCCTTGAACATTATCATCAAATTTATCATAACCGAAGTTTTCTAAATTCGTTCCATCACGATCAGTTCTTACCAATAACGCATCAAAATCTTTATAACGCCCTGCAAGAGTGTGTGAGAACATATCCTCATTATTTGCAGAAGCATAGCCCGCTTTAAATTTATAGTAAAAATCTTTTCCAATTAAGAAATCACGTGCATCTTTAGTTTTAAAAATTACTGCACCACCCAATGCACCACTGCCCACTTTGGTTGAATCTGATCCTTTTGCTAGGTTTACTTGTTTAACCGTTTCAACTTCAATGCCATTACGTGTATTGTTAAAATTTCCATAACCTTCAAACAGCTCTTTAAAGCCTTGTGATGAAAGGGTTTGAGCTTGTTGTAAACCATCAATCGTAATATTTACACGGTTTTCATCAACCCCACGAACAGAATAACCACTTGCCCCCATACGTCCTTTTTCAACCACAGAAATACCCGTTTCATATTTTACTAAATCACGCGTGTCTGAAACTTGTTGTTTTTCTAAGGTTTTTGATGTTTTAACTGTTTCGCCAACTTTATGATTTTGAACACTTTCAGGAGAGTCAATAACATTGATTGTCCCTAATGTAGCCTCTTCAGCAAGAGCATTTGAAATGGAAAGAGAAAGAAGGGAATAACAAAAAAGCTTCGTTACTCCCCTTTTATTGTTTTGTAAACAATTATGTTTTCTTGTTGACATTTATTGACCTCCAAATTAGATAAGAAAAAACCATAATGCAAATGCGAACTTTTTTTATTACCATAAAATTATACTAAAATTTATTTTGATAGGCTAATTCAAAAAGGAGTTTTTAGGATAATTCCCACTGTTTTTTGATCTAACACTAGATAAATAAAGCTTTTTAACATTTAATCCATCAGAAATAATAAACCCTCAAAGTTATTTCTCACTTTGAGGGTATTATCTAATATGTAAAAAAACTAACGAGCAACGTTTTCTTCTAACTGTTTAAAATATTTAACCGTCTTAACTTTCAACTCTTGTGTCGCAGGTTCATCACAAACAATCACAGCATTTTTATGCATTTGTAAGCTACTTACTGTCCAAAGATGGTTTATTGCCCCTTCTACACAAGCCTGTAAGGCAAGTGCTTTATTATAACCCGTGACAAGTAATAGCACCTCTTCTGCATCAAGTAATGTTCCAACGCCAATTGTTAATGCAAATTTAGGTACTTGATTAACATCATCATTAAAGAAACGAGAGTTTGCCATCAGCGTATCTTCTGTTAATGTTTTAATGCGAGTACGAGATGAAAGCGATGAGGCTGGCTCATTAAAAGCGATGTGTCCATCATTTCCTACGCCCCCCATAAAAAGATGAATTTTGCCATAAGAACGAATTTTTTCTTCATAGCGTTTGCATTCTTCATTAACATCTTTCGCCATTCCATCTAAAATATTCACATTTTCGGGTTGAATATCAACGTGATTAAAAAAGTTTTCAAACATAAAATAATGATAACTTTGCGGATGATCTTTTGGTAATCCCACATACTCATCCATATTAAAAGTGACCACATGTTTAAAGCTCACCTTTCCTGCTTGATAGAATTCTATCAATTTTTGATAGGTTTTTAATGGTGTACCACCTGTTGGCAACCCTAGAACAAACGGTTTTTCTGCCGTTGGTTGGAATTGGTTAATTCTATCAACAATATATTGTGCAGACCATAAGCTCACATCTTCAGCTGTATTTAAGGGAATAAGTCTCATAAAAATTTTCCTTTTTTCTTCAAGTTTAAATTAGAACGTTGTTCTAAAATAGCATCAAGCGTTTTTTGTTTACTTATTGTTGCTTTTTCTTCGTCTTCTTTAACCATCAACATATAAATAAGATCTAGAACAAAAAGCTGTGCAATTTTAGTTCGTAGTGAATCGCCTTGAAATTTACCTTGTTTATTACCATTGATTAAAACAAAGTCAGCAATTCGCGTAATTGGAGAACGTAAATTATGTGTAAGAGCAATAGTTGTCGCCTTATTTTCTTTTGCAATCGCTAATGCTTGAATAATTTCTTGGGAGAATCCTGAATGACTAATACCAATCACAACATCTCTTTTATTCATCAGTGCCGCTTGCATATACATAAAATGGTTATTAGTAATCGCATCAACGGATAAACCAATTCGCATAAATTTAGTTTTGGCTTCTTCCGCACTCAATCCTGATGTACCTACACCAAATAAGAAAATGCGGTTTGCTTTTCTCAATACATTAACAACTTTTTCAAGCTCATCAAAATCAAGTAAGCTGATCGTTTCTTCGGCTACTCGATTGATACTTAATTGTAATTTTTTCGCAATATCAAAATAAGAGTCACCAACATTTACATTTTCTTCAAAAATAGGTTCATCTTTATTCTGCTTAGTGGCTAATTCAACCGCAAGTGCTAATTTAAAATCTGTAAACCCTTTAAAACCTAAAGTTCTACAAAAACGAATAAACGTTGCCTCACCAACCGAAATTTCGTTTGAAATCTCAGATAAAGAGCATTGATTTAATTGCTCTGGGGTATGTAATAGGATTTCTGCGATACGTTTTTCAGTCTTAGTTAAACTACTGTATAGAGAACTAACTGTTTCTAAGATATTACCTTGCTTTTTCATATTTCTTCCTTAATTTTATAATTGTTTTTTTACTAAATAAGGCATTTTTGAAGTGTTACTTATTTTAATTCAGTGTCAAAATGGAGTAAATCAATCATAGCAGAAAATATGACATAGATCACATTTTTATAGAGCGGAAGATAAAAGAATAAGCGGTTATATTTTTAATGACTTTTACAATTTGTAAATTTTCAATAAAAAATAACCGCTTGTTTTGAAACAGTAAGCCTGTAACTTTAGGTGTCATTATTTTACAGACAATTGTGACACCAAATTCTCATAAAAAATAAAATGAAGGATTGTGAGAACATTGATGAAATACTGCTTTTAAATCGTTTTCTAACAAACTCAATTCTTAACTCTCTTGTGCTAAATCCAACATTTCTTTTGCATTCGCCAATACAACATCAGAAATTTTATTTCCCCCTAGCAAACGAGCTAATGCTTGAACTCGTTCTTCAGGTTTTAAATAAGTCATTTTCGTTTTTGTTTCATTATCTGCGACTAATTTTTCAACATTAAAATGATGATGCCCATAACTTGCCACTTGTGGTAAATGGGTCACACACAATACTTGACATTTTTTTGATAATTCTCGCAATAAATGCCCCACCGCTGTTGCTGTAGCACCACTAATTCCAACATCAACTTCATCAAAAATAATAGTTGGTGTAGAAAGTTTATTTGCTGTTAGCACTTGTACCGCCAACGCTATTCGAGAAAGTTCCCCACCTGAAGCGATTTTGGCAAGAGGCTGTGGTTGTTGCCCTAAATTACTACGTAAATTAAAGACAACATTATCCGCACCATTTACGCCAATTTTTTCAATATTGTGCTGAATATCAATAAAAAATTCACCATTTTCCATTGCGAGTGTTTTAATTTGTTTTGTGACTAATTCAGCTAATTTTTGTGATGCAGTAAGACGTTGTTGATAAATTTCCTCAGACAATGCTAAACATTGTTGATACGCCTTTTTCTCATTTACGATTAGCTCTTCTTCACTCTCCTCAAAATCCATAAGTTCTTGAAGTTCTTGCTGTAATTGAAGATGATATTTCCACAATTCTTTCACCGCAACATTATGTTTTCGTGCAAGGCTCATCGCTTTACTCATTCGTGAATCTAATTCGTGAAGTAATTCTGGATCTTGCTCAATATTATTAGAAATAGATTGAATATCAGCACTCGCTTCTTGAACCTGAATCAACGCTTCATTTAACATTTCTTGAGCTGATTTATAACTTTCATCCACTTCACAAAGTTCATCTAAATAGCGAATTGCTTGATACAACATTGAATCAATATTGATCTCCATATTCTCACTCAATAAATCTAATGATTTTTGAGAAAGCTCAATTAACTGTTCCGCATTCGCAAGACGATTATAATTTTCTTCTAACTCTTCAAACTCACCTTCTCTTAATGCAAACTCATCCAGTTCATCAACCTGATATTGTAATAATTGCTTACGAGCTTCATTTTCTTGGCAAAGTTGTTTATAAGATTTCAAGGCATTACGCAATTTTCTCCATTCAGCATACTTCATTGCCATTTGATTGAGCTGTGAATGAATATTTGCGTAATTATCAATAATTTCTAACTGATACTCATTTTTTAATAATAATTGTGGGGCGTGCTGCCCATTTAAGTGAATTAAATATTGCCCTAATTCTCGTAATTGAGAAATAGGAATAGGGTGGTTATTAACAAAGGCTTTTGAACGCCCCTCACTGTTAATCATTCTGCGTAGAATACATTCATTTGGATTATCTTCATCCAATAACTCATGCTCTTGAAGCCATAAAAACGCAGGACTGTTTGATTGCATTGAAAAACTAGCAGAAATATCCGCTTTGTTACTTTTATCACGAATCATTGAAATATCAGAGCGATAGCCTAAGCAAAGCCCTAAAGCATCAATTCCAATAGACTTACCCGCCCCTGTTTCTCCAGTAATGACGGTCATTCCTTCACTCAAAGAAAGATCAAGTTGTTTAACGATAGCAAAATTGTTAATAGTTAAATGATTAAGCATAAAAAACCCACACAACAGACACTGTATGGATATATAGTAATACTGTTTATTTAAACAGTAAAGCATTTTTTTTTATTTTTATAAAATTTTGTTAAAAATGAATGAATTAGCAGACAAAATTAGTTCAATACTTACATTTTGTATGATTTAAATATTGAACTAATATCATAAAAATTTATTCTGCCCAAATCATCAAGTCTTCCATTTTCTTACGGCTTTTAGCTGGTAATGGTTTTTCACTACGATAACCAAAAGTAACAGCAACAGATACACCATACTCTGTCGGATCAAATAATCCGGCTTCCACAAGAATATCTGTGACACCTTTATAATTCATCCCCTCAATCGGACAAGAATCAATCCCAAGCATCGCTGCACCGTTCATCATATTGCCTAATGCAATATAGGTTTGTTTACTTGCCCAATCAAAAAGTGTGCGTTCGCTTTCTAAAATCTCAATATCATTTTGTTGAAAATTTCGATAATGCTCTAATTTGCTTTCTAATCGTTCCCCGCTTAAACCATAGCTTTGTAGTTTATTGCGGAAAAAGTCCGTATCCCAACGCATATTTTTATGAGCTAATAAAAAGACGAGATGGCTGGCATTATCAAGCTGAGATTTCATTCCCCAGCTTACTGGTTTTAATTTTTCACGAAGCTCTGGATTCTGTACCACCAAAAATTTCCACGGCTCTGACCCCACAGAACTTGGTGATAGACGTGCTAATTCAAGAATCACATTAAAATCTTCTTCGCTGATTTTTTTAGCGGGATCATAATCACGAATTGCACAGCGATATAATGCAGAATCTAATACTTGCTGCTTAGTTATATAAGTCATATTTTTTCCTTTTAATCATAATAAAGCGGTCATATTTTGCCAAAATTTTGCAATTTTTTTCAATAAACCGATTTAATATTAAATAAAAAGGCTATGCTTTAGATAAAACCTAGCCTTTATAATAAATTATCAATGATTATTGATTTTCAAAAATCACTTCATTTTTAGGTTCATAATCTGCCACTTTTAATGGAGAATGATTTTGAATGTAGCTTTTTAATACTTCAGCATCCACAAAACCTGTATCAATAAAGTTCGTTAATTTTGGATAACCGTCGCCCCCCACAGCATTAAAGCTAGGAATAGAGAATGTGTATGTTTTATCATTTTCTAATGCTTTGCCATTGATCACCACATTATGTACACCATCTTTTTTCACAGTCATAGAAATATTGGCAAATTGTGGATAAGCACCAGAATCGACTGATTTTGTTGCAACAACATCAAGGTATTTTTTAAGCTCAACACCGTTCATTGTTGCTTTTACAACTGTGTTTGCAAATGGTTGCACTTTTAACACATCTTTATAAGTGATGTCGCCACCTTCGATAGAATCGCGCACACCGCCTGAATTCATAATACCAAAATCAGCGTTTACTTTTTCTTTTTGAGCAGTTGCCATTAAGCGACCTAAATTCGTTTGTTTAAAACGAACTACATCACGATCACCCATTAACTTACCATCACTTGACCCCACTTTCACACTCAATGCTTTCTCACCCACTTGTTGATAAGGGGTCAAGAAATCTAACATTTCTTGATCTTCTTTGATTTCATCAGCGACTAATTGACGTACTTTTTTACCATCAATTTTTACTTTTTTCTTCAAATTAACAGGAATCAATTTATATTCGCCTAAGGTTAATTTGCCATCTTTGAAACTGAAATCAGCACGTCCAACATATTTACCCCACTCGTGAGCTTGCACGATCCAAGTACCATTTTGTCTATCAGGACGGCAATCTTTACCCGGTTTAAATTCAGGATCATAATTTTCTAAATTTGGTTCCATACACACAGGATTTTGTGAGTGTCCACCAATAATCATATCCAAATAACCCTCAGGTAATGAGCGAGCTAAAGTCACATCACCCGGTGCATTCACGCCATAATCTGCATTTTGGTAATGTCCCATATGGGTTACCGCAAAAATCAAATCTGGTTTTTCTGTTTTCTTGATTTCAGGCACTAATGCTTTCACCACTTCAACAGGATTACGGAATTCTAAACCAGAAATATATTCAGGATTACCAATTTTCATCGTATCTTCGGTGGTTAAGCCAATCACCGCAATTTTCACGCCACCTTTGGTAAAGATTTGATATGGTTTGAACAAACGCTCACCCGTTTTCTTATCATAGATATTTGCCGCTAGGAAAGGAAAGTTAGCCCATTCTTGTTGTTGTTTTAACACACTTAAAGGATTATCAAATTCGTGGTTACCTAATGCCATTGCATCATAACCCAACTTAGTCATTCCTTTAAAATCAGGTTCAGCATTTTGCATATCAGACTCAGGCACCCCTGTATTGATATCACCACCAGAAAGCAACAAGCTATAACCGCCTTTTTCTGCTACTTCTTTTCTGATGCTATCAATCAAGGTTTTACGTGCTGCCATACCATACTCACCGTGTTTATTCTTCCAGAAATGTCCGTGATGATCGTTAGTATGTAATACAGTTAAGTCAACTTCTATATTTTTATCAGCAGCATTAGCTACACCGATAAATCCAGCTGTTAAAGCACTAAATAATAATGAAACTGCGAGTTTGTTTCTCATTTTTGGTTCTCCTGATTTAATTACTGTAGTTTAAAAATATCGTTTAAAAAAATTCTAATTGTTACTTAGATCCTGCGTTTTAAAAACACTATAACCTTCATAGTGATAACTTGCATCAATCCCTTTCATATAGACTTCACGATCATCAATTCTATCTGTTAATGCATTTTGAAGTAGAAATTTTATTTCCAAATCTTTCACTGGACTACGCGCCATCGCCAGTAAATAATCTACTTTATTTACCTTACTCCAATCGATCACTTGCTTTAATTCTTTCTTTAAAATTGCGTCAAGCCAAATTCTTGTACTACGCCCATTCCTCTCTCTAAAAGGGTGTGCCACATTCATCTCAACATATTTTTCAATAATTTCATTGAAATTACTTTGTGGCATTTTATCAATACTTCTTAAAGCAGGTTCGAGATACATCACAGGTGCAAAACGAAAATTGCCCTTTGCAATATTTACCTCTCGCATTTTTCCTGCAAAATCATAAATATCACTAAATAAATGATAATGAATTTGAGATAAACCTTTAAAGGTGCCCACCTCAAAATTATCTAATATTTTTTGTTCAAAAAGTGTTAACGCTTTTAACTTAGTCTGCTTTTCCTCAGCTTTTGCTAATTCTAAAGCATCCGTGATACCAAATTTATTTTCTAATACCATCTATCTTCTCTTTAACTTCGCAAAAGCATCCGCCATTGCTGAATTTGTAGCGGTTGTTTTTTGTGAATTTTTTGCAAATTTTGCATTATTTCTGACCGCTTGTTCATTTCTATTTTGATCTTTTTTAGGGGCTGATTTTTCATCTAATCGCATTGTTAACGCAATACGTTTACGTACAATATCAACATCTAATACTTTGACTTTAACAATATCGCCTGTCTTCACCACTTTGTGTGGATCATCCACAAAAGAGTTAGCCAACATTGAAATATGCACTAAACCGTCTTGATGAACACCAATATCAACAAATGCACCGAAGTTTGTTACGTTAGTAACCGTACCTTCTAAAATCATTCCTTCAACAAGATCTTTGATCTCTTCCACGCCCTCCATAAAGGTCGCAGTTTTGAATTCGCCTCGTGGATCACGTCCCGGTTTTTCAAGCTCTTTAAAAATATCATTTACCGTTGGTAAACCGAATTTCTCGTCCACAAATTGTGAGGCATCAAGCTGATGAATACGTGTGCTGTTGCCCATTAAATCACTTAGACTTAATTCAGTTGCTTGTAAGATTTTTTCAACCACTGGATACGCCTCTGGGTGAACGCTTGAACGATCAAGCGGGTTCTTTCCATCTAAAATTCGCATAAATCCAGCACATTGCTCAAAGGATTTTGGCCCTAAACGCGCCACTTTTTTAAGCTGGCTACGCGCGGTAAAACGTCCATTTTCATCACGATATGCCACGATATTTTGCGCAAGGGTTTTATTCATTCCCGCCACACAGGTTAAAAGTGGTGCAGAGGCGGTATTAATATCTACCCCCACCGCATTCACACAATCTTCCACCACCGCATTTAATTTACGTGCTAGCTGAGTTTGGTTTACGTCGTGTTGATACTGCCCCACACCGATTGCTTTTGGTTCAATTTTCACTAATTCCGCCAATGGATCTTGTAAACGGCGAGCAATGGACACTGCTCCACGCAATGAAACATCTAATTCTGGAAATTCTTGTGCTGCAAATTCAGAGGCAGAATAAACCGATGCTCCTGCTTCGCTGACAACAACAGTTTGAGCCTTCCAATCGCTATATTTTTTATGGGTTTCTGCCACAAAGCGTTCTGTTTCACGCGATGCCGTACCATTACCAATCGCAATCAAATCTACATTATATTTTTTACCTAAGGTATAAATGCTATGAGCGGCTTTATCCGCCTGACCGGTATGCGGATAAATGGTATCCGTTGCCAATAATTTACCTGTGTTATCCACTACGGCAACTTTTACCCCTGTTCGTAAACCTGGATCAAGCCCCATCGTATTTCTCGCCCCCGCAGGTGCTGCCATCAATAAAGCGGTAAGATTTCGAGCAAACACATCAATCGCTTCTTCTTCAGCTTTTTCGCGTAAAGTCGTCATCAATTCTGTTTCTAAATGCAACGAAGTCTTAATTTTCCACGTCCACGCAATCACTTGTTTACGCCAAGTATCCGACGCTAAACCATTAAACTGCACGCCTAAATGCTCACGAATAATTTCTTCACAATGACTAGTACGGATTGCTTCATCTTGTTCAGGATCGGCATTTAAAGAGATATTTAAAATCCCTTCATTTCGTCCACGCAAAATAGCTAACGCACGATGAGAAGGGATTTTTTTAAACTGTTCAGAATAATTAAAATAATCTCTAAACTTCGCCCCTTCTTCCTCTTTTCCTTCAATCACTTTTGCTTCAAGAGTCGCATTTTGGGTAAGATAATGACGTAATTTAGCAAGAAGTTGAGCATCTTCAGCAAAGCGTTCCATTAAGATATATCTCGCACCATCTAATGCTGATTTAACATCTTTGACTTCTTCATTCAAATAGCTTTCTGCGAGGGTTTCAGGTGTTTGATTTGGTTCTTCCCAAAGTGTTGTAGCTAATGGCTCTAGTCCATTTTCAATTGCGATTTGCCCACGAGTACGGCGTTTTGGTTTATAAGGTAAGTAAAGATCTTCTAATTCTGTTTTGCTCTGAGTTTTGCAAATTTTCTCTTTTAAATCACCGCTTAGCTTTCCTTGTTCCTCAATAGATTTCAAAATGGTTTGACGGCGATCGTTCAATTCTCGTAAATAAATCAAACGTGTTTCAAAGTGGCGAAGTTGTGTATCATCAAGTCCGCCAGTGACTTCTTTACGATAACGAGCAATAAAAGGAATGGTATTTCCCTCATCTAATAAATTCATTGCAGATAAGATCTGCTTTGGTTGCACCGTTAATTCTGATGCGATGATTTGGCTAATTTGGGTATTTAACTGTGAATTTGATTCCGTCATTTTTGTCCTTACTTTTTTATTCTTTTATAAACTATAATTTTTCTAATTTCTTGTTTAGAATATCATTTTTGGGTATTTTAAACTAGCCCAGTTCATTTATTATGTTTTATCTATCAATCCGCACATCGTGTAACCAAATTTTCTCTGGCTGTTTTAATATATAAGCCACTACATCAGCTAAATCTTCCGGTTCTGTAAAATTATTTGTATCAAAAGGCTCATTTGCTTTTGCAAAAAATGCGGTATTTGTGCCACTTTGATAAAGACCTGTTACTTTAACATTTGTTCCTTTTAGATCTGCTTTTAAAACCTCAGTAAACCCTCTCGCGCCGTATTTACTCGCGGTATAAACGGATTGTCCTGCTTGAGCTAATACACCTGATTTAGAAACAATATTGATAATCGCAGATTTTTCTCTTTGACGTAAATAAGGTAGTGTTAAACGTGTGGTATGGATCAATGCGGATAAATTTACATTCAATACATCATCTATCATTTCTGCAGACATTTCATCAAGTTGCATTAACTTTTGCCATACGCCCGCATTATTGATTAACACGTCAATTCCACCAAAATCAGTCACAATTTTATCAATGGTTTCAGATAAGAGCGGGGTATTTGCAATATCGCAACAATAAGAACGAACCTCTTTTGCTCCCAATATTTTTGCTTTTTCAACCACCTTTTCTAATCGTTCAACATTTCTCGCAATCAATGCAAGAGAGCAATTTTCTTTTGCTAAACGTAATGCGATTTTTTCGCCAACACCAGTGCTTGCACCTGTTATAAGGATTGTTTTATTTGCTAATTCCATTGTTGTATCCTCTTCCTTTCTATTTCAGAGATGTGCTCTTATAGATTAAAAATCCTTGCTTTTTTATCTCTCTTGCGAAGCATTCTGAAAACTAGATGTTGTAAATTTTATAACAAGCTTAAATATACTTCTTCTTGTTATTCAAGAATTCTTGAATTATATCAAAGATATCTCTTTTCTTATAAAAATTATTTGATTTACCTATCCTTTGTTGGTAGCTTATCACTTTCGTATATTTTCAACTAAAATCATTTAATCATATGAAGTTATTACAACTTTACAATGTGGGCATAAATTATAAAAAAGCGGATACCTATACAAGGGGGCTTTTTAGCATTTCAAAAGAAAATCAGATTGCCTTATTAAAAGAAGCCAAAAAGAGAGGCATTGAAGCCCTTTTTGTTCTTTCAACCTGTAATCGTACCGAGATTATGGGATTTGCACATAACCCTTATGAATTGATTTCATTATTAGTGAAGTATTGTAAAGGCGATGTTGAAACTTTCTCAAAAGTCGCGAGTATTTATAAAGGTGAAGAAGCACATTTACATTTATTTCAAACTGCCGTTGGGCTTAATAGCCAAATTTTGGGCGATCACGAGATTATTGGGCAATTAAAAACTGCGTTCAATCAAGCCAAAGACTACGATCTTATCAATACGTATTTAGATCGTTTATTCAGCACGGTTCTCCAAGCAAGCAAAGAAATTAAATCTTCTACTTACTTTAGTACGGGAACAACCTCTGTTGCTTTTGCCGCCATTCAATACTTACAAAAAAATATTCCTGATTGTTCGCATAAAAAAATGGTCATTTATGGCTTAGGAGAAATGGGAAAAAAAACCTGTCAATATTTACTCCAAGAGCAATACGATGTTTGTTTAATTAACCGCTCGTTACATAAAGCAGAAGAGTTTCAAAAACAATTTCCTGCCCTTGCAATTAGTGATGAAAAGACATTGATTTCAACCATTCAGAATAGTGATATTTTGATTGTCGCAACAGGTTCAGATTTGCCGACTATTCGAGCTGAACACATTGATTTTGATAAGAAATTAGTGATTTTAGATTTATCTATTCCAGAAAATGTCGCCCCAGAATTAAAACATTATCCTAATATTGAGCTGATCAATGTGGATATGCTTTCAAAAGTGACGGATGAGAATTTAGAGAATCGTAAACAAAGTATTCCATTTGTGGAAGAAACGATTCAGAAATATCAAAATGAATTTTCCAGATGGCTTTATGAACGTCAACTATCACCAACAATCAATAATTTTAAGCAATCGTTATTAGAGATTAAAGAAAAGGAGATCCATTTCCTTTCACAAAAATACGATGATTTTAATCGTGAATATGCGGATATTTTAAGTGATAGAATGATTCAGAAGATGATGGCACAACTTGTGCAATATTTAAAAAACGAGCAAGCGGTCAAAAATGATCCATTTTTTGCAAATAATAAAAATGAAACATAACGATGAAAAAAATTAGAATTGGAACAAGAGACAGTGAATTAGCATTATGGCAAGCTCGCCAAGTCCAAAATCAGTTAGAACAACTTGGCTATCAAACAGTGATCGTACCTTTAAAAGCCAAAGGGGATGTCATCTTAGATAAACCACTTTATGAATTTGGAATTACTGGCATTTTTACACGTCATTTAGATGTAGCAATGCTAAATGGTGACATTGACATCGCGGTACATTCAATGAAAGATGTGCCAACGGTTTTACCTAAAACTATTGTGCAAGCTGCGGTTTTGAAACGTGCTAGCCATCAAGATATTTTAGTGTTTAAAGAAAACGAGGATTTCTTAACACAGCAATCCGCCATTTTAGCCACAAGTAGTTTACGCCGTAAAGCACAATGGCTAAATCGTTATCCGCAGCATCAAATTGTCGATTTACGCGGTAATGTACAAACTCGCCTTAAAAAATTGGCAGAGAATGATTGGAATGGGGCAATTTTTGCGGCGGCAGGTTTAGAGCGTGTAGGGCTTCGTCCTACTCATTCTCTTGATTTAGATTGGATGATCCCCGCACCGGCACAAGGTATCATTATGATCACCGCCAACGAAAAGGATGATTTTTCTTTACAGGCTTGTGCAAAAATAAACCACCCTCAAACGGCTTTATGTGCCAAAATAGAGCGGGATTTTTTACATATTTTAGAAGGCGGTTGTACCGCACCCATCGGTGCATTTGCTACATTTGATGAACAACATCAAAAAATACATTTTAAAGGTATATTGTTGTCAGAAGATGGACAACAAAAAATTGAAGTCTCCGAAACCTGTGAAGCTAATGATTATCAGCACTTAGCTCAAGCCTGTGCGAGTTATATCATTGCTCAAGGGGGTAAAAAATTACTTCGCTCAAAACAGCCAATGGAGAAAATAAATGTCTTATCCACAAAAAAATTAACGACATCACAACGTGAATTATTTGCTGATCATATTGAGCTGGATGATAAAAACTTCATTAAAACAACACCTTGTAAAATTGCGTCGGTTATTTTTGAAAAACCATTAAAAAATATTATTATCACCAGTAAAAATGCCGTTGATGCTCTGCTTTCTAATCTTAACAATATAACGTTACGCTGTGAAAAAATTTATTGTGTCGGACAAAATACGGCATTATATACTGAACAAAAATTAGGAAAAGTTGCATTTTGGGCTGAGAATTCCGATAAACTTGCTGATTATTTAATTGAGCATAATGTGGATGATCTCACTTATTTTTGTAGCAATTTACACTTAGATATTCTAAGAAAAAGATTAACAGCTGAAAATCTTAACATTAACGAAATTGAGATTTATCATACTTCTTTTGAAAAGCATACTATTGATAAAGCATTTAATGCGGTATTATTTTTTAGCCCCTCTGCGGTTGAAAGTTTTATCCAAACACAAAATAAATCTCAAGCACTTGCATTTTGTATTGGAAAAAGCACCGCTTGTGTTGCACAAAAATATTTTAAAGACGTGATTATTTCAGATAATGCCACCATTGATAGTGTTATCCATCAATTAAATAACCATTTTACAAAACAAATTTAAGAAAATAAGAGTAATTTTATGAATATTAACCGAACTCGAAGACTGCGTAAAAACGAGAATATTCGCCGTTTAGTGCGTGAAACAAAATTATCTGTTGATGATTTTGTCTATCCTATTTTTATTGAAGAAGGGGAAAAGATTGAAAAAGACATTCCTTCAATGCCTGGCATTAAACGCTGGTCGTTAGATCGTTTAAGTAAAGAATTAGATGAAGTCACCGCTCTCAAGATCCCGGCGGTGATGCTTTTTGGTATTCCACAGCATAAAGACAGCGAAGGTTCTTCATCGTGGCAAGATGATGGCATTATGCAACAAGCCATTCGTTTTATTAAAACCCACTACCCTAAGCTTTATGTCATTACCGATGTCTGTTTTTGTGAATATACGGATCACGGTCATTGCGGTCCATTATGTGAACATAATGGAGTTGTTGATGTAGATAATGATGCAACATTAGAAAATATTGCCAAACAAGTCGTTTCTCACGCACAAGCTGGGGCGGATATGGTTGCCCCATCGGGAATGATGGATGGAATGATTGCGACCATTCGCTCAGCCCTTGATAATGCCGGATTTACGGATCTACCGATTATGTCTTACGCAGTAAAATATGCCTCTGCTTATTACGGACCATTCCGTGATGCAGCGGATTCTGCCCCTTCTTTTGGTGATCGCCGTTCATATCAAATGGATCCAGCAAATCGCGTGGAAGCACTTCGTGAAGCAACCTTTGATTATGCAGAACAAGCCGATATTTTAATGGTGAAACCCGCTTTAAGCTATTTAGATATCATTCGCGATGTTAAAAATAATTTTGAACTTCCTCTTGCTTGCTATAACGTCAGTGGCGAATATGCAATGATAAAGGCAGCAGCACTACAAGGTTGGATAGACGGTGATCGCGTAATGATGGAAAGCCTACTTTCAATGAAACGTGCCGGTGCTGATATTATCATCACTTATTTTGCCAAAGAAGCGGCTCAACTTTTACAAATAGACAAGAATTTTTAAGGAATTATATGAAAACTCAGCAATCAAAAACACTTTTTGATAAAGCACAACAATATTTAGTCGGTGGTGTCAATTCACCCGTACGTGCATTCAAATCTGTAGGCGGTACGCCAATTTTTATTGAAAAAGGCAATGGCAGTAAAATTTTTGATGTCGATGGCAACGCTTATGTCGATTTTGTTCAAGCCTATGGACCTATGATTTTAGGACATAACAATGAAACTGTTACAAAACAAGTGACATCTGCCCTACAGGATGGCTATGCTTTCGGTGCAACAAATGAAAAAGAAGTGCAACTTGCTCAAATCGTATGCGAGACCTTTGAAACAATTGATAAAGTCCGTTTTGTGAATTCGGGAACGGAAGCCGTATTTAGTGCCATTCGCTTAGCTCGTGCTTACACAGGAAAAGATAAAATTATTAAATTTTCAGGATGCTATCACGGACACGCCGATACCTTATTAGTCGCGGCAGGTTCTGGACTAGCAACGTTCAATATGCCAAGCAGTGATGGTGTTCCTCAAGATGCAGTCAAACACACGCTTATCGCTGAATATAATAATATTGAAAGCGTTAAAACGGTGATTGAAAATAATAAAGGTCAAATTGCAGCACTGATTATTGAGCCTATCGCGGGCAATATGGGCTGCGTTTTACCATCACCACAATTTATTCAAGCATTACAGCAAGTTGCCAAAGGCAATCAGATTTTAATTATTGTCGATGAAGTAATGACAGGCTTTCGTTCCAAATTTGGTGGGGCTCAAGATTTAATCGGATTAAAAGCCGATATCACCACTTTTGGGAAAATCATTGGGGGCGGTTTCCCTGTTGGTGCCTATGGTGCAAGAGATGAAATTATGCAAAAAGTTGCTCCATTAGGCAATATGTATCAAGCTGGTACCTTATCTGGAAACCCTATTTCTATGGCGTGTGGCATTGCAACATTGCAGACATTACAGCAATCTAATCCTTATCCTCAATTTGAAAAACACGGGGCATTTTTAGAAAAAGCCTTCTATGAATCCGCAGAAAAATATGGCGTTTCAGTACAAGTAAACCGTTTTGGTTCAATGCTGACACCATTTTTCACAGCAGAAAAAGTCGTTGATTTTACATCGGCAAGCAAAGCAAATACGGAACAATTTAGCACCTTCTTCTGGGCAATGATGGAAAAAGGCATTTTCTTACCGCCATCACAATTTGAATCGTGGTTCTTAAGTGCCGTCATGACGGATGAAGATTTAGAACAAACTAAATTAGCAATTGATTATGCAATGGAACAAGTTGCAAAAGCACATTTTTAATAGGATATTTTATGATAAAAAACAGACTTTTTTTGGATGCTTTAGAAGGTAAAGAAGTAACAAGACCACCAGTATGGATGATGCGACAAGCTGGGCGTTATTTACCAGAATTCCAAGAAATTAAACAAAAATATGATTTCTTTACACGTTGTCGTACCCCTGAAATTGTGGCAGAACTCACCGTACAACCGATTCGTCGTTTTGGAATGGATGCGGCTATTTTATTTTCAGATATTTTGGTGATTCCACAAGCAATGAATATGCCTTTTGAAATGAGAGCAGGTATTGGTCCTTGGCTGGATAAACCCATTCAAAATAAACAGGATCTTGAGCGTGTTGAAATTCCTGATGTAGAAGAATCACTTAAATATGTCTTCGATGCGGTAAAAGCAACCAAAGAATTACTCAATGATGAAATTCCACTGATTGGTTTTGCAGGCTCGCCTTGGACAATCTTATGCTATTGCGTGCAAGGACAAGGCTCAAAAACGTTTGATAAAGCAAAAGAGTTTTGTTTTACTCAACCTGAATTAGCCCATCAGCTTTTACAAAAAATTACTGACACCACCATTGCTTACTTAAAAGCAAAAGTACGAGCAGGTGTTGATGTCGTACAAATCTTTGACTCGTGGGGCGGAATGCTCTCCCCTGTGGATTACCAAATTTTTTCTTGGCAATATATCGATCAAATTATCAAGGCGTTAAAAGATGATGTGCCAGTGATCGCCTTTGCAAAAGGCTGCTATTTTGCGTTAGAAACAATGGCACAGTCTGATGCAAAAGCACTTGGCGTTGACTGGACAATTCCTGCAAAAATGGCACGAGAAATGACCGCTTATAAAAAAACTTTACAAGGCAATTTTGATCCTGCCCGTTTACTTTCTCCACCACAAGACATTCAAAAAATGGTGCATCAAATGATCAACGAGTTTGGTAAAGATAACTATATCGTCAATCTAGGACACGGTATTTTACCTAATATTCCACTTGAAAATGTGAAAGCATTTGTTGATTCCGTTAAAAATTATCGATCTTAATAATATGAATAAAAATCTCATTCAAAAATATAATATTCCCGGTCCACGCTACACCAGTTATCCTACGGTGCCTTTTTGGAATAAAGAAGGCATTGAGTTAACCGACTGGGAAAAAAGTGTACAACACGCCTTTGAGCAATCAAATCAGCAAGAAGGTATTAGTATTTACATTCACTTACCTTTTTGTGAAAGCCTTTGCACCTTTTGTGCTTGCCATAAACGCATTAGCAAAAGCCACGATGTCGAGTTGCCCTACATTGAAACTTTATTGAAAGAATGGGATTTATATTGCAATTTATTTTCTCAGAAACCACGTATTAAAGAAATTCATCTAGGGGGTGGAACACCGACCTTTTTTGCTAGTGAAAATATCTCCTTGTTAATTAACGGTATTTTTAAACGTGCTGAAAAATGTAATGATTTTGAATTGAGCTATGAAGCACACCCAAATCACACTAGCGGTGAGCAAATTGCCACGCTTTACCAACTTGGGGCAAGACGAAATAGCTTTGGTATCCAAGATTACGATCCTAAGGTGCAAGAAGCGATTAAACGAATTCAAACCTTCGAACAAGTTGAAAAAGTGCATCAAATTTCAAGAGAGGTGGGCTATCAATCAATTAGTCACGATCTTATTTTTGGTTTACCTTTTCAAACAGAATCAAGCATTCGCGATACCATTGAAAAAACGTTACGCTTAAAACCTGATCGTATCGCCTATTACAGCTATGCTCACGTCCCTTGGGTTAAAGGGGTAATGCAACGTGGCTTTAATGAAGATGATTTGCCAAAAGACGTGGAAAAACGCCATTTTTATGAATTAGGAAAAGCACTCCTTTTTGAAAATGGTTATGTTGAAATTGGTATGGATCACTTTGCACTACCCACAGACTCCCTCTATAAAGCGATGGAAAATAAAAAATTACACCGTAATTTTATGGGCTATACTGCAGGAAAAACAGATTTAATGATCGGGCTGGGTATGTCTTCCATTAGTGATGCTTGGTATGCCTTTGCACAAAATGAAAAAACGCTCAAAGCCTACCAATACAGAGTGGAAGAAGGAAAACTACCGATAATGCGAGGTCATCTCCTCACCGAAGAAGATGTAATGATCCGCCAACATATTTTAAATCTAATGTGTCATTTTCATACTGATTTAAGTGTCGGATTATCCTCAAAAGAGCAACAGGATATAAAAGATCGTTTAAAAGAAATGGTAAAAGATGGCTTAATTCATTTTGAGGGAAGCAATCTTATCGTTAATGAGAAAGGCAGAATGTTTGTTCGCAATATCTGTATGGCATTCGATTTCCGCTTAATACGCCAAGCTTCAGAAGCCCGAATTTTTTCTATGACTATTTAATGAGTAACAACATAATGAAAAAGGCGTTTTTACAATAACGCCTTCTATTTATTAAAGCTCAAACAATGCTTTTAAATAGTGTGCCACAGCTTCATCCTTATTAAAACCGATCACTTCATTTGCGAATAATTGTGCTTTTAATTTGGGATCTGCATTCCCCATCACACAACCTTTCCCCACACTTTCAAGCATTTCAACATCATTAAATCCATCACCAAATGCGATACAATCAGCCATTGTATAGTCTTTCAATTTCACTAATTTCTCAAGAGCTGCTGCTTTACACACGCCTTGATTATTAACTTCTAAACAGTAAGGTAATGAACGTGCTACCTGTACTAATGTGCCATATTTTTGAAAAATAGCCTGTTCAAGTACATTTAAATCATCAGCTTCTTTGGCAACATAACATACTTTTTCTGTTTGTCTTCCATGATGACAAGAGAAATCGATAACTTGATAACCATAGCCAGATTCAACATAAAAATCTTTAAACGCTGGAATATCTTTATTGATAAACCAATCATCACCTTGATAGCTGTTTAAACAGATTCTGTCTTCGTCAAAATCAACATTCATCAACTCAAACGCAATATTTTCAGGTAAATAATGATTAGATAACATTTCCCCTGATAATTTATTGGTTCTCGCTCCGTTTGAGGTAATCAACATTGCATCAGCAAGATTTATTCGGCTTACAATATGTTTAACATCAGGATAATTCCGCCCTGTCGCAAGAAAAATATCAACGCCTTGCTGGGCTAATTTTTGAAGAATTTCAATCGTAAAATCGCCCACTTTGTGATGAGCATTAAGAAGTGTACCGTCTAGGTCTGAAACAATGGCACGGAAAGGAAGAGACTTCTGCATACAAAATCCTTTTATTAAGGAAAAATATTCATTTTATTTTTAAGCATAAAAAGAAGGTTGAGCATTTTCATACTCAACCTAAAAAATTATTTCACACGAGATACGTATTCGCCTGAACGGGTATCTACTTTAATCACTTCCCCAATTTGGATAAACAGTGGAACGCGAACCACAGCACCAGTGCTTAATGTTGCTGGTTTACCACCTGTTCCTGCTGTATCCCCTTTTAAGCCTGGATCTGTTTCTACCACTTCTAATTCTACGAAGTTTGGTGGTGTTACCACGATTGGAGAACCATTCCATAATGTGATCACACAATCCGCTTGATCCACTAACCATTTTTCATTATCTGCAACGGCTTTTTCATCTGCCGCAATCATATCAAATGTTTCTGGGTGCATAAAATACCAGAAATCTTCATCTTTATATGAATAAGTGTAGTTAGTATCCATTACATCTGCAGCTTCAACAGTTGAACCAGATTTAAAGTTAATTTCTAATACTTTACCAGAAATCAGTTTACGGATTTTAGTACGAGTAAATGCCTGACCTTTTCCTGGTTTAACGAATTCATTTTCAACGATGGTACAAGGTTCGCCGTCTTGGATAAATTTAAGACCTGGTTTAAAATCAGTTGTGCTATAAGTTGCCATTTTGTCCTCAAAATTATGTGTATAAAAAATTTATTACAAAAATACTATCTTAGTTTGATAGGCTAGTATAAACTTTACGCTTTTAGAATTAAAGCTAAAAATAAGAGCTATATGATACCTCAAAATATAAAAATTTGCGAAGAAAAACCACTGTGGTTACAAGATTTATCACAAGTATTTAATGATCCTGTTGAATTATTAAATTATCTAGAACTCGATCCCAAAGAATTTGAACAAGATCTCCTCGCTCGTAAGTTATTTTCATTACGAGTGCCACGTCCTTTTGTGCAAAAAATGCAGAAAGGCAATAAAAATGATCCGCTTTTTTTACAAGCGGTCACTTCTTTTGAAGAATTTACAAAAATGGTAGGATTTTCCACAGATCCTCTTGAAGAACAACATTCACCTGCACCAAATATTTTGCATAAATATCATAATCGATTGCTCTTTATGATCAAAAATAGCTGTGCCATTAACTGCCGCTACTGCTTCCGCCGTCATTTTCCTTATAATGAAGTAAAAAGTGGTAAAGTTGTATGGCAACAAAGTTTAGCTTATATTCAACAGCACCCAGAACTTGAAGAAATTATTTTATCGGGTGGCGATCCGCTAATGGCAAAAGACAGTGAAATGGATTGGATTATCACACAGCTAGAAAAAATGCCTCATATTAAAACACTACGTATTCATAGCCGTGTGCCCGTCGTCATTCCAAATCGAATTACAGAAACCTTATGTCAACGCCTTGCACAATCCTCATTAAATATTGTGCTGGTGACACACATTAACCACGCGAATGAAATTGATGATATATTTACGCAAAAAATGCAATTACTACGCAATGCAAATGTCACTTTGCTTAATCAATCAGTGTTACTCAAAGGGATAAATGACAATGCGAAAACACTGAAAACATTAAGCGATAAATTATTCTCCGCTCAAATTCTGCCTTATTATTTACATCTATTAGATAAAGTGGAAGGGGCAAGCCATTTTTATATTGATGATAAAAAAGCTCTTGAAATCTATCAAGAACTTCAGCGAATTACATCGGGTTATCTTGTACCAAAACTGGCACGAGAAATTGCGGGTGAACCAAATAAAACCCTAATCAAATAGTAATAAAAAAACGAGCCAATATTTTCATATCAAGCTCGTTTTTCTCTACTCTTAATTTTACCAATTATAGTTTAATGTCACGCTACCAAAAGGCTTATGTTTAATTTGATCACCAAACATCTGCCCCATTTCCGCTTTTACTGACCAATGTTGATTAGAAATTGCCATTCCTAAACCCACTCGGGTTGCTTGACCAAAATTCTGCTTTAATTGATGACTATTTACATATACCAGCATATCCTTACGACTCGCATTAACATAATGCAAGCTCATCGTTGGTTCAAATGTATAACCATTTTTTGCAAATTTCTGACCAAATTCGACCGCTAGTTGATAGGTAAATAGGTTCACAGATTCTGTATGAATTGTTGCACCATTTAACTGATAACTTGTATCTGGTAGATAATGATAACGTGTACCAACACCTGTTTTTAACACTGCATTTGCTATATTCCACTGCTTCGCCAACATTACCCCAACAGAGCCAATATGACGTTTCACTTGTGTTTGACCCTCAGCCGTAATTTGATGCTTGTTATAGCTATAATTCACATCTGTATTGATTGATGCACCATTATCAAGCCATTTTCTAACAAAAAGCGATACCACTGATGATTTTAATTTTCCACTAAATCCATCATCATACTGACTATTTGCCGTACCCTGTGATATCACAGCCCCAAGACTCACACTGTTAACTAACTTCTCAACGCCAATTTGAGTCAAATTCAAATCTTGTTGATATTGTCTATAATAATCCGATGAATTATCCGTTTTTTGGTAATCATGTTTAACCCAAACATTCACATCTTTAGTTTGTGAATTTAAGTACATCATATCCAAGCTACTATCAACTTGAAGTAATTGATTTACTTGTGCTGAGATCTCAGAAATTCCCGTGTTGGAATAACGGCTAATAATATCAGCTTGCTTAACATTCTCAGATTCAACTCTTGATTTTTTTGCTTCTGCTTCACGTTTTTCTTGAGCGATTTTCTCAGCTTCAACTCTTGCTTTTTCTGCTTCCGCTTCACGTTTTGCTTGAGCAACTTTCTCAGCTTCAACTCTTGCTTTTTCTACTTCCGCTTCACGTTTCGCTTGAGCTACTTTCTCAGCTTCAACTCTCGCTTTTTCAGCCTCTGCTTCACGTTTTGCTTGAGCGACTTTCTCAGCTTCAAGTCTTGCTTTTTCAGCATCTACTTCACGTTTCGCTTGAGCTACTTTCTCAGCTTCAACTCTCGCTTGTTCAGCCTCTGCTTCACGTTTTGCTTGAGCAATTTTCTCAGCCTCAACTCTTGCTTTTTCAGCTTCCGCTTCACGTTTTGCTTGGGCTACTTTCTCAGCCTCAACTCTCGCTTGTTCAGCTTCCGCTTCACGTTTAGCTTGAGCAACTTTCTCAGCCTCAACTCTCGCTTTTTCAGCTTCCGCTTCGCGTTTAGCTTGAGCAATTTTCTCAGCCTCAACTCTCGCTTTTTCAGCTTCCGCCTCACGTTTCGCTTGAGCAACTTTCTCAGCTTCAACTCTCGCTTGTTCAGCTTCCGCTTTACGTTTTGCTTCGGCTACTTTCTCAGCTTCAAGTCTTGCTTTTTCAACCTCTGCTTCACGTTTTGCTTGAGCTACTTTCTCAGCTTTAACTCTCGCTTTTTCAGCCTCTGCTTCACGTTTTGCTTGAGCTACTTTCTCAGCTTTAACTCTCGCTTTTTCAGCCTCTGCTTCACGTTTTGCTTGAGCTACTTTCTCAGCTTTAACTCTCGCTTTTTCAGCCTCTGCTTCACGTTTAGCTTGAGCGACTTTCTCAGCTTCAAGTCTTGCTTTTTCAGCATCTACTTCACGTTTCGCTTGAGCTACTTTCTCAGCTTCAACTCTCGCTTGTTCAGCCTCTGCTTCACGTTTTGCTTGAGCAATTTTCTCAGCCTCAACTCTCGCTTTTTCAGCCTCTGCTTCACGTTTAGCTTGAGCAACTTTCTCAGCCTCAACTCTCGCTTTTTCAGCTTCCGCTTCGCGTTTAGCTTGAGCAATTTTCTCAGCCTCAACTCTCGCTTTTTCAGCTTCCACCTCACGTTTCGCTTGAGCAACTTTCTCAGCTTCAACTCTCGCTTGTTCAGCTTCCGCTTTACGTTTTGCTTCGGCTACTTTCTCAGCTTCAAGTCTTGCTTTTTCAACCTCTGCTTCACGTTTTTCTTGAGCGATTTTCTCAGCTTCAATTCTTGCTTTTTCAGCCTCTGCTTCACGTTTTGCTTGAGCGACTTTCTCAGCTTTAACTCTCGCTTTTTCAGCCTCTGCTTCACGTTTAGCTTGAGCAACTTTCTCAGCTTCAACTCTCGCTTTTTCAGCCTCTGCTTCACGTTTAGCTTGAGCAACTTTCTCAGCTTCAACTCTCGCTTTTTCAGCCTCTGCTTTACGTTTTTCTTCCACATCAAGTCGTTCTAAAGAGAATATTTTTCCATTTTTAGCTTTATTCTCCAAAGTATAGCGATACGCACCTAGATCAACAAAATCATTATGAAGTGTCGCATTTAATGAGTTTTCACCTTTCACATCCATTAAAGTTAAAGTTGTTGCTGTTGGCTCTTTTCCTGAATTATCAACCACAAATGTTGCCGTACCAGTCGCATTTTTAGCAACGTTAACACGATCTGTTGTACTATCAGCTGTATTAGTGCGGTAATGTATACGTCCACCTTTACCAATAAAGTTCTGTACATCAAAAATTTGTTTATCACCTGCAAATTGAAGATCGCCAGCAAGTTCAAAATCACCTGTATTTGATGCTTCGTTAATGGTTAAATTCGCTCCGTTTTGTACCGTTAATTTACTTGCTTTGTCAGTAACGGTTCGCTTATCAATAAATAAGTGTGAAATGGTTGCATCACTTTCCCATTTTCCTGTACTTTTATCTAAATTCAGTACTTCATTATGTGCTGTGAATTTTCCTGTGAAATTTGAATCGCTTGCAAGTAAAACTTGTGAACCACGATTCAGCTCAACACGACCAGTTCCATTCATTACACCTTCATAATCTGCTTTGCTACCAAAAGTTACATCAGCATTATCCATTTGTAATCTGCCACGAATTTGGGTTTGTGGCATAGCTGCAAAACCTTTTTCAGTGAAAGTTTCACTGTTTTCACGCCAACCGCCTCTTGCACGGCTTGCGATATAAGTTTTATCGCCACGAGAGTAGCCTAGCGTTGCTTTTGCACCTTCTTCAAGATGGATATCTCCTTTCACTGCAGTTAAGTTACGACTTAGTGTAAGATTTGCACCATTTTTGACCACTATATTTTCAAAATCAAAGGTTGGGTTACGGTAATCATTATCGTACACCACTTCTAATTTAGTTAAATAGTCGTTTGCGTGAGTAACCGGTGCGCCTTGTACAATCACAGAACCTTTTTCAACGGTTAAACTTTTCGCATTTGCACCGCCCGTCAATAATAGACGATCATCAAGTTCCGGCGCATATTTAACTGCTAATGGTGAACGTCCACCTTTACGATTTCCCAAGAATCCAGCGTAGTAGGTTAAGCTATCACGCACATCGGTAAACTTTTTCATTTTTGTGAAAATCTTTTGTTGAGCTTCGCTTAAACTTCCCCAATAATAACTAGCACTACCGTTACCTGGTTTTAATTTAGGAAGTAAGTCTGCTGTACCTAGCACTTGCCAAGAATAAGCATCATCATCAGGCCAGTATCCTATTTTATCTTTAAAATAAGGCGTTGATGGATCGTAATACCAATAGCGGAATTGTCGTCCTGTTTGTGTGTCCCATACCCCTTGCGAATTATAATGTTGCTCTTGTTGAATGGTGTAATCATAAAAATAACCATCTTTACCTAATTCATTCCAACGGCTTTTTTCTTTATGGTGCAACAGTTTTAATACGCCATCGCCTTCAAGCTCTTTGCGTTTTAAGCCTTTAAAAGTTAGGGTTGCATCTTTATCTTTACTTGTGATTGTTGCACCTGAATCAATATGGCGAACTCGTTCAAAAGTTGTATCATTACCGTTTAGATCAAGTGTTCCACCACGATGTCCGAAAATAATTTTTTGTGGGTTAAGTGCTGAACCGTGAATAACTTTAACGGTTGGACGACCACTTACAATTTCTACTTGTAAATTAGCTGGCTTGTTTCTAGATGCGATAAAATCATTGAAATCTTTATTTTCGTGTTGAAATTTAGGTAAATCAAGTTCTACAATCCCTTCGCCGACACTGATAGAACCTAAATCTACTGGTTTTATTTTGTATGGAATCTCAGGAGTTAAAACAAGTGTACCTTTACCTAATTTTGAAAGACGATCGCCTGCTTTACTTGCTGCAAGTTTCCAAATTACTCTTTTACCTTCATCAACAACAACACCTGCACCAGACCAACGGAATTTTTCCTTGCGTTCTGTTAGTTCGTGATATTCCCTAAATATTGGTAAATCAGGATAACGAGTCATTTTTGGCGTTTTGCCTGTACGCTGTGCATCAACCGTAAAATCAGTATGAAAATAAAGTCCACCTGCACCTTGATCAATATTATCCGTTAGCATTAATGTGCCATTTTGACCACTGATATCTAAAGCACGCCCAGTATCGTATTCTTTATACGCCCAATGCACGCCATCTTTTTTCTTTTTCAGACTTGGATCAAGCAAAGCAACGGTTTCACTGACCGAGCCACCTTTAATAGTTGCAACAGGTTTATTTGCACTATCAGTACTTGGCGAGAAATTAAGGGTTTGCCCAGCCGTTGGATTGTTCACTTCGGTATGAGCATAAGAGTTTTTGTTCTCTTTAAATTGATTAGGGCGAACTTGGGTGTTAATAATTGTAAATGTTGGCTCTAATGCACCCGGATTGACGACCGCATCACCTAAACCAACAATAAACCATTTTTTTCTTGTTGCGTCATAAATCTGCACACCAGATCCACTATCGCCCCCTTGAATATAAGAAACTAATGGCCCACCTTGCCCTTTACTATTTTCATACACAGATTTAGGACCACCACCACTTACAAAAGCGGCTTTACCATCTCTCAGAGTTTGATTATCTCGTAAATCTTGTAATGCCCCACCTGTTAAAAATTGATAAGGTCCGCTTACAGGAATTTTGTATTGATCTTCTATTTCTTTATAGTTTTCTTTTAATGCTTTAAATTCTGTTTCAAATGCTTTTTGCTGTGCTTGTAATACTTTTTTTTGTTCTTCATTTGTTACAGCTTCAATTTCTTTTGATTTTGCTTTAAGCTCTTTCTCTTTTTCATCAGCAAGTCCCTTTCTTCTACCAAACTCTGCTAACACCTCTTTTGGCATATAAATATATTTGCCTTCTGCTGTTTTGGTAATATTAAAACGACTTTGTAAACCTGAACCCGCACGCAAAATCAATGGAAAACGTTCTTTATCATTTAAAGAAGCGCCAATAGTATCAAGCATCGGAACAGGTGCTGATTCTGTTACTAAACGATGTAATTTAGGATTATGATAATCAATTTCGCCAGCTCCGTGTTTTTCCAAATATTCAGGATCATCAAAACGATTACTCATTAAATATTCAAATTTAGGATTATCTAAATGATAATTATTCGAACCAAATTCAACCTCTGCATAACCAATATTATGTGCCACACTGGTAATAAATTGTGGATCAACCAATGTCGCCACACCATAATGCGTGTAAATAGTTGAAAAATCTGCCATTGGGGCTTTATCAAACATTACTCCAACTAAATTTTGCTTATTATCATAAACCTTCACATTTCTTGCGCCGACGGTAAACGCCCCTTTATTTTCGGCAAGATCTCGATAATATTGATAAGGAATATCGGCACGAACCCCACTCGCAATAGCGTTACTAGAAATTGCATTTATAATAAATAATGCTATAAAAGATTTTTTAAAAGACATTGTTTTCCTTAGCTCTTAAATTTGTGAATTCTGTATTTCTTATAAAATTTTTAAAAAAATGAACTTGAAATTATAGCATAATTCAATAGTGCAACAAATAACCCGAATAAAAAACAACCAAAAACACTCAAAAATAACATAAATTTTAATTTATAAATTCTTTTTTTCACTCTATAATCTAAAGTTTTCTCCTCTTTAAATACTATTTTATGCAAAAAGATACCTTATTTTCTGCTCCTATCAATAAATTAGGGGACTTTAGCTTTGATGAAGCTGTTGCCGAAGTTTTTCCTGATATGATCCAACGCTCAGTTCCAGGATATTCCAACATTATTACAGCAATTGGAATGTTGGCTCAACGTTTTGCAACCGAACATTCAAACATCTATGACTTAGGCTGTTCTCGTGGTGCTGCAATTTTGTCTATGCGTCGCAGTTTAACGCATAATAAAATTAACATTATCGGTGTGGATAATTCTCAACCAATGGTTGAACGCTGTCGTTCACACCTCAATGCATTTCATTCGGATATCAATGTAGAAATTTTATGTGATGATATTCGCAACATTGAAATAAAAAATGCGTCAATGGTTGTATTAAATTTTACATTGCAATTTTTGCCACCGGATGACCGTTTAGCACTTTTAACAAAAATCTATCAAGGATTAAATCCTAATGGTGTGTTAGTGTTATCTGAAAAATTTAATTTTGAAAAACCTAAAATCAATGAATTGTTAATAGACTTGCACCATAATTTCAAACGAGCCAATGGTTATAGTGAATTAGAAATTAGTCAAAAGCGTACGGCATTGGAAAATGTAATGCGAACAGATTCTATTCAAACCCATAAAGATCGCCTCAAACAAGCAGGATTTGAACAAATTGAATTATGGTTTCAATGCTTTAATTTTGGATCAATGGTGGCAATAAAATAATTTTTTGGTGTAAAAAATAAAAATGGTAAAAATCACAAAAAAATTGACCGCTTCTTGATATCTAATTTTAAAAAAGCCCCAAATATCAAACTCAATATTTGGGGCTTTCTCAATAAAAGAACATTATTTTTGAGAATCTGTTAAATACTTCCCAGCCATCGCCTGATACACTAAATTTTCATTTTTTAAGGTAGTATATTTAGCTTGAATAACAGATAATTTTGAATTATTAGCTGAATTTATTGCATTTAACCAATCTCGTAATTCTGTAATACCTTGATTATAACGATTCTTATAATGTTGACTGATTTTCTTATTCAATAAATACGTTTCGTTTAAATTAGCAAAACTTTTTTGAGATTGTTGATAGCTGTAATAATAAGTGCTGATCTCATTTAGCACTTTTGTCGCTGTTTGCTCATAATTTAGTTTTGCAAGTTGATAATTTTGCTCAGAAATTTTGATATTTAAACGCACTCTATTCCAATCTAAGAAAGGCAAATTAAATCCAACTGTTCCGCCCAATACTTGATTATTTTTAAGATCGTTCACAACCGCTGCAGAACTGGATAAACTCGCCCCAAGTGTTACGCTTGGATACCAGCTATTTTCTGTTGCTTGTAAATTTTTAAAACCACTTTGCAAACGGAATAATGCAGATTTTAAATCTGGACGATTAGCAATACTTGATACTGGCACATTTGTATCAATACCTTGTAATTTCACTTTTAATAAATCAAGTGGTTTTATAGGTAGTGCCTGATTTGGCTTTAAATTCAATAAATTACGCAATACTTGCTGGCTATTTTTTTGAGCAAGTTGCAAATTTAGTAAGCTATTTTTTGCTTGTAATACAGCTTGTTTAGATTGATCGACATTTAATTGAGTAATTAAGCCCACTCGCTGTTTGTTCTGCATTACATTGCTGATTTTCTGATAATTTTTGATACTTTGTTCAGTAATATCAATCGCTTGGTTGAGATAAGCAAGGTTATAATAACTATCAATAACCATATTTATGATGCTTAAACGAGTTGCTTCTAAATCTTCTACGGTCGCATTTTTTTCCCATTCAGCTGCATTAGCACTGTCCGACAAACGTTGCCATAAATCAACTGTATAACTTAGATTAAAACTTGCACTTTGAGTGATATTAGAATGACTGGTGGAGTATTTACTCTCTGACGATTTTCCAGCCCCTTTAACCGCTTTTGATTGTCCATTTGCACTAAACGTTGGCACTAAATTTGCACCAATTAAGTTCGCATTATATAACGCTTTATTTACTAAAATAGCACTCTTAGCTAGGTTTTTATTATTAGCTAATGCCATTTCAACTAATTGATTTAATTGAGGATCATTATAGCCTTGCCACCATTGTGTATCTATTTTATATTTTTCTGTTATTTGTTTGTAAGATTGGTAATCTTGCTGAATTTGTTCAAATGAGCCATCTTTACTCATTTTATTGGTACACCCCATTATTGCTAATGCGAAGAATGTACTCATTGCTATTTTAGATAATCTCATTTTATTTTCCTAAATGATTTTTGAAATAATTAAGGCGTATTCTAAATAAATACGCCTTAAAATTCCAGTGTAAAATGAACGATCGTTCACAAGGTTGTTTTTTCACCCGTTAATCTATAACGTCTTCCTTCATTTCTTGCATTATCCATTCTACAAAATGATGAATTTTTTCCACTTTTTCCATTTGTGGAGGATAAACAACATAAAAGGCTTTTTCATCATATAGATTTGTAGAAAATAGTTCTACTAAATGCCCTTCTTTGATTTCTTGATGTGCCAAAAGACTATTGGCAATTGCAATACCCTGTTGGTGCATTGCCGCCTGTAATACCATAAAAGAATGGCTAAACACAGAACCTGACTCAGCATCTAAACCATCCAAATGAAGGTATTCTTTCATTCTTTTCCATTTATTGTGTGTATTTGAATGTAATAATGGCTTACCAATTAAGTCTTCTGGTACTTGAATATTGTGTTCTTTAATAAATAATTCAGACGCTAGAATAATAATTCTTGCTTCAGCAAGACGAATAGCTTCTAAATTATCCCAATGCCCCAAGCCATAATAAATCGCAACATCAATTTCTTTACCCAGCTTACCTTCATCTTGGTCAACCCCTTTAATTCTCACTTCAATATCAGGATATTGTTGATGAAAATCATTTAAACGAGGCACAAGCCAATGAATACCAAATGTCTGCGGCACACTAATTGTTAAGACTTGACGAGTTCTTGTTTTTTTAGCACGATCCGTCGCTACAATGATTTGATCAAGAAGCGGTTGAATATCTTCAAAATATTGCAATCCGACCTCCGTCAATTCTAATAAACGATTACGACGATAAAATAGCTCTACTCCAAGAAACTCTTCAAGTAATTTAATTTGATGGCTAACCGCAGCTTGTGTAACAAATAATTCTTCCGCTGCTTTGGTAAAGTTCAAATGTTTAGCAGCAGAAACGAACGTTTTTAACGCATTAAGTGGTGGTAGTTTTCTATTCATTATTTTTTCTTATTTCAGAGATAAAAAAATCTTGGTTGTATAATTAACATAATATACTTAGAATTAACTCCATACGCACTTAGGTAATATTTATATTATTTGAGTGCGATGTTGTGTTTGCATATTAGCTTAGACTTCTAAGCTAGCGAGTAACTTAGCGTTACTCATTTCACTTCCTGTATATTTTAAGCCCTTATCGGTTTAAATTTTTAGCCCTTTACTCTTTGTAATAGGGCTTTTTTTACGCTATTCTATACTAAAATTTCTTATTCTGACAGATCTAATTTTACAATAACGCTTTGTTACGCACCGCCCCTTTATCCGCTGAAGTGGCAAAATAACCATACACTTTTAACGCAAAAGAGACATCACGATGACGATTTTCAGGCTTCCAACCTTTGCAATCTTGCTCTACTCTACGTTGCTGTAATTCCTCATCAGACACTTTTAATTCAATAGAACGATTCGGAATATCAATTTCAATCACATCATCATTTTTAACTAAACCAATCACGCCACCTGAGGCAGCCTCTGGCGAGCAATGCCCAATAGATAATCCTGACGTGCCACCTGAAAAACGTCCGTCTGTTAATAATGCACAGGCTTTGCCCAACCCTACCGATTTTAAATAGCTCGTTGGATAAAGCATCTCTTGCATACCCGGTCCGCCTTTTGGCCCTTCGTAGCGAATAACCACAATATGCCCCGCTTGCACTTTTTTGCCTAAAATTGCTTCAACGGCATCTTCTTGGCTTTCAAACACAATCGCTTTTCCGCTAAATTTCCAAATAGATTCATCAACGCCAGCAGTTTTCACAATGCAACCATCTTCGGCTAAATTACCGTATAACATTGCCAATCCACCTTCTTGACTATACGCAAATTCTTTGGAACGAATACAGCCATTTTGACGATCATCATCAACGGTATCCCAACGACAATCTTGTGAAAAGGCTTTTGTAGTGCGAATACCTGCTGGGCCAGAACGATAAAATTGCTGTAATTTTTCATCTTTATTTCTAACAATATCATATTGATTTAACTGCTCTTCTAAGGTCAAACCTAATACGGTTCGAGTTTGATTACAAAGTAAATTTGCACGATCCAGCTCGCCTAAAATCGCCATCACACCACCCGCACGGTGAACATCTTCCATATGATATTTATTGGTATTCGGTGCTACTTTGGATAAACAAGGCACCACACGAGATAAACGATCAATATCACGCATTGTAAAATCAACGTTTGCCTCTTGAGCGGTAGCAAGTAAATGTAACACCGTATTGCTTGACCCACCCATTGCAATATCCAAACACATCGCATTTTCAAAAGCTTCACGAGTTGCAATATTTCTCGGTAACACTCGCTCATCATCATTTTGATAATACTGTTTGCACATCTCAACAATTTGACGTGCAGCCTGTAGAAATAAGCCTTTACGATCAATATGTGTCGCTAAACACGAACCATTTCCCGGCAAACTTAATCCTAATGCCTCCGTTAAACAGTTCATTGAATTTGCGGTAAACATTCCTGAGCAAGAGCCACAAGTTGGGCAAGCACTACGCTCAATCTTATCCACATTTTCATCTGAAACTCGTTCATCAGCCCCTTGAATCATCGCGTCAACCAAATCTAATTTGATGATCTGATCCGATAATTTGGTTTTCCCTGCCTCCATCGGACCACCAGATACAAAAATAGTCGGAATATTTAATCGCATTGCCGCCATCAACATTCCGGGAGTGATCTTATCGCAATTTGAAATACACACCATCGCGTCCGCACAGTGAGCATTCACCATATATTCCACACTATCCGCAATCAAATCACGAGAAGGCAAAGAATACAACATTCCGCCGTGCCCCATTGCAATTCCATCATCAACGGCAATGGTGTTAAATTCCTTCGCCACGCCCCCTGCTTTTTCAATTTCTTTGGCAACCAACAGCCCCATATCCTTTAAATGCACGTGACCCGGTACAAATTGGGTAAAAGAATTCACGACTGCAATAATCGGCTTTCCAAAATCGTTATCTGTCATTCCTGTAGCACGCCACAAAGCCCTTGCCCCTGCCATATTACGACCTTGTGTGCTGGTCGCTGAACGTAATTTAGGCATTTTTCACTCCCTATATTTAATATAATTTTTTATTAAGCGGTTAAAATTTTATTGTTTTTTGCAAATTATTAACACTCTATTACTAATGTCGAACTATCCAAGCACGGTCACTGAGCTTGTCGAAGTGTAAGTGCTTTACTTCATTACTTTTCCCTTCGACAAGCTCAGGGATCGATAATAAAAATATAACCGCTTGTTTAACACTCTTTTAATGCCATTACATCAGGCAATTTAACTAATTGATTTTTCAGTAATTCTATCGCTCTGTCACTTTGAACCGTGACATCAAAATGAATACCTTGTAACTGATTTTCTATATTTAAGCTCAGCACTTCAAAACCTCGATGTCGGATTACTCTTAATAAACGTTCAAGGGTTTCTGGGCGTTTGTTTGCTGTGATAACTAATTGATAATGTTGCATATTCTCTTCCTTTCTTATTATTTTTAATTATTACTTTCTAACATATCCAAATTACACGCATTCGGCGGAACTAATGGCCATACGTTATCTTCATTTGGAATACAGACGTGTAATAAATAGGCTTGTTCACTTGCTAGCAAACGATCTATCGCCCCACTCACTTCACTCGCTTTTTCAATGGTTTCACCTTTAATGCCAAATGCACTCGCAAGAGTAACAAAATCAGGATTATCATCTAAAATCGTTTCGCTATGGCGTGCATTAAAAAAGAGCGTTTGCCATTGGCGAACCATTCCTAAACGTTGATTGTCCAATAACACGATTTTTACTGGCACATTGCCACGCTTGATTGAGCCTAATTCTTGTACGTTCATCATAAATGAGCCATCGCCAGAGATTAAAATCACATCATCATTCGGACGTGCTTTTTTCGCCCCAATCGCTGCTGGCAAGCCAAATCCCATCGTGCCAAGCCCCGCCGATGTGATGTAATTTTCAGGAGCAAAATGTTGCATATGTTGAGCCGACCACATTTGGTGTTGCCCCACATCCGTGACCACAACGGCATTTTTATTTTTTCGGTTGGATAAGGTATTCAATAATGCCCAAGGATCGATAACGGTTTCGCCCTGATTTTCTTGGTAGGTTAAATCATAATCCGATTTTAACTGCTTAACAGTTTCTCGCCATTCTTCAATATTAAGGGGATTATTTTTTGCAAATTCCGTTAAAAATTTGACCGCTTGATTGAGATCGCCACACAAAGACACATCCGCTTGTCGCAATTTATTGATTTCTGCCACATCAACATCAATATGAATGACCTTTGCATTTGGCGAGAAAGTGTCTAATTTTCCTGTTACACGATCATCAAATCTCGCCCCACACACAATCAATAGATCGCTGTCGTGTACCGCATAATTTGCCGCTTTTGTGCCGTGCATTCCTAACATTCCTAAATAAAGTGAATGTTCAGGCGAAACAGCCCCCAAGCCTTTCAGGGTGGTTACCGTCGGCATATTTGCAAATTCAATAAAAGATCGTACCGCTTGCACACCTTTCGCCATTCCCACACCGCCACCGAGATAAAGCATTGGACGTTGAGCCTGACTTAATAACTGCACCGCTCGTTGTAAATTTTCTGCATTTTGTGGTTGAACAGGATCTTTTTCTAAACAAAATACACTATCTGTTGTTTCGGCAAGCTGAATATCTTTGGGAATATCCACCAATACAGGACCAAAACGCCCACTTTGTGCCACTTGAAAGGCTTCTGCAAGCACCTGTGGCAATTCAGCCAAATTTTGCACGATAAAACTGTGTTTAGTACACGCCAATGATAAGCCTAAAACATCCACTTCTTGAAACGCGTCTGTACCGATTAAATCCGAACCGACTTGCCCCGTGATCGCCACGATAGGTACAGAATCCAATAATGCGTCTGCTAAACCTGTGATTAAATTTGTTGCACCTGGTCCTGAGGTGGCAAAACAAACACCCACTTTTCCTGTTGCTCTTGCATAACCAATCGCCGACATTACCGCCCCTTGCTCATTTCGACACAAGAGATGATCCAAACCTGAATCATACAAGGCATCATAAATTGGCATTATCGCCCCACCCGGATAACCAAATAAGGTCGTAACTTGATGTGCTTTTAAACATTCTATGACTAAGTTTGCCCCTTTCATTTCTCTTCCTTTTGTCTATTTTTATAAATTACAGGTATAAAAAAACCTCGCTTGTGTGAGCGAGGTTTTTGCGAAAATTCAATTATTATTTTTTGTTAGCCATTTTCTTTGCAAAACCACTCGCTCCATCGTGAATAATCACAATGAAGGTAATAATAATGCTAATTGAACGGCTATAAACTGACATAAATTTGAATTTTCCTAGTTAAATTGTTGTGTTTTATTTGTGTAAAAATATAAATAACATATTTAATAAATAATGCAACCCCAATTTTTAAATTATTTTAAAAAACATTGATACGCTACACTATCGCTAACGTTTTTATAGCGATACCCCAGCACATCTAAATGGCTTTTAAATAACACTTTATCATTTTCATCTAACATAAAGGCAACCAACACATCACCATAATCCACCCCGTGCGTACGATAATGGAACAGAGAAATATCCCAATACGCCCCTAATGTTTGTAAAAATCGCAATAATGCCCCTTTTTGTTCTGGAAATTCAAAGGAATAAAGCGTTTCGGATTTTAGGCTATGAGTATGCCCGCCAATCATATAACGAATATGGGTTTTCGCCGTGTCATCATCGGATAAATTAACCGCATTATATCCGTTACTTTTTAGCTGATGAATAATGGTTGTGGTTTCAATCTCATTCTTGACACGAATCCCCACAAAAATACACGCATTTTTATCATCAGCGTGGCGATAATTGAACTCCGTGACCGCATAATTCCCTAGCACATTACAAAATCTTAAAAAGCTTCCTCTCTGCTCCGGAATTGTCACTGCAAGCAAGACTTCTTGTTTTTCCCCCAATTCGCAACGCTCTGACACATAGCGTAAAGTGTGAAAATTTAAGTTTGCCCCAGAAAGAATGCAAGTCAGGGTTTCATTTTGAATTTTATGCTCTGCAACATATTTTTTTAATCCAGCTAGTGCAACCGCCCCAGAAGGTTCTGCAACGGCTCTCACATTTTCAAAAATATCCTTCATAGCGGTACAAATTTCATCAGAACTTACCAAAACCACATCATCAAGGTATTTTTTACAAAGGCGGAAAGTTTCATCGCCAATACGTTTTACGGCAACACCATCAGCAAACAAACCAATATTGTCCAAATCCACCGGCTTATCCGCTTTTAATGCGTGATAAAGACAGGCGGAATCCGTTGATTCCACACCAATCACTTTCACTTCTGGCAACATTTTTTTAATGAACACCGCAATCCCCGCCGCAAGACCGCCACCACCAACTGGCACAAAAATACGATCAATATCCGCATTTTGCTGCAATAGTTCCAATCCGATTGTGCCTTGCCCTGCGATCACTTTCTGATGATCAAAAGGGGGAATAAAAGTCATCCCTAGCTCTTTTGATAATTGAATGGCTCTCGCTTTTGCTTCATCAAAATTCGCACCGTACAACAGCACTTCGCCCCCAAAACCTTTTACAGCTTCAACTTTAATCGCTGGGGTGTTTTCAGGCATCACAATAATGGCTTTTACATCTTGATATTTTGCTGAAAATGCCACACCTTGTGCGTGATTGCCAGCCGACGCAGCAACAACCCCCGCTTTTTTTTCTGTTTCAGAAAGCGATGAGATCATCAAATGTGCACCACGCAATTTAAAACTATGCACAATTTGACGATCTTCTCGTTTGATAAACACTTTATTGTTCAAACGAGCTGATACTTTTTCCATTTTTTGGAGTGGGGTAATTTGCACCAGATCATAAATATTCGATCTTAAAATCGCTCTAACATAATCCGTGCTTGAAAGTAACTCTGTGTTCATTTTATATCCTAAATCCCGTTAATGCTCTGCTAAAACTCGTTTCATATCCGTCATATATCCTCGTAATTCTTCACCGATAAATTCAATTGGGTGTTGGCGAATTGCCTCATTAACTTGGCGTAATGTGAAATTATCAATTTCTACCGCTGGGGTTAGCTCACCCAAATCCCCTTTTCTTAACATCAGTATAATTTGTTGCTCAAAAATAGGCACTGCCGCATTGGTAAATAAATAATTACCATATTCTGCGGTATCAGAAATCACAACATTCATTTCATACAAACGCTTACGAGCAATGGTGTTGGCAATTAAAGGTAATTCGTGCAATGATTCATAATAGGCGGACTCTTCATAAATACCACTGGCAACCATTGTTTCAAAGGCTAATTCTACGCCCGCTTTGATCATCGCAATCATCAATACGCCATTATCAAAATAATCTTGCTCCGTGATTTTAATATGATCCGCAACTGGGGCATTTTCAAAGGCAGTTTTGCCGGTTTCTTCTCGCCATTTTAATAAATCAGCATCGCCATTCGCCCAATCTTGCATCATCGTAGCAGAAAAATAACCACTTATAATGTCATCCATATGTTTTTCAAACAATGGTGTGAAAATAGTTTTAATTTCTTCTGCAAGTGTAAAGGCACGTAATTTTGCTGAATTTGACAGACGATCCATCATTAAGGTAATTCCACCCTGTTTCAATGCTTCCGTGATCGCCTCCCAACCATATTGGATCAATCTACCCGCGTAAGCAGGATCTTTTCCTTCCTTAACCAAATGGTTATAACAAACAATTGATCCTGCCTGTAACATTCCACAAAGGATCGTTTGCTCGCCCATTAGATCCGACTTCACCTCCGCCACAAATGAAGACTCTAAAACGCCCGCTCTATGGCTACCTAATGCCACCGCCCACGCTTTCGCCATCGCCAAGCCATCGCCATTTGGATCGTTTTCAGGGTGTACGGCGATCAATGTTGGCACACCAAAACCGCGTTTATATTCTTCTCGCACTTCCGTTCCGGGACATTTCGGTGCAGCCATTATCACCGTAATATCATTTCGGATCTTTTCACCACACTCAACAATGTTCAAACCGTGTGAATACCCCAAGACCGATCCTTTTTTCATTAACGGCATAATATCGGCGATCACGTTAGAATGTTGTTTATCAGGCGTTAAATTGATCACTAAATCAGCGGTTGGAATAAGTTGTTCATAATCTCCAACCACAAAATGATTTTCTGTGGCACGCTGAAAAGAAGGGCGTTTTTCATCAATCGCAGACTGGCGTAACGCATAGCTAATATCTAAACCAGAATCACGCATATTCAAGCCTTGATTTAGTCCCTGAGCTCCACAGCCAACGATCACGATTTTTTTATCTTTCAAACAAGTCGTCCCATCAGAAAATTCATCACGATCCATAAAACGACAATGCCCCAACTGGGCAAGCTGTTGGCGTAAGTTTAGCGTATTGAAGTAGTTACTCATTTTTTCCTCTCTATTTTTTATTCTATTTTATTGTGTTTGCATACCTTAAAAATAAGGTGCTTTTCGTTTTACTATAAAAAGAAAAAAAATACAATTACCCAACAATAAATATTATAAAAAATAAATAGAATAACGTGTAAATAAAAGTAGGTAAAAATTTTTGCAAATTTTCAATAAAATATGACCGCTTATAGCTCATCAAAATAGCTATCGCCCCACGTTTTTTCGGCAAGTTGTAGTAAGAGAGCGAGATCTTGATAAGAAGGCATAAGTTGTTCTTCAACCTTAACTTGCTCACTAATCAATTTGATACGCAATTCTTCGTACCAACCTAATAAAGAAAGAGATAAAGGCGATTTTGCACGCTTGCCCAGCCAAAATAGACCTTGAAAAGGAATGCTTAATGCAAATAAGCCTGTAATTAAGACGTTTACGAGAATAAAGTCGCTGGAACTATGTAAAAAATATTGCCAAATAATTGCAAAACACGCAAACGCGGGCATAAATTTTTGAGCAAATTTAACCCACTTGATAAAACGATAATCAGGCATAAATACATTTAGTTTTTTCTGATTCGGTAAGGTTTCAGCATATGTTTGTCCTGCTTTTAGTGTTTCATACATAAGATTATCCATTTTAAGATCAACCTAATTATTTTAGCTCACTCTCAAAAATCTACAATAGATAATGCAGATAACTTAAAGTGTTGTTATAATTTGAAAACTACTATTTTTTAATAAAGGAACTATTAAATGCCAATAAATTTTTTGCAACTGTTACAAGATAGTTGGAACTTTATGCGAAATCAACGCCAATTTTCTGCTTTTGCGATAGGAATGACGCTAATTATTCAATTTGCGATGTCAAATATTACCTTTCCTATTTCGGATATTACCAATATTGATCTTTCTGGCGTAGTTTTACCGAGTATCCTAATCGGGCTTGCAAATACATTTTTGAGTGCGTTGATTATTCTTAATATTAGTGCAATCAATAACGGCTCATTCAAACACTTTTTTAGCCATACTTCGACAGTCTTATCTGCGTTTTTAGGTTTGATTGCACTGAGTATCATAGGCGTTTTACCTTTATCTATTGGAGCGGTTTTAGTCATATCACAACCAGACAATCCAGTTTTTGCAATTCCTTTTATGGTATTAGGTTTCTATTTTATAGTTAAATTTTATCTTGTTTTTTATGTTTATCTTGTTGAAAAACCAAGAAAAAGTATCAAAGATACCGTTGCTTTCACCTTTCAACTGACTAAACAAAAAACGTTACCGTTAATCTTATTGATTTTATTAGCCTCTTTTGTGCCTTCAACTTTGATGAGCATGATAGAAAAAATAACAATGGATATTTCTTTTATTATTCCGTTAGTTTTTGCTGCTTTCTTCAATGTATTTGCAACAGTTTTAACATTTCGTTTTTATCAACTTTACCGTAAATTATAAGGACAACAGATGAAACAATTTCTTGAATTTATTCCTTTAATTCTGTTTTTTGTTGCCTATAAATTGTTAGGTATTCAAGAAGCAGCAATTACCCTTGTCGTTGCCACAATTGTGCAACTTATTTTATTTAAAGTGCTATTTGGCGAAGTCACCAAAATGCAACTTTTTGTGGCAGGGTTTGTGCTTGTCTTTGGGAGCTTAACCGCTTATTTTAACGATGATAGTTTCCTAAAATGGAAAGTCACCATCATCAATGGATTATTTGCATTTGCTCTACTTTTCAGCCAATTTATTTTAAAAAATCCAGTCATTAAACATTTGCTTGGTAAAGAAATTCAATTAGAGGATCATATTTGGAATAAAATTAACTTAGGTTGGGCATTATTTTTTATCTTTTGTATGTTGCTCAATATTTACATCAGTAATTTTATGTCAAACGATGCGTGGTACACCTTCAAAGCCTTTGGATTAACGGGGCTAAGCCTTGTTGCAACCGTGATTACGGGCATTTATCTTTACCCTCATTTAAAACAGTTGGAGAACAACAATGACAATCAATAAAAAATGTCGAGAGCCTGAAGGAAAGCTGATTTTAAGAACCCTAGCAATGCCTTCAGATACCAACGCGAACGGCGATATTTTTGGGGGCTGGATTATGTCACAAATGGATATGGGCGGGGCAATTTTAGCCAAAGAAATCGCAAAAGGACGCGTGGTTACCGTATCCGTTAATTCAATGAATTTTTTACACCCCGTATCCGTTGGTGATGTGGTGTGTTGCTATGGAAAATGCACCCGTATTGGGCGTTCATCACTGCAAGTAAAAGTCGAAATTTTTATCAAACGAGTTTATGAAGGTGCACGTGAAAGAGTGTGTGTCACCGAAGCTGAATTCACTTTTGTGGCAATCGGAAAAGACGGCAAATCTCGCCCTATTCCACGAGAGGATAACCCTGAACTTGATGATGCGTTAGCATTACTTAATCAATAGGAGAACAACGATGTATTATGTTATTTTTGCTCAAGATAAACCAAATACGTTACAGCAACGTCTTGCGGTGCGTAAAAAACATTTGGCTCGCTTAAAACAATTACAAGCAGAAAATCGCTTATTTACCGCAGGACCAAATCCCGCGATTGATAGTGAAACACCTGGAGAAGCAGGATTTACAGGCTCAACGGTTATCGCTCAATTTGATTCATTAGAAGCTGCACAGCAATGGGCAAGTGAAGATCCTTATGTTGAAGCGGGCGTTTACGGTGACGTTTTTGTAAAACCTTTTCTTAAAGTATTTTAATTGAGTACTGTTTCGCTCAATTCATACCACAATTTATTTAACAACGAGATAGCAGAATCATACTCTGCTATCTTTTTTTCAAACACTCTCTGATCAAATTAAGTCAGGCGGAAATAGTGGCTTAGAAAAAATCTTTTCTGCTCATCCGTTAAATCATTATGCTTGAAAAATAACGCTATTTCTAAAGCAGGATCGGAGATTGCCGCATATTCCCAGTCAATTAAAAATACCCGATCTTCATTTTGGATAACATTGCCTAAATGTAAATCGTGATGGCAAATACACTGTGTAAAAGGCTGAATCGGTTTTAATAAGGATAATTCTACGGAAAACTGATTGCTATCACCCAACTGCTGATTTAAAAAATAGCAACGTTCGATAATATCCAACTTCGGATCAATTTTTGCAAATTCTGAGATAAAAATGATCGCTTCTTGAGCATCAAACAGATGTAATTTTGCGATCATTTCTGCTAATTTTTTCAATAAAATAGCATTATAGCGTTGTGGTGGCGAGCCTTGAATATAGCTTAAAATCAGATAATCTTCATTGTGAAAAACCACTTTTGGCATAAAACCAAGCGGTGATATTTTGGTTAAAATTTGCAATTCAAGTTGATAATTTATGCCTAAACGCTTAGCTCGTTCACTTTGTTGATGAACGACGTAACGCTCGCCATTTTCAAGTTCAATAATAGAAGAACAAGCAGTCTGATTTGCAAAATCAGTGACAAATTTGACCGCTTGCCCAAAATGATGTTCAATTTTTTGAATCATTTATCCTTCACAGCTACTACAACTCAATAAGTTACGGTTGAATACCTGTGCCGCACTCATACTATATTGATAATAAATAGATTTTACCCCTAATTCTTCAGCAGTTAAATATAATTTATTCAAATCTCGAGCCGGTGTATTTGGGTGTACCATTAAGTTAATGCTCTGCCCTTGATCAATATAATTTTGACGCTGTGCTGCTTGCTGGATAACACTTAATTGGCTAATCTCCGAGAAGGTTTTAAAAACATCTTTTTCGTGTTCAGAAAGTTCGGCTAAATGTTGCACCGAGCCATCATTCACTAAAATACTTTCCCAAATTTTTTCGTTATCTAGATCCTTTTCTTTGAGTAATTTTTCTAAGAACGGATTTTTATATACCATTTTGATCTTCGCTAAATCTTTGACATAGTAATTCGATTTAAACGGCTCAACGGACGGCGATACGCTACCTAAAATAAAGCTACTGGATTTGGTTGGAGCAATACTCATCAAGGTGGTATTACGGCGACCATAGCCTTGTAAAATGTCAGGCTCACCAAAAAGTGTCGCCAATTCTTGAGACGCTTTTAAGGTTTTTTGTTGTAACGTTTTAAAAATCTCATTATTTTTTTGCATTGCCTCAAAGCTATCAAACGCAATGTTATTCGCCTGTAAATAGCTATGCCAGCCCAAAACACCTAAGCCTAATGCTCGATGACGTTTTGCAAAGCGATTTGCTTTATCTAAAAATGGCTCAGTTTCACTTTTTTCAATAAATTCACTCATTACTGCGTCTAAGAAATAAGTCAGCACTTCTGGTGCGTCAGTCTCTTTCCACTCATCAAAATGCAATAAATTCATTGATGATAAACAGCATACAAAACTTTCCTCGGTATTTGACGGCAACATAATTTCAGTACACAAATTAGAGGCGTGGATATTCATATTTTTATCTTTATAAACATCTGGTCTCCCTGCATTCGCATTGTCTTTAAAGAAAAGATAAGGAATACCGGTTTCTGTTTTGCGTTGTAAAATTTTCGCCCAAATTTGACGTTTATAAGGATCGCCAGCTTTCATTGATTCAAGCCACTCGTGCCCAACACATACGCCATAATACATTAGCTGAATCGGGTTTCCTTCGGTATGAATATCTAACCACTCTTCAATATCCGCGTGTTCAATATCAATATAGCCCGCAAACTGCCCTTTTCGAGAGGTGCCTTGTGAAATCACATCAATGGTGGTGTCAAATAATTTACTAAAATTAAACGAGCCGTCGGATTTGCCGTTGTTACTAATATGACTGCCACGAGGACGAATATCGCCAAAGTAGGCGGATGTGCCACCACCAATTTTGCTCATCATTCCCACTTCTGCAACAGTGGACATAATATCCGCGACCGAATCCCCGATATAGCTCCCAAAACAAGAAATCGGTAAGCCACGATCTAAACCAAAATTAGACCAAATTGGAGATGAAAGGGAGAAATAGCCACGTGCCATATAGTGATAAAATTTATCCGCAAAGCCTTCTACTTTCAGGATTTTTTCAGCGTGTTCAGCGATATAGCGAATACGCTCTAAGGCAATGGTACCTTCTAAAAGGTAACCTCGTTGTAAAAATAAACGGCTGTCTTCATTTAACCAGTCAAAATCTGGTCGCTCTGTATTTGAATAAGGGGGATTAGAATAAGTCATCGGCGGTAATCTGTTTCATTTTTTTACTGTAATCGGTACTACGTTTGTTAAAGAAATCGGTTTCTTTGCCAGATAAAATTTCAATATCAAACCACTGGGTTTCTTTTAATAACTCTTCATTCACTTGATAAGGTGCATCAAGTCCTAAGGTTGAAAGTGAATTGTTATAACGGTTCATTATGTAATTTTCGACAGTTTTAAAATCAATAAAATCAAGAGCGCCTTCCTCAAAAATCCACGCAAGAATGCTACGTTCTGCTTCAAGGGCTTGATTTGCTAAGCCTTTTAATTCTGCATAAAAATCATCGCTAAATAATTCACTGTGTTCATCACGTAAAATTTCATAAAGTGCAATTCCAAAACGTCCGTGAATTTCTTCTTCTTTTGATGTCGCCTCAACGGCATTAGAAATTCCTTTGAATAAGTTTTTATGTTTATTAAACGACATAATAATCAGAAATTGTCCAAACAGAGAAATATGCTCAACAAACAGAGAAAATAACACCAAAGAAAGCACAAACTGCTCTTTGCCGACCTCTTTTTCTCGCATAAAATCGTCCATATAATTGATGCGATCCATAAGTGGCTGGATTTCTGTAATATTTGCAAACATTTCATTCAAGCCTAATTTTTCAAGTAAGAAAGAATAAGCATCTTTGTGGCGAACTTCACTTTCTGCAAAAGTCCCACCGACATCATCAATTTCCGGCTTTGGAAAATAACGGTATAAATCGCCCCAGAAACGTTTTACATTCACTTCAATTTGAGAAATAGCTAACATTGAACGGGTTAAAACACTGCGTTCTTTTTGATTGATAACGGTTTTGTAATCTTGAATATCACTCGAAAAATTAAATTCCGTGTGCAACCAATAAGAATGGCGGATGGCATCTTTAAATTCGAGTAATTCAGGGTATTCATAGGGTTTAATTTGTATACGTTTTTCAAACAGATTTCTTGACATAATAATTGGCTATGTTGTTAAAAATTAAGGTGCCTAATATACCCTAAAACGCAAAATCTTGCTAATGATAATTATTTTTATTTAATGACAAATAAAAATCCCAAAGGCTATTTCTAACCTTTGGGAGCTTCATTTTTAACGCTTTAAACTGTGATTACCAACTATAGCCTGCACCGCCACCAAAGACAGTATCTTGGTTAAAATCAGAACTTACAGAGCCTTTTAAAATCCATTTACCATTATCAGAAATGGTTGACATCCCAACGGCTAAAGCGGTTGTACCACGATAATGAGCAGTGCCAACGGCAGCCATTGAACGTCCTGGTAAATATTCCTGTGGCAAGTTGGCGATTGCACTTGATATCGCCGTGCCTGAAATCGCTCTTTTTAGTGCTTCTTTATTATCTTGGTTTAATTGCGTAATCACTTGGTGCAATTGGCTTCCATTGATGGCATCCGTCGAACCAGCAGAAATTTTACCTGCTGCCACATTTTGCACACGTCTTTCTTTACCCACTGAACCCACAGACACAATACCACTTGGGGTATTCCCTGCAAAGCCACCATACGTTATACCATTCACCGTTGCCGTATCCACTTTTGACAAGCCCCCTGTCGTCACAGAATCTTGTCGAACAGCGGTTGAATTTGCCCCAAGATAAACAGAGTTACCCACATTTGCTGTGACATTATTACCTAGTACAAAACTGTCATCCGAACCTTTTAAGATCTTGTTATTATTACCCACAGAATAAGAATTATCTGCTTCTACAATACTCGGATCACCAATCGCACCAGACTGATTTCCTTTAACGGTGTTACCATAACCAATCGCTATTGATTTTTTTCCTTCGGCACTTGATCTTGCACCTATTGCAATCGCATACGATCCACTTGCACTTGAATCAAAATCATTCACTTTGTCTTTCGGTGCAACCCCATTTGGTGTTTCATCATTCACGTGTAGGAATTTAATCCCCTCTTCGTTCATATTATGAATCGCCGTTAATATAGAGTTTGTATGCACCTCACCACGTTGAGAAACATCATATGTTTTTAATAACTTCTGTCTCTCTTTTTCATCAACAATATCTTTGCCTAATAAATTATTGATTGTCTCAATCTGCGTGGTATTACCTGCGATAGCGGTCTGATTTTTAGTAATTTTTGCAGTATTTCCAGCAATATTATTTTTATTGATAGTTACCTGCGTCAAGGTTGCTTGCACATCGTCCGATAATTTTTCTTTGGTAACATTTTTATCGGCAATTTTATCCGTCGTCACCGCATTATCTGAAATAGACAACTCAACCGCACCTAATAATTGGTTTACGCCCTCACCTTTCACCGTAATTCCTTTACCTGTGATCGATTTATTCATATCCGCCACATTGACTTTTTGGTTTAGCAATTCATCGGTTTTAGTTTTTGTATAATGATTTTCATCTAAATATTTTTTAACCGTACCACCATTAACAACTTGAGTGTTGCCATCCGCAACCTCTCCCTCTGTTTTCACTTCAATGTTAATATCTTTAAATAGTCGGCTCACTCCTTCACCTGTTACCGTAATGCTCTGAGAAGTTAATACCCCTCTCATATTATCTGCCCCCAGTTTTTTCGAAAGAGCTGTTTTATTTTTTTCAATCGCCGTTTTATTTGCTTCAATATTGGTTTTATTGCCTTCTATAGCGGTCTGATTTTCAGTGATTTTTGCAGAATTATCTGCAATCGCTGTTTTATTTGCCTCAATATTGGTTTTATTGCCCTCTATAGCGGTCTGATTTTCAGTGATTTTTGCAGAATTATCTGCAATCGCTGTTTTATTTGCCTCAATATTGGTTTTATTGCCTTCTATAGCGGTCTGATTTTTAGTAATTTTTGCAGAATTATCTGCAATCGCTGTTTTATTCGCTTCAATATTAGTTTTATTTTTCCCAACTTGGCTTAATGTTGCTTTCGTTTCATCAGATAATGAAACAATCCAGTTTTTATTTTTAGCTTCTGTTCCACCTGATACCGTTATACCATCCCCTTGTGTAACGGTTTCAATAGAATTTGTATCGGTAAAATTAGCTGTCAATTGCCCTTGTTCATTTTTTGTAATGGTTGTTCCATCAACATTTACCGATAAATCAACATTCCCTTTTTCTAAATCTTTTCCTGCAATAACCACAGAATGATCCGTACTCACAACATCACTAAGTTCTGTTTTTAATCCTGCTAAATCAACCGTTAAATCTGCTTCGCCATTATTTTGTGAAATGGTCAATTGATTCTTATCATTCAGCGATACATTCGTTACTTTTGTATCAACGCCATCAACCACTCCTAATTTATTTTTCCACGCAGTCACATCCGCTTCACTTAAATTATCTGCATTTTTATTCGCTTTGGTTTCAATGGAATCAATTTTATCAGTGGCTTCTTGAGTCAAACCAATTTTATAATGTTTCTTGTGAGCATTGATATGTGGTGCAGTGCCATTTTCTTGGGTACTATCTCTTTGAACAGCGATATATTTATCATTTACAACCCCTTTTTCCGTGATCGTTGTCACTTGCGAACCATTGATCGCATCTAAGGAAGTATCAGAAATCAAACCGTCTTTCACGTGTTTAATATTTCTTGGAGCAGCTTCTGTTCCCACTGAAACAGCATCCGTTACAGCGGTTGAACCATCACCTAAAACGACTGCTCGTGTTGCACCACTTGCATCAACATTAGAACCTAAAATATACACTTTTTCTTGGGTGCTAGTGTTTCCAGAACCGATGATATAATTATAACGTCCTCTTATATTATTGTTTTCACCAAGAATATAATCAACAGTGCTTGCTACAGTATTTCCACCACCAATAGCATAAGATTTACTACCTGAAATATTATTTCCAACTCCACCAATTGCACCACTTAAAGTACCAGAAACTCTGTTTTGTTTTCCACCTAAGATAAAGTTCTTTTCTCCAGCAGTGATTTTATTATCATATCCACCAAACACGACTGAGTCTTTGGCTGTTGTTCCATTTTCATTACCCCCTAAGATTACAGAGTTTACCCCGCTTGAAATATGACTATTACCTCCTAAAATAACAGACTGATTCCCACTTGTTTTATTTGTATTCCCACTTACTATACTATAGCTACCCGTAATTTCATTACGACCACCAGCTAAAATAGCACTGTTTTCTTGTTTTATTTTGTTATTACTACCACCTAAGATTACGGATTCTCCATGTGTAATCTCATTATGATGTCCACCTAAAATTCCTGTATTTGTAGCATTAACTTTATGTCCATATCCCCCAGCAATAATCGCGTTTTCACCGCGAGTATCAACCGTATTTCCTACTGAACCTTCACCACCACCAATGATGACAGCGTCATCCGCTTTTACTGTATGACTTCTACCAGCAATAATGGCAGAAGTATTTGTACCTGCTCCTTCTATTTTATGACCGTGCCCAGCTAAAATAGCACTTTCAATTCCTGTTATAGTATTTGCACCTTGAGATCCTCCACCTAAAATAACAGAACTTGTTCCGGTTGATTTAATATGCCCGTTTGCTCCACCAACAATCGCAGAATTATTTGCTTCTACTTTATTTCTATTTCCAGCAACAATAGCAGCGTTTTTGGCTGTTTTTGTTATATTATTTGTATGTCCACCTAAGATACTATTATTGTCATAATACTTCCCATCACCCGTAATTATATTTGCTAATCCTCCGATAACGGTATTATTATCTCCATTTATAATTTTGTTTCCGCCTTGTTGGGTATCACCACCACCGATAATAACATTGTCAAAACTACTAGCTCCTGTTATTGTTGATCTTTGTGATCCAACAATAATATTACGGTCACGAACGTTATTGATGGTATTATTATCTCCCGCAAAAATACCATTATTGTTTCCGCTATTTTCAATAGTATTTTTATACCCACCAAAAAGTGCAGAATTTTTCCCACCTGTTGTTTTTACGTTATTATATGCTCCTCCAATAACCGCAGACTGAACACCATCAGCGTGATTTAAAATTCCACCAACAATGGCATTTTGCCCACTTGCAGTGCCGTCATTTAGAATCACTGAATTTAAACCTGCTCTTGCTGTAGCTATCGCTGCAAATGCAGTGCCTGCGGTAAGGGATAAAAGTAATGTTGTTGCAATAGTAATATTATTATAATTTGTCATAATTAAATTTCCTTAGCATTTATATTTTTTTATTTGAAAAGTATTAAGCTCTCATTTGTACAAAAAGAGACCGCACATTTTACCCCACCCAGTTTAAAAATCAATCATTTTGATCAAAAAAAGAACTAAGATACCGTTTTAAAATCTATTTTTAAAAACAAAAATAAAATGCAACTAATTGAATTTAAAATAAAAAAACAAAACACATTTATGCCTTAACTTATTTATTGGTTATAAGTGTATTCACATATGAAGAAAAAATGAGTAAAAATGATGTTTTGTGAGAATGTGTCTTAAAAGCAAGCAATAATAATGATAAAACTATTCTTTATTCTGTTATTGATACGATGCTTGAAGCAAGCTCGTGGGCTATCTCAATATGATGTAGCAGAATCAACGGATTGAATAAAACCTATAATTTCATAAGTAAAAACAAGCGGTCATGTTTTTTCCTGTTTTTGCAATTTTTTATTTAACGAGTAATCAGAGAAAAAGGATTATTTTATGACTGATTAAATAGCAGGAATTTACTTTGAGGTTCTTGCATTTATAAAAAACGCCCCTGAAAATACAAGATTTTAGGGGCGTTTTATTATTTTATATTTAAGTGTTATACAACACTAACAATCATTATTTGATCACGATTGGTTTATCAATAGTATGTTCCCAAGCGTCTGCATCAATATCTAAACGCTCATATTTTTGTGCATCAAAAATAGGCTCTTCAATACCTGCATCTAATTGATTTCTATAATCTTTTAATAATTTCACTGCACGAGGGAATAACATAATCAATGCAAGCAAGTTTGTTAATGCTAAGATTCCCATAAGTGGATCAGAGAAGAAGAATACATCCGTCGCACCTGGTGCAACCGCACCTAAGAATAATACGGCAATAACGGCTAAACGCAAGATAAATACTGGTATTTTCGCTTTTTCTCCATTCCCAGCTAAGAAACTTACCCCATTTTCGCCCATATAGTAGTTATAAATAATTGAACTAAATGAGAATAATAAGATTGAGAACGTTAATAAATAGCTTACCCAGTTACCAAAGTGTCCCACTAATGATTGTTGCGTTAACACAACACCATCAATTGCTGCACCTGGTTGATACACATCACCAAGTAAGATGATGAATGCAGTTGCACTACAAATAATGATAGTATCAATAAACACTGAAAGTGCTTGTGAGATACCTTGACTCACAGGGTGATTCGCTTTTGCTGTCGCCGCTACGTTTGGTGCTGAACCTAATCCAGCCTCATTTGAGAATAAACCACGACGCATACCTTGTGAAATTGCAATACCCATTCCACCGCCAACAACAGGATCAATACCAAACGCATTTTTAACCACTGTTACGATTAAGGCAGGGATTTCGGTGATATTCATTACAATCACGATTAAAGCAAGAAGAATATAAATAAGAGACATGATAGGCACGATAATATCTGATGCTTTTGCGATACGCTTAATACCACCAAAAATAACTGCACCACCAAATACAACAAGGAAAATACCCGTATAAAGACGATCAATACCTAAACTATCTAATGCTGCACCAGCTACTGTATTACCTTGAAACGCATTAAAACCGATAGAAAAAGAAAGAGTTAATGAAATTGCATAAATAACTGCTAACCAGCGATAATCTTTACCTAAACCGTGTAGAATATAGTGTGCTGGACCACCACGATAAGTGCCATCTGCTTCTTTACGTTTATAAAGCTGAGCCAAAGAACATTCTACGATACTCGTCATCATACCGATTAACGCAACAACCCACATCCAGAATACCGCACCTGGTCCACCTAAACTGATCGCAACCGCAACACCTGCAATATTACCACCACCAACACGACCACCAATAGACACTAAAAGTGCTTGACGTGAGCTTACTGCATCAGGATCGTGACTCTCTTTTTCAGATCTAAACACATTAAACATACGTCCAAAATATCTAACCTGTGCAAATCCACCCACAGCGGTGAAAAGTAAACCAAAGACGATTAACATTGGCACTAATGCCCAATCCCAAGTAAGAGCGTTAATAGTATCAAAAAACATATGGATATATTCCATCAAAATCTCCTCATTTTTATTTAAAACCTTTGAACTCTAACAATAAATAATTAAAGGATCAAGGGTAATAAGTTATTTTTATCTATATTATTAGTTTTTATATCTAATAATCATTATGAACCTAGCTGGCGAATATATTTATTTGTTGCCAATAATGCGGATAGCCAGCCGATAAAGACACAAAAAATCGTAATAAATGTTACTTCACTAAAATGGAAGCTGTTTAATTCAAATTTTACAACAAATAATTCTGTGACGTATCTCACGATACTGGTGAAATAACCAATAATAAGCGAACTAAATACGATCGCTAATAGGCTTCCAAATAAACCATAAAATATACCCGTATGAATAAAGCGACGTGCAATAAAATATTCCGTTGCACCCACTAATTGCATCACTTTAATTGTCTCTTTATTGTTGGAAACATCGGTTCTAACACTGTTTCCAATCACCAAGAAAACCGAAATTGACATCAATATGCCACACACTATCGCCGCTTGTTTCATTAACCAAGTCAGTGCTGTTAATTTTTCTAGCCACGCATTATCAAGACGCACTTCCTGAACGCCTTTCATCTTTTGTAGTTGATCCCTGAAAACAATCATCATACTATTTTTTGCAAATTCTGATTTTGGTTTCACGGTAACGATAGCCGGAAGTGGATTATCATCTAAAATCGCTAATGCTTCGCCAAATCCTGACCAAGTTTTAAAATCCGCCAAACTTTGCTCTCGAGAAATAAAATCGACTTTTTCTATTTTATCTGGCTCAAACTGACGAATTCTATTCACTAAATATTCCACATCGTGACTAGATAAATTTCTGTGCAAATAAATGGTCAACTCTTGCTCTGGATAAAATTCAGTCGCCGCGTGATGTGTATTTTTCCACAACAAATAGCCTACCATCGGAATCGTTAAAGAAACTGAAATAACTAAAATGGTAAGCAAGGTACTCAATTTACGTCTCGCAAAATCCTGCCAAACCGTTCTTAAAATATAGCGTGTCTGCACACTAAATGTGTTAATTGAAGAAGACATCATAATCCCTTAATTTTTTAAATGACCATTTTCTAATACAAGACAAGGCTTAGGACGTTGACTAATAATATTAGTATCGTGTGTTGCCACTAGAACCGTTGTACCCATTTCATTAAATTCCTCAAACAGATGAAAAATTTCAGATGAAAGATTATTATCTAAATTTCCGGTCGGTTCATCCGCAAGTAATAGTTGAGGACGATGAATGATTGCTCTTGCAATATCAACACGTTGTTGCTCCCCACCAGAAAGTTGTAAAGGTAAGAAATGTGCTTTATCTGCAAGCCCTACTCGTTCTAAGGCAACTCTTGCCTCTCTTTCAACAATAGATTGGCGAACGCCCATAATAATAAGAGGCAATGCAACATTATCTAGAACCGTACGATCTGTGAGTAAACTAAAATTTTGATGAACCATACCAATTTGACGGCGTAAGAAAGGTAATTCTCGGGAGGATAATCGAGTAATGTCATGCCCATTAAACAAGACTTTGCCACCATTTGCTTGTTCAATACCCATAATCAACTTCAATAAAGTACTTTTACCAGCACCCGAATGCCCCGTTAAATAGGCCATTTGTCCAACAGGTAAATGAAAACTTATTCCCTGCAATGCTGGTTGCCTTGCACCTCTATAAGCTTTATTTACATTTGTAAACTGTATCATGTAAGCAACCACTCTAATTTATTAAAATTCTAGCCATTATATAACAACATGACATAAAACTTAATAAAATCTCTTAATCTTTATTCACATCTGTTTTTTTACAATAAAAATGCTCAAAAAACAAATATTTGTTAAGAAAACGTTATTTTTATTGAAAAATATTCAACAATATATTTGATCTAGATCAGCATATTTAATAATTATTGGGATAAATGAAGCAAATACTTTCCAAATACGAGATAATTCAGCCAGTTTAATTTTTAATTATTTTAAGGAAAACCTATGACTAAAGATGTAAAATCTGTTCAATCTTATGACGCTCAAACAGAAGTAAACCAACTTGTTGAGAAAGGATTGGTTGCATTAGAAAAATTCCGCCAGCTGAATCAAGAACAAGTGGATTATATTGTTGCTAAAGCTTCAGTAGCAGCACTAGATCAACACGGTGTGTTAGCATTACACGCTGTTGAAGAAACTGGACGTGGCGTATTTGAAGATAAAGCAACCAAAAATCTGTTTGCTTGTGAATACGTTGTAAACAATATGCGTCATTTAAAAACCGCTGGGATTATCAGTGAAAATAAAGTCACAGGGATCACAGAAATTGCTGATCCAGTGGGTGTAGTTTGTGGAATCACGCCAACTACTAACCCAACATCAACCACTATTTTTAAAGCACTAATTGCATTAAAAACACGTAACCCTATCGTATTTGCTTTCCATCCATCGGCTCAAGAATGTTCTGCTCATGCAGCTAAAGTGGTTTACGATGCCGCTGTTGCCGCTGGTGCACCAGAAGATTGTGTACAATGGATCACCAAGCCATCATTAGAGGGAACATCAGCACTAATGAAACATTCAGGCATTGCAACTATTCTTGCAACAGGTGGTAATGCAATGGTAGAAGCAGCTTATTCTTGTGGTAAACCTGCATTAGGTGTTGGAGCTGGTAACGTACCTGCTTATGTGGAAAAAACAGCAAATGTAAAACAAGCAGTTTATGACATCGTTATGTCAAAAGCATTCGATAACGGTATGATCTGTGCTTCAGAACAGGCTGCAATCGTTGATAAAGAAATCTACAAAGAATTCATCGCAGAAATGCAATCTTACGGCGTTTACCTCGTAAATAAAAAAGAAAAAGCATTACTTGAAAAATACATTTTTGGTGTAGATAAAGCGAATAAAACAAGTTGTAGCGGTGCTAAATTAAATGCTGACGTAGTTGGAAAACCAGCAGCTTGGATTGCAAAACAAGCTGGGTTTGATGTTCCAGAAAAAACCAATATTTTATTAGCAGAGTGTAGTGAAGTAGGTGAAGCTGAACCACTTACTCGTGAAAAATTATCCCCTGTGCTTGCATTATTAAAATCTAATTCAACTGAAGAAGGGCTTTCTCTTTCTGAAGCAATGGTGAATTTTCACGGCTTAGGTCACTCAGCGGCAATTCACACTAAGGATGAAGCGTTATCTAAAACATTTGGCGAACGTGTAAAAGCAATCCGTATTATATGGAACTCACCATCAACCTTTGGAGGTATCGGTGATGTTTATAACTCATTCTTACCATCACTTACTTTGGGCTGTGGTTCTTATGGTAAAAACTCAGTGAGTAATAACGTAAGTGCTGTGAATTTATTAAATATCAAACGAGTGGGTAAACGGAGAAATAATATGCAATGGTTTAAAGTTCCTTCAAAAATCTATTTTGAACGAGACTCAATTCAATATATTCGTTCAATGAAAGATGTGGAACGCGTAATGATCGTCACCGACCGTGCAATGGTTGATTTAGGTTTCGTTGATCGTATCGCAGAACAACTTCGTTTACGCAAAAATCAAGTAACTTACCAACTATTTGCTGATGTTGAGCCAGATCCAAGCATTGAAACCGTACGTCGTGGTACTGAACTTATGCGTAGCTTCCAACCAGATACCATTATCGCATTAGGTGGTGGTTCACCAATGGATGCTGCGAAAGTAATGTGGTTATTCTACGAACAACCAGAAGTGGATTTCCGTGATTTAGTACAGAAATTTATGGATATCCGTAAACGTGCGTTCAAATTCCCTCAATTAGGACGTAAAGCGAAATTTGTGGGTATCCCAACAACATCAGGTACAGGTTCAGAAGTAACACCTTTTGCGGTTATCACTGATGGCGATAAAAAATACCCAATCGCAGACTACTCATTAACACCAACAATCGCAATTATCGACCCTGCATTGGTTATGACCGTACCATCACGCATTGCTGCTGATACTGGTTTAGACGTGTTAACTCACGCAACTGAAGCTTATGTTTCTGTAATGGCAAACGACTATACCGATGGTTTAGCATTACAAGCAATCAAACTTGTATTTGAATATCTAGAACGCTCTGTGAAAGACGCGGACGATGAAGCTCGTGAGAAAATTCATAACGCTTCAACTATTGCGGGAATGGCGTTTGCAAATGCATTCTTGGGAATTAACCACTCAATGGCACATAAATTAGGTGGTCGTTTCCATGCTGTTCACGGACGTGCAAATGCAATCTTGCTTCCACACGTTATCCGTTATAATGGTACTCGCCCAACCAAAGTGGCAACGTGGCCAAAATACAACAGCTATAAAGCGGATACAAAATATCAAGATATTGCAAAAATGCTAGGTTTACCTGCAGCAACACCGCAAGAAGGGGTAGAATCTTTTGCAAATGCAGTAAAAGATCTTGCTGAACGTTGTGGTATTGAAATGTCATTCAAAGCACAAGGTATTGATGAAAAAGAATACTTAGACGCACGTAAAGAACTTGCTTTACTCGCCTTTGAAGACCAATGTACACCAGCTAACCCTCGTCTTGCGATGGTTGAAGATATGGAAGAAATCTTAACGAAAGCTTACTACGGTCAAGCGTAATCTCATAAAAGATTGATATACGAATAAACCGCACTTTTTGGGTGCGGTTTTTTTATATCTCGTCCACTAAAAAAATTTGCTATAATTTTGCAAAATCTTAAAAAAATATGACCGCTTACTTTTGATGACAACATTTGATTACCACACTTTTTTAAAGAATACCCCAAATTTATCTGGCGTTTATCGTATGTATGACGATAAACAAGTAATTATTTATGTGGGCAAAGCCAAAGATCTCAAAAAGCGTCTCGCAAGTTATTTTAGGGCGAATGTAAACAGTCGCAAAACCCAAGCACTGGTTTCAAATATTGCCCATATTGATATTACGATCACCCACTCTGAAACTGAGGCATTACTGCTCGAACATAACTACATCAAACAACATAAACCACGCTACAACGTGCTATTACGTGATGATAAAACCTATCCCTATATTTTATTGACCGATCATCAACACCCTCGCTTGTCCGCATTTCGTGGCTCAAAAAAAATTAAAGGCGAATATTTTGGCCCTTATCCAAATGTAACGGCAGTGCGAGAGACCTTAAATTTATTACAAAAATTATTTCCGATCCGCCAATGTCAGGATAGCTACTATAAAAACCGTTCACGTCCGTGTTTACAATATCAAATCAAACGCTGCCTTGCCCCTTGTGTTAAAGAGGTTTGCTCCGATGAGGAATATAACCAACAGGTGCAATTTGTCCGTTTATTCCTACAAGGAAAAGACCAGCAAGTTATCACTCACTTGGTGCAAAAAATGGAACAAGCCGCTGAAAATCTAGATTTTGAAGAAGCCGCTCGCTATCGTGATCAAATTCAGCTAGTGCGAGCTGTAATTGAAAAACAATTTGTGGCAAATGAACGCTTAGACGATCTTGATATTATTTCTATCGCTTATCAACACGGTATTGCCTGTGTACATATTTTATTTGTGCGACACGGCAAAATTTTAGGTAATCGTAGCTATTTTCCCAAAGTACCGAATAACACGGATTTGACGGAGCTTTGCGATACTTTTATTGGGCAATTTTATTTACAAATGCACCAACATCGAACTATCCCAAATCAAATTATTATTGATCACAAACTCACAGAAACGGATTCCCTTTCTCAGATTTTAACTGAGCAAGCAGGACGCAAAGTGACCATTATCGACAGTAAAGTGCGTGGTGATAAAGATCATTATTTACGCTTAGCCAAAACCAACGCTCAAACGGCATTAACCGTAAAATTACAGCAAAACAGTAATATTCAAGCACGTTACAAAGCCCTACAAGATGTCTTAAAAATGCCGACTATTAAACGAATGGAATGTTTTGATATCAGTCACACAATGGGTAACCAAACCATTGCATCGTGCGTGGTGTTTGACCAAAACGGTATTTTAAAATCTGACTATCGCCGTTTTAATATTGAAGGCATTACAGGGGGCGATGACTACGCCGCAATGGAAAAAGCCTTATTGAAACGCTATAACAAAACACTTCCAGAAGACAAAATTCCTGATATTATTTTTATTGATGGAGGCAAAGGACAACTCAATCGAGCGATTGAAACCTTTGATAAAATGAATGTATCTTGGGATAAACAGCACCCGCTCTTAATTGGTGTATCCAAAGGTGTAGAACGAAAAGCTGGGCTTGAAACCTTGATTATCAGTAAATGGGGCAACAAAGAAATTCACTTACCACCAGAAAGTTTGGCTTTACATTTGATCCAACATATTCGCGATGAATCCCATAATCACGCCATCACAGGACACCGTAAAAAACGCCAAAAAGCCTTTACAGAAAGTGGCTTAGAATCCATTAACGGCGTAGGGGCAAAACGTCGCCAAGCCTTGTTAAAATATCTCGGCGGAATGCAAGGTGTGAAATCTGCTACCCTTGATGAAATTGCCAGCATACCAAATATCTCCAAAGCCCTTGCGGAAAAGATTTTTGATGTGTTGAAAAATAGCTAAGCGGTGATATTTTTTCTAAAATTTACCAAAATAAAAATTTGCAAATTTTAATAAAAATCCGACCGCTTAACTGTCTCGATTTACGATAAAATCGGCTAACGCTTTTAATGGTGTGCTATCAAAAGGTAATTCATTCAGTGAATCTAAGGCGTGCTGATAAAGTAACTGTGCTTTTTGTTTTGCCCCTTCCAAACCTAATAATTTTGGATAAGTGCTTTTATTGAGCGATTCATCAGCTCCCACTGTTTTACCGATTTTGTTCACATCGCCCACAATATCCAAAATATCATCCTGAACTTGAAAGGCTAGACCAATCGCTTTAGCGTAATTGATAAGAGATTGTTTGATTTGTTGATTATCTGAATATGCCGATAAATTAAAGCCCATCAGCACCGCCGCCTCAATCAACGCCCCTGTTTTGTTACTATGAATATGCTCTAAGGTGTCCAATGATACGGCTTGATTTTCTGCCTCTAAATCTAAACTTTGCCCTAAACACATTCCCTTCGCCCCAGAGGCAAACGCAAGAGTTTGAATTTGAGCCACTTTTTGTTGAGGGGTTAAAAAAGGATCTTGCACCAACAATTCAAAAGCAAAAGTTTGCAATGCGTCGCCAGCTAAAATCGCTGTCGCCTCATCAAAAGCGATATGGCAAGTAGGATTACCACGACGCAGACTATCATTATCCATTGCGGGCAAATCATCGTGTACCAAAGAATAGGCGTGAATAGACTCAATCGCTGCGGCACTGTGATCCAAATTTTCCAAAGGCACGCCAAGCAACTGCCCTGTTGAATAAACCAAGAAAGGACGCACACGCTTACCGCCAAGCAACACCGCATAATTCATTGCGTCAAAAAGAGGTGAATTGGCATTTTTATAGCCTTGTAACTGCTCAGTTAAAAAGCCATTCACACGTTGTTGTTTTTCAACTAAATCGAGAGATAAAGAATATTGCATTGAAAATCCGTTTTATTGATAATCTGATAGTTCGGCGTGTTCATCTTTTTGAAGTAAAATTTGAATACGTTGCTCCGCTTTTTGCAAATGGTCTTGCCCTTTTTTAACTAGCTTTACGGCAGTTTCAAATTCATTTAATGCTTCTTCTAACGGTAAATCTCCGCTTTCTAAATTTGTGACAATCTCTTCAAGTTGCTTCAACGTTGTTTCAAAATCTTGCTGTGGTTTTCTCGCCATTCTAATGCCCTTACTCACATTTGGTTTAATTCATATTGATAGAGCTAATTGTAACCTAGATTTTTATTGTTGGCATTAAAAAATGGTTTGCGATGAATAATTACAGTAAAGATAGATTATGTCCTATCTTTACGATAAATTTTAGTCCCTTTAAAACAGGGCGTGTATTTCTACTTGGTTGAGTTAAGAAAAAAGCGATTAGGCGATATGTCTCAATCCCTTTAAAACAGGGCGTGTATTTCTACAGAAAATCAGAATGAATACAACCTTAATTTAAAGTCTCAATCCCTTTAAAACAGGGCGTGTATTTCTACTATTTAGAGCTTAAAGGTTGGGTAAATGAACTTAGTCTCAATCCCTTTAAAACAGGGCGTGTATTTCTACTTCAATGAATACAACGCTATTGAAGCGTTAGGTTTGTCTCAATCCCTTTAAAACAGGGCGTGTATTTCTACGAAGTACCTGGTTATAAGTATAACAAAAAATATAAAGTCTCAATCCCTTTAAAACAGGGCGTGTATTTCTACTTCTTCTGTTTGGTGTAGTTAGTTGCATAAATGGGTCTCAATCCCTTTAAAACAGGGCGTGTATTTCTACGTGGTGATGACAAAAGAACTTTTAACCAAAATTATGTCTCAATCCCTTTAAAACAGGGCGTGTATTTCTACCGATTAAGAAAAGGCTTGGGGCGTTTGGTTTATAACGTCTCAATCCCTTTAAAACAGGGCGTGTATTTCTACGAATTACCTATCAGAAACCAAGACGATCATAAAAGTCTCAATCCCTTTAAAACAGGGCGTGTATTTCTACAGTTTTATTGCCATATCCCCAACAATTTGGGCAGGTCTCAATCCCTTTAAAACAGGGCGTGTATTTCTACTAAAATGAAAATGTTTAAAACTTCAACATTCACTTGTCTCAATCCCTTTAAAACAGGGCGTGTATTTCTACTGTGGGGGTACCTCAAAGCCTTGTGCAGCAAGAGTTTCAAAATAGCGTTTCCAACTTTTTGAATACATCGCAGACTTAACCATTAACTTGTTCAATAAACAAACAAAACTTCTCATTTATAGTTCCCCTTCCGACAGTAGAAAGCGGTCATATTTTACCTAAAATTAACCAATAAATCCACTCGGTAAGCCCGTCCAAATAATTCCCTCAGGAAATGTTGGTTTACCAATTTGCCATTGCAATCCTCGCATTGGTAAAGGGTAAATACGTAGATCATCTTCTTTTTCGTGAAGAATTATTAAAATATCGTTAATACACTTTTGTAAGTGGGTATCCGATCCTTCAAAAATAAAAACACTGTATTGTATTGGGGTCGCATATTTTAACATTTTCCGATAAATTCGCTGTAAACGTTTTTCATTGGAAATATCATAACCAATTAAATATTTTTTCATTTTGTCTCATAACATTAAAAATAAAACTCAATATCTTGGATCATTATTTTTTGATTAAAATAATAGTGGTCTAATAAGGTTTGCCATTCTATTTCTGTAATTTGTTTATGTGAGTGAATATAGTCCATTTCTTTATATTTTGGCATGTTGAATAAATTGATAATATCTCGACAGTTTTCTGTTAGTATTTTTCGCCAATTTGCCACTTGTTGTTCATAAGCTTTATAAAAGTTAATTCTCCCAGTTTTCCCTAACATACAGCCTGATGATGTTGTTGAAAAATATTCTTCTCTTAATTCTTTTGTACGAAATAATCCTATTATCCAATTATCAATCAAAGGACGTATCGGCTCTATTAAATCACAAGCCAGAGACTCTCTCCCAAAATCTAGAACATGATAAAAACCAATATAAGGATCTAATCCTGCTCCATAAGTTGTTAATACGGCTTCACTGTGTAATAGGGTATAGCTTAGTGATAAAACCGCATTAAAAGGATCTTTAGGAGGACGACGATTTCTACCCTTAAAACGTAATGAACTCGGCAAATATAAACTTAGCGCAGAAAAATAAACAGCAGCCGCTCGACCTTCTAGCCCTCTTAAAGAGGCTAAATTTTTCTGTTGCTCAATCCTATGAATCAAATCATCTAATTCTTTTACTTTGGGTTCTAATTGAGATTTTTTATCTTGTCTAGCATTAGATGCTTGCCATAACCAATCTTTCTGTACTGACAATTTAAGCAGAATGAGTTTTTTTGCAAAAGCAAGACAGAAATTTTCATTATGTGAAAGTTCATACTGTGCTAAACGACGATAAGCATCATTATGAGGTTGAGGTAAAAATAAGGTTGGCGTATTTTTTCGACCTGATAAGCTAATAATTCCAATACCATTTTTTCCTAATGTTGCAAGTAATGATGCTTGTAAGGTCACATCGCCTTTCAAATAAATGCGTTCTATTGGTGCTAGTGGAACAGTACCGATTCTTTCACCATTTTCATAGAAAATTAAAACCTCTCCATTTAATTTTAATTCTGTACCTTTTCGATCAATATATAAACTAGACATAAATCCTCTCTATATAATTAAAAAAGGGGAAATAGGCTGCAATTTTGCTTTTCCAAATAACTGAGGCTCTGTATTAGGTGGAATTTGAAAAATAAAAATGCGATCTTCACCTAATTCTAGCAAGTCTATCAATTCTTTTTTAAATTGGTTTAATTCATTTTTTGTTAACCAACATTCATAAAATGATTTTTGCCCGCCAATAGCGTAAGCCTCGACTTTTTTATGTACTTTATATAATCGCTTAGGATCGCAAACATCATAGGCGATAAGATAGCGTAATCTTGATACTTGCATAATCACTCATACTCAATTAATTATTAACATCTTTCTACTTCTCTTTTAAAATTTCATCCAACATTTTTTCTCCTTAATCTTTATCTTTCTTAAAAATAATTACAACTTCTATTGCCTTACTCACTAGCTCAAACATACCTTTCTCCTTACTCCTCATCCAATTCTTCAAGAACCTTTTTTACTACTTCTGTCGCCACAATTACTAAAATTTGTTCAAACATCTTTAACCCCTTTAATTTCTAATCTCTTTTTTCTTTCACTTTTTCAAGCACTTCTTCAATAATCACTTTTAAAATTTCATCTAACATCTTTTCTCCTTAATCTTTATCTTTCTTAAAAATAATTACAACTTCTATTGCCTTACTCACTAGCTCAAACATACCTTTCTCCTTACTCCTCATCCAATTCTTCAAGAACCTTTTTTACTACTTCTGTCGCCACAATTACTAAAATTTGTTCAAACATCTTTAACCCCTTTAATTTCTAATCTCTTTTTTCTTTCACTTTTTCAAGCACTTCTTCAATAATCACTTTTAAAATTTCATCTAACATCTTTTCTCCTTAATCTTTATCTTTCTTAAAAATAATTACAACTTCTATTGCCTTACTCACTAGCTCAAACATACCTTTCTCCTTATTCCTCATCCAATTCTTCAAGTACTTTTTTTACTACTTCTGTCGCCACAATTACTAAAATTTGTTCAAACATCTTTAACCCCTTTAATTTCTAATCTCTTTTTTCTTTCACTTTTTCAAGCACTTCTTCAATAATCACTTTTAAAATTTCATCTAACATCTTTTCTCCTTAATCTTTATCTTTCTTAAAAATAATTACAACTTCTATTGCCTTACTCACTAGCTCAAACATACCTTTCTCCTTACTCCTCATCCAATTCTTCAAGTACTTTTTTTACTACTTCTGTCGCCACAATTACTAAAATTTGTTCAAACATCTTTAACCCCTTTAATTTCTAATCTCTTTTTTCTTTCACTTTTTCAAGCACTTCTTCAATAATCACTTTTAAAATTTCATCTAACATCTTTTCTCCTTAATCTTTATCTTTCTTAAAAATAATTACAACTTCTATTGCCTTACTCACTAGCTCAAACATACCTTTCTCCTTACTCCTCATCCAATTCTTCAAGAACCTTTTTTACTACTTCTGTCGCCACAATTACTAAAATTTGTTCAAACATCTTTAACCCCTTTAATTTCTAATCTCTTTTTTCTTTCACTTTTTCAAGCACTTCTTCAATAATCACTTTTAAAATTTCATCTAACATCTTTTCTCCTTAATCTTTATCTTTCTTAAAAATAATTACAACTTCTATTGCCTTACTCACTAGCTCAAACATACCTTTCTCCTTATTCCTCATCCAATTCTTCAAGTACTTTTTTTACTACTTCTGTTGCCACAATTACTAAAATTTTTTCAAACATACATCTATCCCTATTTATTTTGTTCTAAGATAATACTGAAAATCATTGAGTTAGATCGGTTTTCACAAATTTGTATTCTCTTCCGAATAAGCCACTTTAATTAAAGTAACAATTGCTAAAATACCAATACTAATCACCAAATCTTTACCTTCTAATTTATTTAAAATGTCTATGTTCATTGTTTACTCCTATCTGTTGATGTAATAAGTATATCGTTATACAAAGCAGTCAGATTTTTTTGCAAATTTGTAAGAATTAACAAACTGGAAAATACTCAATTTTTCTTCGTTGTTTTGATATAAAAAAGTATAAAGAAAATTAGATTTAGTGGAGTAAATTACAAATTTGTATTATTGAGGGAATAAAATTGGATAAGAGGTTATTCAATCATGATAAATAAAAAGAAAAATTATATTTCTAGATTATAAACATACCAAAATAGCTGTATTCTATCCTTTTAATCCCTCTTAGTAATCCCTTTGAAACAGGGCGTGTATTTCTACCCAACCAAAAAACAAAGGTTTGAGAAATGTATCCTTGTCTTAATCCCTTTGAAACAGGGCGTGTATTTCTACTCAACATGAACTAAACCAGGCTCAAAAAGATTCGTCTTAATCCCTTTGAAACAGGGCGTGTATTTCTACAAAAGCACTTAAATTAGCAACAGAGCTTGATGATGTGTCTTAATCCCTTTGAAACAGGGCGTGTATTTCTACATCACATCATCGCAAATGCGGTCCGAACAAATTAAGTCTTAATCCCTTTGAAACAGGGCGTGTATTTCTACCTTAGTGTGATGAAAGATAAACCGTTAGATGAAATGGTCTTAATCCCTTTGAAACAGGGCGTGTATTTCTACTGATAATGAAGGTTACTTAACCAGTGACCAAAAAATGTCTTAATCCCTTTGAAACAGGGCGTGTATTTCTACTTAAATAATAAAAGACATTTTATCAGGAACCCAAGTCTTAATCCCTTTGAAACAGGGCGTGTATTTCTACGAAAACGTAGGTCGTATCCTAAAAGAATCTGGAATTGTCTTAATCCCTTTGAAACAGGGCGTGTATTTCTACATTGAAAGTGAACGGCGTGCAGCCATTGTACGCGTCTTAATCCCTTTGAAACAGGGCGTGTATTTCTACAGGAGATAAAGTTGCAATAACAGAAAATCGTCATGGTCTTAATCCCTTTGAAACAGGGCGTGTATTTCTACGAAATCTATTTGCGTAGATTCCTACTTGGTTATCGTCTTAATCCCTTTGAAACAGGGCGTGTATTTCTACTGCGGGGGCACCTCAAAGCCTTGTGCCGCAAGGGTTTCAAAACAGAGTTTCCAACTTTTTGAATACATCGCAGACTTAACCATTTGTTTGTTCAATAAATAAACAAAGATTCTCATTTTAAATTTATTATCCCTGCAATAGAAAGCGGTCATATTTTACCTATTTTTAGCAAAAATTCCTAGGCTAAAAATAGGTAATATAACGTGTTATAAGGAAATCCCTATCTCTGATAATCGATGTTTGATTTGTGAAATATCTATATTTTCTAAATCAATAAACAAATCCCAAACCCCCATTGAAGATGAAGGTAAATAAGGGCTTTTTGCATTTTTTGACATAGAGAATGTATTTATTAATTTTCTCCGAATATCCTCTCGTGATTCAGATAAAACTTTAATCAAATCATTAGGTGGTGGCTCAGAATTCTTATCCTTAGGTTTAGGAATAAGACGTGCTTCCATTGCATCATCATTTTTTATATAACTATAAATTTTTAAATAGATTTCTATAACTTTTTTTTCTGAGCGAAAATCAGTTGCGTATTTAAAACCTTGTATTTTAGAGATTACCAAACTAAGTAATAAAGTATATCCCCGTGGTGCAAGTTTAATTTCTTTATCGCCAAATTTTACTAATCTGTTATCTAGTCCATCTTTTCCATTAATAAAAGTTAAACTTGGGTCTTTTAATAACGCTTGTGCCTTGGCAACTGATTCACTATAAGTGATTTTATTTTCTTTAAGATCATTAGGTACGCCCAAACCTAAACGCACCCAAGGAATTTCAGCTAACATTACTTTAGCATTTTTTGCGTCAATTTCTCGACCATTACGATCATTGATTTTATAGCTCATTGGTGTTGGGTAGTAAAAATCAGGGACATTTTCAAAGATTTCATCAACTAAAACGTGTGATAAGCTATCCTGTTCACGTCCATATAAAGAAAGAGCATAGCCAAGAAAAAATCCCATTGTTTTGCGTCCGCCTGCAATAGAAACGTGCAATGCAGTTTCTTCATTTTGGCATAAATTCCCCACAAGGCTAACAATTTGATCAGAGGCAAGGGTATTTTCGTCCTCACTGCGAATATCCCCCAATTTTTGACCACTTTGATCTTCAATCACTATAATGGAATCTTCGTCAAAATGGAGATGATCAAAATTATATTGCTCGCCATAATCTTTGATAAATTTACTCAATGCACCTTCTTTTTCTTTACGTCCGCCAACAATTCCTAAAAGAGATTCAAGTAATTTATTTTTTCCTTGCTGAGTCGTAATCACTTTAATTTCTGTTGGAATAAAATTTTTCTCTGTCACTAAGGCATAAAGAGTTTCTGTTACCACTGCTGGCGACATACCTGTTACGCTGAGTAAGATTCGGTTTTTATAATTTTCAAATTTATTCATTCTTCTGCCCTTTTATGGTAATGGTTTATTCAGTAAACTATCTATTGTAGATAGTAGCTCTCTTCTTAATTTATCCTCATTCTCCATCAAATCAATAATAAATTGAGGCGTATCCTCATCTTTCCCATGAGCAATAAAATTTCTCATTCTTCTTAAAAGATGATATTTAATTCTAATTTTTTTATAACATTCTTCGTCTTGATTAAGATAGTTCATCAAATTTTCTTTTCTATCATTAAATTGAAATTGAGAAACCTTCAGGTGTTCACATAATCGTAATTCTATCGCTTCAAATCCAAACAATGCTGCATTGATATAACGATTATTTTTTAACGCAGTTTTAGCAAGTTTTCCTTTTTGTTGCCATAAGCCTTTTTCATCAACCCAATTTAATTCTTTTCGTAAACGAGGTAAGAAAAGATTAAAGACAGGTGGAAGCGTTTCTTTTTTATCATTAATAATTTTTAAAAAAGTTCTAATTGCAAAAATTTCTTTTTCTGTACTATGTGTTTGATTGTAAAAAGACGCTTTTTTAATATTATTAATAATTTCTTTATGAGTACTATCATTTGGTAATGTTTTTTCTAGTACATCAGTAAACGCATTCATATCGCGATACACCTCATAAATATTAAATGCTTTTTTCCATTCGTTAATCAGCAATAATCCATTTAGATCCATAACAGGAGTTGTGTTATCTTGCGTTAAATCTAATGCTCCGTAGTAAATGCCTTCAATTTTCACATTCTTTATAAGCGGTAATAATTGAGCAACTTGTTGCACTAACAACGGCAAATGACGTAATCCGTGTGTTACATCTAGTGTCACTTTATCTCTTTCATCGCACAAATCTAAAACCTGTTGAATAAAATCTAATTGCTCTGCTTCTGTTTTAGCATAAGAGATAAGTTTACATTGATATTTATTGTCATTATAAGTATTAATTTTACCAATAAGATCATCTAACATAGATTGAGATACTTTATCTTGTTGAGCAAACTCTGTTAATTGTAAAATTTCACTTTCAAAATTATCACGACCATCTAATTGTAAGAAAAAATTATCCCACATACTTCCAGATGTTCCGAGTACAATGATGTTATCCGCATTGATTTTTTTATTAAGAGCTAATCCAAAATAGCTAGATGTTATACAATCATCATCAAATTGATAATTTGCATTTCTATAATCTCCTTTAACTGCTTTTCCTAACACTGTTAATAATTTATGGCTCATACAATCTCCTTTATCATAAATTGTTGTAACTTACATTCTTGCTTTACAAGTTCATTTTTATTTAATTCTCGTCCACGTTGTTCTTTGGTAACATTAACCGATAAAAAATAAAACTTCGCACCTTTTTTACACACTTGTGCAGCAAGGTGAATCGGTAATGTACCAATTACTGTATCACCTTGTTTAACCATATCCATATCTAGATGATCAACAAACTGATCAACATCAATTTGTTGAGATTTAATCCAATCTATTGCACCTTGATGACGAGAAATAAAATAGGTTTTCATTCTTATATTTTTCCTTAAAACAAATACTCAAGCGGTTATTTTAATGAAAGAATTTACCTTTTTTATTTCTACAAATTTGTAATTTCATACTTTCCTAGTCCAAACGTTGCATTCTTACCACAATGTAGCCACTGCCCCCAATAAAGTAATTTTTGCCAATCTTCTGGAACATTGTTTAACTGCCACTGCCCAACAACGCCTCCTAATGCCATTTTTTGATTCTGACGTGAAGAATAACGTCGCCAATCTAACCATTTTAAGTTTTTGTGATCATTGATAGCGGTTAAATTTTCTTTTAATTTTACAAAATCAAGATCAAGTGGCACTGCGTGAAACTCACTTAATAATGAAATGCGTTTTGCTAAAGTTAATAAAAAACGTTCTAAGGTAATATTTTGGGCATTCAGCGGTGTACCATTTGCTTGTAAGCGAAGTGGTGTGGTAATCGTTAATGTTATTGAGTTTGATTGAGGTGCTTTTATTTGTATTTCAGTTGAATGATCAAGCAATTTTCCATCAACATAAATAGAATAAAAGTCTTTATTTTGCTGATGCAAAATATCAACTAATTCGCCTTTTCCTTTCGCAACGGAATATTGAAATGCACGTTGAAACGCAAAAGCAATCAGAGGAAGCTGATCAATCAATTTTCCAAATAATACTAATTCAAAACTCAGTATTTCACCCACTCGATAGATTTTCTCGCCCCATTGCGGTGGTTCAATAATATAACCATTTGGTACTTGGCTAAATTTTTGAATTTGATGTTCCTTTGGTGGCGTTTCAAAAATATTCGTATAAGGACAAGTTTGATAAAGCGGACAAGCCTTACAATTATCCTGTTTTGTCATACAAGCTATTTTGCGTAACGCCCGCCCGAATACCCCTCGTAATGTTGAACCTGCATAATCAGGTAAGCAAATAGGCTCAGTTACCTGAAAAATAAAACGATAACGAGCCAGTTGAATTGTATTTAATTGCATTATAAGCCTTTTAGTTGATTAAGTAGCTGTTTAAATTCTTTCGCTTTGCCTTTTAATTTGCCCGCACCTTTACTTAAATCTAAACCGCCTACTTTTCGATTAAAGACACTTTGTCTGTCTGTATGATCAAAAATAGCAAGTAAGAAATCTTTATCAGACTGTTCCCAGTTTTCTGAAATAGCTTGCTTAACAAGTGCTTGTGCTTCAACAAAAATTTGAGAATTATCCGTATAATTTTTCACTTCATATTGTGGATCTTCCCAAGCCTGTAATTTTTGCTCAATTAGTCTTTGATTTTCAGAAAGACTTGCTAATCTTTCTTGCTCTTCTTTCAAGGCTTGCTGTTCTTCGGCTAATTTTTGTTGTCGCTCTTGTTCAATCAGTTTTATTCGCTCTTGGGCTTGTTTTTGATTTTGGTAAATTTCATCTAAATTTACACCGCTTACTTTATTTTGGTTACACCATTCTTTAAGTGCATTATTATCAGATTGTGGATCTACTTCTAATAATGCCCAACCAAAAGGGAGTAAGTTATTTTCTTGATTTTGACGCTCGCCTGATAACCATACTGTTGTCGCTCTATCTTTAAAAATCGGTTTTTTCCCTTTACCTTGCATAATTTTAATGCTTGCAACATTATCACCTTGATAAATTTTACTATCTGCTCCATTTTTCCCTAAACGAATAAGACAAGCATTTTCATTATTTACTAAATTGAAAACTGACGCTAACCACGTTCTATCAATCAGTCCTCGCTCCAATAATAATTTCATTTCCTTTACAAAAATAGAAAAATTATAGTTACGCAGTAACTCAAAATAATGGTTAATCGGAAATACCTTTTCATCTTGCCATAATGTTACATTACTCTTAAACGCTCGATACTGTGCTGGCAAAATACATTCCCGTCTTAATGGAATTCCTCGACCTTGCCCTCCTTTATTATTTGGTACTTTTTTAAAATTTAAGGCGTAATAAACTTTGGTATTCACATTATTTTCAGGTAAAAAATCACCAAATTTTACACCTTTAAATTTACTCGTTTTAAAATCGCCCGCGTAAAATGTAAAAATCTTTTTACTATCCCTACCATTAACCTTAGGATTTCCTTGTTTTTTATGGCAATCATCTAAATACGCAGTAACTAATGCCCCCTTAAAACCACTTCCTGTAACATAAGGCTGATTTTGATAAGGTAAATAAGCGGTGCGTTCTATGGATAATTTTGCAATAACATTATTACCATCACTTTCCCTATTTACTACTCTACCTATTTTATTCTTCCAATCTTGTTCTATTCCAACGGCAGCACTCGAAAAATAATTTGCACAACCAACAACTGATTTTGCATTTTGTTGAAAAAATTTTTGAATAGAAAGTAAATCTGATTTATTTGCATAACTCAATAATTGCTGAATTTGACTATCAGATAATTCAAGCTTACTCGGCTCAAAATGATATAACACGCCCTCATCAATCACATAATTTGTCGGTTCAAAATCTTCGCCACAGCCGATATGAATAGGTGTTAAAGGGGTTAAATAAACTTGATGCGTTTTCATAAATTCTTTCATTATTCACCGTCCTTAAAATCTATATGTAACGCGATAATAGGTGCATAACCTTGATGTACTGCTTTATCATTTGAATAAGAAATACCTGTCAAACCATTGCCTATAAATAATTTTTCTTCAAAATTAAACGGCGTAAAAATCGCCCCTATTTTGGCAAGAATAATCGGTTTTTTAAACGGTTGTCCGCTCAATGCGTCCATATCTCCGTGACGTCCAAAACGTGTTTCAACTTGATAAAAACTTCTTTGTGAATCTAGCTCATTATTCACAGGCGAGCAATTTGCTAAGGTTAAATAACAATTTGCATTTTTTTGTGATAATTGCACCGCTTGTATGCTTTCATCAATAATTGCAAATTTACCAAGCCCCACACTTGCATCACGTCCATAACCAAATTTACCGATATTTGTTAGTACTTTTTTAAGATCTTCTATACAAAAACGTTCTTCATCTAATACTACATAAAGATCAAGTTTTGTTTCTTTACCGTACCAAATTTGGCTTTGTGAATAAGGGGCAAAACGTTGATCATCTGTGGTACTTGTTGCTCGGTTAATGCTGTTATGGGGTTGTGTGCTGCTCTCTACTTTAAAAGTATCAATTTCACTTTCAGCAACGGCTTTCTGTTGCCAAAGTGTTGTTGGCTCTTCAATAGATTTTATATCTAGCCACTTTTTCTTTTTCAGTTTTTTACGATCTTTTTCATCGCCTTCTTGCCATAAATTTGACGGAATTGTCGGCAATGGAATATAACCACTTGGCATTGCATGTGAAACCACAAGAAAAGGCTGATTTTCAGTATAACCTTGTAATAAGGTTTCCAAACGTACATTACCAAACTGATGGCGAATACCCCAACAGACTTGTCCGAATAGCGTATCGCCGACCAGAGGCGTACCAAAAGCCGTTAATGTTTCAATCGTTATACGATAAGTTTTCATTACCACTCCTTATGCAAAAGGATTGATTGCAGTTAAATCTTTTTCGATACCATCTACTGTTAATTTTTCAAATTTAACTTTACCATAGCCACGAGAACCACTTCCGCCAAGGCTATCAAGTTCTAATAAACGTAAACCTTTTAAAATAAGATTTAACAACTCATCACTATCACCTTCAAACTTACGCATTGTTAATTTAAAATCAAACATAGCCCCTGCTGGAACTCGCTCTGTTTGACGAGGGTTATCTGCTGTTGCCGTAATACGGTTAATGGTATTCTCGCTTTTTGCTTCTGTTAAAAGCTGGTTATCATCACGAATTTTATTTTCCCAATCTGAATTTAAAGCACAATCCCAAAATGCAAGACGAGAAACACCAATTTCTTGTAGTTTTTCTTTATCATTTTTACTGTCGGAACTCACACCAAAAAGCTGTAAAATCTGTTTTACATTTTTGTCATTATCTTTTAGGTTTTTTAATGATAACGGTGCTTCTTGAACTTCACCACTACGCCATTCTAACAAACTGCGAATTTTACCTTTTAAGCTAGAACCAGGAATATAAGGCGAGCCTGTAATCGGATTTTTAATCACTGAATTATCAATTCCACCAATGTGCATTTCACTATCACCTGCACCAATGTGTAGCCCAGTTTCTAATTTTAATGTTGCGGTAATTTCTACGATATTTTCTAGTTTCATAATCTGCTCCTTAATTTCTAACTTCTTCTAATTTACAAAATCCCATCACAGCTTCCATAAATAATTTGGCATATTTTAATGTTTCTGCACTATTAACCTGATCGATACAACGATTAAATATCTCACTAAAATTTCTATCAATATGTTTACGTCCCTCCGCATAAGCAACTTTAGCTTTTAACATTTTGATAAAAACTTCCTGTTTTTTATATTCTCCCTCTCTATCTTCACGATTTAGTTGCACCTTCTCGTTCCACATCGCTAATTCATCATAAAATTTACGAATTTGAGTTTGTTTATTTGCATTCTTATTTGATTTAATCTTTTGTGCCGCTTGCTCAGCAATACCAGCAAAAAGTTCACTTGGCTTATTTTCACCAAATTTGATCATACTAATATCCATAATTTCTCCTTAACGTCTTTTATAAAAATAATTAAATAGTGGAATTTGAAAACATTGCCCATATTTTTCAATACCGTTATTACCTAACGAACAGGTAATATATTTTAGTGCTTGTTCTTTCTCTTCTTTCTTCAACTTATCAATCACATAACGTGCTGTTTTGTAATAAAAATGGCTTCGCCACATTGTAGCGGTTAAATTTTTATCAATTTTTGCAAGTTCTGCTTGTTTTGATAAATTAATGAGTGAATATAAATAAGAAGTTGAAATATTATAATCCTTCGCTAACCTTTCAATTTCCTCTTCAAGTTTAATCAGATTTTCCCACGCATTCCAAGAAATAGAAGAATCAAAAATTGTTACCGCATTTTTTCCCTCTTCTGCTTTTGATTTTTCAAGGGTTTCTTCGGCTAATTCACCTAAACGTGGCACAGGATACCCCACTTTCGTCATCACCATTCCCGCAGAAAAATGAATTTCTTCATTATCCGCCACATATTTTTTAAACTGCTTTTGCATTTCAAATACGACTTCTTGTGTGCTATGCCAAGAACCAATCAAGAAGAAATCATCTCCCCCTGCAAATACCGTATAAATATTTGCCTTATTCTCATTACAGTAAGCAGGCAACCATAAACTAAAAAACTGATTCATCTGACGAGACAATGTCGTCATTTTGGCAAAAGTCGCATTTTCTAACCCTTTTTGGAAAATCAATCCTAAATTATCAACATCACCTTTTAGTGTCATCAATGCAGGCTGACCAATATATTGCTCCATTTGAGAGTCAAAAATACGATCTTCACAAGCTAAATAATCAAATGTTTTTACATTACCTTTTACAATTACTTCATCTACATTTGGATATTTTCCTAACTCTTTTTCTGATTTTTCAATACCATTAAAGGTCATCACATATCCATTGATATAACGACGAGCATAGCCATTCCAAACGGAGGTTTTCAAATCTTTTGGTAAAGAAAAATCCCAAAAACGATGAATATCAAATTTTCCAAATTTACCCGAATGCTCTTCATCAGAAGTAAAAATAACCTTATAACCAAAAATACTTAGTTTTAAACTCTGTGTTCGCATATCATCTGTAATTTCGGTGTCTGAATCACAAATAATTAAGCGGTCTTTTTCCACTAAAAATTTACCGATATTGATTTGATCTTGAGAAATTAAAGCTCGTTTATTTGTCTCACTTTCAGCGGGGAAATATTGATTTAATTCACAGCAACCATAAGGATAATTAACATTTTGTACATTTTTCTCCAACTGAGTTAAGTCAAAACGTTGTAATTTTACTGTTTCCAATTGCTCAAATAATTTTTTCTGTAATTGAGAAAAATTACCGATGAGAAAATCATTACAGCTTGCTTCTTGTGTTGCAATACCAAGTCCCGCCAATCCAAATGTATTATCAATAAACCATTGATTGATTTCTTGTTTAACTTCATCTAATGCCTGATGAACTTGCTCTGTATTTGGTGCAACAATAAGGAATTTCCCTGCTGCATTTAAAATTTGGCTTGTACTTGGTAATGCTAATTTCTGCAATACTTTTAATGCGGCCAATTCTGTAAACAATGAAACTTGGAATGATCGCCCTCTTAATAACTTCGCCGCCTGTTTATTACTTTCACTTCCTCCTGAAAAAATAAAATCTTGAATACCAAAAAAATCACCTTGAATAAGTAAAAATTTATTCTTATTCCAGCTCTTATCTCGATTTTTTAATTCAGTAATCTGTGTTTCATCAACAAGATTATTATCATTATGCCAACGCCAAAGAGCCGTTGCTAATGCTGCGGTTGCTTTACTATGGTCATAAAGAGATACTTCCGGTTTTACCCCAAATGCTGTTGCCGAAGGAATACAACTTGCAAAACACTGGTAAGCCGTATCAAAATGATCTAACCATAAATCCCATTGCTTTTTGTGTGAACTAGGAATTTTTTCTAACCCTTTGCAAAATTCATTCCATAATGCTAAATATTCAGCCTGAGCTTGCTCATCCTCTTTTGGCGTAACCTCAATATCAATTGGAAAAATACTTTCTGGTGATAATGGTTTTAAAGGGTAAACTTTTTTCAAATCCCTATGCGTTTCAACTTTTCTATCTGAATTAAGACTAATTTGTTCAAATAAGCTTAACAAACGTGCCTGATAGTGATTTTTTCCACTATCTGCTCGATTATATTTTTCAAATGTATCTCTTTCAAAACCTGATGCCACACGATCCGCTGTTGCAATAATCCACTGTAAAAAAGAATCTGGCTTGTGATGTGCTGCTGCAGCATTAATGATTGAATCGGTAATTTCAATGCCTTTTTGATCACCACGAGAAATAAATGGAAGGGTATTTTGACTAATTAAATCAGGTAATAAATGCTCTATCTGATCAATAGCGAACCCTGTGTAAGCTGAATGAATATGTGAATGGTATTGTCCTTCTTGATTAAATGGACAATATAATGTTTTATGTGAATTGAGCTGATCTTTGGAAATCGGTAATTTCCCTCTTTCTGCTAATTTTCCTAAATCATGAATCATAGCAGCAAATGCAACTCGACAAGATGCTGAAATTAATGTTGTCATAGCTATCCTCTCATTGATACGAACAGCTATACTACATACTACTTGAAAGACAGAAAATCAATAATACAAATTTGTATTTTTGATGTAGTTCTCAATTTTGACTAATTACTTAATTTACAAAACAAAAGCGGTCAAATTTTTATCACTTTTTACAAAATCGTGAAAAAATTTGACCGCTTAAATAAGTTAAAACTTATTGGCTAACAATTAAGCCATAAATTCTTCACCAATTTTAATATCTTTGTTTAATGTGTCTAACATTGATTGCAATGCTTGTTGTTCAAAATCACTTAATTTTCCGATTGGAAGTAATTCTTCAACCCCATTACGACCTAAAATGATAGGTTGTGAGAAGAAACGTGCATATTCACCCTCACCTTCAACATACGCATATTCAAGTGTATTTTTGCCAGATAATCCATCAATAATAGAAAGGGCAAAACGTGCTGCTGCTTGTGCCATTGAAAGGGTTGCTGATCCGCCACCTGCTTTTGCTTCAACCACTTCTGTTCCTGCGTTTTGAATACGTTTAGTTAATGCAATAACTTCTTCTTCTGTGAATGTGATTTTTTCTTCAAGTGACGTTGCTTGTGAAAGTAATGGTAAAATAGTCACACCAGAGTGTCCGCCAATTACAGGCACTTTAACGGTATCCACTTCTTTATTTTTTAATTCAGCAATAAATGTTTCTGAGCGTACAACGTCTAATTCAGTCACACCAAATAATTTTTTCTTGTCATAAACGCCTGCTTTTTTGAATACTTCAGCAGCAATCGCAACAGTCGTATTAACAGGATTTGTAATAATTCCCACACAGGCTGTTGGGCAAGTTTTCGCTACGTGTTCAGCAAGGTTACGAATAATACCAGCATTGATATTAAATAGATCTGAACGATCCATACCTGGTTTACGTGCCACACCCGCAGAAATTAACACGACATTTGCGTCTTTTAACGCTTCTGTTGGATCTTCTCCTGCATATCCTTTTACTTTTACTGCTGTTGGGATATGGCTGATATCCACTGCCACACCTGGGGTTACAGGTGCAATATCATATAATGCTAATTCTGAACCTTCTGGTAATTGTAATTTCAATAACAATGCTAACGCTTGACCAATTCCGCCTGCTGCACCTAATACTGTTACTTTCATAATAAAGTCCTCTTGTTTGTAAAATTAAATGATAAACTAGGTACAGTCTAAGAAAAACTCAATCTAAATTCAAATAGCAAAGTTAAATTTTGTGATTTCTCGCAAATTTTTTAATAAAAAAAAGAGATTTTATTGATTTAGATACATAAAACCCCCATAATTATTCACCAAATATGAGTTTCTATAACAAGAAGGAATTGCACTGTGGATAAAAATCTTGCTCTGTCTGAAGCATTCAAATCGTTATTACGAGAAGAAAAATTTAGTTCACAAAGTGAAATTGTAAGTGCTTTACAAGAATTGGGATTTGAACATATCAACCAATCCAAAGTTTCACGCATGCTTTCTAAATTTGGGGCTGTACGCACTCGCAATACGAAAATGGAAATGGTCTATCAACTTCCTCCTGAACTTGGCGTACCAACAACATCAAGCCCATTAAAGCACCTTGTCATTGATATTGATCATAATGATATGTTAGTTGTAATAAGAACAACGCCAGGAGGAGCTCAAATTATTGCAATGCTACTTGATACTATCGGAAAATCTGAAGGTATTTTAGGAACAATTGCAGGTGATGATACTATTTTTGTGACACCAACTCGCAAAGTCTCTATCAAAACTTTATTGAATAATATCGCCACACTGTTTGATACAAAATCAGAATAATGAATATTTTCATTACCGGCGGTACAGGTTTTATCGGCTCTGCCCTGACTTCACAATTATTAGCACAAGGGCATTCAGTTACTGTTCTCACAAGACAGCATATAAGCGGTCAATTTCCACTGACTTTTTGCAAAAATCTCTCAGAAATAAAAAACTTTAATGAATTTGATGCAGTTATTAACCTTTCTGGCGAGCCTATTTTTGATAAAGCGTGGACACCAAAACAAAAGCAAATTTTAACCAATAGTCGTGTAGATCTTACCAATCATTTAGTTAAACTAATTGATAATAGTGATAATCCTCCCAGTGTATTTATTTCAAGTTCTGCGATAGGTTTTTATGGTGATGTCTCAAATTCACACATCGCCGATGAAAATTCGCCTTGTGGCAACGGTTTTCTTTCACAACTTTGTCAACAATGGGAAGGTTCCGCTTTACAGATGAAAAATCCCAAAACAAGGGTTTGTATCATTCGTACAGGATTAGTACTTTCTCAACAAGGTGGAATGTTAAAACGCATATTACCCCTTTATAAATTAGGACTAGGGGGAAAAATTGGCAATGGCGAGCAGCATTGGGCTTGGATTAGCCTAGATGATCATCTGCAAGCAATACAATTTTTATTGAAAAATCCTCATTCTTCGGGAATATTTAATCTCGTTGCACCAAAAAACGTGACACAAAAACAGTTCAATCAGGATTTAGCAACCTCGCTTAAACGTCCAGCTTTTTGCTCTGTTCCTAAATGGCTGATTAACATTATTTTGAGAGCACGCTCACAATTACTTTTAGATAATCAACTTATTTACCCAAAAAAATTGTTAGATCTGGGATTTGAATTCCGTTATAGCTGCCTAAAAAACTATCTAAAACAACACTTAAAGAAATAGTTTTACACAGGCTGAAAAAGTCAAGTTTTTTTATTGAATTTTTTTCAACTTTTTTTATTAAAAAGTCTAGAAATTTTTTAACTTATTGATTTGTAAGGATAAGTTATTTTACAACCAATCACCCCACGAACTCTCTAAACCCTTATTATATCAGGGATAAAGCAACTTTTTTAAAACTATTCCACAAAGTTATCCACAGCTTTTGTGGATAGAAAAATTTACTGTATATCTATTCAAAGGATAAAATAATTTCTATACATTTTTAGTAAAATTTCATCAATATCAACTAATCGTTGTGACTTTTGTTGCAATTCGTTAAAATCACACCTTATTTTTTATCATACCCAAATCAGAGAAAATTTATTTATGGCAGAAAAACGTTACGATGCAGATGAGATAACCGTTCTTAAAGATCTTGAACCTGTGCAACTTCGTCCTGGAATGTATACCGACACAACTCGTCCTAACCATTTAGGACAAGAAGTCATTGATAATAGTGTCGATGAAGCATTAGCAGGATTTGCAACTAGGATTGATGTCATTTTGCATAAAGACAATTCGTTGGAAGTCATTGATGATGGGCGTGGTATGCCCGTCGATATTCACTCATCTGAAAAAATTTCAGGAGTTGAATTGATTTTAACCAAATTACACGCAGGCGGTAAGTTTTCTAATAAAAACTATACCTTCTCAGGTGGTTTGCATGGTGTAGGGATATCAGTGGTCAATGCCCTTTCAGAGCGTGTTGAAGTCACAATCAAGCGTGATGGCAAAGTGCATACTATTGCTTTCTCAAACGGTGCAAAAGTCGAAGATCTACAAGTAATTAAAAAATGTTTAAAACGTGAAACAGGAACGACTGTTCGTTTTTATCCAAATCCTAAATATTTCGACTCAGCCAAGTTTTCTGTGAGCCGTTTACGCCATTTATTGCGTGCCAAAGCGGTGCTTTGCCCTAAATTAACCGTCAATTTTACGGATCATATTAATGATATTCAAGAAACTTGGTATTATGAAGATGGCTTATCAGACTACCTAAAAGACGCACTTAACGAATATGATACCTTACCAGAAGTGCCTTTTACAGGGGATATTGTAGAAGAAACAGATGCATTAAGCTGGGCATTGAGCTGGTTACCTGAAAATGGCGAATTAGTGGCTGAGAGCTATGTAAACTTAATTCCAACCTTACAGGGCGGAACACACGTTAATGGCTTACGACAAGGCTTATTAAATGCAATGGTGGAATTCTGTGATTTCCGAAATCTATTACCTCGTGGTGTGAAATTGACTGCTGATGACGTATGGAATCGTTGTAGTTATGTGCTTTCTCTAAAAATGCAAGATCCACAATTTGCGGGGCAAACCAAAGAGCGTCTATCTTCTCGCCAAGCAGCAAGTTATGTGTCAAATATTGTTAAAGATGCATTTAGTTTATGGTTGAATCAAAATGTACAGGCAGGGCAACAAATCGCTGAATTAGCGATCAGTTCCGCCCAACGTCGTTTACGTGCTTCTAAAAAAGTGGTGCGTAAAAAATTAGTCAGTGGTCCAGCTCTACCTGGAAAACTTGCCGATTGTACCGCACAGGATTTAAGTCGTACTGAACTTTTCCTTGTGGAAGGGGATTCTGCGGGAGGTTCGGCAAAACAGGCTCGTGATAAAGAATTCCAAGCGATTTTACCGTTGCGAGGTAAAATTTTGAATACGTGGGAAGTTTCACCTGATCAAGTACTTGCTTCAAGTGAAGTCCACGATATTGCGGTTGCTTTGGGAATCGATCCTGACAGTGATGATTTAACGCAATTACGCTACGGTAAAGTGTGTATTCTTGCCGATGCGGATTCGGATGGTTTACATATCGCTACCCTACTTTGTGCGTTATTCTTACGTCATTTTCCAAAATTGGTTAAACAAGGGCACGTTTATGTTGCAATGCCACCGCTTTATCGTATTGATATCGGTAAAAATGAAGTGCATTATGCCTTAGATGAGGCGGAGAAAGAGGCTATTTTAACTCGCCTTGCGAATAAACGTGGCAAGCCAAACGTACAACGCTTTAAAGGATTGGGTGAGATGAACCCAAGCCAGTTGCGTGAAACCACGATGGATCCAAGTACTCGCCGTTTAGTGCAACTTACTTTTGATGAAAATGCACAAGAAAGTGAAATGGTCGCTGAGCCGAACACCTTTGAGATAATGGATATGTTATTAGCGAAGAAACGTTCTGAAGATCGCAAAAAATGGTTGCAAGATCGTGGTAATGAAGCAGAATTAGCGGTGTAATTTTTATTTTAATGACAAAATTCATCAAAAAAATTATTTTTGCAATTTTTCTCTTAAATCTGACCGCTTATGGCACCGTGGTCAGCATTACGCAAAATAATTTATCCCCCTATTCAGGTACAAAAAACGATCTTGAACTATTACAACAAGGTAGCCTATTTTCTATTTTGGCTACCATTGATTTACCTCTTAGCATCGTTTTTGATACTCTACTTTTGCCCGTTTCTTTTTCTCAGTCAAACGAATAAATTAAATACTCAGACCACTAAATTGCTTGATTAAATACCACTAACTCAGCTTTTTTCCCCGTAACTTCAATAATATTAACTGACGTGTTATCCACAAATTGGTGCAACTCTGTATTTCTAAATTCATACCAAGGCAAACCTTTGATAATCGCCGTTAATAACGTTAATGTCATACCGTGAGCCACGATCAAAATATTTACCTCTTGCTCTGCTTGATGAAGCTCAACAATATCATTAAAAGCTCGCATAACCCTCTCTTTAAAATCAATCATTTGCTCGCCTTGACTTTCAGTTGCGGTGTAAAATTTAGGTTGCGATCTTAATAATTGGTATTCTTGATTTTCTTGTAAATCGTCTGATTTAACCCCTTCCCATAAACCAAATCCAAATTCATTTAATCCTTTATGATGAAAATGCGGAATTTTTCGCTCACCAATAATATGCTGTGCTGTTTGATGAGTACGAGTTAACATACTGGAATAACAAGCTTTAAAAGGAATATGAGCCAGCACTTGTCCCACTTTCTTGGCATCATCAATGCCCTCTTGAGCAAGCTCAATATCAGTCGAACCTTGAATACGTCTTTCTAAATTCCACTGAGTTTTACCGTGTCTGATTAAATAAATTTTTAATGCCATTTTTCTATTCCTTGTTACAATACGTCATAAATTTCTTTTATAAGTATAACAAAAAACAATGACAACATTTACAATCTGCTATCAAAACGATGATTTTATTATTATCAATAAACCTGCTGGAATCAGTGTTCATAAAGATGATGAAGAAACTGGTTTAACGACTCAACTCGCTCAACAACTCGGCTTAGAGCAAGTTTGGCTGGTACATCGCCTTGATAAAGTAACCTCTGGGCTATTGATTTTGGCATTGAAGCGTGAAGTAGCGGTCATTTTTTCACAACTTTTTGCAAATCATCAAATTCAAAAAACCTATTGGGCATTAGCCACTGAAAAACCGAAAAAGAAACAGGGAAAAATTATTGGCGATATGGAGCGTTCCCGAAATGGTGCTTGGAAATTGACGCATAGCAAACAAAATCCTGCGATTACCCAATTTCGTTCAGTGTCTATTGAACCTAAACTACGCCATTTTATTCTGCAACCTAAGACAGGTAAAACACATCAACTCCGTGTTGCAATGAAAAGTTTAGGTAGCCCCATTTTAGGAGATCGACTGTACGGTGGTGAAAAAGCTGATCGAGTGTATCTACACGCTTACCAACTTGATTTTGAATATCAAGGTAACCCTATCAGTGTAAATTGCTTGCCAGAAGCAGGAGAGCTTTGGGAGAAATTGCTTGATTAAAAAACAAGGGCTATAATCTTAATATCATTAAATACGAAGATAATAGAGGTAACTATGATTTGGAGCTTTATTGATTATGAAAATATCGGCACATTAGAAAGCGTGGATTTATCTATTTATCAGAAAATTTTTATTTTTTGTGGCCCGCGTAATCCTAATATCAAGTTGGGCGATCAAGTTATCAATGAGTTTATTGACCTCAAAATCATCAAACTGAATACTAGTGGCCCAAATAACCTTGATTTTCATCTTGCTTACTATCTTGGGCAACTCTCGCAAAATACACCGTTAGATATTGAGTTTCATATTATTACCAAAGATAACGGTTTTAATGGTCTAATTGAGCATATCAAACATTTCGGACGAAAATGTCAAAGAATAACCTTTCAATCTAAAACAAATACTGAAAACCTTCCTACTATACAATTAAGCGATAATGCCGAGAAAGTTCGTCAAAAACTTACTGAAATAAGAGAAAGAAATCGCCCTACGAAAAAAACAGCATTGATAAATTGGATTACTAATCAGTGTCGTGCCATCGCTACAAATATTAACGCTAAGAAAATAATTGATGAGTTAGAAAAGAGTAATAAGATTAAAATAGAAAATGATAAAATAACTTATCAACTTAAATCTTAAAGTATAAAGCAAAAAAATAGGTATCTAAAAAGATACCTATTTTTCAATGAGATTTAATTAGATCTTACATGCCCCTCCAGCACAGCCATCATCAAGATCGTTCTGTTCATCATCCGCACCATCACGGGTGTTTTGATAATACAAGGTTTTCAATCCATATTTATAAGCAGTTAATAAATCTGCTAAAAGCTGTTTCATCGGCACTTTGCCGTCTGGGAATTTTTGTGGATCATAGTTGGTATTTGCTGAAATCGCTTGATCCACAAATTTTTGCATAATACCTACTAATTGTAAGTAGCCATCATTATTTGGCATATCCCACAATAATTCATAGTTAAGACTTAGATTTTCATAATCTGGCACAACTTGTTTTAAGATACCGTCTTTTGACGCTTTCACACTCACATAACCACGTGGTGGCTCGATACCATTAGTTGCATTTGAAATCTGTGATGAGGTTTCAGATGGCATTAACGCAGTCAAGGTTGAGTTACGCAAACCAAACTGTTGAATGTCTTTACGCAAGCCTTCCCAATCGTAATGCAATGGCTCTTGGGTTAAGCTATCAATGGTTTTCTTATAAGTATCAATCGGTAAAATACCTTGTGCATAAGTAGTCTCATTGAAATACTCACAAGCTCCCTGCTCTTTAGCTAAATTCATTGACGCTTTCAATAAGTAATATTGAATAGCCTCAAAAGTACGGTGCGTTAAATCATTACCGCTTCCATTTGAATAACACGCCCCATTTTTCGCTAAATAATAAGCGAAGTTAATCACGCCAATTCCTAATGAACGGCGAGCAAGCGAGCTAATTCGAGCCGCAGCTACTGGGTAATGTTGGTAATCTAATAACGCATCTAACGCTCTTACTGCAAGATCTGACAGCTCTTCTAATTCATCAAGATTTTCAATTTTTCCTAAGTTAAAAGCTGAAAGCGTACAAAGTGCGATTTCACCATTTTCATCGTGGAAATGCTCTAATGGTTTCGTTGGTAATGCAATTTCCAAGCATAAATTTGATTGGCGAATAGGTGCAACTTTTGGATCAAAAGGTGAATGCGTATTACAGTGATCCACGTTTTGAATATAAATACGTCCTGTTGAAGCACGCTCTTGCATTAACAATGAGAATAATTCTACGGCTTTAATTGAGCGTTTACGGATCGTTGGATCTTGCTCATATTTGGTATAAAGCACATCAAATTTATCTTGATCCGCAAAGAATGCTTCATATAACCCCTCAACATCAGAAGGGCTAAATAACGTAATATTGCCCCCTTTGATCAAGCGTTGATACATTGTTTTATTCAACTGTACACCGTAATCCAAATGACGGACACGGTTGTCTTCAACCCCACGGTTGTTTTTAAGTACTAATAAACTTTCAACTTCTAAGTGCCAGAATGGATAGTAAACTGTTGCCGCACCACCACGCACACCACCCTGTGAACACGATTTAACAGCCGTTTGGAAGTGTTTATAAAATGGGATACACCCTGTGTGGAATGCCTCACCGCCACGAATTTGGCTACCTAAGGCACGAATTGCCCCAGCATTGATCCCAATTCCTGCACGTTGTGAAACATATTTCACAATCGCTGATGAAGTGGCATTGATCGAATCTAAACTGTCCGCACACTCAATCAACACACACGAGCTAAACTGACGAGTTGGAGTACGCACACCAGACATAATCGGTGTTGGTAATGAAATTTTAAAGGTTGATGTTGCATCATAGAAACGCTGAATATAACCCAAACGCGTTTCTTTTGGATATTGTGCAAATAAACTTGCCGCAACTAATAAATATAAAAACTGTGCTGACTCATAAATTTCGCCCGTCACACGATTTTGAACTAAATATTTACCTTCTAACTGCTTAACCGCCGCATAAGAAAAGTTCATATCACGATCGTGAACAAGATAAGTTTCCATTTCTTGCCATTCATCAAAAGAATAATCCGTTAACAATGCACTATCGTATTTTTTTAATTCAACTAATTTTTTAACGTGATCATATAAGCGAGGGGGTTCAAAGCAACCATACGCTTTTTTACGTAAATGGAATACCGCTAAGCGTGCTGCTAAATATTGATAATCTGGTGTTTCTTTACTAATTAAATCTGCTGCTGATTTAATAATGGTTTCATGAATATCAGAGGTACGAATCCCTTCATAAAATTGGATATGCGCTCGTAACTCTACTTGGGATACTGAAACATTATTTAACCCCTCAGCAGCCCACGTAATTACACGGTGAATTTTGTCTAAATTAATTGGCTCTTGTTTACCATCACGTTTAGTTACCATTAACGCACTTGTCATCTGATTATTTCCTTTATATATTTTATTTTCAATGAAATTAGATAATGAAATCATATTGTTATAAAACAATATAATTTAGAATATTGTTATTCCTATTAAATAAGACGGATAATATTAGCATAAAATAAAGCAAAATTTTAAGAGAAAATTCAACAATTTCAACTTCTATTTAAAGATTAACAACTTAACAAAAATCAAGTTTTTTTTGTAAATTTTTATTAAAATATTACCGCTTATTTTAGCAACAAAAAATGGTATAGAAGAGAAACTATCTGCTATCATTATTTAGCCAACAGCATAAATTTAATAACAGATAGTTCTTTTTATAATGACGAGATCTTAAGCTGAAAAACTTAACTTTAATTCGCTACTTGCATTCGCTTCCGCAATCACATTCTCAATATTATCACCCGCTGAAGCGGCTACAACAGCACTTAACGCACCTTCAACTAAAGGGGCATAACAGATTTTTACTTTCTCTGCTATTTCTGATTCGAGCAAATCTAACGCCGTTTCAGCACTTAAAATAGCACTGCCTAAATCAACAAGAATAACCACACCATCAGGTGAAAAGGCCTCTTCAACAGCCTGCATAATTTTCACTGCATCAGTTCCGATAGGATTATGTGGATCATCAAGCCCACCTGCGGCAATCACTTTACAGGTATCCACTTTCATTTGAGAAACAAGTTCAACCACGCCTTCAGCAATTTTTGCACTATGGGATACAATAACAAAATTAACCATTTACTCCTCCGCTGCCTGATGTAACGCTAAAAAGAGATAGCTCACAGAAGTCGCCCCCGGATCTTGATGCCCAATACTCCGTTCGTTCAAATAACTAGCACGCCCTTTTTTGGCTTTTAAAGGAATGGTTGACTCAGCATACTGCTGTGCTTTTTCTGATAGGGCTTTAAAAATAACCTGTGGCGTTTGATTTTCTGCGATCATCTGCTCAAAATCATTTAGAATTGGCAACCACACATCACACATTGTTTTATCGCCCAGTTCTGCACGTCCACGTCCCACAATGCCATCAACACCCGCTTTCAATGATTGATAAAATTCCTCTAATGAAAGACTTTCTTTACCATTAACAATGGTGCTTGCTTTTATGTAAAACGTGCCAAACAATGGACCGCTTGCACCACCAACTTGTGATAATAAGGTCATTCCTGTGGTTTTTAAAATCGTCCCGATATCTTTCTCTTGTACCGTTGGTAATTTTTCCACCACTTTACCAAAACCACGTTGCATATTTAAACCGTGATCAGCGTCACCAATTTCTCGGTCTAACTGGGTTAAATAGTCTTGATGTTGTTCAAAAAGTTGCTGGCTATTTTGAAGCCACTGAATAATCTGCTGTTTTGTAATTTCCATAGACTACTCTCCCCAATGCATTGCTGGTGTATTTACAGGGCTATCCCATAAGGCTAAATCGTCATCATCCACTTTTAATAATGTAATCGACATACCTTGCATATCTAAGGAAGTACAATAAGAGCCCACTAAATTACGCTCGATAGTTAAACCAAATTTTTCACAGCATTCAGTCAATTTGTTATACACGCCGTATAATTCAGACAATGGCACAGCGCCCAAATTATTCACTAAGACAATGACACGATCGCCTTTTTGTAAAGCTTGTTTAGACACTTGTTCTTCCAGCCACGTTAAATTTTCATTATCCCAACGGCGAATCAAACGTTGATAATCGCCATTTTCAATCAACGTGGTAAACATTTGCTCAACAGTAGTATCTAAATCTTTATACTCACGACGTTCAATACCAGGTTCGCCGTGAATACCCACGCCAAATTCCATTTCATTTTCAGCCAAAGTAAATGATGGCTTACCTGCTGCTGGCACGGTACAAGCCCCCAACGCAACGCCTAATGAATGCCCATTATTATTTAATTTCTGACCTAAGGCTTCCAGTTGTTCTAATGAATAGCCTTTTTCTGCTGCAGCACCAAGAATTTTTTCAATCAATACTGTATTAGCCACCCCACGACGACCTGCTGTATATAAACTGTCTTTTACCGCAACATCATCATCAACCAATACCGTCGCAACTTTTGTACCGCATTCCGCTAACAATTCAGTGGCTGTTTCAAAATTTAGCACATCACCGGTGTAGTTTTTAATAAGTAACAGAACGCCTTCACCACTATCCACCGACATCGCACATTCAAACATTTGATCAGGTGTTGGTGAAGTAAAAATTTCCCCTGGACAAGCACCATCTAGCATACCCTTTCCAACAAAACCTGCGTGCATAGGCTCGTGACCACTACCGCCACCTGAAATAATTGCTACTTTTCCTTGTACTGGACTATCAACACGTTTCACAAAAACAGGTTCAGTATTTAACACTAAATTTGGACAAGATTTAATTAAACCCTGAATTTGCTCTTTTAATACAAGATCAACTGAATTGATGAGTTTTTTCATTGGAGAGCTCCTTTGATTAAAAAATAATTGTAATATTAAGATCTGTTTCGCATATTACTCATCGTTATTTTTTTATCAAATAGAGATGTCTAAAAATGTGAAGTGACCCACATTTTTCGCAAGTTAAATTCTAAAAATAAAAAAATGGCACAAACTTATCATTTGTGCCATTTTATCTGTCTATTGATAAAAACGAATTATTTATCTTTCCAGCGTTGAATAGATTCTTTGATCACTTCTTTTGCTTCTTCAACATCGCCCCAAGAGGTTACTTGTGTTGTGCCTGCTTTTTTAAGATCTTTATAGTGATTGAAATGGAATTCAATTTGTGAAATCAACTGTTTTGGTAAATCAGCTAATGTTTTGTATGCATTACCGTTGTTACGGTCATCTGCTGGTACACAAACAATTTTATCATCCACTTCGCCATCATCAACGAATTTCATCACACCGATTACACGTGCTTCTAAGAAAACACCTGTTGCAAGTGGTTGCTCAGTAACCAATAATACGTCTAATTCATCACCATCTTCATCTAATGTTTGTGGAATGAAGCCGTAGTTTGTTGGTTTTGCAAAAATTGCTGGCTCAACACGGTCTAATTGGAAACAAGCTAATTCTCTGTTCCATTCAATTTTGTGGTTGCTCCCTGCTGGGATTTCGTTTACTACATTGATAATGCCGCCATCAACGTCGCCAGCATCTAAAATTTTATTAAAATCTGCCATAAAAATATCCTTAATAAGTGATTAAAAAAACGGGCGAATTATATCAGTTATTACAACACTTCCCAACTCAAATTAGAAATTAAACGGCATTTATCGCACTTAAAATAAAAAATTTCGTGGATGGGTTCATCTAATTTCCAGTTACCCCCACAATTTGGGCATTTACGATTATGTTCAAACTCGGCATCTTTCCCTAAACGGTACAAATAATAATAGGTTGGTTTTTTAGTTACGTTTTCAATTTCCTGACATAACGCTCTACCTTGTTGAGTAAGCTCGCTGTTGTGTTCAGAAATTTGTGTTAACGCCATTTCTTCAAGGGTTGAGCCGTTCATTTGTAACTGATCGCACGCTTGCCAATCTTCCTGCCATTTAATGATTTTTGCAGAAAGTTGCTGATTAGATTGCGTGATTTCATACAAAGGCAAAGGTAAAAAATCGTGGCTATTAAACACAGGTGAGCAAGAGTCTAAATGCGTGGTGTAAAGTAATAAACAGAGTGTTTCAGCACGATTACTGGTTACATCAGCACGATAATCTTTCCCAACTAATTCAACGCCTGATAATTTCACACCATAGTGTTCAGCATTTAATAAAGCTTCATTCACTTCATCACTGTTATATTTTTTCATTAAGCTATCTTGACGAGGAATGGCTAAATTCACTTGAAAATAGGCTTCATCAACAGACTGAAAATGGGTAACCCCCGCTTCTCGCCCGATCATTTGCCCGTTTTCTCGCCATTGATTCACAATGTTAAAAATCAATGAGGTAAAGTTTTCATCAAAATAAGGGTAACTAAATTTGGCTATCGCTTGGTACATTTTTCTTGCTCTTCTAATTGTTGTTGTATTTTTTCTCTCATCTGTTGCATTTCGACTTCAACAACAGAGGTCGGCTCTTGATGTAAAATCACTTCTGAAAGCGGGAAGGCAGACAGCAATTTTTTCTCTAAACTATCGGTAATCTCGTGGGCTTCCACTAGAGATAAATGATCGTCTAATTCCATATGTAATTGAATAAAACGCACCGCACCCGCTCGACGCGTTTTGAGATCGTGAATACTTAATACATCAGGATGATGTTCTACAATTTCCCAAATTTGATTGATTTCTTCTTCTGGCAAAGCACGATCTAATAACATTTGCACCGCTTCCCAAGCCACTTTAATTGCATTGACCAAAATATAAAGAGCAATTGCAATCGCAAAAATAGCATCCGCATAGATAAAACCATAAAGATCTAATCCCATTGCAATTAAAATCGCAATATTCATCAAAATATCCGTTTGATAATTCAAAATATCGGCTTGAATAACAGGGCTTTGCACCAGTTTTAAGACTCTATATTGATAAAGAACCAATCCCGCCGTCAGAATAATAGAAATCACACTCACAATAATCGCCAACTCTGTCTGATGTACTGCTTGTGGATCATATAAACGTTGAATGCCGTGCAATAATAGGAAAAGTGCTGAGCCAGTAATAAATGTGCCTTGTGCCAATGCCGCAAGGGATTCCGCTTTGCTATGCCCAAAAGAGTGATTGTCATCGGCGGGCTTTAAGGCAAAACGCAACACCAGAATATTCATGACAGAAGCACAAACATCAAGTAATGAGTCGGTCATTGCCGCTAAAATGGAGATGGAATCGGTAATCCACCACACCGCTATTTTAAATAACAACAAAAGCCCTGCAACCACAACAGCAAGTGTTGTAGCACGAGTGACAAGGGTTTTGTATTGCTCTGTTGCCTGTTTATTTATTTCAATATGATCGTTATGTTGCATTTTATCTATTTCATTGTTGGTGCGTATGACATACGCTTTTTAAATATTATTTTTATAATTATTGGCACGCAATTTGCCAAGCTAATTGATTAAATTTTTGCATTAGTTTAGCTATATCATTTTTATAAGCGGTTAAATTTTGTAAATTTTTTGCAAAATATGACCGCTTGGTTGCGTACTGTATTTCAGCAAAACCACAGTCTAAATTACGTCCACGAGACACATCTAATTGAATGTTTTGTTCTCGTTGAGTCGGTGGATATAAAATCTCACTGCGTAATTCATCATTTACAACCTGTAATTTTGCGATGGTTTTTGGTTGCTGTTTAAATATTTTTTCTCGCAAAGCAAGACGTTGAGCTAAGGTTTTATGCTGACTATTTTTATCCAAAAAAATCAAAATTCCCTGTTGCCAATGCTCAGGATTCACTTTTTCATCATCAGGCAAATATAACAAATGTTGCATTTCATCAAGTTGATTATGGCTTGCTTTCACATATTCTTTTCCCTCAAATCTAATTTTATTAGGAATTTGAAAAGTACTTGATGATGAAACTTGATTCACACAAGCGGTCAAAAATAAACAACAATTTACTAAAATAAAAGATTTAAGGATTTTCATTTTCAACTCTTAGCTATTCATCTCTTTATGTGCTAACGCCTCAATTTCAGTGCGTTTAAACACCCAATCCGTTGCCGTTGAATTTTCTTCATCAAACCAGTATCCACCAAGATTGAAATCTTTTAATTTTTCAACATCGCTTAACTGATTTTTTAAGATAAAGCGTACCATCATTCCACGTGCTTTTTTAGCATAAAAACTGATTGTTTTAAATTTACCGTTTTTCTCATCTAAAAAAATCGGCTTGATAATGGTTGCGTTTAATTCTTTGGTTTTCACAGAATTAAAATATTCATCGGACGCAAGATTAACCAAAATGTTATCGCCTTGCTCATCTAATCTTTTTTGTACTTCTTTGGTAATGATATTTCCCCAAAAGTCATACAAATTTTTTCCTTTTGGATTAGCTAATTTAGTCCCCATTTCTAGGCGATAAGGTTGCATTAAATCCAGAGGGCGTAATAAACCATAAAGCCCTGAAAGCATTGCTAGGTGAGATTGAGAAAAGTTAATTTCAGCCTCATTCAAACTCTCTGCATCAAGCCCTGTGTAAACATCACCTTTAAAAGCAAATAAGGCTTGTTTTGCGTTAGTGTCGTTATGTTCAAGTTGCCATTCGCCAAAACGAACCACGTTTAAGGTTGCCAATTTATCGCTGATTTTCATTAAACTGGCGACATCTTGTGGCGATAATTTTTTACAAATATCAATTAACTGCTGGCTAGAAGCGGTTAAATTTGGTTGTGTTTTTGCAAAATTTGGAGCGGGGGTTTTGTAATCTAATGTTTTTGCTGGGGATATAATTGCTAACATACTCTTTTCCAGTGTTGATAAATTTAGTCTAAATAAAGAAAGGCAGAATAAATCTGCCTTGATATTAAATATATTTGCGGGAGGATATTCCATTCACTTTGCTTATTCAATCCTCCCCTACAATCAAATGATATGTAATCAAAAATTTGTAGAGAAGCATTAGCAAATTTATTTGCGGATATGCTCCCGTTATCTCTTATTCAAGAAGCCTTAATAATTCACAAAGGCTTCTTGCTCTGCACCTTCTTTTTCTACAACTGGTGGGATCATATGATCACGTGTTAAACCTAATTGTAAAGCAACTGAAATTGCGATATAGATTGATGAATACGTACCAAATCCGATACCAATTAACAATGCAAGTGAGAAGCTATGCAATGTTGAACCACCAAGCCAGAATAACGCAAGTAGTACCATTAAGGTCGTCACAGAGGTCATCAATGTACGAGAAAGTGTCTGACTTAATGAAATATCAATGATTTCAAGCGTGTTAGAACGGCGTACTTTTCGGAAGTTTTCACGCACACGGTCAAATACCACGATACTGTCGTTTAATGAGTAGCCCACCACCGATAAAATCGCTGCCACAAAGGTTAAATCAATCTCAATTTGTAAGAATGAAAAAATCCCGATGGTAACGATGACATCGTGGAATAATGCCGCAATACCACCAACAGCCAAACGCCATTCAAAACGTAATCCAACATACAGTAGTAACATACCTAATGTTGCCAACGTTCCGTAAATAGCACTTTCTGTTAGCTCTTTACCGACATTTGGCCCTACAAACTCAACACTTTGAATCTCTGCTTTTTCATCAATTTTTTGGTGAATAATTTCGATGACTTTCGCACTTACTTTATTATCTGCTTCAGATGCTGGCAAGCGGATCATTAAGTCTTTTGTGCCACCTAAGGTTTGTACGATTGCACTTGAATAACCATTTTTATCCAATTCAGAGCGAACTTTACCTAAATCTGCCGATTGTGAAAAGGTTGTTTCAATTACTGTACCACCGGTGAAATCCAGCCCCCAGTTTAATCCTTTTGTTGCAATAAAGAAGATACTGAGTACGGTCACAATAAGAGAAAAAATATAACCGATCATTCGGTATTTCATAAATGGTAGCAGTTTATAAGGAAGCTTAATATCTGCTACATTTTGTTGTTTTTGTGTTGTCATTTTATTTTTCCTTACCCCTTAGATCCACAGTTTCTTCACGCGTTTTCCGCCATATACCCAGTTTACGAGCATACGAGTTCCGGTAATCGCCGTAAACATTGAGATCATTACACCAAGAGAAAGTGTCACCGCAAATCCTTTAATTGGACCTGTTCCCACTGCATAAAGAATCAATGCTGTTAAGATTGTGGTTAAGTTTGAATCGAAGATACTTGAAAATGCACCACTATACCCTTCGCTAATTGCTTGTTGTACGGAGCGACCATTACGAATTTCTTCTTTAATACGCTCATAAATCAGTACGTTTGCATCAACAGACATACCCACTGAAAGCACGATCCCTGCAATACCTGGCATTGTTAGCGTCGCACCGATCAATGACATTAAGCCAATGGTTAAAACCATATTCACCACTAATGCAGCCGCAGCAAATAAACCAAAAACTTTATAATAAACTAAACAGAATACGATAGTTAAAGCTAAACCTAATAATGAAGCATTGATACCTTGAGCAACATTATCTGCACCTAATGATGCACCTACTGTGTGTTCTTGAACAATCACGATAGGGGCAATCAATGCACCTGAACGTAATAATACCGCTAAGTTTTGGGCTTCTGCTGAAGAGTCAATTCCGGTAATTTGGAACTGGCTACCAAAACGACCTTGAATGGTTGCAACGTTAATCACTTCTTCGTGTTTATCTAAGATAACTTTACCATTTGCGTCTTTTTTACCTGAATCTTTATATTCACGGTAAAGAGTTGCCATTGGTTTTTTTAATGCACGTTTGGTGGTTTCCGCCATTAAATTACCACCTTCACTATCAAGTTTGATACTTACTTGTGGCAATCCTCTGTCATCCTTACCTGCAGTTGCATCGATAATATGCTCACCACCGACTTCCGCTTTACGGAAAAGTAATACAGGGCGGCCTTCTTTATCTAGCTTCAACTCTGAGTTTGCAGGAATAATGCCTTGTGCAACCAAACCTTGATTTGCTTCGGTATTCACTAAACGGAATTCTAAGGTTGCTGTTGCACCTAGAATCTCTTTAGCTCGAGCCGTATCTTGTACACCTGGTAATTCAACGACAATACGATCCGCACCTTGACGTTGAATCGTTGGTTCTGACACCCCTAATTCTTCCACACGTTTACGTAAAATAGAAAGGTTTTGTTCAATGGCAGCACTGCGTGTATTAGCTAAACTGCTTGCAGAAGGTTTTAATAACAATATTTCAGAAGATGGATAGGTTACTTCTAAATCATTGTGCATTTTACGAATAAAACGAAACGCCTTATCTGCTGTTTCTGAATCATTAAAAACGATCTCAGTTGCAAATTTAGGTAATTTTTTGACCGCTTTATATTTCAAACGCTCTTTGCGTAATTCTGTGCGTAAACTATCCTGTAAAATTTCTTGCTGTTTTGCTAAGCTTGTATTCATATCCACTTCCATTAAGAAGCGAACACCACCTAACAAGTCTAAACCGCGACGCATTGGCTTACCACCAATTTCAGAAAGCCAGCTTGGTGTTGCAGGTGCTAAGTTTAACGCAACGGAATAATCATTCCCTAAAACATCAGCAATTTTTTCTTTAACCGGAAGTTGCTCATCTTCATTTTCAAGGCGAACTAAAATTGCGCCTTTATCAAGAGAAACTGCTTTTGGATTGATTTTCATTGAAGATAAAACACTTTGTACTTCTGAAAGTGTTTCAGGAGTGGCTGAATGACCGCGTGTACCTGAGATTTGTACTGATGGGTCTTCACCGTATAAATTTGGAAGGGCATATAATGCACCAATGGCGACCATAAAGATCACCATTAGGTTCTTCCATAAAGGAAAACGATTTAACACAATTTAATCCTGTATTAAAAATTTAAAAAAATTAAAGTGATTTAACTGAACCTTTTGGTAAAGTTGCCACAACGAAATCACGACGAACAGTTACTTCTGTTGTTTCATTTAATGCCATAACGATACTTTCATCTGCTACTTTGGTAATTTTACCCATTAAGCCACCGTTAATTAACACTTCATCACCTTTTGAAAGGCTATCTAAAAGTGCTTTTTGTTCTTTTTGACGTTTAGCTTGTGGACGATAAACCATAAAATAGAAAATTCCACCAAAAATAACTAACATTAAAATCATTTGCATTGTACCGCCTTGCGCGCCCATAAAAACTCCTTAAAATTTTAAATTAAAAATGCCGTGCTAAAATATCATAAAATCAACACTTAGACGAGTAAAATCTATGAAGAGGTAAAACCAGCTTACTCTCTTTTGATTTTGTTTGCTAAAATGGTGTCTCAACTTAATAAATTCAATAGTAAAAGGTTAAAAATGAAAAAATTATTTGCATTATTCGCTGTTATTTCACCACTTGCAATGGCTCACAACATTCAATTAAATCACACTCTGCCAACTGTTGCCGTTGTTGATGATGGCGAACTCATCGCTCATAACGATAAAATCGTTTATCAAAAATGGGCTTCAAACGCATTAAAAGGCAAAGTTAGAATTGTGAATCACTTTGCTGGGACAAGCAGTGCAAAAGAAAAAAACAGTGCCTTGATTGACGCAATTCGCCACGCACATTTTGATCGTACAACTTATCAGACTACCACCATTATCAATGTTGATGAAGCCACTTTTGGTACTGGAATGTTTGTAAAAAGCAAAGCGGAAAAGGGAAAATTAAAAAATGCTCATAGCCAAGTGATATTAGATCAAAAAGGTGCTGTGAAAAAAGCGTGGAATTTAAACTCAAAAGATAATTTTGTCGCTGTTTTAGATAAAAATGGAAAAGTAAAATTTGTGTTTGATGGAAAACTTTCAAATAAACAAATAGATGAAGTAATTCAATTAGTTAAAGTTCTGTCTTATTAGTATAAAATCATAAAAAACAACTGGCGTTTTAGTTTTAGTAAATTATTCACATTACTCAAAAACGCCATTTCCTATAAATTTTTCTCACATTGATAATCTTATAAAACAAATACCACATCCCTTCATTTACTATTATCAGAAATTAGCTCTCCCACAAAAAAAACCGAACAAATCCCCACCAAACACAGCTGTCATTTTAAACAACTTTTTTGCAATTTGTTGACAAAAATCAAACAAATCTCGCACAAGAAACACACAGTCGATTGAATTTTGTTCATGTGAGGGTAAAATATTTTGTTCATTTTACACACACAAAAAATAAAGGTTATATATGAAAAATAACAATCTAACCATAGCAACTACTTTACTTTTATCTCTTACAACTGGCTCAGCCTTTGGTGCTGGTGCAAAAATAAATACAAATAACGGCACAATTTCTACTGAAACAGGTATTGGTAACGGATCACTCGTGATAGGTTCAGGCACTGCCATTAGTGCAAATGCCATCGTAAGTGGAATGACTAATATGATTAACGGTGGCTCTTCAAATTCTCTTGCTCTTGGTGGAGCAGAACTCAGCATATCAAGTCCTAATTCAGGCATTATTGCTGGATGGAAGAATAAAACGACAAGTACAGCTGAAAGAAGTGGGATTTTAGCTGGGGTGAGCCACACAATCAAAGCTTATGACAGTGCCATTGTGGGCGGTGGTGATCAAGGAAATGGAAATACGATTGAATATACTGGAGAAAATTCGGTTATTGCAGGAGGAATGAGAAATACGACCGCAGGGCGAGATTCTGGTATGCTTGGTGGCGAAAGAAACACAATTAACTCAGGCAGTGAACAATCGACCATTGTGGGCGGAATTCATAACACCATCGCGGCTTCTGTTACTAATGCAACCATATTAGCAGGAGAATATGGCAATGTGAGCCAACGTAATTCTGCGGTATTGGCGGGTTCACACGGTACGGTTAGTCAAGCAAACGCTGTGGTACTCGGGGGAGAAACAAACAATGTAAGCGGTCAAAAATCCAGTATTTTAGGAGGAAGAAATAATAACGTGAGCGGTTGGTCGTCAAGTGTTGTTGGGGGTGAAAGTAACTATGTTGATAGAAATGAGTCCGTTGTTTTGGGGGGAAATAGTAACCGAATTGAATCAACGGATGGGAGAGCGCATCGTTCAGGGATTATGGGCGGAGAAACTAACATTATAAAAGCAGCCAAGCGCTCAGTTATTCTAGGTGGTGTAGAAAATAAAATCGCGGACGAAGAAGGAACTTATACCGGTGATGTGTCTATTATTGGTGGGATAGAAAATAAAGCGACGGGATGGGCATCATCGATCATTGGCGGAAGTCAAAATGAAATTGTGAAAAATGCCCATCGTGCAGGCATTCTTGGCGGGGAACATAACCTTATAAAAAAAAATGCAGAAAAATCGGGAATTGTTGCAGGTGCAAACAATGTTATCAATGAAAATACACGTTGGGCAGGGATATTATCTGGCTATAACCACAACATAACAGGCAATTTCAGTGGTGTGGTTGCAGGACAAAATGGAATGATTAAAGCACCACAATCCGCCATTCTCGCAGGAGAAAGTAATACCATTGAAACCAATGGAGAGCGCGCTATCATCGCAGGGGGGCAACAAAACCGTGTTGAGGGGCAACGTTCTTCAATTATTGGGGGCTTTGAGAATGTGGTTACACACGCGTCATCGGGGGTCTTTTCCGGTTGGCGAAATCAGATTAAAGAAAATTTTTCAACCGCGGTAGGGGGCGAGAATAATATCGTCACTCAACATCATTCAACGATTGTGGGTGGTAAAGGAAATCAGGTTAAATCTATCGCATCCGGTATTGTTGCAGGTGAAAATAATGTGCTGAATGAAAATGCGCATTTTTCTAGTGTGGTAGGCGGTTACAATAATGCTTCAAATGCACAAAAATCCGTGGTTCTCGGCGGAAATACGAACACGATTAAAGTAAATGCCCACAATTCCGGCATTTTAGCGGGGCAAACCAATACTATCGAAGAAAACTTTCAATTTTCAGGGATTGTTGCAGGGCATAATAATACCGTTAGAAATCATAAAGCGGTGATTGCGGGAGGGAATAATAATGAAATTAGTGGAGAAAAATCGGTCATTCTCGGAGGAAATACCAATACCATAAAAACAAATGCTCAAAATTCAGGAATTTTAGGTGGGCAAGCAAATAGCATAGAACAAAATTCACAATATTCTGGCATTATTGCAGGACATAATAACACGGTAAATAGTCACAGAGCGGTTATCGTTGGAGGGAGTACAAATAATGTGAACGGAGATAGATCCGTTATATTAGGTGGAAATACAAATACCGTAAAAACCAATGCTCAAAATTCGGGAATCCTAATGGGCGAACGCAATAATATAGAAGCAGGTATGCATTATTCTAGTATTGTTGGGGGGCAAGATAATACAGTAAACAACCATAGAGCAAGTATCATAGGTGGTCATTCAAATAATGTAAGTGGGGATCGCGCAGTTATTCTTGGAGGATATAGCAACAATGGAAGTGGTTTAGATTCCGCAATGCTCGGAGGTCACACCAACATTGCAAGCGGAGAACGAAGCCTTGTCGCGGGCGGACATCAAAACCACGCCACAGGCTTTGAGTCTGCGGTTATGGGCGGCAGAATAAATAAAGCGGAAGCGCATTATTCAAGTACAATTGGTGGATATAACAATGAAGCAAAAGCACAAGATACATTTGTCGCAGGAGGACATCATAATATTGTCAGCGGTACTGAATCTGCCATTATTGGAGGAACAAATAATACCGCAAGCAGTTCAAATTCGTCCGTAATTAGTGGATATCAAAACTCAACAGCCGGAAATAATTCAACCGTTTTAGGTGGAAATACAAATACCGTAAAAAACAATGCTCAAAACTCAGGCATTCTTATGGGTGAACGTAATAAGATAGATGAAAATATGCACTATTCTAGCATTGTCGGAGGACAAGACAATAGAATACAACACTATCGAGCAAGCATTGTAGGTGGTCGTCTCAATAATGTCAGCGGAGACAGTTCTGCTATCATTGGGGGAGCTGAAAATAATGTAAGTCAAGCGCAAACCGTTATTCTTGGAGGAACAAAAAATACGGGAAGCGGTTTACAGTCCGCAATGCTCGGAGGGCATACCAATATTGCAAGTGGAGAACGAAGCGTTGTCGCAGGCGGACATCAAAACCACGCCACAGGATTTGAATCTGCGGTTATGGGCGGAAGAGTAAATAAAGCGGAAGCGCATTATTCAAGTACAATTGGTGGATATAACAATGAAGCAAAAGCACAAGATACATTTGTAGCAGGAGGACATCATAATATTGCCAGCAGTGCTGAATCTACCATTATTGGCGGAACAAATAACGCAGTAAAAGGAAATAACTCAACCGTTTTAGGCGGAAACACAAATACCGTAAACACCAACGCTCAAAACTCTGGCATTCTTGTAGGTGAACGTAATAAGATAGATGAAAATATGCACTATTCTAGCATTGTCGGAGGACAAGACAATAGAATACAACACTATCGAGCAAGCATTATAGGTGGTCGTCTCAATAATGTCAGCGGAGACAGTTCTGCTATCATTGGGGGAACTGAAAATAATGTAAGCCAAGCGCAAGCCGTTATTCTTGGAGGAACAAAAAATACGGGAAGCGGTTTACAGTCCGCAATGCTCGGAGGGCACACCAATATTGCAAGCGGAGAACGAAGCGTTGTCGCAGGCGGACATCAAAACCACGCCACAGGCTTTGAATCTGCGGTTATGGGCGGCAGAATAAATAAAGCGGAAGCGCATTATTCAAGTGCGATAGGCGGATATAACAATGAAGCAAAAGCACAGGATACATTTGTAGCTGGGGGACATCACAATATTGTCAGCGGTACTGAATCTGCCATTATTGGCGGAACAAATAACACCACAAGTGGTTCAGCTTCTGCCATCCTTAGCGGAGTAAATAATTCGACAGGAGGAAATGGCTCAACGGTTTTAGGCGGAAATACCAATACTGTAAAAGCAAATGCGCACAATTCAGGAATTCTTGCGGGTCAAGCAAATAACATTGAAGAAGGATTTCAATATTCCGCTATTGTCGCAGGACATAATAATACTGTGAGAAATCACAGAGCCGTTGTTGTTGGCGGTAGTGCGAATAATGTCAGTGGGAATCGCGCAGTCATTCTTGGCGGAATATCAAATAATGGCAGTGGTCCAGAATCTGCAATGCTCGGAGGGCATACCAATATTGCAAGTGGAGAACGAAGTGTTGTCGCAGGCGGACATCAAAACCACGCCACAGGCTTTGAGTCTGCAGTTATGGGTGGAAGAGTAAATAAAGCGGAAGCACATTATTCAAGTGCGGTTGGAGGACATAACAATGAAGCAAAAGCACAGGATACCTTTGTGGCAGGTGGGCAGTATAATATCGTCAGCGGTACTGAGTCTGCCATTATTGGCGGGACAAATAACACCTCAAGCGGTTCAGCTTCTGCCGTCCTTAGCGGAATAAATAATTCAGCTGAAGGAAATAACTCAACTGTTTTAGGCGGAAACAGAAATACTGTAAAAGCAAATGCGCATAATTCAGGGATTCTCGCGGGTCAAGCAAATAACATCGAAGAAGGATTCCAAGATTCCGCTATTGTCGCAGGACATAATAATACCGTGAGAAATCACAGAGCTGTTGTTGTTGGCGGAATATATAATTCATCTGAAGGAAATAGCTCAGCTGTTATAGGCGGAAACAGAAATACTGTAAAAGCAAATGCACACTATTCGGGAATTCTCGTGGGTCAAGAAAATAACATTGAAGAAGAATTTCAATATTCTGCTATCGTCGCAGGACATAATAATACCGTGAGAAATCACAAAGCCGTTATTGTTGGCGGTAGTGCGAATAATGTAAGCGGAGATGGCACTGCTATTTTAGGTGGATATAACAACAATGGAAGTGGTTTACAATCTGCAATTCTCGGGGGACACTCTAATATTGCAAGCGGAGAAAGAAGCATTGTGGCAGGCGGAAGTCAAAACCAAGCAACAGGCTTTGAATCTGCGGTTATGGGTGGAAGAGTAAATACAGCGGAAGCACATTATTCAAGTGCGATTGGAGGACATAACAATGAAGCAAAAGCACCGGATGCTTTTGTAGCAGGAGGACACAATAATATTGTCAGCGGTACAGAATCTGTTATCAATGGTGGATATAGAAATCGTGTGACGCATAGTTCATCAGGAATATTGGGAGGAAGTAACAACCAAGTTACCAATAATTTTTCTGCTGTTATAGGGGGACAATCAAATATTGCAAGCGGAAGCCATTCAACCATAAACGGTGGTCAAACTAACCTGATCGCCAAAAATCACGCAGGTATTTTAGCAGGACAAGGCAACAAAATTGAAGGAGATGGTTACTGGTCTACCATCTCAGGAGGACATACAAACACCGTCACAGGCAGATTTTCTACTATTTCAGGAGGTCAAGAAAATCAGGTTAAATCACAAAAATCAGGCATAGTGGCTGGAGCATATAATACGCTCAATGAAAATGCCCATCAGTCTGGTATTTTAGGTGGCGATCACAATACGGTTGACGCGCAAAATTCCGCCATTATTGCAGGCTCTCGTAATACCATCACGAATGCGGGCACAAATGCAGCTATTTTAGGCGGTAGAAATAACACTGTTTCAGCAGAACTCAGTGGTGTAATTGGAGGTGAAAGAAATACAGTTTCAGGTTCAAAATCTTACACTATCGGAAGCAATAATACACTTTCATCAACCAATGATTTTGCACTGGGTACCCACAACACGTTATCCGGATTAAATAACTACGCTTTCGGTGCACATAATACCGCCACAGGCAATAATGTGTATATTTTGGGCTCAAATGTGAATGCGGGAAATACATCTAATGCGGTCGTGTTAGGCGATAATTCAACAGCTATCGCCAATGCCATTTCCGTTGGTTCAGCAACAGCACCGAGAAAAATTCATCACGTGGCTGATGGAGAAATTTCGGATAATTCATTGGAAGCAGTCAACGGTTCACAAGTCACAACGCTAAAAGAAAAAACCGGCACCGCTAATCAAACTTATATGGTGGTTAAACGAGATCCAACCCAAGAAAATGGCGCGAATCCGCACACTGCAAACCATAGAAAATATTATGAAATTGGTTTAACCGATGAAGCGACAACCGCGATTACGAATGCCAAAGATATTCCAGCAATGAAAGCAGACATTGCAAATAATCAAACAGCAATCGCTAGAAAATTAAACAAAGATGATTTAATGAAGCTGATTTCTGATGATCTAACAATTTCACAAAATGGCACAGAAGTCACCGAAGGTGATTTAGCTAATACGACAAAAGCCAATGTGAAATTAGCCTTAAAACCTATCTCAGAGGATAAGCTCGATCAAGCATTAAAAAATAAAATCAATGCGGTTACCAATGTAATGGGAGGCGTAATTGCGCCTGACGGCACCGCAAATTCAGATAAAGCGGTGGCAGGCAAAGATATTCATCACTATTTAACGCAAAATTATTACGGCAAACAAGACACCGATAATAAATTGAATGAAAAAGTGAGTACATCTGCAATGAATCACAGCTTAACGTCGCAAACGTTGGAGGTGTCTGGAAACGGTAAAAATAAATTGCTAGACGATATTACTCTTGAAGTCAAAAACAACGCTATCACTATGGAAAAACTCGCGGATGAAGTGAAAAATGATATCAACAGCAGACTGAAAAAAGATAATCTCAATGGTTCAGCAACGGTTGAGGTGACCAAAGATCCAACCAATAACAATGTGACGTTTGCCGTTGCGAATAATAGTATCGGTTCAACACAACTTGATGAGGCCACAAATAGCATTTTAAACAGAGTGGGAACAGGCAATGTCGCCACTGGAAATCAAAATACGATTACCGGAGAAACCGCATTTAATGCAATCAAGCAAGCTAAAACCAAAGTGCATAAAACGGGAAAATACATCACACTAACTGATGTGAAACAAACGGATGATACAACGGCGAATGAATACACCGTTGGTTTAAACTTAAACGAAGTGAAAACGGATTTAGCGACTGGCTCAATCACAGGCACGGGTATTTCAGTGACAGGAGGCGATAATACCACCTTTAAAAATGTACAATTAGCGATTAAGGATAATGCGATCACCTCTGGCAAAATTGCCAATGGTAATGTCACCAAAGAGAAACTCGCGAACGATGTTCAAACCACGCTAAATCAGGTTGAAACCAATAAAAACAATCTTGCGGATCACTCGGCTAAAATCGAGAAAAATAAAAATGATATCGCAGGAAATTCTGCAAAAATCACTGAAAATAAAACCGCTATCGCAGAAAATAAAAACAAGATTGTCGATAATAAAAATGCGATTGATCGCAATAAAGCGAATATCACAGAAAATAAAACGGCAATCGCCTCTAACAAAGCAGATATTGCAAATAATGTGAAAAAGATTATCGCGAATGAACAAAATATCGCGGAAAATTCTGCAAAAATTACTGAAAATCAAACCGCTATCGCAAAAAATAAAACGGAGCTTGCTAAAAAGGTAGGGATTGATGATATGAATGCATCACTCACCTCTCAAAGTATTGAAGTGACAGGCGAAGGGGCAAATAAACTGTTCAAAGGCATTAACATTGAAGTGAAAACGGATGGGACGATTACTGACAACGAGACTAAAGTCGTCAGTGGTGGCACAGTAAAAGCCTATTTAGATAAAAATCACTATACCAAAGCGAAAACCGATGAACTATTAAATACGAAAGTAAACCGTGCTGATATGAATAAATCCCTTACTGGCGAAGGCATTCACGTTTCTGGTGTTGGTGCAAATCAATTATTAGGCGATGTAAAATTATCCATTGCTGATAATGCGATCACAACGGCAAAAATAAAGGATAGAAACGTCACCAAAGCAAAATTGAGTGATGATATTCAAGCAACGTTAAATCAGGTGGCAACAAATCAAGCAAGCATTACAAGTAACAAAACAAAAATTGCAAAAAATTCTGCAAAAATCATAAAAAATCAGACCGCTATCGAAAATAATCAAACACAAATAACGGAAAATAAAACACAAATTGTAAATAATGCTCAAAATATTACCGCTAATACACAAGGTATTGTACAAAATAAGGCCGAGCTAACCCAAAAAGTAAATATAGCGGATATGAACGGTAAATTGACTTCACGCAGTATTACGGTAACAGGTACGGGACGAGAAAGATTACTTGATAACGTAAATATTGAAGTAAATAAAAACCTAACAGGTATGAACAGCATTTCATTTAATAATGGTGTATCAATTAGCAATAATGGTTTGAATAATGGAGGGAAAAAAATTGTCAACGTGGCTAATGGGAAAGTCTCAAAAACCTCAAAAGAAGCCGTAAATGGTAGCCAATTACACCAAGCTATCGCCACACTGACCAAAGCTAATACAGAAGCAACCAAAAGAGCAATTTCAGGGGCAACTATTGCTGGAGCAATGGCAAATTTACCACAAGAATATCTTCCAGGTCGTTCAATGGCTGCCGTTGGTTCAGCGTATTATCGTGGCACAACTGCTCTTGCAGTGGGTGTTTCAACAGTTTCTGACAATGGAAAATGGATTTTTAAAACATCCCTAAGTTCAGATTTTAAAGAAGATACAATGATTGGTGCAGGGGCTGGATATAGCTGGTAATCCTTACATATAAAATAAGAAAAATCCCAAAAGTAAAAATATTACTTTTGGGATTTTATTACCCTATTTTTCCAAACTCAATCTTATAAAAAATGCAGTTTATGCTGGGTGTTTTTCAGCAACTTCTTTTAATAAAGTTTGTAATTCGCCTTTTTGGAACATTTCTAAAATAATATCACATCCTCCAACAAGTTCTCCTTCAACCCAAAGTTGTGGAAATGTTGGCCATTGTGCATATTTTGGTAATTCAGAACGAATATCTGGATTTGCTAGAATATCTACATAACCGAAAGGTACTTTACAGTTAATTAACGCTTCTACTGCACGAGCAGAAAAACCACAAGATGGGAATTTTGGCGAACCTTTCATATAAATAAGAATAGGATTTTCACTAATTTGTTTTTTAATTTTGTCGATTGTTTCCATTGTAAACCTCAAATTGTAAATAGATTCGCATTCTAACAAATTTTTTATCAAAACTTAACCTCTTATTTATTATTCAAAATTAAGGTAAAATAAGGTGTCTTTATTCAATTTAGGAGTTTTTATGAAATTCAAGCAATATTTAGGCTTAATAGTGCTATCTGCTGTCGCCTTAACGGGTTGTACCTCAACCAATCAAATTAACAATGAAGCTGCAAGCAGTTATGCTCAAGTTGTCGCAAAAGCAAAATCAGAAGGTGTTATTGATACAAAATCAAATACAGCAAAACGTATCAATAATGTCTTTAATAAAATACTCCCTTACGCAAAACAAGCAAACCAAACTGGCGTGCCGTTTCAATGGCAAATGACGGTAGCAAAATCTAAAGAATTAAATGCGTGGGCAATGCCTGGTGGAAAAATGATGGTTTACACAGGCTTAGTCGATCGTTTAAAGCTATCTGATCCTGAAATTGCAACAGTAATCGGACACGAAATGGCTCACGCGTTGAAAGAACACAGTAAATCTTCTCGCACTTTAAGTGTCACTACTGGGATCGTTGCTCAATTAGGTAAAATTGCCCTTTCTACGCAAGGAATTTCCACCAATATTGGCGGAATTGATATGGTTGATTTAACGCGTGATCTTGCCTTAGATAAACCATTTTCTCGCCATCACGAAGCTGAAGCAGATGAAGTTGGATTGATGTTAATGGCTCAAGCTGGCTACAATCCGAGCTTTGCTCCTAATGTTTGGACAAAAATGACAAAAGTCGCTGGTGGTTCTGGTAGCTCAATCTTTTCCACTCACCCAAGCAATGCCGAACGTCAAGAAAATTTACAACGCTTATTACCGGAAGCGATGAAAATTTATCAAAATGCGAAAAAATAATCATCAAATCAACTAACTTTGTGTCGCTTATTGCTACATTCAACAGTAGAATAAGCGACCTAATTATTTTTAAAAGAGAATTATAATGTCAGATATCCAATTAGCCATTGCAGGCGATTTTCATACCGCAGAAAAACTGCTTGATTGTTTAGAAAAAACCACACTTAGCTTTGATCGTCTTTGTGCCGTTGAGCTTGAAGAGTTTAACGAAGAACAGTCATTACGTTTTCACAATTCAAGTGTAGAACAAGTAAAATTAGATGACGTTGATTGGTCACAATTTAGCTATGTATTATTCGCAGGTACATCTGCTCACTCAGAATTACTGGCGAAAATCGTACAAGCGGGCTGTATTATTATTGATTTATACGGGCTAACCGCTTTGATCAGCGATGTGCCAGTGATTGTACCAAGTGTAAATGACGATGAATTAGTACATTTACGTGAGCGTAATATCGTAGCCCTTGCAAACCCACAAATTAGCCAACTTGCTCTTGCATTAAAACCATTAAGCGATTTACCTATTCAACAAGTATTTGTCACTTCATTAGTTTCAAGTGCTTATTTTGGGGATCAAAAAGTGCAAAAACTTGCTGGGCAAACCGCTCAATTACTAAATGGAATCCCACTTGATAGCGATACACCTCGTGTTGCTTTTGACACCGTGCCAAGCAATGTACAAGATGACGAAGCCAGCGTACCATTCTCAAAAGCATTCGCGTTGCAACTTGCAAAAGTGATGCCAAATTTAACCGCTTGCACAACCTTTCACAGTGTCCAAGTACCCGTTTTTTATGGTACTTCACAAATGGTTAGCCTTCAATCTGAATACCCGCTTGATGCCGTTGAACTGAGTGAACAATGGAAACAACAGGGTTGGCTCACATTTAATGAAGAAGTGATTGTTACGCCTGTTAAAAATGGCGAAGATGAAGAAAACAATACATTACAAATCAGCCAGTTACTCAGTAAAGATGAAAATGCAATTCAATTCTGGTCTGTTACCGATGAACAGCGTTTTAGCGTAGCGTTTTTAGGTGTGAAATTATTAGAATTAGTATTGAATTATTAACTCTCAAAAAAATGGGCTAACAAGCCCATTTTTATTATCTTTTTCGTCTTACCATTCCAAAGACCAACAACACAACACTTAATCCATAAATTAGCCAATTTCCCCATAATATGAAAGGGGTTGAACCTTGTGTTTTATAAATATTTCTCGTTAATGTTGTCGCTTCAAATTGTGGTGCTTGCTGAGTAATTTGCCCAAGATGATCCACAAAAACAGTGATACCGGTATTAGTTGCTCTAACCATTGGTTTACCAAGCTCTAACGCTCGCATTCGAGCCATTTGTAAATGTTGCCAAGGGCCAATTGAATTACCAAACCAAGCATCATTGGAAATCGTCAATAAATAATCTGCGTTGTTTGCCTTTTGATTTTGCTGCATTTGATGCCCAAAAATCACTTCATAGCAAATCGCCATATTAAAGCTATCATTACCCGCAACTAAAGGTTTTTGAATAAATGCTCCCTGTGAAAGGTTTACAGGCAAAATAAATACATCACGCAACCAATCTAATAAGTTGCCAAAAGGTACATATTCACCAAAAGGAACAAGATGATATTTATTATAACGAGCCGCATTATTATGTGAATAAGGCTGTTGAGAATCTAGCACAATCGCACTGTTATACACATTTTCTTGCTCGGCGTTTAAAGTTCCAATAATAAAAGCATTATTATTGGCAATAGCTGCTTGCTGTAAATTCTCTAACAACGGCGAAATATTTTGTTCCATTGCAGGAAAAGCAGATTCTGGCAAAATAATGACATTACTTTCCGCTAATAACGGCATAATTAACCTTTGATAGGTTTGAATATGCTGTTCAAAATAAGCAAAATTCCATTTTAATTTTTGGTCGATATTCGGTTGGACTAAACTCACTTTTGTTGAATGCGATGCATCTTCCTTAACCCAATTTATATTTTGTAAGCTCACCGCGATAATCATCATAACAGTAGGAAGACAAAATTCACGCCAGCAAGCGGTCATATTTTGAGAAGATTTTGCAAATTTGTAAAAAAGTTGCAAAAAATAACCGCTTATCACAATGACAAAAAAGGTTAATCCTTCAACGCCTAACACAGGTGCAATCCCGAAGAAGGGGCTATCGATTTGTGTATAACCAAATTGGAGCCACGGAAAACCTGTAAAAATCGTTCCTCTTAAAAATTCGGTAAAAGTAAAAATACTTGCGAGAATGAAAGGGTTAGTAAATTTAAAATGCTGAACAATCCAGCAAAAAAGTAAGTTATAGAGTGATAAATAAAAAGACAGCAATCCAACAGCAAGATAGCTTACTATTTCAGGTACACCGCCAAATTGCATCATACTGACGGATACCCAGTTTATGCCAGAACAAAAATAGCCCATAGACCATAATAATACTGACCAATAAGCAATTTTTTTATGATGATAAGTCGTGGCAAAAATCAAGCCAAATGCAGAAAGATAGGCGATCCCCCAATAGTCAAAAGGGGAATAGGCAAAAACGCCAACGCCTCCTAAAATAAAACTCAATAACGGCATTATTTTAGCGGTATTTTTTATAAGACCCATTTAAACTCGTTATTCCTTTTCTGGCAACATTTTATCTAGCTGACCATCTGAAATCGTGGCTCTCACTTGTAATAAACGACGAGAATCGCCAGAGGTAACCTTAAATGTGATACCGTCAAGCTCTATCGTTTCACCTTTTTGAGGAAAATAACCAAAAGCTTGGGTAATTAAACCGCCAATTGTATCCACCTCTTCATCATCAAAATCTGTACCAAAATATTCGTTAAAATCTTCAATATCTGTTAACGCCAACACAGCATAGCTATGTTTTGAAAGACGACGAATTGGTTCAATTTCTTCCTCATCGAATTCATCTTCAATATCGCCCACAATTTGCTCTAAAATATCTTCAATCGTAACCAAGCCCGATACCGCACCAAATTCATCTACCACAATTGCCATATGAAAACGTTCCGCACGAAATTCTTTCAACATTCTATCAACACGTTTACTTTCAGGAATGATTACAGCAGGACGTAAAATCTCCGCCATTTCAAAAGGTTGTGAATCACTGCGTAAATATTTTAATAAATCTTTGGCAAGTAACACGCCTTCAATCGCATCTTTTTCACCTCGAATCACGGGAAAACGAGAGTGAGCGGTTTCAATAATCGTATCGACACAGCTATCAAGGGGTTGCTCTGCTTCAATAAACACCATTTGAGCACGTGGAATCATAATGTCTCGTACTCGCAACTCTGACATCTCAATCACGCCTTCGATCATCTCTTTGGTATCATCATCAATCAAATCATTTTCAGCAGAATCACGAATAACTTCAACGAGATCCTCTCTGTTTTGAGGATCATTATGAAAAAAACGATTATACAAATTCTGGAAGAAACTCGGTTTTTCAGTTGAATTTACTTTATCACTCATTGGATTACTCTCTCTATAAATTTAAAATATGTGAAAATTGACGCAATTCTAACGTTTTAATGATAAAAAATCACTAAAGACTATTCCTATTTTGCAAAAATTAGCATAGCATAGTGAAAATTTTTAGCTACCATATATAGGAGTTCATTTAATGAAATTAGGTAAAATTGCACTTATTACAGCCACACTGGTTGCAAGCACAGCGTCTTTTGCGGGTAATCTCTCTGCATCGTCAGCAATTTCTTTCTTAGCGTTTGATGGCCATAAAACAACGAAGAAAACCGTAATGCAGATCAATGATACCAATACTCACCAAGTTGTTGTTGAAGTGGGAGGCATTGTAAAATCAGGCTCTAGCTCATCTTATTTTGGCACTGATCCTATTATCCTTACCTTTAAAGGATCATTAGATGATATTAACATTTCTAGCCCATATATTTCTAATACCAACCAAGCTGAAAAATATAAAAAATCCCCAACATTCGAAATCACAACAAGTTCAGGTCAAAAAATTGATTATAAATGGGATTATTTAAGAGGCGAAGGTTTTATGCCAAATACTCGCATTCAAGAAAACCTTGCTGAATATAATGCTGGAAATGGTGTTGCTGCTGTCTCTGCTTTTGCATTCAACCAATCAAACCCAATGATGGTAAAAAATATTAAAACCAAAAAAGGAAAAGTAGTCGTAAATGGTGAAAATATTGCAGAACAACAATTACAATATTGGTTCCAACAGGCGGATAAAGCAACACAACAACGCTTCTTAAAATGGGCCAAAAAACAGTAATATAGTTACCCCTATAAGCGGTTAAATTTATACAATTTTTTGCAAATTTATAAAAAAATTTAACCGCTTCCCACAACCTTAAAAGTTATCTTAAAACCATGAATAATGTCGATCAAAATGAAATTGCCAAATTTGAAAAAATGGCACAAAGCTGGTGGGATCCCAACGGTGATTTTAAACCTATTCACTTATTAAACCCGCTACGCGTCAATTATATTGCTGAAAAATCCAACGGATTATTTAACAAAAAAGTGTTAGATGTCGGCTGTGGTGCGGGTATTCTCAGTGAAGCAATGGCAAAAATGGGCGCTAAGGTTACTGGGCTTGATATGACAACTGAGCCTCTTAATATTGCCAAACAACACGCTGAGCAAAATGGCTTAGAGATTGATTATCAGCAAATTACTATTGAAGACTTTGTTATCCAACAGCAAGCTCAAAATGCCGAAAAATTTGATGTCATTACTTGTATGGAAATGTTGGAACACGTGCCAGAGCCTCTCTCAATTATTCAAAGTTGCAAAGCCTTACTCAAGCCAAATGGCATACTTTTTCTCTCCACCATTAACCGAACATTCAAAGCCTATATGCTTGTCGTGGTGGGTGCTGAATATATTTTAAAAATGCTACCAAAAGGTACACACGAATTTGAGAAATTTATTAAGCCAGCTGAATTATTGAACTGGTGCGATCAAGCAGAATTAAATTGTAATGAAATGGTGGGATATCATTTTAATCCCTTAACCGAAAATTTTTGGCTAAATAACGATGTAAGTAGCAATTATATTGCGATGTTTAGCTGTTCATAATAGTAAACTGCGAATAATTGAGCACATTTATTCGCAGTTTAACCGTCTGTTTTTTCTCTTTTTAATCAATAAAAAATTGAATTGCTTTGTTAAGTGAGGCTATTTTTTCTTTGTCTTTATCTAGAATAGCCTGCTGTAATAACCCTGTTAATATAGCATTACGTGCTTTTTCAGGAATAACGCAAGGACTTAAAATTCCGTGAGAATTAGGATAAGTACCATACCAATGTACACCTAATGACTTTTCATTCTCATAACTATGTTTATGATTATAGTACCCTGCAATTAACGTAAATCCCTCATCTTCATAAATTTCTTCTGGTGTGTCATTTTCCATTCCAGAAACCCAGTAAGAAACCATTTTATATTCTGTCATTATTTTTCTCCTTATGTTAGTGAAGTGATTATTGTCAAATAATCTTTATATTCTCTTTGATTTATATAATACGTTCCATTTGGAAAAATATTACAAAATCAATAGAACTAATAACAGCCTATTATAGTGCAAAAAAAAAACAGCTATGCAAGAGGATTTTCTTAAAAAATGAATAAAAATAAGTAACAAAAAATCATTCGAAATAATATGATTGCACTCCATAGTTTTTTACGTACAATACCTGCACGTGAAACTAGGAATAGATGCAAAAACGAATAAAGATTGAAAAGATAAGCTTTATTGATAAGAAACAGATAACGCTTTATTTTTTATTTCCTGTCGTTATCACTATATTAAATTACTGAGAGAAAATGATGCGTTTAGATAAATTTATAGCAGAACAAACGGGATTAACTCGTTCCCAAGCAGTCAAAGCCTTAAAAAATGGCTGGGTTACTGTGAATGAAAAAATAGTTAAAAGTGGCTCAACTAAAATAACGCCACAAGATTTAGTGACCTTTGATGAAAAGCCATTGCAATGGCTAGAAGAAGGGCAATATTTTATGCTCTACAAACCACAAGGTTATGTTTGCTCAAATGATGACAGTGAATATCCAACGGTTTTTGACTTCTTTGATTATCCTTTAAAAGGTAAACTCCATTGTGCTGGGCGTTTAGATGCAGATACGACTGGACTTGTACTTCTAACTGATGATGGGCAATGGTCACACCGTATTACTTCACCAAAATACGAATGCGAAAAAACCTATTTAGTCACCCTTGCTGATCCTGTTGAGCCTTTTTATGAAGAGCAATTACAACAAGGTATTATGCTACGTGGCGAGAAAACACCAACCCTGCCAGCAAAATTGGAAATTATTGATGATTACAATGTGAATTTAACCATTTCAGAAGGGCGCTATCACCAAGTAAAAAGAATGTTTGCAACATTAGGAAATAAAGTGGAATTTTTACATCGCTGGCGAATTGGAAATGTGATTCTTGATGAGGCACTTCAAGAAGGTGAATTTAGAATGCTAACCCCAGATGAAATCTTAGATTAACCTTTTAATCCCACCATTTTTATATTAAATGGTGGGGTTTATTCCATCCAAACTATTTCTCCCCATTTTTATTCTTCATTACAAGCTAAAATTTTAATAAAGATCACCACTGAAATAGTGTAAAATTAAGTAATAATTTTATAATTAGAAGATACCTTAATGATCAATATTTTATTTCGTTCTCACTTCCCTTTTTTTGAAAATCAGCCTGAATGGGCTTATTTAGACTCGGCTGCGACCACATTAAAGCCCGATGTATTAGTCAATGCGACGCAACAATTTTATGCTTCCGCAGGCTCAGTTCATCGTAGCCAATATGATTTAGTACAAAGCAATGCTTATGAATTAGCAAGGGATTTGGTGGCAAAACGCTTTAATATTGAAGATCGACGTGCCGTTATTTGGACAAGCGGTACGACCCATTCCATCAATTTAGTCGCAAATGGTTTAATGGATAGCATTCAGCCTGACGATGAAATTATTGTCTCCGTAGCAGAACATCACGCTAATTTTGTGCCGTGGCAACAACTCGCCTTGCGAACAGGGGCAAAATTGATTGTGTTACCAGTCGATAAAAATTATCAAATCAAAGAGAAAGAATTAAAACACGCCTTATCGGATCGTACCCAAATTGTCGCCTTTAATTTAGTCTCCAATGTCACAGGTGTACGCCAAAATGCTGAAAAATTGATTCCACTTATCCGCCAATATTCCAAAGCAAAAATTCTGTTAGATATTGCCCAAGCGGTATCCAGTGAAAAGGTTGATGTACAAGGTTTAGATGCCGATTTTTATGCTTTTTCAGCCCATAAAATGTATGGTGCAACAGGTGTCGGGGTACTGACGGGGAAATTGCAAAGTTTAGAAAAAATCAGACCGCTTATGTTTGGGGGAAAAATGTTACAGCAGGTCAATGAACAACATCTTACCCTTGCTGACATCCCCTACTGTTTTGAAGCTGGTACGCCAAACATTGCTGGAATCATTGGTTTTGGAGAAGTATTACAATGGTTGGAACAGTGGGATTTTGAAGCGTTAAACGATCATCTTTATTCTTTAGCAAAACAATTTCACAAGCGGTTAAATTCTTATCCAAATTTGCAAATTTTACGTGGTAAAGAGATCACGCCTATTATTAGCTTTAATGTGAAAGGCGAACATCACGCTGATATTGGGACAGTACTAACAGAAAGCAAAATAGCGATTCGCAGTGGTGAACATTGTGCAAAGCCTTATTTGAATTATTTGCAAGAAAGCGGAACGGTGCGAGTTTCGTTAGCCCATTACAATTCTCAACAGGATATTGAGCAATTTTTTAAGGCATTAGATTTAGCGTTGGAATTATTTTCGTAGCGACAAGGCACGCCTTGTCAAAAATCTATCAGATTTTATAAAAATAGGCATAAAGGACAAAAAAACGACAGGGCATACCCTGTCGTACGATATTTATTAACGAATAATGCCTCGTGTAGAGCGTTTGAAAAAGTTTAAGAATAAACTCACTGCGGCTTCTGTTTTAGCATAATGTTCAATATCAGGTAGTGCTTCTTCGATGGTTTTACCACTGCGATAAATCAATTTATACACATTACGAATAGCGTGCATTGTTGGTTTTTCAAAACCACGACGTTTTAAGCCTTCAAAGTTTACCCCAAAAGGACGAGCGTGGTTGCCTTGAGCCATCACATAAGGTGGGATATCTTGGGTTACGATTGAGCCACCGCCTAACATTACGTGTGAACCAATCACTACAAATTGATGAATAGCAGACATTCCACCTACAATCACAAAATCATCTAGCACAACGTGTCCACCTAAGGTGGCATTATTTGCTAAAATGCAACGATTGCCGATTTCACAATCGTGAGCAATGTGGGTATTTACCATAAACAAGTTATCATTACCAATTTTAGTAATACTCCCGCCTTGAACTGTACCACGATGGATTGTCACACTTTCACGAATGCGGTTACGATCCCCAATGATCGTTTTTGTTGGTTCATCCGCATATTTAAGATCTTGGTTTTTCTCACCAATCGTAACAAACTGATAGATCTCATTTTCCTTACCAATTTGAGTACGTCCGTTGATCACCACATGAGAGTGAATTTTGGTTCTAGCACCAATCTCTACATCTTTACCGATAATAGAAAATGGACCAATCTCAACTTCCTTGCCAATCACAGCCCCTTCTTCAATAATTGCTAAAGGGCTAATTTTGGCGGTTGAATGAATTAATTGCATAGATACTCCTTATGATTTGCGTCTAGCACACATCAGCTCTGCTTCACATACGACTGTGCCATCCACGGTAGCCACACCATTAAAACGAATAACGCCACGCATTTCTTTAATTACTTCGATATGTAATTTCATTTGGTCACCAGGTAATACAGGCTTTTTAAAGCGTGCATTATTGATGCCTGCAAAATAGAAAATTTCGCCACCTTCTAATTGATGTGTTTTAAATGCCAATACCCCCATCGTTTGTGCAAGAGATTCCATAATCAATACACCAGGAAAAATTGGTAATTCAGGAAAATGTCCTGTAAAACACGGTTCATTAACACTGATATTTTTAATGGCAGTAATCCACTTCCCTTCTTCAAAATCTAATACGCGATCGACTAACAAGAAAGGATAACGATGTGGCAAAAGTGCCATAATTTCAGTGGTTTCAATTCTTCTAGGTTCTCTTGATTGTTGTTCTATATCCAACTCTACATTCCTCTTAAAATATTTACTTCTGTACTAATTTTTTTTCTAATTGTTTTAATCGTTTATTCATTTCATCAATATTCATTGTTAACGATGCCGTTTTACGCCACGCTTTATTTGGTTGCGCAGGAATACCCGATGAATAAACGCCTTTTTCTGTGATTGGTTTAACGACCATACTCATCCCTGTAATAGATACTCCATCACAAATTTCCATATGTCCGTTAATTGTACTCGCTCCGCCAATTAAGCAGTAGCGTCCCACTTTTAAACTTCCCGCTAAAATAGCACCACCTGCGATAGCTGTGCCTGTTCCAATGTGTACATTATGAGCAATTTGGCATAAATTATCAATAATCACATTATCTTCAATCACGGTAGAATCTAACGCACCGCGGTCAATACAAGTGCAAGCACCAATTTCGACATTATTACCAATAATTACGCCACCAGTTTGTGGAATTTTAATCCATTTTCCCTTGTGGTTTGCATAACCAAACCCATCGCTACCAATCACTGCAGATGATTGAATTAAGCAGTTTTGACCGATTTGTACATTATGATAAACCGATACATTTGCCCAAAGTTGTGTGCCTGAACCAATTTTAGTCTTTTTACCAACAAAACAACCTGCACCAATCACCACATCATCGCCAAGTTCAACATCATCTTCAATAACGGCATTCGCACCAACAGAAATATTGTTACCTAATTTTGCCGTTGCGGAAATCACTGCAGTTTCTGAAATATTATGAGCAGCTTTTGGCGTGCTATCCATATATTGTGCTAACAACGCATAGCTTACATAAGGATTCTCAACAATAATTAAATTTTGGTTTTCATTACAAAATTCAACATCATCTTGACTTACAATAATCGCCCCTGCTTGACACTCTTTTAACTGTTTACGGTATTTAGGGTTTGAAATAAAGGTAATTTGTGATGCTGTTGCACAATTTAAAGGTGCAATTTCTGAAATCACCAAATCGGCGTTCCCTCTAAGAGAACCGCCGATTTGTGTTGCTAAATGACCTAAAAGAAATTTATCCATCAATGTCATTCTCAATTATTTTGCTTCTGGTTGAGCTTGCGGAACAACGCCACCTACAGCTTTTAACACTTCATCACTTAAATCATTTTCTTGTTCAGTCGTAAACATAACAGCACTGCTGTCTAAAACGATATTGTAGCCTTTGTCTGTTGCGATTTCTTTTAATTTATCGTCAATTTGTTTCACTACTTGACCACGAACTTTCGCTTCCTCCATCGCTAATTTACGACGAGTCTCTTCCGCTTTTTGTCTAAACTCAGCCACTTTTTTACCAAATGCCATTCTTTTTTCTTGGAAAGCAGCCATTTTTTGTTGGAATTTATCCGCAATTTTGCTGATTTCATCTTGGCGTTTTTGAATATCTTTACTACGTAAACGAGGTGCATCTTTCTTTAATTTTTCAGATTTTGCTTGAATTTCCTTCACTACGCCATCTTCTTCTTTTTTTAATTTATCGCCTTCTTCTACAAGTGCTTTTTCTTCACCTGCTAATTTTTTCTCAATTTCAGCAAGTGCATTTCTTTCCTCTTTCACTCCTTTTGCAAAATCAGAAGAAGCAGAAAATAGCGGATGATTTTGAATCACAAACTCAGGTGTGATAAATCCAATTTTGTTGTCTGCTACTGCGATATTACTCGCTAATGCTAAACTAGTTACGATCGTTGCAATTTTAAATACTTTTTTCATTGTTTATTTTCCTTAAAAAATTAAAATTATTATTAAGCGGTCGTTTTTTGCAAATTTTTTACAAAATTTAACCGCTTATCTTCATTTAGAATGAACCACCAATGCTAAATTGGAATTGCTCTACGTCATCATTTTTATACTCACGCAATGGTTTTGCATAAGACAATAACAATGGACCAATTGGCGAATTCCATTGTAAACCAATACCTGCTGAAGCTCTAAAACGTTTATAGTCTCCATAATCTGGCTGTTTTAATTGTTTGCTTAGCTCTATATCTTTTCCTTTCCAGTTTGTATTCCAAACTGTACCAATATCCACAAATAATGATGTTCTTACTTTGTGTTGATATTTTTCAGCAACAAACGGGGTTGGCATAATTAACTCTAAATTCGCCACCGCTAATGCATTACCACCAATAACATCACTAGAAGGTTGATATTTTGAACCTTTTTCTTTAATGTAAATAGCATTCGGCCCTATTGAACCATAAGAGAATCCTCGAACAGAACCAATTCCACCTAAATTGTAAGTTTGGAAGAATGGTAATTCTTTACCACTCATACCATTTCCATAACCTAATCTAACACGTGAATTGATCACCCAAGAATGCTCTCTATTTAATGGATAATAATAAGATGCTTTTGCACTTAGTTTATAATATTTGTTATCTGAACCAGGTATAGTGACATTACCACCTAAACTTGCTTGTAAACCTTCTGTTGGCATAAAACCACGATCTAAACTATTATAGTTCCAACCAAATTTAAAGTTAAAGTCTGTCGTTTTGATTTTTTTATACTCTTCAGACATCGCTGGAATTTCAATATCCATCGCTTTAACATATTTTTCACGAGTATATTCACGACCTACATTTTGGATCTTGTCATTTACAGCACCTAAACCAAGATAGTAACTGTTATATTCATCAACTGGGAAGCCTAATGTGCCGTCAATACCGAAAGTTGTACGCTTATATTTTGATGATGAGTTCATTTTAGAGTAATCATAGTTACTATAATAAACACTACCACCTAAACTTACGCCATCTTTTGTGAAATAAGGTTCATTATAATCAACGCTAAATGTTGTACTATAATCGTTACGCACTCCATTCAAACCAATACTCGATCCCATTCCTAAGAAGTTATCTTGTTTAATTCCTGCTTGGTAGCTAAATCCACTGCCTGAACCGTAACCAATACCAAAGTTGATACTACCCGTATTACGTTCTTTGATTGAATAAATGATGTCTACTTGGTCAGTCGTATTTGGTACATTAACCATTTTCATATCCACAGATTCATAGAAACCTGTACGTTCTAAACGTGCTTTACCAGTTGATGCGGCGGTTGTTGATAACCAAGCACCTTCTTGTTGACGCATTTCACGACGTAAGGTTGAATCCGCTGTTACATCATTACCTTCAAAACTAATTTTACGCACATATAAACGTTTACCAGCTTCTATAATGTAAGCAACCGCAACCGTTTTTGCATTTTCATTAAACGATAATGACATTTGCACCTGTGCTGCACCATAACCATTTTCACCTAAGGTATATTCTAATTTTTCTTTAAGTGCATCAAGGTCTTTAGCACGGAATAAATCGCCTGGTGTATATTCCATTACAACACGCTTTAATTCTTTGTTTAGGTTTGCCATATCACCAATTAAACGGACACGGCTTACTTTATACTGGCTGCCTTCACTAACTTTATAAGTTAGTTTTACATCTTTCTTGCCATTGGTAAAATCAGTTTTTACGTCATTGATTGTAAACTTCACATAACCTTGATTTAAATAAAAATTACGCAATGTATCAACATCTTTTTTCAATGCTTGTTGCTCATATTTACTGCTTTGGAAAATATTCCACCAAGATACATCTGGCTGAATATCTAATTTTGAAATTAACTCATCTTCATCAAAAGCTTTATTACCTTTAAAATGAATTGCTTTTACATAAGAAACTTCATTTTCTGTGATCACTAACTTCACATCAACTTGTCCATTACTCAATGGCTTAATAACAGAGCTGATTTTTGCACTATAACGGCCAATAGAATGATAGTGATTGACTAATTCTTGTTTGAATTCTTCTAATTTTTTAGGATCGAAAAATTCACCCTTACTAATTAAATTCGTTTTTAAATTTTCTTCTAATGCCTTAGTTGGAACAGCTTTATTACCTTCAATTTTAACGTTGGCAATAAGTGGTCTTTCAACAACATTGATAACAATAGCATCACCATCTCTCTTTGCAGAAACATCATCAAAACGTTTTTGAACAAAAAGTTGCTGCACAATCTTAGTAAGATCATTATCTGTTACACGTTGTCCTACCTTAATAGGTAATTTTGAGATAATTGCCGCTTTAGACTCATCAAAAGCACCATTAACACGAATATCTTTTACAACAAATGGCGAAGCAATAACGCCATTTGCTAGCAAAAGACTAGAAAGTAATATTTTTTTCATCATAAATTCCTATTTTTTGTAAAATCTTAATAAAATATGACCGCTTTAAAAATGCACTAAGTCATTAAATAACGCAAATGCCATTAACCCTAATACAAAAAGCATTCCTATTTGTTGAAATGCCTGCTGTATTTTCTGTGATACTGCTTTACCTCGAATTGCTTCAAGGCTTAATAAAATAAATTGTCCACCGTCCAACGGTAGTAAAGGAAATAAATTCATCACACCTAAATTCACACTAATCAAAGCCATAAAACTAAGGTAATAAATAATCCCTGTTTCTGCACTAGCAACTGCACCTTTTGCCATTGATATCGGACCACCCATATTTTTTATCGATAGATCCCCTGTTATCAAATTACCAATAAATTGAATAACAGTATGAATAAGTGAAGCGACTTTTTCTCCAGCTTTTCCTAGTGCCGTAAGAATATCATATTTTAATTCAGTTCGGTACTTTTGAGCTAAAGGTTTGAATTCCGGCACGATGCCGATACGATATTTTTTATTTTTTTTATCTTGTCTTGGGGTTAATTCAACATTAAAAATCGTATGTTGTCGTTCAATTTGTAACTGTAATCGCTGTCCGGTTTGCACCATTTTAATTAAATTTATCCAATCAAAAGGTTGCTGATTTAGGGTTAAAATCTTATCACCCTTTTTTAAACCCGTTTTTTCAGAGACAGAATCTTTGACGACAGTTTTAATTATTGGTTCAACCACCGATCTTTTAGGAACAATCCCCAAAGTCGTAAGCGGATTATCTTCATTACCATCAAATTGCCACTGTGATAAATCTAACTGAAAACGTTGTGGATATTGACTATCAATTAAATGCCCTGAAACCTCAACATTTGACGATCCCACATTGCCAATAAAGGCTAACGCCACTTCTTCCCAATCTTGTACATTTTTGCCATCAATTTGAGTAAATTCAAATTCTGTCGGTACATTTGCCGTTGCGACAATACTATTCGGCACAACTTCGCCCACCACTGGTTTTACGGTTGGCACACCTGAAACAAACACCACCCAGTAAGCAAAAATCGCAAAAATAAAGTTAGCAACAGGACCTGCTAAAATGATTAACATTCTTTGCCAAACGGTTTTATTATCATAACGTTCGTGCTCAGCAAAGCCCTCTTCATCATTGAGCATTTTAACATAACCACCAAGCGGGATTAACGACACAACCCACTCCGTGCCTTTTTTGTCGGTTCTTTTCCATAGCACTTTTCCAAAACCAATAGAAAAGCGTAGCACTCGTACGCCACAAGCACGAGCAACTACAAAGTGACCGTACTCGTGTACCGTCACTAATACACAGATTAAAAATAGAAAAGACAATGTCGCTGTCACAATTTACCTACTTAATCCTATAAAAAGAACAAAAATGCCATTGCAAAAAATGGTACGGCAGCAGTTAAACTATCAATACGATCTAAAATCCCGCCGTGTCCCGGAATTAAATTACTGCTGTCTTTCACGCCCGCTTGACGTTTAAACATACTTTCCGTTAAATCCCCAAGAATTGAGATCGCAACGGTAAGGATAGAAACGGCAATAAAGGCAGCCATATTTAATTTAGCACTTAACATATCACTCGGATTCACTTGCAAGAAGACAAATGACACCACTCCAGCAGTCACTAAACCGCCAATCGCCCCTTCAATGGATTTACCTGGTGATACTTTTGGGGCTAATTTATGTTTACCAAAGGCACGTCCAAAGAAATACGCCCCTGAATCTGCCGACCAAACCAAGACTAAAACATAAAGCAATAAAAATGCCCCTTGATAAGGATTTGAATGGTAGTGATAGAAACGTAAGGCAGGCATTGCGATTAAAAATGGTACTAAGGTTAAAAAACCAAAAATAAATTTAGCACTGATTGATTTCGCCCAGAAACGTGCTGTTTTTGGATAACCGATCACTAAAAACAGGGCGACTAACCACCAAATAACGCCCACAAAAAGTAATGGCGTGGTGACATCGTTAAGGAAGTCCGCTTTTTTAATGGAATACGTCCCCGCCATTATCGGAAATAATAAAATACCTAAGGTCACTAATGCGACAATTATGCGTCCAATAGAGCGTTTAATGCCCGCAAATTGTGCCCATTCCCACATTCCTAATACGACTAAAACTGATATCGCCAAAAAGAAAGGCAGTGGTGAAAGAAAAAACAATCCCAATAAGGCTAATGGAATCATAATAAGTGCAGAAAGTACTCGTTGTTTAAGCATTGTGTTTCCTTAATTTTTTAATAGTTTGCATAGATTTAACAGCCACCAAAACGACGTTCACGCTGTTGGTAAGCCATTATCGCTTGTGCAAAAATTTCATCGTTAAAATCTGGCCATAATACAGGGGTAAAAAACAGCTCAGCATAAGCAATCTGCCACAATAAAAAATTACTGATCCGTTGTTCGCCACTAGTTCGAATCAACAGATCCACCTGCGGTTGTTGCTCAGTAATTAAATTCTGTTGTAACTGTTGTTCGGTAATCTCATCTAAACTGATCTCGCCTAATTTCACTTGTAATGCGAGTTTTTTCGCCGCCTGAGTAATATCCCACATTCCGCCATAATTTGCGGCAATATTAAGAATTAAACCGTCATTATTTTGGGTTAACTGTTCTGATTCAATAATTTTTTGTTGTAACTCATCACTAAATGCCGATTTATCACCAATCACCTTCAAACAAATATTATTTTTATGTAACTTTTTCACTTCACTGTTCAAAGCTTTCATAAAAAGTGACATCAACGCCGACACTTCATCTTGTGGGCGACACCAATTTTCGCTACTGAACGCATAAAGTGTTAGCACCTTAATTTGATGACGAGCTGCAAAATTCACCGCAGATCTGACCGCTTTCATCGCATTTTGATGACCAAAAACTCGCAGTTTTCCCTGCTGTTTCGCCCAACGTCCGTTGCCGTCCATAATAATCGCAACGTGTTGTGGCATTCTGTCTAAGTCAAAACCTACATCTAAGTCATTCATTATATTTGTAATATCTGTTGTTGTGCCAGCTCTCGTGCTAGCTTATCTATATGTAATACGTCCACAATTTCAGTGATTTTTACAGGTGCCACATTCTCAACGACCGAACGATTAACTTGCTCAATATCTGTAAAACGAATTTTATTATTCAAAAATGCGTCCACCGCGATTTCATTCGCCGCATTCATCGCTGTTGTGGCATATTGCCCTTCTCTAAATGCATCAATCGCTAATTTTAAGTTTGGGTAACGGGCAAAATCTGGTTCGATAAAAGTTAATTCTTTGAGTTTAAAAAAGTCCAGCGGTTCAACGTTAGAATAGATACGCTCAGGATACGCCATTGTGTGAGCAATCGGGGTTCGCATATCAGGATTTCCCATTTGAGCAATCACACTGCCGTCAATATAACGCACCATTGAATGAATAATGGATTGTGGGTGGATAATAATTTCCATCTCATCTTCGCTGGCATTAAATAACCAACGTGCCTCAATATATTCCAAGCCTTTATTCATCATCGTCGCTGAATCAACGGAGATTTTTTGCCCCATAGACCAGTTCGGGTGTGCGACAGCCTGTGCAGGCGTAATACTTGAAAATTCACTTAATGGCTTAGTTCTAAATGGACCGCCTGATCCCGTTAAAACAATTTTACTGATCCCAAGATCCGCCAACGGACAAAATCCGATTTGATTTTGTGCTTGTGGCGGTAAAGATTGAAAAATCGCATTATGTTCACTATCCACAGGCAACAATTTTGCCCCTGATTTTTTCGCCTCATCAATAAAAATCTGCCCACAGGTGACCAATGATTCCTTATTCGCTAACAACACTTGCTTACCTGCTTTTACCGCAGCAAGGGTCGACAACAAGCCCGCAGCCCCAACAATCGCCGCCATAACCATATCCACATCAGCGTGAGCCGATAATTCACAAATCGCTTGGCTACCCGCCAACACTTCGGTTTTAATTGAATGGGATTGCAAAGCGATGTTTAATTGTTGAGCGGCATTTTCATCGTCTAAAGCGACAAATTGAGGTTGGAATTTTAAGCATTGTTCAAGCATTAGCTCAACATTTCTGCCTCCCACAAGGGCAAAAATTTGATAACGCTCTGGGTTACGTTCAATCACAGAAAGCGTGCTTTTTCCGATCGAACCAGTTGAACCTAAGATAGTGATTTTTTTCATTGTTTTAATTTTAAATGTAGGGGAGCATTAGCAAACGTGTTTGCGTATATGCTCCCGCTCGTTAATCTACATTTTTCGGGAGGATATGCCATTTGCTACGCTCATTCAATCCTCCCCTACGGAATAATTTTTCTTATTAAGTTATTAAGCGGTAAGATTTTATATAAAATTTGCAAAATTCAAAAAAATTGCAAAAAATCACTAAAATCTGACCGCTTCAAAAAATTAGAAATCTAATAATTCTTTTTCTTTACCTGCTAACACTTCATCAACTTGTTTAATGAACTGATCGGTAATTTTTTGAATTTCGTCTTGTGCTTTACGCTCTTCGTCTTCGCTGATTTCTTTATCTTTTAATAACGCTTTGATTTTATCATTCGCATCACGACGCACATTACGTACCGCCACTTTACCTTGTTCTGCTTCGCCTTTTACGATTTTAATTAAATCACGACGACGCTCTTCTGTTAATGGAGGAAGTGGTACACGAATGGTTGTGCCCGCGGTTACAGGGTTTAACCCTAAATCTGAACTCATAATCGCTTTCTCAACGTCTGCAATTAAACTACGATCAAAAACGCTTACAGCTAAGGTTCTTGCGTCTTCTGCTACCACGTTTGCTAATTGACGAAGTGGTGTTAATGCACCGTAGTAAGACACTTGGATACCGTCTAATAAAGCAGGTTGAGCACGACCTGTACGCACCTTAGAAATGTGATCTTTAAACGCTTCTAAGCTTTTAGTCATACGTTGTTCTGCATCTTTTTTTATTTCAGTAATCATTTAATAATCCTTTTTGATAAATAGCTAAAAAATTACCGTAGATTGTACCGAATTCACCTTAATTTTCCTAGCGTTATTTTTGTAACACGACTAAAAACAAGTATAAATTTACAGCTTTTATTTCTAATAAATATAAATAAATCATTTACTTTATCAAATCATCTTTTTTATATTTAACTCAATGAATAATAAGCAAATTTAACCAATTGATAAGAAATAGAGAACATAATCACCGCAATAACAAGATCCAAAATTTTCCACATATATGGCTTAGCAAATAAAGGAGTTAATTTTTTACTCCCATAACCTAATCCGAAAAACCATATCAGCGAGCCGAGTAATGAACCAATTAAAAAATAAATTTTTTGTGTGAAATTAAGGTTTGCTGCAATACCACCTACGATGACAATAGTATCCAAATACACGTGCGGATTAAGCAATGTTACGGCTAAGGTGGCAGTAATCATCTCTTTTCGAGTACTTTTTTTCTTATCTGCGATCACTCGCATTGATTTATTCTGACAAGCGCTTTTCAATGCGGATAACCCATAACAAAATAGAAAAAGAGCACCGAGTAACGATAGCCCTAATTTCGCAATAATACTATCAATGATCAGCTTACCGATACCCAAAACACCTATACTTATCAATATAACATCACATAAAAAACATACTGAAGCGATGGTAAAAATATGATTGTTGCTAATTCCATTTTTCAAAATAAAAGCATTTTGCGCACCAATAGCAATAATTAACATTGCTGAAGTTAAAAAACCAGTGATTAAAATATCCAACATACCACTCTCATTTTTCAAAAAATAATGCACTAACACTAATCACAAAAAATAGAAAAATCAACTAAATTAAAAAATAAAACAGCCCTAGATATTAGACTATCTAGGGCTGTTAAAAATAAAGTATGTGTGCTAAAAAACGTAATTAAGCAATAGTTGTACCTTCTTCCGTACCTAAAATTACTTTTTTCAATGCACCAGCTTTACCCATATTAAATACACGAATCGGCATATTATGATCACGAGCTAATGTGAAAGCGGCAAGATCCATTACCTGTAATTCTTTCTCAATTACTTCTGCATAAGTTAATGAATTCAATAATTTTGCATCAGGATTTTTAGCAGGATCGCAATCATATACGCCATCCACTTTTGTTGCTTTCAATACAACATCTGCTTCAATTTCAATACCACGCAAGCACGCTGCTGAATCTGTGGTAAAGAATGGATTACCTGTACCCGCAGAGAAAATCACCACGCGTCCCTCACGCAGCATCTTGATCGCTTCAGACCAGTTATAATTATCACAAATACCATTTAATTGGAATGCAGACATCAATTTTGCATTCACATCATTACGGTGCAAAGAATCACGCATTGCTAAACCATTCATCACTGTTGCAAGCATTCCCATATGATCGCCTACTACTCGATTCATTCCAGCTTGTGCTAATTTTGCACCACGAAATAGGTTTCCACCACCGATTACAACACCAACTTCAACGCCCATCTCAATAAGTTCTTTAATTTCAACGGCCATTCTATCTAAGATAGATGGATCGATACCAAAGCCTTCTTCGCCTTGTAGAGCTTCCCCACTTAATTTTAATAAAATTCTTTTGTAAATTGGCTGATTCATACCTACCTCTTCTATACTCTCTAACAAATTTAAAATACTAAATACATAGAAACAGGGCTTCCCCTGTCTCTACAACTCCGAAAAAATATTCTGATAAGCGGTCTGATTTTTTTCAAAATTTGCAAATTTTTACTTAAATATAACCGCTTATCATAAAATTCTATTTTTAGAAAAACAAAAATCTAAACAAATAAAAGGCGAACATTTTGTCCGCCTTTTTTGAGCAATTATGCCTTAGCCATTGCTGCAACTTCTGCTGCGAAGTCTGTTTCTTGTTTCTCGATACCTTCACCCACTTCAAAACGGATAAAGCCAGAAACGTCTGCACCTTTTTCTTTTAATAAATCGCCAACTGATTTAGAAGGATCCATAACAAAAGGTTGTCCTGTTAATGAAACTTCACCAGTGAATTTCTTCATACGACCTTCAACCATTTTCTCAGCGATTTGCTGTGGTTTACCAGATTGCATTGCGATATCAATTTGAATTTGACGTTCTTTTTCAACAACTTCTGCTGGAACATCTTCAGGTTTAACAAACTCTGGACGGCTTGCTGCAACGTGCATTGCGATATGTTTAACTAACTCTTCATCTGCGTTTGTCGCTGCAACGATAACACCGATTTTAGCACCGTGTAAGTATGAACCTAAAACGTCACCTTCGATAGTTGCGATACGACGAATATTCATATTTTCACCGATTTTAGCAACTAATGCTGCACGTTGTTCTTCAAATTGAGCTTTTAGCACTTCAACGTCAGATACTTTGTTTGCGATTGCATAATCAGCGATTTCATTTGCTAAGCCTAAGAAACCAGCGTCTTTTGCAACGAAGTCTGTTTCACAGTTCATTTCAAGAGCGATAGCGAAGTTACCATCAATACGGTTGATGATTACACCTTCTGCTGCAACACGACCTGCTTTTTTAGCCGCTTTTGCTTGACCAGATTTACGCATATTGTCGATTGCTAATTCAATGTCGCCATTCGCTTCAACTAATGCTTTTTTACATTCCATCATACCAGCACCGGTACGATCACGAAGTTCTTTTACTAATGATGCTGTAATTTGAGCCATTTTTTTAATCCTCGTTATAAATAAGTTAAAATAAAGCAGGGATAACGCCCTGCTTCACTAATGTATTAAAGACTAGTGTTTAGGGCCAGTCTTTTGATGAATTACTCTGCCGCTGCTTCTGTTTCAGCGTTAAAAGTTTCTTCACTTACTTTTTCTTGTCCACGACCTTCTTTAACCGCTTCTGCTGCCGCTGTTAAGTAAAGTTGGATTGCACGAGTTGCATCATCATTTCCTGGAATGATGTAATCAACACCATCTGGATCAGCGTTAGTATCTACGATAGCAAATACTGGAATACCAAGATTGTTCGCTTCTTTAATTGCGATATGTTCGTAGTCTGCACCGATAACAAAGATTGCATCAGGAAGACCCGCCATATTTTTGATACCACCTAAGCTTAATTCTAATTTTTCAAGCTCACGAGTACGCATTAACGCTTCTTTTTTAGTAATTTTTTCAAATGTACCGTCTTGGGTTTGTGCTTCTAAATCTTTTAAACGTTTGATTGATTGACGAACAGTTTTCCAGTTAGTAAGCATACCACCTAACCAACGATGATTTACATAGAACTGTTGGCAATCTAATGCTGCTGCTTTAACCGCTTCACCTGCTGCACGTTTAGTTCCTACGAAAAGAACTTTACCATTGTTATGTGAAATACGAGTTAATTCGTTTAATGCTTCATTGAACATTGGTGCAGTTTTTTCAAGGTTTACGATGTGAACGCCGTTGCGTGAACCAAAGATGAAAGGTTTCATTTTTGGGTTCCAGTAACGAGTTTGGTGTCCGAAGTGAACGCCAGCTTTTAGCATATCTAGCATAGAAACTTGTGCCATAAGATTTTTTCCTTTAAATTGTTTGTTCTATATTTATGTTATAGAACGGGGTTTAGCCTCCACATATTCTAATAATCTGACATCAAAAAGCCTTTAATCACTTTTTTCAGCACCCCAATTATTAACGATAAATATGTGTGTGATTTTGAATTAAAAATAAATTTGTTTTGTTTGTTTTTTGAACGAATATTTTCGCACACAAAAAACGCCGTATTTATACCAAAGTTTGAAGAAAATTACTAGTATTTTTTTTATGGGAAATAAAATAATTTCACTCGTCTGACCTTTTAAACAACCATAATAATTTTATTGCCTTTCGTTTTTTTAAGCTCATAATATGCCCGCTTTTTAATTATATCAAACAAGGAGTAAATAAATGAAAAAAGCGTTATTAGTTTCTACACTATCCTTAGCATTGATTGCACCTGTGATGGCACAACAAGGATTTTATATTCAAGGAGATTTAGGTTATTCATCACTAAAATTTGGTAACAATAAAATAAAAAAATCAACTGGATTTTCGCCTCGCCTGAGTGCTGGTTATAATTTTGGCGATGTTCGTCTCGCTGTGGATTACACGGGTTATAATTACAAAAACAAATATAAGTCTAATAAAAATGTCTCAAAAAAAGACAGATATATTGATATAAATCGTAGCTTTGGATTATCTGCTATTTATGATTTTGATATGGGTTCAGCAATCAAACCTTATGTAGGTGCAAGATTAGCTCTCAATCATTTAAAATTAGATGGTAAAAAAATATCATCAAATAAAAAAGAAACAATAAAAGGTAGTTCATCTAAATTAGGTTTAGGTGTCGTAGTTGGGGCAAGTTACAGCTTAACAAAAAAATTAGATCTTGATGTTGGTTACCACTATAATCGTTGGGGTAAATTCAAGTCTATTGATAATGTTAAACCAATCTCTCACGAATTCTCAACTGGTTTACGTTATACATTCTAATTGTTCTATTATAGCCTCACAATTTGTGAGGCTTGATCTATTTTTATTTAAAAATCTGTTACTCTTTTATTTTTTTAGGCAAATAATATGGATGCTTTTTAACTTTTACACAGGAGTATATAAATGAAAAAAGCATTATTAGTCACTACCCTATCTTTAATCTTTGCTACCTCAGCAATGGCTCAAAATAATTTTTATGTTCAAGGCGACTTAGGTTATGCCAAAGTAACCGACGGAAAAGATCCTATAAAAGGTTTCTCACCACGTCTAAGTGCTGGTTATGATCTAGGCGATGTTCGTTTAGCGTTGGATTATACGCATTATAAAGGTAAGAAATTTATAGATCAGGATAGATACTCAGTTGAAACATCAGATGTGAAGTTCAATAGCATCGGTTTTTCTGCTATCTATGATTTTGATCTTCAATCGCAAATCAAACCTTATGTTGGCGTGCGATTAGGTTTAAATAAAGTAAAAATTAATGCTGAACTAAAAGCTCCAAATTATTATGAAAGCGATAAATTCAGCAAAACCAAAACAGGTTTAGGTATTTTATTCGGTGCAAGCTATAAAGTTGTACCTAATTTAGAATTAGATGCAGGCTACCGCTACAATTATTGGGGCAAATTTGCAGATGATGCTTTCAAAATTAAATCTCACGAATTCTCAACAGGTTTGCGTTATTCGTTCTAATATAATGAAAAACTAGATAAGAAAAAGGACTAACTTCTCAATAGAAATTAGTCCTTTATATTTTACGGGAAAAAGATAAAAAGAGTAGTTAATACCTTAACGCTATTCAGCTTTATTTCATACTAACTTTCAGTGGTTGCTAATTTAAAACTCCAATTCAACGGCATTTTCGCCAAGTAGTGCTTCTAATTTCTCAATCATTTCACTCTGTGGACTAACACGCCATTGCACCCCACCTTTTAGCAAGGCTCTTGCTTTAGGGCTTTGGTAATAGAAATGCAGCGGTAATGCCCCTTCTTTATGCGGCTCAATAATTTGGGTTAATTTTTTGATAAAATCTGGCGTCAGCTGATCTTGATTGATGGCTAGAGCTAAACTTTTTGCATAGCGAGAACGTGCAGCATCCAAGCTCATCATTTCTCGAACTAACATACGGAAACCACCGCTGAAATTATCCATTTGGATCGAGCCTGTGGCAATCACAATGGTGTCTTTTTCTAATAAATGCCCATATTGCTCTAAGGATTCAGAGAATAGCGTTAAATCTAATTTTCCCGAACGATCTTCAATAGTCGCAATGCCAATTCGGCTGCCTTTTTTCGTGGTTGCGATACGACAATCCATAATTAACCCTGCCACTGTCGCTGTTTTCCCCCTTTGGGTTGGCTGTAGTTCATTTAAACGTACAGGTGCATAATGAGTTAGCTCTTTCACAAAACGAGCCACTGGGTGTCCACTGATATACAAACCAAGCGTACTTTTCTCGCCATCTAAAATGACTTGTTCTGTCCATTTTGGTGTGTTTGCATAGGCATTTTGCACTTCTTCTGGGGTTTCGGTTAAAACTCCAAACATATCATCCTGCCCTAAAGCTTCCATTTTACTGTGCTGATCCGCCGCTTTCAGTGCATCTTCTAAGTTTTTCATCAGAGCTGCACGATGTGGACCTAAGTGATCGAACGCACCAGACATTATCAAGGCTTCAAAAGTACGACGGTTGATTTTTTTGAGATCGATACGAGCCGTTAAATCAAAGAGATCTTTAAAAATCCCGCCTTTTTGACGTGCTTCAAGTAACGCATCAACAGGACCTTCGCCAACCCCTTTAATTGCCCCTAATCCGTAAACAATTTCGCCTTTTTCATTCACACTAAAACGGTGTTTTCCCGCGTTTACATCAGGAGGAACAACGGTTAAGCCCATATTGATACATTCATCGTAAAAACCGACTAATTTATCCGTATTATCCAGCTCTGAACTCATTACTGCTGCCATAAATTCCGCAGGATAGTGAGCTTTCAGCCATAAGGTTTGATAAGACACTAACGCATAAGCAGCGGAGTGAGATTTGTTAAAACCATAGCCAGCAAATTTTTCTACCAAGTCAAAGATTTTCATCGCCAACTCGCCATCAACGTTATTTTTTTCTGCTCCCTCTTTGAAAACAGAACGTTGTTTTGCCATCTCTTCTGGCTTTTTCTTACCCATTGCACGACGTAATAAATCCGCACCACCAAGCGTATAACCTGCTAGCACCTGTGCAATTTGCATTACTTGTTCTTGATATAAAATAACGCCGTAGGTTGGCTCTAAAATCGTTTTTAAACTCTCGTGTTGATATTGTGCGTCAGGATAAGAGACCTCTTCTCTGCCGTGTTTACGATCAATAAAGTTATCCACCATTCCCGATCCCAAAGGACCTGGTCGGAATAAGGCTACCAATGCGATAATATCTTCAAAACAGTCTGGTTTTAAGCGTGAAATCAAGTCTTTCATTCCACGAGATTCCAACTGGAAGACTGCGGTAGTTTGAGCTTTTAACAATAAATCAAAGGACGCTTTATCATCAAGAGGAATACTTTCAATAAAAATCGGTGCTTTACCCTCTTTTTGTAAGCGAGCATTTACCATCTCTAACGCCCATTTGATAATGGTTAAGGTACGCAAGCCTAAGAAGTCAAATTTAACCAAGCCTGCGTATTCCACATCATTTTTATCAAAATGAGTAACAGGGTGCTGACCTTCATTATCACAATATAATGGTGAGAAATCGGTAATTGAAGTCGGTGCAATAACTACACCACCCGCGTGTTTTCCTGCATTTCTGATCACACCTTCTAGCTTGCGAGCCATATCAATAAGCGATTTTACTTCTTCATCGGCTTCATAAAGTTCAGGTAACTTTGGTTCAGCTTCAAAAGCTTTGGCTAAGGTCATACCCGGATCAGGTGGAATCAATTTAGAAATACGATCCACAAAACTATAAGGGTGTCCTAACACTCGCCCTACATCGCGGATTACCGCTTTTGCCGCCATTGTTCCAAAGGTAATAATTTGCGATACCGCTTGTGCACCGTACATTTGTGACACGTGTTCGATCACGCGATCTCGCCCTTCCATACAGAAATCAACGTCAAAGTCAGGCATTGAAACACGTTCAGGGTTTAAGAAACGCTCAAAAAGTAAATCAAATTCAAGGGGATCAAGATCGGTAATTTTTAACGCATAAGCAACTAATGAACCCGCACCTGAACCACGTCCTGGACCAACTGGCACGCCATTATCTTTTGACCACTGGATAAATTCCATTACGATCAAGAAGTAACCCGGAAAGCCCATTTGGTTGATTACATCAAGTTCAATTTGCAAACGTTCATCATATTCTGACCGCTTCTCAGCTCGCTCTTTTGGATCAGGGAATAAAAAAGCTAGACGATCTTCTAAGCCTTCTTGTGATTTTTTTACTAAAAAATCCTCAGGTGTAAGATCGCCCGTTGGAAAGTTAGGTAAAAAATACTCGCCCAAACGAATAGTCACATTACAACGTTTTGCAATATTTACGGTATTTTCAACCGCTTGTGGTAAGTCTGCAAACAACTCACACATTTCTTGTTCGGTTCTAAAATACTGTTTTTCTGAATATTTTTGCGGACGTTTTGGATCATCTAAAGTATAAGCGTCGTGAATAGCAACACGGATCTCGTGAGCCTCAAAATCGTCTTCTTTTAAAAAGCACACATCATTCACTGCGACCAGTGGAATTTGGTGTTTTTGGGAAAATTTTATTGCTGATTGAATATAACGTTCTTCATCCGTTCTTGCCGTGCGACATAACGCTAAATAATAATGATTTGGAAAATAACGCTGATAAAACGCCACTTTCTGCTCGGCATCTTGTTCATTTTCTTTAAGTAACGCTTGCCCTATATCACCATTTTTTCCGCCAGAAAGCACAATAATGCCTTCATTTAATTCTGCTAACCACTGTTTTTCAACGATAGGAAATTCAAAATAACCTTGCTGATAAGCTTTGGAAATTAACAGCGTAATATTTTGATAGCCCGTGTTATTTTTAGCTAATAAAGTGAGTTCACTATATTCTTCGGAGTCTGGGGTTTCACGAATAAGCACATCAGCCCCAATAATCGGTTTAACCCCTGAGCCTAATGCCTCACTGTAAAATTTCACCAAGCCACAGAAATTAGAAAAATCCGTTAAGGCAATAGCTGGCATATTGTTGCTAACACAGTTTTTAATTAACGGTTTAACCTTTGCTAAACCGTCAATCATTGAAAAATCACTGTGTACACGTAAATGAATAAAACGAGGATCTGCCATTGTTTCTAATCTCTTTTCTTAGTTAAAAGCCACCAAACGATGGTTACACATAAAATACTCGGCAACAACGCCCCAAACATAATCGGCATCCAAGGCACAACCAAACTTAAATTTCCAAACACGATATTCGCAACATAAAATCCAAAGCCTGCAATCACGCCCACCATAATTTTTGCCCCTGTGGTACTACTTCGTAAAGGACCAAAAATAAAAGACATCGCCAGCAACATCATTACCGCCATAGAAAGAGGCTCAAAAGCTTTACGCCAAAAGGTAATTTCAAAGCGTTTTGAATCCTGCCCTGTTTGCTTTAAAAATGCCACATAATCTTTTAATTCAGAAAGAGAAAGGGATTCCGCTTTTAATGACACTACGCCCAATTTACTCGGTGTAATGCTCGTTTTCCACAGCTTTGTTTTTTCTTTATTTCGCACAATGCCATTTTGGGTAATCTCTGCTTTTTCAATATTATTTAGCACCCAATGTTGTTTATCAAACACTGCTTTTTTGGCTTTCAGCACCGATTTTAAATTTCTGTTTTCAAACTCATAAATCAAAATATTACGCAAATCTTTATCGGTGTGAATACGTTGAATATAGACAAATTTATTATTATCTTTTGCCCAAAAACCACGCTTCGTCGCCAACATTGTGCCGCCTGTTTGAGCCACAGAACGCATATTTCTAGCAAATTGTTCCGTTTGAGGCACACCCCATTCGCCCATAATCATCGTGATTAACACCAATGGAATAGCCGTTTTCATTACCGCCACACCGATTTTAAAACGAGAAAATCCTGAGGCTTGCATCACCACCAATTCACTACGACTCGCAAGTCCGCCAAGTCCAACTAATGAACCTAATAAAGCAGCGATAGGAAAGAAGGTTTCAATATCACGAGGAATCATCAAAATGGTATAATAAGCCGCGTGCCAACCGTCATAATTACCTTGCCCCACCGCTCGGAATTCTTCCACAAATTTAATGATTGCACCTAATCCAACCAACACAAAAAGAGTAAGTAAAATAGCGGAAAGAATGGTTTTTCCAATATAGCGTTCTAATACATTCATTTTTATTTTTCCTTACCCTTTGATTTTTAAACGATGACGCAATGCGATAAAGCCTTTGGTATCCCACATATTCAAGACCGAACCAAACAGCAAAAAGCCGACAGAAACCAGTGGCATTAACAAGTTAATATTCAAACTGCCTGACGCCCCTGCCGATTTAAGGGAACTTTGTAATAAAAAGTAGATTAAATAGAGCAATAATGCGGGCAATAATTTTGCAAAACGCCCTTGACGAGGGTTGACACTGCTCATCGGCACTGCTAATAACGCCATCAACGGTACAGCAAAAATCAATGCAAAACGCCATTGTAATTCAGCTTGTGCTTTTGGGGATTCGTCTTTGACTAACTGGCTAAAGCTCGCTTGGCGAACTTCATCATCTTTAGCATCAATATCTTTATAACCTAAATAGGCTGAATATTGCTTAAAACTGGTTACTTTGAAATCAGCATTCTGTGGAGTGCCTTCAAAACGCGTACTATTTTTTAACATCAATACCTGATCGCCATTAGGCAAGCCTGTTAATTTTCCCGATTCTGCCGTCACCACTGACGGACGATTATTCTTTTTCTGGGTTGGCTGGAACACAAAAATATCATTGATACTATTACCTTTGATATTATCAATATATAAAACATAGCCCCCCGCAGACATAAATTGCCCTTCGGATAATGCGGAAAAACGAGGATTAACTTCGGCTTCAGCTAATAATTCGGACTGCTTTGCCATCGCCCAAGGGGTTACCCAAAATGCGTTATAAGCAGCAATCGCCGTAGTAAATAACGACAGGAACAGCGCTGATTTTACTAGCACGCTTGACCCAACGCCACAGGCTCGCATAACCGTAATTTCACTTTCCGCATAAAAACGCCCTAGCGTTAAAAGTAATGCCACAAAAAGCGATAAAGGTAACATCAACTGTGCCATTGTTGGCATTCCAAGCCCGAGCAAATGCACGACTAAATCGGTCGGAACTTTGCCACTGACCGCAGAGCTTAATACTCTAACAAGTTGCTGACAGAAAAAGATCAGCAATAAAATAAAAAGAATAGCAATCTGGCTTTTAAAAATTTCTTTGGTTAAATATCGGCTAAAAATCACAATAGTTATCTCGTTTGAATAATTTATGGTTACAATAAGCGGTCATATTTTTTTCTCTTTTTGCAAATTTTTTATTAAATTACACCGCTTATAGCCACAAAAAAATCATTTCATCACATTGAATAAAAGTAAATCCTGTAATAAATTATCTTTTCGCAGACTAGATCGAACAATGATACCATTTTACCATTCAGATTCAACAATGAAGTGCAAGGTTTTGAATATTATCTCGCTTTTCCTAATAAAAATTCAGCGGTTTTCATTCGCTCAATCACGGCTTTGCGATCTAAATTAGAATGATTGCTGTCGAGTAGTTTTTGCCATAATTCTAAGGCTTGTGGATAGTCTTTTTTGATAAAATAATCATTGGCAAGTAGAGATAAACTTGATAGCTCGTTTGGGTCAAGTTGTAATGCTTGCTCAATCAATGTGGCGACTTCTGGGGTTATTTTATTATGATGTTTGTAATAAAGCGTAGTTGCCATCAAGCCTAAAATATAGGCTTTTGTGCCTTCTAATTTTTCAGCATAAGAATAAGTTATCATTGCATCATCAAATTGATTTAGTGAGCTGTATGCCTGCCCTAATTCTATCCATTTTTGGCTATCATTAGGGTTTTGGCGTAACGCATTTTCAATCGTTTTGATGTAATGTTGTTTGGTTTGTAACGGCGTATTGCGTATCAAGGTCGCTTTTTGTTGGATAAATTTATCCGTTTCTTGCTCGGCGATATTGTAACGATCAAGGCAAAAATAAAGCACTGATGAGATCAACACTATACCACAAAACAATCCCATATATACCCATAATGAACCTTGCTTATTAGAAGGTAAATGAGTCACTAAACTTGCCTGTGCGGTAGTGATTGGCGATGTTGGGGTTATGTCTTGTTTTGACTTTCGGAATACTTGAAAAAGTAAAAATCCTATCGCTAGCAAAAGCAAAGCAATAGGCAAGCCCCACAATAAAAGGGTGGTGTATTTAAAAGGCGGTTTATACAGCACAAAATCGCCAAATCGCTGTGTCATTATTTGAATAATTTCATCATCGGATTTGCCTTGATTAACCAAATTATAAACTTCAATTCTTAAATTATAGGCAATGTCTGCGTTGGACTCGACCAAGTTTTGGTTCTGACACTGTGGACAACGCAACGATTTTGCGAGAGCAACGGCTCTGGCTCGTTCCTGTTCGCTATGAAATTCAAAGGTATCCACCATTTTGGCGACACTGGTTTGAAATAATAATATCGCAATAATCAAAAAAAGTTTTTTCATTGGTTAGCCTTATGTTGCTTAATCAGTGGCAAGAAATCCTGTTGCCAAACATCCATTGTTAATTCGCCACTATAACGTAGCTTGATTATCCCTTTGTTATCAATCAGATAAGTTTGCGGCGTAGCATTAACCCCAAGTTTATTCGCAAAAGTACCATCTTTATCATACAGATTAAAAATAAACGGATTTGCAAATTTTTGTAAAATTCTGACCGCTTGTTCTCGGTTATCTCGGTAATTTAATCCCACAATCGGCACACCTGTTTGAGCAATTTTTTTCAGAGTCGGTAACTCTTGCTTACAATAGTTACACCAACTTGCCCACACGTTGATAAGATAAAAAGTAGTCGGCATATCTTGATTGCCAAATTGCTTGCTTTCGTCCATTAACGCCACTTGATTAAACTGCGGTAAGGGTTGGTTTATTGTGGCTGGATTTTTGTTATTGTTTATCGCACTAAGTAACACGCCGATAAACAATACCAGCAACAATAAAGGTAAAAATATCAATGCTCTTTTCATTCTTTCTTTAACCTAAATCTTGTAAAAATCTCGCTGAATAAATGCCAGCACACGCCAAGTGCCATCAATATTCCGCCAATCCAAAGCCAAACAACAAAAGGTTTATATTGTAATTTAAAGGTAAATTCGCCTTTGCCCAGTTTATCCCCCATTACGATATAAATATCCCCTAAGTAGCTACGGTCTAGCCCAACTTCTGACATTTGGGTATCCGTGACTGCATAAAATCGCTTTTCTGTCACGAGCTTTGCTATTTCTTGCTTCTCTTTATAAACAATAAAATGGGCTTGTTCGCTAGTATAATTCTGACCGATTTCATTGCTAAATCGTGCATATTCAAAAGTCATTCCATTAAAGATTATTTCTTGTTGTGGAGCGAGTTTAACGCCTTTTTCAAGACTAAAATACCCCATCATTGTCGCTCCAAAAATCGCCAGTGCCACACCGCAGTGTGCTAATACAAAAGGGATTTTTGATAGGTTAAATTGTAAAATCGTGGTAAACAAGAGATAAAATGCAACACAAATAAAGCAAATTGCCACAAGGCTGATGTTTACTCTCTGAAAATATAATAATGTACTATTTAAGACGACAAAGGTTGCAACAAGCGATAACAATAGAATGATAATATGTTTATATTTATTGTTTTTAAAGGTAAACAGACAAATCATTAACACGCAAACCAAGCCGATTAACGGGAAAAAGAGTAAGTTAAAATAAGGCGCGCCAACGGAAATCGTTCCCCAGTTCATCACAGTATAAAACATCGGATAAAATGTGCCGATAAACACCACAAAAGTTGCAAGGCTGATAATGATATTAAAAATCAAGGTCATTCCTGTGAGAGAGCTTAATTTAATCGGATAATTTGTATTTGTTGGTTTTATTCTGACCGCATAAATCGTAAAAGAAATCAGGGTTAAGGTTGAAAACAGTAGCAACAACGCTAAGCCTTTATTACCCGTTGAAGTAAAGCTATGCACTGAGGTTAAAACGCCCGAACGTACAATAAACGTGCCAAGTAGCGTTAAAGAGAAACATAATAATGAGAGAATGATCGTCCAGTGGATAAATATCCCTTTTTTGTGATTGATTGAAAGTGTATGCAATAACGCAATGCCTAATAACCACGGCATTAAGGACGCATTTTCAACAGGATCCCAAAACCACCAACCGCCCCAGCCTAATTCGTAATATGCCCACCACGCACCCAGTAAAATACCTAAGGTTAAAAATCCCCACGCTATTCTGACCCACGTTTTCATCAAACGGATAAACTCAGCGTTAAATTTATTGGTTATCAAGGTTGCCATTACTAAGGCAAAGGTTACCGCAAAGCCGACATAACCAAGATATAGCAAAGGTGGGTGGAAAATCAGCCCAAGATCTTGCAACATTGGATTGAGATCGCTCCCTTCCATTGGAATCGGAAATTCTCGCTCAAATGGATTGGAGTAAAAAATTAAAAAGAGTGAAAAACAAAATGTGATAAACCCTAAAATAGCAAGGGTGTGAATAACAAGTTCAGATTTATTATTGCGGTTAGACAGTGAAAAAACCGTTGTCCATAAATTTAACGCAAAAAACCAAAACAGCATTGAGCCATTATGTCCGCCCCAACTTGCTGCGATTTTATAAAAAGTTGGTAATTGTGAATTGGAATGGGTTGCGACATAAAGCAGTGAAAAATCATCAATCGCAAAGCTGTACGCTAAAATGGTGAAAGAAAGCGTAATTGAGAGAAAAGCAAAATAGCTTAGCTTAGGCGTTGCATTTACAAAAGATGATTTTTGGGCATATAACCCCATCGCTGGAATAATTGCTAAAAATAAATTTGAAATACTAGCAATGATCAATAATAAAAATCCAACTTCTGGTAACATTTATGCTCTCTGTGGTTATAAAAAGTAAAAGTATAGTAAATTAAATTGAAATCAGCATTATAAATTCAATCTAGTTGCTGATTCGTAGGGGCGACATTAGCAAGCTTGCTTGCGTATATTCGCCCGTTGCTCGATACCAAATTTACCTAATAAAATCTAAAAAATAGCGGTCAAATAAAAGAAATAATTTCCAATATATTCTTAGCCCGTGCATTCGGAAGCATATACGTAAACTGCGTTTACTAATGCTCCCCTACAATATAAATCTCAATTTAATTTACTATAATATAAAATAAATAAACCTATCATATCTAAAAGAATGATAGGTTTATACTATTTTTAATTTATGCTAAGGTCATTTGACCTGCATATAAAATAAAGAAACGTAAACAAAGCACGCCTAACAGAGTTAAGCCTGTGGTTAAGTAGATAAATTTACGTTGATGTTTTAGTTTTTCATTCGCAATTAAGGTTAAACTTAACGGCAAAATTAAACCAATTCCTACCACACCGCTCCAAAATACATAAGACCAGAATCCACCACCAATGGCTGTGTACATTGATACGGTTTTTTGTCCGCCACCAAGATATAAACCAAAGAAAAAGGCAAACAATAAGAATAGCTCGCTACATACCACTGGAAATTCAAGGGAATGTAAATAGCTCATTGCTTTTGAGGTTGTTTTTTCTTTCGTAAATAATAGGGTAAATAGCATAATCGCCGCAATACCTGATGATGTTCCTGAAATTAAGAACAAAATTGGTAACACAGGATTATTCAACATTGGATAGCTGACTAATGCAGATAATAAGAACCCTGTATATGCCCCTAATGCGATACTAACCAATAATAAAATGGTTTCAATCACTGAATTAAATCTAGCAAAGAAATCAATCGCCTTAGCTACAAAATTTTCTAATTTAGGAACGATTTTTCTCACGATAGATAAAATCAGATCTTTAAAGATAATCGCAATCCACAAACATAGCATTGCCATATACACTTGGAATAACATTACCCCAATAGACATTATTGAATGCGGTTGATAATTAAACATTAAATACCAAAATGTCCACGGACGCACTAAGTGGAAAATCAATAAAATTAACCCGATCATTATGGTTACAGGGGCTAAAATCGCATTACAACGTAAAATATTACTTTCTGCTAAATTTTCGCCTAACAAACCACGACGTTTTAATAAGATTGAAATCATCGTTCCGCCAGCTGAAATACCTAATAAAAATAGGTAAATTGCGATACTTTCGCCCCAAACAAGTGAAGGGAAATGAAATGGACTACTCATTATTTTATCTCCCCATATTTACTTGGTACGTGGTATAAATTAGGTTTTGTACCTAAGGATACTTTTGTACGATAAGTTGGCATTGTTTTTAATTTCATTGAAATTTCACTGTTCGGATCATTCACATCGCCAAAGGTTAATGCTTTTGTCGGACAGCTTTCAACACAAGCAGGTAATTTACCCTGTGCTAAATTTGTATCACGACAGAAGTTACATTTATCAATGGTTTTCGTGATTGGATTAACGTAACGTACACGATAAGGACAGGCAGCCACACAATATTGACAGCCGATACATAAATCTTTGTTTACATCAACAATCCCCGTTTCTTTCTCAACAAATGATGCACCTGTTGGGCAAACTGAAACACAAGGTGCATCAGTACAGTGTTGGCAAGATTGTCTGAAAAAATCATATTTCACATCAGGAAATTCGCCGCCCACTTTGGTACGGAAAATTTCTAAACGAGAAACGCCTTCTGGCACGTGATTGGTTTCACGGCAAGCATCCATACAAGCGGTACAACCGATACATTTTTGTTCATCGTGTAACATTGCATAGCGTATTGGCTTGCCCGTTTCTTTCTTTTGTTTACTGGGTAACGTGGCAACTACGCTACTGGTTACCAGTAACGCTCCCACGCCTCCCATAAATTTTCTGCGAGAACATTCACTCATTTTCTGCCCTCTCAATGTGATTTCAACGGTGCGTGCTGAATTGTCGTACGCTGTTGCTGTTGTTTACTATGACAACTCACACAAAGTTTAACTTGTGCTTTTTTCTCAATGCCAACCATTGCCTCTTTTTCAGGGTGCAATGTATGACAAGCTGCACAAGGTAATTTCATTGCGTGAACATCGTGAGCCCATAATTTTTCACGTAATTTATCTGGATTATGGCAAGCAAAACAGACCTGATTTTGCTCTTCAACGGTGTACATTGTTGATGCTTTATTTTTCTGTGAGAAAATATCAGATTGAAAACGCATTACATCTTTCACACCTTTACGGTGATCTTCTGATATATTGCCGTGACAGCTTACACAAGTGATTGGTTTACCTGAATTAGGGCTTACTTGGGATAAATGCTTACCGTGAAATTTTCCTAAATGAAATTCCCCACCATTTTGGGTTTCATTGCTATCAAATTTATGACATTTCGCACAATATTGATTTGGATCTCGCTGATTTTCAAGCTGTGGCTCAAAACTCAACGATTCACTTGCATAAGCAGGCAAAACAAAAAGTAATAATGTTACACATACTATTTTTTGTAGAAAGTATTTTAAATTAAAAGTCATTTTTATTACCTCAATGTTGAATTTATATATCGCACCTTTATTCTCTAAATAACGATTAAATTATTATTTAATCGTAATAAAAGTGCGATTCCTTTTACATTATTTCGCTGGTGGCAATGTATCAATTAGGCCATTTTCCAACGCTTTTTTATTCCATTGAGGGATAACTTCTTTTAAGAACGCTGCTTTTTTCGCACGTTGTTTTTCAATATCAATACCCATTGCTTTCCACGCTTGTTCTGCGGTATCAATGTTTGGAATTTGAATTGGCAATTCAACACCGTGTTTAGTTAAAACAACTGCTAAGGCACTTCTTGCATCAGCAACACGATCTAAGCCAGAGCTGATTACTTTCAATAACACATCAGGAGCGTGCATATGACCACCGTGACTTGCTGCTGAGTAATCCCAACGCCATTGAGCGTGTCTAATTGCTTGTAATGCTTCTTTCATTTCTTCTTCTGTTGCACCCACTTCCCACGCTTTTTTCGCTTCAAAGTGTGCTTTCACAAGTTGATCTTCTAATTTAATTCTTGATTCTTGAACATCGTGTTTACGTGATTTCACGATAGCTTGTAATTTTTCTTTACTTTGATCGTGACAGTTTGCACAAGTGCTTTCAAAGGCATCAAATGGATTACCAATTTGATGGTCGGTATATACTTTACCATCTGCACCTTTCACTTTAGGCATATGGCAATCGATACAAGTTACACCATTTTTACCGTGCATACCCATTGACCAAATTTCAAAATCTGGGTGCTGTGCTTTTAACATTGGTGCTTTTGAAATAGAGTGCGTCCAGTCTTTGAATTTAATGTCATCATAGTATTTTTCCATGCTATCTACATCTGTACCATTAAACCAAGGGAACACAACGTTATTTACTGCTTTTGGATCAAAATAATATTCAACGTGACAGTTAGCACATACTGCGGTGCGTTTGCCGTCTCTGTCTAATTTATCAAAATCTTGACCAATCACCTCTAATGCACGTAAAACGTGTGGACGAGCAATATTTAAACTTGGTTTACCTTCGGCAAATTCCTTAGAGCGAGTGTCGTGACAGTCTGCACAACCCACAGAGTTGACGATTTCACTCCCCGCTTTGAACCATTTTCCTGAAAAATATTCTTTTTCACCCCATTTAGCAATTAAACGTGGTACATCAGGACCTTTACAGGTCCAGCAAGACATTGGCATTGGACCATCTTTGTCTGAACGAGGTGCACCTGTACGCAAAATATTACGCACATCTGTTACCGTATAAAAGTGACCACGAGGTTTGTTATATTCGTGAGAGAATAAATAACCGCCCCATAAAACAATCATTCGAGGATCTTCTTCAATCGCTGGAGTCGCTTCGGTGCTTTCTGAAGTTTTGTACCAAGAATTGTATTGTTTAGGATATTTTTCAGCAAACTGCTCATTTTTTGCTTGAATTTGAATGTCATTCGCTTTCGCGAGTTCTTCTGCTGGAACAGGTTTTTTACCACTTTTTGTCGTATATTCTGAATCTGCTGCAAAAGCATTCTGCATAGAAAAGAAAGTAAACCCTGCAATCGTTAATGTTAATAACGATCTTCTAAGTTTAGTCATAATAATCACCCCATAAAAAATTTTATATAAAACAACAATGAGAAAAATTCTCATTAAAAACAAATAGATAACCTATTTCAAATATGATAAATAAATTACTAATAAAATCATCTAGTATCTAAAAATAAATGCCCTTTTATTGTTCTATATCAGTTTTTAAGCGGTTTTATTTCTCAGCCGAGCAAAAACACATCAAAACAAGATGATAATTTATAATAAAACCGATGATAATAATTACGCTTTATGATGAAAGTAAAAGGGAAACCTTGTACTTATCCCTTAAATTATTCATAATAAAAATCGCTAAGATTCATTTTCTACTTGCAATTTAGTATAAAAAGAATACTTTTACTTCCGAACAAAAATAAATAAGGAAAATACAATGAAATTTCATTCAGAAAGCTTAAATGTTACTCAAAAAACCGACTGCCTTGTGGTTGGAATTTATGAAAATGCGGAATTCTCAGTAAATGCTGAAAAAGTCGATCAAGCAACAGCTCACTATTTATCTGATTTACTTAAAAGTGGCGATTTTAAAGGAAAGCTGGCTGAAACATTGCTTGTTCATACCCCAAATCAACCTTTTACTCGCCTATTATTAGTGGGTTGTGGTAAAAAAGCCCCTTTAAATGAAACCCAGTACAAAAAAATCATTAAAGCGGTTGTACAAACCTTAAAAAGCACCACTGCACAACATATCCATTTATTATTAAATGATATTGAAATCAAAGATCGTAATGAATATTGGGCGGTACGTTTTGCGATTGAAAGCATTTCAGAAGCCTTATACGACTATGATGAATTCAAAAGCACCAAAGCAGAACCAACGCAATTAGCAAAATTCTGTTTTAACAGTGAAAATCTCGCTGAAACAGAAAAAGCGATTCAACACGCACAAGCGGTCGCATTAGGGGTAAAATTTGCAAAAAATGTCGCAAACTGCCCACCAAATGTGTGTAACCCAGCCTACCTTGCAGAATTAGCAAAAGGATTAGACAGCGAATATTCTCAAATCAGTACTACTATTGTTGATGAAACCCAAATGGCAGAGCTAAAAATGAACAGCTATTTAGCCGTTTCTCGTGGTTCTGAAAACCCAGCTTATATGTCAATTATCGAATATAAAAATGCCCCAAATCCTGACGCAAAACCTATCGTGTTAGTGGGTAAAGGTTTAACTTTTGACTCAGGCGGTATCTCAATTAAACCTTCTGCGGCAATGGACGAAATGAAATACGATATGGGCGGTGCGGCATCGGTTTACGGTACAATGAAAGCTGTTGCTGAATTGCAATTACCGATCAACGTTATTGGTGTATTAGCAGGATGTGAAAATATGCCTGATGGCAAGGCTTATCGCCCGGGTGATATTCTAACCACAATGTCAGGAAAAACCGTTGAAGTATTAAATACGGATGCCGAAGGTCGCCTTGTACTTTGTGACGCATTAACCTATGTTGAACGTTTTGAACCTGAATGTGTGATCGACATCGCAACCCTAACAGGTGCTTGTGTGGTTGGTTTAGGTCACGTAAATACTGGCTTGATCTCAAAAGACGATCAATTTGTGGATCAACTACTTAACGCCTCAAAACAAGCTCACGACTATACTTGGCGTTTACCGATGAATGAAGAATATCAAGATGATTTAAAATCTAACTTTGCGGATTTGGCAAACGTGGGTAGCCGTGCGGGTGGTGCAATCACAGCGGGAATTTTCTTGTCTAACTTTACCGAAAACTACACTTGGGCTCACTTAGATATCGCGGGAACAGCGTGGCAATCAGGTGCAGCAAAAGGGGCAACAGGTCGCCCTGTACCACTTTTAACCCAATTTTTAATCAATAAAGCACAATAAACCTTGCTTATTTTCCCCTTAAAATTGTTCTAATTTTGAGGGGATAGCAACAAAAATAACAACATACCACCTTGAAATTGCTATATTTTTACCCTTCTTAACAACTATTTTTTAATTTTGTGATCTTTCTCACACAATCTTATATAGAAAAGATAGCTTTTTCCCTTATTTAAAGTATAAAATCCTCTCCTGAATTCAATTCACCCTTTTTTATCCTCAATGTTTGATACGGAGAAGTTATGAAAACAACATTAAAACCATTAGCCCTAATAACCCTTGCGATGTTTGGTACAGCCTACGCTGAAACCTTAGATTTGCGTATTATCGAAACAACGGATTTACACACCAATATTATGGACTATAACTATTATCGTGATCAGCCAGCGTCCGATCTTGGTTTAGTTCGTGCTGCTTCTTTAATTAAACAAGCTCGCAGTGAAGTTGCAAACAGTGTACTTGTTGATAATGGCGATTTATTGCAAGGTAGCCCAATGGGGGATTATGTTGCGGCAACAGGCGTGAAAGAAGGTTCTATCCACCCAGTTTATAAAGTGATGAACGAACTTAATTATGACGCAGCAAATATCGGTAACCACGAGTTTAACTATGGTTTAGATTATTTAATGAACTCTCTAAAAGGGGCAAACTTCCCTTATGTGAACTCAAATGTATTTGACGCAAAAACAGGTAAGCACTTATTCACCCCTTATGTTATCAAAGAACATAAATTTAAAGATCAAAAAGGCAATGAACAAACCGTTAAAATCGGTTATATCGGTTTTGTACCACCACAAATTTTAGTGTGGGATAAGAAAAATCTAGACGGCAAAGTGACCGTTAAAGATATCAAAGAAACCGCCGAAGAATTAGTACCAAAAATGAAAGCCGAAGGTGCAGATGTCATTATCGCTATCCCACACTCTGGTGTTTCATCACAAAAACATTCTCAAAAAGCAGAAAACTCAGCGGCATACCTTGCTGACGTAAAAGGCATTGACGCGATCACATTCGGACACTCTCACGCGGTATTCCCAAGTGCTGATTTTGCTAACATCCCAAATGCAGACATTGAAAAAGGCACAATCAACGGCGTACCTGCTGTAATGCCAGGACGTTGGGGAAGCCATATTGGTGTGGTTGATTTAACTCTTTCTAACGATTCAGGCAAATGGGAAGTGAAAGACGGAAAAGCAACAACACGTGCGATTTACAATAAAAAAGAGCGTAAAGCATTAGTAGAAGGCGAACAGCATTTACGTGACGTGATTGCAGAAGATCACAAAGGCACGCGTGATTTCGTAAACCAACCAGTGGGCGAATCTGACGCACCAATGTACTCTTTCTTAGCCCTTGTACAAGATGATCCAACAGTTCAAATTGTCAACTTAGCACAAAAAGATTACGTTGAACGCTTTGTTCAAGGCGATGCAAACTTAGCAAATATCCCTGTATTATCAGCGGCAGCACCGTTTAAAACTGGTGGACGTAAAAACGATCCAACCAACTATACCGAAGTAGAAAAAGGTAAATTAACATTCAGAAATGCAGCGGATTTATACTTGTATCCAAACACCTTGACCGTATTAAAAATTAACGGTCAAGAATTAAAAGAGTGGTTAGAATGCTCTGCGGGTATGTTCCACCAAATCGATCCAACCAATAAAAATGAGCAAGCACTGTTAGATTATGACGGTTTCAGAAGTTATAACTTTGACGTGATTGACGGCGTGAATTATCAAATTGATGTAACGCAACCAAAACGTTATGACGGAAATTGCAAACTTCAAAATGAAAATGCACAACGTATTGTAAACCTGACTTATAAAGGTAAAGCGATCGATCCAAAACAAGAATTCTTAATGGCAACCAATAACTATCGTGCCTTTGGTGGAAAATTTGCTGGAACGGATAAAGCACACCTTGCATTCTCATCACCTGATGAAAACCGCACAGTGGTTGCTGACTACATTCGTCGCGTATCAAAAGAGAAAGGTCAAATTTCGCCATCAGCAGATAAAAACTGGAGCTTTAAACTTATCAACACACCTGATTTAAAAATTATGGTAGAAAGCTCACCAAGTGAAAAAGCAGCGAAATTCATTGAAACTAACAGTCGTTACCCAATGAAACAAATGGGAACAGATGAAAATGGTTTTGCTCGCTACTATATTGATTTAAGTCGTGAAAAATAAAACTAAATTTATCTCAAATTGATAATAATAAGGCATCTTAATGATGCCTTATTTTTTATACCTATTACTAAAAACTATACAAATAGCTCACACCTACTTGATAAATATGATCAGCTTCAACCAAAGGACTCTTCTTGATCTTATCAGAAAGTTTTTTGTAGTCTAACGAGCTAACAATCATTGAATGATCATTGATAGGATAAATAGCTGAGACTTGAGCCACACTGCTCCAACTTCCTTTTGCATTGTACGCTTTTCTATGCACTGTCGCTTCACTGTCTGCCACACCATAACGATACTGACTCAATTTATCATTTTCATATTCAGCACCAACCTGCCCTTGAAGTATCATTGAACCGATGGTAACAAACTGGCTTACCCCCAGAGTTGTTCCCCAGCCTTTATGGCGATGAGAAATATCTTTAGAAACTCGCATTCCTAAAGTCAATATATCACCGATTTGATAACCTGCCTCAAGACCAAAATCCACATAGCTTTTACGTTTTAAACCCTCAAATTTATCATTCTTAGGAAACTCCATACCCGCTTGGTAAGAAATATGGGTAGATAATTCAAAATCATCATTTCCAATCATATCGCTAAAATCATAACCAACGCTACTCGTATCTATAAAAAAATTATTCCAACTCATCGTTCCAGTAAATTGTGGTTTGAACTTTGCTTTTTTCTTATAAGGCGAATTTTCAGATAATACGCCCGCACCGACCATAAAATGAATGCCATCATCATTATTGGCATTTAATAGTGGATTTTTAGCAATAACTGAAGTTGAAAGAGAGGCAAATAAAGTAGTGACAAATGTTGCTTTTAACAAAGCAGAATGTTTTCTTTTCAAGGTATACTCCTTATACAAATGAATGAAATCCAAACATAAAAATAAGCGTCATATTTTGCAAATTTTCACAAAAAAATGACCGCTTAGGATAGGAATTATATTCTTTTTCACTCACCATAAAAAACAAGTCCGACGAGCTATCCTCGTAAATTGCCGTAATTTTGCATACATACCCTCTTAGCGAATAATTCGCTCTCCACTCCATCAATTCAGGGCAACGGCTTTTCATATAGACCAAATATTATGACAAAATTAAAATCATATATTAGTGCGAGAATTTGCAAATTTTCATAAAAAAATGACCGCTTCGGAACAAATTATATTGTTTTACCACAATGATAAAACGGTTCTATTTTATAAAATATTGACTATAATCCTTGTTATCCAACGCTTCTAATAATGAGAAATATTATGCATCACAACATCAAACAGACAGACATAGCCAAGCTTCAGCCAACCTTGCTCTGGCAATGGTTTGACCGCATTTGTGCGATTCCCCACCCCTCCTATTATGAAGAACAACTTGCTTGTTTTATTGTTGATTGGGCAAAATCTCGTTCGCTTTTTGTGGAGCGTGATGAAGTCGGAAATGTGCTGATCCGTAAACCTGCAACGCAAGGAATGGAAAATCGCCAAACGGTGATTATTCAAGCTCATATTGATATGGTGCATCAATCCAATGACGGCACAAATCACGATTTTCACAAAGACCCTATTCAGCCCTATCTTGATGGCGACTGGGTAACCGCCCAAAATACAACCTTAGGAGCTGATAATGGCATTGGTATGGCATCCTGTTTAGCGTTGTTAGAAAGCACCGATATTGCTCACCCCAACTTGGAAATTTTGCTGACCGTAGAAGAAGAAACCTCAATGCGAGGGGCAATGCTATTGCGTAAGGATTGGTTACAGGGGGATATTTTAATCAATACTGACACCGAAGATATTGGCGAAATTTATATCGGCTGTGCGGCAGGCACAAACGTGAGTTTTAATATTCCTCTTCAATACGAAACCAATCGATTTGATGATGGGATTCAGCTTTCTCTCAAAGGGCTAAGCGGTGGGCATTCAGGCTTTGATATCCACACCACAAAAGCCAGTGCGATTAAACTAATGGCTCGTTTTTTAATGGCATTAAAACAGCATTTTGATTTTCAACTTATTGATATTCAAGGAGGAAATGCTCATAATGCGATACCTCGTGAAGCGGTGATTTTTTTAGCATTTTTTGCAAAAGATCGAAAAAAAATGACCGCTTATATCAAAAATTTTGAAGCTATGTTACAAAAAGAGCTTGCGATTGCTGAGCCTAAGTTACATTTTCTCATTGAAGAAATATCGTCTAAAACACAAAGTAAGCAAATATTTACATCTAATTCAACGCACAATGTAATCCACGCATTAACACTGTTACCCAATGGCTTAATACGTAAAAGTGATCATTTTGACGGTGTAACAGAAAGTTCATTAAGTACTGGCGTGTTAAAAACTGAAAATAATCAAGTTTGTGCGATTATTCTGATTCGTACTTTGTTTGACAGTGGTCGATTGGAAATTCAAGACAAGCTACAATCCTTAGCAGAATTAGTCGGGGCAGAACTGGATTATTTTGGACATTATGCAGGTTGGACACCCGATCTTAATTCCAATATCACTAAAATAACCAAGCACGTTTATGATAAATTACTCGGTGATGAGACAAAAATAAAAGTGGTTCACGCAGGCTTTGAATGTGGCTTTTTAAAACAAAATTATCCGCATATTGATATGGTTTCCATCGGCCCAACCATTCGCTACCCTCACTCGCCTGATGAAAAAGTGCATATTCCATCAGTCAAAATTTATTGGGAATTATTAGTTAAATTGCTTGAAAATATACCGTTAAAATCGAACTAAAAAATAATCCCCTCCGAAACCAGAGGGGATTAGCTCATAAAATAAGAGACTATCTTACTTTTTTATTTACCATTGGTATCCAGCACCGAATGTTGCACCAACATCTCCGCTAGAGCTTGAGTTGATCGATCCTTTAATGATCCATTTACCACTATCTGAAATAGTTGAAAGACCAATTGCAAGACCGGTTTCACCTTTATAAGTAGATCCAGCAGCTGACACCATACTATGACCCGCTAGGTAAGCCTGAGGTAATCCCGCTGTTGCCATTGCAGATGAGATACCAGCCTTCGTATATTTTTCAATACTACCGACTTTATTTTCGATATTTGTGATTGACTCCTTAACTTCATTAAGTTGAGAAACATTCACTGCATCGCCAGGTGCTTGACCTCTCGCCACGCCTTGGATTCTATTGCCCCCCATATTGATATTCATCTTAACCCCTTCTTTAACAGTTATACTATTTTTAGAAAGAGTAATAGCACCATTGCCTTTGTTACCAATACGACCAATAGAGATCTTATCAAACTCAACTCTTGATGACGCAGATGTAACTAATGCCGAATTGTGTCCTTTCAGTTCGGTTAGGAATTCATCTTCTGACTTATTCGCATTACCGGCTTTGCCTTTCCAAATCTCATAAGCAGATTTACCATCTTTTCCATTAACGCCATCCTTACCGTCTTTACCTTTTAATTCAGCTAGGAATTGCTCTTCTGATTTACCAGCGTTGCCTGCTTTTCCTTTCCAAATTTCGTAGGCTGACTTACCGTTTTCTCCGTTAACGCCATTTGATCCATCTTGACCTTTCAACTCAGCGAGGAATTGCTCTTTTGATTTACCAGAATTACCGGCTTTCTCTTTCCAAATTTCATAGGCTGACTTACCGTTCTGTCCGTTAATGCCGTTTGAGCCATCACGTCCATCTTGACCTTTCAATTCAGCGAGGAATTGCTCTTCTGATTTACCAGCGTTACCTGCTTTTCCTTTCCAAATTTCATAGGCTGACTTACCGTTCTGTCCGTTAACGCCGTTTGCACCATCACGTCCATCTTGACCTTTCAATTCAGCAAGGAATTGCTCTTCTGATTTACCAGCGTTACCTGCTTTTCCTTTCCAAATTTCATAGGCTGACTTACCGTTTTCTCCGTTAACGCCATTTGATCCATCACGTCCATCTTGACCTTTCAATTCAGCTAAGAATTGCTCTTCTGACTTACCAGCATTGCCTGCTTTTCCTTTCCAAATTTCATAGGCTGACTTACCGTTTTCTCCGTTAACGCCATTTGCTCCATCACGTCCATCTTGACCTTTTAATTCAGCTAAGAATTGCTCTTCTGATTTACCAGCGTTGCCTGCTTTTCCTTTCCAAATTTCATAGGCTGACTTACCGTTCTGTCCGTTAACGCCGTTTGAGCCATCTTGACCAGCTGCTCCGGTATCGCCTTTTTCACCTTTTAATGAAGCAAGGAAATCTTCTTCTGATTTATTGGTGTTGCCATTTTTAGCTTTCCAAATTTCGTAAGCAGATTTACCGTTAGTTCCTGCTGTACCATTTTGACCATCACGTCCGTCTTGACCAGCTGCTCCGGTATCACCTTTTTCACCTTTTAATGAAGCAAGGAATTCTTCTTCTGATTTATTGGTGTTGCCATTTTTAGCTTTCCAAATGTCATAAGCAGATTTACCGTCTTGTCCATTAGTTCCAGCTGTACCGTTTTGACCGTCACGTCCATCCTGACCAGCTGCTCCAGTATCGCCTTTTTCACCTTTTAATGAAGCAAAGAAGTCGTCTTTGGATTTACGCTCATTACCTTTTTTATCTCTCCAAATTTCATAAGCGGATTTTCCATCACGTCCATCACGACCATTTGCACCAGCTTGACCTGTTTCACCAGTATCACCCTTGTCACCTTTTAATGAGGCTAAGAAGTCGTCTTCCGATTTACCCTTATTGCCATCTTTTTTCAACCAGATATCATAGGCGGATTTACCGTTTTGACCATTTTGTCCATTTCCAGCAACACCATCTTGACCATCGCGTCCGTCACGTCCCGCAGGTCCTCTTTCGCCAGTATCTCCTTTTTCACCTTTCAATGAAGCAAGGAATTGCTCTTTTGACTTATCAGTATTACCAGTTTCCTCTTTCCAGATGTCATAGGCGGATTTACCATCTTGTCCAGCAGCACCGTCTTGTCCAGCAGCACCGTCTTGTCCATCACGACCTGCTTGACCAGCTTCACCAGTATCACCCTTGTCACCTTTTAGTGAGGCTAGGAAGTCGTCTTTGGACTTACGCTCATTACCTTGTTTATCTCTCCAAATTTCATAAGCGGATTTTCCATCGCGTCCATCACGTCCGTCACGACCATTTGTACCAGCTTGGCCAGTTTCACCAGTATCGCCTTTTTCACCTTTCAATGAAGCAAGGAATTGCTCTTTGGATTTATCTCCATTACCTGCTTCCTCTTTCCAGATGTCGTAGGCGGATTTACCGTCTCGTCCGTTAGTACCGTCTCTTCCTGCTGTACCATCTTGACCATCTCTTCCTGGTGCACCGTCACGTCCGTTTTGACCTGGATCGCCTTTTTCACCTTTTAATGAGGCTAGAAACTCATCTTCCGATTTATCATTATTGCCATTTTTGCCTCTCCAAATTTCGTAGGCAGATTGGCCATTTTGTCCAGCAGCACCGTCACGTCCGTCACGACCAGCTTGACCAGTTTCGCCAGTATCACCTTTGTCACCTTTCAATGAAGCGAGGAAATCGTCTTCTGACTTACTGCCATTGCCGTTTTTCTCTCTCCAGATATCATAGGCGGATTTGCCGTTTTGTCCGTTAGTACCGTCTCTTCCTGCTGTACCAGCTTGACCATCTCTTCCAGCTGCTCCGTCACGTCCGTTTTGACCTGGATCGCCTTTTTCACCTTTCAATGAAGCGAGGAATTCTGCTTTTGATTTACTATCATTGCCAGTTTCCTCTTTCCAAATGTCGTAAGCGGATTGACCATTTTGTCCGTCAGCACCGTTTTGTCCAGCAACGCCATCGCGTCCGTCACGTCCAGCTTGACCTGGATCACCCTTGTCACCTTTAAAATTCGGATCATTTTTTAGTGCCTCTTTATCAAGCGTAATTAAAGCAATTTCTTGATCATCTTTAATTTTTTTCTCAACTTTTAAGCCGTCACCAAAATCAAAGGCTAGTTTTTTCAAGTCGAAATCACTCACTTTTTGACCTTGAGTATAAGTATCACTTGAAGAATGACCGCCACTAAAGAATGGTACAGAAGAGAGGGCTAAAATAGAATCTTTATTAAACTTGATCGCATCGTGAATGGTGGTTTGTCCTGTATCACCAATATTGTTGAAAGTCAGTATGCCGCCTTCACCTAACTGAGTATTTCCACCAAAAATAGTTTTGACAGAATTTGCCACGTTTCCGATCACTTTTTGGGTAGCAAACAGTTGTGAACCATTGATTGCATCGGTTGACTCAGCTGAAATAGCCCCCGCTGCCACATTCACAATTTGTTTTTCTTTTCCTTTTTTACCAATAGAAAGCACGCCATCAGGTTCGCCGGCAAAAGTGCCATATTTGATGCCCTCTACGGTAACCTCATTCACGTCTGCAAATGCTTTTGTTTCGGCTTCACTACCCAGTGCCACCGATTTAGCGTGGTTAGCCACAGCATCAAAACCTAGTGAAAGGGTTTTATCTTCAAGAGCTTTAGCACGATAACCCACAGCCACCGCTTCTTCACCCATCATTTTTGTGTTGAAGATGAAATTAGCAAGTTCTCCTAATGGATTAGGCATACTATCAAACAGTTCATCCAAAACCGCCATCGTTTCATCCGAAACACGACCATATTCTAAACCCAATGCCATATCTTCTGTCACTTCTGTACGAAGTGAAATACCTTTACTTGCAACAAATGCATCAATGATTTTTTTAAAGGTACCTGGTTGCCCCAATACATCTAATATACCGAGCTTAGCATCCCATCTTCCAGAGCTAACGATAAAATTAGCCAATTCTTTATTTACTTCTTCAGGAGTCGGTAAACCTAACTTATCAGATAGGTTTTTCAATATAGCTATTACTTCCTCGTCAGCCTCAAGTGTATAGGCATTCAAAGACATCTCATCTGTTACTGGCACATCAAGTGAGATACCTTTGCTTGCAGCAAATTCGTCAATAATTTTTTTAAATTCACCTTTTTTACTAAGTACAGATAATGCACCTGCATTGCTTATCTGCTTCGGTAGTAGAGAGCCGACAATTGGTGAATAACTTTCCATTTCTAGATATTCCATTAAGTTGTAATAAAACTCAGGAACTGATTTAGATAGCTCCTCAATCACAGCTCTAGATCCTCCCTGAAAAGTTTGTGCATGAAGGTCTGCAGACATCTCATCATTCAGTGGTGTCTTAAGTTCAATACGCTTCAGTGTCGCAAACTCCTCAATGATTTTTTTAAATTCACCTTTTCGAGTGAGTGGTTCCAATAAATCAATACCTTTGTCATATGTTTTTTGACTATTAAGCATAAAAACAGACAGCTCTCTCAGTAGAGGTTTATCTAGCTTCTGTTCTAACTCCCAGAATACCTCTTCTGCCCCATCTTCAGACTTACGCTCATGAACGTCAATAGCCATACTTTCTGTTACACGGTGTTCAAGTATAATGCCTTTACTTGCAGCAAAATCTTCAATAATTTCTTTAAATACGCCTCTTTGACTCAATCCACCCAGAATACCAAACTCAGTTTTAGGTGATGTTATTTTACCTGCGACTGTCTCAAGACCTAAAGCAATTGAACCGGGAGTATAAGCTGTTCCACCTTTTTTGATTGAGTGAAATATTTGATCAGCATGGTATCTGGGGTCAACATAGCCCCCCAAACCAGCAATAGCTCTATGCATTATCACCGGTGGTGCAGGCATAGGTATAAGAACACCAATCCCCCCCCCCCGCAATTGATCCTGAACCAATAGCAAGGGAATGTGCCCCAAATGCCGTTGAAGTATCCCCTAATGCTTCAGTTGAATGCCCTAATGCTGTAGAAACATCCCCTCCTGCGATAGTTTCTACTCCACTTGCTGTAGAAGCTGTTCCATAAGCAAGAGACTCCATACCTCTTGCTATTGATGCTCTGCCTACTGAAGCGGAGGCCTCTCCTATTGCCATTGAGTTGTGGCCAAAGGTTGTTGCCCAATTTCCCATCGCCATAGAATAGTCACCTAACGTTCTAGCATGCAATCCTGTCGTCATTGATGCTTCCCCCCACGCACTAGTATCAAAACCCGCTGCTAAGGTATATAAACCACCAGCAAGTGTCTGTTTCCCTATTGCGGTAGAAGCATGAGCAGCGGCTCTTGTTCGTATCCCCATCGCCGTAGCAGCTGAAGAATCAGCAAAGGTGCTTTCCCCCATAGCAACAGCATAGGAACCACTTGTTCTATTCCCTACGCCACCAAGTACTGCAGAATATGCCCCAGTTACTACATTTCCTGCACCACCGCCAATAAAACCGCCACCACCAGTTTTAATTATATTGTTGTATCCTCCAACAATGGTTGAACCAACATTTTGAGTATAAATTGATTGGTATCGTGGTCGCAGAGGATCATACTCATCAAAGAGTAAATTTCCCATATCATCATATTCGAAGATGTCAGTAGTACCAATATAAGGTTCATCTCCGTCACGTATTAAATTTTTATTACCACCACCAATAAAAGAATATTTTCGGGATATACTATTGTTCATCCCTCCCACAATGGCAGAAGATCGACCATCAATCTGAGTGATTTTATGTGTTTTTTCCCCACCAAGTATCGTCGAATCTTGATCACCATCGTATGTATATGCGTGAAACTGAGAGTGTGGGTTCACAATAGCAATCATTGTAGGATCGGATAGTTCGAGGTTACTGGCTAGTTTTACTAGTTTTTCTAATTGTTCTTTTACTTGTTCAAGCTCCTGAACTTTTGCTTTAAGTGCATTTAACTCGGCTTGCTCATCATCAGTAAGCGTCGCCATCGCCGTGCCTGCACTAAACAGCATTGATACAATTAACGCAATTTTTGTAAATTTTGGAAAAAATGTAACCGCTTGTGTGGGTGAAGAATGAGAAGATGAGGAAGTTTGAAGATGAGGAAGTTTGAAGATGAGTTGATGTTTGAGATTTTGTTCTGCCTCTTGTTAATTCCGAAACAGCTATAAAGGTTTGAGTGGTTTTATTAAAAATCACTTTATATATTTTATTCATATTATTTTATCCTTATAGAAAACCCTCTCCTGAGAATAAAAAAACTCAAATAAATCCATTTAAAAAATTGAGATCTTTAGTTATAAAGACAATATAAATTATAATTATAAATAAAATTTAGTAAAGATAATCCTTTGAATATAAACAATAAAAAATAAATAAATATTCATTTGAAAATCAAAAAACATACAAAAAAGTTATTATTATTTTGCCGTTTTTTCTATATTTTTTCTTTATGAAAAATAAGGTGAATATTGTTAATACAAGGTTATTAAAAATTGCTTGTTATTATAAATTTTTTCTTTATATTAACCTATTCTTTTGAAGAAAGTAGATGATTGATAATTAAATAGAAAAATGGTCAAAAATTGATTTTTGACCATTGAAATATAAAAGATGATTCTATGCTTTCAACAGAAAATCTCTTATTTGTAAAAAACTAGTTCCAGCCTTTCGCTACGCCATCTTTGAAGAATTCACGTGCTTTGTTATACACTTCTTCGGTTTGGTAGGCTTTGACAAAATCTTGCACCGCTTTGCTGTCTTTGTTGTCCGTACGAGCAACCACAAGGTTTACATAAGGCGAATCTTTCCCTTCAACAAACACACCGTGATCCTGTGCGTTTAAGCCGATTTGCAATGCGTAACCGCTGTTGATAATGCCTAAATCCACATCATCTAATGCACGAGCCGCCAAAGAGGCATCAACTTCTTTAATTTGTAGATTTTTAGGATTTTCAACGATATCGTTTGATGTCGCAAATAAATTGGTGTTGTCTTTTAATTTAATTAAGCCTTGTTTTTCTAATAAGATCAACGCACGAGCTAAGTTACTTGGGTCGTTTGGTACAGTTACCACCGCTCCGTCTTTTAACTCAGCAAGGGTTTTCACTTTTTTAGAGTAACCCGCTAGCGGATAAACAAAGGTATTGCCGACTGCCACCAAATTATTTAAGCCTTTTTCCTTAGATTCTTTCTCTAAGTAAGGTTTATGCTGGAACGCATTTGCGTCTAAATCGCCTTTTGACGTTGCAGTATTTGGTAAAGCGTAATCATTGAATAAAACAAACTCAACATCTAAGTTGTATTTTTCCTTAGCCACTTTTGCAGCCACTTCCGCCACTTCGTGTTCAGGACCTGACATTACGCCTACTTTAATAGTGTTGCCCTGTGCTTGCTCTGATTTTTTCTCATCATTACACGCTGTTAATGCAAAAACAGATACTAATGCTGCTACGCCTAAAACTTTTGAAATTTTCATCATTTCTCCTTATTGTTTTTTATGATTTTATGTTGTGTTTTTGTTTGATAATTAGCGATGATCGACTTTTTCAGCTAAACGATCGCCGAGTTTTTGACTGATCATTACGATTAACACGATAATGATGGTCGCCAGCCATTTTACGTAGATCATATTTCTATGCTCTCCGTAGCTGATAGCAAGGTTGCCTAAGCCACCACCGCCCACAGCCCCAGCCATTGCAGAATAACCAATTAACGACACTAAGGTTAAGGTCACGCCATTGATTAAACTTGGCAATGATTCTGGTAAATAGAATTTTGTTACCACTTGCCAATTTGTTGCCCCCATTGATTTTGCGGCTTCCGTTAAGCCTGCTGGCACTTCTAATAATGAATTAGCCGTTAAGCGTGCAAAAAATGGAATGGCTGCCACACTCAGTGGCACGATTGCTGCCGTTGTGCCAAGCGTGGTGTGAACCACCCAGCGAGTAAAAGGCAACAAGACGACAAGTAAAATAATAAACGGAATTGAACGCCCAATATTGATAACCACATCAAGCACTTTGTTTAACAGTGCATTTTCTAAAATCTGTTCTTTGCCCGTTAAAAAAGCTAAAAATCCCAGTGGTAAGCCCACAATAATCGCGATTGCCGTTGAAACAAAGCCCATATAAATGGTTTCAAAAGTTGAGCTTGCCACTAATTCCCACATTTTTGGGGTTAATTCATTTAAAAAATCATTCCACATAACCGAGTACCTCAACTTTGACTTTATGTTCTCTTAAAAATTCTTTTGCTTGTAAAATTTTCTCGTGTTCGCCCACAACTTCGGCAATCACAAAACCAAATTTCACCCCACCAGCGTAATCAATTTGTGACATTAAGATACTAAAATCGATCCCAAATTGTTTAGAGGCTTGTGAAAGCAACGGTGCATCAATGGATTTCCCTGTAAATTCAAAACGAATAATCGGTTCTGATTTATCATCAGGGTTTGGGTGTAATCTGTCCAAATATTCCTGTGGCAATTCATTATGAAAGGTTGAAGCAATAAAGCGTTTTGCCAATGCCGTTTTTGGATTAGAGAACACTTCACTTACTGTGCCTGTTTCAATCAATTCGCCTTTATCAATCACCGCCACACGATCACAAATACGTTTTACCACTTCCATTTCGTGGGTAATCAATAAAATGGTTAGCCCTAAACGTGTGTTGATCTCTTTTAATAATTCTAAAATGGATTGTGTCGTGGCTGGATCTAACGCACTGGTTGCCTCATCACATAATAAAACTTCTGGATCATTAGCTAACGCACGAGCAATCGCGACACGTTGTTTTTGCCCACCCGATAAATTGCTTGGATACGCCTCTTTTTTATCCGCCAAGCCCACTAATTCCAACAGATCGTTTACTTTATTTTTAATCTGATCTTTTGAAAGATGACTTAATTCCAACGGCAATGCCACGTTTTCAAACACGGTACGAGATGACAATAAATTAAAGTGTTGAAAAATCATCGCAATTTTACGGCGAGCTAAAATCAGCTCTCTTTCTTTTAATTGGGTTAATTCTTTATCGCCAATCACAACCTTGCCACAAGTTGGACGCTCTAATAAGTTTACGCAACGAATAAGGGTACTTTTCCCCGCACCTGATGAACCAATCACGCCATAAATCGTGCCTTTTGGGACATTCAGCGTGACATCATTTAAGGCTTTTATGGTTTTTATGGTTTTTCCTTTGACCTCAAATTCTTTGCTGACATTTTCCAGTGTTATCATAATTTTGCTTTCCTAAACCTGAATCGTTGAATAGCATTCTAGCCGTCTAGATTGCTAAATGTCAATACTAAAATATTCTTTTTTTATAAAATTTTTTAAATTCAAAAACTAACCTTGATTGTGATAAACTTTGCCCATCTCATTTTAGTAGGAAAAACAATGACAAACATCAGACATTACAACCAAAGATATATTAACTGGGTATTACGATTAGGGCGTGTAAAATCTGCTATTCTCGGCTTTTTCGTTCTCGCCGTTTCTGCCATTTTTGTACAATGCTTGCTGAGTATGGTTTTTACTGGGCATATCAATCCGCAAGATATTCTGCGTTCAATTATTTTCGGTTTAATTTCTGCCCCTTTTGTACTCTATTTTTTCAATTTAATTGTGGAACGCCTTGAAAAATCACGTATAAAATTAGAACGATCTTTTCACGATCTTTCTATCTATAAAGAAATCATTGAAAAAAATAATCAACATAAAACCGAACTAATGGCAACCATCAGCCACGAATTAAGAACGCCTTTAAACGGCATTATTGGGCTAAGCCGAATTCTGTTAGAAAGCAATCTAACCAAACAACAACACGATTACATTCAAACCATCAACATTAGTGCGATCTCGTTAGGGCATATTTTTAGCGATATTATCGACCTTGAAAAAATTGACAGCCAACGTATTGAGCTATCGCCAACCCAAGTCGCTTTTTCAGATATTATCAATAATATTACCCACTTTGCTAAAATTATGGCGGGGCAAAAAAAGATTAAATTTCAGATTAGTTATGATGATGACTTGCCTGAATTTATTACTGTTGATAACACACGTTTAAGTCAAATTTTGTGGAATTTAGTCAATAATGCCGTCAAATTTACCCCACCAAATGGCGATATTCATTTAACGATTTCTCGCCAAAGTGCCAATAAATTTAGTTTTAGCTTAAAAGATTCAGGGGTTGGCATTCCAAAAGCAGAACAGAGCAAAATTTTCACGATGTTCTATCAAGTCCAAAGTTGCGATAAAAAAGCACAAGGAAGCGGCATCGGTTTAGCGATTTCTAAAACGATCGCGCTGCTAATGAATGGCGATTTAACCGTTGAAAGTGAAGAAGGCAAAGGGGCGACCTTTACGCTATCAATCCAAGCGGAAGAAACCACAATGCAACAAACCCAAAATATTCAGCACCATAATTTACGCGTACTATTAGTTGAAGATATTGAGGTGAATGTCGTGGTTGCTCGTGCCGTATTGGCTAAATTTGGGTGTCACGTTGATGTGGCGATGTCAGGGGCAGAAACCTATCCTCTCATCAAACAGAATAATTACGATCTGATTTTACTTGATATTCAACTGCCCGACACCACTGGCTTTGACATTGCAAAAAATCTGATTGATGATTATGAAAATGACAAAATGGATTACTTGCCAATTTTGGTTGCTTTAACCGCAAACGTGATGCATACCAAAGAGGAATATCAGCAAAAAGGAATGGACGATGTGTTGCGTAAACCGCTTTCTATTGAAGATTTATCACACTGTTTAAACACTTACTTTGCGGATGATTTTTTGCAAAATGATCATAAAATTGAACCGCTTATCGAACAGAAACCAACACAAGAGTTATGTTTTGATCCGCTAATTTTACAAGAGTTTTTAGATATTATGGGCAAAAATGCACTGCTTAAAAATATTGATTTATTCAGTGAGCTAATGCCAAATTATATGCAAAACCTCACGAATTATCATCAAGCGTGGTTAAACACAAATACCGCAGAAAGTAGAAAATTCATCACCCAAGAAGCCCATAAAATCAAAGGGGCGTTATCTTCTGTCGGATTATCAAAACTCCAAGAAATCGCCCAACTTTCCCAAGTGGATACTGGCGATCAATGGGAGCAAAATATCGAAAATTGGATTAGCACGTTAAATTCTCAATGGCAAACAGACTTAAAAGAAGTCAAAGTTTGGATTGGTGGGAAGGAAAAATAATAAGAACATAGAGCATTATCTTAATAAAATTCATACAAATTAGTAATAAAAACACTGTTGCCGAATTGTTTTTTTTTTGTACAATTCTGCTGGTTTTATAAAAACCATTTTTATTAACTATTTTTTATTAAGGAGCTTTTATGACTAATAAAACTGGACAAAGTAACCCAAATTGGCCTAGCCGTACTGGTAATCCTTCTGGTGGTGGTAGAGGAAATAATCCATCTAAAAAATAGAAATTATGGCGAAGAGATAGTGCAATAGTGCTATCTCTTTTTATTTAATTTAAAATTTGAAGAGGTTTGAATTTATGAAAAAATGGATTGTATATTTAAGCATATTTTTTACAGTAGGTTGTGCTCGTTTACCTGTTGCATCTTATACTCCACAATATGAAGGCATTACAACCAAGATAAATGGACAAGCTAATATTGGTGTATTTAGCTATATTCCTTTTGAACAAGGTAGAGTTAGAAGTAATCAAATTGAAAATACAGCAGTAGGTAATATATATTTAGAAGGAAATATTGCTGAATTAGTTCAACGAGGCACTTTTATTGAATTAGAAAGATCAGGAGTTGAATTTGGTAAAGGAAATCTAACAATAGTTGGAAAAATAAAAAAATTCAAAGCTGATGATCTTGGGTTCAATGTAGATTGGAATTACACAATCAATTATAAGATTATTGATCAAAATAGTACAATCAAATTAGATAAAGATTATATGGCTGATCCTTTGAGAGTAAGTAAATTTACTATAACTTTGCAATCTATTATCAATGACGTAAATAAATTGATTTATAGCGGATATAAAAAATTTATTGATGATCCTGATGTAAAAATTTTGTTATCTAAACCTAACAAAATGAAATAACTAATTATAAAAAAGTGAGTTTGGCATAAGCTCACTTTTTTATTCCTAAAAATTTGCAAATTCTCCCCAAAATCCAACCGCTTATTTTACGGATGGATTGAGTTAATTCCTAAATTGTGTAAAATAACAAGATTACTATTTTTTTACTATTTTTTAAGGCAAGGTTACCCAAATGAGCAATGAAGAGATGAGCAACGAAAGTTTAACAGCGGAAACAAATACAAGAGCAAATTTTATTACCCATATTATTGATGAAGATTTAGCGTCAGGCAAACATACTCAAGTTCATACTCGTTTTCCACCAGAACCAAACGGTTATTTACATATCGGTCACGCAAAATCGATCTGCTTAAACTTTGGGCTTGCTCAGGATTATAAAGGGTTATGTAATCTACGTTTTGATGACACAAACCCAACCAAAGAAGATGTGGAATATGTGGATTCAATCAAAGAAGATGTGGAATGGTTAGGTTTTAAATGGCACGGTGATATTCATTATGCGTCAGATTATTTTGATGCTCTTTATGGCTATGCGATTGAATTGATCGAAAAAGGTTTAGCTTATGTTGATGAGTTATCGCCTGATGAAATGCGTGAATATCGTGGTACATTAACCGAAGCAGGTAAAAATAGCCCATACCGTGATCGTAGCGTAGAAGAAAATTTAGCCTTATTTGAAAAGATGAAAAACGGTGAATTTGCCGAAGGTAAAGCGTGTTTACGTGCTAAAGTGGATATGGCATCACCATTTATGGTTATGCGTGATCCTGTGCTTTATCGTGTGAAATTTGCAACCCACCACCAAACAGGCGATAAATGGTGCATTTATCCGATGTACGATTTTACTCACTGTATTTCTGATGCGATTGAGCGTATCACACACTCAATTTGTACCCTTGAATTCCAAGATAACCGCCGTATTTATGACTGGGTGTTAGAAAATATTTCAATTGAAAGACCGCTACCTCATCAGTACGAATTTTCTCGTTTAAATTTAGAAGGTACGCTAACCTCAAAACGTAAATTATTAAAATTAGTGGAAGATAAAATCGTGGACGGTTGGGACGACCCTCGTATGCCAACCATTTCAGGCTTACGTCGTCGTGGTTATACCCCTGCTTCATTGCGTGAATTCTGCCACCGCATCGGTGTAACTAAACAAGATAACGTGGTGGAGTACAGTGCGTTAGAAGCTTGTATCCGTGATGATTTAAACACCAACGCACCACGTGCAATGGCGGTTATCAACCCAGTTAAAGTCATTATTGAAAACTTTGAGGGCGATGAAGAAATCTTAAACGCACCAAACCACCCACAAAATGAAGAAATGGGTAGCCGTGAAGTGCCATTCGGACGTGAGCTTTATATTGATGAAGCAGACTTCCGTGAAGAAGCAAACAAAAAATATAAACGCTTAGTGTTAGGCAAAGAAGTGCGTTTACGTAATGCCTATGTAATTAAAGCAGAACGTGTTGAAAAAGACGAAAACGGCAACATTACTACCATTTTCTGTACTTACGATCCTGAAACCTTAGGCAAAAATCCAGCAGACGGTCGTAAAGTGAAAGGTGTAATCCACTGGGTAAGTGCAACCAACAACAAACCTGCTGAATTCAGAGTTTATAATCGCTTATTCACTGTGCCGAATCCAGGTGCAGAAGAAGATGTGAATGCAGTTTTAAACCCTGAATCATTAGTGGTAAAAAATGGTTTTGTTGAGAAATCATTAGCGGACGCAAAAGTGGGCGTAGGTTATCAGTTTGAGCGTGAAGGTTACTACTGCTTAGACAGTAAAGACAGTTCACAAGATCATTTAGTATTTAACTTAACAGTGAGCTTAAAAGAAGGATTCTAATTCTTTTTTAACAATGATTAAAGCGGTCATATTTTGCAAATCTTTTACAAAATATGACCGCTTGTTTATTGAATGGCATTAACAAATTTTACTCTGATTTTGCTAATTCTTTTTCTTGCTTGGAGTGATAGAAATAAAGATAAGCCAAGCCGATTGGAGCAATCGCAAATGAAAAAGCCCAGCAAATAAACATTGTAATAAATTTAATAATTAGAAATAGTTTAATATCTGTAAAAAAAGCATTTTCGCCCATAATATAGTTGACCGCACTCTCATAAACAAAACGAGAATAAGGATAAAGTATATTTAAAACCAAACAACCAATAGTACTTGCAATAATTTGATCCATTTTTCCTGTTGAAAATACACCACTTCCCAACATCACACAAAAAATCAAACCAAATAAAAATTGTCTGATGTAGTAAGCTCGTGATAATCCACCAAATGTTTTTGATAAAAAATTGCTCATAATTTTCTCCTATTTTTTAAAGTAAAAAGTTAATCCATCAAAGTTTTAAAATTATCAAAAGGTAAGCCCAATTTGAGACGAGCCAAATGTGCTTGGGGGCAAGGATAATTTTCCGCTATTTCCGCTCGTTGTTTATAAACTTTATAGCTATCACCAATCTTGGCAAGTTTTGTCACGCATTGATTGTAATCTTTCTTTAAGGATTCATAATTTTTAACATATTGATCTATAATCATATTTTCTTTTTCTCTTGCCACCTCTTCGAGCGTTGAACAAGCGTCATAATATTGAGAGCCATAGTTACAATATTTATTACTTTGACGATGTAATTGATCAAAATCTAATGCTGAAAATTCCACCTTACTCTGCTCTTTCACGGCTGATTTCCAAATATCACAAGCTGAATAACGTCTTTGATCTTTTGAACAATACGCTTTCTTTGAGGTAACTAACTGCTCTAATGAATTTTTTAATAATTCCTGTTTACCTTGCTCTGCTTTTTCATCATATATTTCTTTAAAAGCTCGGCATTCATAATTATTAGGGGCAATAAAAAATTTCTTCGCACAATCGCTATTCACATATTGATAAGCGGTCTCTTTCCAATCTAAATTTGCAAATTTTTTATCGAGCTGTTTACGAGCTTTGGAAACTTCAGCTTTCTGTAATGCCTCTTCTTCCAAACGTTTTTTTTCCGCTTGAATTTTGCGATCTTCACGAAGTGCTTGTTCAGCTGCTACACACTCTTTATCTTTTCCTACGGCTTCAAACTTTTCCTGATCTCTTGAAGACATTGCTTCAAACATCCGTTTTTCACACTGTTTAAATTTAGTTTTCGCATCATCAATATGAGATAAATAATAAGCTTTATCCTTTTCAGAACAACCAGTAAGCACCAATGTTGACAAACCCAAGAATAAAATTGATTTTTTCATCGCTTTCTCCCTAACAACGTCCCGCTGCACGTAATAACGCATTACAGTTTGAATTATGCTTTTGTTTTACACTACGACTTCCCGAGCAAATTGCATCAGACGACACAACACCTGCTACTGTTGTGATGTAGCACTGATAAGATTTTCTCCCTACACTCGCCACAAAACGAATATCATCAATCCCACCATTACGGTGGGAGATTTTGACTTTATCACTTGTGGTGTTTAAAGCGAAAGCAGCTTTATCTTGTAGTGACTGATCAGAAATGATCGTGTTTCCGATTGTTCCACAAGCCGTTAGCATTGAAATTGCTGTAAGTAACGCTAATTTTTTCATAAATTCTCCTTATGATTTTTGCACCTAAAACAGGTGCGTTTTAACTTGAACCTAAAATAGGTGCAATGAAAAAATTACGATCATCTATACATTCTTACGAGCAACAATGGTTACGGGAATTATTTACCGACCAGAGAAAACAGCTCGGTCTTTCACAACGTGCATTAGCAGAAAAAATGGGCGTGGTTTATTCTTTGATTGGAAAAATAGAAACAGGGGATCGCCGCTTGGATATTATTGAGTTTATTCAATATTGTGAAGTGTTAGAGCTTGACCCTAAAAATATCATTGATAAACTAACCCAAATCTTAAATAAGCCAACAACGAAAATTTAGTTCCTGTTTTATCGGCAGTTAAGCGGTAGAATAAAGATCAAAATTTACAAATTGTCTGATTTCTAATAAGATCCCAAAACGATTGATTCTGATAACTAACACGATACTTTTACATTATGCTATATGGACAATTATGAGAAAAGCACAGCAAAAACAGAAAAAAGGCAGAGAAATTCCTGATGAGATCCGCTTAGATAAATGGCTTTGGGCGGCACGTTTTTACAAAACTCGAACCATCGCAAAATCGATGATCGAGGGCGGGAAAGTGCATTATAATGGGCAACGGATTAAATCGAGCAAAGCTGTGGAGATTGGTGCAAAAATCATTTTACGTCAAGGTAATGATGAAAAAGAGGTAGAAGTGCTTGAAATCAGCGATCAGCGAAAAGGTGCACCAGAAGCCCAAAAATTGTATCAAGAAACAGCTCAAAGTATCGAAAAAAGAGAAAAAATGGCATTGGCTCGAAAAATGAATTATCTTTCAATGCCACACCCTGACAGACGCCCTAACAAAAAAGAGCGTCGTGATTTAATTAAATTCAAACACTCGGAGATAGAATGACTTTAACACAACAAGATTATATTCAAGATAATGATAAACTTTATCGCTATTTATTCCAAAATCGTGCCGTGCGTGGGCAGTGGTTACGTTTAAACAATACTTTTACGGAAACCCTAAACACCCACCATTATCCAAAGCCAGTCCAAAATTTATTGGGCGAAATGTTGGTGGCAACCAGTTTATTTACAGCAACATTGAAATTTGAAGGAACGATTACCGTTCAAATTCAAGGCGGCGATGGAGCTTTAAAATTAGCGGTCGTAAATGGCAACGACAAACAACAAATGCGTGCCTTAGCACGTGTGGACGGCGAAATTGCTGACGATGCAACGTTGCAACAAATGGTTGGCGAAAAAGCAGTATTGATTATTTCTGTAATTCCTGAAAATGGCGAGCGTTATCAAGGTGTTATCGCATTAGATAAACCAACAATCACAGAATGCTTAGAAGAATATTTTACACGTTCAGAGCAACTGCAAACCCAGTTAATTATTCGTGTTGGCGAGTTTAATGGTCAAGCAGTCGGTGCCGGAATGTTACTTCAAATTATGCCAGATGGCACAGGTACACCTGATGATTTTGATCATCTAGCCACCCTAACATCAACCATTAAAAATGAAGAAATTTTTGGGCTACCAGCACAAGAATTATTATTCCGTTTATACCACGAAGAAACCGTTGAAGTATTCGAACCACAAAGCGTCAGCTTTAAATGTGGCTGTTCAAGAGAGCGTTCTGGCGGTGCATTATTATTAGTATCTGATGAAGAAATCTCAGAAATGCTCGAAGCCAAACAAGGCGTAATCGATATGCAATGCGAATGCTGCGGCACACAATATTTCTTTGATGAAAAAGCGATTAAAGAATTAAAACAGCAAGCGAGCGAGTAATTATTATTTTAAAGTACTGTAGGGGAGCATTGAGTGAGCATAGCGAATGGAATATACTCCCGTCAATCATAGCATTAGATTTTTTCTAAATTGAAGTATCGAGCAACGGGAGCATATACGCAAACAAGTTTGCTAATACTCCCCTACGTTAATGAACAAATAGAATAATAAGTAAATGAGTAATTATTATTTTAAAATATTGTAGGGGAGCATTGAATGAGCGTAGCGAATGGAATATGCTCCCACCATATCTGCTAGGAATATAAAGGGAGGGGAACAATGAATATTTATTTATCACAAGATGTCGCACCAGAACAATGGGGCAATAATGCGTTAGTATCCTTTAATGATAAAGGGGCGACAATTCACTTGAAAAAAGACGCTTTAACGAGCATTCAACAGGCAGCGAGAAAAATTAAAAATCAAGGTATTAGCCTTGCGATGTTAATGGGCGATGAGTGGAAATTAGAAGAATGTTGGGCATTTCAACAAGGTTTTGTGAGTGTTAAAAATAAAGGCGAAATTCAGTTCCCTGAACTTGTTGAACAAGAACAACAAGAATTAAACGCACGCATTAAATGTAGCCAGTTTACCAAAGAGATCATCAATGCCCCTTCTGATGTGGTTACTCCTGAAGTTTTGGCAAGCAAAGCGGTTGAATTTATCCAAGAAATTGCAAATCCAGAGAATGTATCTACAAAAATTATTTGTGGCGATGAACTGAAAACACAGGGCTATCAAGGCATTTGGAATGTCGGTAAAGGGGCGGTTAATCAACCTGCGATGTTGCAACTAGATTACAATCCAACAGGCGATGAAAAAGCCCCTGTCACAGCGTGTTTAGTAGGTAAAGGAATTACGTTTGATACAGGTGGTTACAGTTTAAAACCGAGTAGTTCAATGGAAACAATGCGAACCGATATGGGGGGAGCGGCCTTAGTCACAGGGGCGTTAGGATTAGCTATTTCTCGTGGTTTGAAACAGCGTGTAAAACTCTATTTATGCTGTGCTGAAAACTCAATCAATGGTCAAGCAATGAAATTGGGCGACATTATCCATTATAGTAATGGCGTGTCTGTGGAAGTGTTAAATACTGACGCCGAAGGACGTTTAGTGTTAGCGGACGGTTTGATTGAAGCGGATAAGCAAAATCCAAGCTATATTATTGACTGTGCGACACTAACAGGTGCAGCAAAAGTGGCAGTGGGCAATGATTATCACAGTGTGTTATCGATTGATGATAATTTAGTTGAAAAATTATTCGATTCAGCGAAAATAGAACACGAGAAATTCTGGCGTTTACCTTTTGAAGAATTCCATCGAAATCAGACCGCTTCCTCTTTTGCAGATATTGCAAATGTGGGCTCATTACCTGCTGGTGTTGGGGCTGGGGCGAGTACAGCGACCGCATTCTTATCTTATTTTGTGAAAGATTATGCTCAAAACTGGCTACACATTGATTGCTCAGCCACTTTCCGTAAATCGCCAAACGATTTATGGGCAACCGGGGCGACTGGCATTGGGGTAAAAACGCTAGCAAATTTATTGTTGAAATTATAGTGAGCTAAAAAATGTTATACGGTTTATCTATTGTCTTTTTTCCACTTTTCTTTGGCTATTTAATTAAATTTAACCAAGCTGAAAAACTGGTGATAATAAATCGTATTTTAATGACCTGTCTTTATTTTATTCTATTTTTTATGGGCTGTTCACTTGGACAGCTTGATAATCTTACTACCATTTTACCCCAAATTGGTTACACCGCTTTTATGATGAGTGTAATCGTTCAAGGTTGTAACATTACTTGTTTATTACTCTTTGAATTTTTAATGCCTTATCGCCTAGAAATTCAAAGTAATGAACCACTTCCTTCTCGCTTAAAACTGCTCTTTGAATCAAGTTTACTCTGTTCAATGGTGTTACTGGGCGGAATTGTTAGTTTTCTATTAAAAGATTTCATCACATTTTCATCGCATTTAAGCGTCTATCCTTTGGTTATAATGATTTTCTGTGTAGGCATTCAGCTTAGAAACAGTGGCATTCCACTAGCAGAAGTTTTTATGAATAAAAGAGGTATTCAACTGTCTATCGTGATGCTGATTAGTGCGATGATAAGCGGTGTAATTATTGCTACTTTTTGCAATTTTTCATTGATAAAAGGCTTAACCTTTGCGTCAGGCTTGGGCTGGTATTCCCTTTCCAGCACCTTAATTGGCGATACTTGGGGAGCAATCGCTGGTTCAACCGCTTTTTTCAACGATCTTTCTCGTGAGCTTTACTGTTTATTTACTATCCCTTTCTTTATGTCACGCTTTCCTTCTACTGCTGTGGGATTAGGGGCGGCGACGTCTCTTGATGTCAGTTTACCAATAATCCAAAAATCAGGTGGCACACAAGTTGTTCCGCTAGCGATTAGTTTTGGATTTATTATCAACATTGCCGTGCCACTTCTTCTTTCTTTTTTTATTGGACTCAGTCAATAAAAAGCGGTTTAATTTTTATTAAAATTTGCAAAAAGAATAAAAAATTTAACCGCTTATAATTATAGTTTTGTTAATTTTAATTTATGGTAATTATTGAGATTATTTTGTACCAAAAATCTTATCACCAGCATCTCCAAGACCAGGAATGATATATCCTTGCTCATTTAGATGATCATCAATAGAAGCTGTATAAAGCTCAATATCTGGGTGTGCTTTTTCAAGAGCTGCGATTCCTTCTGGCACAGCAACTAAAACCAATACTTTAATATTTGTACAACCAGCTGCTTTTAGCAAATCAATAGTAGCAATCATTGATCCACCTGTTGCAAGCATAGGATCAACTACAATTGCTAAACGCTCACTCACATCATTTGTTAGTTTTTGAAAGTAAGGAACTGGTTCTAAGGTTTCTTCATTCCGATACATTCCTACAACACTGATTCTTGCACTTGGCATATGTTCAAGCACACCGTCCATCATTCCAAGACCAGCACGTAAAATAGGGACAACTGTTACTTTTTTACCTTTAATGCGATCCACTTCTACATCGCCATTCCAACCATCAATGGTTACTTTTTCAGTTTCTAAATCCGCTGTTGCTTCATAAGTAAGTAAACTACCAATCTCTGTAGCAAGTTCACGGAAATGTTTAGTGTTTACGTCTGCTGCACGCATTAAACCTAATTTATGTTTAACGAGTGGGTGTTTGACTTCAACAATTTTCATAATTAACCCCTTTGGTTTAGATAATATTCGGTTGGATATTTTAACAGATTTTTTACATAAGAAAATAAAGATATAAAAAAAGCAGAGATTTCTCTCTGCTTCGAAAACGAAAATAATATTAACGTTTTGAGAATTGTGGACGACGACGTGCTTTGCGTAAACCCACTTTTTTACGTTCAACGCAACGAGCATCGCGAGTAACGAAGCCTGCTGCACGTAATGCTGGGCGTAAAGACTCATCATATTCCATCAATGCACGAGTGATACCATGACGGATCGCACCTGCTTGACCAGAAATACCACCACCTTTAACAGTAATGTAAAGGTCTAATTTATCAGTTAATTCAACTAACTCTAATGGTTGACGAACAACCATACGTGCGGTTTCACGACCGAAATACACGTCTAATGAACGGTTGTTGATTTCAATTTTACCGCTGCCCGGTTTGATAAATACACGAGCTGAAGAGCTTTTGCGGCGACCTGTGCCGTAGTTTTGATTCGCTGTCATTTTCTATGCTCCGTGATTAAATGTCTAAAACTTGTGGTTGTTGTGCTGCGTGGTTATGTTCAGAACCTGCATACACTTTTAATTTACGATACATTGCGCGACCTAATGGACCTTTTGGCAACATACCTTTAACCGCAATTTCAATCACAGCTTCAGGACGACGTTGAATCATCTCTTTGAAGGTAGCTTGTTTAATACCACCTACATAGCCAGTGTGCCAGTAGTAGATTTTATCGCTTTCTTTTCTACCTGTTACTGCCACTTTGTCTGCATTGATTACAACAATGTAATCACCTGTATCCACGTGTGGAGTATATTCAGGTTTATGTTTACCACGAAGACGGCGAGCAATTTCAGTCGCTAAACGACCTAATGTTTTGCCTTGTGCATCTACTACATACCAGTCACGTTGTACTGTTTCTGGTTTTGCTACAAAAGTTTTCATTTATTTAATACCAATATTATTTAATAGTTATTAACCCAATACTCAACATGAGTATTACCTAGTAGTTCAAACATAACCCCTTCGAGTTTGTTTCAACAAAAGCTTACTTGGCGGGAAAACCAAGCAAAAACAGGGTTTGTAAATTGTACAGATTTTAGTGACAAATCTCAACAGATATTTTATTTTTGTGGGTAATGTCACAGAATTAAAGATAAAATCTTCATTTTAGGGAACAAATTATGTTATTGTAGCGTCTGTATTGCAGTTTTTATTTATTCAAATTGAGGAGACACCTATGCAAAACTGGACAAACGAAATGTGGACAGCTGTTGTTATTGCTTTTATTATTGGTCTAATTATTGGCTATGTTGTATTAGGCTTAACAAAAGGCAGTGTTAAAAAACATGTTAAACTCGAAAAAGAGTTTAAAAAAGTAAAAGCAGAAAAAGAAGTTCAGAAACAGCACCTAGAGGCTCATTTTTCTGAAAGTGCTGTTCTTTTATCAACTCTTGCTAAGGATTACAAAAAATTGTATACCCACTTAGCAGAAGGTTCAGAAAAATTATTACCTGAAGCTCATAGTATTGAACTTTTTAATCAACTACAATTAGAAAATGATAAAAAAGAAGAGCAACCAGCAGAAACTAAAGTTGAAGCCGAGATTGAGGTTGATCAGAAGAAAGATGAAATAGATACAGCAACGGTTGTTGAAGAAAAATCTGAAACTCCCGCTAAATAAATATTCTTAATATTGCTATGATTATTTATAAAGGTCTGTAATTTTTGCAGACCTTTCTTTTTCTTGAAAGATACTCTAACTATCTCTAATTAAATATATCTTTTCCCAATAAGCTCACGGAAGTCAGCTAAAAGCTTTAATATCATATCTAAGTGAGGCTAACAATAGTTGCTTCACATTTTCAAGTAAATTGGTAAAAATCAACAAATAATTAACCGCTTAGTTTCTTGCCACTTAATCTTTTCATTCGATAATGTAAAATAAAAAAGTTGGCAGAAATATAAACTCTCACCAACTTTTTACATATCTTATAACGTTACAATTCAGCTCGATGTCCTATCTCTTGCTGTTCAATCAACAACTCCAAGCGCGCTGTATCAAAATCATTATTTAGTGGTTCTAGCTGCATTGGTTCTTTTTGCAGAGCTTTGGTTGAAAGAGTTTGAAAACGCTCTACTTTACCCACTAAACCTTGTTGACCAACCACTGCAGTAATAGCACTATTATAATGCTTATTCACAGTCGTTAAGGTTTTTCCTAAGCTATTTAAACGGTCTGCTATCACACAAACTTGATTATAAATATCGCCTGCTTTTTCACTGATTTCGCGAGCTTCCACATTACCTCGTTCAATTCGCCACAAATTCGCAACGGTGCGTAGAATTGGCATTAAGGTTGTATGAGAAACTAAAATCACGTTGCGTTCATAACCATAGTTAAAGAGTTGTGGATCGTGTTTCATTGCTTCAATATAAGCAGGTTCAACAGGCACAAACATCAGCACAAAATCAGGGCTTTTTATACCTAATAACTGGCTATAATTTTTCTTAGATAAACCATCAATATGGGTTCTTAATGAACGGCAATGTTCATCAAGGGCTTGTGAAATAGCAAAGTTTTCCGTCGATTTAACCGCTTTATCATAAGCCACTAACGAGACTTTACTATCTAAAACTAAATGCTTATTATCCGGTAATTTAACCACAAAATCAGGAGCAAAGCGTTTGCCTTCTTCATTGTGATAACTTTCTTGGGCAAGATAATGCTCTTGTTTCAAAAGTCCCGCTGATTGTAACGCACTCTCAAGCTGAATTTCGCCCCAGTTCCCTGCAACTTTATTATTCCCTTTCAACGCCGTCGTTAGATTCTGTGCTTCTTGAGACATAGAAAGCCCGATCTCTAATACACGTTTGATCTCTAACTCTAAATTCGTATTGCCTTTCAGTGCTTCGCTATGCACTTCATTGACACGTTTTTGGAATTGATCAATCTGTTCTTTGAAAGGTTTCAAAAGTAAATTGATCGATGATTGATTAGTTTCATCAAAAGATTTTGTTTTTTCATCTAAAATCTTTTGAGCTAAATGCTGAAACTCTACATTCAATTGCTGTTTTACTTCCACAAAATTACGTTGTTGCTCTTCGAAATTCGCTTGTTTTTCGTGTAATGTGGTTCGTAATTGTGTCAGCTCTAACTGCGTTTGCTTTAATTGAGAAGACAATAATGCATTTTGTTTTAGCCCATCTAAAATCGAGTTGTCACGTTCTTTAACACGCTCAAGGGTTGCTTCTAGCTTAGTGCTTTGCTGAATACCCCACTGCTCTAAATTGGTTTTTTCATCAACTAAATTATCATATTTAGATGATATTTCATCTAACTGTTGTTGAAGACTATTTCTAGAAAAAAATAGCCAGCTAATAATTAAAACAATGATAATAAGAATGGCACATACGCCATAAAGTGTTTCTGTATTCAAAATAAGATCCTTTAATAAAATAAGTGTTGCGATTATACCTAACAAAAGCACAATTTTATGCTAAATTTTTCTTAAAAAAGTAACTTGATAATCATTATGTCTATCAAATTTCTGCTTTATTAACCAAAAGCTACTTAAAGTAGTCAAAAATGAACACAATGCAACCAGAAGTTCATTTGCAAAAAGTTGTGAAAATCCGACCGCTACACAAATTAACACGAAAAGTGGTAGGCCATATAGCCAAATAACTCCCGCTAAAAGAGTCGCTTCTTTCAACCCAATTTGGACAATATCACCTTGTTTTAATTCTTGGTTTACATCAATTTCCAACAGAATTTGATTTTTTTTGCCCGTTAATTCAGAGAGTGATTGTGTACCACAACCATTTTTAGCAGAACAGCCACCACATCCTGATTTTGAATAACACTCAATCAAAGCCTTGCCATTACTATATTTCAAAACCGTTGCTTGTTCAATTAACATCGTTTTCCTTAAAAAGATATCATAATAAATTAAAACCGAAGAATTAAGTATTACTGATTTTATCAGTAAGCTAAGTAGACACCTACAATATTTTAGTAATAATTTCAATTTATTATATTGAAAAATCTCACATCCTAAAAACAAAAAAAGCCCCTAAACTAAGGGGCACTCGGAAAGCAAATTATGAAAAGGTTGTTAAACACAACACTTATTTTTTATGCTCATAAGATAAAATAAATCTAACTATTTTTCAAACACTTCTGTTATAAAATATTCAATTTTGTGAGCTACTTCATACTTTTGCTATAAACGTCGAGCTTGCCAATATACTTTTTTCCAATATGGAGAATTCAAGTTTGAATAAGTCACCCCTTTTTTAGATGAGGCGTGCAAAAAAACACCATTTTTTACATAAATCCCAACATGATTTCCAAAAGGTCCTCGCCCTGTTTTAAAGAAGACTAAATCGCCTGCTTGCAGATTATGTTTAGGAATATAAAAACCTTGCTTGGATTGTGCAACAGTTGTTCTTGCAATACGCAATCCAAAAAGATCTCTGAATGTAACCAAAGTGAAACCTGAGCAATCAACACCTCGCTTACTCATTCCACCTAGCTGATAACGTGTTCCTTTCCAACTATTATATTGTTTAATAAGGTTCGGAATCGTAGATGATGAACGATTCAGATGTCCATTTCTAGACTCAGAATGATAACCTGATGTTGAACATCCTGTTAAAAACAGAACTAAATAACAGCAAACTACACCTAAAAAAAGGAACTTCCTATGTTTGTAAAATACCATTATTTAATCCTATTCATTATCATTCTTCGTTATTCTAATTGACCTTTTCAATACGATCTTTTAATTTCTGACTTGGTTTAAACACCACCACTCGTCGAGCAGAAACAGCAACATCTTCCCCTGTTTTAGGGTTGCGTCCTGGACGAGCTTTCTTTTCTCGTAGTTGGAAATTACCAAAACCAGATAATTTAACCTCTTCACCTTTTTCCAAAGAGGCTCGAATTTCTTCAAAAAATAGCTCAACAAACTCTTTTGCCACAGCTTTATCTAAATCAAGCTGTTCAATAAGATTTTCTGTTATTTCAAATTTGGTTAGCGTCATACGTTATTCCTCAAACTAATCTCTCAAATATGCTCTAAAACATTGTTCAAGTTCGCTCAATACAGATTTAATTACAGTATTGATCTCTTCTTCTTCAAGGGTTTTTGAAGTATCTTGAACAGTTAAGCTAATTGCTAAGCTCTTCTTATCGCTACCAATATTTTCACCTTGATAAACATCAAAAAGATTTACCGCAATTAGATTCTCTCCACCTGCTTTTTGACAAGTAGATAAAATATCTGCCACAGCCACATTACGATCAACCACAACCGCAATATCACGTTTATTTGCTGGGAATTTAGAAATTTCTTTCGCTTGTGTAACCGCACGCTCATCAATCGCTGACCATAAAATTTCAAATACGACTGCTGTACCTGAAATATCTAATTTTTGTGCAACTTTTGGGTGTACTGTACCGATAAAACCCACTTCTTTTTCATCAATTAAGATCGCTGCTGATTGACCTGGATGTAATGCGTCATAGGTTTTAGCCACAAAACGTACTGATTTCGCTTTATTTGTTAGAGATAAAACTCGCTCTAAATCGCCTTTTAAATCAAAGAAATCAACGTTATCTGATTTACCCGTCCAGTGTTCATTATGTTTTGCACCTACAATAACCGCCGCTAACATTTGTTCTTGGCGAATACCCATTTCCGCATTTTCATCAGGCACAAAACGTAAACCAGTTTCAAATAAACGTACTCGGCTTTGCTGACGTTTTTGGTTATAAACGACCGCTTCTAACAAACCACTTAACAACGATAAACGCATTGCTGACATATCCGCTGAAATTGGATTAGGTAACACAATAGATTCTTGATTTGGGTGTAATAACGCCTGTGTTTTTGGATTAACAAAACTATAAGTGATCGCCTCTTGGTAATCGCTGTCCACTAATGCCATTTTGACACGCATTAAATCTAAGTTCGCTTCACGGTGTTCATTCATATTTAAGTGTGCTAACGGTGCATTATTTGGAATGCTGTTATAACCGTAAATGCGAGCCACTTCTTCAATTAAATCTTCTTCAATTTCAATATCAAAACGCCAGCTACAAGCGGTCACTTTCCATTCATTATTTGCAAAAATTGGCGATAAACCTAAACGCGTTAAAATATCAGTGACGGTTTCATCAGGGATATGATGACCTAATAAAGCGTCTAACTTTTCACGACGTAACGTCACTTGATTTGCTTTTGGTAAATGCTCATCACTTTTCGCTTCCACGATTTCGCCCGCTTCACCACCACAGATTTCTAATAATAATGCGGTTGCACGTTCCATTGCATTGCGTGTATTTTCAAAATCCACACCACGCTCAAAACGGTGCGAAGAATCCGTATGTAAACCATATTGTCTTGCACGTCCTGCAATGGCCAATGGTGCAAAGAATGCTGCCTCTAAAATAATATCTGTTGTCGTATCACTTACGCCACTTTCTTTACCACCGAAGATCCCCGCCATTGCAAGCGGTTGATTTTGATCGCAAATTAGCAAGGTATTTTCTTTTAATGCAACTTCATTACCGTCTAATAACACTAATTTTTCATTTTCTTTTGCTAAACGTACTTGAATTGGTGCGTTCACTTTTGCCATATCAAAGGCGTGCATTGGCTGACCTAATTCTAGTAACACAAAGTTTGTGACATCAACCACAGGATCGATAGAACGCATACCACAACGGCGTAATTTTTCTTGTAACCAAAGTGGCGATTGTGCGTTTACATTCACATTTTTAACCACACGAGCTAAATAGCGTGGGCAAGCCTCTGGATTGTGAATTTCTACGGCAACTTTATCTGAAATTGTTGCTGAAACTGGCTCAAATGTTGGTGCAACCATTTCTAACTGATTTGCAACCGCCACTTCACGTGCAATCCCTGAAATACTTAAACAATCCGCACGATTTGGCGTTAAGCTGATTTCAACAATACTATCTTCTAAATCTAAATATTCACGGAAATCTTTACCGATAGGTGCGTCTGCTGGCAATTCAATAATACCATCTTGCTCAACTTTAATGCCTAATTCAGTGAATGAACAAAGCATTCCTTCAGACGGTTCGCCACGTAATTTGGTTTTCTTAATTTTGAAATTACCTGGTAAAACTGCACCATCAACAGCACAAGCCACTTTTAAACCTAAACGGCAGTTTGGTGCACCACACACGATGTCTAATAAACGCTCGCCACCCACATTTACTTTGGTGACACGTAATTTATCTGCATTTGGGTGCTGACCACATTCAACCACTTCACCCACAACAACGCCTGAAAAGGTATCTGCAACCGCCTCAACGCCGTCCACTTCTAAACCAAGCATTGTGATTTGATCGCATAATTGTTCCGTTGTAATCGCTGGATTTACCCACTCACGCAACCAAGATTCATTAAATTTCATTATTCTTTCCTCATCCTATCTTATTTGTAATCAAATTGTTTTAAAAAACGTAAGTCATTCTCAAAGAATGCACGCAAATCGGTCACGTTATAACGCAACATTGCTAAACGCTCAACCCCCATACCCACAGCAAAGCCTGAGTACTCATTCGGATCGATACCTACATTTTTCAACACATTAGGATGAACCATTCCACAACCTAACACTTCTAACCATTTACCATTTTTACCCATAACATCCACTTCTGCCGAAGGCTCTGTGAATGGGAAAAAAGATGGACGGAAACGTACTTCTAAATCTTCTTCAAAGAAGGCACGCAAGAAACTATGTAACAAACCTTTTAATTCAGTAAAATTCGCTTTTTTGTCCACAAATAATAATTCGATTTGATGGAACATTGGTGTGTGCGTTTGATCGTAATCATTACGATACACGCGACCCGGTGCAATAATGCGAATTGGTGGCTGAGTTTGTTCCATTGAACGAATTTGTACACCTGATGTTTGTGTTCTTAACAAACGTTGTGCGTCAAACCAAAATGTATCGTGATCCGCACGTGCAGGGTGATGTTTTGGAATATTTAATGCATCAAAGTTATAATAATCTGATTCAATTTCAGGACCATTTTCCACAGAAAAACCTAAATCCGCAAAGAATTTGGTCACGCGATCAATCGTGATAGATACAGGGTGTAAACCACCAAGTTCTGTTTTACGACCCGGTAAACTCACATCAATACTTTCACTAAATAATTTTGCATTTAATGCTTCGGTTTCTAATGTCTCTTTTTTCGCATTTAATGCGGCTTGTGCTTGTTGCTTCGCTTCATTGATTTTTTGCCCTACTTTTGGACGATCTTCTGGTGAAACATCACGTAATCCTTGCATTAACGACGTAAAATGCCCTTTCTTACCAAAATACTCTACTCTAATATTTTCAAGACTTGTAACATCTTGTGCAGATTCCACCGCTTGTAACGCTTGATCTACGATCTTTTCTAGGTTTTGCATCCCTATCCTCTATAATTTGCTTTTAAAATAAAAATAACCATCAAAATGGCATAAACACCTGAAATGATAATACTTTTAAGCTATAAAGTAAATGTGAAGAAAAGGATAAAATAAAGAAAAACCCTATTTAAAATAAGTGAAATTTGAATCAAAATAAAGACTAATTAAAGCAAATTCGTTTTTATTTTAAGCAGTTACATATAAATAAGCGGTTAAATTTAAAAAAATTTTTACAAAAAATTGCATCATCGTATTTTTATGATAAAATACGCCACGTTTTCAAAGCATATAAAAATGCGACCATAGCTCAGTTGGTTAGAGCACTACCTTGACATGGTAGGGGTCGGTGGTTCGAGTCCACTTGGTCGCACCATTCCTGTTTATTTTCTCCTTACATATAATCTAAAAATCAATTCATTGATCTATAAAATACTTATTTAAATATCTTATTTATGCTATTTGTAAATTACACACATAAAAAAACCAGATATTCTTTTTCATTTAATATCTGGTTGTAAATATGCGATATGATTTACTTATTCTTTTCCATATTTTTTCGCATTTTAATATTCAATAATTCCACAATTACTGAGAAGCCCATTGCTGTGTAAACGGCGATTTTTGGAATGTGGGTTTCAAAGCCTTCACCGACTAAAGCAATTCCAATTAAAATCAAAAAAGCTAAGGCTAAATTTTTAATAGTTGGATGGCGATCTACAAATTCACCAATTGTATTTGCAGCAAGCATCATTATTCCTACCGCAATGATAATCGCTAGCACCATTACTGGAATATCATTTGCCATTCCTACAGCAGTGATCACAGAATCCAGCGAGAACACAATATCAATCACGGCAATTTGAAAAAGAGTCATTACATAATTAGCTGTACGTGCTTTAATCGACGTCTCGTGATGTGACTCGCCTCTAATAGCCTCTTTCAATTCACTTGCACTCTTAATAATAAGGAAAAATCCCCCTAAAATTAAAATTAGATCGCGTCCTGAGATCTCGTTGCCTAATAATGAAAATAATGGATCAACTAAGCGAGCCATCCACGCAAGAGAAAGCAACAGCAAGATCCTTGTGATCATTGCTAAACCAAGCCCTAAAATACGTGCTGATTTATGCTGATGTTGCGGTAATCTTGATACTAAAATTGTAATTACAATAATATTATCAATCCCTAATACAATTTCTAGCCCTGACAGAGTTAATAATACAATCCACGCTTCTGGATTTACTATCCATTCAAACATATCTATTCCTTTTTAATTAAAAAATTGCTGTAAAATTTTTGAAGTAAATTCTTTTCGAAGATAAAATCCCAAAGGCAGAGATTGTACCTGTTCTCCCTCTTGATTAAAAGCATTTGCAAGAGAACGGCTGTTTTTTCCTTTGGGACGAAGCTGTAAAACCTCACCTATTTTTGCATTGATTTCATTTAATCTCCCCAGTACGATCAATTCCATCAATTCTTCCCAATCTTGTTGTAATTGTTGCTCTTGTTCTGGCGTTGGTGACCATAAAATCGGTTGTCCAATACGACGTTCACTTAATGGAATTTGTCGCTCCCCTTCCACTGGAATCCATAACACTCGCTGTAATTTATGGCGAACGTGAGAGCCTTGCCAAGTAATACCACTATTTTGAGTAAGTGGCGCAAGGCTAACAAAAGTAGTTTCTAAGGGCTGTCCTTGACGATTGATAGGTATTGTTTTTAACTCTATTCCTAAATGTGCAAAGTCCTGTTCAGCTTTACTACCCGCTTTTGCACCGAGAGCAGTTTCTATCAGCATTCCAACCCAGCCTTTATCACGACGTAAATCTGGAGGAACAATAATATTTAAAGATTCTGCGATCTCGCCTAAGCTAAATCCTGATAACCATTGTGCTTTGGATAATAAGACTGTTTCCGTTTCTGAATATGTTGTTAGTTGTATCATTTTTATTGTTTAAAATAGGATGTTTTTCATAATATATCACGCATAATGAAATAGAATTCTACTAAAATTCCTTTATTTATGGTATCTTTTACACAACTTTATCTTACCTACAAGCGGTAAGATTTATTTTAAAATTTACAAATTTGAGAAACATAATGTCAAAACACCTTACAGAACAACAATTTAAAGATCTTTCTATTCATCAAGATGTGCTAAATGCACTTGATAGCAAAGGCTTTAATTTTTGTACCCCTATCCAAGCCCAAACACTTCCTCATACGCTTTTAGGAAAAGATATCGCAGGGCAAGCTCAAACCGGTACAGGTAAAACAATGGCGTTTTTAGTTGCTACTTTTCATCATTTACTGAGCAACAAAACGAAAACCAAACCTAATCAGCCAAGAGCGTTAATTTTAGCTCCAACTCGTGAACTTGCGGTTCAAATTGGTGCTGATGCTGAAATTTTTGTTAAAAATTGCCATTTAAACGTGGCTCTTGCTTATGGTGGTGATGGCTACGATAAACAGGTAAAAGCGATTGAACAAGGCGTTGATATTTTGGTAGGAACAACTGGACGTGTGATTGATTATGTTAAACAAGGCATCATCAACCTTGAACAAATCCAAGTAGTTGTTTTAGATGAAGCAGATCGTATGTTTGATCTTGGTTTCATCAAGGATATTCGCTATTTAATGCGTCAATGCCCTGCTCCAACACAACGCTTAACAATGCTGTTTTCTGCAACACTTTCTGAGCGTGTTCGTGAGCTAGCTTACGAAGATATGAACGAAGCAACTTATATTGAAGTTGAACCTTTACAACGCACAGGACATCGTATTAAAGAAGAATTATTTTATCCATCAAATAAAGATAAAATGGCACTACTTCTAACTTTAATTGAAGAAGAATGGCCAGATCGCTGTATCGTGTTTGCAAATACAAAACAAAAATGTGAAGACGTATGGCGTTTCTTAAAAGCAGATAAACACCGTGTTGGCATTTTAACAGGCGATATCGCACAGAAAAAACGTTTAGCACTACTAGAAAGCTTTACAAATGGTCAGCTTGATATCCTAGTTGCAACAGACGTCGCAGCTCGTGGTTTACATATTCCAGAAGTTACTCACGTCTTTAATTATGATTTACCTGACGATTGTGAAGACTATGTACACCGTATCGGTCGTACAGGTCGTGCTGGGGAAAGTGGACATTCAATCAGTTTTGCTTGTGAGCGTTATGCAACAAACTTAACCGCGATTGAAAACTATATTGGACACGCAATTCCTGTGAGCCAATATGATGTTGAAGCATTATTACCTTTGCCAAAACGTCCTCGTCCACAACATTATAATAAAAACCGTAGAAGATAATTAGATTGCAAGAAAGCATTCAATCACAACGCCAACAGCTGCGTCAAATAATGCGAAACAAACGCCTGAATTTATCAGAACAAGAGCAAATTCAGGCTTCAAACTCTATTATCGTCCCTGCAATGGCGTTAATAGAAAAATATAAAGCGACTAACTTCGCTTTTTATTTACCTTTCAATAATGAAATATGCCCTCTCCCTTTAATAAATGAACTCTCTGCACAACAGAAACAGATTTACCTTCCCGTATTGCATCCTTTTTCGAAAGGAAATCTACTTTTTATTCGCTATGATAATTGCAAAAAGTCACTAAAATTAAACCGCTTTGGTATTTTGGAACCCGTATTAAACGTGCAAAAAATCTTACCGTTAAATCAACTAGATATAATTTTCACCCCTTTAGTTGCTTGTGATAAATCAGGTAATCGCTTAGGAATGGGGGGAGGTTTTTATGATAGAACTCTTGCACAAACTTCATCAAATTTAATTAAAATTGGATTAGGATATAAATTTCAACAAGTAGATAAATTACCAGTAGAACACTGGGATATGCCATTAGATTATATTATTTTAGGATAACAAAAACCTCTGATAAAAATCAGAGGCTTAAAATTTGTTGGCGGAATGGACGGGATTCGAACCCGCGACCCCCTGCGTGACAGGCAGGTATTCTAACCAGCTGAACTACCACTCCGCTGTGAACGAGGCATATAATAATGATTTATAGTTTATTCGTCAAATATTTTTTTATAAAACAACATCAAATGTTGTTAAAATAAACAATATGATAACTTTTAATTCAGTTTGTCTGAACTCGTCGCAATTTCAGATAACCAAATGCAATTTCCTTTCGATTTTTTATCAATCAATTTTAAATACTCTAAATGAGCTTGTTGCTCTTCTGCTGTGGGCTTTAAAAGAATTAAATCACTCGTATTAAAATCCATTGGAATAGCTAAAACTTCATCTACTACCTGCTCTTTTACTTCATCAGAATCGCTTAATAATGCAATTTGCCCGCCCGTCATCATTAAATAAACATCAGCAAGAATTTCCGCATCCAATAATGCTCCATGAAGAACACGCTTGGTATTATCAATGCCTAAACGAGAACATAACGCATCTAAATTATTACGCTTACCTGGATACATCTTTTTTGCCATTAGCAATGTATCCGTAACCTCACACATCTCAGCAGTTTTGGGTGGAGGATTTTTTAAGAATGAAAACTCATGATCCATAAAGCCCACATCGAAGGGAGCGTTATGAATCACAAGTTCTGCACCTTTAATAAAATCAACAAATTCATCAACTATTTCAGCAAAAGTTGGCTTGTCTTTTAAAAATTCATCGGTAATACCGTGAACTTTAATCGCTTCTTCTTCAACGGCACGAGGTGGCTTGATATAAACGTGGTAAGTTCGACCAGTTAATCGTCTATTGATAACCTCAACTGCACCAATCTCAATAATATTATGCCCAATATATGGTTTGCCATCAAAGTTCATACCTGTCGTTTCAGTATCAAGTACCACTTGTCTTTGAATTGGTTGTTCCATTGTTCTATCCTAATAGTTATTTAACGAATAATAATTAAAACTCAATCTCTAAATCCTGCTCTACCTGACAACAACAAGTTAAAATTTCATGTGACTGTATCATTGCTAAAGGGGGCTGTTTGTAGGAAACACGCCCACTTTTTAAAGTTACTTTACACGCACCGCAAAAGCCCATGCGACATTGATAGCGAGGATAAAAGCCATTTTTTTCTAAGGTTTCAAGTAAAGAATTATCCGAGCTATGTTTTAAGGTCGTTTGGCTTTTAATTAACTTGATTTGCATTATAGATCGAAATCGCCAAAATCTTGTGTATCCACTTTTGCGTCAATTTGCCCAACTAAGTAAGAACTTACCTCAACTTCTTGTGGTGCAACTTGCACATTATCTGATACTAACCAAGCATTGATCCAAGGAATTGGGTTTGAACGTACTTTAAACGGCAGATCTAATCCAACCGCTTGCATACGGATATTCGTAATATATTCCACATATTGCACTAAAATATCACGGTTTAAGCCGATCATTGAACCATCTTTAAATAGATAATCCGCCCACTCTTTTTCTTGTTCTGCAGCGGCAACAAATAAATCATAAGCTTCCTGACGGCACTCTTTGGCAATTTCTGCCATTTCAGGATCATCTTCCCCTGACGCCATAATATTTAAAATTTGCTGTGTGCCTGTTAAATGTAACGCTTCATCACGTGCGATAAATTTAATAATTTTTGCATTTCCTTCCATTAACTGACGCTCTGCAAAAGCAAATGAACACGCAAAAGAGACATAAAAACGAATCGCTTCTAATACATTTACGCTCATCACACAAAGATAAAGTTGTTTTTTCAACGTACGCAATGAGATCTTATGATCCTTCCCATCCACTTTATAAGTACCCGCACCATACAAGCTATAAAGTTGCGAATCGCGGATTAAATTATCGTAATAAACTGAAATATCTTTGGCACGCTTAATGATTTCTTCATTGGTCACGATATCATCAAAAACAACGGAAGGATCATTCACGATATTACGGATAATATGGGTATATGAACGAGAGTGAATCGTTTCTGAGAATGTCCACGTTTCGATCCACGTTTCTAATTCAGGAATAGAAACCAAAGGCAATAGTGCCACATTTGGGCTACGTCCTTGAATAGAATCTAATAAGGTTTGATATTTTAAATTACTGATAAAAATATGTTTTTCGTGTTCTGGTAATGCCGCATAATCAATACGATCCTGCGATACATCCACTTCTTCTGGACGCCAAAAAAATGAAAGTTGTTTTTCAATTAACTTCTCAAAGATTTCATATTTTTGCTGATCATAACGTGCAACATTAACATTTTGACCAAAAAACATTGGTTCTTTTAATTGATCATTTTTATTCTGTGAAAAAGTAGTATACGCCATAATTATTCCTATGAAATGTTGAAAAGTGGGTTATTTTATAAAAAGTATTGTAAAAACAAAGCGCTATATAAGCGGTCATTTTTTACTAAAAATTTACAAATAAAAAATGACGTGGCTTGAATACCACGTCACTTTGATTTTTGTCTATTCTAAAAGATCAGACTGACTAAATCAAATCATTAAGATAAGATTTTAAACAATAGGGCTGCGATGACACCGCCCACAATTGGTGCTGTTAATGGCACGATACCATAAGCCCAATCTGGTTTTGCACTAATAATATTCCTTAATATCCTAAGAACTTATTATGTATCTAATTGTTTTCCTAATTTATCAATCTCTAAAATATTTTTATAGAATTCTTTTGGTGAAAGATTAAAAAACCCCTTAACATTTCTAGAAAAATTTTTATAGTTGCTATAGCCTGCTTCTTCTATAATTGATGTCAAACTCATATTAGGATATTTAACAATATAATTCATTGTTAAAACTAATTTTTGTAATAAAATAAATTGATGTATAGATATATATAAATAATTTTTAAAATAACGTTGCATTGTTTTATCATTACAATTTTGAGCATTTAATAATTCAATGATATTTTTTATTGGCAGTTTAATATTTTTACGTATTAATTTTATTGTATTTAATAAAGCATCTAGCTTTATTTCCGTACTACTATAATCAGCTATATTATGATATGAATAATATCTCTTATTATTATCCTTTAACATCATCAAAGAAATTTGTATAAACGAGGATAGCATTGACATAAAAGTAAAACCATCAAACTGAAAACATTCCCGATCTAATGTATAAGAAATTGATAATACTTGCTTAAGTGTTTGTGGAGAAATTGTTAAATGAGATTCATTTTTACTAAGTAACTTCAGTTCACTTAACAGCCCCTTTATATGAACTAAGTTATTACTAAGATATTCCTCATTAAACACAATATTGAATAATAGCATTCTATGAGTAAATACATACCCATGAGGAGTTGAATTTCCAATAAAAGCAGCATCACCTAATGTCAATAGATCAAACATTCCTCTATGATAGTGGATACAAAATCCCTGCCTAACAATTGCAAACTCCTTAAAATCAATATGCTTATGTAATTGATAAACTGGGTGGTCTTTCCACCATTCAATTATAATAGGAGAATTAGGTTCTCTTTTAAAAACTTCTTCACGCACTAGTTTTTTTGGAGGTAATTTTAAAAAATCATTAAAATCGAACACCTTTATCTCCTATATTCTGATATTTATCATACTGTTATGTATTTTAGCGTACTGGACATAAAAAGACAATTAAATGTATATAATGTCCTAAATAAGACTTTAAAAAACATAAATATTTATTAATAATTAGCTTGTGTTCAGAATTATAGAGCACATCACAACGATTATGTAAATCTAAGATTATATAGGAGAACTATTATGAAAAAGTTAGTACTATCCACTCTTATTGCAGCAAGTTTTTTCAGTGTTGCTTCATTTGCCAAACCTCTTAAAGTAGGGGTATCTTTTCAAGAAATGAATAATGAATATTTTGTCGTAATGAAAGAGGCACTAACTGATGCCGTAAATTCTATTGGAGGGCAATTATTCATCACTGATGCAGCCCACGATATTGTAAAACAAAATAATGATGTTGAAGATCTAGTGAGTAAAGGTATTGATATATTGATCCTTAATCCAACTGACTCTGAAGGTGTTAAAAATGCAGTTGAATTTGCAAAAGCAAAAAATGTTACTGTTATCTCTGTAGATGCTCAGGCAGCAGGGCCAATAGATTCTTTTGTAGGTTCAAAAAACTATAATGCAGGTGTACTTGCTTGTGAAGCCCTCTCTAAAGAAATAAAAGGAAAAGGTGAAGTCGCAATTTTAGATGGTATTCCGGTGGTGCCAATTTTGGAACGTGTAAGAGGCTGTAAAGATGCATTAGCAAAACACCCTGACATTAAATTAGTTGATATTCAAAATGGAAAACAAGACAGAACTGTCGCAATGGGGGTTACTGAGAATATGATTCAAGCACATCCTAATTTAGCAGGTGTTTTCAGTGTTAATGATGGTGGAGCTATGGGATCTTTAGCTGCTATTGAAGGTTCAGGTAAGAATATTGTATTAACGAGTGTTGATGGTGCATCTGAAGCAATTGCTGCAATCTTAGAAGGTGGTCCATTTAAAGCTACTGCGGCACAATATCCTAGAGATCAATTAAGACTTGGATTTGCTATAGCGTTAGCTAAACACTGGGGAGCCAATGTACCTAAAGCAATTCCTGTTGATGTAAAATTAATTGATAAAACAAATGCAAAAGGATTTTCTTGGTAGTTATATAATTTAATATTTTTTAACATAAGTGCCAAGATTTTAATGGGCTTGGCACTTCCTTAAATTTCATAATTCAGAAAGGTTTTATTTATGTTAGAAATGAAAAATATTACAAAACGTTTTCCTGGCGTAACCGCTTTAAGTAATGTTTCTTTAACCCTAAAACCTGGTGAAATACATTCAATAGTTGGAGAAAATGGTGCTGGGAAATCAACATTAATGAAAGTATTAAATGGTGTTTATCAGGCATCTGAAGGGAATATTTTAATTGATGGAAAAATTGTTACTCCGAGAGGAACTAGAGATGCTCAAAAACTGGGCATAAATATTATTTTCCAAGAATTTAGTTTAGTTCCTTACCTCAATGCAGTTGAAAATATTTTCTTAGGTCGAGAAATAAGAACTATTGGAGGCTTCTTAAATAAACGAAAAATGCAACAAATAGCACAACAAACGCTAAATAATATCAATGTTAGTATTCCTCTTAATGTTCCGATAACCCACCTAAGTGTCGCTGAACAACAATTTGTAGAAATAGCGAAAGCATTAGCCTTTGATTGTAAATATTTAGTATTAGATGAGCCTACCGCAACATTAACTCCTAAAGAAGCAAATAAATTACTTTCGGTAATGAGAAGATTAAAAGAAAAGAATATTGGTTGCTTTTATATTTCTCATCATTTAGAAGAAGTTTTTGAAATTTCAGACTGTATTTCCTGTTTGAGAGACGGAGAATATATCGGTACATATCCTACGGCTGACATCAGTGAAGATGAGATTATTACTCATATGGTTGGTCGTTCTCTGGAACACTCTTATCCACCAAAACGTACTCAAGATTTAACTCAGAATCCTATTGCATTAAATGTCAAAAAGCTAGTAGATATCAACGGTAATGAGAATTCCTTTGAGTTTCATGTTGGTGAGATTGTAGGTATTGCGGGGCTTGTTGGTTCTGGTCGTACAGAAATGTGTAAAGCTATTATAGGTGCATATCCTTATAAACATAAAGATATTTATTTAGATGGAGAACCTATCAATTTCACTCATCCAGCTGATGCTTTGGAGCAAGGTGTTGGTTATTTATCGGAAGATAGAAAAAAACATGGATTATTTTTAAATTTTAGCATTAAAGACAATATTACCATTTCTTCATTAAAATCATTACTGAACAAAAGTTATTTTGTATCAAAGAAAAAAATTGAAGAAAAAAGTTTAGAGTATGTTAAACAATTAGGTATAAAGACTCCCTCTATAGACAAGGTTGTTAGTGAACTTAGTGGGGGGAATCAGCAAAAAGTGATTATTGCTAGATGGTTATTAACACGCTCAAGATTACTTTTCTTTGATGAACCCACTCGTGGTATTGATGTTGGTGCTAAACTTGAAATTTATAACACAATTCAAACATTGGCTAATTCTGGGGTATCTGTTGTGGTTATATCTTCAGATCTCCCTGAAATAGTTGGTATAAGTGATCGTGTCTTTGTTATGCGAGAAGGTAAGATTACAGCAAATTTAGTCGGAGATGATATTAATCCCGAAACTATCATGCAATATGCAACAGGAGGAAAATAATGGAAAATAAATCATCTATTCTACATGTATTTAGTAAACGCTCAGAGTTTATTCCACTTGTAGGACTCATTTTACTGATTATCATAATGTCATTTCTTATTGATAACTTCTTTGCTTGGCAAACATTTGTCAATATATCTAGACAGGTATCTGTTAATGCTATTATAGCAGCAGGTATGACTTTTGTTATATTGACTGGAGGTATTGATTTATCTGTAGGAGCAGTAATGGCTTTTGCTGGAACTATTCTAGCAAGCGTAGTGATTCATTTTACACCCGAAGTTAATGCAGGTGATACATCTATAATAACTGTTTTATTGCTTGGTTGGCTAGGGGCTATCTTAGTTGGAATTATTTGTGGTGCATTCAATGGATTCTTCGTGGCACGATTTAAATTACCTGCAATTATTGTTACTCTGGCTGTAATGACTGCTGTTAGAGGTGTTTCATTAACTTATACCGGTGGTTATCCTATGCCAATGGCAAGAATGTTTTCTGCATTAGGCCGTTCCGACTTTCTAAGTATTCCAATACCGGCATGGATTATGTTTGCTGTATTTTTACTTAGTTATATTTTATTAAATCAATTGAGATTAGGGCGTTATATTTATTCTGTTGGTGGTAATGAAGATGCTGCAATTTTATCTGGTATTCGAACAAAATGGATTCATTTCTTTGTTTACGGTTATTGTGGGTTTACAGCAGCTATAGCAGGTATCATTTCAACATCTAGAGTTTCATCTGGACAGCCTGCTTCAGGTGTTGGGTTTGAGCTAGATGCAATCGCAGCTGTAGTATTAGGAGGAACTAGTATTATGGGAGGAAAAGGTTCAATAATAGGAACGCTTATCGGAGCATGTATATTAGGTGTACTTAATACTGGACTAAATATTTGGGGAGTTCCGCCTTATCCTCAAAGTATTATTAAAGGCGGAATTATTTTGGGTGCTATATTAATTAGCGTTTTTCAAAAACAAAGTAAAAATTAACCTATATTCCTTCAATATACAATAGGAGTAATAAAATGTCAGAAAAAATGAAAGGTGTTGTGTGTTATGGTCCAAGTGATTATCGTCTAGAAAATAATATCCCAAAACCAAAAATTGGACCAGGAGAAGTTTTAGTCAAAGTTAAATCTTGTGGAATTTGTGCGGGAGATATTAAAGCATGTGCTGGAGCACCGATGTTTTGGGGAAATGGTAATCTAGAAGATAGTTGGGTTAAAACACCAGTAGTTCCAGGCCATGAATACTGGGGGATTGTTGAAGCATTAGGTGAAGGAGCAGCTGAACTACACAATATTGAAATTGGTGATCATGTTATATCTGAACAAATTGTACCTTGTAGAAAGTGTCGTTTTTGTCGCAGTGGAAAATATTGGATGTGTGAAACACACAATATTCGAGGTTTCCAAAAAGATGTTGCTGATGGTGGTATGGCTGAATATATGAAATTTTATGCTCATGATTATGTTCATAAAATCCCTAAAACGATGTCATTAGAAGATGCAGCATTATTAGAACCAATGGCTTGTGCTATACATGTTGTTCGTCGAGCAAAAATAGACTGGGCTGACATTGTAGTTCTCGCTGGTGCTGGACCACTAGGTTTATGTATGGCTCAATTAATACCATTACTAACACCGAAGAAATTTATTGTCATTGATATGGATAATGAACGGCTTAAACTTGCTAAACAATTTGGTGCAGATCTAACTTTAAACCCTACAACAGATAATGTACAAAAAATTGTTAAAGATCTAACCGGAGGGTATGGCTGTGATGTTTATATTGAAGCAACAGGTAATCCAAAAGCTGTAACTCAAGGTTTAGAAATGATCAGAAAATTAGGTCGTTTTGTAGAATTTAGCGTATTTAGTCATGAAACAACTACTGACTGGTCTGTCATTGGAGATCGCAAAGAGTTAGATATTATGGGGGCTCACTTAGGACCTTATGCTTATGATGTTGCTATTGACTTATTTGATCGGGGATTAGTTACCTCAAAAGGAATAGTTACACATCAATATTCTTTAGATGATTATAAGGAAGCTTTTAAAATGGCTGAAAAACTTGAATCAATTAAGGTATTGTTGAATCCATAATATTGATACTAGTAGGTTGAGTTGAGCTTGACCTACTAATTTTATTATTAAATAAATAATAAAAGTAATGGAGAAAAGTATGTACTATTTAGGTATAGATATTGGCGGTACCATAACTAAAGCAGGGCTTTATACCTCACAGGGTAAAGAAGTTATAGTTTCAGAAAGAAGCAATAATATTTTTACACAACATCCGGGTTGGGTAGAACGTGACTTATATGATTTCTGGGATAGCGTTTGTTGGTGTATCCAGAATTGTATTAATAAGTCAGGCATCAAAAATACTGAAATTAAGGGGTTGGGGTTTTCTGCTCATGGTAAGGGCTTATACCTTATAGATGTAGAAGGTAATCCTGTACGAAAAGGAATAATTTCTAGTGATACTCGAGCAATATCAGTTGTAAAAGAATGGGTTAAACAAGGTATTGATAAAAAGACATACAAGCTTGGAAGACAACAACTTTGGACAGCTCATCCAGTTTCCTTATTAGCGTGGATTAAAGAGAATGAACCCGAGAATTATCAAAAAATTGATACTGTATTGATGGCTCATGATTATATCCGGTTTAAATTATCTGGTAAAAAATATGCTGAAATTACCAATATTTCAGGAAGTAATGCTTATAATATTAATCAAAATTCTTATGATAAAAATATGTTAGATCTATTTGGATTAAAAGATGCCATATCTTTTTTTCCACCTATTATTTCATCATTTGAACAGGCTGGCACAGTGACCACTGAAGCAGCTCAATTAACAGGGTTGGCAAAAGGTACCCCATTATATGGTGGTTTTTTTGATGTTATCGGTGGAGCTATTATTTCAGGTGTTACTAATGAAGAAATATTAAACATAATTGCAGGAACTTGGGCTATCACAACTCGAATAAAAAATAAAATTATTGATAATGAATATCCATACATTTGGGGACGTTACGCTCTAAATAATATGTTTTTTGTACATGAAGGTTCACCAACTTCTGCTAGTAATTTACAATGGTTTATTGATAATTTTATGGAGCAAAACAATAATATATTCTCTGAGATTGAATCGTGTTTAAATAAACTAGAAGAAAATAATGATAACTTATTCTTTTTTCCATACTTATATGGTTCTAATATATCTCTAGATTTAAAGGGACAATTTTATGGCATACAAGCACATCATAAAAAAGAACACTTTCTTAAAGCTATTTATGAAGGTGTTGTCTTATCATATTTAATACATCATGAACGTATTATTACTTTAGAACCAGCTATAAAGAAAGTCCGTTTTACGGGCGGTCCTTCTAATTCAAAATATTGGATGCAACTATTTTGCGATGCGATAAATATACCTATTGAAACGATTGAATTACAACAACCAGGATGTAGTTCAGCAGCTTTCTGTGCAATTGTAGGGAGCCAACAAGAAAGATCTATAGAACAATTATTGAATGATTTTCAACCTTCGTATACATATTACACACCTAGTATAAACCGACATAGAATTATTCAAAAACGATTTGAAAAATATAAAATCATTGGCAATTCACTCGCTGATATTGCTCAAAAATTACAAAAATAATATAGGAGAAATAAAATGAGCAAGATAACAATTACAACAGGAAAGGCTGTTCTTGGTATTGAATTAGGTTCAACCCGAATTAAGGCAGTTTTAATTGATGAGGAATATAAACCCATCGCAACAGGAAGTTTTAGTTGGGAAAATCAGCTAATAGATGGAATTTGGACATATTCTTTAGAAAAGATCTGGTTAGGAATACAAAGTGCATACAAAGATCTTACTTTACAGGTATTTAATGAATATGGTATTTACATTGAAACATTAAAATCAATTGGTATTAGTGCAATGATGCATGGTTATATGGTTTTTGATAAAAATAATGAGTTATTAGTACCATTTAGAACATGGAGAAATACCATCACATTACAAGCAGCAGAAGAATTAACAGAACTCTTTAATTACAATATTCCACAACGTTGGAGCATTGCTCACCTTTATCAATCTATGCTCAATAAAGAACCACATATTAAAGATATTGATTATCTTACTACACTTTCTGGTTATATTCATTGGATGTTAACGGGTGAAAAAAAATTGGGGATTGGTGATGCCTCAGGAATGTTTCCCATTGATACACAGAAAGGTAATTACTATGCAGATATGATTATGAAATTTAATACATTAGCAAAAAAACAGTCATTAACTTGGGAACTAGAAAAAATTCTTCCTCAAGTCATGTGTGCTGGTGAACCTGCTGGCGTATTAACAATGAATGGTGCAAAATTATTAGATATAACAGGACATCTTAAATCTGGTATTCCAATGTGTCCACCTGAAGGAGATGCAGGAACAGGAATGGTTGCAACCAATAGTGTGGCTCAAAGGACTGGTAATATATCGGCTGGTACATCTATTTTTGCTATGATAGTTCTTGAGAAAGAGTTAAAACGAGTACATCCTGAAATAGATATGGTAACCACTCCTGCGGGAGATTTAGTTGCTATGGCTCATGCTAATAATTGTAGCTCTGATTTGAATGCTTGGGTAGGAATTTTTAAAGAATTTTGCCAACTTAAAGGTGAAGATATTGATGATGCAACATTATTTAATCTATTATTTAAATCTTCATTGAATGGTGATTCGGACTGTGGTGGTCTATTATCATATTGTTTCTTATCAGGAGAAAATATTTTACCATTTGATGAAGGAAGACCTATCTTTGCACGTTTACCTAATAGTAAATTTACATTAAGTAATTTTATTCGAACTCATTTATTTTCCACATTAGCAACCACAAAAATTGGTTTAGATATATTGTTTGATGAAGAACAAGTGCATTTGGACAAAATCACAGGACATGGCGGTATTTTTAAAACTAAAGATGTTGCTCAAAAACTTATGGCAGCAGCTTTTAATACCCCTGTTTGTGTGATGGAAAATGCAAGTGAAGGTGGTGCATGGGGAATTGCTATTCTATCTGCTTATATGTCAGAGAAAAAAGAAGATGAAACCTTAGCTTCATTTTTATCGGAACGTGTATTTATACAATCAAAACAATCTACTATACAAACCGACCCATCTGATGTTACTGGATTTAATATATTTTTGAAACGATTTAAAGATAGTTTAGCGATTGAAGAGAGTGCAATTAAAACGCTAAATAAATAAAGTTACCTATCAATATCATTAAAGGAGAAATATTATGTCAAATACTATGCAAGGCAAAAATATTGCAATTACAGGTGCAGCGTCTGGTATCGGTTTAGCTTGTGCAACTATTTTAATTGAAGAAGGTGCAAAAGTTGTTCTAATTGATAGAGCAGAGGAGCAATTGCAAAAAATTTGTAAAAATTTAGGCGATAATGCATTTCCATTTGCGATTGATTTATTTGATGGACCTAAGGTATCTACTATGTTGCCTAAAATTGAAGAGTTAGTCGGTGGTCCTTTGGATGCATTTCATGCAAATGTCGGATCCTATATAGGAGGTGCTGCTGCAGAGGGAAACCCTGATGAATGGGATCGTATGTTAAACTTAAATATTAATACAACATTTCGATGTGTACAAGCCGTTCTCCCTGCAATGATAAAGAGACGTAAAGGTGATATTATATTTACTAGCTCTATTTCTGGTGTTGTACCAGTCGTTTGGGAGCCAATATATACAGCATCAAAATTTGCAATACAAGCTTTTTTACACAGTACCCGTCGACAAGTATCCCAATATGGAATCCGTATGGGGGCGGTATTACCAGGTCCAGTAGTTACAGCTTTACTTGATGATTGGCCTAAAGCAAAAATGGAAGAGGCATTAGCTAATGGCTCATTAATGCAGCCTCGAGAAGTTGCTGAGGCTGTTTTATTTATGCTTACACGTTCTCCAAGCGTAGTTGTTCGAGACTTGGTCATCTTACCAAATACTGTTGATTTATAATCTATAGTTTCATAAAAATTGAGGTATAGTAATAAAATGAGTTGGTTTTTATTATCTCATTGATAATCGCCAACTCTTTTTATTAAAAAATCTTTTATAAAATAATGTAATGATTCTTTATCAGCCCATTACCATATATAATATTCGTTTAATAGTCTAAATAAACTTTCTAGTTCATTTATCACTTTTTCCCTACCTAATTAAGGGAGACCTTCAAAAAATAAATGGTAGATAACTATAAGAAATAATAAATCTGTTATAAGAAAGTATACAAGATAAATTTTAGGTAATAAAAAAGCACCTTAAGGTGCTATCTTCTTTTCTATAACCTTTCGACTTCAAATAGGTTATGAATGGTGCCCGAGGGCGGACTTGAACCGCCACAGCCCGAAAGCCGAGGGATTTTAAATCCCTTGTGTCTACCGATTTCACCACTCGGGCAATGCTTTGAAACTATCTCTATAAAAGAGTGGAGCGGGAAACGAGGCTCGAACTCGCGACCCCGACCTTGGCAAGGTCGTGCTCTACCAACTGAGCTATTCCCGCAATATTTTAAATTTGGTTTTGTGTTTTAAAATGGTGCCCGAGGGCGGACTTGAACCGCCACAGCCCGAAAGCCGAGGGATTTTAAATCCCTTGTGTCTACCGATTTCACCACTCGGGCAACGCTTTAAAACTATCTCTATAAAAGATTGGAGCGGGAAACGAGGCTCGAACTCGCGACCCCGACCTTGGCAAGGTCGTGCTCTACCAACTGAGCTATTCCCGCAAAACTTTTATTTGGTACGCTTTTATAAGTATTTTAAATGGTGCCCGAGGGCGGACTTGAACCGCCACAGCCCGAAAGCCGAGGGATTTTAAATCCCTTGTGTCTACCGATTTCACCACTCGGGCAACGCTTTAAAACATCTCTATAAAAGATTGGAGCGGGAAACGAGGCTCGAACTCGCGACCCCGACCTTGGCAAGGTCGTGCTCTACCAACTGAGCTATTCCCGCTAAAAAACGCCACTTATTCAGTAGCGTTTCAATGACTGCGTATTTTAGAGATTTCTTGTTTGATGTCAAATGCTATTTTTGATTTTTTTTTTGTTAGCCTAAGGTTTAGTCAATTTTTGCAAAAAATAGATAAAATTATACCGCTATTTGTTCATTATGCTACTAAGTAGCTGACTAACGAAGGCTAATCTCTCATTTGGTTCTGTTAATTTTTTCTTAAATTTAAACTTAAATGGCCCATCAAATTGGTAAATTTCTTTATGTTCTTGTATCAATTTTAAGAATTTCATTGGATCTGGCGTGGCATTTTCTTTAAATTCTAAATAACCGCCGTTTATTCCTGCATCCACTTTTTTCAATTCAAGCTGTTTTGCGATATGGCGAAGCTGAGTGATTTCAAATAAATTCTTGGTCGCATTTGGTAGCAATCCAAAACGATCGATCAGTTCTATTTTGAGATCTTTTAATTCTCGGCTATTTTCAGCACTGGCAATACGTTTATAAAAAGATAATCGCATATTTACATCTGGCACATAATCATCAGGTAGCAAGGCGGAAATTCGCAATTCGATTTCAACTTGTTGTTGCGTAATTTCATCTAGGGTTGGTTCTCGCCCATTTTGTAGGGCTTGCACCGCATTTTCAAGTAAATCCATATACAGAGAAAAACCGATGGAGCTGATTTGTCCACTTTGCTCGCTCCCAAGCAATTCCCCCGCCCCACGGATTTCTAAATCTTGGGTAGCTAACATAAAACCTGCCCCTAAGCTATCTAATGTTTCCAATGCCTCTAAACGTTTCTTGGCGTCTTTGGTTAAGGTTTTAATCGGTGGTGTTAATAAATAAGCATAGGCTTGATGGTGCGAACGCCCTACTCGTCCTCGTAATTGATGAAGTTGGGCTAAACCAAATTTATCGGCACGTTCAATAATAATGGTATTCGCCGTTGGAACATCAATCCCTGTTTCGATAATGGTTGAGCAGACAAGTACGTTAAAACGTTGATGATAAAAATCACTCATCACACGTTCTAGCTCACGTTCTCGCATTTGTCCGTGTCCGATCACAATGCGTGCTTCAGGAATTAACTCTGCTAATTTATCGGCACAATTTTCAATGGTGGCAACATCATTATGTAGATAATACACTTGTCCACCACGTAAAATTTCACGTAATACCGCCTCTTTGATCACACTCTCATCATTTTGGCGTACAAAAGTTTTGGTACTCAAACGACGAGCGGGTGGGCTTGCGATAATAGATAAATCACGAATACCATTAAACGCCATATTTAAAGTACGTGGAATCGGTGTCGCTGTTAGCGTTAAAATATCCACATTGGCACGTAACTGTTTAATCTTCTCTTTTTGTCGAACCCCAAAACGGTGTTCCTCATCAATGATCAGCAAGCCAAGATCCTTAAATTCAACATCATTTTGCAATAATTTATGGGTGCCAACTAAAATATCTACTTGCCCTTCTGCCACTTTTTCCAAGACCGCTTTTTGCTCTTTTGCGGTTTTAAAGCGAGAAATCATTTCAACATTAACAGGAAAATCGGCAAAACGATCTTTGAAATTTTCAAAATGTTGTTGAGCAAGTAAGGTTGTTGGCACTAATACCGCCACTTGTTTGCTGTTCATTACCGCTAAGAATGTGGCTCTCATTGCCACTTCTGTTTTACCAAAGCCCACATCACCACACACTAAGCGATCCATTGCTTTTGGCTGACACATATCGCTGATAACCGCATTGATCGCGAGTTGTTGATCTTCGGTTTCTTCAAAAGGAAAAGTGGCACTAAACTGCTTATAAAGGTCTTTATCATATTGATATGCAAATCCTTTTTTAGTTTCTCGTTTTGCATAAACATCAAGTAATTCTGCCGCTACATCACGAATTTTCTCAGCCGCTTTTTGACGTGATTTCGCCCAAGCTTCACTGCCTAATTTATGCAATGGTGCGTTATCATCGGTTCCGCCAATATAACGGCTAATTAAATGCAATGATGAAACGGGCACATACAATTTAGAATCGCCTGCGTATTGCAAAATCAGGTATTCTGCGGTTATGCCACCCGCGTCTAAGGTAACTAAGCCATTGTAACGACCGACCCCATTTTCTAAATGTACAACAGGTTGTCCGATTTTTAGTTCGGCAAGGTTACGAACGACAGTATCAGGATTGACTGTGCTACGCGTTTTTTCTCGGCGTGCTTTCTGATGAACTTTTTCGCCGAGTAGATCCGTTTCGCAAATTATTGCTAAAAATTGACCGCTTGTATTTTCACTGTTTTTTTGTTCTAAAATAAAACCCTGATCCAATGAACCAATCATTAAGCTAAATGGTTCGCTGATTTCATCAAGGGAAGAAATCTGTTTTGGTTTGATATTTAACGGTGCAATCAAATCGAGTAAAGTTTCACGTCGTCCCTGTGTTTCCACTGAAAAGAGAATCTTGCCGTTAAAATTCGTGTAGAAATCTTCAAAATTTTTAAAGATATTTTTTTGGCTAGACGTTATCGCAATATCCGGTAAAGCGGTCACATTTGCATTAGTTTTTGCAACTGATTGACGGATTTTTTCTGTGGTTAGCGTTAAACGTGGATAATTTTTTAAATGACGGTTGATCTCGTCCATTTTAAACCACAATTCGCTCGGTTCAAGTAATGGTCGCATTGGATCAACCCGATGATTTTCAAAACGATTTTGGGTATCCTTTTGAAATAGTTCTGCTTTTTCAGCGATTTTATCAAAGGTAATAAACAGGCTATTTTTTGGTAGATAATCAAAAAGTGACGCCATTTCTTCAAAAAAGAGGGGCTGCCAATATTCAATCCCGGCATTTAATACGCCTTTGCTCACTTGCTGATAAATATGCTCTGGCTCTCGGCGAATTTCTGCAAAGGTTTCTCGGAATTTTTTTCTAAAAAATTCAATGCCTTGTTCATCGGTTGGAAATTCATGGGCTGGCAATAAATCTATTTTTTCAATTTCTTTAATCGTACGCTGAGTATCCACATCAAAGGTGCGGATAGAATCAATTTCATCATCAAAAAAATCTAATCTAAATGGCTCATCACTTCCCATTGGATACAGGTCAAGAATTGAGCCTCGCACCGCATATTCGCCATATTCTAACACCTGTTCCACCGCACGATAGCCTGCATTTTCTAGCTGTAAGCGTAATTGGTTAATAGAAAAACGGTCGCCTTTTTTGATTAAAAAGACATTATTTCCTAAATAACTTGGTGGGCAAATTTTTTGTAGCAAGGTGTGGATAGGCAGTAAAAAAATCTGTTTGTTGCCCTGTTGCAGTTGGAATAATGCGGATAAGCGATTGGAAATAATTTCTTGGTGAGGTGAAAAATTATCATAAGGCAAGGTTTCCCAATCAGGAAAAAGCTGAACAGGTAGCGAACTAAATTGGGGCAATGCACTTTCTAAGCGTAACGCTGTTTGAATATCCGGTGTCACCACCACGCTCACGCCATCAAATTGCTGTGCGGATTCTGCAATCGCAAGAGTATCAGAATGCCCGATCAGATTGCCCAGCGTTTGATGATCTTGGTGTTTTTCGGTAATTTTAGGTAGCTTAAAGTGTAGATTAAATGTCATAGCGGTACGATTTTGTTAAAAATTTGCAAATATTTTACTAAACTACGCTATATCTATCCACAAAAGAACTCATTTTGCGTTATAATCTTAGAAATTTTAGCTACAAAACGGATATACCTATGTCAAATTCAACTCAAAAATCTTCTTGCATCGTCATTGCGATTGCAGGAGCTTCCGCTTCAGGAAAGAGTCTTATCGCCTCTACTATCTACAATGAATTAAAAGCCGAGCTTGGCATTGATGATATTGGCATCATTTCAGAAGATGCTTATTATCGTGATCAAAGCCATTTAGAAATGGAAGAGCGTATTAAAACAAACTATGACCACCCAAATTCGATGGATCACGAATTACTTGTTGAACATCTGCAAGCATTAAAATCGGGGAATGCGATTGAAATTCCAGAGTATAGCTATGTAGAGCATACTCGTCTGCCAACGGTTCGTGCTTTTGAGCCAAAACGCGTGATTATTCTTGAAGGGATTTTATTACTTACGGACGAAAAAATTCGTAATGAAGTAGATATGTCAATTTTTGTGGATGCACCTTTGGATATCTGTTTTATTCGTCGTTTAAAACGTGATATGGAAGAGCGTGGACGTACAATGGATTCGGTCATTTCACAATATAACAAAACTGTTCGTCCAATGTTCTTACAATTTATCCAACCTTCTAAACAATATGCGGATATTATTGTACCAAGAGGCGGAAAAAACCGTGTCGCGATCAATATCTTAAAAGCCCAAATCAGACAATTATTAGGTCAAAAATAAGAAAGTAAGCGGTTATATTTTTCCAACTTTTTACAAATAGTGTGAATTTTTATTCACACTATTTTTTTATATAAAAGGTTTGATTTTTTCCACACACGCTTTGACGACCTCATCAAAACTTGTATCAATATTGATATGTAAAACATCCTTTTCATCAGATGAAGGCACTTCCAAAGTAGAAAATTGACTTTTTAGCATATCCGTTTTCATAAAATGCCCTTCTCTTTTTTGCATTCTCTCTAAAATCAGTTCAAAGCTACCCGATAAGAAAATAAATTTAATATTTTTATTTCCATCACGGATTAAATCTCGATACTGTTTTTTTAAGGCTGAACAAATGATAATCCCCTTTTCTGATTTTTGCTCAAGACTAAATGCGGCATCGCGGATACGCTCTAACCAAGGTGCTCGATCAAGATCATTCAGTGGTTGACCTTCTCGCATTTTTATTATATTTGCTCTTGGATGCAGATCATCACCATCAATTAACTTTAAGCCGAGTTGTTGTGCAACAGCCGTTCCAACACTGGTTTTTCCGGTGCTAGAAACCCCCATTAAAATAAAACTTTTCCCTGTGTTTGACACCATTAACCTCCTAGAATTAGAAATTCTAAAAATATTCTACCCCTTTATGTTATCGGTAACAAGACATAACAGAGTAAAAATGCCATTTTTATTCAGGTTTTTAGATGAAAAATTCCTTATTTCATGATAAAAATCTTTATTTGTGAACTATGTCACAAATTTTAAAAATAGCATTTGCAACAAATGATTGTTACTGGTAACTTTAAAATAACAGAAGTAAGAATAATGACTTATTATTGCTTACTTTCTTTTCATCACTTTCATTGAGGGTATTCTTATGAACAAAAAGTTAATTTCTCTTTTAGTTGCTGGTGCATTTTCACTTTCCGCGTTATCAGCGTCAGCAATTACATTAAAAATGCAATCATCAGATCCATCTGGTGATCAAAACTTCCAAATTCAGAAAAAATGGGTAGAGAAACTAAAAAAAGACTCTAACGGTGAAATTGAAATTGATTTATTGCCAGCTGGAAGCGTGGTAAAACATACGGAAACCTTAGATTCTATCAGAATGGGGATCATTGATGGTCATGTCACAGCATTGAGCTACTTCTCAGGAAAAGATCCTGCATTTGGATTATTAGGTAATATGGTAGGGGCTTGGTCTGATACCTCTCAATTATTAGATTATATGAATAATGGTGGTGGTAATGAATTACTTACCGAATTATATAAACCTTATGGCGTGAAATTTGTAGGGGCTTCAACAACGGGTGTGGAATCTTTTGTTTCAAAAGTACCACTTAATGGCGTTGAAGACTTAAAAGGCTTGAAATTACGTGCGCCTGAAGGTTTAATTCAACACGTATTTGCAGCAGCGGGAGCAGCACCTGTTAATTTACCTGGTTCAGAAGTATTTACGGGATTAAGTAAAGGTGTGATTGATGCAGCCGATTATACGGTATTCTCAACTAACCATAAAAATGGGTTAAATGATATTGCACCACACCCTGTTCAACCTGGTTTCCACTCATTGCCTTTAATTGATGTATCTATCAGTCAGAAAAAATGGGATGAAATGACAAAAGAGCAACAAGCATTGTTAACCCAGTCAGTTAAAGACTTTGCAATTGATATCACTTCAACCTTGAAAAAAGCTGACGATGAAGCGGTTCAAGAAGCAATGAAGAATCCAAAAATCACCATTCATAACTGGTCACCAGAAGAACGTAAAAAATTCCGTGCAATTGCAAAAACACAATGGGAAAAATTTGCGAAAAGTTCGCCAAATGCACAGAAAGTGTATGACTCTGTGACAGCATATCTAAAATCAAAAGATTTGTTGTAAACGCTTAATATATAAAGTGGGAGATAACTCTCCCACTTTTAGACTATTAGGAATAATATTATGGAAAACACGCCTGAAATTAAAACTCGTTTAGATAAAGTGATTGAATGGATTGGGGAAAAGCTCAGTCTTATTTTTTTATTTATTGTCGCCATCACTTTTCTTGAAGTTTTTCTTCGCTATGTACTAAATTCGCCAACGATTTGGGTTCACGAAACCGCCATATTTTTGGGTGGTTCTCTCTTTATTTTTGGTGGTGCTTACGCCCTTGCCACCGATAAACACGTTCGTGTTGTGCTGATTTATGATAATGTCACCACAAAAACCCGCCACTGGCTTAATATTTTTCATCATATTATGGGGTTAACGTTTTCATCAATGATGACTTGGGCGGCGTATAAAATGGCAAAAGAATCTTGGATAAAACCTTGGGGCGATTGGCAATTAGAAACCTCAGGCACAGCGTGGAATACCCACTTTCCCGCCTATTTAAAAGCCATTATTCTGATAACAATGATCATCGTTTCAATCCAATTTATTCTAAAACTTATCGCTGAAATACGTTTATTACTTGGAGGTAAAAATGTTTGATTTAGCCTCACTCGGATTAGGTTATGGTAGCCTGTTAATGTTAGTAATGATGATTGGATTATTACTAACAGGGATGCAACTGGCTTTTGTCACTGGTTTTGTTGCGTTATTTTTCCTCTTCGGTTGGTTTGGTATGGACGCTGTGCCATTGATTACCAGCCGAATGTACAGTTTTGTAACGGATTTTGTTTTCCTTGCTGTGCCAATGTTTGTGTTAATGGCTGCAATGCTCGACCGCTCTGGTATTGCTCGTGATCTTTTTGACGCAATGCGATTATTTGCAAAACGCTTACGTGGTGGTTTAGCGATTCAAACATTAGTTGTTGCCGTCATTTTAGCGTCAATGTCAGGAGTGATCGGTGGCGAAACAGTCCTACTTGGTATGCTTGCCTTACCACAAATGCTTCGTTTAGGTTATGATAAAAAATTAGCCATCGGAACCTGCTGTTCAGGTGGTGCATTAGGTACGATGTTACCGCCAAGTATCGTGTTAATCATTTATGGTTTAACTGCCAGCGTTTCTATCGGCGATCTCTTTAAAGGTGCATTTATTCCAGCACTTATTTTAGCCTCATTCTATATTATTTACGTTTTAGTACTTTCTTACTTAAAACCACAGCTTGCCCCCTTACCGTCAGCAGAAGAAGTAAAAGCAAACGAAGAGCAACCCGTTAATTATTTTAAAGCCTTATTCTTCCCTATTCTCTCTGTTGTAGTCGTTTTGGGTAGTATCTATGGTGGAATTGCGTCCGTTACTGAAGCCTCAGCACTGGGAGTGGTAGGTATTATGATCAGTGCGTTAATTCGTGGCGAATTAAGCAGAGAAATGTTAAAAGAAAGTGCCTTAGCCACAATGCGAACTTGCGGAATGATCATCTGGATTGGTATTGGTGCAACCGCATTAGTCGGTGTTTATAACTTAATGGGCGGCATTAAATTTGTAGAGCAAACCATTCTTGCATTAAGTAATGGTAGCCCGATTGGCACATTGCTAATTATGATGGTTATCTTACTTGTGCTTGGAATGTTCCTTGACTGGGTGGGGGTCGCACTTTTAACAATGCCAATTTTTGTACCTATTATTACAGGACTTGGTTATGATCCCGTTTGGTTCGGCGTGGTATTTTGTATGAATATGCAAGTTTCCTTCTTATCACCACCATTTGGACCTGCGGCGTTTTATCTAAAATCCGTCGCACCACCGGATATTTCATTAGGGTTAATTTTTAAATCACTAGTACCATTTATCGTACTACAAATTATTGCCTTATCGTTGTTAATTATCTTCCCTGATTTAGCGATTTGGTGGAAACAATAAAAAACAAAAATGGCGAATTGATTTCGCCATTTTTTATTACTCTAAATTAGTTCAATAAATATAATAAGTTAACGCCTCTTTTTACAAAATAATCCCGATAAAAAAATCCTATAACGTATCACTAAGCCTTACTTTTTGATAAACTAGCGGGATTTTGATAAAACACCTATTTAATAAATGATAAATAATCGATTAAAAGTAGTACAACTCACTTGTCAGCGAGGCAATAAAATATTATTCAGCAATTTAGATTATTGTTGGAAGTCTGGCGATTTTGTGCAGATTGAAGGGCATAATGGGATTGGAAAAACCAGTTTATTACGCATTTTAGTCGGACTGGCTCAACCGTTAAGCGGTCAAATTTTTTGGAATAATTGCGAAATTAAAAAAAATCGTGAAGAGTATCATCATAATCTGCTCTATTTAGGACACCTTGCAGGAATTAAGCAAGAATTGACAGCTTGGGAAAATTTACAATTTTATCAAAAAGTGACAGATTGTAAGCAAGGTGATGATATTTTGTGGGATGTTTTACAAAAAGTTGGTTTGTTTGGGCGAGAAGATATTATCGCAAGCCAACTTTCAGCAGGGCAACAAAAACGTATTGCATTAGCGAGATTATGGTTATCCAATGCTCCGTTGTGGATTTTAGATGAACCTTTTAATGCGATTGATAAACAAGGTGTTCAAGTTTTAACGCAATTATTTGAGCAACATACTCAGCAAGGCGGAATCGTGATTTTAACCAGCCATCAAGAAATTCCGAGTGAAAAATTAAAAATACTTCGATTAGAAAAGTATAAATATCAGGATAACAATGATGATATTTAATCAAATTATAAAAAGAGAATTACAAATCGCAATGCGAAAACAAGCAGAAATTTTAAACCCATTATGGTTTTTTCTGATTGTTTTAACCTTATTCCCACTCACTGTGGGGTCAGATCCTGTATTGCTTTCAAAAATAGCCGCTGGTATTGTATGGGTGGCTGCGTTGCTTTCAGCGTTGCTCTCTTTTGAACGCTTATTCCGAGATGACTTTATCGACGGTTCATTAGAGCAAATAATGTTACTTTCTCAACCGCTACCTATCATCGTTTTAGCAAAAGTGATCGCCCATTGGTTATTAACAGGTTTGCCCCTTATTTTATTATCACCGATTGCCGCTTTGCTACTCTCTCTGGAAGTGAATGTTTGGTGGGCGTTGGTGCTCACATTATTAGTCGGCACCCCTATTTTAAGCTGTATTGGTGCGATAGGTGTCGCCTTAACTGTGGGATTAAGAAAAGGTGGCGTGCTATTGAGTTTACTGGTTTTACCGCTGTTCATCCCTGTGTTAATTTTTTCATCATCAATATTAGACGCGGCAAATTTACAGTTGCCTTATCACGGACAACTTGCTATTTTAGGTGCCTTTTTGGCGATCGCAATGACCTTATCGCCCTTTGCTATTGCAGCATCATTAAGAATTAGTTTAGATCAATAAAGGAAAGAAAGAATGTGGAAATGGTTACATCCTTACGCTAAATCAGAAACGCAGTATCATTTATGTGGAAAATTTATTCCATTTTTTGCTGTGTTAAGCGTTATTTTATTAGCCGTAGGCATAGTTTGGGGACTGGCTTACGCACCTGCTGATTATCAGCAAGGAAATAGTTTTAGAATTATGTATATTCACGTCCCAAGTGCGATTTGGTCAATGGGTGTTTATGGTTCAATGGCAATCGCAGCTATCGTGGCATTGGTTTGGCAAATCAAACAAGCCCATATTGCGATGATCGCAATGGCTCCCATTGGGGCTGTTTTAACCTTTATTGCACTGGTGACAGGTGCGATTTGGGGCAAACCAATGTGGGGAACTTGGTGGGTGTGGGACGCTCGCTTAACCGCTGAACTTATTTTATTTTTCCTTTATATTGGCGTTATTGCACTTTATTCTGCTTTTCAAGACACCAATGTCGGTGCAAAAGCTGCAGGAATTTTATGTATTGTTGGCGTGATTAACTTACCCATTATTCACTTTTCAGTAGAATGGTGGAATACATTACATCAAGGTGCGAGTATCACAAAATTTGAAAAACCGTCTATTGCTGCACCAATGCTAATGCCACTTATTTTATGTATTTTTGGTTTTATGACTCTTTATATTTGGTTTAGCTTAGTGCGTTATCGAGTAGAATTAGTCAGCAATGAACGCCATCGCCCTTGGGTACAAAATTTAGTAAAATAAGCGGTCATATTTAATCAAAAATTTACACATTTTTATAATTTATATTGTAGAGACAGGGAATGCCCTGCCTCTATGTAGTAGGAGCAACAATGTTTTTTCAATCTTGGAGTGATTTTTTCAATATGGGGGGCTATGGTTTTTATGTCTGGCTCGCTTATGGGATTTCTTTTGTGGCAATTTTAGCCTTAGGTGTACAAAGTATGACGAGCAAAAAAGCCTTATTTAAAGAAATAAAACGAGAACAACAGCGTAAACAACGCCAACAAACAGCAAGAGGAAGTTTATGAACCCGAGACGTAAATCCAGACTAACTATCATTATTTTTGTGCTATTAGGTGTAACCATTGCATCAACCTTAATGCTTTACGCATTACGCCAAAATATTGACTTATTTTATACACCATCAGAAGTGATTTATGGTAAAAATAATGACGCTTCAACCAAACCAGAAGTAGGACAACGTATCCGTGTGGGGGGAATGGTTGTTGTTGGCACGGTTGAGCGTGATAATAATAGCTTAAAAGTAAAATTTGATTTGAACGATATCGGTCCATCAATTACGGTAAAATATGAAGGAATTTTGCCTGATTTATTCCGTGAAGGGCAAGGTATTGTGGCACAAGGGGTATTAGTTGAACCAAAAGTATTACAAGCGACCGAAGTGCTTGCAAAACACGATGAAAACTATGTGCCACCAGAGTTAGGCGATCAAATGAAAAAAGTCCATAAACCAATGGGCGTATCAAACTTAACAGGTGAAAGCGAAAAAGATCGTCAGCAATTAAAAGAAGGTTCTCAATGATCGCTGAGTTAGGAAACTATACGTTATCGCTCAGTTTAGCGATTTCATTATTATTAGCCATTTTCCCTCTATGGGGAGCAGAAAAAGGCAATGCTCAGCTAATGGCGTTGGCTCGTCCAATGGCATACAGCTTATTTTTAAGCTTAACCTTATCTTTTGGAGCATTATTCTATTTATTTGCGACCAATGATTTCTCAGTGCAATATATCGTAAACAATTCCAATACGAATTTACCTTTGGAATACCGTTTATCCGCAGTGTGGGGATCTCACGAAGGCTCACTATTATTATGGATTTGGTTGCTTTCTCTTTGGAGTACAGCGGTTGCCTTTTTTAGCAAACCGTTACCCCAAGAAGCTGTTGCTCGTGTGTTAGGTATTTTAGGTATTGTCGCGATTGGATTTTTAATCTTTGTATTATTTACCTCAAATCCTTTTGATCGTACCTTCCCTGATTTTCCAGTAAATGGACGAGAGTTGAATCCTTTATTACAAGATGTTGGCTTAATTTTCCACCCGCCATTGCTCTATATGGGCTATGTGGGATTCTCGGTTGCCTTTGCCTTTGCGATTGCGTCATTGATGACAGGACGACTTGATACCGCTTGGGCAAGATGGTCTCGCCCTTGGACAATGGCTGCGTGGATTTTTCTTACATTAGGAATAGTGTTAGGTTCTTGGTGGGCATACTACGAACTTGGCTGGGGTGGCTGGTGGTTTTGGGATCCAGTTGAAAATGCCTCGTTAATGCCTTGGCTTGCAGGAACGGGATTATTACATTCTCTGGCAGTAACAGAAAAACGTGGTTCATTCAAAGCGTGGACAGTGTTACTCGCAATTTTAGCGTTCTCACTCTGTTTATTAGGCACATTCCTTGTGCGTTCAGGCATTTTGGTTTCCGTACACGCCTTTTCATCAGATCCTACTCGTGGGCTATATATCCTTGCTTACTTAATAGTGGTCATTGGTGGCTCGCTTGGATTATATGCTTATAAAGGCAGTCAAATTCGCTCACGTGATAATGCGGAACGCTATTCTCGTGAAACAGCTCTCTTTTTGAATAATATTTTCTTAATGACCGCATTAACAGTAGTCTTTCTTGGCACATTATTACCCCTTGTTCATAAACAATTAGGACTAGGCTCGATTTCAGTTGGTGCACCGTTCTTTGATCAAATGTTCTTATACATTATGATTCCATTTGCATTGTTACTTGGTGTAGGACCGTTATTAAAATGGCGACGTGATCAATTCTGTGCAATTCGTAAACCTGTGATAATTAGCTTGATAATTATGCTAATTTCAGGATTTATTTTACCGCTTGTGTTACAAAATAAAATCACAGTAACCGCAGTAATCGGCACAATGATCGCCGTATTCATCGTGCTATTAAGCCTATATGAATTACAGCAACGCTCAACCCACAGACACAGCTTTTTTGTTGGAATGACAAAACTTTCTCGTTCTCACTGGGGAATGTTATCCGCTCACTTAGGTGTCGCAATGACGGTTTGGGGAATTGCATTTAGCCAAAATTACAGCGTTGAACGTGATGTGCGAATGAAAGTGGGAGAAAGCGTACAAATCGCCGATTATAACTTTACCTTAAAAGGCATTTCAGACGCTAACGGTGCAAACTATATTGGCGGTAAAGCTCAAATTGATATTACAAAAAATGGACAACCTGAAACAACATTATTCGCTGAAAAACGTTTTTATACGGTCAGCAAAATGTCAATGACAGAAGCGGCAATAGATTGGGGATTTAGCCGTGATCTATACGTTGCATTAGGCGAACAGCTTTCAGATGGTGCGTGGGCATTGCGTTTATATTACAAACCATTTATCCGTTGGATTTGGTTTGGTGGCGTATTTATGGCTCTTGGTGGCATTCTTTGTATTTTTGATCGCCGTTATCGTTTTTCTCGCTTAGTAAAATAAATGTAGGGGCGTATTGCATACGCCCAAATATAATGTAGGTTAATTTTATGAATAAAAAACTTTATATTCCTTTGATCGTTTTTTTAGTCTTGATAATTGCTTTTTTTGTGCAATTACAACGTAATGCACAAGGCAATGATCCACGAGCCTTAGAAAGTGCCTTAATAGGCAAGCCTGTGCCAGCAAAAACCTTAGCGGATCTTTTTGAAGATAAAAATCACGATAATACGTTATTTAAGCAAGGCAAACCGCTATTAGTGAATGTGTGGGCAACGTGGTGTCCAACTTGTTATGCAGAACATCAATATTTAAACGTGTTGGCAAAACAAGGGATTAACATTATTGGTGTAGATTATAAAGATGATCCTAAAAAAGCACAGCAATGGCTAAGAAAATTGGGGAATCCTTATAAAACTGTCGTAAAAGATGAAAAAGGCTCATTTGGATTAGATCTCGGGGTTTACGGTGCACCAGAAACCTTTATTGTGGACGGCAACGGCATTATCCATTATCGTCATACAGGCGATGTTAATCCAAAAGTTTGGCAAGAAAAATTACAACCCATTTATAATAAATTAATTGAAAAATAATGAAAAAAATACTCTATTTATTCCTTTTTTGTTTTAGCCTTTCAGCTTTCGGTGCGATTGACGCACTTGATTTTTCATCGGCACAACAAGAAGAAGATTATCATACGCTTACTCAACAACTGCGTTGCCCACAGTGCCAAAATAATAATATTGCTGACTCTAATGCAACCATTGCGGTGGATATGCGAGCTAAAGTGTTTGAGCTACTACAAGAAGGCAAACAAAAACAAGATATTATCGGCTATATGGTAGAACGTTACGGTAATTTTGTCACTTACGATCCGCCAATGACGACGGCGACGGCGATCTTATGGATTGCTCCTATGATACTAATTTTGTTTGGTCTTTTCTTTGTGATAAGCCGTCGTTCAAAAAAAGTAGCAGTACAAAAAATTGCAAAAAATGAAGAAAATCTTACCGCTTCGGAACAACAGCGTTTAGAAGCGTTACTCAAAAACAAGGAATAACAAATGACATTTTGGCTAATCGCAATTCTGATAACCTTGATTATTGGCATTGTCGCCTTTTATCCTTTTTTTCGCTACACACTGAAAAATAAAGGAATTGATCGTAACGAATTAAATAAAGCCCTTTATCTTAATCGCGTGCAAGAACTAAAAGACGATGAAAATCAAGGCTTAATAGAAAATAGTACACAGGTTAAAACAGAGCTACAACAAGCATTATTACAAGATATTCCTGAACAGGAAGAAATCCGAGAAAATAAAAAAAGTTTTGGCAAAATTTGGGGCGTTTCAGGTTTTTTAACCTTGCTTATTATTGCTGCCTTAGGTTATCTCAAAGTCGGTTCGTGGCAACAACAAATGATGTTAGAAAAAACTTATCAAAAATTGCCTTATTTTTATAGCCGCTTACAAGACGAAACCAAGCCAATGGATCAAAGTGAATTACAACAATTTACGATTGCGTTACGTCTAAAATTGCAAAAAGATCCAAAAAATGCACAAAATTGGTGGAAATTAGGCGAGATTGCCTCATTACAGGAAAACGGACAGCTTGCGTTTGATAGCTTTGCACAGGCACATAAACTTGACCCAGATAATGTAAGATATAAAATTGCTTACGCACGCTTCTTGCTTTTCTCTCGCGAGCAAATTGAAAATATGCAAGGTAGAAAATTATTAAAAGAAGTATTGCGAGTAGAGCATACGAACCTTGACGCATTAAGTTTACTCGCCTTTCACTATTTTGAAAAAGAAAATTATGAAAGAGCAATCGCAACTTGGGCGATGATGTTACAACTTATCCCACAAGATGATCCAAAAGCTGAAATTCTAGAAAAAAGTATTTTAATGGCGAAAGAACAGTTAGATAATAAGGCAAAATAAGCGGTTAAATTTAATAAAAAATTTGCAAAAAGTGATCAAGATCACAAAGTCTATTTTTTGTTATTTACAACATTATTTTTATGTTACAATCGGAAATATTTTCTTATAATTTACAATAAATAGGTTATTTTATGAAAAAAATTATTGCATTAGGACTCACTCTTCCTTTGCTAGCAGCTTGTGTTTCAAGTGATTTGAAATCAAGTGCTAATGGAAAATTAGAACAATGGACAACCTTTGATGGAAAAACTGTCCCAATGGCTAAAATGGGAGATAAACAATCATTAGTTTATTTTTTCAGAGAAAGAGGGGCGTTTGAAGGACCTGCAGTAAACGTATTTATTGATGGCGATTATTTTGCTTCAATTTTAGATGGTAGTTATCGTGGCTCTTTGGTCTGCTCAACAGGTGAAAAATTATTACCTACTTTCTCTCATAAAGATCGTTTTGCTGCTCGTGATACAGGCATTGATTATAATTTTGTCTCAGGCACAACGGAATATATCAAAATTCTCCTCAATGATAAAAATCAACCTATCTTTCAGCGAGTATCTGAATCAGAAGGAAAAAATGCCATTCAAAATTTAAGACGTGTTTCTCAAACATTATCAAGAGTTAAAAATAATGGCTTATGTGACCAACCTGTTTTGGGTAAATTAACATTAGAATCAGGTTCATTATTTGCGTTTAATCGCTTTGATTATAACAATATGTTGCCAAAAGGACGTGAAGAAATTAAAGCACTTGGACAGAAAATCAATTCAGATAAATTTAAGATTACCAGCTTAAAAATTCTAGGGTATACCGACCCAATGGGTTCAGAAAGCTATAACTTAACGCTATCAAAACGTCGAGCAGAAACGGTAAAACAAGCATTATTATCATCAGGCGTAAAAGCGAAAATTGATCTTATTGGCTTAGGCGAGAAAAACTTACTAGTTCGAGATTGTTTACAACGATTCCCACACGATAGAAAACAACGTATGCTATGTAACCAACCAAACAGACGTGTTGAAGTCGTTGTTTACGGTTATCAAAAGTAATTCAATACCAATAATCTATTAAACTAAAATTTACATTTTTTATAAAGGAACAAGAAATGAAAAATATTCAAATCAAACTTAAAGATAGCGAAAAAGTAGTCGAAACTTTTGATTTAGTTGATGGCGAGTTATTGATTCTTGATGCTCAACGAGGAGTGAATTATGAATTACTTAATACTCTTAGTGGTTTAGCTCCGCAAAATATTATTACTAAACGAATTGACCAAGATTTGCTTATTATTCTAGATGAAGGAGAAGGCGGTGGCTCTCCTGATGAAATTGTTCCTGATGTAGTAATAAAAGGTTATTACGGTGAAATGCAAGGTGAAGCTGGTAATACTGATGCAACGGGTGTTTTAGTTGGCTTGCACCAAAATGGTAAATATTATGCTTATATTCCTGAATCATCAGATCCAACCAATGCTGTCAGTGTATTAGAAGATAATATGGCTGAACCACAAGCGATTGGTGGACAAGAAATTGAGAATGGAACATTCACTTTCTCGCCTTGGTATGTATTATTCGGTGCTACCGCTCTTTATATTTTAACAGCGGATGATGATTCTAGTGGTGCAACAGCTGAGCCTAACCCAATGGATTATTCTATTGGTGGTGATGACATTGTTATTTCAGATAATAAAGCAACAATTACTGAATCAGGAAAATTAGATTTATCATCTGAAAATATTCAAACCAAACTTCACGGAGCTGACATTCTAGATTTAACACAAAATAATGTATCAGTGAAAGATTTAATTATTGATAATGCAATTATTGACAAACTTGTTGGTAAAGATGAAGGATTAGTTATTAACGCTGATGATAATGATATTGTGAAAGTTAAAGGTGGCGTATTTCTAGGCGATGTTGAAATGGAAGGTATAACCTACCATCAATATGATTTAAACGGCGATAAAATAGAAGATCTACTCATCTCTGGTATTACACCTGAGATTATCTAATCAAGTAAAAATACACCAACGAGGCTTTATGCCTCGTTTTTTATAATTTGCAAAAAGTTATTAAAATTTAACCGCTCTTTTCATATGAACATAACGAACCTCAGACAGCAACTTGCCGCATTTAATCAAAGCCAACAAGATACTTTTTTACAAGTAGAAACCCTAACTCTTATTCATCAACGTAGCGATTTTTATGATCGGTTATTATTAGATTTGTGGAAACATTTTGGATTTGATCAAAGGAATGATCTGACTCTTATTGCTGTTGGCGGTTATGGTCGCCGTGAAATGTTTCCACTATCTGATTTAGACATTTTAGTACTAACGCAATCGACCTTAGATAATGACACGCAGGCTCGATTTAACCAATTTTTCACCCTGCTTTGGGATCTAAAACTACAACTTGGTTCAGCAATTCGTACCTTAGATGAATGTGTTGATATGGGAAAAGCCGAAATCTCAGTGGCGACAAATATGCTAGAAGGACGCTTTTTAGTTGGAAATAGCCGTGCATTTTACGATCTTTTAGAACATATTCATCAACCTGACTTTTGGAAAACTGACGATTTTTTACAAGCTAAAATAGCCGAAAAAAAACAGCGTTATGCTCGTTATCACAATACTAGCTACAACCTTGAGCCTGATTTAAAACATAGTCCAGGAGGACTACGAGATTTACATTTATTGATGTGGGTAATGCTTAGACATTATGGTATTTATTCATTATCAGAACTCTTTGAACAACAGCTACTTTTTGCAGAAGAATACGCTGAATTGCAACAAGCCCAAGCCGTTTTATTCAAAATGCGTTTTGGATTACATTTACAGCTTAAACGCTACGATAACCGTTTGAGATTTGATCGACAATTAGTATTAAGTGAACGCTTAGGCTATCTAGGGGAAGGTAATAAACCCGTCGAGACAATGATGCGAGACTATTTTCAAGCGACACAATCCATCGCTCAGTTAAGCTATTTATTATTAGCTAACTTTGAAAAAATCGTACTGAAAAAAGAAAAACGTACAGGTGAGAAAACCCCCTTAGATCGCTATTTTTATTTACAAGATAATATTATTTCAGCACAGAAAAATTACCGCTGTTTTAACGATGATCCCAGTTCTATTTTAGATCTATTTTATCATTTAACCCAATATCCGCAGGCAAAAGCCAGTGTGTCCGCATTAAGATATCTACGTCTAGCTATTGGAAAATTAACATTTTCGCTCAGTGAATTACCCCAAGCAAGAAAACGCTTTATTGAGCTATTTTCCCAACCTAATTTTGTCGCCAGAGCAATCAAACCAATGCACTATTTTGGGGTACTCAAAGCCTATTTACCACAATGGAAAAATATTACAGGGCTAATGCAATTCAATATGTTACATATTTATACTGTTGATGAACACACTGCTCGAGTAATGCAAACCTTAGAAAATTTATTGAATACGAATAATGAAAGCTATTCACTCTGCTCTCAGTTATTCAATAATTTTGATGACCGAACCATTATATATCTCGCTGCGATGTTCCACGATATTGCCAAAGGACGCGGTGGTAGTCATTCTGAGAATGGTGCTGTTGAAGCTTATCAGTTTGCAAAGTTACATCATTTAAGTGAAGAACAAGCTAAATTTATAGCGTGGCTAGTCTCTGAACATTTAACGATGTCCATGACAGCACAACGAAGAGATATCTATGCTCCTAATGTCATTATAGAATTTGCAAAAATTGTCGGAAATCAGACCGCTTTATCCGCATTATTATGCTTAACTTTTGCAGATATATCCTCAACAAATAAAACCTTTTGGAATAAATGGAAAGAGCAACTTTTCACACAACTGTTTTATGCCACTCAATCCCAGTTACAACGAGGAAAAGAAAAACCCGTAGATTACAAGCAATTAGGATTATCTAACCGTAACAGAATCAGTGAAAAATTATCTGAATACTACACTGAGAATCAAATCATACAAATCAATGATTTTTGGGATAATTGTCCCCTCAGTTACTTTATTCGCCATACTCCAGAGCAACTGGAGTGGCATATTCAAGGGTATTTAGAAGCTAAAATCCCACAAATATTTGTGTTAGTCTCAAGTGATGAGCAACAAAATTTAACACAACTTTTTGTACATTGTCTGGATATGCCAAAGTTATTTTCGACTATCGCACAATTATTAAGCCAAAAGAAAATATCTATTTTAGAAGCTCAAATTTTAACAAATAATAGACTAGTCTTTGATAGTTTTGTTATCGCAGAATATAACGGACAATCACTATCAAAAATACGCTGTGAACAACTACAACAAGCCCTATTTAAGCTTTTAACACAACCTCAAACACCATTTAAATTGATAAAAAAATCAATGAAATTTACACCATTTAATAAAAAAACAATCATCACATTTTTAGAAAATGCTCGTTTGGATCAAACTGAATTTGAATTTAAAACCCTTGATCGAGAAGGGCTGCTTGCACATATTAGTGAGATTTTTAATGAACTTAATTTACAATTATTAAATGCAAAAATAACCACTATTGGCGAACGTGTGGACGATTTTTTTGTGGTTTCTACACAGGAAAATAGAGCCTTATCAGAAGAACAAAAGCAACGCCTAAAACAGCGATTACTGGAAGAATTCTAATCAGACTTTATTTCGGTTATAAGTAATATTTACGGAATTTAGCTAAGCTTAGCTTGTTCCAACATCAATTTTTCTTGTTCTAAAACTAATTTTTCACGCTGCTGTTCTATTTGTTTTTGAGCTTTATATTCTGCCTTACGTCTTTCATCCTCTGCTTCCCATTCTTCATAAGCACGTACTACTTTGGCAGCCACAGGGTGACGAACCACATCGTGACTATCAAAGAAATTAAAGCTTAAATCTGGCACATTGCTCAACACCTCTTGAGCATGTTTCAAACCTGATTTTTGGGAACGCGGTAAATCCACTTGGGTGATATCCCCTGTGATTACCGCTTTGGAATTAAAACCAATACGGGTTAAAAACATTTTCATCTGCTCAATGGTGGTGTTTTGACTTTCATCTAAAATAATAAAAGCATCATTTAAGGTACGACCACGCATATAAGCAAGAGGGGCAATTTCAATGATATTTCGCTCCATAAATTTTTGGGCTTTTTCAAAACCAAGCATTTCAAATAAGGCGTCATAAAGCGGACGTAAATATGGCTCAATTTTCTGCCCTAAATCACCGGGTAAAAAACCGAGTTTTTCCCCCGCCTCAACCGCTGGGCGAGTTAATAAAATACGACGAACCTCCTGACGTTCCAACGATTCCACCGCAGCAGCTACCGCCAAAAAGGTTTTTCCCGTTCCCGCAGGACCAATTCCAAAACTGATATCGTGAGTTAAAATATTATGTAAATAACGTTGCTGATGCTCGCCTCTTGGTTTGATCACACCACGTTTGGTTTTAATCGCAATATTGCCAATACTACTTTTTTTCTCGCTTTTTTTATCTGTGGAATTTTGTAGTAACATTCGGCTTTCTTGGATCATCAAATGCACATCTTCAAGATCCAATAATTTCACTTTCCCTTTAATCGGAGCGGTTTCGTTATATAATTTTTGCAATAATTTTGCGGTGTTTTGCAACACAAAATCTGCCACAGGATCTTCATCGTCAGGCTCAATCACAAATTCAAAGCCATTACGACTAATAATCACATTAAAACTTTCTTCAATTAAATCTAAATGATCATCAAATGCACCACAAAGTGATTGTAAACGCATATTATCTTGTGGCTCTAAAATTAAATTAACCTGTTCCAATGTTGTTCCTTAAATGTGTTTTTTTAATTAACGTAGGGGTGGATTGAATGAGCATCGCGAATGGAATATCCACCCGTTACTCAATATAAAATTTAACCAACACAAAATAAAACCTAAAATATAGCGGTTAAATAAAATGAATAATTTGTAAATTATTTCAGAAATATAACCGCTTGCTTTCAACTCTTATTCAGGGGTAATCCAACTTACTTTAAAACTCCCTGTTCCTTCTGGTACAAGGGTTTTGGTTAAGTAAGGGAGGATTTTCTTCATCTGTTTTTCTAACTGCCAAGGTGGATTGATCACAATCATTCCACTTGCTGTCATTCCACGTTGATCCGAATCAGGACGCACCGCCAATTCAATTTGAAGAATTTTACGAATACCGCTTTCTTCTAATCCTCGCACCATTTTTCTGACGTGCTGACGCATTACCACAGGATACCAAATCGCATAACACCCTGTCGCAAAACGTTTATAACCTTCACGGATCGCACGCACCACTAATTCATAATCTTCTTTCAATTCATAAGGAGGATCAATTAACACCACGCCACGTCTTTCTTTTGGTGGCAAGGCGGCTTTTAATTGCTGAAATCCGTTATCACGTTTAGTCACTACGATTGCATTTTTTGCAAATTCATTGCGTAATAACGGATAATCGCTCGGGTGTAATTCTGTTAATAAGGCACGATCTTGCGGACGAAGTTGTTGTACAGCAAGCAAAGGTGAGCCTGTATAAAAACGTAATTTTCCTTTATTGATTTTTTTGATCTCGGCAATATATTTTGCCACTTCCTCAGGAAGATCATCACGATCCCAAAGTCTTGCGATCCCTTCAATAAACTCCCCTGTTTTTTCCGCTTCACGGCTTAATAGACTATAACGTCCTGCACCTGAGTGGGTATCTAGGTAGAAAAAAGGTTTCTCTTTCTTTTTAAATGACTCTAAAATAAGGGTTAAAACGATGTGTTTTAGTACATCAGCGTGATTTCCAGCATGAAAGCTGTGTCGATAACTTAACATTTTGATTCTCTTTTATATAAAATAGACGACATTTTAACGTAATATAAGGTAAATTTATACAATGAAATCGGATTTAAAAATAGAAAATGGCTGGCTTGCGGATACCAAACGAGTGATTTCACCTCACTTTTCCCCTCGTCCTGACACAAATGATATTTCATTGCTTGTGATCCATTATATTAGCCTTCCCCCTGAGCAATTTGGGGACGATTTTATTGATCGTTTTTTTGAAGGGACGCTTGATCCAAATTTGCACCCTTATTTTGAAGAAATTAAAGATTTAAGGGTTTCCGCTCATTGTTTAATCAATCGTAAGGGTGAAATTACGCAATATGTTAATTTTAATGATATGGCGTGGCACGCTGGGGTATCGAACTTTCAAGGACGAGAAAAATGCAATGAATTTTCGATTGGCATTGAATTAGAAGGCAGTAACGAACAACCTTTTACAGAATTACAATATCAAAGCCTTGCAAAATTAACTCAAACTATTCAGCAGAGCTATCCAAAAATCGTAAAAGATCGTATTGTTGGACACTGTGATATCGCCCCAGAAAGAAAAATCGATCCAGGACAATATTTTGATTGGGATTATTATAAAGGTTTGTTGTAACCTATTAGGTTATAAAAAACACACGTAACTATAAGCATAGAAATAGAACAATATATTCATTTTTAGCATCTTCCACTCAAACTAAATCTCTGAAATATCTTGATTTAAAAGGAACAAGCTATAATAATGGTGATCATTTTTATTCTGTGAAAAAGTAGTATACGCCATAATTATTCCTATGAAATGTTGAAAAGTGGGTTATTTTATAAAAAGTATTGTAAAAACAAAGGGCTATATAAGCGGTCATTTTTTACTAAACATTTACAAATAAAAAATGACGTGGCTTGAATACCACGTCACTTTGATTTTTGCCTATTCTAAAAGATCAGACTGACTAAATCAAATCATTAAGATAAGATTTTAAACAATAGGGCTGCGATGACACCGCCCACAATTGGTGCTGTTAATGGCACGATACCATAAGCCCAATCTGGTTTTGCACCTACTTTTTTGCTTAATAATGTTAAGACTATGCGTGGTCCGCCATCACGAGCAGGGTTAATTGCATAACCTGTGGTTCCGCCTAAACTTAAACCAATAACCCAAACTAAAATCGCAACAGGTAATGCACCGATTGAACCTAAACCGATTGGTGCGGCTGTTTCAACATTTGGTAAGGTCACTGATGCCCCTGTAATGTAGAAGATAACGAACATCAATACAAATGTGCCGATAACTTCATTCATATAGTTCACTTTAATATTACGAATGGCAGGCTCAGTTGAGAAGCACGCACGTTTTGCCCCTTCATTATCCGTTGCTTTGAAGTGATCGATGAAGAAACAATAGACTAATGTCGCCCCAATCATTGCACCAATAAATTGTGCGATGATATAAGGTACAACGCTTGCCCAAGAGAATAAACCCGCAACAGCTAAACCAACCGTTACCGCTGGATTCATATGTGCACCTGAGTATGGTCCTGCAACCACAACCCCAATAAACACCGCAAATGCCCAAGCGGTGGTAATGACCATCCAGCTTCCGCCACCGGTTTTAGTGTCTTTTAAAACACAGTTTGCAACCACGCCGTTACCGAGTAAAATCAATAAGGCTGTGCCGACAATTTCTGCAACAAATGGACTCATAATAGCCTCCTATTCTTCAATCCAGTGACGCGCAGCATTTACTGCTTTGTGCCAATATTTCAACATATGATCAACTTTTTGTTGTTCTAATTCTGGGTTGAATACACGATCTTTTTTCCATTGTGCTGAAATATCATCGGTATCTTTCCAGAATCCCACCGCTAAACCTGCAAGGTAAGCCGCACCAAGCGCTGTGGTTTCTAATACTTGTGGGCGCACCACATTAAATTGGAAAATATCTGATTGAATTTGCATTAATAAGTTACTTGCTGCTGCACCACCGTCCACACGTAATTCTTTGGTTGCAACGCCTGAGTCTGCTTCCATTGCTTTTACAATGTCATATACTTCAAATGCAATACCTTCTAAGGTTGCACGCGCAATGTGAGCGTCTGTTGTTCCACGCGTAATACCAATAATCGTACCACGAGCGTATTGATCCCAATATGGCGCCCCCATACCTGCCAATGCTGGAACGAAGTAAACTCCGCCGTTATCTTCTACCATTGAGGCTAAACCGTTGATTGCATCAGCAGTACGAATTGAGCGTAAACCATCACGTACCCATTGAATTGCAGCACCACCAACGAACACACCACCTTCTAGTGCGTAAGTAGTTTTACCGCCAATTTGCCACGCCACTGTGGTTAATAGGTTATTTTTAGATTCAACTGCTTCTTCGCCTGTGTTCATCAATAAGAAACAGCCTGTTCCATAAGTGGTTTTAACCATCCCTTTTTGGGTACACATTTGACCGAATAATGCTGCTTGTTGGTCGCCCGCAATACCTGCAATAGGCACTTTTCCACCTGGAATGTAACGAGAATCTACATAACCATAAATTTCACTGCTTGATTTTACTTCTGGTAATAATGATTTTGGAATATCAAATAATTTTAATAATTCTTCATCCCATTGCATATCGTGGATATTATAAATCATGGTACGGCTTGCGTTGGTGACATCTGTAATATGAACTTTTCCTTCGGTTAAACGCCACACTAGCCAAGAATCCATTGTACCAAATGCTAATTCGCCTTTTTCTGCACGTTCTCTCGCACCTTCAACATTATCTAATAACCATTTAATTTTACTTGCAGAGAAATAAGCATCAATTACTAAACCTGTTTTTTTACGAATCACTTCGCCATATTCTTCTTTTAAAGTATCGCAATAACGAGCGGTACGACGGTCTTGCCACACGATTGCACGTGCAATAGGTTCACCGGTTTTTCTATCCCAAATCATAGTGGTTTCACGTTGGTTTGTGATCCCCACAGCAGCAATTTCATCTTCCTTAATTCTTGCTTTTGTCATCGCTTCACTCATTACAGAAATTTGGGTACTCCAAATCGCTTCTGGGTTATGCTCTACCCAACCACTTTGTGGAAAATGCTGTGTAAACTCTTTTTGAGCAACATTTACAATTTCGCCACTGTGATTGAAAATAATCGCACGAGATGAGGTTGTACCTTGATCTAAAGCAATAATGTATTTTGACATACTGTACTCCTATGTTTGAGATTGAATAAAAAGGGCTAACAAAATGTCAGCCCTAAATTACATTATAATAAGTATTGTTTAACTAATTGAGTAAACGCACTTACTTCTTGGTTTACACGTTCTTCACTCCAACCTAAATGTGTAGCCATAAACTCAGCTACGCTTTGAGCTACTTCTCCTGCTGCACGAGCGTCAAGGAAAAGTAAACGTATACGTCTTGCTAACACGTCTTCCAACGTGGTTGCTAATTCATTATCCATCGCCCATCTAACTTGTGCGTAGGTATAAGGGTGATCTTTATGGATCAGTGCTGCATATTTTTCATCACTTTGTGCTAATGCTTCGATTTCTTTCGCATCCGTTCCATAAGGAGAAAGATGGGAATCATCTAAGTGAATATTTTTATCATACCCGTGCAAGCGTAAATCAACGGTTTTACAAGGTTTTGCAAAAATTAGACCGCTTTCAATTGCTGCATCCACAGTATCTTCCGCCATTTGACGGTAAGTTGTCCATTTACCCCCAAGAATATGCACAAGCCCTGAATCAGACACTTCTACTTTATGGCTACGAGACACCTCTTTAGTTGATTTACCTTCTTCTTTTGGTGCGGCAAGTGGACGCAAGCCAGCAAACACACTGCGTACATCTTCACGTGTTGGGGCTTTGGTAAGATAATCTTTTGCCGTATCTAAAATAAACTGTACTTCTTGATCGATTGGTTTTGGCTCATAATCGGCATCTTTCACTAAAGTATCTGTTGTTCCAACCACAATTTTATTATGCCAAGGCACAGCAAATAACACACGACCATCGCTTGTTTTTGGTACCATTAACGCATCATCATTTGGTAAGAAATCACGATCTAAGATAAGATGGATTCCTTGACTTGGTACGATACGGGCTTTACTACCGGGTTCGTCCATTGCCATAATATCATTCGCAAATACACCTGTTGCATTCACAACGGCTTTTGCTTTTAAGGTATATTCTTTACCGCTAATCGTATCTTTACAACAAACCCCGCTTACTTTGCCCGCAGCATCTTTTTGTAAATCTGTCACACGGCAATAATTTAATACTGTACCGCCATTATCGACAATAGATTGTGCTAATGTTGTTGCTAAACGAGCATCATCAAACTGACCATCGTAATAACAAACACCTGCATTTAATTTGCTTTCTTTCACCCCTTTTAAGCGTTTACGAGATTCACCTTTTGAGACATAACTCGTGCGACCAATACTTAATTTACCCGCCAATAAATCATAAATCATTAACCCAAAAGTATAGTAAGGTGCTGTCCACCATTTTTCACCCGGAATAATAAAAGGCTGTGTTTTAAATAAATGCGGTGCATTTTGTGCTAAACGACCACGCTCTCTCAATGCCTCACGAACTAAAGCGACATTACCTTGTGCTAAGTAACGCACCCCACCGTGTACTAATTTGGTTGAACGGCTTGATGTTCCTTTCGCAAAGTCATTTGCTTCTAATAATAATGTTGAATAACCACGAGTAACGGCATCTAATGCAACCCCTAATCCTGTTGCACCACCACCGATAACAATCACATCCCAAGCATCCTTATTTTCAATATTTTGTACTAGATCTACTCTTTTCATAATTTCATTCTCCAAAAACAAATAATCTCTAAGTGATAAAATATGCCATAAAAAAAACAAAAACAACCTTCTTTTTTCGTTTTTGTGACATTTATCGCAATTTTTTGAGCGAAATAGAAAGTAAAGTTAAACATAAATGTGATAAAAGAATATTTAGTATCAAATTTAAAATAACCTTTTTATTTCTTTTTCCTGTTAATCTAATGGAGAATATTCCTTTTTAAAATTGATTGTTCACGACACATTTTATTCGCTTTTTTTTACAAAAATGCTAATATTCGCAAAATTCAAACTTGCAGAAAAAGGATGTTATGAAAGATAAAAAAATAGCCTTTATTGGGGCTGGAAATATGGCTTTTGCGATAATTTGTGGCTTAATAAAAAAAGGCTTCTCGCCTGCTCAAATTATCGCTTGCAATAAAAGCAATCAAACTCGTCGCCAAGAATTATCTGAGTTAGGGATAACCGTTAATTTAAGTAATAAAGAAGCAGTTAAACACGCGGATGTTATTATTCTTGCCGTTAAACCGCAAATGATGAGCGATGTGTGTAGTGAATTTTCAGAAATTGATTTTTCAGATAAATGGATTATATCTATTGCTGCTGGCATTTCAATTCATCGTTTGGAAACCCTATTACCAAGTGCAAAAAATATTATTCGAACAATGCCAAATACACCTGCTTTAATCGGGGAAGGGGTAACTGGATTATTTGCAAAATCTCATGTAAATCTAACCGCTAAACACTTTACGGAAACCTTAATGAATGCGGTGGGTAAATGTTATTGGGTTGAAGAAGAATGTAAGTTAAACCAAATTACAGCAATCACAGGCTCAAGCCCAGCATACTTTTTTAGCTTTATGGAAGCAATGCAACAATCAGCTATCCAAATGGGATTTAGCGAGCAAGATGCTCGTGATCTCGTGCAATCAGTAGCACTTGGGGCAACAAAGTTAGTTGCACAAAATCCTGATGTTTCCCTTTCTCAATTAAGAGAAAATGTAACGTCAAAAGGGGGAACAACCGCAGAAGCACTGAATGTATTTAATCAACATAACCTTACTCAAATTGTGAATGAAGCAATGCTTGCTGTTATTACGCGAGCAGAAGAAATGGAGCAATCATTATGATGAAACTTTCGCCTTTTCAATGGACATCTTTTAACTTTTTCGGCTATTTCTGCACCTATGGTGTGCTGATGCCATTTTTTCCTATCTGGTTAGAATACAATGATTATTCCAGTGAAATTATCGGTTTTTTACTTGCTTCTGGTTATCTTTTCCGTTTCTTAGGTAGCATTGTAACACCTCAAATCGTCACTCGCCCTAGCCGATTATTAAATGTAGCACGACTATTATCCGTGTTAATGTTAATCGCTTGTATTTTAATGGCATACACTGTTAGCTCAATCTGGTGGTTATTGCCTGCTTTCGCTTTCTTCCATATCGTAAATGGTGGTGCGATGACAATCGGTGATGCAATTGCCTCTACGTGGCAAAAACAAGTGGGAATCGATTATGGTAAAAGCCGTTTATTTGGCTCTATCGCTTTTGTCGTTGGGTCGTTGACAACTGGATATATCGTAGGTTGGTTTGGTGAACAAACTATCATTTGGTTAATGACAGGCTTTTTTGTGTTTCTGTTAAGCGGTCAAATTTTAGGAACAAATTGCAATTTTGTCGATCCTGAAAAAAGTAAAACCACATCAAAAATAAGTTATATATCTTTATTAAAAGATAAAACTATTTTGAGAATGTTGATTGCAACCTCGCTTATTCAAGCTGCCCACGCAACATATTACACATACAGCACATTATACTGGAAATCACAAGGTATCGATCCGCAAACAGCAAGTTTATTATGGGGATTATCTGTTGCCTCTGAAGTGGCCATATTCTTTATCTCTGGCAAATTATTTGCGAATAAAAAAATACATCATTTAATTATAATTGCAACCACGCTGGCAATTATCCGTTGGGTTTTATATGCCTCAACCGTTGCGATACCATTATTAGCATTAGGACAGATTCTTCATGCCTTCACCTTTGGATTAGCTCACTTTGCAATGATTCGTTATATTTCAAACCAAGATTCAGAATTGATTCCTAAATTACAGGGCTTATATTTTGGTTTAGGATTTAGTGGTGTCACTGCGTTATTTACGCTCTTCGCAAGTTTAACTTATGGCTACTCGCCAAGTTTAAGTTTTCTTTTGATGGCTCTTTTGGTTGCACCTGCGATTATTGTTGTGCCTAGATTGAAAAACTAAAAAATGCAAAAGGACGCTTCATCAAATAAAGCGTCCTTTTTTGTAAATTTTAATAAAAATTTAACCGCTTACTCTTCTGATTTAGAAGTCTCTTTCGGTAATAATAAATTCATTAAAATCGCTACAATCGCACATAAGCTGATGCCTTTTAATGAGAACATCCCCACATCAATTAACATTCCGCCAATACCAAAAGTCATCACAACAGACACAATACATAGATTACGGGCTTCGCCTAGATTAACTTTGGCACGAATTAAAGTACTCATTCCCACCGCTGCGATAGAACCAAATACTAACATCATTATTCCGCCCATCACAACATTTGGGATAGTCTGTAAAAATGCCCCAACTTTACCACAGAAAGAAACCGCGATAGCCCAGAATGCAGCCCAAGTCATAATTTTAGGATTGAAGTTTTTCGTTAGCATTACTGCTCCTGTTACCTCAGCATAAGTGGTGTTTGGTGGGCCACCTAAAAATGCTGCGGCTGATGTTGCTACACCATCACCCAACAACGTGCGATGCAATCCTGGTTTTTCTAAATAATTTTTCCCTGCAACTGAACTAATTGCCATAATGCCACCCACGTGTTCTACGGCTGGGGCAAGTGAAATAGGAAGTAAATATAAGATAGCTTCCAACTTAAATTCTGGTGTCGTGAACTCTGGTAAGCTAAACCATTTTGCATCAATAACTGGCTGAAAATCTACTAATCCCATAAAGATAGAGAGAATATAACCTACAACGATAGCAAACAAAATAGGAACAAGTTTCATCAATCCTTTTGCAAATACGGCAATCACTAAAGTCGTAACTAGGGTAACCATTGAAACAATCACAGCTTGCTCATAAGGTACGTTACTGGTTTTACCAATCGCCATATCAACCGCCACAGGTGCTAATCCTAAACCAATAATAATAATGATCGGGCCAACAACAACTGGAGGAAACAGTTTATCTAAAATAGCTGCGCCTTTAAATTTTACTAAAGCACTTAATAAAAAATAGGTGAGTCCAGTAAAAACTAGCCCACCCATTGTTACAGAAATACCCCATTGCTGTACGCCATATTGTATTGGGGCAATAAAAGCAAAGGAAGAAGCAAGAAAAATCGGAACTTGACGTTTAGTACAAAGTTGGAAAAGAAGTGTGCCGACGCCAGCGGTAAGTAATGCGGTGTTAGGGTTAAGCCCTGTAATCAATGGCACAAGAACCAATGCCCCAAAAGCAACAAATAACATCTGTAAACCAATGAATGATTGCTTTGCAGGGCTAATATTTTCAGTTGTCATAATATCTCCGAAGTTAAAAAATCTGGAAAATTATACAGAACTGACACAATTACGCAAACGTTTTCGTTTGTTAGGGATAAATTTTTTGTAAAGATTAAATGATATAACGCATAAAAAGATCAAAAATCACTTGCATATTCCCCCTAATTTTTGGCAAGCTAGCCTCAATTTTATGCCAAACACATTCTAATATTAAAAAGCAGGAGTCATAACAATGAATGCACCTTTATTTTGCGGTAGTATCACCGCCCTCATCACCCCAATGAAAGCAAACGGCGACGTTAATTTTGATGATTTACAAAAATTAGTTGAATACCATATTCAATCTGGTACTGATGCCATCGTCGCAGTCGGCACAACAGGCGAATCCCCAACGCTAAATATCAAAGAACACATCGAGGTTGTTAAAAAAACCGTTGAGTTTGCACAAGGAAAAATTCCTGTCATCGCAGGGGCTGGTTCAAACTGCACTCGTGATGCAATGGCAACCGCAAAATTACTAGAAAATATTGATATTATCGGTTGTTTAAGTGTTGCACCTTACTACAATAAACCAACCCAAGAAGGTTTATATCAACATTATAAAACTATCGCAGCAAACACTGATTTTCCTCAAATTTTATATAATGTACCAGGTCGAACTAGTAGTGATATTCTGCCTGAAACAGTAGCACGTTTGGCAGAAATTCCCAATATTATCGGAATTAAAGAAGCAACAGGCGATGTAAGTCGTTTAGCTAAAATAAAATCCCTTGCAGGCGAAGATTTTATTTTCCTAAGTGGCGATGATGCGACAGGCTTTGAAACAATGAAATTAGGCGGACAAGGTGTCATTTCTGTAACCAATAATATCGTTGCCAAAGATATGGCGATTATGTGCGAATTAGTTCGTGAAGGGCGAATCGAAGAAGCGGAAACGATCAACCAACGTTTAATGCCATTGCATAAAAATCTTTTTGTAGAATCTAATCCAGTGCCAGCAAAATGGGCTGCACACAAATTAGGATTGATTAGCGATCCAAGTGTTCGCTTACCGCTTGTACCACTTTCAGAAAAATCACAAGAAATTATGCTAGATTCATTAAAACAAGCAGGGTTGCTCGACTAATTTATTTTATCTTCTCAGAATAAAACCACTTTTGACTTCATCCTTAAAAGTGGTTTTGCTTTTTGTAAAACAAAATTTACCTTAAAAGCAATATATGAATTTTTATTGAAAAGTGACAAAAGGAAAGAAAGTTGAAAGTACCCGAAGTGCCGTTACCGGAGTGGTCCTGAACCATAAGGTTCAAGGGAGTCAAAATAATTATTTTTAGGCTTCTCGAACAAGCGAGCATGCTCACCAATAATGGAATTTCAGACTCAAAAGGTTTTAGATATCGGCTCAGGGACGTAACCAGCGAGCGAACACCTCAGGTAGTGCAAATACTAACGGAATTTTTTAAATATTCCTAGTCTTTATTGTTCTAATTTACTAATTTTTCGCCTTTTTAAGGATTTATTTGCTCTTCGTCATTAAATTTTAAATTTCCTAACGACGAATCTAGTTTTTTCAAGCAAGAAACTAACCCTTCTTGCACTTCATTACTTTTCTCTTTTTCCTGTGCTAATTCAAATTGTAGATTTAATGCCACAATCGTTAATATCTTTTCAAGCTGAATAATTTTCGATTCTTGTTTTAGTTTTGCAACTCGTTCTTCTAGCAGTTGTGCATATTCAAATAGTGATTCTTGTTGTTGCTCTGGACAATAAAGTTTGATTGATTGTCCTAAAATTTGAATTTCAATATTATTCTTTGGCATAAATCCTCACGCAATCTTAAAATTTTTGCTATTATGCCATTCTTTGAGACAATGATAAATAACACAATTATGGCAATAACAAAATTAAATGAATTTAAACAGCTAATCGCTGAATTACAAATCGAATATACCCCTGCAGAGTTTCATGGCTTCCTCAGTGGCTTAGTCGCTGGTGGCATTAAAGATGAATCTTGGCAGACGCTGACTTATCAATTTACCAATGATGGACATTGTTTTTCACAAATTCCGTTAAAAAAATTGACTGAGTTTTACCAACAGCTTACAGAGAGCTATTCTCAGGCGGATACACAATTCCAACTTTGTTTTGATGATAATGATGACGGATTTAAAATGGCGGATAAGATCGCAGATTGGACAAGCCATTTTATGCTCGGTATCGGCTTAGCTCAACCAAAATTTCAAACAGAAAAAGATGAAGTGGGCGAAGCACTTGATGACTTAAATGAAATTTCAAAACTAGGTTATGACGAGCAAGATAACCCAGCTGAACTTGCTAGTGCAGCCGATGAAATTATTGAATATCTGCGAGTTGTCGCACTATTTTTACATAGCCATTTTGCGTTATCAGTAAAAGAGAGTGATAAAAAGCAACTGCATTAACTCAATATCCGTAGAGCATTTTGCTCTCTCTAGCATAATATAGCGGTCAGATTTTTATCAAAATTTACAAATTGCAAAAATTAAATAAAATCTAACCGCTTATTTTTATCGTACTTTTTCGAAAAGATCCACTCCATTTCTACAACACCTTTTTTATATCCTTTTACCCACTACCATTTTTAATACTCACCTGATACTTTTTGTTTAAAAATTAACGTTGATTCATATCGCTTTTTAAATTTATTTATATCAAATTGAATATCTTGCAAAGCCTCAATCGCTCCTACATCTAAAATAGCGCGAGAATAGTCATAATCCGTTAACCGTTCACCATTTTGATAAAACGCTCCCTGTGGATTTATCATTAAATAAGATTGCGTCATCGTATCATTATCCTCCACCGAGATAATCTCTTGCAAAGATTGATGCCGATCCAAAAAATGTTTAAATTCAGTATCCGTAATTGATAAATTACTGTGTTTAACTTCCAGCATTTTCAACACTTTCCAACGACTGGGTGAAAATTTTTGAATAAGTGGTGTTGAATCTTCATTACAATTATAGCTATTTACCACCGTATTAATTTTTATTTTAAGATAGCTATTTCTCGCTCTCAGTTGATTGATATGATGAAGTCGATCAAGATCGAGGGTTCTCTTGTTTTGAGCTCTACCTATTTTGAGATTTGTTTCATCACATGCTGAATCTAAACTAATGCCAATCAAATTCAATGTCTCTGCAAATGGATATAATTGTTCATCAATGTAAGAGCCATTGGTAATAATAGAGGTTTCAAAGTCCATTTCTTTAGCTTTCAATAGCACATCATAAAAATCTTTGCGAAATAGCATCGGTTCGCCACCCGCAAAGTTGATGCGTAATTGTTGAAATTCGCCCTGTTTTTGATAATGCCCTAAAAGATGTTGTAATTCTTGCAGAATACGAATCGCTTTATGGCTCTCCCTGAAAACGTCCTTGACTTGTTTTTTCTGGTTATCCCACTTGGCATAGCAATAATCACATTTGTAATTACAAAGTTCCGTTAAATGCCAATTCACTACAAGTGTATTTGTTTTCATAAACCGTCCTCAATAAATAAAATGTTTATTTTTCATTCTAAAAAATTGAGAGGGAATAAAAGGGACAAAAAAATAACAGCACATTGAAAAATGTCCCTTTTTTTCCCTTTGTCACCACTAAAATAACCTTATCAAGCAGGTCAATGCTTGATAGCCATAAAGCAATGGTGCTTATGTGGTTATATTTTTAATCTAAGGAGATTTTTATGAGTAAATCAAAAGGTATTAGCCCAGCGAATAACAGTGCTAATCAACAAAATGCAAATCGTGGAACAAGTGGCACTAATCGTCAATATTCACAAGTTCACGGCAATCGAGGTGCCCAAATGAATCCTAACAATAAAGCTTCAAAATAAAGGATAAGGTGCAATTCCTTATATTGATTATTATCTAACAAGCACTCTGGGAGTCTGTCTAAGAGTGCTTTAAGGAGAATAGAATGGCTCAACAAGTTGCATTACTTATCGACGCTGAAAATATTTCTTATAAATCAATTCCCCTGATTTTTAACAAATTATCGACACTTGGTACGGTCGGAATAAAAAGAGTTTATGGTGATTTTTCCAGTGACACCTTAAAATCTTGGAGCGATACAAATAATGAATATTCGTTGAATGCTATTCATCAACCTAATTATGTAAGCGGTAAAAATACAGCCGACATTCGTATAACAATGGATACGATGTCATTATTCTTTGAAAATCCAAATATTAACGCCTTTGCATTGGCTTCAAGTGATAGTGATTTTACGCCACTCGTGCAATATTTAACGGAAAAAGGCTATGCTGTTTATGGTTTTGGCGATGGCAACAAAACTAAAAATTGTTTTGCGAATGCTTGCTCACAATTTTTTGATGTGAGTCAGCAAATAACCAACGATGAGAACATTGATATTACGTCATCATCTAAAAAAGTACCATTTACTGATATTTTTAAAGCCATTGAAATTTGTAAATCGAGAAAAAATAATCTTGGTGATGGTTTTGCTTATTTAGGTGAGGTTTCATCAGAGCTGAAGAATATCAATCCTAATTTTAAGTATAAAGACTTTGGTTGCTCAACACTGGGAAAATTTTTTGAGAAATATCCTGAATTTGAAACCCATACAATAAAATCATCAAAATACATTCGTAAATTTGATTACCCAGCACTTTTAACCTCCCTTGAATATTTATTGATTGCTTTTCCAAATAAAAAGGGAACAGACATAAAAACATTAGCGATTAAGATGAAAGAAACCTTTGGTTCTGAGCCTTTTTTACAATATTGTACCGAAGAGGATCTGATCAAACGCCTACAAAGCATCACGAATAAAAATTTTATTATTGAAAACAACACGATTAAACTTTCAACGTCAAACTAGGAGAATGTTTACTCATGCTCAAAACTTTTAGAGCGATGAATGATATTAATGCTTTTCACAGTTTTGAGCATAACCAAATTTACTATTTTGCTTTATCAGATCATTGAATAACAAAAATGAGGAATTATAAATTTGAACCAAAGTAGTAAAACAGAAAAATACTGCCTATATTTATAAGTCCCCATTTTAATCATGAATTTACTATAATAGTTTTTAAATATGCTTATACCAATATTCCATAGCATCTACTGTTTTTTTGCACCAAAAACACCATTATAGCGTCCAAGTTTCTCAACATCTCGGCTAAATTGCCCACCAATCTCTTCACCTTTTGGTCCATAGAAATGGCTAAAGATATGATTTCCTTGATCATCTTGTTTTTCAAAGCGTTTATTTGCACTATTCCATTGCATATTTTTTTCAGTAAAATTTAAGCCTCGCCCTTGTATAGAATCAGGTGTGAAAATATAAACTTCCCCCTCTCCTTTGTAATCAAAACGTGTATTGCTTAAACTAACATCCATTTTTTTATCTCTAATTGTTGCAGTAACATCGGCATAATAATGCTCTCCTTGTCTTACACTTCCTAATGAAGCACCTTTATACGTTGCTTCCATAATATCAATATTATCAGGTACAGTAGGTTTTCCGATGTTTACATATTGTACAGGAGCTTGGTTACTATCAACTATCTCTCCAAAAGTTTGATAAACAAAATTTGCTTTTGTCGGATCTTGAAGAATCGCTCTGAAACTATCATCACTAAATTGTAAGCTTTTACTATATATTGAATGTGCTAATCGTCTTTCTTTATAGGCTTTACTTGCATTGCTGACAATTTCTTGTCCATTTTCTAACTGTAATTTATTACCATCAAGCAGAACAATATTTTTGCCTAAAAGGTTAATTACTTCAGGCTCTTTCGGTTGATGATTTTTATCAAAAGTATATGAGCTTTCAGCATTCCCGCCAGCAAAAGTTTGTGTCCAGTAATAGGTATAACCTTGTGGATCAGATTTGTTCGGTACTCGGACAAAGCCAATACCAATTTTATCAAAATGATCGCTAATTATATTTTGATAATGCCCAGCACTATTTTTCCAACCAAGTGAAACTTCTTCTGCATTACCCTGCCCTGCAGCTATATTTTCACCTACAGAACCAGCTGTAATTTGAATTTCGGAGTAAGATTCTGTTCCATTAGGTCTAGTATGAGAATAGTGTTGAACTAATTCTTGAGAACGCATTTGAGCATAGGCAGCTAACTTTTCATCCCATACTAACGGCTTTTTGCCCACTGCTTTACGATATTCATTTGTTTTCTCTAAAACTTTTAATACTTGTGCTTTATCGTAAGCAGATAATGCAGCAATTTTCTTATCTGATTTGGAATTCCATAGGCTACTTGACACCATACTTGGTGAAGCAATAATAAAGTCTTTTTTATCTATAGCTGCCTCATTTGAATGAGGTTTTTCTATTTCAGCCTCAGAGATATCATTTTTATCATTTAATATCTCTTCAACATTTATAGAATTCTCTTTTTTAGGTTTTTCCTCTGATTTTACAATTTCAGATTCATTCTTGGATTCTTCTGATTTTGACGTATTACTCGAATTCTGAGGCTTACCAATATTCGGAATATTTTCCTCTTTCCGTGAGTTATCTGAATGTGAAGCCGCATTAGAAGGTGCTACATTAGGTGAATTATCTTGTGAACTAGATCCTGAACCAGAACCACACGCTGTTAGTAACGCAACAACAGATAAAGTAAATAATTTAATTTTCATACTCATTTCCTATAAATAATAAAAAATTTGTTAATTTGGTTATTTAATTCCACTTTTATATTATTGCCGTAGCTATTCAAGTAGCTATAAAAATCACATCATCACTACATCAAATTGCTCTTGGCAATAAAATGGTTCGATTCGAATCTCAATCTTCTTGCCGATGAAAACCTCTAGCTCAGCAAGCAAGGCATGCCTTTCTTCTTTAATGAGATAATCAACCACATCTTTGGCTGCATAAACAATAAAAAGTTCAGCAGAAAATAAATGATGTACTCGTACAATTTCACGCTGAATTTCATAGCATACGGTTTCTACCGTTTTTTGCACTCCCTTGCCTTTACAAGAAGGGCAATCTTCGCACAAAATATGCTCTAAACTTTCGCGAGTACGTTTACGGGTCATTTCAACTAAACCGAGTTGCGTAAAGCCGTTCACATTGGTTTTTACTCTATCTTTGCTTAACGCCTCTTCAAGTGATTGCAATACGCGTGCTTTATGTTCTTCATCTTGCATATCAATAAAATCAATAATGATAATACCGCCAAGATTACGTAATTGCAGCTGGCGAGCTATTGCTTTGGTCGCTTCAATATTAGTATTAAACACGGTTTGTTCTAGGTTACGATGCCCCACAAATGCTCCCGTGTTAATATCAATCGTCGTCATTGCTTCTGTTTGATCGATAATTAAATAGCCACCTGATTTTAGATCGACGCGTTTTTCCAGCCCTTTTTGAATTGCCTCTTCCACACCATAAGCATCAAAAAGTGTTTGAATACCACTATAAAGTTGCACGTTTTGAGCAAGTTCTGGAATAAATTCACTTAGAAACTCTTTTACCTGCTCATAAGTCGTTTTAGAATCAATAATAACAGAGCTAATTTCCGTTCCCACAAAATCACGCAAGACTCGCTGTGCAAGAGCCATTTCGCCATAAATCATTGATTTAACTTTGTATTTTGATTTACGCTCCATTACTTTTCGCCATAAGCGTTTTAAAAATGCAGCATCTTGTTGCAAACTTTCTTCTGATACATCTTCGGCAGCAGTACGCACAATAAATCCGCCAAGCTCATCACAATAAGGCTCAACAAGTGCTTTTAAGCGTTCTTTTTCCGCTTCACTTTCAATGCGTTGCGACACACCTACGTGACTATTTTCAGGCATAAATACCAAATAACGAGAAGGTAACGTAATGTCTGTGGTTAGCCTCGCACCTTTTGTTCCAATCGGATCTTTTACAACCTGTACAACAATGCTCTGCCCTTCTCGCACCAGCTCACTAATATCTTTGACGATAAATTGTTTCTTCTCATTTTCATCAATACATTCGGTATGCGAGACAATATCAGAGGCGTGTAAAAACGCCGCTTTTTCTAATCCGATATCCACAAAAGCTGACTGCATACCAGGTAGCACGCGGGTAATTTTTCCTTTATAAATATTCCCAACAATACCACGTTTGGATTCTCGCTCAATATGAACTTCTTTTAAAATACCGTTTTCAACCAATGCGACTCGTGTTTCACTTGGCGTTACATTGACTAATAATTCTGCACCATTCATTTTTTTATTCTTCGTTAAAAATCTATCAGTTAAGTTTATCATTAAATATCATTCTAGAGAGTAAAATTTACTTTGTATCTAGCAATAAATTTGCTAATCTGAGACGTATTTCACATAATTTTAAACATTGTATAGATAAGCCATACGGTATCTGTACATAAGGAACACAATCATAATGACAACACAAACCTTTATTCTAGGCAAAGACAAAGCCCTAGAAGAAAGTATCACCACTTTCCAACATAAATTAACCCAACTTGGCTTTGATATTGAAGAAGTTTCTTGGCTCAATCCTGTACCTAATGTTTGGTCGGTGCATATCCGTGATAAAAACTGCCCACAATGTTTTACCAACGGTAAAGGGGCAACAAAAAAAGCCGCGTTAGCTTCTGCTCTCGGTGAATTTTTTGAACGTCTTTCAACCAACTATTTTTGGGCTGATTTCTACTTAGGTCAGCAAATTGCAAACAGCGATTTTGTCCATTACCCAACAGAAAAATGGTTCAAAATTGAAGATGAAGAGCAGCTACCAAGCGGTCTATTAGATCCTTATTTACGCAACTATTTTGATCCAAACGGTGAATTAACCCCAGATTTATTAGTCGATTTACAATCAGGTAATGAAGAGCGTGGTATTGTTGCTGTGCCTTATACTCGTTTAAACGACAATGCAACAGTTTATATTCCACAAAGTATCATTGCTAACTTATTCGTTTCAAATGGTATGTCAGCTGGCAACACCAAATTTGAAGCACGAGTACAAGGTTTATCAGAAGTATTCGAACGCTATGTAAAAAATAAAATTATTAGCGAAGCAATCAGCTTACCTGAGATTCCACAAAGTGTGATTGACAGTTATCCAAATATCAAAGCCTCCATTTCTAAATTGGAAGACGAGGGATTTCCGATCCTTTGTTTTGATGCCTCACTTGGTGGAGAATTCCCTGTTATTTGTGTAATTTTATTAAATCCACAAAATGGCACTTGTTTTGCGTCTTTTGGTGCTCACCCAAACTTTGAAGTTGCCTTTGAACGCACTGTGACCGAATTATTACAAGGCAGAAGTTTAAAAGATTTAGATGTTTTCACACCGCCTTCTTTTGATAATGATGATGTCGCAGAACACAGTAATATTGAAACCCATTTCATTGATTCAAGCGGTCTAATTTCGTGGGATTTATTCAAAAAAGATCCTGATTTTGATTTTGTTCACTGGAATTTTTCAGGCTCAACGCAACAAGAATTTGATAACTTAATGGCGATCTTCAACCGTCTTGAACAGCCTGTTTATATTATGGATTATGAACATTTAGGTGTTTATGCGTGTCGTATTTTAGCCCCAAGTATGTCAAATATTTACCCTGCTGATGATTTGATTTATGCCAATAATAATATGGGAATGCAATGGCGTGAAATTTTATTAGATTTGCCCAATTTCCACCACGATAAAGCAACTTATCAAGAATTACTCGAACAGCTTGATGAACAAGGTATTGACGATTTCACGCGTGTACGAGAGTTTATCGGTTTAGTTGCAGATAAAAATTCAGCCTTACAAACGCTACGAGTCGGCGAATTAAAATCAATGCTGAACCTTGCTGTTGGCAATTTAGAAGAAGCATTAGAATGGGCAAACTGGACAGTGGATATGAATGCAAGCGTGTTCAGTGATGAACGCAATAATTACTACCGTTGCTTAATTCAATCCCTTGAACTCTTTTTAGATGAAGAGCGTGACTCAGAGCAATATCGTGCTGTATTTAATAAAATGTATGGCACAGAAACCGTTGAGTTTGTATGGAATGCCATTTCAGGCGGTAATCCATTCTTCCAATGGCAAGCCTCTGATGAAAACTTAACAGGTTTAAACGCACATCAAAAATTGCTTGAGGCTTATTTAAAAGTGCAAAACGCCAAGGTTAATCCGATTCAAAATTAAAATATAAGCGGTTATATTTTATATGAAATTTACACTTTTTATAAAATGTGTAAAAAATGAAAAAAATTCGACCGCTTCATTTTCCTAAAATTGAGATAAAAATGTACTCTGATCAAGATCTTAACAATGCTATCAAAAAAGGTATTTTTTCCCAGCAATCAGTCAATGAATTTCGTCAATTCATCCAAACTAATCGCAACACAGCATTGGTTGATGAAGAAAATTTCAAGCTAATCACCAGCTTTAATGATATTTTTGTGTTAATTGCTTGTGGCTTATTACTGACTTCGCTTTCCATCTTTCTTTTTACAATAACCGACGACAGTGCTGGAATAATTGGAATAACAATCACCAGTGTATCTTGGCTATTGGCAGAATATTTCGTGCGTAAGCGAAAAATGGCATTACCCGCAATCGCATTACTCATCAGCTTTTTAATCGGTTTAGCGATTAGTTGCATCCCGACCTTAAATTTAGCAAATCTCAATTTTGGTCTGACAACGATTATTATCATCTTCGGGGCTATTTTACATTGGCTTAGATTCAAAGTACCTATTACCATTGCCGCAGCAACAGGCATCGTTATTTTCTTGATTATTCAATCAATCAACGTCAACAGCTCTCTTTTGGCAGGGGTGATTTTCGTTTGTGGTATTTTTACATTCTTATTCGCGATGTATTGGGATTGTAGTGATACTAAACGTGTTACCTATAAAACTGATGTCGCATTTTGGTTGCATTTAATTGCCGCCCCGATGATTGTTCACTCAGTTTTATCTTTGCTTAACATATGGGAAGGCTCAACAAGTTTAGTCACAATGGGGCTAGTTATTTTATTGTATCTTGCTATGACACTGGTTTCTTTAATCATCGATCGCCGTGCTTTAATGGTTTCCGCATTAGCTTATGTCATTTACGCTTTAACAAATGTGATCGATATTTTCTTTGAGCCAAGCTTATCAAAGCAAGGATCAAATTTTACAATTACGGGAATTATTGTAGGCTCAAGCCTATTACTCTTAGCGGTTTACTGGCATTCAGTACGCCAGCATCTTTTAAAAATAATGCCAAATTCAATACTTAAAAAAGTACCGAATTATAAATAAAAGTGTAAATATAAGCGGTTATATTTTGCTGAAAATTTGCAAAAATTAAAGATGTAAAATCTCTTTCACAAAAGGCACAGTGATTTTTCGCTGTGCTTGTAAAGAGGCTTGATCAAGCTCATCTAAGGTATCAATCAGTGAATTTAGATCTCGATCGAGGCGTTTTAATAGGAAGTTAGCCACTTCACTGGATAGCTCTAATCCTTTTTGGTTCGCTCGTTGCTGTAAAATAGTACATTTTTCTTCATCTGTGAAACTTTTAAGTTGATAAACCTCACCCCAATTTAAGCGTGAGCGTAAATCAGGTAATTTAATATTTAACTGATTAGGCGGGCAATTTGCACTAATTAACAACAATGTTTTACGTTGTTGATTGCTACTTTGCTGCTCTCTTAAACGATTGAAAAGATCAAATAATGCTTCTTCCCATTCGCTATCGCCTACAATAAGTTGAATATCATCAAGGCAAATCACATCGAGGAAATCAGTATTTTCAAGCACCACAGAGGAAAAGTAACAAGATTTTTGTAATGGAATATAACTGGCATTGCGTTGTTCCATTAGAAAATGATTATTGACCGCTTTAAGCAAATGGCTTTTGCCACAACTTTCATTTCCCCAAATATAGAAAAAAGGTTGGGTCACCTGACCAAAATTTTGGCGTAGCGAATCTAACAACACGAGGCTGTTTTGTGCATAAAAATTCTCTAAGGTTTCATCATTTACTTGATGAATTGGCAATGGTAACTGAGAAATCATAATTTACAGAATAACGGAAAAAATCAGAAATTTCATCATAAATTTGTGATAAATCAAAAAATAATTTCCGTATTTTTACTAATCCTTTATTTTCTTTCTAATATCCACTCAACACTTTTGCTGGTTCTAATTTAGAGGCTCGAATAGCTGGATAAAGACTCGCCACTAAACTAATAATAATCGTTGCAACCAGCACCCAAACAATATCTAACCAATGTAGCTCACTTGGTAAAAAATTCACAAAATAAATACCATCTGAGAGCAATTTTATTCCAATGATATTTTCTAAACCTTGAATCATTGACGTTAGATTAACAGACACTAAAATGCCTAATAAAATTCCTGCAATCGCTCCTTTTAATCCAGCAAGCAATCCATAACAGAGAAAAATCTGCTGAATAAACCGATTATTTGCCCCCAGCGTACGTAAAATCGCAATGTCGCCTTGCTTGTCTTTAACGGCCATAATTAAGGTAGAAATAATATTAAAACACGCCACACCAATCACTAACACCATCGCAATATACATTATTGTTCGCACCAAATGAATATCATTATACATATAACCAAATTTATCAATCCACGTTTGCATATATAATGGTTGCTCAAAATAATTAAGTTCTGGTAGCGTAATTTTTTTAATCTCAAAAGGCTGGTTGACCGAAAACTCGATCCCTGAATATTGATTATTCGTATACCCAAGTAGCTCTTGAGCAGTCGTAAGAGGTAATAACGCATAGCTATGATCTAGCTGACCATCCAATCTTAAAATCCCCGCCACATTGATATTAAAACGCTGTGGCTGACTAAATTTTCCATCATCACTGATTTGAGGTAATAATAGTGTGACTTCATCACCTTGTTTAACATTTAGATCACGAGCAATTCCTGCCCCTAAAATCAATCCGCCCTCTTTTTTAAAGGCTTGCCACTCCTGTGAAGGGATAAATTTATATAACTGACTTGCTAACTGTTCTTTTTCAGGTTCAATGCCTTTCACTTGAGCAATTTTCAATTTTGCCCCATTCTCAATCAAGGCAGAAAAATTGACGAAGGGAGATATAGCGGTTATATTTTTATTACTTTTTACTAATTTTTCTAATTTGCTTCCATCATCAATAGGCTGTTGCTGTCCGTTTTCATAAGATGTCAATTCAGCGTGCGGTACAACAGAAAGTACTCGTTGATTAAGCTCTTTTTCAAACCCATTCATCGCACTTAATCCAACAATCAACACCATCACACCAAGTGCAATACCGATACTTGAAAATGCTGAAATCAACGAAACAAGGCGATTTTTTTGTTTTGTTTTTTGATATCGCCAGCTAATAAAAAAAGGATTATTCATTAGCATTCCTCTTGCAAAATTCCGTCTTGCATACGCAATTTACGGCTAAATTGACCCGCAAGGGATAAATCGTGAGTAACCAATAAAAAAGCGATATTTTGTTCTGCATTTAACTGCTTAATTAACTCAAAAATACTTTCTGTGGTTTTATGATCTAAATTCCCTGTTGGCTCATCCGCTAACACTAAGGCAGGATTATTCACCAACGCACGAGCAATCGCCACTCGCTGACGCTCACCACCTGATAACGCAGAAGGACGATGTTTAATACGATGGGAAAGCCCCACCGCTTGCAACATTTTCTCTGCACGATCCATTGCTTCTGCTTTATTGGTTTTCCCAATCAGCAATGGCATCATCACATTCTCAATCGCACTAAAATCTGCCATTAAATGATGAAATTGATACACAAACCCCAAATATTGATTACGTAGCTGTGCCAAATTATTGCTTGAAAGCCCTTGTAATAATTTCTGATGAATAAACACCTTACCTTCGCTCGGCTGATCTAATCCGCCAAGTGTATGAAGCAACGTACTTTTTCCCGAACCAGAGCTTCCCACTATCGAAACCAACTCGCCCTTATTCATTGAAAAAGAAACATTATTTAGCACTTGGGTTTTCAAATCCCCTTCTTGATAAAATTTACTGATATTTTCACAGCGAAGTAATTCTGTTGTCATTTTTGATTTTCCTAACTAAAACTTGTGCTATTTTGCGAAATTTCATCATAGATTACAAATAAAAAGTGCTTAAATATAAAAATATCTTTTTTCATAAGAACAAGCGGTTAGATTTTTACTGAAATTTACAATTTGCAAATTTTGATAAAAATTTAACCGCTTGTTTAACCATTAAAAGACTAAAAAGATTTTTCAAAAATTAAATGAACATTTTTTTCTTTATAGGAATACATTGTAGATAAATTACTTTTTTGCTGTTTCCAAGAAAATTTTAATTTTGGTGTCACGCCCAATAAATGCCAATCTCGTTTCCACAGCATTAAATTAGTAGAATAGATTTTATCTTTTCTTTGCTTACCGAGATAAAGTCGCAAACTACTTCCTGCGGGTAAAAACGCTTCATCATCATAATGACGCAATGCAAAATTGAGATTTAACTGTGAAGAAATCCCCTTTCCCCATTCTTGTACCCAACCTGCATAAACACTTTTCATTTTGGATGAAATGATACCTTTTCTAAATTTTCTAAGAAAGGTTTAGCATAAAACTAATTAAATGTTTTAAGGTATATTTACTTTACATTAACTAGAAAATTTTCATTATTTACGCTACAATCACCACAATTTTTCGTCCAAATTTTAACAGAGAATAATAATGTCAAATCAAAATCGTAAAATGTTAGTCACTTGTGCCTTGCCTTATGCAAATGGGGCGATCCATTTAGGGCATATGCTTGAACATATTCAAGCGGATATTTGGGTTCGTTTTCAACGTATGTGTGGTAATGAAGTCTATTTTGTGTGTGCTGATGACGCACACGGTACGCCAATTATGTTGAATGCTGATAAACTTGGGATTACACCTGAGCAGTTGATCGAGCAAGCAAAAGCAAGCCATACCGCTGACTTTGAAGGTTTTAATATCAGCTTTGATAATTATCATTCAACTCACAGTGATGAAAATCGTGAGATTGTGGCAGATATTTATGGCAAATTAAAAGCGAATGGCTTTATCAAAACCCGCGTGATTTCACAGCTTTTTGACCCTGAAAAACAGATGTTCTTACCTGATCGCTTCGTGAAAGGCACTTGCCCAAAATGTAAAGCAGAAGATCAATATGGCGATAACTGTGAAGTCTGTTCAGAAACTTATAGCCCAATGGATTTAATCAATCCACGCTCTGCGGTTTCAGGTGCAACACCGATCACCAAAGAATCAGAACACTTTTTCTTTGATTTGCCAAGTTTTGCAGAAATGCTAAAAGAGTGGACACGTTCAGGTTCATTACAGACTGAAATTGCTAACAAAATGCAAGAGTGGTTTGAAAGTGGCTTGCAACAATGGGATATCAGCCGTGATGCCCCTTATTTTGGCTTTAAAATTCCGGATACCGAAGATAAATATTTCTACGTTTGGTTAGACGCTCCTATCGGTTATATGGCGTCATTCAAAAACTATTGTAATCGCACAGGCGTAAATTTTGACGAGTTTTGGAATAAAGACAGCGAAGCCGAGCTTTATCACTTTATCGGTAAAGATATTGTTTACTTCCACAGCTTATTCTGGCCAGCAATGTTAGACGGTGCAGGATTGCGTAAACCAACTAATATTTTCACGCACGGCTATGTGACCGTAAATGGCGAGAAAATGTCAAAATCGCGTGGTACATTCATTCAAGCAAGCACCTATTTAAAACATATCGATCCAGAATGTTTACGTTATTACTACGCCGCAAAATTACATAATCGTATTGAAGATTTAGACTTAAACCTAGAAGACTTCGTTCAGCGTGTAAACAGTGATATCGTCAATAAATTAGTGAATTTAGCTTCTCGTAATGCAGGTTTTATCAAGAAACGTTTTGATAACAAATTAAGCGGCAAACTTGATGATGAAGCCCTTTTTGCTGAATTTACTGAAAAATCACAGCAAATCGCTACATTTTATGAAGATCGTGAATATAGCAAAGCGATCCGTGAAATTATGGCATTAGCGGATAAAGCGAATAAATATGTTGATGAAAAAGCCCCTTGGGTGTTAGCCAAAGAAGAAGGTAAAGAGCAAGAATTACACGACGTTTGCTCGATGGGAATTCAATTATTCCGTGTGTTAATGACCTACTTGAAACCAGTAATGCCAGTGCTTGCTGAAAAATCAGAAGCATTCTTACAAACAGAATTAACGTGGAATAATATTGCAACACCATTACTAAACCACGAAGTGACACCGTTTAAAGCGTTATTCTCTCGTTTAGATCAAAAACAAACAGAAGCAGTAAAAGAAGAAACCAAAGCGCTGTTTGAAGCAACGCAAAAACAAGAAATTGCAAAAAATGATCAAAAACAGACCGCTTCGACAAACGCAAAAGTAGAGCCTATTGCCCCTGAAATTACCATTGATGATTTTGCAAAAATTGATATGCGTGTGGCGAAGGTCTTGAAATGTAAAGAAGTGAAAGAGTCTAAGAAATTATTACGTTTCCAATTAGACTTAGGAGATCATCAGCGTGAAGTGATTTCAGGCATTAAAGCGGCTTATTCTAATCCACAAGAATTAGAAGGACGTTTTGTGATTATGGTCGCTAACCTTGCACCTCGTAAGATGAAATTTGGCACCTCAGAAGGAATGATTTTATCAGCGGGAACAGGCGGTTCAGATTTATTCTTACTCTCGGCAGACAGTGGCGTAACTGCTGGTATGCAAGTTAAATAATAGGATATAAAATGCGTTTATTGATCGTCTTTCTTGGACTGTTATTGCTCATTTTTCAAGGGCATTTTTGGTTTGGTCAAAATGGCTGGACGGATTACCAAGATGCTCAGGTTGCGGTTGAAGAGTTAAAAAAAGAAACACAGCAACTACTTGATCGTAATAATAAAATTTCAGCAGAAATTGAAGATTTAACCAATGGTGTTGATGCCTTAGAAGAGCGTGCCAGAATGGAATATGAGCAAATCAAGAAAGATGAAGTATTTTATCGTGTGGTTGAACCAAATATGAAGGGAAGATAATGCAACGTCAAATTATTGCGATTATACCCGCCTCTGGTGTTGGCTCACGAATGAACGCAACGTTGCCAAAGCAATATATGAAATTGCAAGGGAAAACCATTTTAGAGCATTCCCTTGCACTTTTCTTACAGCACGAAAAGATCCAAAAAGTGATCGTTGCCGTTTCACAAGCGGACGAATTTTATCAGGATCTTGCAATTTTAAAATCAGATAAAATTCAGATTGTGTATGGCGGAGAAACCCGTGCAGATTCTGTATTTAATGCGTTAAAAGAAGTGAATGATGAGACTTGGGTGCTGGTTCACGACGCAGCTCGTCCTTGTTTAAAGCGGTCAGATTTAGATAAAATTTTGCAAATATCGGATCTTAATGGTGGGATTTTAGCAACCCCAGTCGTGGATACAATGAAACGTGCCAATACTCAATCTCAAATTGTGAAAACCGAAGATCGTAGCACCCTGTGGCGAGCCTTAACCCCACAATTTTTCAATGCGGGCTTATTAAAAAAAGCGTTGATTTCAGCATTTCAAAATAATGAAACAGTTACCGATGAGGCGTCCGCAATGGAATTATTAGGTTACGCACCACAACTGGTTGAAGGACGTTCCGATAACTTAAAAATTACTCGCCCCGAAGATTTAGCTTTGGCTGAATTTTATTTGGCACAAGAAGGAAGAAAAAATGATTAGAATTGGACACGGCTTTGATGTTCACGCTTTTGGCAGTGATAATCCGTTAATTATTGGCGGTGTCACAATCCCTTATGATAAAGGTTTTATCGCTCACTCAGATGGCGATGTTGCCTTACACGCGTTAACAGACGCATTGCTAGGTGCAGTAGCCTTAGGTGATATTGGTAAATTATTCCCTGATACCGATCCACAATTTAAAGGGGCGGACAGCCGTGGATTGTTGATTGAAGCCTATCAACAAGTGCGTGAGCAAGGTTATAAAGTGGGCAACGTTGATGTCACAATTATTGCTCAAGCACCTAAAATGCGTCCTTATATCGACCAAATGCGACAAACGATTGCAGAGGATTTACAGTGTGATGTGATGCAAGTCAATGTAAAAGCGACCACCACTGAAAAGCTTGGTTTTACAGGTCGTGGCGAAGGTATCGCTTGCGAAGCTGTGGCTCTTTTAGTAAAAATTTAAGGAATGAGTATGAGTGATTTTGCTTACCTTCAACAAAAACGTAAACAATTAAAACTTAAAGTAAATGATATATGTGAGCAAGCAGGTGTGACTCGTGCTTATTTCAATCAATTAGTCACAGGAAAAATCAAAAATCCGAGTGCGATCAAATTAAAAGCCTTGCATACGGTGTTAGGCATTAAAGAAGAAAATAATCAACGTGTTGGGGTTATTTTTGGAAAATTCTACCCTGTTCATACAGGGCATATCAATATGATTTATGAAGCGTTCAGTAAAGTGGATATTCTACATATTATTGTGTGTACCGAATCTGAACGTGATTTAAAATTATTTGAAAGTAGCAAAATGAAACGTATGCCAACTAATGAAGATCGCTTACGTTGGATGCAACAAATTTTCAAATATCAACAAAAACAAATTTTTATTCATCACCTAGAAGAAGACGGTTTACCAAGCTATCCGAATGGCTGGGAAGGCTGGGCGGATCGCGTGAAAACCTTGTTTGAAGATAAGGGAATCAAACCAACGCTTGTATTTAGCAGTGAGCCACAAGACAAAGATCCTTATGAAACTTATTTAGGTTTAGATGTGCATTTGGTTGATCCTGATCGTGAATCTTTTAATATTTCTGCGACTCGCATTCGTAACCACCCATTCAAATATTGGCGATTTATTCCAAAAGAAGTGCGTCCTTTCTTTGTGAAAACCGTTGCCATTTTAGGGGGCGAAAGTAGTGGTAAAAGCGTACTTGTTAGCAAATTAGCCAATGTGTTTAATACCACTTCGGCGTGGGAATATGGGCGTGAATATGTATTCGATGAGCTCGGGGGCAACGAACAAGCGTTACAATATTCTGATTACCCACAAATTGCGTTAGGACATAAAAACTACATTGATTTTGCAATGAAACATGCCCATAAAGTCGCTTTTATTGATACCGATTTTATTACCACCCAAGCATTTTGTATTCAATATGAAGGCAAAGCACACCCATTTTTAGATTCAATGATCAAAGAATATCCTCTTGATGTGGTTATTTTACTTTCCAACAATACCAAATGGGTAGACGATGGCTTGCGTAGTTTAGGTTCGGAAAAACAACGTCAAGTATTCCAAGATCTGCTGAAAAAATTACTGAAAAAATATGATGTGCCTTATATTGAGATCGAATCGCCGAGCTATTTAGAGCGTTATAATCAAACTAAAAAAGTGGTGGAAGCCATTTTGAATGATGAAAATTTACCTTTGCCCGATACAACAAAATAACGAGAATAAAAACGAATGATACTTTTTGCAGGCGATCCGCACGGCTCTTATGACCACCTTTATCCCTTTGTAAAAGAAAGGGATAACGTTGCGTTAGTGATTTTGGGCGATTTACAACTGACCAGCTGTGAAGAGCTCGATAAACTGGCTCAGCATTGTGATATTTGGTTTATTCACGGCAATCACGATAGCAAAACCGTCGCCTCTTATGACGCAATTTGGGGAACGCACTGGCAAGAACGTAATTTACACAATCGTGTCGTTGAAATTCAAGGTGTTAAAATTGCAGGGCTTGGCGGCGTTTTTCGTGGGCATATTTGGATGCCACCTAATCGCCCAATGTTTTTAGATCATATTCACTATTGTCAATATAATCCAAGTAAAGTGTGGCGTGGCGGTATCCCATTACGTCATAGAGTGTCTATTTTTCCGTCTGATATTGAAATCTTAGAACAACAAAAAGCGGATATTTTGATTTGTCACGAAGCACCACGTCCCCATTTAAAAGGCTTTGGCGTTATCAACAAATTAGCGGAAAAAATGCAAGTAAAAAAGATTTTTCACGGACATCATCATGAAAATTTTGATTATAAATCAATAAATAAGAATAATTATGAAATCCATAATATCGGTTTTCGTAGTTTAGCGGATATCGATGGCAATTATTTGCACATTGGTGTTGATAATAGAAAATAGAAGTTGTAATATTTGTTAAAATTTTGATCCAAAATAATAAATTGATTATTCAATTGATTGTTTAAACAGAAAATAACCTTATAATAATATTTTGTAACATCAGATAAAGAAAAGAGATAAAAATGCAAGAGCCACAAATTTTAATTGTTGAAGACGAAGCGGTTACCCGTAATACATTAAAAACCATTTTTGAAGCTGAAGGCTACAATGTTTTTGAAGCGACAAATGGTAATGAAATGTCGGTAATATTGAAACAGCAAGTTATCCACCTTATTATTATGGATATCAATCTGCCAGGTAAAAATGGGTTAATCTTAGCAAGAGAATTGCGTGAGAATACCAATATTGCACTGATGTTCTTAACAGGACGTGATAATGAAATTGATCGTATTCTGGGTTTAGAAATTGGTGCGGATGATTACATCACCAAACCTTTTAACCCTCGTGAATTAACCATTCGTGCAAGAAATTTGTTACATCGCACAATGTCAGAAAATAACAAATCCAACCAAGATATTAGCATTGAAAGTTACAAATTTAATGGTTGGACGTTAGATATCAATAGTCGCTCGTTAATCACTCCTGATGGCACGGCAACAAAATTACCTCGTAGTGAATTCCGCTTATTACAACATTTCTGTGAAAACCCAGGCAAAATTCAAACCCGTGAAGCATTGCTCTATACAATGACAGGACGTGAATTAAAACCCCACGACAGAACTGTTGATGTAACAATTCGTCGCATCAGAAAGCACTTTGAAGCCTATCCAAACACACCTGAAATTATCATTACTATTCACGGTGAAGGCTATCGTTTTTGTGGGACATTAAGCTAATTAAAGTATTATTTATGTAGTGACTAGCGGTCAGATTTTTGGTAAAAATCACTAAAAATCTGACCGCTTGTTTGCCAAATCTGTTCCGCTATTTCTTCTCTACTTTCTGATCTCAATTCACACAAAACCTCAAAAATTTCAATTATCCGCTCAGGACGATTTACTTTTCCCTGCTGTTGATAAATCGGCATATCAGGACTATCCGTTTCTAATACTAAGGCATCAAGGGGTAATTTGGCGATGGCTTGGCGAGTTTTATTGGCTCGTGGATAAGTAATTGAACCACCCACACCAATTTTATACCCCAAATCCACAAAATTTTTTGCCTGCTGAAAACTGCCATTAAATGCGTGGATCACACCTGTTTGGGATAATTGAGCTTGGTTTAAAAAAGCATACAGTTCGCTGTGGGTTTTCACACTATGCAAACTCACAGGTAAATTAAACTGCTTTGCTATTTCTAATTGAGAAACTAAAAAATCACACTGCTTTTGCCATAATTCAGGGGCTAAGCGTTTATCTAAGCCGATTTCTGCAATGGCAACACATTGGGAATTTCTATTGCTTAATGATTTTTCTAAATAATCTAAATCGCTCTTTTGATGTTGCTCAATAAAATAAGGGTGTAAACCAAAACCATACACAAGTTGTTGTGAAAAAGGCTCGCTATAAGCGGTGATTTTTTCAAAATCTTTTGCAAAAATAGTGGGGATCAAAATTTTCTCAACACCCACTAATTGAGCATTTGCAATTAACTGCTGTGCTGTTTCTTCAGTTTTTAAGCCTAATAAATCAAGATGGGCGTGGGTATCAAAAAATCGTAACATATCTAACCCTTTAAACGAAAACGTCCCCGAGAATAGCGAGTTTTCATTAACGCTAAAATTTCTTCTTTCTCTGAGCTCACTTTTTGTTTAGTCTGCTTTGCGATCGTTAAAGAATGTTGAATTGAATGAGCGTGAGTAATCGCAATCGCAAGAGCGTCTGCCGCATCAGCTTGTGGTGTAGCTGAAAGTTTGAGAATACGAGTGACCATATCTTGCACCTGTACTTTATCCGCCGAACCTTTTCCAACAACGGTTTGTTTTACTAAACGAGCCGCATATTCAAACACGGGTAAATCGTGATTAACCGCTGCTACTATGGCTGTGCCACGTGCTTGTCCAAGTTTTAAGGCTGAATCCGCATTTTTAGACATAAAGACTTGCTCAATCGCAAACATTTCAGGTTGAAACTGAATGATAATTTCACTCACACCTGCATAAATATATTTTAAACGTGTTGGAAGATCGTCCACTTTGGTACGAATTGCTCCACTGCCTAGATATTCTAAATGTCGCCCTGTTTGACGGATCACGCCGTAGCCAGTTACACGAGATCCGGGATCTATTCCTAAAATTATTGCCATAATAAAAAATTAAAATACTAAATATGAGATCTTGTTGATTGTACAGCAAAAAATAATCGTTTTGGGATCTTAGTCGCAAAATATTTTTTTAAATATTGGCAAAAAAGTAAAAAAGCACTAGCATAAAAGAGTTGAGATGAGTACAATTCACGGTTTTTATGCTTTCGCAAAATACTCAATTTTGCCATAAACCGTGTAATAACGAGGCTATATGTCAGACCAAACAACATTAGAACAAACAACTCAACCAAATAAAATCGCTGTACAGCACCCAAAATCAGATAAAATCAATCTGATGAATTTAACGCGTGCAGAAATGCGAGATCTTTTTAAAGAAATGGGCGAAAAACCCTTTCGTGCCGATCAATTGGTAAAATGGATTTACCATTTCGGCGAAGATAATTTTGATAATATGACCAATATCAATAAGGTATTGCGTGAAAAATTAAAAGCGATTGCTGAGATTAAAGCACCAGAAGTGGCGGTGGAACAACGCTCTGCAGACGGTACGATCAAATGGGCAATGCAAGTGGGCGATCAGCAAGTGGAAACTGTTTATATTCCTGAAGGCGACCGTGCAACACTTTGTGTTTCATCGCAAGTGGGCTGTGCCTTAGAATGTACTTTCTGCTCAACGGCTCAACAAGGCTTTAACCGTAATTTAACGGTATCTGAAATTATCGGTCAGGTATGGCGTGCAGCAAAAATCATCGGAAACTTTGGTGTCACAGGCGTACGCCCTATTACCAATGTGGTAATGATGGGAATGGGTGAGCCATTGTTAAATATGAAAAATGTGATTCCAGCAATGGAAATTATGTTAGATGATTTTGCTTATGGTTTGTCAAAACGCCGCGTTACCCTTTCAACATCAGGGGTTGTACCAGCATTAGATAAATTGCGTGAACAGATTGATGTGGCTTTAGCGATTTCATTACACGCCCCAAATGATGAAATTCGTGATGAAATTGTGCCGATCAACAAAAAATATAATATTGAAATGTTGATGAATTCGGTGAATGAATATTTAAAAGTATCCAATGCCAATCACGGCAAGGTGACTATTGAATATGTCATGCTTTCACACGTTAATGATGGCGTTGAACACGCTCATCAGCTAGCAGAGGTGTTGAAAAATACCCCTTGTAAAATTAACTTAATTCCGTGGAATCCGTTCCCAGAAGCACCTTATCAAAAGAGTTCAAATTCTCGAATTGATCGCTTCCAAAAAGCGTTAATGGAATATGGATTTACCGTTATTGTGCGTAAAACACGTGGCGATGATATTGATGCGGCTTGTGGTCAGCTTGCGGGTGACGTGATTGATAGAACAAAACGTACAATGGAAAAACGTAAATTTGGTCAAGGAATTAACGTTCGACAAAATTAAACCATAACCAAAAAATAGAGAGGTTTATATGAAATTTGCAAAATTCTATAAAAATTTAACCGCTTACTTAACGGTTTTCATTTTAGCTGGCTGTGTTTCTACTCAAACAGACCTCTCTATCAATCGTACTGATGCAATGAAAGCAAGGTTAAACCTTGCTTTGGCGTATCTGAAAGAAAATAATTATCCAAAAGCCAAGCTAAATATTGATAAAGCTATTGAACATAATGCTCAGGATTATCTGCCTTATTCCGTGTTAGCTTACTATTATCAGCAAACAGGTAATGTTGCCAAAGCGACAGAAACCTATCAACAAGCGGTCACTTTTAGTCAGAAATTTACTAAAAATCAGCAACCGCGTCCTGATGTATTAAATAATTATGGGACATTCTTGTGTAAACAAGGGCAATTTGAACAGGCGTATTCTCAATTTGAGCAGGCTCTTAGCAGTGAACAGCCTTATTATCATCAAGCCGATACCTTAGAAAATATTGTGCTTTGTGCCAAAACGGAAAAAAACCTTGCTCAAATGAACAAGGCTTTAAATCAGTTAAAAATGGTCGATCAGGCAAGAGCTGAAAAATTAGACCTATAGTTTAAGGTTTAAGATAACCACTCTGTCACTAATTCTTCCGTTACTTCCTTATGCGTCCACATTGTTTCAGGTTGTGGCTCTGGGAATTTATTATGGTTGTAGCCCACTAATCCGCTAAAATCAAAACTAGCGTGTGGATAATCATTCACTAATAAATAAGCCTGATAGCCTGTTTCGTCCCAACAAATTTGTAATTTACGCGGTTGCTCACGCTCTTTGGTGGCATCAACATTATAAATATGCAATGAATCCACCACTGGCTGACCAACATTCTTTAAATCTAACGCATAAAAATAACCTGTTTCGCCGTCATCTTCAAAAATAACCACTAAATTATCGTGCTGAGTTGAATGCACACCAACTTGTTTGGTTTTACCAATCAATAATTCATCTTCAAGAGCTAAATGTAACATTATGTTTCCTTTATCTTATATTGTACTTCTGAATTTTATCACAAATAAGCGGTTAAATTTATTTATGAATTTGCAAATTATTTAATATTTTCCAATCGTTCAATCAACTCATCTGCAGGCACTTGCTGAATTTTATAAACTTGATAAAACAATAAAATCGCAACGGTCACAAGGGATACACAGAATATCACCCAAAATCCTTTGGCTGCCATTGGTTCTACAATCCAGTCTGTTCGCGATAAAATATAACCGAACGGCATACCAATTCCCCAATAACCGAACATTGTGATATAGGTAATTGGCTTGGTATGTTTATAGCCTCTTAAAATACCGTTACATATAGCTTGAACCGCGTCAGGTAATTGATAAATTGCTACAAAAATAAGTAATGAGGCTGCCATTGTAATAGATGCCGTATTTTGTGTGAAAAGATGTGGAATGAGATGTCTAAATGACACAATGAATATTGCGGTAATTGTCGTAAACAGAAGTGCTGTACCGATAGAGTAATAACTTAAGTATTTTGCTTCTTCAACATCTTTGCGACCTAAAGCTTGCCCAATCATAATACTCACCCCAATGCCCACTGAAAGCGGAATCATAAAGAAAAACGAACTTGTTTGTAACGCAACTTGATGACTAGCCACTACCTGAGATCCTAACGGAGAAAGTAAAAGTGCAGAGGTTGAGAAAAGCATAACTTCTGTAAATGTGGCGAAGGCAATCGGCAAGCCTAAACGCGTAATCTTACATAATGTGTCTTTATTTGGTCGTTCAAAGACAGGGCTAAAAAGCTCAATATCCTTTTGCGTTGTGGTTGTTTTACAATAATGCAATAACATCAAAAACATTGACCAATTCACAATTGCTGTTGCCACACCACATCCAACCGCCCCTAATTCAGGCAGTCCAAATTTACCAAAAATAAAGATATAATTTAAAATAATATTTAATAGTAGCCCAATAAATGTGATAAACATAGCTGGTTTTGTCGTCGATAATCCGTCATTTAAACAACGTAAATTAACCATTAGTAATGCAGGAATCACGGCTAATGCCATCAGCGTTAAATATTGCTGAGATTTAAGTGAAAATTCAGCCGGAGCATCCATAAAATCTAAGATCCAATGGCTATTAGTAAAAATAAGAATCAGTGGAATGCTTAAGGTAAATACGATCCAATAACCTTGACGGATCTGATGTGCGATAAGTTCACGCTGCCCAGAGCCATTCAGGTATGACACAATTGGCGTAATGGCATAAATAATCCCTAATACAAACAGAAAGAGAGGAAAATAAATAGAATTACTCACTGCGATTGCAGACACATCGTTATCACTGACCAGCCCTGCCATCACAATATCGGAAAATCCCATTCCTGACATTGATAACTGAGAAATAAAAATAGGGGTGGATAACTTGAATAATTTTTTAATATTTTCTAAATAGTGTTGACGGTTAAATTTCATTTTGGGCCTCTTTATACTTGATGATATATTATACTCCCAAGCGGTCAAATTGACTAAACATTTTGCAAAAATTTACTTGTTAAATGCAAAATAATCCGTATAATGTCGCCCTTAGCCACATTTTATTTTTTATCCTTGCTTTCGAAGGCTTCGTGGCTGGTCTATCTCGAAGGCTGATTAACCCGTAAGGATCAATATGCGTCACTACGAAATCGTTTTTATGGTTCACCCGGACCAAAGCGAACAAGTACCTGGTATGATCGAACGTTATACTACTTCTGTTAAAGAAGCTAATGGTCAAGTTCATCGCTTAGAAGATTGGGGTCGTCGTCAATTAGCGTACCCAATTAACAAACTACACAAAGCACACTACGTGTTAATGAATGTAGAAGCGCCTCAAGCAGTAATCGACGAGCTAGAAACAAACTTCCGTTTTAATGATGCCGTTCTTCGTAACGTTGTCATTCGTACTAAGCACGCCGTAACAGAAGCTTCACCAATGGCTAAAGCAAAAGACGAGCGTAAAGCTCCTGAAGCTAAAGCTGAGGAAGCGGGCGAGTAATTTGTTCGTTGAGAATTGTTTAATTCTAGCAGGCTATGTTGCCACAACAGTTAAACAGAACTTAAGCCCTGCAAAGATACCGACTTACAGTTTTTATTTAGAACACCGTTCTAATCAAACCGAAGTCAATTTACAACGCCAAGTGTGGTGTAAAATAAAAGTAGTATTAGCAGGCGAACAATTTAGTACACAAACAAAACATATTACGGTCGGTTGTAAAGTGAGAGTTAAAGGTTTTATCCATTCTCACAAAGACTATAACGGTTTAAACCAATTAGTTTTACATACCGAACAAATTGAATTTATAGATTAGGAGAAGCCAATATGGCACGTTATTTCCGTCGTCGTAAGTTCTGCCGTTTTACAGCGGAAAATGTTGTTGAAATCGATTACAAAGATATCGCTACATTAAAGAACTACATTTCAGAAAGCGGCAAAATTGTACCAAGCCGCATCACTGGTACTCGTGCGAAGTATCAACGTCAATTAGCACGCGCAATCAAACGCGCACGTTACCTTGCGTTGTTACCATACACTGACAATCATCAGTAAGAAGAGGGATCAGTAAATGCAAGTTATTTTATTAGACAAAGTTGCACACCTAGGTAGCGTGGGCGACCAAGTAAATGTTAAATCAGGTTTTGCACGTAACTACTTAATCCCACAAGGTAAAGCAGTTATGGCAACTAAAGCAAACATTGAACACTTCGAAGCACGTCGTGCAGAATTAGAAGCAAAAGCAGCAGCAGTATTAGCTGAGGCTCAAGCTCGTGCAGACAAAATCGGTGCATTAGAAGTTGTTACTATCGCATCAAACGCTGGTGAAGATGGCCGTTTATTCGGTTCAATCGGTGCTCGTGATATTGCTGACGCAGTATCTAAAGCAGGCGTTGAATTAGCGAAAAGTGAAGTACGTTTAGGCGAAGGTCCACTTCGTACATTAGGCGAATTCACTGTTAAAGTTCAACTTCACGCAGAAGTTGCTTCACAAGTAACTATCGTTGTTGTTGCAGAGTAATCTTTAACAAAACGTAACGATTTTAAACCGCTTAGTTTATTGACTAAGCGGTTTTTTATTTCTTTTATTCTCCTCATTAAAATTAAAAATTTCACTAAAAACTTGCTTAATTGTTTTTTTGCATAATACTTCCTCGTTTTACACATAATAAAAATATGTATTTTAAAAAATGGAAAACAACTATTAGTTACCAAGCAAGGAAATAACTGTGTGTATTCTTGTAGTCGGCAAGGAAAGCCTAAAATGGTATTTAAAAATAAGATAGAGCGAGTTAATATCGGTGCCAAAATACACATAATATATCCTGTAATAAAAAATAAAGGTATTGAGTATTGGATATGGAAGAATTTTAAAAACGAAGATAATGTGAGTGTGAATATTTCAGTTCTTAAAACAGGTAAACGCCTTATAATTTATGCCTTGAAATATATAGCTTAGGCAATTATAAACAGAAACTAATAAAACTAAGCGGTCATTTTTAAACGAAATTTTACCATTTTAGAAATAGTTTTTTCTATACATCGGGATCTATTTCTACTTACTTTCTCTTTTTTAAATCTCTCTCGGCTCTAGTGAATGTTTTTGGATAAAACATAACCTCATATTAGAATATAAAGTTCTCTCATCTCTTCTGATTTTTTATCGAATAACAGTTTGTATATTCTCTGAATATCGTAATTTAATCACTAAACTAAAAATGGAAAACAGCCTTGAATTAGCAACTCAATCAGAAATTGAACACTTTAAAAAGAGAAGTTAAAATTAAAGGATGAAATGTATCAGATTTTAAGATATCAGTAATCATTCTAAAGTATAGAGAATTTATATAAACATTAAGTTAAGAATGCTCTATATTTTCTTATTCAACGCCTTTGTTTAAGCATAACTTACAAACAATGATCTTTTTTTAATCATACGACATAAATTATTTAAAATTTATTTGACACACATATAAAAATCCGTAAAATGCGTCCCTGTTACGGTAATTATTACCGACTCCTTAATATGCGGGAATAGCTCAGTTGGTAGAGCACGACCTTGCCAAGGTCGGGGTCGCGAGTTCGAGCCTCGTTTCCCGCTCCATTATTGGTACGCTAGCAAAGCGGTTATGCACTGGATTGCAAATCCATGTAGCTCGGTTCGACTCCGGGGCGTACCTCCATTTATTTCCTAATCTATTGAAACTAAAAAATTATTTGATTTTTTCTTTCTGTAAACGAAATATTCTGTATGGCTTTTACTAAAAACATCTCTTTTTTATAAAAGAATAATTATTAAAATAGCTATCTATTAAGCAAGATTAACAGTATAATTAACCGTTTTTAGGAAAATAAAAGCCTAAAAAACATTTTTAAATAAACAATGAAGACAATAAAATGACACAAAATTTAGATATAACAAAATTGCGTAATATCGCAATTATTGCTCACGTTGACCACGGTAAAACGACCCTTGTAGATAAACTTCTACAACAATCAGGTACCTTTGAAGAAACACGTGGTGACGTTGATGAACGAGTTATGGACTCAAACGATCTTGAAAAAGAACGTGGAATCACAATTTTAGCAAAAAATACAGCGATTAACTGGAACGACTATCACATCAATATCGTAGATACCCCAGGACACGCGGACTTCGGTGGCGAAGTTGAACGTGTACTTTCAATGGTTGACTCTGTATTACTTGTTGTAGATGCTTTTGATGGCCCAATGCCACAAACTCGTTTTGTAACCCAAAAAGCATTTGCTCACGGTTTAAAACCAATCGTTGTCATCAATAAAGTTGACCGTCCAGGTGCACGCCCTGATTGGGTAGTAGATCAAATCTTTGATTTATTCGTGAACCTTGATGCAACCGATGAACAATTAGATTTCCCTATTATTTATGCATCAGCATTAAATGGTGTTGCAGGTTTAGAACACGAAAGCTTAGAAGCGGATATGACACCATTATTCAAAGCTATCGTGAAACACGTTGAGCCACCAAAAGTAGAACTTAACGGTACTTTCCAAATGCAAATTTCACAGCTTGATTATAATAGCTATGTAGGCGTTATTGGTATTGGCCGTATCAAACGTGGTTCTGTAAAACCGGGACAACAAGTTACTATCATTGATAGTGAAGGTAAAAAACGCAACGGTAAAGTTGGACAAGTTTTAAGCCACTTAGGTTTAGAGCGTTATGAAGCAGAAGTTGCAAATGCAGGCGATATCGTTGCAATTACTGGTTTAGGCGAATTAAATATTTCTGATACTGTTTGTGATACTAACAATGTTGATGCACTTCCAGCATTAAGCGTTGATGAGCCAACAGTAACCATGTTCTTCTGTGTAAACACTTCACCATTCTGTGGTAAAGAAGGAAAATTTGTGACTTCTCGTCAGATCTTAGAGCGTTTACGTAAAGAGTTAGTTCACAACGTAGCATTACGTGTTGAAGAAACAGAAGATCCAGACGCATTCCGTGTATCTGGTCGTGGTGAACTTCACTTATCAGTATTGATTGAAAATATGCGTCGTGAAGGCTACGAATTAGCCGTATCACGTCCAAAAGTAATTTTCCGTGAAATTGACGGTCGTAAACAAGAGCCTTTCGAGCAAGTGACTGTGGATGTTGAAGAACAGCATCAAGGTGCGGTAATGGAAGCTTTAGGTCTTCGTAAAGGTGAAGTAAAAGATATGTCATCAGACGGTAAAGGACGTACTCGTATCGAATACATCATCCCAAGTCGTGGCTTAATCGGTTTCCGTAGTGACTTTATGACGATGACATCTGGTACTGGTTTACTTTATTCAAGCTTCAGTCATTATGATGATATTAAACCTGGTGAAATCGGTAAACGTAAAAACGGTGTATTGATTTCAAATGCAACAGGTAAAGCACTTGCGTTCGCATTATTCGGTTTACAAGAACGTGGTAAATTATTGATTGATCACGCTGTTGAAGTTTATGAAGGTCAAATTATCGGTATCCATAGCCGTTCGAATGACTTAACCGTAAACTGTTTACAAGGTAAAAAATTAACGAATATGCGTGCATCTGGTAAAGATGAAGCGATTTCATTAACAACACCTGTTAAATTTACCCTTGAACAAGCGATTGAGTTTATCGATGATGATGAATTAGTAGAAGTAACGCCAACTTCTATCCGTATTCGTAAAAAATTCTTAACAGAATTAGACCGTCGTCGTGCGGCACGTAATAGCTAATTTCATAAAAAATTAGACAACTAAAAATAAAAGCAGATTTCTAATAATATAGGAATCTGCTTTTTTGTTTTCATTTATTGCTCTACCTTGTTAAATTTATCGATAAAAACAACTAGTTAAAACATCAATAACAGTTCCAACACTGCCTCAAACTTTCTAAGTTAGATAAAAAAATATGTAAATTGTTATAAAAATATCACCGCTTCACAAATGATTTATATGAGCATTGATAATTATATTAACACCTCAGAATGCATTTATATTGATGCTGTAAATTAAGAGTAAGTAACTTCTTTATCTAAAAAAATCAACGTACTATTTTATCTGCTTTTTAGTTTTTATTTATAACTCGACTTTGTTAGATGTGCCGATACAAGATACCCCTATTCAAATAATCAATATCAGTTTCACCTCAACTCCAACATTTTTAATTAGATAAAAATATGTAAATTTTAATAAAAATATAACCGCTTCATAAATAATTGATAATGATTCACTTATCTTCGTAGATCTATGCTATCAATAAAATTTATCAATTAGTGACATCTTTATCTAAAAAATAAAAGCAGCACTCTATTTAAATAGAGTACTGCTTTTTTACATCTTTTTATAATACTATTTGGCTAAATTGCCCAGTCAAAAGCATAAAATGAAACAAGGATAACCGCAATAATTACTGTACCAATATTAAGTTTTTTGAACTCACTGGCAACAATTCTTCCTATCACAAGTGTTGCAAAACCAAGCATAATACCTGTTACTATGTTCGCTGTTAATACAATAAACACTGCACAAACTAAGCCTGACATAGCTCCGATAAAATCATTAAAATCTAATTTTGAGACATTACTTAGCATCAACAATCCAACATACATTAACGCGGGTGCTGTTGCATAACCAGGTACTAAAAAAGCAAGAGGCTGAAAGCACAGCATAACAAGAAAGAGTATACCAACAACAACCGCGGTTAAGCCTGTTTTACCACCTACGGCTGTTCCTGCCGCCGATTCAATATAAACCGCAGCTGGGGCTGAGCCAAATAATCCTGATAAAATACTGCTTAATGAATCAGACGTTAATGCCTTGCCACCATTGATGATTTGATTATCTCTATCTAATAGTTCAGCCTGCCCTGCAACTGCTCGAATCGTACCTGTGGCATCAAATACCGCCGTCATCACTAATGCAAAAACCACTGGTAAAATTTTAGGATCTAATGCCCCTATCACATCTAATTTTAATAATTGCGAATTTTCGCCAAATGTTGGAAGTTTAAAAATCTCACCATTGAAATGTACATTAGGATCGAAAGCTAAGCCGATCGCGGTAATGCCTATAATAACCCATAAAATACTACCCTTCACTTTTAAGCGTTCTAGACCAATAATGGTGGTTAATCCTAACAACGACATAATGACAGGAAAAGAAGCAAAGTCTCCCATTTTTACTGGTAAGCCAGCTTGATTAGATACCACTAATCCAACACCGTTAGCTGCGATGAGTAATAAGAATAATCCGATACCAATGCCTGCACCGTGAGCAATACTAATCGGTAAATTACGTAAAATCCATGCACGAATGCCCGTTACAGAGATTAAAGTAAACACAACCCCCATTAAGAAAATTGCCCCTAATGCCACAGGCACAGAAACACCTTGTCCCAATACTAAGCTAAATGCAGTGAATGCAGTCAGGGAAATTGCACAACCTATCGCCATTGGCATATTTGCCCACACACCAATAATAATTGAGCCAATCCCTGCCACTAAGCAAGTCGCTACAAAAACAGAATCTGCGGGAAATCCAGCCTTACTTAACATATCCGGAACAACAATGACTGAATAAACCATTGCAAGAAAAGTGGTAAGCCCTGCAATTACTTCTTGACGAATAGAAGAACCACGCTGTTTCATTTGAAAAAATGAAGAAAGAGACATAAAAAAAAGATCCTTAGTTAAAATTTAAGGCTATATTCTACTGAATAAACACAATCAACGCAAACGATTGCTTTGCAATTTTAATGAAAAGTAACCGTTTGCTATTTATTTTGTAAATTTTTTGTAAATTACTGTGGTTGTGATTTGACGTAAAAAAATTTTATGCTAAATTCCGTGAGTAATTGCGATCGATATACAAGCAATTCATAATCTGAATTCTCATTTTATGCACTCCAATCGTATCATTGCATTACAAATCTAGTCTTTTTTTTAACTTTATTATTGGGATACATATTATGCTCATTGAAGAACAAGAATACCTAGATTTTGATAATGTCTTAATCAAACCAAAACGTAGTACCCTCAACTCACGTAAAAATGTGACCTTAACTCGAACTTTCAACACCAAAAATAGTAAACTTGAAGTTGAAGGTATTCCTATTATTGCCGCAAATATGGACAGTGTGGGAACATTTGAAATGGCAAAATCCTTAGCTCAATTTCAAATATTTACGGCCATTCATAAATTCTATGAAATCGAAGAATGGGAAAATTTTGCCAAAGAAAATCCTGAAATTTTAAAATATGTGTTTGTCACTATCGGTTCAAGCGATACCGAAATTGAGAAATTACAAAATATTCTTCAAAAAATACCTGAAATTCGAATGATTTGCGTCGATATTGCGAATGGATATAGCGAACATTTCTTAAATCAAGTCAAAAAAGTCCGAGCATTATTTCCTGACAAGGTTCTAATGGCAGGCAATGTCGTTACCTATGAAATTACCGAAGAATTGATTTTAAGTGGTGTCGATATCGTTAAAATTGGGATTGGACCAGGTTCTGTATGTACTACGCGTAAGATGACAGGCGTTGGCGTACCTCAACTTTCGGCAACCATTGAATGTGCAGATGCTGCCCACGGTTTAGGCGGATTAGTCTGCACGGATGGCGGCTGTGTCAACGTTGGCGATATTTCCAAAGCCTTTGGGGCTGGGGCTGATTTTGTTATGCTTGGAGGAATGCTCTCAGCACACAAAGAATCCAATGGTGAAATAATTTTTAGAAATGGCGAACAATTTATGGCTTTCTACGGTATGAGTTCCAGCAAATCGATGAAAAAACACTATGGAAAAGTCAATGATTACCGAGCAAGTGAAGGAAAAGAGGTGCTATTGCCCTATCGTGGCGAAGTGAAACATACCGTGCAAGAAATTTTAGGCGGAATTCGTTCAACCTGCACCTATGTCGGAGCAGATAAATTAAAACATCTCCCTAAACGCACTACTTTTATCAAAGTTAGTCGTCAAATAAATACCGTTTATAATAATTTTGAACGCACTTAAGCACTCTCCCCCTCTCAATTTACAAGTTGAGAGGGCTTCTCTTATTTTTGCAAAAACCTTCCAAAATATAACCGCTTACACTACACTTTTTTGGTTAAATTTTGTTGACTAATCATTTTTTTTTTGCACTATAATGCCGTTTTTTCTTAATAAAAAAACAATGCCAATAATAATACTCAATACTTATTAGGCAGCTTACCTATCAATTTTTCAAGAGGATATGAATGATGAAAAAAATGTTAATCGCAGCGACACTTATTAGTCTAACATCAATGGCAAATGCTGGAATAGCCGATGACCGTGGTTTTTATATTGAAGACAATGGCAAAGGACTTTATGTTCAAGGGGATATTGGTTTTTCGCAAATTCATATTGATGAATTAGGAAGTGAGTCAACTCCTGTACAACGTCTTGCTGTTGGATATGATTTTGGTAAATTCCGTTTAGATGTAGATTATACTCGTTATACTGCATTTAAAGAAAAAGAATGTTCTAATGATAGCTGTTTAGATGCTTCGCTTAAATTTAGTGGTGTAGGAGTTAATGCAATCTATAATTTTAACACAGAAGAAGATTTACAACCTTACTTAGGTATCCGTGTTAGTAATAATGAAGGCAAACTTTCTGCGAGTGCAAAAAATGGAAATTCTTCTGCTTATGCAAGTGGTTATGATTCAAGCTTAGGTGTTGGTGCATTGCTTGGTTTAGAATACAGAACAACAAGACATTTATTTATTGGCGGTAAAATCTCTTATGATAAGTTATTCAGTAATGCCAACCAATTTGGTGCAAGTGTAACAACACGTTATAAATTCTAAAAAAGAAAAAAGCAAGCGGTCATTTTTTGTAAGGAATTTACCAAAAATGACCGCTTAAATTTTCAAAAAAGAGACTACTTTACAAATCAGTATATCTGATTGCCCCTTCCTGCTGTACTGTCGCTAATAGCACTCCTTGCTGATTAAATACTTGCCCACGTGTTAACCCTCGCCCACCGAACGCATTTGGACTGTCTAGTGAAAATAATGTCCAATCATTGAGGTTAAAATCACGATGAAACCAAATGCCGTGATCGAGTGTAGCGAAACGAACGCCTTGTTGCATAATCCCCTTTTCGTGAGGATAAAGAGCTATCGGTAAGCAGTGAAAATCAGAAAAATAAGTGAATAAGCATTGCTGTAAACCTTGATTCGTAAAATCTATTTCCCCCATTGTTTTAAACCACACCGACTGTTTTGGCGGTAATTTAGTGCCATTAAAAGGATCGTTCACATATTTAATACGAACATCAAAAGGACGCTCAGCTTGAAATTTTTCTTTTAGATGAGATGGCATTAACGAGGCCATTGCTTTGATCAATTCATTTTCAGAATACAACGAAGTCGGTTCTGCGACCTCAGGCATTGCATTTTGATGTTCAAAGCCCTGCTCTAAAACTTGAAAAGATGCAGTCATTCTGCATAACAGTTCATCGTGTTGTTTGGCAAGAATACTCACACAACTGAAACTTTTGCCTTCTCTCAACAGTTCAGTTTCATAAATAATCGGTAAATGAATGTTTCCTGCGTTGATAAAATAGCAATGAAAGGAGTGTAATTGACGTTCTGATTCAACCACTTGTATTGCAGCACTTAAACCTTGTGCCATTATTTGCCCACCAAAAACCTTTGGTAAACCAAGATCTTCCACGTCACCTTGAAATTTATTTTGTTCAAGTTTAGTTAAAGTTAGAAGCTTAATAAGATTTTTTAATGCGTCCATTTGCTATCCTTCCCTTACATTAAAGGTGTCAATCTGACACCTTTTACTATTAAAACTATTTTAACTGCTCTTCAATAACACCACCACCAAGACAGACTTCATCAAGGTAGAAAACAGCAGATTGACCTGGTGTTACGGCAATTTGTGGTTCATCAAAAATCACTTTGATCGTATTATCATCAATAGGTTGAATTTCACAAGGTACATCAACCTGACGATAACGAGTTTTGACTGAACAGCGTAAATTTTCACGAATTGGCTGGCGATTCACCCAGTGTAATTGCTGAGCAATTAAACCTGTTGAAAGCAATGCACTGTTATCGTGTCCTTGTGCCACAATCAATTCATTATTGATTAAATCTTTTTCAACCACATACCACGGCTCTTCGGATTTATTTTTTAATCCACCAATGCCTAAGCCTTTACGCTGTCCTAAGGTGTGATACATCAAACCTTGATGTTGTCCGATAACTTCACCATCAACGGTTTTAATATCACCCGGTTGAGCAGGTAAATAGCGGGCTAAAAAATCTTTAAATTTACGTTCACCAATAAAACAGATCCCCGTAGAATCTTTTTTCTCAGCAGTGACTAAACCTAAATCTTCGGCAATTTGTCGAACAATCGGCTTTTCAAGCTCACCCACAGGGAATAAACTTTGTGCCACTTGCTCTTTGCTTAGGGTATATAAAAAATAGCTTTGATCTTTGTTGCTGTCTAAACCACGCAACAATTGAGATTGCCCATCAAGATCACGGCGACGCACATAATGCCCTGTTGCAATATAATCCGCACCAAGATCTTCTGCAGCGTATTCCAAGAATGCTTTAAATTTGATTTCTTTATTACATAGAATATCAGGATTTGGCGTTCTGCCCGCTTTGTATTCTTCTAAGAAATGTTCAAAGACATTGTCCCAATATTCTGCGGCAAAGTTGATTTTATGTAATTTAATGCCTAATCTGTCACACACAGCTTGTGCATCAGCTAAATCTGCCGCTGCGGTACAATAATCCGTGTCGTCATCTTCTTCCCAGTTTTTCATAAACAAGCCTTCTACTTGATAGCCTTGTTGTTGAAGAATAAATGCAGACACCGACGAGTCAACCCCACCCGACATACCACAAATTACTTTTTTTGTAGCATTTTCTGCGAGCTGACAAGCGGTCAAATTTGGAAAGGTTTTTGCAAAAGTTTCTGATTTCATCATTTTATTTCACTTCATAAAAAGACGATTCTTTATTAAATCGTTCAAGTTCTTCAGGCTCTGCTTCACCCTTAGCGACTTTATCTTTTAAGTTGTCACAAGGTTCTTCACAATCGCACATTTTTTTCATACCAAGTGCGGTAATTCCCCCACAGCTCCCTTTAATACTTTTACCTTTTACAATATACCCAATAGACATTGCAAAAATAATGGCAATAAAAAAGCCAAAGGTTAATAAGATAGTTTCCATTTTTCACTCCAAAATTAAATTATAAATTCGTTAATTTTTTAAAGGCACTCGACATTTTAGTCTTATAGCCACCTTTCTCTTTAATAATTAAAAAGACGGGTAATTTTTCTTTCTCTGCGATTTCTAACGCTTTATCTGAACCAAGCACAAACAAGCCTGTTGCTAAACCATCTGCTTTCATCGTAGTATCCGCTAAAACAGTCACAGAAGCAAGGTTATGACTAATTGGTTTTAATTTTTTAGGATCGATAATATGAGATAAACGCTTCCCATTTTTATCTTCAAAATAGTTACGATAATTTCCCGATGTTGCCATGCCTAAATCGTGTAAAGGAATGATAATTTGTACTGATGCAGCTTGTTCAAATTCAGGTTTTTCAATCGCAATTTTCCAAGGTTCTTCCTGAATGTTCTCACCTTTCGCTTTTAACTCACCACCAATTTCAACAAGGTAGTTCTTCACGCCCAATTTTTCCAAATAATTCGCTAATTTATCCACACCAAAGCCTTTTGCAATAGAAGATAAATCAATATACACATTTGGATTCTTTTTTAATAATGCTGGCTCATTATCTTTTGATACCAATTTTACTTTCTCAATTCCTACCGCTTTAATTTTTTCCGCAATCTGATCTTGAGTTGGCTCGCGGTTGACTTTTTTATCTGGCCCAAATCCCCACAAATTAACCAAAGGACCAACAGTAATATCTAATGCACCTTCTGTCACTTTATTTAAGTGTACTGCAGTTTTAAATACAGTCGCAAAATCTTCTGAAATAGTAAAAGGTTTATTTACTTCTTTTGATTGATTAAAGCGACTAATTTCAGAATCTCTTTGATATGTGGACATTGAATTATTCACATCAATCAATAAATTATCAATGTCGTCTTTCACTTCTGACGGAGAGGGTAATTCTTTATTTTGATTATCAATATATTTAATATGATAAGTCGTCCCCATCGTTTTGCCTTCAAAGCTAATTTGTTCAGGCTCTTTGCTACAACCTGTTAATAAAAAAACTATAGTTACTATTAAAGTAACTATTTTAAATTTTGCATTCATTATAATTCACCCCACATAAAAATTTATACTGTGCCTATTTTAACACAAAATAAAAAAGCGGTCAGATCTGTAAAAACATTTACATATTTGACCGCTTATAAACTGATTTTATTTAACTACAATTAGCCACCAAAATCATCAAGTAAGATGTTTTCATCTTCAACACCTAAATCTTTTAGCATTCCAATTACAGCTGCATTCATCATTGGAGGTCCACACATATAGTATTCACAATCTTCTGGTGCTTCGTGATCTTTTAAGTAGTTTTCATAAAGCACATTATGAATAAAGCCTGTATAACCCGTCCAATTATCATCTGGTTGTGGATCTGAAAGTGCCACATGCCATTGGAAGTTTTCATTCTCTTTTGCAAGAGTATCAAAATCTTCAACATAGAACATTTCACGTTTTGATCTCGCACCATACCAGAATGACATTTTACGTTTTGATTTTAAACGTTTTAATTGGTCAAAGATATGTGAACGCATTGGCGCCATACCAGCACCACCACCGATAAATACCATTTCAGCATCAGTGTCTTTCGCAAAGAATTCACCGAATGGACCAGAAATAGTTACTTTATCACCTTCTTTTAATGACCAAATGTATGATGACATTTGACCTGGTGGCACGTCTGGATTACGTGGTGGAGGCGTTGCAATACGTACGTTAAGCATAATAATGCCTTTCTCTTCTGGGTATGAAGCCATTGAGTAAGCACGTACGATAGGCTCATCCACTTTAGATACATAACGCCATAAATCAAATTTATCCCAATCTTCGTGATACTCTTTTGGAATATCAAAATCTTTATAAGCAACGGTATGTGGCTCAGCTTCGATTTGGATATATCCACCCGCACGGAATGGTACGTCTTCACCATCAGGAATCGCTAATTTAAGCTCTTTGATGAACGTTGCTTCATTATTGTTAGAAATAACGGTACATTGCCATTTTTTCACACCAAAAATTTCTTCTGGTAATTCAACGTCCATATTTGTTTTAACATTAACTTGGCAAGATAAACGATAACCTTCTTGTGCTTCACGTTTTGTAATGTGTGAAAGTTCAGTTGGTAAAATTTCTCCACCACCACTTTTTACTTTAACTACACACTGACCACAAGAGCCACCGCCCCCACAAGCTGAAGAAACGAAAATCCCTTTGCTACCTAAGGCGTTTAATAATTTACCGCCTGCTGGTAAGGTAATCGCTTTTTCAGGATCATCATTGATTGAAATAGTAATGTCGCCTGAATCCACTAATTTTGATTTTGCAAACAAGATCAGTGCTGCTAGTAAAAATACAATCGCAGTAAATACGACAATACCGAAAATAAAATTACTCATTCGATATGCTCCTTATAGTTGAATACCTGAGAATGACATAAATCCTAATGCCATTAAACCAGCGGTAATAAAGGTAATTCCTAAACCACGAAGTCCTGCTGGAATATCAGCATATTTTAACTTCTCTGTGATCCCTGCAAGAGCAACGATTGCTAACATCCAACCTGTACCAGCACCAATACCATAAACCACTGATTCTGCGAAATTATATTCACGTTGTACCATAAATGATACACCACCAAAAATTGCACAGTTTACGGTAATCAATGGTAAGAAGATCCCCAAAGCGTTATATAATGCTGGGAAAAATTTATCTAATACCATTTCTAAGATTTGTACTAATGCTGCAATTACCCCGATAAAGGTAATAAAGTTGAGGAATGTTAAATCAACCCCTTCAATAAGTGCATTTTCTTTTAGTACGTGAACATAAACCAATTGGTTTACAGGTACAGAAATACCTAAAACCACGATTACCGCAATACCTAAACCAAAAGCAGTTGATACTTTTTTAGATACCGCAAGGAATGTACACATACCAAGGAAGAAAGACAGTGCCATATTTTCAATAAATACGGATTTTACAAATAGACTAATATAATGTTCCATTGTTATTTCTCCACTTGTTCAGGTTTGAGAGTACGAATACCCCAAATTAAGAAACCGATGATAAAGAACGCACTTGGAGCAAGTAAGAACAAGCCATTTGTTTGATACCAACCACCATCTTGAACAGTTTGAAAAACTGTCATTCCAAATAATTTTCCTGAACCAATAAGTTCACGGATGAAGGCAACAGTAATCAAAATTGCACCATAACCTAAACCATTTCCGATACCATCAATAAAGCTTTCTAATGGTGCAGATTTCATTGCAAATGCTTCTGCACGTCCCATTACGATACAGTTTGTGATAATCAAACCAACGAATACGGAAAGCTGTTTAGATAGACCATAAGCATAAGCACGCAAGATTTGGTCAACCAGAATTACTAATGATGCAATAATTGCCATTTGTACAATAATACGCACACTATTAGGAATATAGTTACGGATAATTGAAATAAACAAGTTTGAGAATGCTGTTACAAAAATAACCGCAAACATCATTACTACTGCTGTTTCTAATTTTGTGGTTACCGCTAACGCAGAACAGATACCCAAAATTTGCAATGCAATTGGGTTATTATCCATTACTGGCGATAACAATAACTTTTTCACATTTGATTTATTTGCCATTAGTTAGCTCCTGCTTTGAGTTTTGCTAAATATGGACCAAAGCCATTTTCACTAAACCAATATTTGAATGTACCATCAACACCTCGAGAGGTTAATGTTGCACCAGATAAACCATCGATACCGTGTTCTTTATCTGCTGATGCACCTTTACCAATAGTAATCGCAGACTCACCTTTTTCATTTAGTAATTTTTTACCTTTGAATTGAGCTTGCCATCTTGGGTTTTCAATTTCACCACCTAATCCTGGCGTTTCACCTTGATCATAGTAAGTGATACCATTGATTGTATTACCATCTGGTTGAATTGATACGAAGCCATACATCACTGACCATAAGCCCGTTCCATAAATAGGCACAATCACTTGTTTTAGTTGATTATCTTCGCCTTTAACAAGATAAACTTCAGCATATTTTGCACGAGTACGAAGACTTGCTTTATCATCTTGTGGTGCAATAGCAATGCTTTGAGCAGGATCTTTTGCAGCCACTTTTGCGTCAAAGTTTTTAATGCCTTCAACATAGTCCCCTGTTGCTAAATCAACAATTTTAGGTTCAATATTTTTAGCATAAATTTCTTTAACTACTTTTTTATTAGTCGCACCGTTTAATAAACCTGCTACATTCAAAATGTTTTTTTGTTTATCTAATGCTTTTTGCTCTTCTTGTGCTGATTTTAACAATACTGCCGAACCAGCTACGATAAGAGAACAAACTAAACTTAACAGAACAACGATTGAAATTGTTCCGCCAATGCTATCTTTATTCTTAAACATTACGAGCTCTCCGACGTTTGATATTAGCTTGAACAACAACATAGTCAAATAATGGTGCAAATAAGTTAGCGAATAGAATTGCTAACATCATACCTTCTGGGTATGCTGGATTTGCCACACGAATAATGACACACATTGAACCGATTAACGCACCGTACCACCATTTACCTTTATTAGTAAATGAAGCTGATACAGGGTCAGTTGCCATAAAGAACATACCAAGTGCAAAGCCACCTAATACTAAATGCCAGTACCAAGGCATAGCAAACATTGGATTAGTATTTGAACCGATAAAGTTAAATAGGGTTGAAGTGATGATCATACCGATCATTACACCTGCAATAATACGCCAAGATGCAATACGAGCGAATACGATCATTGCCGCACCAATCGCTAGCATTAAGGTTGAAACTTCACCCATTGAACCTGGAATGTTACCTAAGAAAGCATCCATCCAAGTGATAGATTGACCCGTTACTGCATTGGTTAATGCGCCTTCGCCACCTTGTGCCCACTGTGAAAGTGCTGTCGCACCAGAAAAGCCATCTGCCGCCGTCCAAACAACATCACCTGAGATTTGAGCTGGGTAAGCAAAGAATAAAAACGCACGACCCGCTAATGCTGGGTTCATAAAGTTTTTACCTACACCACCGAATACTTCTTTTGCAACAACCACACCAAATGTCGCTGCTAATGCCGCTTGCCATAATGGTAATGTTGGTGGAACGATCAACGCTAAAAGAATTGAGGTTACAAAGAAACCTTCATTGATTTCGTGACCACGAACCATTGCAAATACCACTTCCCAGAAACCACCTACTAAGAAAATAGTTAAGTAAATTGGCAAGAAGAATGTTGCACCAAGTAGCATTTTGCTAAGAATACCAGCATCAGGGCTTAATGTTGCACCTAATAAATCTGATAAACCATAGTGCCAGTTATTTGCAATACTGTCTGTTAATGAACCTAAATGATGAGTCGCAGCAATTGCTTGTGCCCCAACATTATACATTCCATAAAACATTGCAGGAAATAGAGCTAACCAAACAAAAATCATCATTCGTTTTGAATCTAACGCATCACGAACGTGTGAATCTTTATTGGTCACTGTACCTTGTGTATAGAAAAGTGTATAAGTTGCTTCAAATAAAGCGTACCACTTTTCATATTTCCCACCTTTATGAAAGGCTGGTTCCATTTTTTCAAAAAGATTTTTTAATCCCATCTTAACCTTCCTTCTCGATCTTTTCTAACGCCTGACGTAAGAGAGGACCGTACTCGTTTTTACCTGGACAAACAAAGGTACAAAGAGCTAAATCTTCTTCATCTAATTCTAAACAACCTAAATTCTGTGCTGAATCAGTATCACCTGCCGCTAAATCACGCAACAATAATGTTGGAATGATATCTAATGGCATCACACGTTCATATGCACCGATTGGCACCATTGCACGCTCACCACCGTGTAAAGCAGTATTGAAATTAAATAATTTCTTACTGAAATACCCTAATGTAGTACGTGTAATAGAGAATTTCTCCTTACCTGGCATAATCCAGCCAAATAATTCTTTCTCACGACCTTCTGTAATCACTGAAACTTGCAACGCATAACGACCTAAATAATCAACAGGCCCTTCTGCTTTTGCACCGCTTAATACAGAACCTGAAATCACACGGTTATCCCCTTCTTTTAACTCATTTTGAGTTAATTGAGAAAGATTTGCACCCACACACGTTTTTACTAAACGAGGTGTTTTAACCTGTGGTCCAGCTAAAGAAATAATGCGTTCAGCACATAATTCACCTGTTGTGAATAAACGACCGATAGAGATTACATCTTGATAGTTGATATACCATACCGACTTAGTGATGCTTACAGGATCAATAAAGTGAATATGTGTACCACTTAACCCTGCTGGGTGTGGGCCATCAAATTCGTGAATTTTTAAATTTGGTAAATCAACCGTTGGAATATTACTTCCGCCCGCTTTACAAAGATGAACAGGACTTTCATCTAAATGACCTAACACAGTTAAACCATTGATAAAATCTTGCCAGTGTGCTTTTAACACCACTTCTGGATTTGCAGCTAATGGATTGGTATCCATTGCATTAACAAAAATTGAAGATGGTTTGCTGTCGATCGCAGGCACTTTACTAAATGGACGACTACGAAACGCAGCCCACATACCTGAATCTACTAAATTTTGTTTAACTTGCTCTGCGTTCAAAGAAGCTAACTCTGAAACCTCATAGCGAGAAAAAGTAATCTGCTCCGAACCTTCAACTTTAATTACGACGGATTGAAGAACACGTTTTTCACCACGATTGATCGCAGTAATCGTTCCGCTTGCAGGTGCAGTAAAAATCACGCCTGGGTTCTTTTTATCTTCAAAAAGAACTTGACCTTTTTTCACTACATCGCCCACTCGAACTTTCATTGATGGACGCATTCCCACATACTCTTCACCCAGTATCGCAACTTCACTGATGGCATTGCCATCGTGGATTACTTGTTCTGGTTTTCCAGAAATTGGAAGATCCAAACCTTGTTTAATTGTAATCATAATTATGCACTACTTTTATTGGGTTAATACAAATAATTGCAAAAGTTTGCAATCGCTTTTATTGAGCCAAAGTAAAAATAAGAATAAACATTTCCCCACTTATCCTTAAATCACTTTGTTAATTTCTCAAATTCTGAATTTGTTATTCAACTATATTTTCCTTTTATAGCTAAATAAAAATAAACACTCTATTTTACCCAAAAATGCCCCTTGAATTCCACCTAAAAACTGTTTTTTTTCTCTTTTCTCGCTATTTTATTTAACAAAATGTAACAATACTTCAACAAAACAGCCTAAAATTTGATACTAGTCAAATTTAGTAATCACAGGTAGAATAAGCAAGTTTTTAAAAATAATGATGGAATTCAAATGAACATTACAATCTCGGAAAATGCCCAAAACCATTTTAAGAAATTATTAGACCAGCAAGATGAAGGCACCAACATTCGTATTTTCGTAGTAAATCCAGGTACACCTCGTGCAGAATGTGGCGTATCATACTGCCCCGCTAATGCGGTTGAAGAAAGCGATACAGAAATGAAATTTAAGTTTTTCTCGGCTTTTATTGATGAAATGAGTATCAAATTTCTTGATGATGCTGAAATTGATTATGTTACCGATGAATTTGGGGCTCAACTTACCATGAAAGCACCCAATGCCAAAATGCCAAAAGTTGCTGATGACGCACCTTTAATTGAACGTATTGATTACGTCATCCAAACGCAAATTAACCCGCAGCTCGCTAATCACGGTGGAATGGCAACATTAACAAAATTAACTGATGACGGTATTGTGATTCTGCAATTTGGAGGTGGCTGCAATGGTTGTTCAATGATTGACGTTACCTTAAAAGAAGGGATTGAAAAGCAGCTAATTAGTATCTTTGGCGATGAAATCAAAGGTGTACAAGACGCAACGGAACACCAAGCAGGCGAACATTCTTATTATTAAGCTTTATCAAATTATTATGTTTAGCTAAAAATAACGACAGGGTTTGCCCTGTCGCTACAACAATATTGTACAAGTCTAAAATATTATCCCTGAATATTATAATTAAACACCCAGCTTGCAATTAAAACGGCGACACCCGTTGTAATTCTAAGCCACGCAAAAAGCGTGAAATCTCGGCGACTAACCCAATCGACTAGCCAACGAATGCATAGCAATGCCACAACAAAAGAAACCAATGTCCCAATACCTAAAATCATTAAGTCTTGACTTGATTGTAACAATGCTTTGTGTTTGAGTAAATCTAATAATCCTGCTCCAACTAGTACTGGAATACCTAAGAAAAAAGAAAACTCAGCGGCCGCTTTCCGAGATACCCCAAGCCATAACGCACCAATGATAGTCGAGCCTGAACGAGAAGTTCCAGGAATAAGAGCTAAGCACTGGAATAAACCAATTTTTAATGCTGTTTTGATATTCACGTCTTCGGCTTCGTTAGCAATAATCGTTTTCGGTAATTTTTCAACATAGAAAATCAGTAATCCACCAATAATCAACATTACCGCCACTACAACAGGGTGAAATAAATAAGATTTAATCTGATCCGCAAAGGTAAAGCCAACGATCATAACAGGAATCGTAGCAACAATTAAACTTAGCCCTAATTGACGTGGATTACTCAATCCTTCAGCTTTCCCTGTCAATAAACCGATCAATGCGTGCCACAAGCGTCCCCAATAATCATAGATTACGGCGAGAATTGCCCCTAATTGAATAACAACAACGAACAAATCTGATTTTTCAGGCGTCCAAAAATCCATTAAATCAGCTGATAAAATCAAATATCCAGTGCTTGAAATCGGCAAGAATTCCGTAATGCCTTCAACAATCCCCATTAAAATGGTTTTAATTAGCAATAAAATATCCATTCTATGCTAATCCAAATAACTGCTCTAACTCTGTTGCAATGCTATCTTCATTGTTAGAACCAATTACTTTATTTGCTTTATCTTGTACTTCTTGTTCACAGCCACCCATTGCAATACCTAATCCTACAAACTCTAACATACTGATATCATTAAAATTATCTCCAAATGCTACCGTTTTTTGTGGATCAATACCTTCAATTTTAAGCAATTCTTTTAAACACGCCCCTTTGGTATTTCCTTGATGAGTAATATCCACACGATCGACCCAAGACCACTCAGGGCTTACTTGTTCAAGCGGTAATTTTTTTACAAAGTTTTGCATTTTTTGTAGATCTGGATCGCTAATTAACACTTTCCATACCGTTGTACCTTGATCAATCACATCTTGATATTTTGCTACTTGATGTACATTCGGACGCACGCTTTCATCACACGAATTTACCCATTTTAAAAAACGTTCAAAATGAGGATTAAGTTGCTCATAAGTCATTGCATCACGAAAATAAACAGATACATGAATACCTTCAGCCTGTGCTGAATTGATCAATTCAGACGCTAATTGCGGAGGTAACGGATTAGACACTAATGCTTCATCTTTATGGAAATCATAAAGATAAGTACCATTACAACAAATCACAGGAGTATCTAATCCCAATTCGGCATAATAAGGGCGTACCGCTGTATGATGGCGACCTGTTACAATGTAAACTTTCACGCCTTTTTCTCTAGCCAGCTGAATCGCCTTTTTACTTGATGCTAAAATCGTACCATTACTGCTTAATAATGTACCGTCTAAATCAAATGCAACTGCTTGATATAACATAGTATTTACCTTCTAAAATTAAACAAAAATTTCTCGTACAAGTAATTGTAAACTTGTATTTCCTCTAAATTCGTTGATGTCTAAACTATAAACTAAACGTGCCACTTTGACTGATAAATCAGGGAATAATTTCAAATCTACATTGAATAAAATCGCATCAAATAGCTGGTTATGAATTTCAACCATCATTTTTAAATGCTGTCCCCCTACAAGACGTTGCTGAATAATTTTAAATTCACCTTCAAACAACGGTTCTGGAAACATCTGTCCCCAAGGACCAGCTTCCTGTATCAAGCGAGCGGTCTCTAAATTAAATTCATTACTCAATAATTCGCCATCAGTATAAATGATATTTTGTAGCTGATCAGCACTGATCGTTTGATTGATTACCTCATCAAATACACGTTGAAACTGTAAAAAATTATCCTGATGAATAGTCAAGCCCGCCGCCATTGCGTGTCCACCAAATTTTAAAATTAAGTTCGGATGCTTTTGATCAATAAGCTCTAACAAATCTCGCATATGCAAGCCCGCAATTGAACGAGCCGATCCTTTAATAAACTCACTATCTTCACTTTCTTGAGCAAAAGCAATCACGGGGCGATTAAATTGATCTTTAATACGAGAGGCTAAAATACCAATCACACCTTGATGCCAATCAGGCTGATAAAGCACAATTCCATAAGCTTCAATATTCTGCATTAAATGAGGTAATTTCGCACAAATTGAAAGTGCCTCCGTTTTCATTTCTTGCTCAAATTCTTTACGAGTTTGGTTAAGACTATCCAATTCAAAAGCAATTTGGCGTGCCTTATCCATTTCTTCACAAATTAGTAATTCCACTCCTAACGCCATATTTTCTAAACGCCCAGCGGCATTTAAGCGAGGAGCTATCGCAAAACCAAGATCGCTTGCTTTTAACTTTGAAAGATCTCGCTTAGCAATTTCCACCAATGCCTTGATCCCTGCTCGACAGTAACCTGAACGAATTCGGTTGATCCCTTGATGAACTAAAATTCGATTATTGTGATCCAAAGGCACAACATCTGCAACCGTACCTAATGCCACTAAATCCAGCAGCTCGGCCAAATTCGGCTCAGAACCTGCTTCAAATAAATTTAGTGCTCGCATTTTCGCTCGCAATGCCAACATCACATAAAAAATAACCCCCACTCCCGCTAAGGATTTTGACGGAAAACCACAATCATTCAGATTAGGATTCACAATCGCATCAGCACAAGGTAATTCCTCTGGAGGCAAATGATGATCGGTAATAATGACTTGAATATTATGCTGTTTCAACAACGCAACCCCTTCCACAGAAGAAACGCCATTATCCACCGTGATGACCACTTCTGCACCGAGATCAATCGCCATTTGCGAAACGCTAGTGCTTAAACCATAGCCCTGAGAAAAACGATCAGGGATTAAATAATCGACATTTAAAAAACCAAGTTGCTTCAAAGCAATAAGAGTTAATGAAGTACTGGTTGCTCCGTCTGCATCAAAATCCCCTACAATCACAATTTTTTTCTTCTGATGATAAATATCAATCAAAAGATCCGTCACTTTTTCGATATTAGCGAATTGCATTGGGGAATGTAAAAACTTCAGACCATACTCTAACTGCTGGGCAGTCGTTATACCTCGAGCCTGATAAAGACGGTTCAATAAAGGATCGTCTGAAAGTTGGGTGTTAGTTACTAACTCACGTTGCTTAATAATTTTGTTTGACATAATTTGCGATAAAAGAAGCGGTCAGATTTTTATAAAAATTTGCAAAATATAATTTTACTATAAAATCGACAAACCACTGATTAAAAATATAATTGTAACTGAAATAAGAGCCAAAAAGCCCTCAAGAATTTTCTTCCTGAGAGCCTTTATTCTATTTGACAAAGCCTAATGCGGTTTCAACAACCTCAATGCCTGCCCCTTGTTTATGGGCATTTTCACTTAAATGGCGTCGCCACCGTTTCGCACCACGACAACTCTGAAACGCATTTAGCATCGGACGAATCATATGATTTAAAAAGACGCCTTGCGACAATTGTTGTTCAATATAAGGAAACATTTTTTCTACAGCTTCAATCGGTGTAACCACTGGGGCTGTTTCATCAAATAATGCCTGATCGATATAACCTAATAAAGTTGGATTCTGAAATGCCTCTCGCCCAACCATCACTCCATCAACAAAATCTAAATGCTGCTTGATTTCCTCAATAGTTTTAATACCACCGTTAATACTGATATTTAAGTGCGGAAAATCACGTTTTAGCTGATAAACACGTTCGTAATCTAAAGGCGGTACTTCACGATTTTGTTTTGGACTTAACCCTGAAAGCCACGCTTTACGAGCGTGTACGATGAAATCATCACAAACTGGTTGCACTTTTTCAATAAAATCGCATAAAAACTCGTAGCTATCCAAATCATCAATCCCAATACGATGTTTAACCGTCACAGGAATTGCCACTTCATTTTTCATCGCTTCTACACATTGTGCTACCAAATCAGCTTTCGCCATTAAACACGCCCCAAACATTCCATTTTGAACCCGATCCGAAGGACAACCAACATTCAAATTGATTTCCGTATAGCCTCTTTGTTCAACTAATTTCGCACATTGAGCAAGCTGTTGTGGATCGCTTCCGCCAAGCTGTAATGCAACAGGATTTTCTGCTTTATCAAAAGCCAATAAGTCATATTTTGCATTTAAAATAGCTGGAGAAGTTATCATTTCACTGTAAAGTAAAGCGTGTTTTGTGAATTGTCTATGAAAGTAACGACAATGAGGTGTTGTCCAATCAAGCATTGGGGCAACAGAAAAGCGACCACGATAATTTTTATTTAGCATTTTTTAGAATTGTTTTAAAAGGTAGAAAAAAATAAAGCGGTCTAATTTTGATCATTTTTTGCAAAATCTGATCAAAATCCTACCGCTTATTCGTATGAATATTACTCGTCGATATAGCCTAAACTACGTAACGCACGCTCATCATCAGCCCAACCTGCTTTTACTTTAACCCAAAGTTCTAAGTAAACTTTGCCGTCAAATAAGCGTTCCATATCTTGACGAGCCTCTGTGCCGATCGTTTTAATACGGCTACCACCATTTCCGATCACCATTTTTTTCTGACCGTCACGTTCCACTAAAATTAAGCCGTTGATTTCATAAATACCACGCTCATTTACGTGGAATTTTTCGATTTCAACTGTTACCGAATAAGGCAACTCTTCACCCAAGAAACGCATTAGTTTTTCACGGATGATTTCTGATGCCATAAAACGTTGTGAGCGGTCAGTAACATACTCTTCAGGGAAGTGATGCGTACCTTCACGCAATGATTTTCTCACGATGCCTTTTAACACATCAACGTTATTTCCACGTTCAGCAGAGATCGGTAAAATTTCTTTAAAATCAAATTTTTGTGATAATTCTGCGATATGTGGCAATAACTCTTCTTTCTCTTTGATATTATCCACTTTGTTGATCGCAAGAAGCACAGGGGCTTTGGTCGCACGCAACTTGTTTAATACCATTTCATCATCGTCATTCCATTTCGTGCCTTCAACCACAAAAATCACCAAATCAACATCGCCAATCGCACTGCTTGCAGCACGGTTCATTAAACGGTTAATCGCACGTTTTTCTTCAATGTGTAATCCCGGTGTATCCACATAAACCGCTTGATATTGCTCTTCGGTATGAATACCTAAAATACGGTGACGAGTGGTTTGTGCTTTACGTGATGTAATTGAGATTTTTTGCCCTAAGATTTTATTTAATAGGGTTGATTTTCCTACATTTGGACGACCGACAATGGCGATAAATCCACAATAGCTTTTGTTTGTTTCTGTCATTTTATTTCTTCTATAAATAATTATTTTTTTAAGTTTAGCTGAGTAATAATTTGCTCAGCAGCGTTTTGTTCAGCCTTACGGCGACTGGTTCCTACACCAACAAATTCTTGTGCCATATTTTTGATCTGGCAGGTTACTTTAAAAGTTTGGTTGTGGGCTTGCCCTTTAATATCAATCACTTCATAGGTTGGCAGTGGCAATTTTCTACCTTGAAGATATTCTTGTAAGCGAGTTTTCGGATCTTTTTGTGCGTCACCTGGTGAAATTTCATCGAGGAAAGTTTTATACCAAGCCCAAACACATTCGGTGACTTTATCCATATCCTTATCGCAATCAAGAAAAATTGCCGCGATAATCGCCTCAACGCAATCCGAGAGAATGGAATCTCGTCTTGCTCCGCCACTTTTTAGCTCGCCTGAACCTAATTTTAAATATTCCCCTAAATTAAATTCACGGGCAATAATGGCTAAGGTTTTTTCACGCACCAATGTTGCTCGCATACGACTTAATTCGCCTTCTGGTGATTTAGGGAATTTATGGTATAACGCACGTCCGATCGCAAAATTCAAAATCGAATCGCCTAAAAATTCTAAGCGTTCGTTATTTTTGGTTGCAGCACTGCGGTGCGTTAAAGCCTGTTTTAAGTAATCAATTTGGGTAAATTGATAACCAATTTGTTTTTGTAATCGTTCTAATTTCATTTTTGATAATAGCTATTTAATTTTAGTGAAAAATCTATTCCATCGTAATCCAGTTGGGTATTCATCTTGTTTTTTATCTAGACTCATCCAAATAAAGACTGCTTTACCCACGATATTTTTTTCAGGCACAAAGCCCCAAAAACGACTATCTTGACTATTATCTCGATTATCACCCATTACAAAATATTGCCCTTCTGGTACTTTCCATTCTCCATAAGACATTCCTTTTTGTTCATAGAAACATTCATAATCAGGAACAATTTGATTTCCTTTTAAATTACACTCAATATAAGGGTGATAAGGAAGAGTTAAAATATTATGAGATACACTCCCTTGTTCAATATGCTCAATAGGAATAAGAATGTTATTTCTGATATTACGCATAAATTCAAGATTTTCTCCCATATTAGTATATTGATAAGCAATCTTTTTACCATTATGAGTTACGGTTAAGGTTTTATTCAGGTAATCATATTTAATTAAATCGCCTCCAACACCGATAACACGTTTGATATAATCAACATTTGGGTGTTCAGGAGCTTTAAATACGATAATGTCTCCATTTTTAGGGTGTCCTGTTTCAATTAAAGTATTTTGCCAAATCGGATCTTTAATACCATAAGCATATTTTTCTACTAACAGAAAATCCCCAACACGTAAGGTGGGTTCCATTGAACCTGACGGAATTTGAAACGGCTCATAAATAAATGAACGCACAATGGTCACAATGGCTAAAATGCCAAATAGTGATGAGAAAAACTCAGTAAATACAGGTTCTTTTAAGATTTCTGCTTTTTCTTCTTGGGTAAGCGAGCGTTTTAATAGCACTTCTTGCTCATCAATTTTTACTTTACGACGTGGCATTAGACAAAAACGATGATAACACCAACACAGTCCACAAATGACTAATAAACCAACAAGAATAATAGAAATTGTGTTAGGTAGTTGTAACGCGTCTAATCCTCGCCAAACACCGTATAAAACAGCAATAAATCCAATAAGCACCAAGTTTTCCATTCATTTTCTCCAAAAAATTTTAATTTATATAATAGATTAAGACTAAAAAGTTTATCAAAGTACCATTACTCAGCACGGTTGTTGAGCCTGTCGAAACATTAGTGCTTTTAAATAATAGTCCCTTCGACAAGCTCAGGGAGCGAGAGTAATAGCCTTATCTTATATTTAATTTATCGTAGTGCGATCAATTTGCAAAAAGTTAAAAAAATATAACCGCTTAACCGAACTATTGTACGTTATTTTTGACATTAGAGAAACATTCACGTTCATTTTATATTATACTATCCACAATTCTTTTTACTGATGAAACAAAAATGACGAAACAAACAACTTATTTTGCCACCACAGCACGTGGCTTTGAAGAAATGCTGAAAACCGAATTGACCCAAATGGGCATTGAACAATGCAAAATCGCACAGGGTGGCGTGCATTTCACCACAGATCAAAAAGGGGTTTACACCGCCTTATTATATTCTCGCCTTGCGTCACGTATTTTATTACCACTAACCCAAGCAAAAGTATTTGATGATATCGATCTTTATAGTGCAGTAGTAGGCTATGCGTGGGAAGATCTTTTTGATGAAAGAGATACCATTTTTATTGATTTTAACGGCACCAACGACGCAATTCGCCACTCTCAATTTGGGGCAATGCGTGTGAAAGATGGTATTGTGGATCACTTTGAGCGTGCAGGGTTTAATCGTCCAAGCGTGGATAAAGATCAAGCGGATATTCGTATCCACGCTTACTTAAACCGTGAAGAACTGATTCTTTCATTAGATTTAAGTGGTGACGCTTTGCATTTAAGAAATTATCGTACCGATACCGGTAAAGCGCCATTGCGTGAAACCTTAGCAGCAGCGATTGTGTTGCGTTCAGGCTGGCAAAAAGGCACACCTTTGGTTGATCCAATGTGTGGTGCAGGGACATTGTTAATTGAAGCGGCTCAAATGGCACTGAATATTCCCGCTCAAATCAATCGCTTACACTGGGGATTTGATTCGTGGAAAGGACACCAACCCGCAGTATGGCAAGCGGTCGTTTCTGAGGCAAAAAATGCTATTTTATCTTCTGATGAAATTCAATTTTATGGGTTTGATTTAGATCGCCGAGTAATTGAAAAAGCGAAACAAAATGCCGAAAATGCCGGTGTAGGTGATGTTATCCAATTTAAACACGGCGATGTAGCCGCCCTTAAAAACCCTGTTGAAAATAAAAAAGGCACGCTTATTTGTAACCCTCCATACGGTGAACGCTTAGGCACAACACCAGAACTTATCGCCCTTTATACAGTATTCGGACAACGTTTAAAACAGCACTTTGCAGGCTGGAATGCCTCAATATTTAGCAGTGAAGCGGATTTATTAAACTGCTTACGTTTACGCTCACACCGTCAATTTAAAGCAAAAAATGGACCATTAGACTGTATCCAAAAAAATTATTTATTAAGTGATCGTAAACGTGAAGAAAGCGAAATCACACAGCTTAAATTTGACGCTGACGCACAACTTGCCCCTGATTTTGCGAATCGCTTAAAGAAAAATATCAAAAAAATTGATAAATGGGCAAAACAGCAAGGCTTAGATTGCTACCGTTTATACGACGCTGATTTACCCGAATATAACCTTGCGGTGGATCGTTATGGCGATCATATTGTGGTGCAAGAATACGCTGCACCAAAAACGATTGATGAACAAAAAGCCCGTCAGCGTTTATTAGACGCAGTGGCAGCAACCCTTTCTGTAACGGGGATTGAAACTAATAAATTAGTGTTAAAAGTTCGCCAAAAGCAAAAAGGCACTAATCAATATGAAAAATTAGCCAATAAAGGCGAATATTTCCACGTGACCGAATACGGTGCGAAATTGTGGGTAAACTTAACGGATTACCTTGATACTGGCTTATTCCTAGACCACCGTTTAACTCGCAGAATGGTTGGCGAAATGGCAAAAGGCAAAACATTCTTAAATCTTTTTGCATACACAGGTTCAGCAACTGTTCACGCAGCCTTACACGGTGCGAAAGCAACTACAACAGTGGATATGTCAAATACCTACTTAAACTGGGCGGAACAGAATTTAGATTTGAATGACTTTGACCTGCGTAATCACCGTTTAATTCAAGCGGATTGCTTGCAATGGTTAAGCGAATGCCGTGAACGTTTTGAAGTGATCTTCGTTGATCCACCAACCTTCTCAAATTCAAAACGAATGGAAGATAGCTGGGACGTACAACGTGATCATTTAGAACTGTTTACAAAACTAAAACGCATTTTAACCAAAGACGGAACCATTATTTTTTCAAATAATAAACGTAATTTTAAAATGAATATAGACGGCTTAACAGAGCTTGGTTTAGTGGCTGAAAATATCACTGAAAAAACCATTCCACTAGATTTTGAACGTAATAAACACATTCACAATTGTTGGATTGTTAAAAATAGCGAGAGTGTAAGCGGTTAAATTTTAATTAAAATTTACCAAATTAGTACAGATTTAAGGGGAAATATTTTCCCCTTATTTTTTTATTTAAAATCTAGCCAAAGCTCATTTATTGTCTTAAAATAGCCGAATTCAACATCATTCTTATTTATCCAATCTTCAATTTATATAACACGGTGACCTTATAGATACACTCAAAAAGCAAACGATTGCTAACGCAAGGTAAAGCGGTCATATTTTTATCAAGATTTACAAAAGTTCTATTCACTCACAAAAGGATTTAACAATGAAAAAATTAGCATTAGTAACGGTGATGTCTTTGATTTTAACAGCTTGTGGAAGCGGTGGTGGCAGTAGCTCCGCTGATAGTACAAAACCAGAAAAAATTGAAGGGGTACTTTTAGCCTTTGATTTTGAACATCCTATTAAAGAAGAATCAACGTATCCTGATGGAAAAACCGAATACTTTAATGATTATGAATTAGCAATGACTAGATTTTCTAAAAATAACGATATTAACCATATTCTAATTAACAGTGTATCAATTGCTTTAAATCCTAATGGTGATGAGCAATATACTGATTATTATAATGAGGATGGAATAAATACCATAAAAGTAGGAAAAGTTCTCAAGTCTGCTGTTAATGGTAAAGCATACAAATATATGCGTTTTGGTATCCATGATGTTTATAATTATAATCCAGAAAAATTTGATGAAGAATCGTATAACAAAAGCCAAAGGGAAGTTGGGGTTTTTGTTCAAGGTTATGCAACTGAAAATATGCCAAGTTCAGGAATAGTTACATATAAAGGTGATGCTTATGGTGGTTCAGAAGCTTTAACTAAAGGAGAAAGCAGAATTGATGTCGATTTTGGTCATAAAACCTTAGTAGGAACATTATCTGATTGGCAAGATTATGAGTTCCTTGAAGAAAATGACAAAACTCAAACAATCACTTTTGGGGCATCTATTAAGGGGAATCAATTTGATGGTAAAAATGTGAAAGGTGCTTTCTTTGGTCATAATGCAGCTGAAATAGGTGGTATTTATTATGATAAAGAAAAAGGCGAATGTGCTGTTTTTGGAGCTAAAAAACAATAACCAAGCGGTGACATTTTTATAAAAATTTACAAAAACTCTATTCACTCACAAAAGGATTTAACAATGAAAAAATTAGCATTAGTAACGGCGATATCTTTGATTTTAACAGCTTGTGGAAGCGGTGGTGGCAGTAGCTCCGCTGATAATACAAAACCAGAAAAAATTGAAGGCGTTTTATTCGCATATGATTTTCTTCATCCTGTTGAAAAAGAATCAAAAGATCCTGCTGGAAATATAATTACATATGATGATTATGAAATAAAAACAACGAGATTCTCTAAAGATGATGACATAAATCATATTCTAATCAATAACGTATCTATTCCTTTAAATCCTAACGGCGATGAAAAATATACTGCATATTATCAGGGAGTTGGAGATGATGCCGTCGAGGTAGGGCAAGTTTTAACGTCTATTGTGAGCGATAAGACATACAAACATATGCGTTTTGGTCAACATAGTACTTATGATTATGACCCAAATTATCACGAATCCCATCTTAAAGATCAGCTAACCTTTGGTATGTTTGTACAAGGCTATGTCACTGAAAATATGCCAACATCAGGAACGGTTACCTATAAAGGCGATGCTTATGGTGGACTAGAAGCATTGACTAAAGGAAAAAGTAAACTTGATGTCGATTTTGGTCATAAGACACTAAAAGGAACACTGTCTGATTGGCAAAATTATGATTTCCTTGCAGAAAAAGATAAACTTCAAACAATATCTTTCGATGCATCTATTGAAGGAAATAAATTTGAAGGCAAGAATGTAAAAGGCTCTTTCTTTGGTCGTAATGCGGATGAAATTGGGGGAATCTATCATGATGAGATCCGACGTGAAGGGGCTGTTTTCGGAGCTAAAAAACAATAACCAAGCGGTGATATTTTTATCAAAATTTACAAAAACTTCATTCATATAAAACAGGATTCCAAAATGAAAAAATTAGTTTTAGTAACAGCGATTTCTCTGGTTTTAGCGGCTTGTGGCAGTGGTGGCGGAAGTGGCTCTGCTGATAATAGTTATGTAAAAGAGGGAAAGCTAGAAGGTGTATTAACCTCTTATGATATGTATCCTGATGAAAATGGAAAACTAATATCAAAACTGGAAGAAATAACAGATGTAAACCCTGATGGCACAACAGATACTTTTACAACAGAAAAAGAAATTACTCGTCCTGTTTCTGGTGGTAAAGATCTTAATCATATTATGATCAATGGTACAAATGTTCAGCTTTTACCTGATGATTATAATAAACAAGAAAATTATGAGAAAAGAGTAAAGGAATATGATGAAAAAATTACTGTAACAATAAATCCAGATAAAGTAGAGAAAGAAGTAATTGTTGAAGGGGAAAGATTAAGTAATGTAATCAGTGGATTACAATATAAATATATGCGTTTCGGCATACATGATGATTACGTTCCAAATCCTGATGATTTATCTAATGACACGGTAGAAGATGCAACTTTTGGAAAATTTGTTCAAGGTTATGTAACCACAAATATGCCACAAAAAGGGAAAATCACTTATTTAGGCGATGCTTACGGTTACTCTTATTCTCCCCTTAGAAAGGGAAAAAGTACCATTGATGTCGATTTTACAAATAAAACATTGAAAGGAACATTATCCGATTGGCAAAACGATGATTTACTCAATAATCCTCTTTCAAAAACAATGATGTTTAATGCAAAAATTGACGGTAATCAATTTGAAGGGAAAGATGTTCAAGGTCGATTCTTCGGGAGCAATGCAGCGGAAGTCGGAGGAATATACGACAGTAAAGAAAGAGGAGAGAGTGCAGTTTTTGGAGCTAAAAAACAATAACCAAGCGGTGATATTTTTATCAAAATTTACAAAAAATTCATTCATATAAAAAAGGATTCCAAAATGAAAAAATTAGTTTTAGCAACAGCGATTTCTCTGGTTTTAGCGGCTTGTGGCAGTGGTGGCGGAAGTGGCTCTACCACGCCTAGTGAAAATTCCCTAAATACACCTCATCATTCCAACGCAAGAAATCTTGCTGCCAATATTATATTTTCTGAAAATTATAATAAAATTGACTCTGAGACCTCAGAAGAAGATATCGGTGAAAATGATGAATATAGCACTAATATGGATCTCAATAAAATTGAAATTGAAGGACGTAAAATCACCTTGATACCAGTAGGTATTAGCACTAAAAAATTACTAATTCAACAACCTGACAACCTTAATAAAGCCAAAGTTGTTAGTGGAACTCAATTCCAATATTCTCGTTTTGGTTTTGTCGATAAACATTTCTTCGCACAAGGTGATATAACCCCTGTAAACGATTTACCAACAGGGAAAGATGTCAAATACTCTGGTTTCGTGGTTGCAACAGCTGTTGAAGATGAAAAAAACAGTGGAGTTGTAACTGGTGATAGTTCATTTACAGTAAATTTTGATGATAAAACCTTAAGGGGCAAATTTAGTAATTTTGAAGATGGAAAAATAGCTGATTTTTCACAAAATGCACGATTTCAAAGTAACTTTTTTTATGGTGGTATGTCAGGTAAATTTTATGGAAAAAATGCGACTGAGTTAGCCGGTGTATTACAAACAGCTATTGATAGCAAAATGATTTTCGCTTCTTTCGGAGCTAAAAAACAATAACCAAGCGGTGATATTTTTATAAAAATTTACCAAAATCTGTCTTTTGCTTGTTCAGTATTAGGCAGATTTTTTATATTATTAGTCATTGTATTTATTGTTTAATACTGACACTTAGGAGTGAATAATGACGACTAAAATTATTTTAGATTGTGATCCAGGTCACGATGATGCAATTGCCATAATGTTAGCTTATGCAAACCCTAAGATTGAATTATTGGGCGTTACCACTGTTGTTGGTAACCAGACACTAGACAAGGTCACGCGTAATGCTCTTTCTGTCGCGAAGATGATTGGAATGAAAGGCATACCTTTTGCTAAGGGCTGTCCTCGCCCTTTGATTAAAGAAATTGAGGTTGCTCCTGATATTCACGGCGATTCGGGTTTAGATGGCCCAAAACTTCCAACGCCTGAGCAACAACCTATTGATAAGCACGCTGTTAATTTTATTATTGATACCATAATGTCTCACGAGCCAAAAACTATTACCTTAGTGCCAACAGGTGGTTTGACGAATATTGCAATGGCGATACGTTTAGAACCTAGAATTGTGGAACGAGTCAAAGAAGTAGTGCTTATGGGCGGTGGTTATCACGAAGGAAATTGGAGTGCAGTGGCTGAATTTAATATCAAAATTGATCCCGAAGCCGCTCATATTGTGTTTAATGCAGGTTGGGAGGTTACGATGGTAGGTTTAGATTTAACTCATCAAGCCCTCGCTACACCAGAAGTGATCGAAAGAATTAAAGCAATCAATACTAAGCCATCTCAATTTGTCGTTGAATTATTGGATTTCTTTGGAAAAATGTATAAACAAAGTCAGGGCTTTGACTATCCACCAGTCCACGATCCTTGTACCGTTGCTTATTTAATTGATCCAACGGTAATGACAACAAAACGAGTACCTGTTGATATTGAATTGCGAGGTGAATTAACGGTCGGTATGACGGTGGCTGATTTTAGATATCCAATTCCAACAGATTGTAAAACCCAAGTAGCGGTAAAATTGGATCACGCTAAGTTTTGGGGAATGATCTACGAAGCACTCGAAATAATCGGGAATCCTGATGAATAATTAAACAATGGTTTAATAATAATTAACTTATTAAACCGTTTTTTATTGATAATAAATAATATCCACACCGCCACCATAACCAATACTTTTTATTTTAATTGAACGTTCAATAAAAATAAATTAGAATGAAATATGAACAAATTTTAGAAAAGGACATTTGAATGCCAAAAGTTGGAATGCTAGAAATTCGGCGACAGCAACTTATTCAAGCAACATTGGTTTGCGTTGAAAAGTATGGGGTTGCAGATACCACCATTGTGCAGATAGCTCAACAAGCGGGGTTATCTTCTGGCATAATTAGCCATTATTTCGGCGGTAAAATGGGATTGCTCTATGAAACAATGAAAGAGTTAATGAGAGAATTACGCCTTTCAATTATAGAAAAAAATAAAGTTGAAAAAGAACTATCCCCCCAACGAGCGATTGAAATTATTATTGATTGTAATTTTGATCCGAATACAGATTCCGCAAGAATGAAAGTGTGGCTCTCCTTTTGGTCGATGAGTATGCACCAAGAAGATCTTAATCGTTTACAAAAGATCAATGATAGCCGTTTACATTCCAATTTATTATTTCATTTCAAAAAATTATTACCCAATCAACAAGCCAAAAATGCAGCAAGAGGATTAGCTGCTTTAATCGACGGATTATGGTTACACGGTAGTTTACGCAGTAAAGAGTTCGATCATTATCAAGCCCGATCGATCGCAAAACAATTTCTAAATAACTTATTGGAGGAACAATGAAATTTCCCACTCAACAACTTTATATCAATGGTAAATACTACAACGCCACGAGTGGACGTACTTTTACCACAACCAATCCAGCCACAGGCGAGACCTTAGCAGAAATTCAAGTTGCTTCAAAAGAAGATATTGATTTTGCAGTAGATTGTGCCGTTAAAGCTCAAAAAAAATGGGCTGCATTAACCGCCGTAGAACGTGCAAGAATTTTAAATAAAGCCGTTACAATTTTGCGTGAACGCAATGATGAATTAGCACTTTTAGAAACCTTAGATACGGGTAAACCGGTAAGTGAAACAATACATGTGGATATTGTGACTGGGGCTGATGTGATTGAATATTATGCTGGCTTAGCCACCTCGATTGAAGGTACGCAAATTCCGCTTCGTGAAGATAGTTTTGTTTATACTCGCCGTGAGCCATTAGGGGTGATTGCAAGCATTGGGGCATGGAATTATCCGATCCAAATTGCAATGTGGAAATTAGCACCAGCCTTAGCAGCAGGAAATGCCGTTGTCTTTAAGCCAAGTGAAGTCACCCCTTTAACCACCTTAAAATTAGCAGAAATTTTAACGCAAGCAGGCGTGCCAGATGGTGTCTTTAATGTGGTAAACGGAACGGGAGCTGATATTGGCGATTTCTTAACGCAACACCCAAGAATTGATAAAGTCTCTTTCACAGGCGGATCGCATACGGGTAAAAAAGTGTGTGCCAGTGCGATTACGTCTAATCTAAAAGAAGTGACAATGGAATTAGGTGGAAAATCACCCGTTGTGATTTGTGATGATGCAGATTTAGATCTAGCAGCAGACATTGCCGTAATGGCGAATTTTTATAGCTCAGGTCAAGTGTGTACGAATGGTACACGTGTTTTTGTCCCTGCAAAACTTAAAGCCGAATTTGAACAAAAAATAGTTGAGCGTGTGCAACGTATTAAAATGGGTGATCCACAAGATCCTGACACAAACTTTGGCCCATTAGTGAGCGAACCCCATATGAACCGAGTGCTAAATTATATTGAACTCGGTAAAAAAGAGGGGGCAAAATGCTTAATCGGTGGCGAACGTGATTTAACTTTCCCACAGGGCTACTATGTACAACCAACGGTCTTTACTGATTGTACCGATGAAATGACCATTACCAAAGAAGAAATCTTTGGCCCTGTAATGAGTATTTTAAGCTATGAAACGGAACAAGAAGTGATTGAACGTGCAAATAATACGGAATATGGCTTAGCAGCTGGCGTAGTAACCAAAGATCTAAATAAAGCTCACCGTATTATTCATCAGCTTGAAGCGGGTATTTGTTGGATCAACACTTGGGGGGAGTCTGACGCTAAAATGCCTGTGGGTGGTTACAAACAATCTGGTATTGGACGTGAAAATGGGATTGAAACCTTAAAACACTATACGCAAACAAAATCTATTCAAGTTGAATTAGGCAGATTTGAATCTGTATTCTAAAAAGGAGAACACAATGAGAGAATTTGATTATATTATTATTGGTGCGGGATCTGCTGGTGGTGTATTGGCGGCTCGTTTAAGTGAAGACAAAGAAACGAACGTCTTATTATTAGAAGCGGGCGGCCCAGATTATCGCTTAGACTGGCGTACTCAAATGCCAGCAGCTTTAGCTTTTCCTATCCAAACTAAACGCTATAACTGGGGTTATGAAACAGATCCTGAGCCACATATGAATAACCGCCGTATGCAATGTGGACGTGGTAAAGGGCTTGGTGGTTCATCGTTGATTAACGGTATGTGTTACATTCGTGGTAATGCGATGGACTATGATAACTGGGCTAAGCAAGATCCATTATTAGCTAACTGGACATACCTAGACTGTTTACCTTATTTCAAAAAAGCAGAAACACGCGATATTGGTGGTAATGATTATCACGGTGATAATGGACCGTTGCACGTCACTACGCCTAAAACAGGAAACAATGAGTTATTCCACGCAATGGTCGAAGCAGGCGTGCAAGCAGGCTATCCAAGAACGGAAGATTTAAACGGCTATCAACAAGAGGGTTTTGGACCAATGGATCGTACCGTCAGCCCAAATGGTCGTCGTTGTAGTACGGCTCGTGGCTATTTGTCTGATGAAGTCAGAGCGAGAGAAAATTTAGTGATTGTAACCGATGCCACCACAGATCGTATCTTATTTGAAGGTAAAAAAGCAGTTGGTGTGTGCTATTTGAAAGCAGATCAGAGCATTAAAGCATCTGCGAAAAAAGAAGTACTACTTTGCTCTGGTGCGATTGCATCACCAACCATTTTGCAACGTTCGGGTATCGGTAATGCAGAACTTTTAAAAGAATTAGACATTCCACTGGTTCACGAATTAAAAGGGGTGGGCGAAAACTTACAAGACCACTTAGAACTTTATGTTCAGTTTGAATGTACTAAACCAGTAAGTATTGCCCCAAGTTTGAAATTACACAATCAAGCAATGATCGGTGCAGAGTGGATGTTTAAAGGCACAGGCTTAGGAGCAAGTAACCAGTTTGAAGCGGGGGGCTTTATCCGTTCTGATGAACGCTTTGAATGGCCAAATTTACAATATCACTTCTTACCGATTGCAGTAAATTATGACGGCTCAAATGCCATTGAAAGTCACGGCTTCCAAGCCCACGTGGGTTCAATGCGTTCGCCAAGTCGTGGACGAGTCAGAATTAAATCAAGAGATCCATACGAATATCCAAGCATTCTGTTTAACTATATGGCAACAGAGCAAGACTGGGAAGAGTTCCGTGCAGCAATTCGCATTACGCGTGATATTTTCACCCAAGACGCACTAAAACCTTATGTGGGCAAAGAGCTTTCACCAGGCATTGAGTGTCAAAGCGATGAAGAATTGGATAAATTTATTCGTGAACACGCAGAAACCGCCTTCCACCCATCGTGCAGTAACAAAATGGGTTCTGGCGAAGATGCCGTAGTAGATAATTTTGGACGAGTACACGGTGTAGAACATTTACGTGTGGTTGATGCATCAATAATGCCGATTATCACCACTGGTAACTTAAATGCCCCAACCATTATGATGGCAGAGAAAATCGCCGATCATATTCGTGGCATTGAGCCATTACCACGTGCAGAAGTGCCTTATTTCAAAGCAAATGGTCTTCCTGCTAAACATAAATAATCGTTAACTGATTGATTTATTAAGGCTAAGTTTTACCTCAAACTTAGCCTTTTTCTTTTAAATTCTTTATTTTTATTTACGATATAACTTATTACAAGGAATACCATCATTATTTCCGTCTAAATGCTTCCCCCAAGCACATTGATGAAAATATTGAACCGCTAGGTTATAGCTTGATATTTTTTTACAACTTAAACGGTGTTTACAATTCACAGCACCATTTTTTAAAGAGTTTGCTCGTGTTTTCTTCGTATTTTGATGTCTTAGTTTTTGACTTTTACGCCATTCATAAGGCTCTATTGGCGACTTATCTCGCCATAAACCTAAACCGTGAGATTTCGCCTTTTGTTGAGCATTGCGATAAATATCTTGAGAATTATAACGGTACGCCCACGCAAGTCCTGCCTGTACCATTTTTAAATTCACATTAAGATTTTTATCATAAATTACCCCTAGCACACGATTATAACGATCGTAGCCTTGTATTTTTAAGGTGACATATTTTTTGAATACTAAACGTGACAGTAATTGCATTGATTTCTTACCAAATGGCTGAGAAGATTCTGGAGCATCAATATAAAGTAAACGGACTTTCAACGGCTTATTATTGTATAAACAACGTACTGTATCGCCATCTGAAACGCCAACAATTTTACATTGCAACGAACGAAATGGCTTCGCATTTACAGGTAATGATATAAAAATTAGAGCCTGTAATAAGACGAATAATATTAGTTTTTTCATTTTATTATTTAATTTATTAAACTATATAAATTTTGAAAGAAAAGAAGCGGTCAGATTTTATAAAAAATTTGCAAAATTTAAAAAAAATCTGACCGCTTCAATTAAAAAGATAATCTTGTTATTGTGATAAGCTCGCATTCAATCTTTCAGAATGATATCGAACGTGATCTTCGATAAATGACGCAATAAAATAATAACTATGATCGTAATTTTGATGGTAACGAACATCAATGTTTACATTCATTTGTTTACACGCATTTTCTAGCAATTCTGTTTTAAGTTGCGATTGATAAAAATTATCCGCAAGCCCTTGATCCACAAGAATATGCTCTACGCTATTTCCCTCTAAAATCAAATTTACTGCATCATATTTTTTCCAATCTTGTTTATTTTCCCCTAAATAATGCCCAAACGCTTTTTCTCCCCACGCAACTGAACTTGGAGACACTATCGGCGAGAAAGCAGAAACACTCACATATTTTTCAGGATTTTTTAACGCCAATACCAATGCACCATGCCCGCCCATTGAATGCCCCATAATTGATTTTTTCCCTGTTACAGGAAAATTATTTTCAATTAAATGAGGTAACTCATTGAGAATATAATGGTACATTTGATAATGTTTATTCCACGGAGATTGAGTCGCATTGACATAAAATCCCGCACCTTGACCTAAATCATAATCAGGGCTATCTGCCACCTGCTCACCACGTGGACTCGTATCAGGCATCACAATAATTACGCCCTGCTCTGACGCGTAACGCTGAATACCCGACTTGGTCATTACATTTTGTTCTGTGCAGGTTAAACCCGATAAATAATATAATACCGGTAATTTTTTTTCTTTGGCTTGTTCAGGCAAATAAATTGCAAATTTCATTGAGCAATCTAATGTTTCAGATGAATGTGACCATACTTCTTGCCAGCCACCATAAAGATAATAACTTTCTACTTTTTCCATTTTTATATCCTTCGCTTTATTAAAAATAATTTAGACAACATTACCGTTGCCTAAGTTTATCTCTTAATAGTTAATCACCGTACGAATGGATTTTCCTTCGTGCATTAGCTCAAAAGCTTCGTTGATTTGCTCAAGTTTCATCGTATGTGTCACAAAAGGCTTTAATTTAATTTCGCCTTTCATTGCATCTTCAACAATATTTGGCAATTGACTACGCCCTTTCACCCCACCAAATGCAGAACCACGCCACGCACGTCCTGTCACTAACTGGAATGGACGCGTTGCAATCTCTTGCCCCGCACCCGCGACACCAATTACGATAGATTGTCCCCAACCTCGATGAGCCGCTTCAAGTGCTTCACGCATTACATTCACATTACCGATACATTCAAAAGTATGATCAATACCCCATTTATTCACTTTCTCAAATAGAACATCTTTCATTGGCTTATCATAATCTTTTGGATTAAAACAATCCGTCGCACCGAATTCTTTCGCTAATTCAAACTTAGCTGGATTCGTATCGATAGCAATAATACGTCCTGCTTTAGCTTGTTTCGCCCCTTGAATAACAGCTAAACCAATCGCTCCTAATCCCCATACCGCAACTGAATCGCCTTCTTGTACTTTTGCCGTATTATGCACCGCACCAATTCCTGTTGTCACACCACAACCTAATAAACAAACGTGTTCGTGATTCGCTTCTGGGTTAATTTTTGCTAATGATACTTCTGCAACAACTGAATATTCACTGAATGTTGAACACCCCATATAGTGATAAATTGGTTGCCCGTTATAAGAAAAACGAGTCGTCCCATCTGGCATTAAACCTTTACCTTGTGTATCACGCACTGCCACGCAAAGATTCGTTTTTCCAGATTGACAAAATTCACATTCACCACATTCTGCCGTATAAAGAGGAATAACGTGATCCCCTACGGAAACACTTGTCACTCCCTCACCAACTTCAACAACAATCCCCGCACCTTCGTGTCCTAAAACAACAGGAAAAACGCCTTCTGGATCATTACCCGATAAGGTAAAAGCATCAGTATGACATACGCCAGTATGAGTATTTCTAATTAACACTTCCCCTTTCTTTGGTGGTGCAACATCAATTTCAACAATCTCTAATGGTTGATTTGGTGCAAAAGCAACAGCGGCACGAGATTTCATAATTACTCCTTTTGTAATTTTATTATTTAAGATACGATCGAACTAATGTAATCGCATTATTCACAGATTCATTTACTTTTGCATCATAACTTTCATCTAAATTAAACGTTTCACGCATATGGCTTTCTAAAATTTCAGCCATTAAACCATTTGTTGCACCACGAATAGCCGCAACTTGTTGTAAAATAGCTTTACACTCAACTTCATTTTCTAATGCAAGTTCTAATGCATTTAATTGCCCTTTAATACGTCTTACGCGTGTAAGTGCTTTCTTTTTTTCTTCTGGTGTACTTGGCATTATTTATCCCTCATCAATCCTTTATACTATACCCCAGTATAGTTTTGGAAGCAACAATAAATTTATATTTATCATCCTTGAATTCGGAAACAAACATTTTATTTATAAAAAATGATTATATAACAATATGTTATATTTTTAATTTAATAGAGTGATCAACTGTTCTTGCCAAAAAACTACAGGCGTTTGAGAACGTAACCAAGTGGGAATTTGATGGTGTTGCCAAATTTTTTTCATTTCTTCACGCTGTGATTTACCATAAATTTTCACTTTTCCCGTGCAACCTAACTTTATCGTTAAAGGCTGATTTTTCAGTTCTTCGGGTAAATTGAAGCGGTCATTTTTTTGTGAAAATTTGCAAAAAATCTGCTCACCTAAATGAGTGATTTCAGCGAGATTATTTGGCAAAATGATCCTTTGAGCTGGTTTGATTTCCACAGAAAATGGCGAGATTTCAATTAGTTCATCGGTGATAAAAAGTTGAGATTGATAACGACGAATAATATGTTTTCCCAATTTTAATTGGGGATTTTTATCATTCTTAGCGTGAACAAAATTAAGCAACTGATCAAGCTGTACCATCGTTGGTGTGACTACCCCACATTTTTCTAACCACAAACGTAATAATTGTTGTTGTTTTAAGATTGAAAATTGTGAGAAAGCGGTGATATTTAAGGATTTTTTTGCAAAATCCCCCCATTTATACAATTCATCATTGAGCAATTCTGCTAATAATAATTGCTGATTTTCACAATGTTTCGCACTGCGAGATACCATTTTAGCAAAGTGTTGCCAGCGTTGATTTAGTAATGGCAGAATTTCTTGGCGTAAAAAATTACGGTCAAAATGGGTGTTCTGATTACTCTCATCTTCAATCCATTTTAGCTGATTTTGCTTTGCATAAGCGGTGATATTTTGCTTAGAAAATGCAAGTAATGGGCGTAATAAGGCAAAACCGTGCGAGTGACTGATTTGTTGCATTGCAGACAGCCCATTTAAACCACTGCCACGCTTTAATGCAAGAAAAAAGGTTTCCGTTTGATCGTCTAAATGATGTGCCGTCACCAACATTTCATCACTTAAAATGGTTTCTCGGATTGCTTGATAGCGTGCGGTTCTCGCACTGTTCTCAATGTTTTTTATCCCATCAACGGTGACTTTTTTGATGACTAATTCAATGCCATATTGATCGCAAAGTTGCTGACAAAAATCCGCCCAGCTATCAGCATTTTTACTTAAACCGTGATGAACATAGATCGCTCTCAGTGTAGATTTATTGTATGTTTTACAAAGTAAATCTAACAGCACAACAGAATCCACGCCACCACTTAGTGCGACAAGAAGCTTTTGTGAAGGTGTGATAAGTTGTTGTAATTGCTGTTGAAATTGAGAAAGCATTGTATTTTATAAAAACATAATGATGAAAATGTAGAGGAGCATTAGAAAGCTTGTTTACGTATATGCTCCCGAACAGTTTATTGATAAAAAACGGGCGGATATTTCATTCGCTTTGCTCATTCAATCCGCCCCTACCCTAATCAATCAGAATTTGATGATTAGCTCATATATAAACCGCCGTTTACATTCAAGGTTTCCCCAGTGATGTAACCTGCGTCTTCTGAAGCTAAGAAACTTACCGCTTTGGCGATGTCTTGAGCTTGCCCTAATTGACCTGCTGGGATTTGACTTAAAATAGCATTTTTTTGCTCTTCATTAAGCTCATCCGTCATATCTGTGGCGATAAAACCTGGAGCAACGACGTTTACGGTAATACCACGTGCTGCCACTTCTTTGGCTAATGATTTTGAAAAACCGACCAAGCCCGCTTTTGCTGCACAATAGTTGGTTTGACCAGGATTCCCCATAGCCCCAACTACTGAACCTATGGTGATAATACGTCCAAAACGTTTTTTCATCATCGCACGTAATACTGCTTTTGATAAACGGAATACGGAGGTTAAGTTGGTTTGCATAATGTCAAACCACTCATCATCTTTCATTCGCATTAACAAGTTATCACGCGTGATCCCTGCGTTATTAACCAAAATTTCAATATCGCCAAACTCGGTTTTAATTTGTTTTAACACGGCTTCAATAGATTCAGCGTCCGCTACATTTAGCACTAAGCCTTTACCATCTTCACCTAAATAATCCGAAATTGAGTTTGCTCCATTTTCAGACGTTGCTGTGCCGATCACGAAGTGTCCTTTTGCCACTAATTCTTGTGCAATCGCACGCCCAATACCACGGGTTGCCCCTGTAACTAATGCTATTTTTTTTGTCATTTTTGTAAATCCTTATTATTTTTTAACCGCTTCTAATGAAGCAATATCATTCACTGCCTGTGCATTTAAGCTTTTAACGATACGTTTTGCTAAGCCTGTTAAGACTTTATTTGGTCCCATTTCATATAAAGTTTCCACGCCTTGCTGAGCCATTTTTTCAACGGTTTCAGTCCAACGTACAGGGCTATAAAGTTGCTCAATTAACGCTAAACGAATATTTGCCACATTCGTTTCAACGGCAACATTCACATTATTGATCACGGGAATTTGTGGTGCTGAAAATTCAATTTTTACTAATTCTTCCGCTAATTTATCCGCTGCTGGTTTCATTAACGCACAATGTGAAGGTACGCTTACTGCTAATGGCAACGCTCGTTTTGCACCTGCTTCTTTACATAACTCAGCCGCTTTTGCCACAGCGTCTTTTGAGCCAGCAATCACAACTTGTCCAACAGAGTTAAAGTTTACTGCTGAAACCACTTCGCCTTGAGCAGATTCACTTTGAGCCTGTTCACAAGCCTTGATGATAGCATCATTTTCTAAGCCAATAATTGCATACATTGCCCCTGTACCCGCTGGCACGGCTTCTTGCATAAACTGACCACGTAATTCCACTAATTTCACCGCGTCTTTAAAAGGAATCACACCTGCACACACTAATGCTGAATATTCCCCTAAACTATGCCCTGCCATTACGCTTGGCTGTAAGTCAGGATATTGCTGTTGCCATACACGGAAAATCGCCACTGAGCTCGTTAAAAGTGCAGGCTGAGTGCGATGCGTTTCATTTAATTGTTCTGCTGAACCATTTTGAACAAGATCCCATAAATCATAACCCAATACTTGTGATGCTTCTTTAAAAGTCTCTTCTACAATTGGAAATTGTGTTGCTAAATCGCTTAGCATACCGATTGATTGTGAACCTTGTCCGGGAAAAACCATTGCAAAATTTGTCATTTTTTCTGTTCCTTTGTTTTATGCTGAGAACGTTGGATTTGAGCCAGTATTATAAAATAAATCCTTGTCTTTTTACGATAAAAAAACCAAAGCTCAAACCAGTTAAATTTTTTGTAAGAAATAGCGGTAATATTTTGACTAAAATTTGCAAATTATGTTCAAAATATTACCGCTTGATTAACATTATAGCTGTGTACCGAGCTGTTTACCCATTCTAGTAACACTGCCCGCTTCAAGCGTTTTTTCTAATTCAATTTTATATTGTGGGAATAGGTTGATTACCGTTGAACCTAAACGGAATGCACCCATTTCTTGTCCTTTTTTCAATGAAATTGCCTCTTCACCCTCTGTTGCATATTCCCATACTTTCACTTCTTTTGAGCGTGGTGGATTGATAACGCCCGCCCAGACCGTACTCATACTTGCCGTGATCGTTGCCCCAACAAGAATTTGCACCATTGAACCAAATTCAGTATCAAATTCACAAATAACGCGTTCATTACGTGCAAATAAATTCGGGATATGCTCTGCTAAAAATGGATTTACAGAGAAAAGCTCACCTGGTACATAAATCATTTTACGCAATACGCCATCGCACGGCATATGCACACGGTGATAATCCTGTGGCGATAAATAAGTGGTAATAAAGTCTCCATCACGGAATTTTTCAACCAATTCGTTATCGTTAGCAAGTAATGTTTCTAGGGTGAAATTATGCCCTTTTGCTTGCAATAATTGGTTATCTTTGATTTGTCCTAATTGGCTTACTTTACCATCAGCAGGGAAGCAAAGTGCATTTTGCTCTTCAATAATAGGACGAGCATCCGCTTTTAATGGACGAATAAAAAACTCGTTAAAAGACGCGTAATCCTGTGGCTTTTCTTTTTCTGCTTCGGATAAGTTAATCTCATAAAATTTTGCAAATAAATTGATAATGCTATGGGTTACCACGCCCCATTTTTTTTCTGCAAACCAACCTGCAATTTGAGTAAGTGCCAGCTGTGGCAAAATATAATGCACCGCAATTTTTAATTTTTGTGCATAACTTGGTTTTGGGTAAGATTGATGATTCATTTTATTTCCTATGTAGAAATATATCACATACGCTTTTGATATATCTAAAATGTTAGAGTGAATTAAATTGAAATTAGTATTAGGGATTTACACAAATAGTTATTTGAATCGTAGGGGCGACATTAACAAGCTTGCTTGCATATATTCGCCCGTTGCTCGATATAAAATAGTCTAAAACACTATAATATCTAAAAGATAGCGGTCAAATAAAATGAATAATTTTCAAAATATTTTATTCTGTGCATTCGGGAGCATATACGTAAACTACGTTTACTAATACTCCCCTACAAATCATAGTGCTAATTTCAATGTAATTTAGTATATTTATGAGCGTATATAATACGCTCATACATTCCAATTTAAAAGACAAAAACCACAGCCTAAACTGTGGTTTATAATTTTTTTAATAATCAGTAAATTACTTAGTTAAAGTTAAAACAACTGTTTCGCCTTCAACAACAGAACCTGATTTTTTCACTAAGTTGCTGATTTCGTCCATATTTGAAATTACAACTGGTGTTAATACTGATTTTGCTTTTTCTTCTAATACTGCTAAATCGTATTTGATGATAGGTTCACCAACTTTTACTTTTTGACCTTCTGTTGCGATACGAGTAAAGCCTTCGCCTTTTAATTCAACAGTATCTACACCAAAGTGAACAAATAATTCAACACCTTCTTCTGATTCAATAGAAAATGCGTGGTTAGTTTCAAAAATTTTACCAATTGTACCATTTACAGGTGCAACTAATGTATCGCCAGCTGGACGAATTGCAACGCCATCACCTACGATTTTTTCAGAAAAAACAACATCTGGCACATCTTCAAGGCTTACAATTTCCCCTGTAAGTGGTGCATAAATTTTTACTTCTTTTGTTTCTGGTTTTTTTGAACCAAATAATTTATCTAATAAACCCATAACTTAATCTCCTGTATGTTGGGACTTAAAACTGAAAACTCTCCTATATTCTATACAAAAATAGAATATTTGTAAGTATTTAGTTCAATTTTTCATAAAAATCGTCAACAAGCTGTTCGATTTCTTGTGCTGTTGGACAATCAAGTGCTTTATCAGCTAAAGCTTTTGCATCAGCAAAATTCATATTACGCACTAATTTTTTAATGCGTGGCATTGAAATTGCACTCATACTAAACTCATCCAATCCCATACCTAATAACAACGCAGCCGCACGTTCATCACCTGCAAGCTCACCACACATACCCGTCCATTTACCTTCTGCGTGAGATGCATCAATCACTTGTTTGATTACATTTAATACTGATGGCGCTAATGGATTGTAAAGATGTGCGATATATTCATTACCACGATCCACTGCTAAGGTATATTGTGTTAAGTCATTAGTACCAATACTGAAGAAGTCCACTTCTTTCGCCAAATGACGTGCATTCATTGCCGCTGATGGTGTTTCAACCATTACACCAATTTCAAGATTTTCATCAAATGCAATCCCTTCAGCACGTAATTCAGCTTTAAATTCTTCAATTAAGCCTTTTAAGATACGAATTTCTTCAACAGAAATGATCATTGGGAACATTACCGCTAGTTTACCAAAGGCAGAAGCACGTAATACCGCACGTAATTGATCTTTTAAAATGTGGCTGTATTCTGCCGTTAAACCAATACGCACTGCACGCCATCCCAAGAATGGCTTCATTTCTTTCGGGAAATTCATATATGGCAATTCTTTATCGCCACCGATATCCATCGTACGTAAAATAACTCGCTTACCGTCCATTGCTTCTACAATTTCTTTATAAGCTTCAAATTGCTCTTGCTCTGTTGGAAGAGCTGAACGATCCATAAATAGGAATTCAGTACGATATAAACCTATCGCTTCTGCACCATTGCGTAATGCACCATCAACATCACGGATAGTCCCAATATTTGAAGCGACTTCAATATGATGACCATCTAAAGTTTGTGCAGGTAAATCTTTTAATTTTGCTAATTCTGCTTTCTCTGCTTCAACTTTTGCTTTTAATGCTTTAAATTGCTCAATCGTTTCATTTTCTGGATTGATATGTACGGCATTATTTTCCGCATCAAGAATTAACATATCGCCAGTTTTCACCAAAGAGGTAATGTTATTTGTTCCAACGATTGCAGGTAATTCTAATGAACGAGCCATAATTGAGGTGTGAGATGTACGTCCCCCAATATCAGTGATGAAACCAAGTACTTTATCAAGGTTTAATTGAGCTGTTTCAGATGGCGTTAAGTCGTAAGCAACTAGGATTACTTCTTCTTGAATATCACCTAGATCGACAATATTCATACCTAAAATATTACGTAACAAACGGTTACCGATATCGCTAATATCTCCCGCACGCTCTTTTAGATATTCGTCATCAAGATCCGCAAGCATTGAGACTTGCATATCAATGATTTTACTTGTTGCAACATCTGCTGTAACAAGATTTTCTTCTAAATAAGCTAAAATTTCTTCTTCAAGCTCTTCATCTTCTAAGATCATCAAGTGACCTTCAAAGATTGCTTCTTTTTCTTCACCAAGTGTGCGTCTTGCTTTCTCTTTAATTGCTGTTAATTGTGCCGCAGCTTTATCACGACCTTCAAAAAACTTCGCTTTTTCCGCTTCAACTTGATCAGCTAAAATTTTGTGTGTATTAAGAACGATTGGTTCTTCTTTTAAAACAAGTGCTTTACCAAATACAACGCCTGGAGAGGCTGCGATACCTGAAATCATAATGTATCCTTTATGTTTAAATATAACAAAACAACTTTCTGTTTCCAGAAAGCTGTTTTTTAAATAGAAAAATTATTCTAAAGTAGGAACTAATTCCACTAAGAAATCTACTGCTTTTTGCTCATCTTCGCCTTCCGCAGAGATAGTAATCACAGTTCCTTGAGTTAATCCTAATGTTTGAAGTTTGAATAAACTTTTAGCACTTGCAGTTTTACCCGCCGCAGTTACTTCAATTTTTGACTCAAAACCCTTTGCTGCTTTTACAAATTCAGCAGCTGGACGAGTATGTAAGCCATTAGCCCCAATAATTTTTACATCTTTTGAATACATAATAAATCCTCATTTATTATCAAAACAATAAAATATGCTTTGACTTTGTTTGTTAAAACCCTATAACTTTACTATAAATAAAGAAAAAAAACATTCAAAAATATTTAAAAATCTTTAATTAGATCAAAATTTATAGTGAAAAATAGTAATTTTTTATAAAAAAAGCCATTTTGGCTCCATCTCAAATTTTCTTTCTTACAAGATACTTAATATAACACTCATCATTTTTTATTCAAAAACTAAATAAAAACAAGGCTAAATATTATTTAGCCTTATCTATATCTATTTATAAAATATGTTCGAATTCATTCAGTACAGATTGTGGCCAAACGCTTGATTGCACTTCACCAACATGTTTTTTCTGTAACAATAGCATTACCAGTCTTGATTGACCAATACCCCCACCAATTGAAAGAGGTAAACGTCCATTGATTAAATCTTGGTGCCAATCAAATTTTAAACGATCTTCATCATTTGTTAATGCTAATTGTTTACGTAATGCGACTTCGTCAACACGAATACCCATTGATGAAATTTCTAATGCACGATCTAAAACAGGATCCCAAACTAAAATATCTCCATTTAAGCCTTTATAATCCCCTTCTGAAATTGTTGTCCAGTCATCATAATCTGGTGCACGTACATCGTGTGGTTTACCATCTGATAACTCGCCACCAATACCAATTAAAAAGACCGCACCAAATTCTTTACAAATCGCATTTTCACGCTCTTTATCGCTCATATTTGGATAACGTTGCACTAACTCTTCACTTTGAACAAAAGTAATTTCTTGTGGTAAAAATTTCTCAATACCAAATTTTTGATGTACCGCTTCCGCTGTTTCTAAAAGCCCCTGATAGATAGAACGAACTGTTTGTTTTAAGAAATCTAAATTACGTTGCTCTTTGCTAATTACTTTTTCCCAATCCCATTGATCTACAAATACTGAGTGAGTTTGATCTAAGCTATCTTCATCAGGACGTAATGCTTTCATATGCACAAACAAGCCTTCCCCAACCGCAAAATCAAATCTTGCTAAAGTATGGCGTTTCCATTTCGCTAAAGAATGTACCACTTCAAAAGTCGCATCTTCAATTTGTTTCACATTCACTTGAACCGCTTTTTCAGCACCAGAGAGATTATCTTGAATACCATTTCCAACTTGGCTTAATATAGGTCCTTGAACTTCAACAATACCTAAATGCTCAATTAATTTTTCTGTAAATGTGTTTTTAGTAAAACTAATTTCCTGTTGTTGTAAAATAAATGATTTTTTCATAAGAATAACCTCTAAGCTAAAAATAAAAATAGCAGACCAACGCCTGCCTAGTGATAAAGATTATTCAATATAAAAACAAAAAACACAACACGAAATCAAAATAAAACAACATAAGTTAAATACAATATAAAAAAACAGCATTATTTTAGATAAATCCTAAAAACACAAAAGTTTATCTTGTAGAATAAATAAAAATCATGTTTAGAATGGTAAACATCCAATCTTTTTAGTAAAAGTAGAAAAGAGATTTAATTGCAAAAAACTGTTAAAATCCTACCGCTTACATTTTTATTTTTAAGGCTATGTCTCATTATTTTACAAAATATTCTGCTTGGTTAATTTATATTCTGATTCTGTCACTATACGGAATTAGTTTTTATGCCTTAATATCTTTTAGTAATAACACAACTTTTTGGTCAATTTCAGAAAGTATCAATATAATAAAATATAGCTTATTCCAAGCTGGAATTTCTGCCCTGCTTTCTACTTTTTTAGGCTTATTACTCGCTCGAGCCTTTTTCTATTTAGAGTTTAAAGGTAAATCCTTCCTTTATAAAATAATTAGTTTCGTATGGTCACTACCTGCCGTCGTTGTTATTTTCGCAATTGTAGGGGTATGGGGAAATTCAGGTTGGATCGCCCAATTTTTTGCGTTTTGGGGCATAAAATGGAAATTTTCAATTTATGGCTTACAAGGGATTTTATTTGCTCACCTATTTTTAAATATTCCTTTTGTGACGAAATATGTACTTGAAGGACTCAACTTAACTTCGCCAAATCAGCATAAACTTGCAACACAACTTGGTTTAACACGCTGGCATTATTTTAAAATTGTTGAATTTCCACCACTTAAAGGCATTCTACCTTATGTGTTTAGCTATGTATTTTTACTCTGTTTTACCAGTTTTCCCATTGTGTTAATGCTCGGAGGAAGCCCGAAATATAGCACCTTAGAAGTTGCTATTTATCAAGCGGTTACTTTTGAATTTGATTTTGCAAAAGCGGTAATTTTAATTGGTATTCAATTAGTTATTGGATTATTTTTACAATTTATGATGGATATCGCCTCTCGCTATGCTTTTCATTCAAAATCAACCACAACTCAAATTCAGCACTGGATACCCACACTTTCATCTGGCTCTAAACGCTTTTTGCAACTAATCCTATTTTTGCAAATTTTTATGATTTTTATACCGCTTATAAGTATCTTTTGGGAAGCAATTAGGGTATCGAATTTTATTGAACGCCTTTTAAACCCAATGCTTTGGCACGCCTTTTATTATTCTGTGATAATCAGCCTGATTGCATCATTGAGTGTGATTTCTATTGCTTATCTCATCACATTAGAAACAAGAAAACTCGCCTTTCAACACAAAAAAATTGCTCAAAGTATACTTTCGGGGGTAACGACCTACCCTCTGATTTTGCCTGTATTTTTATTGGCAGTTGGATTATTTGTCTTCTTCATTGATATTGAATTAACTAAATTACAATTATTATTTATTTTGGGAGTGTGTAATGGTTTAGTGTTATTACCCTATATTTACAGACTGATTTTCTCACCAATGTATCAGGCTTTCATTCGTTTTGATAAACTTGCTCATAGCCTAAATTTAACAGGTTTTAACCGCTGGTGGATTGTGGAAAAACCCTATTTAATTCGACCGCTTCTCAATGCCTTTGCTCTTGCAATGTCAGCAAGTTTAGGTAGTTTTTCTATCATTGCTTTTTTCGGAACGCCTGATTTTAGTACACTTCCATACCTACTTTATCAGCAACTCGGTAGTTATCATACAGAAGATGCTGCTGTTACGGCGTTAATCCTAATGTTATGTGCTTTATTACCTTTTTTATGTATTAACAAAAATAAGAGTGAACAATGATAAAACTAGATATAATCTTTGATTACCCACAAATGCCTATGCACTTTGATCTTCAGATCAAAAAAGGAAAAAAAGTAGCGATTATTGGTGAAAGTGGGGCGGGGAAAAGTACGTTATTAAACTTAATTGCAGGCTTTGAACAAGTAACGACGGGCGAAATTTGGTTGAATAATAAAAATTATACAACAACCTCTGTTGCTCAACGCCCTGTTGCAATGCTCTTTCAAGATAACAATATTTTTCCCCATTTAACAGTAAGCCAAAATATTGGATTAGGGCTTGCTCCTCGTCTAAAACTACCCGAAGTACAACAACAAAAAGTTTTCGATATTGCACAACAAATGGGAATCGGCGATTTACTTGAACGTTCTTGCGAACAACTTTCAGGTGGACAAAAACAACGTGTCGCTCTAGCCCGAACCTTGCTACAACACAAACCAATTTTACTGCTTGATGAGCCTTTTTCTGCTCTCGATCCACAGCGTCGCCAAGAATTACAGATACTTGTCGCTGAAATCTGCCAAAAACATAATTTAACCTTGTTAATGGTTACTCATCAATTTGATGAGGTTTGCGATTTATTTGATGAAGTGATTGAAATAAAAAATGGAAAAATAGTTGAGCGAAGAGTTTTATAATTTTCATACATAAAAAAAGCATCTCGAAAGATGCTTTTTAATATAAAGTAGTAATTATAGACTTTCAGTGAAAGTACGAGTAATTACATCACGTTGTTGTTCTGGTGTTAATGAGTTGAAACGTACTGCGTAGCCAGAAACACGAATGGTTAATTGTGGGTATTTTTCTGGGTTGTTTACTGCGTCTTCTAATGTTTCACGACGTAATACGTTTACATTTAAGTGCTGACCACCTTCAACTTTGATAGTTGGTGCAACATCCATTTGAACTTCACGGTATGCGATTTCGCCTAATTCACTTAATGCAACAATTTGGTCTTCTGCATAATCACCTTTTGCACATAAACAACGTGCTTCATTTTTTTCTTCGTCTAATAACCAAAAAGAATTTACTAAATTGCTATTTGAAGATTCTGTAATTTGTACACCTTTAATCATAGTGAGTTACTCCTGTGTTTTATAAAAAAATTTGATATTTTAAAAAATATTTTATCATTCTACTTATTTTGAGAGATAATGCGAGAAAATTTAACCATATTTTTGTAAATTTTGCTTATATGCTATTATATGACAAGAAAATGTTAACAGAACACCTTATTTATACACAACTTTAACAAAGGTTTAACAAGATGAAAAATTGGTCAGATGTCATAGGGAGTGAAAAATCCCAACCCTACTTTCAAGAAATTTTACAATTTGTCAAAAATGAACGTTTAAAAGGAAAAGCGATTTATCCCCCGCACAATGAAGTATTCAGTGCATTCTCATTAACCAATTTTGAAGATGTGAAGGTTGTGATTCTAGGGCAAGATCCTTATCACGGAATCAATCAAGCACACGGTTTAGCCTTTTCCGTAAAACCTAATATTGATCCTCCTCCTTCTTTGGTTAATATGTATAAAGAATTAGCCGATGATATTGACGGGTTTCAAATTCCTCAACACGGTTATTTAATTGATTGGGCAAAACAAGGTGTCTTTATGCTTAATACGGTTTTAACCGTTGAGCAAGGCAAAGCTCATTCTCACGCAAATATTGGCTGGGAAATATTTACCGATAAAGTAATTGAAAAACTCAATAATGAACGTGAAAACCTTGTTTTTCTACTCTGGGGAAGCCACGCCCAACGCAAAGGACAATTTATTGACCAAACCCGCCATTGTGTTTTAAAAGCACCACATCCATCGCCACTTTCTGCCTATCGTGGTTTCTTTGGCTGTAAACATTTTTCTAAAACCAATGAATATTTAAGATCAAAAGGCATAACTGAAATAAACTGGCAACTGCCTGCTACAGTTTAATATAACCTAAAAACAGGCTGACTGAACTTTTCAACATACAGTCAGCCCATTTGTTAAAATGAATCTTCTAATTACTGCTACCTAACTTATCAAAACAATGTTGCTTTTATTTACTCAGGCTTCTCAGAAATAATCAATTTTCCATTATCCGTCGTCCAATCGATCTCAGCAATGACTGCTGGATAGAAATGAACCTTAGACTGATGTTGCGTAAAATAAGACACCAATTCATACACTAAAGGTAAATGAGAAATAATAAGTACGTTTTTCACACCACTTTCACGCAATACTCGAATATAATCTAATACGCTATTCGGTGTGCCGTAAGGCGTAACCCCTTCCCAACTTTCTACTTTTTCTTGTATAGAATTTGTAAATTTTTGATCAAAATTAACCGCTTGTAGTCCTTTTAAAACTTCTTCAAAAGTTTGTTGAGCACGCAAAAAAGGGCTGACTATAATTTTATCAATTTGTTGCTCTTTATTAGCCAATCGTTTGCCTAGCCATTCACCCTGTGATCTTGCTGTTTTTTTACCATATTCAGTTAAACTTCTTTGATGATCAACACCGGCATTAAATCCAGCTTCACCGTGTCGCATTATCCAAACATTCATATTTTTCTCCCTAATTTTATATAAAACAATAAAAATTATGTGTATAATGCACTGGGTTTTATGTGGACACAACCACAAAAAAGATTTTCAATTTCTATAATAAATTAAGTAAAGAACGGAGTAAATAAATGTCTAGAAAGATCAGAAGAACCAAAATTGTTTGTACTATGGGACCAGCAACCGAACGTGGTAATAATTTAGAAAAAATTATTCAAGCAGGTGCTAATGTGGTTCGTATGAACTTTTCTCACGGTTCACCAGAAGATCATATCGATCGTGCTGAAAAAGTACGTGAAATCGCTGCAAAATTAGGTAAGCACGTTGCAATTTTAGGAGACTTACAAGGTCCTAAAATCCGTGTTTCAACATTTAAAGATAGTAAAGTTTTCTTAAATATTGGTGATAAATTCGTATTAGATGCAGAACTTCCACGTGGCGAAGGTACTAAAGAAGCTGTTGGTTTAGATTATAAAACATTACCAGAAGATGTTGTTCCTGGTGATATCTTATTATTAGATGACGGCCGTGTTCAATTAAAAGTACTTTCAACTGAAGGTGCTAAAGTATTTACAGAAGTAACTGTCGGTGGACCACTTTCAAACAATAAAGGTATTAACAAATTAGGCGGTGGTTTATCTGCTGATGCTTTAACTGAAAAAGATAAAGCAGACATTAAATTAGCAGCAAAAATCGGCGTTGATTATTTAGCAGTTTCATTCCCACGTTCAAGTGCAGATTTAAACTACGCACGTGAATTAGCAAAAGAAGCTGGCTTAGACGATGTTAAAATCGTTGCTAAAGTTGAGCGTGCTGAAACTGTTGCAACAGAAGAAGCAATGGACGATATTATCAACGCATCAGATGTAATCATGGTTGCACGAGGCGACTTAGGTGTTGAAATTGGTGATGCTCAATTAGTGGGTGTTCAAAAACGCTTAATCAAACGTTCACGTCAATTAAACCGCGTTGTAATTACTGCAACTCAGATGATGGAATCAATGATCAATAACCCAATGCCAACTCGTGCAGAAGTTATGGACGTTGCAAACGCAGTATTAGATGGTACGGATGCAGTAATGCTTTCAGCAGAAACCGCGGCAGGACAATACCCAGCAGAAACGGTAAAAGCGATGGCTGAAGTGTGTGTTGGTGCAGAAAAAATGCCTAACGTAAATAACTCAAAACACCGTTTAGATCGTAAATTCAGCGATTTAGAAGAATCTGTGGCAATGTCTGCAATGTATGCAGCAAACCATATGGAAGGTGTTTCAGCAATTATTGCATTAACAAGCTCTGGTAACACTGCTCGTTTAATGAGCCGTATCAGTTCAGGTTTACCAATCTTTGCACTTTCTCGTAATGTTAAAGCATTAAGCCGTTGTGCATTATACCGTGGTGTAACACCTGTTCTATTTGAAGAAAATAGCCGTTCTATTGAAGGTGCTAAAAAAGCAATTCAATTATTAAAAGAGCAAGGTAGCTTAATGAGTGGTGATACCGTGCTATTAACTCATGGTGATGAGTTGCAATCAGGTGCGACAAATACAACTCGTATTTTAATTGTGGAATAATTTACACATAATCATAAAATCCACGCAATCGCGTGGATTTTTTATAGGTAAAAAAGATGAATAAACCACTTTCAATTTGTGTACTTCGATTATCTGCAATTGGTGATGTGTGTCATACCCTAGCAGTGATACAAGCTATTCAAAAGCATTATCCAGATTGTAAAATTAGTTGGATTATTGGCAAAACTGAGTCTCAGCTAATGCAACATGTTCCAAATGTTACACTTATTCCCTTCGATAAAAAACAAGGTTGGAAAGGGATTTTTTCTCTTTGGAAGCAGTTAAGAGACCAGCAATTTGATGTGTTACTAAATATGCAAACGGCATTGCGTGCATCCGTACTTTCTTTGGGAATTAAAGCACATAAGAAGTTCGGTTTTAATAAAGATAGAGCAAGAGAAGCTCAAGGATTTTTTACAAATTTTAAAGTAAAAATGACCGCTTCACCTCACGTATTAGACGGACAAATGATGTTTGCTGAAGCGATCGGTGTAACAAATCTGATACCAACTTGGGATCTTAATATTCAACAAGCTGATCTTGAATTTAGCTCGCAGTTTATCAAATCAAATACCAAAAATATTTTAATCGCCCCTTGTTCTAGCAAGAAAGAAAAAGATTGGTCTGCAAGTAATTATGGACAAATTGCCCAATTTTTAATAGAAAAAGGAGTGAATGTAATTATTGCTGGTTCGCCTTCAAGCTATGAATTACAAACAGCGACTAAAATTCATGAACTTGCACCTAACAGCCTTAATCTTGCAGGAAAAACAAACTTACAACAATTAGCTGCATTGATCTCACAAGTGGATCTTGTTATTTCATCAGATTCAGGCCCTGCTCATATTGCTACAACACAAAATACGCCTGTTTTAGGGCTATATGCTATACATAATCCTAAACGAACAGGTCCTTATAATAGCTTAGATAATGTAGTTTCTGTTTATGATGAAGCTATTTTAGAAAGTTATGGAAAAACGTGGCAAGAATTACCTTGGGCAACAAAAGCAAAAGGAAAAGATTTAATGGCTAGAATTAGCATTGCAGAAGTTAAACAAAAATTAAGCGTTATTTTAGAGATATAAATTTAACCAAATAACAAAATTTTAATTATTATAATAGCCGTCAGCTATTGCAATTTAGTACAGAAAATCTTATCTTGTATTCCACATAACTATTCTAAATGAGAGTAGTTAATATTTACTAAATAACAAAAGGAAAAGTAATAGAATGAGTAATTTAATTCAAACAAACGACGCAACATTTGAACAAGATGTTTTAAAATCAGATACACCTGTTTTATTAGATTTTTGGGCTCCTTGGTGTGGTCCTTGTCGTGCAATCGGTTCTGTATTAGAAGAGCTAGCACAAGAATTTGATGGCAAAGTAAAAATCGTAAAAATGAACGTAGATGAAAACCAAAGCACGCCAATGCAATTCGGCGTTCGTAGTATTCCATTTTTACTTTTATTCAAAGATGGCGAAGTTATTGCTCAACAAGTTGGTGCATTACCAAAAGCACAATTAGTTAAATTTGTAGAGCAAGCACTTTAATTTTTAGATTACACAAAGATGGTTCGATAAGAGCCATTCTTTTTGGGATCAGATTATCAAATACAGATTTTGCAATAATTCAAGTAAGGAAAAATTATGTCTCATACATTTACCCCATCAGAAATATCAACTCTCTCTCCTACTTTACTTTGGCAATGGTTCGATAAAATCTGTGCGATTCCGCACCCTTCTTATCACGAGGATCAACTGGCTAACTTTATTGTAGATTGGGCAAAATCACAATCCCTTTTCGCTGAACGTGATGAAGTAGGGAACGTACTTATTCGTAAATCTGCAACCAAAGGAATGGAGAATCATCAAAAAGTTGTTTTGCAAGCCCATTTAGATATGGTGCCACAAGCAAATGAAGGCGTAGACCACGATTTTGAAAAAGATCCAATTCAACCTTATATTGATGGTGAATGGGTAACTGCAAAAGAGACCACTCTTGGGGCTGATAATGGTATCGGTTTAGCCTCTTGCTTAGCGATTTTAGAAAGTAATGATATCGCTCATCCAGACTTAGAAGTGCTACTTACAATGACTGAGGAAACAGGAATGTTTGGTGCAGTTGGACTACGTCCAAACTGGTTAGAAGGTAATATTCTAATTAACACTGATACCGAAGATAATGGCGAAATCTATGTTGGTTGTGCAGGTGGAGAAGATGCGAACTTCAATATTCCTGTACAATATGAGCAAAATAACTTTGATTCAGCAATGCAAATTTCAATCAAAGGATTACGAGGTGGACACTCAGGTTGTGATATTCACACCACAAGAGGTAATGCCATTAAACTAATGGCTCGTTTCCTAGCAGCCTTAAAACAGCAAGCTGAGTTCCAAATTGCTCATATTCAAGGAGGAAGTATTCGTAATGCGATTCCTCGTGAAGCGATGACCAATATTGTATTTTCTGCAAAAGATTATGAAAAAATAACCGCTTTCACAACGCAATTTGAAGCAATGTTACAACAAGAACTGGCGATGGCTGAGCCTGAACTCGTTTTCTTAATGGAAAATATTGAACCAAATGCACAGGTATTCGATCGTCATACGACACAAATCGTCATCAATGCTCTAACTATTTTACCAAATGGTATTATTCGTAATAGCGACGTTGTTGAAGGCGTTGTGGAAACCTCATTAAGTGTCGGCGTACTAGAAACTGAAAATAATCAAGTTTCAGCAATTATTCTAACTCGCTCGCTCATTGAAGAAGGAAAAAAAGAAGTTCAAGGAAAATTAAATGCGTTAGCAGAGCTTATTGGTGCTAATGTTGAATTTTCTGGCGATTATCCAGGTTGGAACCCTGATCCTCATTCAAAAATTACCCCTATCACAAAACAAGTATATGATAAATTATTAGGCTATGAATCGAAAATTAAAGTGATTCACGCGGGGCTTGAATGTGGTTTGTTGAAGAAAGTTTATCCGAATATGGATACGGTTTCTATTGGTCCAACAATTCGTAATGCTCACTCACCTGATGAGAGAGTGCATATTCCAGCAGTAGAAATTTATTGGAACTTGTTGATAGAATTGCTAAAAAACATTCCAACTAAATAATAGAAATACAAAAAGTCGGTTAAATCATTAAAAATTTAACCGACTTTTTATTACAAATAAATTAAAGTTTTGTTCTCATCACTTCCGCAAGTGGAATGGCTTTTGAACCAATAATAACTTGCAAACCAAATTCACCTACTTTTACATTTCCTTTTGAACCCAGTTCATTTAATCTAGTTTTATTAACAAGACTTCTATCTTTTAGAACTAAACGTAAGCGCGTGATACAAGTATCAAGAACCTCAATATTACCACTACCACCGAGAGCTTCGATAAATTTTTCAGCCTTATCTTCCAAAGATAAAGCAGATGAACTACTTTCCGTTGTGGCTTTTTTGGTACAACAACGATTTTTTAAAGAATCTAGAATGCCCATTTGTACTCCTTAGTGAGAAAAAATAAATCATAAAATGAAGATGTTTTGAACACTTTATTTTGCCACTTAATCATCCAAAAGCATAGCTGTACAAAAATAATTCTTATTATTTTGTGATACAGCTCACACTTTTTAAAGGCTTTCTTTTAGTTTATATAAAATTTCTAAGGCTTGCTTTGGCGTTAAATCATCAGGGTTAATTTCCGTTAATAATTCAATCGCTGGCGAGACAGTAGCGATTTCTTCCTGTGGCTCAATCATCTCAAATAAACTTTCTTGTGGATTTCTGCCCAAATCAGCAGTTTGATATGAAATCTGCTCTAAGGTGGCTAATTTTTGTTTTGCGAGTTTAACTACTTGTTTTGGCACGCCCGCCAAAGAGGCGACTGCTAAACCGTAACTTTTACTCGCCGCCCCATCTTGTACTGCGTGCATAAACACAATATTATCATTATGTTCACGTGCGTCTAAATGTACATTTGCCACGCCTTTTAATTGCTCAGGCAAGCTGGTTAATTCAAAATAATGAGTCGCAAATAGGGTTAAAGAACGTGTTTTTTGAGCCAACCATTCCGCACACGCCCAAGCGAGAGATAAACCATCATAGGTTGAAGTACCTCGTCCGATTTCATCAATTAGCACCAAACTATTTGCCGTTGCTTGATGAAGAATATTTGCCATTTCGGTCATTTCCACCATAAAAGTTGAACGTCCAGAGGCAAGATCATCAGAAGCACCGATACGCGTAAAAATACGATCAATAATCCCAATTTCGGCACTTTCAGCAGGAACAAAGCTACCAATATGTGCCATTAAAGTAATCAAGGCAATTTGTCGCATATAGGTACTTTTACCGCCCATATTTGGACCTGTGACTACTAATAAATGGCGTTGCTCATTTAAGAAAACAGGGTTCGCGATAAAAGGGGCTTTCAGTACATTTTCCACCACGGGGTGGCGACCTTGTTTAATATTAATGGTGCGATTCGCCGTAAAGGTTGGAGCAACATAATTTAAACTTTCTGCTCGCTCGGCAAGGTTGGTTAGCACGTCTAATTCGCTTAAAATCATACTCGCCAACTGCAATTCGCCCAAGCGTGGCAACAGCTGATCAAACAACTCTTCATAAAGACGTTTTTCTAACGCAAGAGATGCTCCTTTCGCTTTCAACACTTTATCTTCATAGGTTTTCAATTCAGGGATAATATAACGCTCGGCATTTTTTAGGGTTTGACGGCGAACATAATGAATCGGTGCGTTGTCGCTTTGCCCTTTGCTGATTTGAATATAGTAACCGTGAACCGCATTAAAACCAATTTTCAAGGTATCAATGCCTGTCGCTTCACGCTCACGAATTTCTAAATCATCAAGATACTGTGTCGCACCGTCCGCAAGGGAACGCCATTCGTCCAACTCAGCATTATAGCCTGTCGCAATCACACCACCGTCTCGCACTAACTGTGGCGGAACATCAATAATGGCTCGCTCTAACAAAGAATGAAGATCGCTAAAATCCGCAATTTGATTGATATTTTGGGTTAAGCTAGCGGTCACATTTTGAGTAAAATTTACAATTTCTGGGATTTGAGCCAACGCAGTACGCAAACGTGTTAAATCACGAGGACGAGCTGAACGCAATGCCACGCGAGCTAAAATACGTTCCATATCACCCACTTGTTGTAACAAAGGTTGCAACGTATCTATCAAATTATGATCTAATAAAGTTTGAATATTTTGCTGACGATTTTTTAATTTTGCGACATCACGAATTGGCTGATGAATCCAACGTTTTAATAAACGACTTCCCATTGGCGTCACACAGTGATCCAACACGTGAGCAAGAGTATTATCCGTACCACCGGCTAGATTTTGAGTTAATTCTAAATTACGGCGAGTGGCGGCATCTAATAAAATAGTATCGCTATTTTGGATTAAATGAATACTGTTAATATGTGGTAAGGCGGTGCGTTGGGTTTCTTTGGCATATTGCAACACACAGCCCGCCGCACATAACGCCACGATAGATTTTTCTACCCCAAAGCCTTTTAAATCTTGTGTACCAAATTGACGATTTAGCAAGTTAATCGCCGTGACTAATTCAAATTCCCAAATCGGACGACGACGTAATCCTTTGTAATGCTCAATCAGCTCCATTTCAGAAAAGGCTTCAGGGTATAGCAATTCCGCAGGTTGAGCACGTTGCAATTCGGCACTTAAACTTTCACGGCTTGGCAATTCATTGATTAAAAAACGCCCTGATGTCATATCCAATAACGCCAGTGCATAGATCCCATTTTCTACATAAATACTCGCTACAAGATTATCCTGACGTTCTGGCAATAACGCCTCATCGCTGACCGTTCCCGGCGTCACAATTCGCACCACTTTACGCTCAACAGGACCTTTACTCGTGGCAGGATCGCCAATCTGCTCACAAATCGCCACTGATTCGCCCAAATTAACTAACTTTGCCAAATAACCTTCCACCGCGTGATAAGGTACGCCCGCCATTGGAATAGGCTCGCCTGCTGATTTTCCTCTCTTTGTTAAAGAAATATCCAGCAATCTTGCGGCTTTCTTGGCATCATCAAAAAATAGCTCATAAAAATCCCCCATACGATAAAACAGCAACACTTCTGGGTGTTCTGCTTTTAAACGAAGGTATTGTTGCATCATCGGTGTATGAGAATCTAAATTTGTCATTGCGAGTATCCATTTATAATAAAAACCTATTTAATTCAATAGGTTATTTTTAGAAAAATTTGTAAATTATATAAAAAATATGACCGCTATAATAACATAAAAACCCACAACGATGTGTGGGTTTTGTTAAGAAGGAGCATTATTAAACTAATCTTAATTATTTTTCTTTTTCTAACATATAAACAGCATCATAACTACCGCCTAATTTTATTTCTCCTATGAGTTTTGATACTTCATTTTTTTCCCTATCTCTCACAAAAATAGGCATACTTGGTTGGTTATCTGATGGTAAGTTCAACTCATTATCTTCCAGTGTTTTAAAATTTAGTGTGTTTGCTTCAAGATTACCACTTACTTCTAATACATATCCCACATCATCGCCTCTTACATCGCCAACGATATGTCCTTTATTAAAATCAACGCTTATATCAAGTATATGTGCAAAAGTTGGGTTTTCCTTAGGCTTTAAAATAAAGCCATTTGCTTTACTAAATCTACCTGTTAAATCACTTAATTTTGCATCTGGTTTCACTAGCGTTTGCTCAACATTAGAATGTAAATCAATCTCTAAATTTTTACCATATACATCTAATTTGCGTGTATAGCCAATATAGCCATCATTAAAATCGCCTAATGCAATAAAATAATAATTATTTTTTCCTTCGCTCTTAACTTCTTGTCCTAATAACTTAACATTTTCGCTCTTTTCAACAAATTTATTTTTATCATATTTATCTTCTTCGCCATAAGGTATATCGTTTGGCTCTTTATAGTTTGGGTTATCAACGTAAATTTTAACAGAAATAGTTTTGCTTTCTGGGCGGTTTTCTTTTTCTGCCCCCATATCATTTTGAATACCTTCAACATTTGGCTTAGACTGTCTTTCATTAGGAATTTCCTGTTCTTTTTCTATTTCTTTGCTATTAGGTTTCTCCACTTTGTTACTTTCAGGCTGTTTTCCATTAGCATTAGGATCTTCCTGATCCTTTGACATTCCTTTGCCATTCGGCTCTTCCTCAGCCTTCTTGCTTTCACTATCCATCTGCGGTAGCTTTTGAACATTCTTCACTTTTTCAGAATCTCCTCTTGGAGCTTGAGGCTGTGGCTTTACAACCTCTTTATTTTCAGACTGTTTTCCGTGAGCATTAGGATCTTCCTGATCCTTTGGCATTCCTTTGCCATTCGGTTGTTCCTCAACCTTCTTGCTTTCACTATTCATCTGCGGTGCTTTCTGAATATTCTCCACTTTTGGCTGTGTATTTGAAGCTTGGGATGAATTACCACCACCGCCACTTCCACAAGCTGTCAAAATAAAAGGTAATGTGATTAAAGATAATTTGCTGATTGACTGTTTCATAATGGCTCCTAACACCCCAAAATTTTTATAAATTATTATTTTTCTGCTTTATCTAATACATAAACAGCATTGTAGCTATCACCTTGTATTTTACCTATCATTCTTGAAACGTCTTGAGAATCCTTGCTCTCTTTAACAAAAATAGGTGTACTCGCCTGCTTGTCTCCAACAGAAATTCCTAAATTATTCTTCTGCACATCAAAAATCAAATTGGTTGCATCTCCAGTAATCTTAATAGCTTCAGATCTTGTATCATCAAGAACATAACCATCCGCATTCCCCTTGCTAAAAGTGATTGTTGCCTCAAGTCGTTTTACAATATTCTGATTCTGTTTAGTTGTGTTTACAATAAATCCATCTGTTGTGTCAAACTTGCCACTAAGTTCTCCCAATTGCTCTTGAGGTTTAATCAATTCTTTTTTAACATTATAAAACAAACGAGCTTGCAATGTTTTATTGTCTGAAGATTGTAAATAGTAGCCCACATAACCATTTTCAAAATTTCCTAATGGCGAAAAATAATAGCCTTTTTCTTCATCTATTTTAGTTGACTTATCTTTCAGATTAACCGTTATATTTTTTGATGTAAGTTCCGCATCACTATACTCACTTCCTGTACCCTCATAAATTTTAAAGGTTAATTTTTGTTTATCTTCGTGAGCATCTAAACCAAAGGACGAAGGTGTAGCGTTTAAATTATCTTCTGGAACATTTCCTTGTAATTGCTCCTCTTTTCCTTGATCTTGACGCTGTAGCTTTTCAGCTTTTCCATTAACCTTAGGAGATTCCTTCTCCTTTGGCATTCCTTTGCCATTCGGTTGTTTCTCAACTTTCTTGCTTTCATTATTCATCTGCGGTGCTTTCTGAATATTCTCCGCTTTTGGCTGTGTATTTGAAGCTTTAGATGAACTACCGCCACCACTTCCACAAGCAGTTAAAATAAAAGGTAACGTAATTAAAGATAATTTGCTGATTGACGGTTTCATAATAGACTCCAATTCTTTATCAATTAAAAATATTTACTTAATGTAAGATATACTTGTTTTTTGCTATGATTTTTAAATAAATTATTGCTGTGCAATTTCTTATATTCAAAAGTAAGTTTTGGGGTAATCCCCTTAAAATTCAAATTGTTATGCCATAAAGTTAAACTTGCCGTATATTCTTTATCTTTTTGTGGTTTACGATAAAAAGAGGGAATAAAAACAGACTTACTCTGCGATCTCGCTTTATCGTAATGACGATCCAAATAAGATAAATAAACTCGGCTCACTAGCCCAAATTTAAAGGCTTTCACTAAATTAGTATTTATTTGAAGCTGATCAAACGAATTATGTTCAGTATCTGATTCTTTAATTTTATAGTTTGTTCCTAAATTAAAATAGAAATCAGGTAACTGATAGCCAACGCTTAATCCAACTTGATAAATATCGCTATTAAACTGCTTTTCTTTATTGTATTTTTGCTGTTCATAATGCACAAAACTGGATAAAGAAAGTGATTTTGTAAAATAATAATCTGCTTTAAACTGCGAGCCATATCCAAAATAATTTGGTTTTAAATGGGTGTTTTTATCTTCGCCCCCAGCATAAAAAAACTGTTCCACAAAAGGCGTTATCTGCCATTTTGTTTTTTGATAACGTCGCCCAATCGTGCTACTAAAATTGAGATTTAATTCATCATATTTGTGATTATTCCAAAAATATTTACCGCTTGTCGTTAAAGCTAAATCAACAAAATAGGGCTTTTTCACAAGATCCTTAGCAATACGCCCAGAATAAGAAAAACCTTGTGCATTTTCAGGTGCTTGTATCGTCTTTAAATGCTCTATTTTTGTGCCTTTTGGCACAACCTGATTGATATTTTTTTCATTCAAATAACTTAATGAAAAATCATAATGCCACTTTTTCGGCTCATCAGAATTTAGATAAAACTGTGCAATTCGCTGGTAATCCGAGCGTTCACTTATTTGCACTTGCTTAAATAAATCCTGTGCTTGTTTCTGATTATTCTGCTCAACAAAAAGTAATGCGAGTTGTAACTTTGCTGGCGATAAATTCGGCTGTTTTTGCAATAATTTTTCATAAAGTGCAATCCCTTGCTCAATATCTCCTTGTGACTTTGCAAGCATTGCGTCCGACCATAACAATAAAACATCATCTTGCTGTTTTAACTGTTGGTACAGCGGATAAATGCTCTGTAATTTTTTCTCATCATTTAGATTTAATGTCGTAATCATTATTTTTGATAGCAACGTAGGACGCTGTAACAGTGCATTTTCATCAAGTTCAATTTGAGTACTTTTTCCTGTTTTATCCACCATTTCAATAGAAAATTGATAAGGCTGTGCATATAAAAAAGGGATAGAAAATATCCCTGTAAAAAACAGAATAACCCCACGATGATTAAACATTTAACTACCTGAAAAATAATGATAAAAATAGAAAATTCTCAGAAAAAGAACTTTGTAAAAATAGGTCTAAATAATAAGCGAGGCGAATTCTATACTTTTTTTTCTAAAAGCCAATATAAATCGCTGTAAGATAAAGCTGGTTCGACCAGTCATTAAGTGAATGTGATTTCCATCTAAAAAAACTTACGCTATTTAGAATATATAAAGCCCAATATAGCTAAAAAAACAATATGTTATTTAGCTATATTGGGTTAATTTTATAAAATGTTAAATTACTATTAACGCTTTTTATCAATCTCACTTAACAATGTGATAATTTTTTCATCTTCAAAAATCTCATCAACTGTTTTGCTCAATTTTCTTCGCCAGTTTGGATACTCTGTGCTTGTTCCGGGTATATTGACAGGGTCAAGCATATTTAACCAGTCTTCTGGTTGCGTGCCAAATAATGCACTGTTTGTATCCGCCACATAATGTTGTAATTGATGTGTGAAAGTTTGGCTCACATTTTTGCAAGTTTCTTCCAAAATATGACCGCTTTCTTCTACGGCTTGACGGATTTTTTGTTTCGCGACAAGACGATCTTTTCTTAATTGTGCTAGCAATTCTTCATTCGGATAGATCCCAAATTTTTCACCGAGTTCAAAATCGTAATCTTGCCAGTAGCCTTTTACTGTCGCTAAATCGTGAGTACTTAACGTTGTCATTGCTTGATATGGATAATCTTTTAAACGCTTGCTCCCATTCTCATCAAATTCAAAATAGAAAATGTTATACGCCAAAATGCCCTTTTCTTCTAAGGCTTCAAGCATTCCATCAGGTACAATCCCCAATGCTTCGGCAATAATTAAGCATTGATGACGTTGGCTTTCAAGGGCTAAAATTCCTAATAAGTCATCGAGTGGATAACGTACATAAGCTCCATCTTTGGCTGGTACCCCTTTGGTCGCCCACCATAAACGTGCAAAACCTAAAATATGGTCAATTCGCAATGCACCGCAATGTTGCATATTAGCACGCAATAAATCAATAAAAGGCTGATAACCACGCTGTTGCAGAACTTCTGGATGCATTGGGGTTAAGCCCCAGTTTTGCCCTTGTGGTGCCATAATATCAGGGGGTGCACCAACGGACGCATCTAATACATAAAGCTCTTTATCTGCCCACGTTTCTGCCCCATTCGCTGACACACCAACCGCGAGATCACGATAAAAACCAATCGGCATCTTTAATTGTTTCGCTAATTTATCGCATTCGGCTAATTGCTGTTGAGCAATAAATTGTAGCCACATATAAAAACGCACTAAATCACTGTGATCTTGTTGGAATTTTTTAACAGCAGGGGAGTGATAATCGTGATATTCACTCTCCCAAGAGTCCCAACCCCATTGATTTTCTAACTGTTCACAGCGGTATTGATGAAGTGCGTCAAAGGTGGCTTGAATAAGTAAACTTTCACCACTTTGTTGAATAAAGTCTTCAAAATCCGTTTGATTTTGGGTTTTAAAGGTTTCAAAAGCAAGTTTTAAACCTTGTAATTTTAGCTGTATGACAGTGCTATAATCCACATAATCTGCTTTTCTGACATCTGTCAGCTGCTGCTGAATTTCTTGTGAATTAAACCAACTTTGTGCTTTTTTGCTTTGTTGAAAAGCGGTCACTTTGTTTACGTCAATATAGATAATATTTTGCCATAAACGAGAAGATGGGCTATACGGACTCGCACTTTCAGGATTAGCGGGGAATAATGAATGAATAGGATTTAATCCTACAAAATCGCCCCCTTGCTGTGCAATTTTTGTTAAAAATTGTTGTAAATCCCCAAAATCGCCAATCCCCCAGTTCTCTTTAGAACGTAAGGTATAAAGCTGTAAAATCGATCCCCACAGTTTTTTATCCTGTTGTAATTCAGCTGGTTGAAAGGCTTTTTCAGGGGTAACGATAATCTGGCATTCAAAGGTCTGTTTTTCCGTTTTAATGGTTAAAACGTGATAACCCAACGGAAGATTTCTTGGTAAATTGACCGAATAATTAAAAATATAACCTGAACGCGTTTCGCCATTTTCTAATTTCAGTTGCCAATAGTCGTCCACTTTTTCATTTTTGGTAAAATTAAGATCAAATGTGACCGCTTGATTTTGTTTGACGACTTTTACAAAAGGCACGGCTCGTTGCGATTGTGGTTCACCTAGCAAGTTAGCTATGCGTTGATACACATCTGGGCTTGAATAACTACGCTCTCCTTTTTCATCAATAAAATAAGGGTAAATATATGGGTGTTGTTGTTTTATCATTTTTATTCTCCTAACCTTTTACACCACCAGATGTTAAACCACCCACTAACCAACGTTGTGCCAAAATAAAGACTAAGGTAATTGGAATAGCAGAAAGAATGGCGGCAGCGGCAAAATCACCCCATAAATAATTTTGTGGGTGTAGATATTGTTGCATTCCCACCGCCAACGTATAGTTGCCCACATCTCGTAATAATAAAGAGGCCACAGGTACTTCAATAATTGATGAGATGAAAGATAAAATAAAGACAACCGCTAAAATAGGTACAGACAATGGCAATAAAATTAAGCGGAATGTTTGCCAAGGGGTTGCACCGTCTAAGGCCGCAGCTTCTTCTAATGATTTATCAATGGTTTCAAAATAGCCTTTGATTGTCCAAACGTGCATTGCAATCCCACCCAAATAAGCAAAAATGACTCCGCCGTGTGTATTCAATCCTAAGAATGGAATGTAATCACTTAAACGGTCAAATAAGGCATATAATGCCACTAATGAAAGTACCGCTGGGAACATTTGAAAAATCAACATTCCTTGTAATAACATACTTTTACCGGCAAATTTCAAGCGTGCAAAAGCATAAGCGGAAGTGGTAGAAAAAATTAAGGTTAAGACAGCTGTCACCGTTGCCACTTTTACAGAGTTCCAAAGCCATAATAAGACAGGAAAAGGTGGTGGCGTGATTGAACCGTCCGCTTGGGTAACAGGGATTCCCAAAGCCAACTTCCAATGCTCAAAAGAAATGGTACTTGGAATAATTTCGCCAATCGCTAAATTACCTGGTCTTAATGAAATGCCGATAATCATCAGCATTGGGAATAAAATCAACGCACAGAATAAAATCAGAAATAAATGTGCTGAAAATAAACGTACTTTTATCGATTTTTCTTGAACCATTGCCATAATCTATTCCCCCTAATCTTGCTGTAATTTGGTTAAACGAATTTGGAATAACGCGAGAATGCTGACCAGTAAGAAGATGATAACTGCAATCGCTGCCGCTAAACCAAAGTCTTGTGATCCGCTACCTTCAAAGGCGATACGATAAGTATAGCTAACCAGTAAATCAGTATGCCCTGCTGGGGTGGTTGTGCCGACCATATTTGGACCACCTAAGGTTAATAATTGAATCAGTACAAAGTTATTAAAGTTGAACGCAAAGCTGGCGATCATCAATGGCATTAACGGTTTTAATAACATTGGCATTGTGATTTTTGTGAAATTTTGCCACATTGTTGCACCGTCAATGGCGGAGGCTTCGTACAAATCATTTGGAATCGCTTTAAGCAAGCCCATACATACAATCATCATATAAGGGTAGCCCAACCACGTGTTTACAATTAACAGCATTGATTTTGCTAAGGTTGGATCGTTAAACCACTCAGGGCGAATACCAAATAATTGATCAAGAATTAAGTTGATTTCCCCAAAACTTTGGTTGAATAACCCACGAAAAACTAAGATTGAGATAAAACCTGGTACGGCGTAAGGTAAAATCAGTAATAAACGATAAACAGCTTTCCCTTTTAACGGTTCCCACTGCACCAGTGAAGCAAAAATCATGCCTAAGAAAGTGGTAAAAATCACGGTTAAAAAGGCGAAAATCACTGTCCAAATAAAGATTTTTACAAAAGGTTCTTGTACACCTTTATCCGTTAAAATTTTAATATAATTCTGCCAACCTGTTGCGACGACATAACCCGGTTCTAAACGCTGTTCAACGAAGTTTCCTTGCTCATCAATTTTTTGGAAGAAACCAATTTCATCATTTGCTTTATATTTTTCACCTGTTTCATTATTAGTTAAAATTTGCAAATTTTGATCAAAATCGTACCGCTTCTTCTGCTCGGTAAATTGGCGTAATGAACTCATTGTTAAGCTTTCATTGGAAGGTAACACCACATTTATCGCTTGTAAATTTGTGCGATTTTGAATAACAGTTTTTAAAGGTGCAGCCTTAGCCTGTGGCAGTTCAACAACTTCATTAACCCTTAATTCTGTCGGTAATTTTGTAAGATCAAGCGGTGCAGAAAGATAGTTTTTTTGCAATTTTTTATTATCAAGTGCCAGCTGATATTGATTATTTTCAGCTTCTAATAATTTAAAATTAAAACGTTCCCCAAACGCAAATTTTTGCGATTGTAACTGCGACACCACTTGCTCGAAGTTTAATCTGTTTGATCCGCTATAATTCGTAAAAGCAATCACAACGGTCATCAATAATGGGAATAAAATAAAAATCCCAATAGCGGATACACCTGGGTAAAGATAACGCCAGCGGTATGCTCGCCCACTGCTAAACACATAAATTCCAGAGGTTAAAACAACCAACACCAGTAGGGCAAATAAAATCTCGCCTTGTAAATAAATAGTAAAAACAAGATAAAACGCTAATAAATAAAGTAAACCGACACAAAGTCGTTTTCCCCAAATTTGGAATGGTGTTGGTGGTGTTTCAATGGAAGTGAGCATAGTGTTATCCTAACCTGTCAATAAAATATTTGTAGAGACAGGGAATGCCCTGCCCCTACGGTTTATTCTAATTATTCTTTTTCGATCTTCGCTTGTGCTTCATCAAGTGCTTCTTTCACACTTTGACGACCGGTTACCGCATTGGTAATCGCTGCTTTTTCTGAATACCAGAAACGGCTCATTTCAGGAATATTTGGCATAACTTCGCCGTTTTCCGCATTTGCCATTGTTGCCGCAATACGAGGATCTTTTGCTAACACTTTTTGATAGCTTTTCAGTGCAACTGCACCTAATGGCACATCTTTATTCACGGTTTCTAAACCACTGTCTGTTAATAAGTAGTTTTCCATAAATTCTTTAACAAGATCTTTATTTGGACTCGCTGCGTTCACACCGGCACTTAATACACCCACAAATGGTTTGCCCGCTTTACCGTCTAATTTAGGTAATACCGCTACACCATAGTTGATACCGCTTTTCTCAATATTTGCCCAAGCCCAAGGACCGTTAATAGTTAATGCAGTTTGCCCTTTGTTAAAGCCTGCTTCTGCAACGGCATAATCGGTGTCTTTGTTGATTACTTTTTGTTTTACTAAATCAACCACAAATTGTAAGCCTTTTTGTGCCTCTTTATTGTTCACACCGATATCTTTTACATCATAACCTTTATCGGTTAATTTGAATGCGTAAGCACCTTGTGAAGAGATAATTGGCCAAGTGAAATAAGGTTCAGCTAAGTTCCACATAATCGCAGATTTGCCGTCTTTTTTAAGTTTTTTATCTAACTCAATTACTTCTTTCCACGTAGTTGGTGGGGTTGGAACTAAATCTTTGTTATAAATTAAAGAGAGTGATTCCACCGCAATTGGATAAGCAATTTGTTTACCTTTATAGCTTGTTGCTTTCCAACCGATGTCTGATAATTTAGCTTTAAACCCTGCACTTGGTTGAATTTCTGCCAGTAAGCCCGCTTGTGCATAACCACCAAAACGATCGTGAGCAAAAATAATCACATCCGGACCATCACCAGAAGCAGCAACTTGAGGATACACTTCTTCTAATTTAGAAGGGTGTTCAACAACGACTTTTACACCGGTATCCGCTTCAAATTTTTTACCTACTTCGGCTAATCCGTTATACCCTTTATCTGAGTTGATCCAAATGTTGATTTGACCTTCAACCATTTTCGCATACACGCCTTGTGCCACAGATAAACCTGCTAATACAGCAAGGGCAGTTTTTGTTAAATTTCTCATAACATTTTCCTCTTTGTTGATGTATAAAGTGAGATAATTCGAGCTGTATAATGAAATAATTATCTTGAAAAGAACTCCTCCCCCTCTCTCATACCCCAAATACTTTTTTGTGAACTAGATCATACTTCTGCCATTATTATTGAATATTTGTGATGGTGATCACAAAAAAACTATTTAATTTCGTGACAAAGATCACAAAAATTTGCATTTTTCGAATAAAAAACGACCGCTTAAATTTTGAAATTTTTTTTATCTAGGTATGATGTTTTCTTGAAATGAAATCATTATGCTAGCCCACAATAAAAAAGAGAGGATACACACAATGGCTGATGTTAGATTAGTAAATGTAAGCAAATCTTATGGCAATGTTCATATTTCAAAAGACGTTAATCTTGAAATAAAAGAAGGCGAATTCGTGGTGTTTGTTGGTCCTTCCGGTTGCGGAAAATCAACCTTACTACGTATGATTGCTGGCTTAGAAGATATTACCTCTGGCGATCTGTTTATCGGCGAAACCAGAATGAACGACATTCCACCAGCTAAACGTAATATTGGTATGGTGTTTCAATCTTATGCCCTTTATCCCCATTTAAGTGTTGCTGAAAATATGTCTTTTGGGCTGAAATTAGCCAAAGCCAGCAAGGCAGAAATTGATAAACGAGTTAATCAAGTGGCAGAAATCTTGCAACTCGCCCACTTATTAGAACGCAAACCCAAAGAGCTTTCAGGGGGACAACGTCAGCGTGTTGCGATTGGGCGAACCTTAGTGTCTCAACCAGAAGTGTTTTTGCTAGATGAACCTCTTTCTAACTTAGACGCAGCGTTACGTGTACAAATGCGTGTTGAAATTTCAAAACTTCACAAACGTTTAAATCGCACGATGATTTATGTTACTCACGATCAAATTGAAGCGATGACCCTTGCCGATAAAATTGTGGTATTACAAGCGGGCGGTGTTGCTCAAATCGGTAAACCATTGGAACTTTATCACTACCCTGCTAACCGCTTTGTGGCAGGCTTTATTGGTTCGCCAAAAATGAATTTCTTGCCTGTGAAAGTGATTGATGTACGTGAGGACGGCGTGAAAATTGAATTACCAGATTCTACGCACCTTAATTTCTGGGTACCTGTGGAAAGTCGTGGTGTGAAAGTGGGCGATAATCTTTCATTAGGACTTCGCCCTGAACATTTACTCCCTTGCGATCAATCGAATATTTGCATTACAGGTAAAGTCAAAGTGGTAGAACAGCTCGGTAATGAAACACAAGTGCATATAGAAATGCCACCGATTAAACAAGGGCTTGTTTATCGCCAAAACGATATCGTACTCGTCAACGAAGGTGATGAAATGGCGGTTGGAATTAACCCAAACCGTTGTCATTTATTTAAAGAGGACGGTACTGCCTGCAAGCGATTATTTAAGGAGCTTGGGGTTTAACCTTTTTTCATAGTAAATCACTCAAACTTTATTTCACTTACTTAATCATAAGGAGTTCGTTATGAATAAAAAAACTTTACTCGCAACAATTATTTCTAGTGCAATTCTATCAAGCACGGCTTTTGCCGTCGAGTTTCACGGTTATGCACGTTCAGGTATTGGTTGGACAAATGGAGGCGGAGAGCAAATCACCTTTAAAGCTGACGGCGCTGGTGCTAAGTATCGTTTAGGTAATGAAAACGAGACCTATGCAGAATTTAAACTGGGTCAAGAATTATATAAAGAGGGTGAAAAAAGTATCTATTTAGATACGAATGTGGCTTATGGCGGTATCTTACAACAAAATGACTGGGAAGATACTAAACCAGCACTTCGTGAAATCAATGTTCAATTTAAAAACTTTGCAGATAGCTTACCAGGGGCAACATTATGGGCAGGTAAACGTTTCTATCAACGCCACGATGTCCATATGAACGACTTCTATTATTGGGATATTTCAGGTCCTGGTGCTGGGGTTGAAAATATTGATTTAGGCTTTGGTAAACTTTCTGTTGCGGTCACTCGTGATACTGAAAATGGTGGGGCTAAACTGGGTAATGATGATGTTAAAGTATACAACGATATTTATGATGTACGTTTAGCGGGTATCAAAACTAGTGAAAATGGTTCATTAGAATTTGGTATTGGTTATGGTAATGCCCACGCAAAAGATGGTGCTAAATTTGCTGATGGTGCTTCTAAAAATGGTTATATGCTAACGGCAGAACACACTCAAGGTAACTTCTTTGGTGGTTTCAATAAATTCACTGTTCAATACGCAACAGATGCGATGACTTCTTGGAACAACGGTCACGCACAAGGGGCGAGTGTCAATAATAACGGTTCAATGTTGCGTTTAATTGATCAAGGTGTGGTTAAATTAAGTGACAAGATTGAAACAATGTACGCGTTAATTTATCAAAAAACAGATTTAGATAATAAACAAGGTAGCACGTGGTATTCAGCGGGTGTACGTCCAATGTATAAATGGAACAAAACAATGAGTACATTGCTTGAACTTGGCTATGATGTTGTTAAAAAACAGTCAAATGATGAGAAAAGTAAAGTGTTTAAAACTACTTTAGCTCAACAATGGCAAGCAGGCGACAGCATTTGGGCAAGACCAGCAATTCGTGTATTCGGTACTTATGCTAAAACAGATAATGCCGGTGTGAAAGACAACGACTTTGTTTACGGTGTTCAATTTGAAGCGTGGTGGTAATTTTCCACTTCATTTAAAAATTTAAAAAACTAATCATAAGCGGTGATATTTTTCCAACTTTTTGCAAGAAATTGAAAAAATTTAACCGCTTATTTTTTTAATAAGGATCGGAAATATTATGAAAAATAAAATTGCTATTTTTATCTCAACACTCTTTGCCGTTTCAACCTTTGCCACCGCTCAACCTCAACTTGATAAAACAGCATTAAGCACATTAAACTGGCAAAATATTAATTTTTCACAAAAGCAACACGCTGATTTAACCTCAACTCAAATTAAATCATTTATTACCTCTATTGCAGGTTTTGAGAGTGCGGTAGTCGGTTATAAAATCCCTGCAAACCAAGGCACAATAAAAGCAAGTATCAGCAGTTTAGTGGTGGATAATGATCATATTTTTGTTCCTAATGTGCTAGTGCTTGATGCAAATTTTAATCCGTCTGTTACATACCCTGCATCAAGTTTTAAACTTACTGAAGCTCGTGGCCTAGATGAACCTCAACTGACCGCACAATTAAATTTAACCCCGACCGCCAATCAAGATTATCTTTACTTATTAGTTTATACAACCAAACAAGATTTAGAAAAAACCACCACAATTACGCACCCAGCTAAACTTTACGCCAAAGCGAAAGGCAATCAGCCACCAGCAATCAATGATATTCAAGTTAAACATACCAATATGGGTAAAATTAAAATTGATGTGGAAGGCGTACAAACCAGTCAATTTATCGGTTTAAATAGCCCTCTTTTTGAAGCGAAACAGCCACAGGCGACAGTGGTCGGTGAAACAAAAACAGTGTCAAAACCAACCCCAAAAACCATTCAAAAAGTAGAAAATAGTACAGAGCAATATTTTAATAATGCGGTGCTAAGTGCGTTAAAACAAAATGACATTAGCAAAGCGATGAATCTTGTGACTGAAGCAGAACAGTTGGGCTTAACGCAACCTCGTCAATTATTTTTGAAAAAAGTCTCCGCCAAAAAATAGTCCTAAAGGAGTAGCATAATGAAAAGATTGTTATTATTGCCTCTTGCTCTTTCTAATATTGCTTATGCAAACCAATGGGAAAATGCGTCGTTCTCTCATTTTGAAAAACAGCAAGATCATCTGTTTCAAGCACAAGCAAATTTGGAGAAAGGCAGCTATCCACTGCAATTTTATGTTGATAAAAAATGCTATCAACCCACTGGAAATATCAAATTAAATACGGATCTTTCACTGATTCCCTGTGATGATAAAAAAGTCAATTTGCGTATTTTTAGAAAGGGGCAATATATTGCAACAATCAATGCTCAAGAAGCTACGCCTAAATTAAAAATAACGGTTAAACCAACAAAAGCCCCTCAAAAAAGTGTAAAAACCTGCCCTGTTTGGAATAAAAAGCCCATCACTGTTGATGTTTCTTCCACATTTAAAAATGGGGAAAAAGTCCGTGATTTTTATTCAGGGCAAGTGGCAACCGTAGAGCAAGGTAAAATCACAATATTGCCTGATCCCAATGCCAACGGATTGTTACTTTTAGAGCCAGCTAATTCAACGGTTCAAGCCACCTTTGACTGGCATAATGCCATTGTTTATTTTGTTTTAACGGATCGTTTTTACAATGGCGATCCGAGTAACGATCACAGCTATGGACGTAAAAAAGACGGTATGCACGAGATTGGTACGTTTCACGGTGGCGATCTCAAAGGCTTAACACAAAAACTTGATTATTTATCGGATCTTGGCATCAATACCATTTGGATCAGTTCACCGTTAGAGCAAATTCACGGCTGGGTTGGTGGCGGATCTCAGGGGGATTTTCCACACTACGCTTATCACGGTTACTATCATTTAGATTGGACAAAAGTTGATGCGAATATGGGAACAGAACAAGAGTTAAAAGCCTTTGTTGAGCAAGCCCATAAAAAAGGGATTCGCGTACTCTTTGATATCGTAATGAATCATACTGGTTATGCCACCCTTGCAGATATGCAGGAATTTAATTTTGGTCAGCTTTATTTAGATGATAAAGAAGCAGAAAAAATCTTCGGTAAAAAATGGACAGATTGGAGACCAAAAGCGAATGAAAATTGGCATAAATTCAATGAATATATTCATTTTGGTCATAAAGATGGCTGGAAAAATTGGTGGGGTAAGGCTTGGGTGCGTTCCGATATTGGCGATTATGATGGTGCAAAATTTAATGATCTGCAAATGTCCCTTGCGTCATTGCCAGACTTAAAAACAGAAAGTGAACAAGCGGTCAAATTACCTGAATTTTTTGCAAAAAAAGCAACAAATGCCAAAAACTTAGATAATGCCAAAGTGCGTGATTATCTGATCACTTGGCTGAGTGATTGGGTGCGTAAATATGGTATTGACGGCTTTCGTGTTGATACCGCCAAACACGTTGAGAAAAGCACGTGGCTCGCCTTAAAAAAAGCATCATCACAAGCTTTAAAAGAGTGGCAAAAAAATCACAAAAACTTTGGTGATGATTTTTGGATGACAGGAGAGGCGTGGGGCTTAGGCGTGATGAAAAATGATTATTATCAAAATGGTTTTGATGCGATGATCAATTTTGATTTCCAAAATGAAGCCCAAAAATCCTTAGATTGCTTTGCGAATATTGGGGAAACCTATCAATCAATGAGTGATAAATTAACGGATTTCAACGTGTTAAGTTATCTTTCTTCCCACGATACGCTACTCTTTTTTGATAAAGCAAGCGAGAAAGATCTTAATAAACAGAAAATCGCAGGCAGTTTATTACTACTCTCGCCAGGTGCGATACAAATTTATTATGGCGATGAAACGGCACGTCCATTTGGTGCAACAGGCTCAGATCCATTACAAGGCACACGCTCAGATATGAACTGGGAAGATCTCATCAAGCCTAATCATCAAGCATTATTTAACCATTGGAAAAAATTAACCCATTTCAGAAAAAACCATATTGCGGTTGGAAAAGGGAAAAATATCACGCTAGAAACCCAAAATTATTTTGCATTTAGTCGTCAGTATGAAGGAGATAAAGTGATGGTCGTGTGGGCGGGAAAGTAAAAATTGCAGCTTGATTTTAACGCCATTTTTGACTATCTTGTAAGGCTTTGATTTAAACATCGCTTTAAATTTAATTTCATCAATGGAGACAAATAAAATGCCAAATGGCTCAGGTTTGAATAAAGGAAATATCAAAGGTTTATTTCCTTTATTCGCTTTTTTAATCACTTATATCCTCGTTAGGGTAATCTCGGGAAGCTTTGAAACAATGCCGATTATGGTCGGTATTTCGATCGGTTGCTTAGTTGCATTTTTCTTAAATGACAAAAATCACAAAATTTCTTTTACCAAAAAAGTGACAATTTTTTGTAAAGGTGGCGGCGAAGAAACCCTTATTTTAATGGTCATTATATTCCTATTAGCAGGGGCATTTTATAGCGTTGCTAATTCAATGCACGCCGTAGATTCTATCGTGAATATCGGATTAAGTATTTTACCTTCAAATATCATTTTACCGGGTTTATTCGTGGTGTCTTGTATCCTGAGTTTTGCGATGGGAACGTCAATGGGAACGGTCTCAACCTTAGCTCCGATTGCGATTGGTATTGCTACAAAAATCGGCGTAGATATTCCATTAGTTGCAGGGATCGTAATTGGCGGTGCAATGTTTGGGGATAACCTTTCTTTCATCTCAGACACCACCATTGCGGCAACCCGAACCCAAGAAGTGACAATGAAAGACAAATTTAAAGTCAATTTCTTAATGGTACTGCCAGCAATTATTATCAATATCGCCCTATTATTGCTTGTTGATGTCAATGCAAGTGCGGTAACAGAACACCTTGATTTTAACTTACTGAACATCTTACCTTATGCGATTATTATCGTGCTTTCTTTGGTGGGTATGCACGTGATTCCGGTTATGGGATTGGGGATTTTATCTGGCTTAATTATTGGCGTTATGCACCAAGATTTTACGATTCTTGAAAGCTTTAAAGTGATTCACACTGGAATGGTTTGGATGGAAGATATGGCGTTAATTGCCGTCTTAGTGGGCGGTATGGTTGCGTTAATGAAATATTTAGGTGGCATTGATTATCTGCTTTATCACTTAACCAAAAATGTAAAAAGTGTTCGTGCAGGCGAATTTAGTATCGCAAGCCTTGTGAGTTTATTAGATATCGCCACCACCAATAATACAATTTCAATCATTGTTTCAGGTCCAATCGCTAAAAATATCGGTAATGAAATTGGAATAAATAGAAGTCGTATTGCGGCGATTTTAGATCTCTTTTCATCGGCATTTAGTGGCTTATCGCCATTTGGTGGACAATTACTTGTTATGGCTGGATTATGCTCTATCTCGCCAATCGATATCATCCCTTACGTTTGGTACTGTATGCTAATGCTTGTTTTTGGGATTTTCTTTATTATCATTGGCAAACCAATGCCTAAGAAAGTGAACTAAATGATTTCCTATAAATCATATAATTTATAATTATCTAGTGGCTGTTTTGTTACAATCATAGTATTGATACTATATAAAGCAATAAAAAAACAGTCACTAGAAAATCGCTTTTTAATTTTAATAAAACGAAAGCTCTTATTAGTATATGTATTATTATGGTAATTAAAATGACCAAATGCCCTACAGAAACCATTACATACCCTAAAAATCTACGAATTCTAATAGAGTAAAAATATTCTTAGAAAGAAAAATTCACTCCCATAGTAATATTTCGTCCCATTTGAGGGACAAAGGATAAATATGATGTGTGTGAGTAAACTTTTTTATTAAATGCGTTATCTACTTTCATAAAGATTGAGTAATCAATATCCTTATAAAAATGATCATATGACAAGCCTAGATTTAATAATTGATATCCTTCCGTTTTATTTTCAAGAGGAGCTACTTTTCTTTGTTTAAAGACATAGGTATATTCTAAATCACTTGATAACGCATCTGTTATATCCCATTTAATTCTTAATCCTAAACGAGCAGGTGGTACACGTGGAGCATTTTGATCTGGCTGAGCAACATATTCAACAAATCGACCATCTGTTCTTGTTTGCTTTGGTGCTAAATCAAATAATTTACCTCGAACATAATCACCAAAAACACCAACATCTAAATGATTATTTATTTCATAATCAAGACGTCCTTCAATACCATAATATTCTGCTTTTGATTGTGCATAACGATTTAAAGATAAGTTTCCTAATTTAGATAATGTTTGATTAAAAATACGATTTTTAAAATAACTATAATATAAGCTTATACTATAGCGTAATTTATCTCCTTGATAAGCTGAATTAATCTCATAACTATCAGAAATTTCTTTAGTTAAATTTTTATTACCATGTTCATATGATGAAGTCGCAATATGATTACCATGATAATACAGTTCCATTGGAGTTGGATGTCTCTCATTATGAGAATAAGCTAATGTAACTTCATATTTTGGTTTAAATCTCCATAAGGTACTAAAAGCATAAGATGTTGCTCGCTCGTTGTAATTAGATAAACTTGGAAGTGGTTCTATTTTGTCAATTTCTACATCGCAAGCTATTTTATCATAATCTGGATTTGGATCACCAGACCAAGACCAAGGACTAGATTTTTTCTCAGGTGAACAAACTTTTTTTAATGGATTAGAATCACTCCATCGATCATATTTAATACGACGATTGTTTTTTAATTGCTCTACATCATAATCAATATGAATACGCTGTTTTTCAGTACGAATTGCTGCATCAAATACAAAATCTTTATATTTAAATTTTTCTGCTATAAAAAAACTAGTTTGTACATTTTTATTAGGAATAAGAGCCCAGTGAACCCTATCTTGTTCTGTTATTGGCTTTAAAAATTCATTAGGATTAAGACTTTTAGAACAAGGATGTCCATAGAGTGTACTACACGGTGTTCGACGTGGAATATTGGCATCCATTGATTTTTTCTGATACTGCATACCTATAACACCAGAAAAACCTGAAGTAGGAGTATGGAATAGCTCTATTCGTGTATTATTACCATTATTATTAAATAAATTAGTAACAACAGCACCATCTTTTTCATCATGATGATACTTTGTTGTTGTATAATATATCCGAAGTCTGTCTAGCCCTCTAAGAGGTTTGTTTAATTGTGCTTTAATATCCTTTCGACGAGAAAAAGAAACAACATTTGGTCCTTTTGTACCTAGATGATGAGAATGTCCATAAGGATGTTTGTGACTATGCTTGTGATCTAATGAAATTTGCCCACAACCATCAAAATGAGCATTCAAAAGATCTGTATCATCCGTTAAATGTGGATACATTCCAAGATAATAACCATGATTATCATTTTCTCCTTTAATATGTGCATGGCAGGTATCCATTTGATGATCATGCCCTGGTATACCATAATTTTCAGAGCGTTCCGTTACTGAGGCACCAATAGAGCCCTTACTTCCTATAAAATTGAAACCGAAGCTTCCTAATTTTGTATGATTTTGTGTATCAGGGACATAATCAATTTTTTCACCTAAATTAAATTCTGGTACTTTATAGATATCTGAACCACGGTGTAAGCCTTCAATTCTAACAGCTAAATACTTACCAACTCCACCTGTTAAGCCTATTGTTTTCAATTTCTCATTACTATTTGAATTATAACGAATTGCACCTTCACCAACTAAGAGATCAGGAACTTCTGTTGGAATACGTTCATCAATGACATTAATAACTCCAGCACTTGATGCATTTGCATACAATAATGTAGTGGCTCCCCTGATAATTTCAACTTTACTCGATAATAATGTATCTACTCCATGATTATGATCAGGAGATAACTCTGCCATATCTATTACATCAGATCCATTAGATAAAACTTTTAGTCTAACACCTTCTTGCCCTCTGATAATAGGAGAACTTGCTCCTCCTCCAAACTGACTAGAGTGCACCCCTAATTCACTTGATAATGCATTTCCTAAAGTACTAGATTTCGATCTTAATTCTCTTTTAGTAACAACAATATCATTAGATTTTGGTTTATATGATAATGGATCTGTATTATCCTTAGATATATTTCCAATAACGTTAATTTCATCAAGAATAATACTTTGATTTTGCGAAAAAGCACTATTCATACCAAATCCGATGGCAATATAAACTATTGTAAGTTTTAATTTCATTTAATTTCCTTAAAAAATAATCTCAGAATATCGAAGATGCTAGATAGTATACCAATACACACAAAAAAAAAAGGGGAATTTAAAAAATAAATTAGATATACCTCCGTAAGAGAATACAAACAAGGTAAAAATCTTGAATGCTTTTTTTTTGCTATTTATTTTTAATAAGATGACCGCCTATTGAGAATAGAAAACCTCTAGACGAGCAATTATCACACTAAAATAGATTGAAAAATATTTTTTTTGATTGATAATAGCACTTCCATTATTTCATAAGGAGTTATAAATATGTTTTCATTCTTGAAAGCATCTGCTCCAGCCCCAAGGATAGATGAGGCTCGTACAGATGCAGAGTATAAAAAATTACGTTGGCAAGTATTCGCAGGTGTATTTATTGGCTATGCCGCTTATTACCTAATCCGCAAAAACTTTTCCCTCGCCATTCCCTACTTAATTGACGAATATGGATTTACCAAAACCGATCTCGGTAGCGTTGGCGTTGCGTTATCCCTCGCTTACGGTTTTAGTAAATTCATTATGGGCAATGTGTCAGATCGCTCAAATCCACGCTATTTTATGACATTAGGATTAATCGGCTCAGCGATTGTTAGCTTAGTGTTCGGGCTAGTCCCAGGCGTGTTATCTTCCATTCCAATCATGATCATCTTAGCAGCCTTAAATGGCTGGTTCCAAGGAATGGGTTACCCACCAGGCGCTAAAACGATGACAAACTGGTTCTCAGTGTCTGAGCGTGGTTCGTGGTGGAGTTGGTGGAATGTGTCACACAATCTCGGTGGTGGTTTAATCGGACCACTTGCCATTTTAGGTTTATCTATTTTTGGCGTATGGCAATCACTCTTTTACTTGCCGGCTCTTATCGCTATTCTACTTGCTTTTGTTATGCTCTATTTATTACGTGACACCCCTGAATCACAAGGCTTACCGCCTGTTGATGAATGGAAAAAAGAAAAAGTTATTGAAAAAGTGGAATCAGCAAACACCCTCACCGCTCGTGATATTTTCTACAAATATATCATCAATAATAAATTCCTATGGGCGATTGCGATTGCCAATGTGTTCGTTTATTTTATTCGCTACGGCATTATCGACTGGGCTCCGACCTACTTAAAAGAAGTAAAACACTTCTCTGTGGACAAACAAAGCTGGGCATATTTTATGTATGAATATGCAGGCATTTTTGGAATGCTTGCAAGCGGTTATTTAAGTGATAAAGTTTTCAAAGGACACCGTGCACCACCAATGTTGCTTTTCCTTGTTGGCGTATTAATTGCAATTATTGTTTATTGGAAAAACCCAGCAGGCAATCCACTTGTTGATGAAATCAGCTTAGTTGCGATTGGTTTCTTAATCTATGGACCTGTGATGATGATCGGCTTACAAGCGGCTGATTTAGTGCCTCGTGTTGCAACAGGGACAGCAACGGGCTTAACAGGTTTATTTGGCTATTTTTTAGGTTCAGCAAGTGCAGGCTGGGTAATAGGTAAATTAGTGGATTTATACGGCTGGAACGGTGGATTCTATGCGTTAATTATCGCCTGTTTCTTAGGCTTTATTTTCATTGCAGTAACCCTATTCCACAAACCAAATCAAGGTTAAGTTCAGAAATAATATCATAGCAATCAAGAAAATAGATAAATAATTTCTAACAAATTGTCTTATTTATAATTGTCTAGTGGCTGTTTTTTGTTACAATCATAGGGTTGATACTATGGAGGTAATATGCAGTCACTAGCAAAATTGATTCCAACAAAACTTATTTCAAGCAAACAAAATCAAACGCATTCTAATCATAATATTGAACGAACACAGTTATTAACAGAGCTTGATAGCATTCATCACTATCCCCTCACTCTGATTACCGCCCCCGCTGGCTATGGTAAAACTACACTAATATCTCAATGGAAAGAGCGTCAATCACATACGGGTTGGTATGCGTTAGATAAAAGTGATAACAAAACAGAGCAATTTTCTCGCTATTTTACTGCTGCATTAGTCCAAGCCTGTGGGATGGAAACCGATGATTTAAACTATCAAAATGACTTAACCGATTATTTCTCACAATTACTGGTTAAATTAAATAAAATCGACACAAATTTTAGTTTAATTATTGATGATTATCATCATATTGAAAACGCTGAAATTCACAACGCACTCCGCTTTTGGTTGAAGAATCAACCTGCTACGATGAATTTAATTATTCTTTCTCGCTTAACGCCCCCACTTAGTATCACAAACCTACGCATTCACGAACAGCTTTTAGAAATCAATATGAGCCAGCTTGCTTTTACCCACAACGAAGCAAAGCAATTTTTTGAATTAAAATTAAATGATACTTTTACCCAAGAAGCGATATTTACCCTGTGCGAACAAGTGGAAGGTTGGGCAACAGGATTACAGTTAATCAGCTTTATTCTGAAACAAAATAGCGACTTGATCAAAAGCCCACAAAAATTATTTGCGAAACTGAATCAGCACCACATCGCTGATTATCTGAACGAAGAAATCTTCCATTATATTGATCCTGAACTCAAACAATTTATGCAACGCTGTGCGATTTTACACTCCATAAATGAAACCCTCGCAACGGCAATAACCCAAGATAAAAACAGTGCTAAGAAACTTGATGAATTAGAAAAACAAGGGCTTTTTATCCAACGCATTGATAATAATGATGGCGATATTTGGTGGAAATTCCATCCTATTTTATCCTCTTATCTCACGCAGAGTTGCCGTTTAGAATTGCCTGATGAGTGGCAAAAGCTCAATCAACGTGCCGCAATGGAATGGTTAAAATTAGGGTTCTGCCAAGAGGCGATTTATCACGCCCAACAAATTACTGACACCCAAACTCTTTATCAAATTCTCCAACAGCACGGTTGGTCTTTGTTTCATCAAGGGCAATTAAAATTACTTGAAGACAGTTTAAACCATCTTCCCCCAGAGCTAATGTGGCAAGATCCAACCTTAGTCTTACTTAAAGCGTGGGTGGTTCAAAGTCAGCACCGTTATCAAGAAGTCAGCGGAATTTTGCAAAAATTTAATACAAATTCACCGCTTGCAGAACACTATCAAGGAAAATTTGACGCACTGCGTGGACAAGTTGCATTAAACGAAGGCGATGATGAACTGGCTTATAAGCTCGCCAGCAACGCTCTATTAACCATTCCCCAAGAATTTAGCTACGCCAGAATTGTCGCCATTTCAGTTATCGCAGAGGCTCAACATTGTCGTGGTAATTTGCAAGAATCAATGGTACAGATGAAACAAGTAGAAAAAATGGCACTTTCACAACATACTTATCATCACTGGTTATGGTCTAAATTACAACAGGCTGAAATTTTATCTGCACAAGGTTTCTTACAATCTGCTTATGATCTATTGAAAGAAACGACCTTACAAGCAGAAAGCTTTCATCAAATTCCAATGCACGAATTTTTATTGCGTCTAAAAGGGCAAATTCAATGGGAATGGCATAATCTTGACCAAGCCGAAGCAATGGCAAACGCAGGAATTGATATTTTAGAAAAAGAAGATGAAAAACTACAATGCTTGGCATTGCTTGCTAAAATCTCATTAGTGCGTGGCGATTTGAATAATGCCAAACGCTTAATTGAACAGTGCCAACATTCTATCGGACACTTTCCTGCACACAAAGATTGGACGGCAACCCTTGATGAAATTCAAGTGATTTACTATCAATTAACCAAAGATAATTCACAATTTGATAGCTGGTTAATTAAAAAAAGCCTGCCAAGCCGAGCATCAAACCACTTTACGCAACGCCAATCTCGTAATATTGCACGTGCTTATTTATTACAAAATAAACCTGAGCAAGCACTCAGTATCTTAAAAAATATTTTACATACTGCAGAGGAATTGAAACTAACCAGCGATATCCAACGTGCATTAATTTTAAGAAATCTTGTTTTTATTCATCAAAATAAAAAAGAACTGGCACAAAGAGATCTGATCAAAGCCCTAGAAATCAGCCAACAAACGAATTTTATTAGTGCATTTGTGATTGAAGGCGACATAATGGCACAACAGATCCGCCAACTATTGCAAATAAATGTCCTTGATGAACTTTCACTTCGCAAAGCACAATTTATTTTACGCAGTATCAACCAACATAACCGCCACAAATTTGCCCATTTTGATCAGGAATTTGTGCAAAAACTCCTTGAAAATCCCCAAGTCCCTGAACTACTCAAAATCAGCCCACTTACAACGCGTGAATGGCAAGTATTAGGGCTAATTTATTCAGGTTATAGCAACGAACAGATCTCTCAAGAGCTTGTGGTCGCAATGACAACCATCAAAACCCACATTCGTAATTTATACCAAAAAATCGGTGTCAATAATCGCAGCGAAGCCATTGAATATACGAAAAATTTATTGGTTTTGATGGGGTATCATTAGAACAAAAAATGCCAGATACAATCCTGGCATTTTTATCCTTCTATTTACAACATCTCCGCAATCGCCTCTGCCTGCTCTAACACATACTTAATGGCATCTTCTTGTTTATCCGGTGGATACTTATAAATCATCAGCATTCGGCGCACTAAAATTCGCATTTTGGCTTTTACGCCTTCTTTATATTGCCAGTCAATCGTGGCAGATTTGCGTAGTTTATCGGTGATTTCTCGTGCCAACTTGATTAAAGTTAAATCGCCCATTAGTTCTTTGGCACTGTCATTTTTAGCAAGGGCGTCATAAAAGGCTAATTCTGCCTCGCTTAATCCTAATTTTTGCCCACGTTTGCTCTGTTCATCAAACTCTTTCGCCAAGCCGATCAGTTCTTCGATTATGTCTAACACCGATAAGTTATGGTTGTGATATTGATTCATCGCTTCTTTTAAACGTTGCTCAAAATCTGCTTTGGTGGTTAAATTCGTACCGCTCAATTCATTGATTTTAGATTTCAAATAACGCTCAATCGCAGATGTCCACAAATCTTTGGTCGGGCTTTGGCGGATCACATCTAAAAACTCATCGGATAACAAGTTGATATTTGGACGTTCTTGTCCGAGTAAATCAAAAAGATCCACTACGCCATCAGAAGTAACCGCTTGATTGATCAAGGAGACTAATTTTAATTGCTGTTCATTTTTGCCTGTTTTCGGATCTTTGGTGGCACTGTTTTTGATAATGGTCGCTCGAACAGCATCATAAAACGCAAGTTCTTGTTTATAAGGTGTAGCTTCTGGTAATGCACCGCATAAAGAAAGCCCTTTTTTGGCTAATCGCACCGCTTCTAAAAAGGCTTTTTTGCGTGGAGTTGCCTCTTTTTTATTTGGATCTTGTTGTGATGAATTTACACGATCCAAGCCGACAATATGGTTTGCAGCATTTAGAATTTCTGTCAATAATTGCGATGGATTTGTGATTTTTAATACATCGTCCACACTAAATTTTTTGCCATCCACCACGCTTGCGAATTGTCCACGAATAATAGAAATATATTCACACATTTTTTCAAAAACAGCGTTAATGTCTTGCTTAACCGAGCCTTTGCCGTTTGCGTTGGTGTAATTTGCGGTTGCTTCTCGCAATTCTTCCGTTAGCCCTACATAATCCACGATCAATCCGCCATTTTCACGGCTTTTATTACGAAACACACGGTTTACCCTTGCGATCGCCTGCATTAAATTATGCCCTTTTATCGGCTTATCGATATACATCGTATGACAACAAGGAGCGTCAAATCCTGTGAGCCACATATCACGCACAATCACTACTTTTAACGGATCATCAGGATCTTTAAAGCGTTTTTCTAACACTTTTTTATCTTGATTATGGATCTGCCACGCTTGTGGATCACTTGCATTGCTTGTCATAACAATTTTGATCGCCCCTTGATTAACATCTTCACTGTGCCATTCGGGGCGTAAAGCGGTGATTTTTTGATAAATTTTTACACAAATATCACGGCTCATCGCCACCAACATCGCCTTACCCTCAAACACCGTATTACGTTCTGAGAAATGATGAATAAAATCATTCGCCAATTTATCCAAACGCTCGTCCGTCCCCATCAGTTTTTCACGCAAGCGAAATTCAGGGCTATCCTCATCATCGAGCAAATCCCTCGCTTCTTTCATCAAGCGATCAAACTCGTTGCTTTCATTTAAACTGATTTGACGTGCCTCATAAATAATCGGCACTGTCGCACCGTCTTCCACTGCATCTTGAAAATCATAAATCGACACATATTTTCCAAAAACTTCTTGCGTATCACGATCTTCCATTTCAATCGGCGTCCCTGTAAAACCTAAAAAAGAGGCATTCGGCAACGCACTGCGTAAATGTTTAGCAAAGCCCGCTCGATATTGCCCCTGTGCGTTAATTTTTTGATTGAAACCATATTGCGAGCGGTGGGCTTCATCGGTAATCACAATAATATTTGAGCGAGAATTTAAAACAGGGTGGCTTTCTTCTTCATCGCTCAATCCAAATTTTTGAATAGTGGTAAAAATCACACCGCCCGCTTCTCGTTTGGCGAGTTCTAGGCGTAATTCCTCGCTGTTTTGGGCTTGGATCGGTACTTGTTTTAAAATCGCTTGCCCTTCACAAAAGGTTTTAAATAATTGACCATCAAGATCATTGCGATCCGTTACTACCACAATGGTTGGATTGCCTAACATTTTTTGAGATAACACTTTGCCCGTATAAAACAGCATTGATAAAGATTTGCCACTGCCTTGGGTATGCCACACCACACCGATTTTCTTATTCCCCTTGATCGCAATTTCAGTGGATTGCACCGCCTCATTTACGCCATAATATTGATGATAAGCGGCAATTTTTTTGATGATTTTTCCTTTTTCATTTTTTTCAAACACCGTAAAATTTTGGATATAATCCAACAAAATCTCAGGCGAGAATAAACCATTAAGCAAACTTTCTAATTCATTTTCAAAATGCACTCGCACACTGTTTTGCTTCTCATTTACCACTCGCCACGGTGTAAAACGCTCAAAATCTGCTGTAACCGATCCTACACGTGCTTGGGTGCTATCAGAGATTACCAGCACTTGATTAAAAATAAACAGATCCGTAATTTCATCTTTATAGGTTTGTAACTGAGAATATGCCTTGCTAATATCCGCTTCTTCGATAAGAGGATTTTTCAACTCAAACACCACAATCGGCAAGCCGTTAATATAAGCGATGACATCAGGACGGCGATTGCCTTTTCGCCCTGCAATAGTTAATTGATTGACCACTAAAAAATCATTATTCGCCACATTTTGAAAATCAATCAAACGCACCAGATCACTGATTTGCTCACCCTCTTTTTGATAACTGACCGCCACGCCATTACGCAACCAGCCATAAGCTGTCTGATTTTGTAATGCCAAATCGCTACTATCGGAAAAGCAAATTTTCTGCACCACTTCGTCAATCACAGACTCAGGAATATCCGAATTTAAACGCACCAACGCTTGCTTCAACAACGGCTTAAACACCACCTGAGAGCCACGAGAACGCCACGCACCGTCAATGGATAACTGCTCATCAATCGGAATATCCTTGCCATATTGATACCCCCAACCGAGCATTTTTAATTGTTTAATTGCTAGTTGCTCAATAAGATCTTCATTTATCGGTGTGTTTAGTTTCATAATCTGTCCTGTTTTTGTAAATTTTTGTTGGGAATTGACCGCTTGTTTGAGCGAGTAGGGAAAATTTTATCGCTCATTATATCGCTCACTTTATCGCTCATTTAATTTTTCTAATAATGCTTCAATACATTCATCGTGATCTCCGTCATACCAAATCGGAAATATATTAGCTTTTGATAATTCTTCCATTCTTTGCTTTCTTTCTTCATCAGTCATATTTTCACACGATAAAAACGCATAATGTTTTGTTAAATTATCAGCTCCTTCTTGTTCAACAAATTTGCTCATTTCTTTGACCATTCTATCGACATTTAAGCTACACCCTATAAATAAGATTGAACGTGAAAACAATGATTTTATGCAATTAGATATAGTATTATTATCGTTATAATGTCGATCATAATCTCTTTTAGTTAAAATTCTCTTACTACTTGTTATATGTGAGCCGTGCAATTTTAAAAGCACTCGTTGGTTTTGAGAAAGTAATTGATTAAATTCAACAGCATATATACCATCTAAATATTCAGCAAAATGCATTTGATTTTCTTCATAAATAGTTTTAATTAAATTATCGTAATTTGTGGTAATAATTGTAGAATTTGGGAAAAAATCAGGTAAACGGCAAATTACACCACAAATCTCATCAATCCTATATGTCTTACCAAATGAGCTGTTTAAGTGATCTTGAAGTAATGCTCTATTACTATCTTCTAAGCACTGAGCTACATTCTCATATTCATAATTAGCTATATACTGATTAAAAATATCAATATCTACGTTAATATCTGTTATAGCATTCTCTAAAAAATCCTTCCATAATGGTAAACCTGTTGGATTAGAAAGACCTGCACCAATAAAAGGAATAACAACCTGTTTCTCTATTAACCCTTTTAATATTTGAAATCTGTTTTTATTATTATGTAATTTTAATAAATCATCAGCTTTTGATAGATTTTCTCTTTGGCGATTGACTTTCCATTCATCAAAAGCAAAATTATAAATAGTGCGATCAAGCTCATATAATATTCGATCTCTTTCAAAAACATAGCCACAAATAATTATTTCATCACCACTATTATTTAATTCTTCAATAAATAATCGCTCTAAATAGCTTACTTTTCTTTCCATTTAAAGCTCTCCATTTAATAATTTGGGTAATAATGTATCTCTTATTTCAATTAAAGAATTGATTTCTATTTGATTATTTTTGATTTGTTCAAATATCGATAATATTTTGTTTTGAAATTCTAATAAAACACCTTGTGGAACATTTAAAATAGGCATTGATTTAATAGTTTTTGAATTAACCGCAGTTGCAATAGATGAAGTGCTTCCTAAATTATTAAAATCAAAACTTTTTAAATAACAATATAAAAACTCACTTGTTAAAATAGATTTTTTATTATTTAGTTTAAAATGTGCTATTGCTTCATTTGTAGTTGTTTCACAAGTAGTAATAACTACTCTACCAACAGTTAATTTAAAGCTTAAAAGAACAGTATTAGTTGGTATTCTTCTAACATTAAATTTATCAACTGCTGTATGTGTTAAATACTCACTACTATTAAAAATAAAAGTTCCTGAATTTCCCATATCTTTAATTGAAATCCATTGAACGTCATTTTTGTTATTACTAAACCATTCTTGTTCTTTTCTTGGTGGTGTTTTTCCAATAGCTATATCAAATAAACTATCCGAAGGCTTCATTTCCCACCCCAACGGCAATCCATTTTCACCAAATTCACTTGGGAAGGCTTGGGCGGTTTGGTGTAGTTGGGCGTATTCGGTGGGGGATTGTTGTGCCATTTCGGTAAGTTCGGTGTCTGTTTTGCCTGATAGGGTCATCATCGCTTTACGGTTGGCGGTTTGGATATCGTCGCCGTTTGCGAGTGCGTTTGCTTTGGTATGTACAGGGTCAAAATCAATAAACCAGCTTTTGAATATCGCTTGTGCGATATTTTCTAGGGTTTGGTTGGTTTTGGTGTTGAGTTGGATTTTTTTGTCTAAAAATCCTAATTTATTTGCAATATCAATTTGAGTTCTTAGAGATGGATAAGTAATTTTTATATTTTTAAATGTTTCTCTTGTAATTGTATCAAACACAGCTCCGTGAGTTTTTTGTTTTAACTCTGCAATACTATTTTTTAAAGAATAATATAAAAATCCATTATCAATTATTCCGTCTTTACCATTCAAACCATAGCAAGATTGATTAAATGCCATTTCCTTTGATAGCTGTGCAATGCAGCCAACAGTCCCACGAGCTGAAATTATAAGTTGCCCTTTTTTTAATAATTTTGTACTACTTTTTACTAATCCTAATTCAGTAATTGTTTCAGCAGATGATGATATAAATCTAGAATTATTATTAAAATCAGCGACAGACAACCAATTTATATTCCCATTCCAATATTCACTATTGCTTCTTTTGGGTGTTCCCCCTCCAATAATATCAATAACATCAAATAAATTTTTTGTTTCCCAATTACTCATAATTTAATTCTCTTATTTTTTGTAAAAATCTAAATATTTTTAACCGCTTATCGTCCTGTTTATTATTCGATAACGGGCGGATATTCCGTTCGCTTTGCTCACTCAATCCGCCCCTACATTTCGATAATATTTCAAAATATTTAAAACCCTAAACTTTTTAAGTTTTGTTCGATTTGTTGTTCTAATTCTTGTCCTTGGGAAAATTGTTTACGCAAGCAAGCGGTCAGATTTTGCATTTTTTCTGCAAAAGGTATGCCGTCATCTTCGATTTCTTCTGCTCCGACATAGCGTCCTGCGGTGAGTACAAAATCATTGTCGGCAATGTCGTTTAATGTGGCAGATTTGCAAAAGCCTGCGATATCTTCATAGTCGGTAGATTGCTGCCATTTGTGATAGGTATCGGCGATTTTTTGGATATCGTCATCAGAAAAATCTCGTAGTACACGGTCTTTCATATAACCGATATTGCGGGCGTCAATAAATAGCACTTCGCCTTTGCGGGTTTTGTTTTTGTTTAAAACCCAGATACAGGCGGGGATCTGGGTATTAGTAAAGAGTTGTCCCGGTAAGGCGACCATACAATCAATCAGATCGGCATTGATGATATTTTTGCGGATTTCCCCTTCGTTGTTGGTTTGGCTACTCATTGAGCCGTTGGCGAGTAGCAGTGCCATTTTGCCTTTTTCGGATAGGTGGTAAATCATATGTTGCAACCACGCAAAGTTAGCGTTGCTTTCTGGCGGTGTGCCAAATTTCCAGCGTGGGTCGTCCGCTAAACTTTCGCTCCACCATTCTTTGATATTAAAAGGTGGATTTGCCATTATGAAATCCATTTTTTTATCAATATGTAACGGATTTTTTAGGGTGTCTTCGTTGCGAGTGCCGAAGTCAAAATCAATGCCACGAATTGCCATATTCATTACCGCTAATTTGCGTGTGGTTGGGTTGGATTCTTGCCCATAAATGGAAATAGCATTGCGGTTGCCCGAGTGGGATTGAATAAATTTATCGGTTGATACAAAAAATCCGCCACTGCCCATTGCTGGGTCGTAAATGCGTCCTTGATAAGGTTCGAGCATTTCAACAATTAAGGTTACGATAGATTTTGGGGTGAAATATTGTCCGCCTTTTTTACCTTCCGCAAGGGCAAATTGTCCTAAAAAATATTCATAAACGTGTCCGAGAATATCTTTGGCGTGTAGGTGGATCGGTTCGCCATTGTGGGTTGGCGTGGTAAAGTTGGTATCTGAAAAGGTATTAACTAAGCCGATCAGCGTGTTCTCTGCCACCCCAAAACTGGCGATACGTTGCAATACCCCTTTGAGTTTGGGATTTTCTTGTTCAATGGCTTCAAAAGCGTCATCAATCAGTAACGCTACCCCTTTAAATTTGCTTCCCCACGGTAATTCATCACCAATATTTGTGTTACACAGGGATTTTATGGTCTCCCAACGGGCTTTTTCAGGCACCCAGAAAATATTATCTTTGGTGTAATATTCACGCTGATTGAGTTCGCTTTGTTGCATTGATTCATCAAAGAATTCAGGATCTAAGTAAAGCTCGTCATCAGGAGCTTGAAATTGCGTTAAAAGTTTGGTTTGGTGGGCGGTAAAGGTGTCGGAGACGTATTTTAAAAAGATAAAACCGAGAACGATATGTTTGTAGTTGGCGGCGTCTAAATTATTGCGAAGTTTATCGGCAGCGTTCCAAAGTGTGCTATCAAGGTTGCTAAGAAAGGCTTGTACAGCTATGCTGTTCTGGTTGCTGGTTGCTGGTTGCTGGTTGCTGGTTGCTGGTTGCTGGTTGCTGGTTGCTGGTTGCTGGTTGCTGGTTGCTGGTTGCTGGTTGCTGGTTGCTGGTTGCTGGTTGCTGGTTGCTGGTTGCTGGTTGCTGGTTGCTGGTTGCTGGTTGCTGGTTGCTGGTTGCTGGTTGCTGGTTGCTGGTTGCATTATAATGTCCTCAAAATAAATGTATAGCAAAATTTTAATCTTTTTAGGGGTAAAAATAAAGCGGTTATTTTTTATTGAAAATTTGCAAAAAAATTCTTTTATATAAAAAAAATCAGCACCTTATAAAGCATTATTAAGGTGCTGATTATAAAACTGAATAGAAAAAACTACTCTCTTGGCAATAAGCATAAACCTGTTTGCGAGAAATGTAGATAAGTTTCAGAAATACTTTCTTCAAAGTCTTCTGGGCTTAAATTGATTAACAATTCTTCGCCGTGCCATAAAGCAACGACTTCCCAGTGATTTCCCATATAAATCGCTGTTTTTATTTGGCATTTTTGTGCTTCTGTGCCTTCTGCTTTTAAAGATACTGCTTCTGGACGTACGCAAACTAAACATTCGCCATCAGGTAGGTTAAATTGAGTAGTGTCATCTAAGGTAATATCATAACCATTTACAGAGACCACATTGCCGTTTAAATAGGCTTTAAACATACTTGATTCGCCCATAAAGTTAGCAAGGAATAATGAATTAGGGCGTAAATATAGCTCTTTGGCTGTGCCTTTTTGCATTATTTTTCCTTTGTGCATTACGATAACTTGATCCGATACCGCAAAAGCTTCCGTTTGGTCGTGGGTAACATATAGTGACGTTATGCCTAAACGTTGTTGTAATTCTCGGATACTTTCACGCATACTACGGCGTAAGTTTGCGTCAAGGTTACTTAATGGTTCATCAAAAAGTAGTACTTTTGGTTTTAATACTAACGCACGAGCCAGTGCAACACGCTGTTGTTGTCCACCTGAAATTTGATCCACATAACGAGGTCCAAATCCTGCAAGATCAACCAGTTCTAATGCTTCTTCAACACGTTGCTGGCGTTCTTCTTTTGGTACGTTTAGCATTTTTAAACCATAGCCCACGTTATCAGCAATAGACATATGTGGGAAAAGTGCGTAAGACTGAAACACGATACAAATATCACGGGTTTGAATTGAGCTTTTTGTTACGTCTTCGCCATCAATAAAAATTTGTCCAGATGTTGGGGTTTCTAGCCCTGCAACTAAACGTAAAATCGTTGTTTTACCACAGCCAGAAGGTCCAAGTAAGGTGGTCATTGTGCCACGTTCAATTTCTAAATTTAGATCATCAATAACGACAGCTTTACCAAAGGCTTTGGTCACATTTTTTAATACTAAAAATTGTTTATCATTTGTTTTATTCATAATTTATTCCTAAATATTATTGTTTTTTCGCCTTAGATTTGGCAATTCGAGTATCGCCCACAATCCAGTCAAAGAATAAGATAATTGACATCATTACTACAATTAACACCGAGCCATACGCAATTGCAACACCGTATTCACCGTCTTCAACACGGTTTAAAATATAAGATGTTGCTACGCGGGTATCTGCCGTTACTAAGAAGATAATTGCGGATACGGTGGTCATTGCACGCACAAAACTGGTTACTAATGAAGAGAGTAACGCAGGTTTTAACAGCGGTAAAACCACATAAAGTAATGTTTTAAATGAGCTACCTTTCAAGGAAAGTGAGGCTTCATCTAAGGATTGATCGAGCTGTCCTAATCCTGCAATTGCGGCACGCATACCGATTGGCATATTACGGGTTACCATTGATAAAATAATGATGATACCCGTTCCCGTAATGTAAATCGGTGCATTGTTAAAGGCGAGGATATATGCCACCCCAGCAACTGTTCCTGGTACAGCAAAACAGAGTAAGGTTAAAAATTCTAAGGTTTTCTTACCTTTAAATTCTCGCCGTACCGTAATGTATGCAAGCAATAAGCCTAAAACAGAGGTAATAGGTGCCGCCACTAATGCAAAGAGTACTGTCTGAATCAATGATGGCCACGCACCACTGTCAAAGCCACTCGCAAATAATAGGACATAGTTTTTCAATGTTAAGGAATAATCCACACCCCAGTTTACAGTGAAACTTCCGTAGAAAATACTACCGTATAACACGGCGTTGAAGAGTGTCCAGAAACCTAAGAAAAAGGTGATCATTGATTTCATTGTTGGTGGTAAATCTTGTACTTCACCACGATAAGATTTTCCTGAAACTGTGACATAAGAGCGGTTACCGATCCACATATATTGAATAATGAAAATCCCTAATGAGAAGATTAACAATAATGTTCCTAAGGTACTTGCTGACGCATAATCTAATTGCGAACCTGCAATATAGAAATAAATTTGTGATGAAATTACATCGAAACTTCCCCCTAACACTAATGGAGTACTAAAATCCGCTAAGGATTGAATAGCAACCACTAAGAATGAGTTAGCGAGTGCAGGTTTTAATAGTGGGAAGATAATATTGAAGAAGGTTTTATAGCGATTTGCTCGCATTGTGTAAGAGGCTTCTTCAATTGAAGGGTGAATTGATTTTAATGCCCCTTCTAAAATCATAAAGGATAATGGGGTTAATGCGAGAGTGTGAGCGATTACGATCCCTGCAAAACCATATAACCAGTTACTGCTAAAACCAAAATATTTAACTAAAAATTCAGTCACATAACCTGAACGTCCGAGCATTAAGGTGATCCCTAATGCCACTACAAAAGGTGGGGTCACGATAGGTAAAATCGAGAATAATTTACCGATAAATGCGGTACGTCTTGCGATACGTGTCGTGTATAACGCAAAGAGTAAACCGAAGAAAGTAGCTAATACCCCAATTGTCGCAGCAACACTCAATGAGTTTGTGATGATGCGTAAAATATATGGCTGTTTTATGGTATCAATCACTTGGCTTGGCACAAATTCCGAGCCGTCATAAAACATTGAAATAAAAATGGAGATGATTGGATAAACGATAAAGAAAAAGATCGTTAAAACAATACAAATCAGAGAGGCTATAATAAATTTATCGCCTTGTAAGACCGATAATTTCGCCAGTGCATTTGTCGCTAATGCAATAAGTGCTAACATTAAAACCAAAATAGAAAAACCTAAGTTGATTTTTGCAACAGTAGCGGAAATAAAGACAAAAGCAAATACACCAAGAACAGCAAATAATTCGCCCCAACCTTGTTTTATCTTTCCTTGTGGTTTCAAATAATATGAAATTAAAGGAACAGAAAAAATGGAAGCAAACCAAAGCCAGCTAATATTAAATCCTATGTCACCTGTTCTGTTCGTCCAGCCCATTGCTTGTAAAACTTCTTCTTGGGTAGAATCCGCAAAGCCATAATCTAAAGCAAAGGTTGGTAAACAAACAAAGGCAACCAAAGTAAGCGCAATCCAAAAAAAGTGATTACTTGTGATTGATGATAAAGTTGATTGTTTTTTCATAATATTATTTTTTTAATTATAAATGGGTTATTTTCACCACCTTATTTAAGGCTTAAATAGGGTGGTGAAATGTTTAAGCGGTCAATTATTTAGCTAATTTTACTTCATTTAACCATTTTTCAATTAAGCGAGCACGTAATTTTTCTGAACCATATTTACTGAAATCATAATCAATTAAATTCAGTTCAGCTGGCGTAAGTGCAAATGGAGAGGCTTTTGCTTTCACATTGGTTAAAATATGATGATCTGCCGTATCTTTCCATAATGACTCTTGCGACTCTTGTGACATCACCCAATCAATAAATAACTTCGCATTGTCTTCATTGCGAGCATTTTTGATTAAACTCACACCACCTAGCTCATATCCAGTTCCTTCACAAGGCACAATCACTTCGATCGGCGCGCCTTTTTCACGTTCAAAAGAATAGTTTTGTAAGAAACCGATACCAATAGTAGTTTCATTACGTGCGATATTTTTTGAAGGTGCGGTACCTGATTTGGTGTATTGCGAGATATTTTTGTGTAACGCTTTCATATAATCAAAGGCTTTATCTTCACCCCAAAGTTGAACGAAAGTTGCCAAAGCCGTATATGCTGTTCCTGAACTTTGTGCGTCCGCCACTTGAATTTCACCTTTTAAACGAGGATCTGTTAAGTCTTTCCAACATTTTGGCATTTCTTTAATACCAAGCTGTTTTAAACGCTCGGTGTTTACGCCAAAACCTAACACGCCCATATAAACCACAGAACTATAATTGCCTTTTAATTTACCGGGATCTTTAAATTTCGGCATTACATCATCTAAATATTTAGATTTATACTGTTTTAATAAGCCTTTCTCCGCTGCTTGTGAATGGGTATCAAATGTGCCGCCATACCAAACATCACCTTGTGGATTTGCTTTTTCTGCTTCTAATTTTGCGAGGGTTGTTCCCGAACTATTACGAATAAAAGCAGTTTTAACGCCAAATTTTTCTTGGAAAGTTTTAACTTGTTGCTCACAGACTGTATTTCTTGCACTGCAATAAACCGTTAAACGCCCAGATGCCATTGCCATATCCGTTACTAATAAACCTGAAATAAGCAATCCAGCTGCCGTCAATTTTGTTTGAAATTTTTTCATCATATTATCCTCTAAGAAAAATTATTTAGCTAATTTTACGTCATTGATCCATTTATCAATTAAACGTTTTCTTTCATCAGAAGAACCATATTTTTCAAAATCATAATTGATCAATTTTAACTCATTAGGATTCGGCGCAGTTGGGTGTTGTTGAGCTGTAGTATTGGTTAAAATCTGTAAAGATTGCCCTTTTTGCCACGCTGATTCTTGCCCTTCTTTAGATAATGCCCAATCAACAAATAATTTTGCATTGTCTAAATTTCTAGCGCCTTTAATAATACTTACACCGCCAAGTTCATAACCCGTTCCTTCACAAGGTACAACTAATTTTAAGTTTGCACCTTTACTTTTTTCTAGCATATAATCGTGCAAGAAGCCGATACCAACTGCTGTTTCACCACGAGCAGCATTGCGAGAAGGGGTTACACCTGATTTTGTATATTGAGAAATATTTGGGTGTAATTGTTTGAAGTATTCAAATGCTTTCTTTTCACCCCATAATTGAACGAATGTTGCAATCGCTGTATAAGCTGTACCTGAACTTTGTGGGTCAGCAACTTGAATTTCTTGTTTAAATTCAGGTTTTAATAAATCATTCCAACATTGTGGTACTTCTTTGATACCGAGTTTTTCAAGGCGATCAAGGTTTACCCCAAAGCCCAAAATTCCCATATAAATTGCAGAGGTATAATGTCCTTTTTTCTTACCTGGATCACGGAAACGCTCTTCAATTTGATCAATATTTTTTGATTTATAAGGTTCTAATAAACCAATTTCCCCCGCTTGGGATTGTGGATCAAATGTTCCGCCATACCATACATCTGCTTGTGGATTACTTTCTTCTGCTTTTACTTTTGCAAAGGTACTTCCTGAACCATTACGAATAAAAGATGTTTTTACATCATATTTTTCACCAAAACTTTTTACGGCATTTTCACACATTGCATTTGTTGCACTACAATAAACCGTCAAACGCCCTTTTGCAGAAGCTGTGTTATAAACAGCTAAACCTAACGCAATCGCAGATACAGTTTTAAGTAATTGAAATTTTGAACTTTTCATTGCAAACCTCTTTCTTTTTTATATAAGAAATCAATTATTTCACTTCAAAAACGAAAATAATTGAGCATAAAAAAACAAAATGTTTTCTATCACTTTACTGACATTTGATTCTAATTTGAACCAGAATTGTGTAAATATGTGACTATCATCACAAAAATAAATCTTAATTTGTGAGCTATTTCAAATTTTAAGTAAACCACATACAACCAAATAATAAAAAAGCATAAAAAAAGACTTAGCCTTTCAGCTAAGTCTTTTATTCTAAAAGAAAAATTAAATTATTTTGTTTCTTTGGTTAAGATTTTTCCTTTGTACTTCCCTGTTAAACTTTCTAGGAAAGAAGTTAAATCAGCAACGTCTTGCTCTGAAAGATCTTTACCAGATTGATAATGTAGCATCACTTTTACCGCTTCTTTCAAATCTTTCACACTACCATCGTGCATATAAGGGGCTGTTAACGCCACATTACGCAAAGTTGGTACTTTGAATTTGTGCATATCTGCAGGATCTTGGGTTTGTGCAAAACGCCCTTTATCTGCATCTGTTAAAGGTGTGCCTCTTGCTGCAAAGTAATCATCATACAAGCCCATATATTCAAAAGATTGTCCCCCCATTGCAACTCCAGTATGGCAAGTATCACATTTATTTTCTTTAAATAATTGATAACCTTTTAACTGTGATGCCGTTAGAGCGTTTTCATCACCTTTCAAATAAAGGTCAAAAGCACTGTCTGGGGTAATTAAAGTTTTCTCAAATTCAGCGATTGCATTCGTAATCGTTTGATCGTTAATTTCAGGATAAACCATTAAGAATTGCTGTTTAAAGGCTTCATCATTTTCTAATTTAGAAACAATTTCTTGCCAATGTTTAGAACCCATTTCAATCGGATTTAGTGGTGGACCACCTGCTTGTGCAGCTAGATCTTTAGCTCGACCATCCCAAAATTGTAAGAAGTTAAACGCGGCGTTATAAACAGTTGGTGCGTTAATTCCACCTTTTTGTCCTTTAATACCTGTTGATGTGGTTAAGCCATCAACCCCGCCATTGCCTAATTGGTGGCAAGTATGACACTGGATTGTACCATCGCCCGATAAACGTCCATCGTGATACAATTTATCCCCTAATGCTACTTTTAGTGGATCAGTTTTTAATGCATTTGGAATAGGTTGTACTAAGCGAGTTGCATCTGTCCCTTCCGTCTCTTTTGGTAAGAAATTTTCTTGGCGAGCTTTATGGATCCAATTTAAAACTGTTGCTTTTTCTCGATCATCAGGACCAGAACCCCAGTGAACATGCTTAAATGCAGTGATGGGCATTTCATTGTTAATTAACACACGTTCTAATTTTGCTAAACTTACTTCTGATAATTTAGATGGATCTTTCATTCCGTCTAAAATATTGTTTAGCATAAATACACGAGTACCATTTTTGACATCATCGCTCATCATTTTCCCCACAACTGGAAGCGATGAATAAAATGGTAATTCTGCATTTGATGTATGGCAATATTGACAGCCGTTATCATAAAAAACTTTCATTACTTGACGAGATTCATCGGATAAATCTGCTTTTGTAATCAATGTTTCTGCTTGTTCTTTGTCAAAAACGTGAACATAGCCCACTGTGCCTAAAAATGTAGCCACCCCAACGGCAATTGCCGAAAAAAATAATTTTGTTTTCATAGGTAATCCTCTGTTTTATTGATAGATTTTTTATTTTAACATTTATATTACAATTCTATGTTTGATCTATGTTAATAAAAAACACCTTTCGTACCTATAAAATAAATAGCTTTTTTCTATCAATTAAAAATAAAAAAGGTAAGTGAATTCTGTATATATAACAAAAATCACTTACCCAAAATAACAACTCACACTAAAAATTATTTTTTCCAAATCTGCGTTTGGTAATCCTTAATTGAACGATCCGAGCTAAATGCCCCCAATCTTGCAGTATTTAAAATCGTGGCTTCGATCCAAGCGGTACGATTTTGATAGAAATTTGCAATTTTTTGTTGAGCTTGACGATAGCTTGCAAAATCCGCCAAAGTACAGAAGCTGTCTTTTGTTAATAGCTCTTTTACTAGCATTTCAAAGGTCGTGGTGTCGCCTTTTGAGAAAGTGCCATTGGCAAGAGAATCAATCGCTTGAGCTAAAACTTTATCCTGTTGATAATATCTCATTGGCTCATAACCTGCTTTTAATTCTTGCTTGATACTCTCAACCGTATGCCCAAAAATAATCACATTTTCATTGCCCACGTAGTCAGCAATTTCCACATTTGCACCGTCTAATGTGCCTAAGGTGATCGCCCCATTTAACGCAAGTTTCATATTCCCTGTGCCTGAGGCTTCTTTCCCCGCAAGAGAAATCTGCTCTGACACATCGGCTGCTGGAATGATGATTTCCGCAAGGCTTACACGATAATCAGGTAAGAAGACAACCTGCAATTTACCTTTCATATCAGGATCATTATTGATCACATCAGCGACACAGTTAATGGCGTGAATAATTTGTTTCGCCATAAAATAACCTGGAGCGGCTTTACCTGCAAAAATAAATACACGTGGCACAACATCTTGATTTGGATTTGCCTTTAATTCTTGATAGGTCGCAATGATATTTAACAGGTTAAGTTGCTGGCGTTTATATTCGTGAAAACGCTTAATTTGCACATCAAAAATTGCTTGTGTATCCACCTCTAAGCCTAATTCTTGCTTGATTTTATCCGCTAAACGTTGTTTATTTGCTTGTTTTATTTGTGCATAAGCGGTCTGAAATTTTTCATTTTTTGCAAATTTTTCAATTTGTTGTAATAAGGATAAATCTTTCGTCCAATCGCCTTTAATATGTTTATCCAGTAACGCACTTAATTGTGGATTTGCTTGACGGATCCAACGACGTGGTGTAATTCCGTTTGTCACATTATAAAAACGATCTTTAAATAAGCGTGCATAAGCAGGGAAAAGATCGCTAACCACAAGATCTGAGTGAATTTTTGCAACACCATTCACTGCAAAAGATCCTACTACACAAAGATTTGCCATTCTGACACGGTAGCCAAAAAGTACCGCTGTTTGTTGCCATATATCTGAAAATTCCTCATCACTAAAATGGGCTTTCACTTGGTGATATAACTCGTTATTGATACGGTCAATAATCATAAAATGACGTGGTAATAAACTCGCCAAGAGATTTTGATCCCACTGTTCCAGTGCTTCTGGTAATAAAGTGTGGTTAGTGTAAGCGAAGGTTTGGCTACAAATTTGCCACGCTTGTTGCCAAGAAAAATCGTAATCATCTAATAGAACACGCATTAACTCTGGGATCGCAATCGCTGGGTGGGTATCGTTAAGTTGGATCACTTCATATTCAGCTAATTGTTCTAATTTACGCCCTTGTGCTAAATGACGCTTGATAATATCCGCCACAGAGCAAGCACAGTGGAAATATTGTTGCATTAAGCGTAATGCCTTACCGTTTTGGTGGTTATCATTTGGGTACAACACTTTGGTAAGTTTTGACGCGTCAATTACTTTTTCTTCCGCAAAGAGATATTCCCCTTCATCAAATTTGCTTAGGTCAAAGCTCGTTTCACTGTATCCTTGCCATAAGCGTAATGGCTGTTGAATCCCTTTATAGCCCACAACAGCTAAATCAAAAGCCTCGCCATTAACGATCCATTCTGGCTTCCACGCATATTTATCATGAGAAATCAGCTTCACTTCTCCGCCAAAGCCCACTTGCTGGGTAAAATCTAAATGGTGCTGTTGTTGCGGATAAAAATCACGCCCCCACGCGTCACCTTGCTCTTTTTGTTTACCTTGCTCAGAAAAAGATTGTTTGAATAAGCCATATTGATAATGTAAACCATAGCCTGTTGCTGGTTGTGCAAGGCTTGCCATTGAATCTAAGTAACAAGCAGCTAAACGTCCTAGCCCGCCATTTCCTAATGCTGGATCGGTTTCTTGTTCTAAAATATCAACGAGTTCAGCACCATATTGTTTTACTTGTTGAGTGATAAAATCATAAACTTCAAGATTTTGTAAATTGTTGCCGAGTAAACGCCCCACCAAAAATTCCATTGATAAATAGTTGACGTGACGAACATCCGTAAGCGGTCTATTTTTTTGTGATTTTTGCAAAATTGCCTGTTGACTAACCTGTGCAATAAATTGATACCACTGTGTTTTTGAAAGTTGTTGTGGTGTGAGATAACGAGTTTGGCAATATTGTGCTAAGGATTGTTCAAATAATGTTTTAAATTCAGTCTGAAAAGACATAATCGTCTCCTAAAAGTCTATAATAAAAATTTTGTGACATTATTTAGGATATTGAGGTAATAAAAATCCCCCCTCTTCAAACTATTTAAGGATGATAAGGGGGGATTATTTTATTCCGACAGGTTTAGGACGTTTTATTTAGTGGTGTTTAGGGCAACTTATTGGCTGCCATTTTTTGTTGTAACAAATATAAAGTTCGTTACGGCTCGCCCCTAAATAGACATATTTTAATTTAGGATTATGCTCTTTCATCCAACGGAATAACGCTTTACGATTTAATTTTTTATTCGGTAATTTTAAATCGTTATATAAAGACTTTTGCATATTAAAATAGTCTTGCGGCTGTTTAAATGCACAAGCACCGTGTTTTTCCCATTCGCCTTGTAGCAAGGATTTACCTGGTGCTTCTTTCATATATTTTTCAATGATACGCTCATCAACAGGCGGTAAATCGCCTTGACAAAAACGTGGGTGCTGATCGATTTGACGAGCCGAACGACTTTGTGGCCATAAGCCGTGAATGACCCAACCAAATTTATGGGGATTAGCACACTGATATTGTAAACCACGAGGTAAATTACCTTGACGTCTTTTAGACTCACAGAAACTTGGCGACCAAGAAAGAGCCAGCATATAATAATCCACAGAGGCATTATGTCGCCCATATTTATCACGACGCATATCGGTGTCGTAATCCACATTTTTATTTGAATACTGACTAGATTGAGTCGTATTCGCCTTTGAACCTGTTTTCTCATAAGACTTCGCTAATAACGAATCCTTATTTGAAAATAACATGACGCCCAATCCAACCACTAGTGTAGCAAGGCTTGAAAGGATCTTTTTGTTCTTCATTTGATTTTCCTTAGATGAAAATTAAATTTCATTAAAATGGTGGATCATCACAAAACGTTCCCACAGTTGCTCTTGGGTTTCTTCATTGTCAGGATCTTTTTTAATGCAATTTGAAATAGGGCAAACCTTTTGACAGGTTGGTTTTTCATAATGCCCTACGCACTCTGTACAAAGTACAGGATCGATCACATAGATCTCATCGCCCATTGAAATTGCCTGGTTGGGGCATTCAGGCTCACACATATCACAGTTCGTACACTTACTTGTTATCAATAATGCCATTTGTAAATTTTTTACCTAATTTGACCGCTTAAAGTAATAATTTAATTACTTTATCTAATTTCACACGACCAAATCTTTTTAACACTTTACGGACATCTTGAGGATAATCCTGATCAATTTCTAAATCTGTGTGTTGTTTTAATATTTGAGTATGCTCTCGAATTTTGTTTAACTCTTGTTCTGCTTTTTCTTTTAATTGTGCGTTTGGATCAGAAACCAACACCGCATTTTCAGCATCTAATCGCCACGCTCTAGGGTTTAAGTTATTACCTGTTAATAATAAATATTGATGATCAATCCACACACCTTTTAAATGGTACGTGTTTTCATAGTCTTTCCATAAACGTACAATCAGCTGTCCATTATCAATATAACGTTGATGACGTTTACAAAACGCACGCAAATTCTTTTCATAAAGATAAGGTAACGCAGAGGCTAAACTGAATTTTTCTTCTGGTTTAGTATAAAAATCATTGGCTGTTTTATCACCCACAATAATCTCAATCTGTTTTCCTGCTTTCAATAACCACGCAATACGATTTCGTAATGTAATAGGAAAATTAAAATAAGGGGTGCAAATTGTCAGTTTTTCTTCCACTAAGCAGAACAGTGCCTCAATGGTTTTATTTAACTGATTTTTTCTGCGTTTCAGCCCAACCAATAGCGACAAACCAAGCTCATCTTGTTGAGCCGTTCCATTAAATGCGTAGCTTTGCTGGCTTAAATGTTTACGGAAGGCTTTAATTTGCGAACGAATTTCAGCAGTTGTGACACGCTCCGCCACATCTAAGCGATTAACCGCTGAATGTGAAAGAATTTGCTGATTGGTAAAATCAACGATCGCATTCGTTAAAGTCTGATTTTTAATTTGATGATAACGGTCACAACGATAGCGATCAAATTGCTGTAAATAAACATTGTTGATACTCGCACCACTGTAAAGCAAGGTGTCATCAAACACAAAACCTTTTAAATGTAATACCCCAAAAATCTCACGCCCATTGATTGGTACACCATAAAAAGGAATGCCACTCTCTTTATCAAAGCCATATTTGCGACGCGTTTCATAATACCAATCGGCATTATTTCCTGCCTCTTTCTCGCCAATACGCCCACGCTGTGCTCTGTGCCAATCTACTAGAACTTTAATATCAAGTTCAGGACGAGCTACTTTTGCTTGATAAAGTGCGTCTAAAATCTCTTGACCTGCTTCATCTTTTTCCCAGTAAAGTGCGGTAATATAAATTCGCTCCTTCGCTTGATGAATCAAATTTAGAATATGCGTTTTAAATTGAGGTGTTTCTAACAGAAACTCAATATTTTCAGCATTTGTAGGTATGTAATCTAAACTGTTTACGTGAGATCTTGCCTTGTTTATTTTCAATGACGTAAGCATTTTTCTCTCCAATAAATCATTATATATTTGCAAATTTTTGATCAAATTTAACCGCTTGTAATAAAATTAAAAATAGATAAAGACAGGGCGTACCCTGCCTTTACAATAACTATCGCTTTTTATTATGCGAAATGACGTTGTTCGCCTGCACCAGCAACATTTTCTACACAACGACCACAGATTGAACTGTGTTGTGCGTGTGAACCGATATCCGTTGAGAAGTGCCAGCAACGTGGACATTTTTCGCCTTCAGCGTGTTCAACTTTCACGGCTAAACCGTCTAACTCGCCTACTTGGACATCAGCGTCTGCAAGTGGTTTCACGATTGCCTGAGAAGTAATCAGAACAAAACGTAATTCATCACTTAATTTCTCTAATGTCGCACCAATTTCATCATTTACATAAAGGGTAACTTTCGCCTCTAACGCACCACCAATCACTTTATCTTTACGTGCTTGCTCTAATACACGGTTTACTTCGGTACGCACCGCCAACACTTGTTGCCAGTAAGCGTTATCCAATTTCTCACTTGAATCTAAGCCAAATAAACCTGTGTAGAATTCTTCGGTAAACACGAATTCTGCACGATCCATTTCAGGTAAACAATTCCAAATTTCGTCCGCAGTGAATGAAAGAATTGGCGCAATCCAACGAACCAATGCTTCTGAAATGTGCCATAACGCTGTTTGACAGCTACGACGTGCGATACTGTCCGCTTTGGTTGTATATTGACGGTCTTTGATAATATCTAAATAGAATGATCCCATTTCAATTGAACAGAAACGCATTAAACGTTGTACAACGGTGTGGAATTGATAATTATCATAAGCTTCAATGATCTCTTTTTGTGCTTCTAATGCACAGCTTACTGCCCAACGGTCAAGGCTGATCATCTCTTCTGGTTTCACACAATCAGTTTTTGGATCAAAGCCGTTTAAGTTTGCTAATAAGAAACGTGAAGTGTTACGAATACGGCGATAAGCATCCGCTGAACGTTTTAAGATTTCATCAGAAACCGTCATTTCGCCAGTGTAGTCTGTTGAGGCTACCCATAAACGTAAAATATCGCCACCAAATTTATCCATTACTTCTTGTGGTGTCACGATATTTCCGATGGATTTAGACATTTTACGTCCTTGACCATCCACCGTGAAACCGTGCGTTAAGACTTGTTTGTACGGTGCTTTATTGTCTGTTGAGCAAGAAAGCATTAACGATGACATAAACCAACCACGATGTTGATCCGAGCCTTCTAAATAAAGATCAATCTCGTTACCATTAAATTCAGCACGATTTTGTACCACAGACGCATAAGTTGATCCTGAGTCAAACCACACATCTAAGGTATCTTTTACCGCACGATAGTTTTGAGCATCGTCTTCGCCTAATAATTCTTTTGGATCTAAATCCCACCACGCTTGAATCCCGTCTTTTTCAACACGTTTTGCCACTTCTTCAATTAACTCAACTGTACGTGGGTGTAATTCTTCGGTTTCATTGTGAATAAATAAAGTAACTGGCACGCCCCAAGTACGCTGACGAGAGATACACCAGTCAGGACGGTTTTCAACCATTTTTTCGATACGAGCTTGCCCCCAATCAGGAATCCAACGCACATTTTTAATTTCACCTAAGGCTAATTTACGCAAGTCCTGTGTTTCCATTCCTACGAACCATTGTGGTGTTGCACGGAAAATAATTGGGGTTTTGTGTCTCCAACAATGTGGGTAGCTATGACGAATTTTTTTCATTTTCATCAATGCACCGGTTTCTTCTAATTTTTCTAAAACTGCACCGTTTGATTCAAATACGCCTAAGCCTGCAAAAAATTCAGTGCTAGGGATAAATTTACCGTCATTACCCACTAAGCCTGCCATTTCAATGTTATATTGACGTGCAATCGTATAGTCGTCTTGACCGTGATCTGGTGCTGTATGCACTAAACCCGTACCGCCGTCAGTAGTAACGTGATCGCCTAAAATAAATGGCACATCAAAAGCATAGAATGGGTGATTAAAGCGTAATAATTCTAACTCTTTACCTTTTGCTGAACCTAGTACTTGATACTCTTCAACACCAACTTCTTTTGCGACTTCTTCAACTAATTCAGCCGCTAAAATTACACGCTCATCGCCAAATTGTACCAATTGATATTCTAACTCTGCACTTAATGCAATCGCACGGTTAGATGGCATTGTCCAAGGGGTTGTTGTCCAGATAACCGCTGAGATTTTTCCTTCACCTTTCGCATTAAATTTTTGTTCGATTTCTTGTTCGTTTACCGCACTGAAACGCACATAAATTGATGGCGATGTTTTATCTTCATATTCAACTTCTGCTTCTGCTAATGATGAACCACAATCTAAACACCAGTGAACCGGTTTTGAACCTTTGTATAAGTGACCATTTGCCACCATTTTTCCGAATGCACGAATAATATTGGCTTCGGTGTCAAAATTCATTGTTAAATAAGGATTATCCCAATCCCCTAACACACCTAAACGAATAAAGTCTTTTTTCTGACCTTCAACTTGTTCAGCTGCATATTTACGACATTCTGCACGGAATTCTGCCGCAGAAATTTTTTGATTTGGTTTGCCAACTAAACCTTCTACTTTTAATTCAATCGGTAAGCCGTGACAATCCCAACCCGGAATATAAGGCGAATCAAAACCTAATGCGGTTTTTGATTTAATAATCATATCTTTTAAAATTTTATTTACGGCGTGTCCGATATGGATATTACCGTTCGCATAAGGAGGGCCATCGTGCAAAATAAAGCTTTTTTTACCTTTCGCTGACTCGCGAATTTTTTGGTATAAACCTTTGTCATACCAATTTTTTAACATTTCAGGTTCACGCTTAGCAAGGTTGCCACGCATTGGAAAGCCTGTTTCAGGCAAATTTAAAGTATTTTTATAATCAGTCATTGTGTTTTCCCGTAGAGATAAAATTTTAAAAGTTAAAATTGATCTGACCATTGTAAAGAAGAATGGAATAAAAATCTATATTTTACAAAAAATTAAAAAAACAAAAAAAGAGGCTAATTTGCATTAGCCTCTCAAATCATAATTGGAAATATTATATCAATTAAGACTTTTCTGCTCCCACGCGTTCAAAAGCAAGAATATATCCTTCTAATCGACGTAATAAGAGTGTCATTATCCCTGTTATAATTAGGTAAATTGCTCCAGCCATTCCATAAATCGCTAACGCATCATATTCCATTCCATATAGCTGACGAGCGTAGCCCATAATATCCATAATAGCGATGGTTGAAGCCAGTGAAGTGCCTTTAAATACCAAAATAATCTCATTGCTATATGAAGGTATTGAACGTTTTAACGCATAAGGAATCAGAATTTTCAATGTTTGAAAACGACTTAAACCTAAAGCAGCACACGTTTCCCATTGCCCTTGTGGAATCGCTTTTACCGCACCGTGAAATAGTAATGTAGAATAAGCCGCACTATTTAATGCTAAAGCTAAAATCGCACAAAACCACGCTTGTGAAAAGAAATACCAAAGTGGGCTATCAATTAGCCATTGAAATTGTCCAGGTCCACTATAAATTAAGAAAAACTGAATCAGCAATGGCGTTCCTGTGAAAGCAGTAATAAACATATTAACGAACGCTTTGATTACTCGATTTTCCATTGAAAGCAAAAAAGTTAGCCCGACAGCAAGAATAAAAGCGATAATCAACGAAATAACCGTCAGCTGTAAACTGGTGCTAATTCCTTGTGAAATAGTAATAAAATAGTCCCACAACATCAGTTATTTCCTCTTTCAAAGCGAGTAAAACGAGTTTCTAATTTTTTAATAAAAAATTGGCTAATCAATGTAATCATCAGATACACTAACGCAGAAATACCATACCAAGTAAAAGGTTTATGGGTTGATGCATTTATTAAATCTGATTGACGCATTAAATCAACAACTCCAATTAAAGAAACCAACGCCGTATCTTTTAATAATACTAACCATTGATTGCCTAATCCAGGTAAAGCGTGTCGCCATACTTGTGGCATTATAATTTTTATAAAAGTTTGTGGACGGCTAAACCCTAATGCTACACCAGACTCCCACTGCCCAAGTGGAATTGCTTTAATCGCACCACGCAATGATTGAGACGCATAAGCAGCAAAAATAATCCCTAATGCAACTGCACCACACCAAAAGGCACTAAATTCCACGAATTCATCTGTAATTAAGAAAAAAAGTTGTGTTAAACCAAAATAAATCAGAAAAACTACCAAAATTTCAGGTAAACCACGCAATAGTGTGACTAAAACATTTGCACTATGACGAATCATTGCAATTTTACTCATTTCAAGCACAACGAATAAAACGGCAAGAATTAAGCCTATTCCAAGACTTGCCACAGCAAGAGTTAGCGTAACCAACGTTGCTGAGGCAAAAGAGTTTAAAATATCTACTGACATTATTTTTTCGTCATCCAAGTTTGATAAATTTTATCCAATGTACCGTTTTCCTTCACAGTTTTTAATGCAGTATTTAATTTTTCTAATAATTCTTTATTCGATTTATTTACCGCAATACCGTAACCAATACCGAAGAAATCTTTATCTTTTACTTTCTCACCAACAAAGGTAACCGATGTTTCAGTTGGTAACCATTCTGCTAACACAGGTGTATCACCAAAGATCATATCAATACGTCCATTTTTAAGATCTAAGATTGCATTTTGTAATGAAGGATACGATTTTAATTGATATTGTGGCATTTTCTTCATTAAATATTCTTGATAAGTCGAACCATTCTGCACACCAATCACTTTCGCTTCTTTCGGCATATCTTTATCTTTTAATGCTAAGAAACTTGCTGAATTTTCAAGATAAGGTTGCGTGAATGACACTTGTTTTTGACGCTTGTCTGTAATATCCATTGCAGAAATAATTGCATCAAATTTTTTGAATTTTAAACTTGGAATTAAGCTATCAAAGGCTGTGTTTTTAAATTCACAGGTTGCATCAAGCTGTTCACAAAGAGCATTCGCTAAATCAACATCGAATCCAACGATTTCGCCTTTGTCTGTAGTACTTTCAAAAGGAGCATATGTTGCTTCCATAGAGAAAGTGATCGTTTCTTTTGCCGCTACTGATAATGCTGTGGTTGCAAATAGTGCTGTTAATAATAATTTTTTCATTGTTGTGTCCTTATTTCTAGTTTTAGTGAGAAAGATAAGCTGCAAATGCTTCGGTTTGAGGCTTATCAAAACAACGAGAATCCCCAAATTCAACCACTTTCCCTTGCTCCATATAAACAACTTTTGTTGCAACTTGTTTTGCAAAAGAAACCTCGTGGGTTACGATCACTTGGGTTATTCCTGTATCTTTTAATTCCTTAATAATATCCATTACTTGTGCGGTAATTTCAGGATCTAATGCTGCTGTTGGCTCATCAAATAACAATACTTCAGGTTGCATCATCAAAGCTCTTGCAATCGCCACACGTTGTTGCTGACCACCTGAAAGCTGTAATGGAAAACGCTCTGCGAGTGCTTCAATACGCAAACGAGCGAGTAAACCTTCTGCTCTAGCAGTTGCTTCTAATTTTGATAGCCCCAACACTTTCATTGGTGCTTCAATTAAATTTTGCATTACACTCAAATGTGGCCATAAATGGTATTGCTGAAACACCATTCCTACTTCTTTACGCAACAATGCAATCTGCTTATTATCAATTTTATTGCTAAGATCAAATTGATGATCTGCGATTTTTAGTGTGCCAGATTTTGGCATTTCAAGTAAATTCAGGGTACGAATTAAGGTACTTTTTCCCGCACCACTTGGCCCTAAAAGTACAACCGTATCCCCTTTTTCAATATTTAAATTGATGTCAAATAAGGCTTGATTTGAGCCGTAAAAAAAATTGACATTGCTGATTTGAATTGCCACGAAATAAAATCCTGTTTCTAAATAATTAACTTATGAATAGATATTAGAATTTATTGAATAATTATGCAAGCTATTTTTAAACTTTTTTTGTTTTTGGCGCAATAAAGAAAAAAATGCTATTTTATTTGCAAATTTTCAAGAAAAAATGACCGCTATTGTAAGCTAATAAGTATAGTAAAAGTGCCGAACCAAACAATGGAAGCAATACGCAAACAAGTTTGCTAATGCTTCCCTACAAAGTTATAGTAAATAAAAATTTACATACCATAAGGAATTTTATGCAAACCACTATTTTTTTATATTCAACAACCCTTACTGATGAAAAACTCACACAATTTGAGCAACAATCTGGTTTAAAAGCATTAAAACAGCAGGATTATCTTGGTTATAAAATTGCATTTTTTAACACAAATATGACCGCTTCATTAAAGCAACTTGCCGCACAATTTGAATGTGATATCAGCAGTTTAGAGATTACAGCGAATTTAGATCAGCAAGGTCTATTAGTAATGGATATGGATTCCACCGCAATAAAAATTGAATGTATTGATGAAATTGCAAAATTAGCAGGCACAGGGGAATTAGTTTCCTCAATCACAGCCAGTGCAATGCGTGGCGAATTAGATTTTGAACAAAGCTTACGCCAAAGAGTCGCAACCTTAGAAAATGCATCCGAAAAAATTTTGCAAAAAGTACGCAAAAACTTACCGCTTATGGACGGTTTTGAAACAATGGTTGCCACCTTAAAACAAACGAATTGGAAAATTGCCATCGCATCTGGGGGATTTGACTATTTTGCTGACTACTTAAAAGAAAAATATCAGTTAGACTCTGCTACATCAAACCAATTAGAAATAAAAAATGGCAAACTCACAGGGCAAGTGCTAGGCAATGTTGTTGATGCACAATGCAAAGCTGATACCTTAAAAAATTTAGCCGAACAGTTTAACATTCCACAAAATCAATGGGTTGCTGTTGGTGATGGTGCAAATGATTTACCTATGTTAAATACCGCCAATCTAGGCATTGCCTTACACGCAAAACCAAAAGTACAAGCACAGGCAAAATTTGTGGTAAACTTCGGCGATCTGACAGCCATCGCATTATTACTAAATGCAAAAAATTTATATAATACGGCTGAAATATTATAAAATGATATCACATTTTGTAGGAGAAAATGGAAATAAGCATTGTGTTTACTCATCACCCCAACAAAATTTGTTATAACAGGATACTACAATGAATAAATATTCACTCACATTGCTACTTTCTACTGTTATCGCTGTAACAGCTTGCAATGAAGAACAAAAAATCACAAAAACTGAACAGCCTAAAATAGAACAAGCAAATGCAGAACAAACTCAGAAAAAGTCACAAATAATACTTGAAAAACAATCGGTTAATTCTGATCAAGAATTTGCAAAAAACGAGGAAGTGACCTCTCTGCCTCAATCGTCATCTGCTTTACCTGAAAAACCAAGTGAATCCGAAACGAATAATAAAGAAAAAGAGTATGACCAAAAAGTAGAAGACGCAAAACAAGCAACGCTTAACGCTGCAAATAAATTAGCAGATGTGATGGGAACGAAAATGGAACAAGTCACTGAGCAATTAGCGGATACGATCAATCAGATTGATGTCAATAAAGCAACGGAACAACTTGCTGATAAAATCAATGGTATTGATATCAATAAAGTTACTGAACCATTAAAAAAACAAATCGACAAATTTGGACAATTTATGGAAAAACTTGAAGAATCAACTGAACAACCACAACAAGAAGATTCAAAACAGCAACCAAAAACTAAATTTGAGGAAGGCTATTTATAAATGGCAAAATCGCATTATATTACTCGTGAAGGCTGGCACGCCTTAGATCAAGAGCTAAAATTTTTGTGGAAAATAGAACGTCCCCAAGTAACTCAAGCGGTATCCGATGCTGCTGCATTAGGGGATCGCAGTGAAAATGCAGAATATATTTACGGTAAGCGTCGCCTACGAGAAATTGATCGTCGAGTACGATTTCTCACAAAACGTTTGGACGTTTTAAAAATTGTAGATTATTCCCCTGCCCAAGAGGGAAAAGTCTTTTTTGGAGCGTGGATTGAGCTTGAAAATGAGCAAGGTGATATAAATCAATATCGTATTGTCGGTTGCGATGAGTTTGATCCAGCAAAACACTGGATTTCAGTAGATTCCCCTGTTGCAAGAGCCTTGATTGGTAAGCAGGTGGACGATGAAGTGAGTGTAGAGACTCCCTCAGGGAAAGTTACCCTTTATATAAATAAAATTTGGTATAAATAATTAGTTTTACTATCAACCCCTTTTAATTACTTTGGAGATAAAAAATGAGCCACAAACCCTTTCTAATTGCCCCATCTATCCTTTCAGCTGATCTTGCTCGCTTAGGCGATGATGTGAAAGAGGTACTGAATGCAGGAGCCGATGTTATCCATTTTGACGTAATGGATAACCACTTTGTACCCAACTTAACCTTTGGGCCTGCAATTTGTAAAGCATTACGAGATTATGGCATTACAGCACCAATTGATGTGCATTTAATGGCAGATCCAGTTGATCGCTTGATCCCTGAATTTGCGAAAGCTGGTGCAGATTACATCACCTTCCATCCCGAAGCTGCTGTGCATATTGATCGTACTTTACAACTAATTAGAGACAATGGCTGTAAAGCAGGCTTGGTTTTTAATCCTGCAACACCATTGAGCTATTTGGATTATGTAATGGATAAAGTTGATGTGATTTTATTGATGTCTGTAAATCCAGGTTTTGGTGGTCAATCATTCATTCCTGCAACGTTGGATAAATTAAAACAAGCTCGCAAAATGATTGATGAAAGTGGCTTTGATATTCGTTTAGAAGTGGATGGTGGCGTAAAAGTAAATAATATCGCTGAAATTGCAGCAGCGGGTGCCGATATGTTTGTGGCTGGCTCTGCTATTTTTGATCAACCAGATTACAAAGCAGTAATCGATGAAATGCGTCAACAACTGGCTAAAATTTAGCCTTTGCATGCCTATAATTTTATTAAATAAAAATATAAAATTTTAGATATTGATCACAAAAAAGGCTCTCTTTTAGTGCTAAAATTACACAATCATTATAAATTCTTTAATTTAAACAGATACTAAGGATAAACAAATATGAATAGTAAATTACGTCAAGCCGCTCTTGATTTTCACGAATTTCCAATTCCAGGAAAAATTGAAGTCACGCCAACTAAATCCCTTGCAACTCAGCGAGATTTAGCCCTTGCTTACTCACCAGGTGTGGCGGAGCCTTGTTTAGAAATTGAAAAAGATCCTTTAACTGCCTATAAATATACGGCTAAGGGAAATTTAGTTGCTGTAATTTCTAATGGTACTGCGGTACTCGGTTTGGGGAATATCGGTGCATTAGCGGGTAAACCGGTAATGGAAGGTAAAGGCGTACTATTCAAAAAATTTGCGGGTATTGATGTGTTCGATATTGAAGTCGCAGAGAAAGATCCTGAAAAATTTGTCGAAATTGTCGCTGCATTAGAGCCAACCTTTGGGGGAATCAACCTTGAAGATATCAAAGCACCTGAATGTTTCTACATTGAACAAAAATTACGTGAGCGTTTGAATATTCCTGTATTCCACGACGATCAACACGGTACAGCAATTATCAGTGCCGCAGCGGTGATCAATGCATTGCGTATTGTGAATAAAAAAATTGATGAAGTGCGTTTAGTGGCATCTGGTGCGGGTGCAGCGTCGATTGCCTGTTTAAACCTGTTAGTTTCACTAGGTATGAAACGTGAAAATATCACTGTTTGTGATTCAAAAGGGGTAATTTATAAAGATCGTGATGATCGTATGGATGAAACCAAAAAATCTTATGCGATTGAAGATAACGGCTGGCGAACACTATCTGACGCAATTCCAAATGCCGACGTATTCTTAGGCTGTTCAGCAGCAGGGGCATTAAAACCTGAAATGGTTAAACAAATGGCGGCACACCCACTCATTTTAGCCCTTGCAAACCCAGATCCTGAAATTACACCACCAGAGGCAAAAGCAGTTCGTCCTGATGCGATTGTGTGTACAGGTCGTTCAGATTATCCAAACCAAGTAAATAATGTGCTTTGTTTCCCATTCATTTTCCGTGGTGCATTAGATGTGGGGGCAACCACCATCAATGAAGAGATGAAACGTGCGGCGGTATATGCGATTGCAGACTTAGCCCTTGCAGAACAAAGTGATGTAGTCGCTTCAGCTTATGGTGATGAAGCGACAACATTTGGGGCGGATTATGTTATTCCTCGTCCATTTGATCCTCGTTTGATTACGCGTATTGCCCCAGCTGTTGCTAAAGCGGCAATGGATTCTGGCGTTGCAACTCGTCCAATTCAAGATTGGGACGTTTATAAAGAGAAATTATCGCAATTTGTCTATAAAACAAATCTCTTTATGAAACCTATTTTCAGCCAAGCAAAAGCTAATAGAAAACGTATTATTTTAGCGGAAGGGGAAGAAAATAAAGCGTTACAAGCTACCCAAGAAATCGTCACTATGGGGCTTGCTTATCCTGTATTACTTGGTCGTCCTGCAATTATTGAAGAGAAAATCAAAAAATTAGGCTTACACTTAGAAATCGGTAAAGATTTTGAGTTGGTCGATAATAGTAATAATCCACATTATGAAGAATGTTGGAAGCATTATTACAGCAAAATGAAACGCAAAGGGATTACCCAAGCGATTGCTCAGCGTGTAATGCAATCAAATACCACCGTAATTGCTTCAACCTTAGTTGATTTAGGTTATGCGGACGGGTTAGTGTGCGGATTATTTGGTTCATACAGCAAACACTTAACCTCAATTAAAGACGTGTTAGGCTTAAAAGAAGGCGTGAAAACCCCTGCAGCATTAAACAGTTTAGTGCTTTCATCAGGTAACGTATTCTTAACCGATACTTATGTAAATCCAAATCCAACAGCAGAAGAAATTGCGGAAATTACGTTAATGGCGGCAGAAGAAGTGTGTCGTTTTGGTATCCAGCCAAAAGTGGCTCTGCTTTCTCACTCTAACTATGGTTCATCAGACCAACTCGGTGCACCAAAAATGCGTCAAGCATTAGAGCTAGTCAATCAAGCAGAACCAAGCTTAATGATCGATGGCGAAATGCACGGCGACTTAGCGTTATCAGAAGAGTTACGTAACGACATTATGCCTGATAGCCCATTAAAAGGATCAGCTAATTTATTAGTAATGCCAAACTTAGAGGCGGCACGTATTAGTTACAACTTATTAAGAGGCACAACAACAGCGATTACCGTTGGTCCAATTTTAATGGGTATCAACAAATCAGCACAGATTTTAAACCCAGTTTCATCAGTACGCCGTATTATCAATATGGTGGCTTATGCGGCGGTTAAATCGAATAACGATGCTTGTAAATGTTAATCGTTTTTTAAGCTAAAATATGCTAAATTAAATGCCATTCTTTCACTAAATAGAATGGCATTTTTTTATGATTTATCAAGCGTTCTTAGTGTCGGTGGGGGCAATGTTTGGTGCATTATCTCGCTGGCAAATCGGTATTTGGTTGCAACCTGTTTTTAACCATTTTCATTTTGGTACATTTATTGCGAATGTTTTAGGCTGTTTTTTAATCGGCATTGCCTTAGGATTAAATTTACACGATTCTCACAAACTTATTTTTATTACAGGATTTTTAGGTAGCTTTACCACTTTTTCCACTTTTTCCGCAGAAATTAGCACAAAAATTTTAGAAGACAAGTGGCTACACGCAATCAATACGCTAGGATTACATTTGGTCTGTGGTATTATTGCCACCGTATTAGGATTATGGTTGAGTAAGACAATAAGCGGTTAAATTTAAGCAAAAATTTACAAATTTACAGAAAATCCTTTAACAATTTGATCTATATTCAGTAAATTTTCTAAGAAAATGCTATAATCCCCAACGTTTTTATTTTTAAATTATTAAGAGGAAATCATATGTCAGTAACTAAAATGACCGATCTAGACCTTGCTGGTAAACGTTTATTTATCCGTGCGGATTTGAATGTGCCAGTTAAAGACGGCAAAGTAACATCAGACGCACGTATCCGTGCAACACTTCCTACATTAAAATTAGCCTTAGAAAAAGGTGCAAAAGTAATGGTAACTTCTCACTTAGGTCGTCCAACAGAAGGGGAATTTGAAGAAAAATTCTCTTTACAACCTGTTGTTGATTACTTAAATGATGTATTAGATGTACCTGTTCGTTTAGAAAAAGATTATTTAAACGGCGTTGATGTGAAAGAAAACGAAATCGTTGTATTAGAGAACGTACGTTTTAACAAAGGCGAAAAGAAAAATGATCCTGAATTAGGTAAAAAATATGCAGCACTTTGTGATGTATTCGTAATGGACGCATTCGGTACAGCACACCGTGCTCAAGGTTCTACTTATGGCGTTGCTGAGTATGCACCCGCTGCTTGTGCAGGTCCATTATTAGCTGCAGAATTAGACGCATTAGGTAAAGCATTAAAAGAGCCAGCTCGCCCAATGGTAGCAATTGTAGGTGGTTCAAAAGTTTCAACTAAATTAGAAGTATTAAATTCACTTTCTCAAATCGCTGACCAAATCATCGTGGGCGGTGGTATCGCAAATACCTTTATTGCGGCAGCAGGCCACAATGTAGGTAAATCACTTTACGAAGAAGATTTAGTACCAGTTGCACAAAAATTAGCAGAAACAACCGATATTCCTGTACCTGTTGATGTACGTGTGGGTACAGAATTCTCTGAAACAGCACCAGCGACTGAAAAATTAGTTACCGAAGTAGCAGATGATGAATCTATCTTTGATATCGGTGATAAATCAGCAGAACAATTAGCTGAAATCATCAAAAATGCAAAAACAATTCTTTGGAATGGTCCAGTGGGCGTATTTGAATTCCCTAACTTCCGTAAAGGAACAGAAATCATTTCAAATGCAATCGCAGACAGCGAAGGTTTCTCTATCGCAGGTGGTGGCGATACTTTAGCGGCTATTGATTTATTTGGAATTAAAGATAAAATTTCATATATCTCAACAGGTGGCGGTGCATTCTTAGAATTCGTTGAAGGTAAAGTGTTACCAGCAGTAGAAATCTTAGAGAAACGTGCAAAAGCATAATCAAACATAGTCCCTACGCATAATGTGTAGGGGCAACAATATTTTTTAAAAATTTTTAAACACAGAGGAAATATAAAAAATGGCTAAATTATTAGACATCGTAAAACCAGGCGTTGTAACAGGCGATGACGTACAAAAAGTTTTTGCATTTGCAAAAGAACACAACTTTGCAATCCCAGCAGTAAACTGTGTAGGTTCTGATTCTGTAAACGTGGTTTTAGAAACAGCTGCTCGTGTAAACTCGCCAGTAATTGTTCAGTTCTCAAACGGTGGTTCATCTTTCTACGCAGGTAAAGGAATCAAACCAACAAGTGGTCAACGCCCAGATGTTTTAGGTGCGATTGCAGGTGCAAAACACGTTCATACCTTAGCTGAAGAGTACGGTGTACCAGTAATTTTACATACAGACCACTGTGCGAAAAAATTACTTCCTTGGATCGACGGTTTATTAGACGCTGGCGAAAAACACTTCGCTGAAACAGGGAAACCATTATTCTCATCTCATATGATCGATCTTTCAGAAGAGCCAATGAATGAAAATATGGCAATCTGTCGTGATTACTTAGCACGTATGGATAAAATGGGTATGACCCTTGAAATCGAAATCGGTATTACAGGTGGAGAAGAAGACGGTGTGGATAATTCAGATGTTGATGAATCAGAATTATATACAAAACCATCAGAAGTACTTTACGTTTACGATCAATTAAGCGAAATCAGTCCACGTTTCACTATCGCGGCGGCATTCGGTAACGTTCACGGTGTTTATAAACCAGGTAATGTTAAATTAAAACCATCTATCTTAGGTGAGTCACAAAAATTCGTTTCAGCTGAGCGTAATCTTCCTGAAAAATCATTAGATTTCGTATTCCACGGTGGTTCAGGTTCATCTCGTGAAGAAATCCGTGAAGCAATCAGCTACGGTGCAATCAAAATGAACATCGATACTGATACACAATGGGCAGCTTGGGATGGTATCTTAGGTTTCTACAAAGCAAACGAAGCTTACCTTCAAGCACAATTAGGTAACCCAGAAGGTCCTGACGCACCAAACAAAAAATACTACGATCCACGTGTTTGGTTACGTAAAATGGAAGAATCTATGTCTAAACGCTTAGAGCAATCTTTCGAAGACTTAAACTGTGTAAACGTTCTATAATTTGCAAATTTTAAGTAAAATTAGACCGCTTATTTAAGCGGTCTTTGTTTATTATATTAAAAATGTAGAGAGGATTAAGAAAGTGAAGTACATACATACTTTCCTATTTAATTCTCCCAACATTTCAGCAATTAAATTGATTATCTATTTCTGTTAAGCCAAAATTAAGAGGTTAAAATGAGTTCATTGCTAGAAGTGAGAAGCCTGAGTAAATGCTTTGTTGAGCATACTGCATTGTTTCGTAACAAAAAAAATTATGTAGTTAATGAAATTTCATTCACTCTTGAAAAAGGCGAAACCTTAACAATTATTGGCGAAAATGGTTCTGGGAAATCTACCTTAGTGAAAATGATCGCAGGGGTAATCAAGCCAACGTCTGGCGAAATCCGATTTTTAGATCACTTACTCACTTTTGGTGATTATAAATTCCGAGCGAAGCATATTCGAATGCTATTTCAGGATCCAAATAATGCATTTGATCCTAATCACAATATCGGACAAATATTAGATTCATCACTCAAACTCGCTACAGATCTTAATGAAGCACAGCGTAATCAAAAAATATTTCAAACATTAGAGCTTGTCGGAATGCACCCTGAACACGCCTTAATGCCAATCAATGAAGCATCAAGTAATCAAAAACAACGAGTTGCCTTCGCTCGTGCCTTGATTTTAGATCCTGACATTATTGTAATCGATGATACCCTAAGTACCCTTGATTTCTCATTACGAATTCAAATTATTAACCTAATGCTTAAATTACAACAAAGAAACGCGATTTCTTATATTTATGTGGGACAACATCTCGGCATTGCTAAGCATATTTCCGATAAAATTTTAGTTATGCAACACGGCAAAATGCTTGAATATGGCAATACCAAAGAAGTTTTGCTGAACCCTCAATCCCCTTTTATGAACCGTTTGATTGACAGCCATTTTGGTAAAAAATTAACGGAAGAATCTTGGGCGAATATTGAATAAAAGCTATATCAGATCAGCTAAATGCAACCCAAAATATAAGAAATAAAGCACAATAATTGCATAAACTGACGCTAGAATATCATCAACCATAATACCCAAACCACCTTTTAGCTTTTTATCAATAAAGCCGATTGGGAAAGGTTTGAGAATATCAAAAATGCGGAATGTGATAAAAGTTAATATATAAAATAAAGTATCGTGTTGTGGTAAAAATGCAAAAATTAAAAAGATCCCAACAATTTCGTCCCAAACAATACGCCCATCATCGTGAACCCCTAGATCTTGGCTCGTTTTTTCACAAATGTAGCAACCAGCGATAAAGGAAATAATAGAAAGCCCTATGAAAAATACTGGTGAAGCGGTCAAATTCCACAATAAAATTGCAAGAATCATTCCAGCAATAGATCCCCACGTACCTGGTGCTGGTTTGATTAAGCCAGATCCAAAGCCAAATGCAAGGAAGTGAATGGGATTTTTAAGATTGATTGGTTTCATAATATTAGATCCTTTTACAATGAAAAATGGTCAAAACCTGCTTGTTTCGGTAATTCTACTTTTTCACCATTTCTTAATAAGGTTAAACCTGATTGGGTAATTCTGCCAATACAACTGCATTTTATATCCAACTGAGTGATTGCTTTCAAAAAAGCCTCTTCCTTTTCAGGGAGGATCGTGAAACAGAGTTCATAATCCTCGCCTCCAGTTAGAGCAAAACGTTCAGCAAGTGTTGAAAATTCTGTTACAAGCGGTGTAGAAAGAGGAAGATTTTGCAAATTTATCTCTGCCCCACACTGGCTGCGTTCTAAAATATGCCCTAAGTCAGCCAATAAACCATCTGAAATATCAATCGCACATTGAGAATAGTGATTAAGCAATGAGCCTAATGCTATTCTTGGTGTTGGTTTTAAATGGCGTTGCAATAAATAGTCTTGATGACTATTTTTAGATGGTGTTTGATTTGCTAGTAATTCTAATCCTGCTTTGCTATCACCAAGTGAACCCGATACAAAAATTAAATCGCCCACTTGTGCTTTATGGCGATACAAACCTTTCCCTTTTTCTAGTACGCCTTGTGCTGTAATAGTAATCGACAGCGTTCCCTTTGTGGTATCGCCACCGATCAATTCAACATTGTATTGTTCTAAAATAGCAAACAATCCATTACTAAAATCCGCCAACCATTGATGATCAATATTCGGCAACGTTAAGGCTAGAGATATCCATTTAGGGGTTGCTCCCATTGCAGCTAAATCACTTAAATTAACGGCTACAGATTTATAGGCTAAATCATAGGAGGAAACATCAGGAAAAAAATGAGTGCCAACAGCTAGCGTATCTGTTGTTATCGCTAACTGCTGCTCTGGTGCTAATTCAATCACAGCACAATCATCGCCAATTGTCAGCACCGAATGTTGCTTCGCTTTTTGGCGATTAAAATAGTGCTGAATAATATCAAATTCGCCCATTGATAATGCTTATTTACGCCCTAATGCAGGTGCAAGTTTATCTAGAATGCCATTTACATATTTATGACTATCGTCTGAACCAAACACTTTTGCTACTTCAATCGCTTCGTTGATCACAACTTTGTAAGGCACATCGTGTTGGAATTTTAATTCATAGGCAGCCACTCGTAGAATTGAACACTCAATAGGATCAACTTCATCTTGGCTACGATCTAAATAAGGCTGAAATGCTGCATCAACAGACACAATATTATCTACTGTACCATTTAATAATTTATGAAAATAAGGAACATCAACTCCTTTCATATCTTGATCTGTCATAAATGAGCTTTCAACTTCATCTACTGAATTTTTAGACACAAACCAAGAATAAAGTGCTTGAACGGCACATTCACGAGCACGACGGCGTGGAGAAACTTTCATATAACCTCTATAAAGTATAATTTTGCAAAATTTGTTAAAGATCTAACCGCTTGCTGTTTAATTTTTAGCAACACGATCAAAAGATGGCAGATTTTATCACAAATTCACTATTGTGGGTTAATTATATGCGGTGTGACAAAAATAACTAATTCTCGTTTTGCGATTTTATCTTTGGTATGACTAAATAAATGCTTTAAAACAGGCAAACTTCCCAAAAGCGGTACACCATCTTTCTCTTTTGAGGTTATTTGTTGAAAAATACCGCCAAGCACAATGGTCTTGCCATTTTTCGCCAAAACCTGCGTTTGAATTTCTTGCTTATCAATAGTAACCCACTGCTGTGAACTGACTGTTGCTGAATTTGGTGCATTTTGAGTCACTAATAAATCTAATAAAATTTGATCGCTTTGCCCGAAATGTGGCGTAACCTCCAACCCTAATACCGCATCTCTAAATTCCACTCGAGTTACATTACCTTTATTATTCCGCTGAGGATAGGCTATTTCCGTCCCTTGCTTAATACTTGCTTTATTTTCATTGGTGGTTATCAAACTCGGACTTGCAATAATTTCAACATTATTTTCTTGCTCTAAGGCTGTCAATTCTAGGTCGAGTAAACGATTATTGATACTCGCAATTTGAACCACGACTGAAGCGGCATTACTTAGCACAGGAAAATTCACATTAAGATTATCCGCAGCAAATCCATTTCCTTCCAACTTTCCTGCAAATTGATGACTTTTTTCTACTCCCCCAAACATCCCCCAACGCACGCCAAGTTCTTGCAAATGTTCACTACTAATCGTTACAATTCTCGCCTCAATAGCCACCTGCTTTATTGGTTTATCTAATTTCTTCACTAACTGAGTTAATTTTTGCAACGTCGCTTGATTGCTTTTTATAATAATTGAATTAGTCTGCTTATCAAAATGTAAATATCCGCCTTCCAAAAGTGACCCACTGCCTTTTGTGAAAGTATCCACAATATCTTTGGCTTGTACATATTTCAAACTAATCGTTTTTAGATATTCATCGTCATCTATTATTTGAAAATCACTTTCTTGCTCTTTATCTTCTTCCATTTGTACTGCTTCATCGCTATTCTCAACATAAAAAGGATTCGCAAAAAGCGAAGGAATAAAACACAGCCCTATATACAACATTATTTTTTTCATTTTTTATTCTCTAAAATAGTTAAATTTACAACGCATTGCACCAAATAATCTTTATTCATTTTTATTAGCGTAATGTGATTAAAAGCGAATGACTTATCACTGTTTAATTGCAAAATCGCTTTTGCCACCTGCTCAAAAGTCTGATTAAAAATAATATCAATACTATTGTTCTCTTTATTCCAGTTCATCTCTTCAATATTGATCTTATTATCAATTAAAATTACTTTGATCCTCTTATTCAGCACCAAAGGATCAACTTTTTGCTCATCTTTTTTGATCCCCAACTGGCTTAATTTTTTAGTGATCAAAACGTTATCATTGAGCAACTTATGATGAATATTTATCGCTATATTTTCCGCCAAAATCGTCGTAACTAATCTATAACTTGGATAACTCAAAATCAAAATAGTGATAAATAGAGCAACAAGCCATTTATAATCTAATAAATAACGAACAAACAGATAAAACGAGCTTGTTGGGTTTAAATAATATTGCTGTAATTTATTCATTTTTTTGTACTTTAATTATAAATTCGAGTTGGTTTTGACTGTCTGTCTTTAACATATCTATAGTGATCTTATGCTTTGCTAAGCGATTTAAATAACTAGATAATTTATCAAAATCGTGCTGATTATGACTCTTTCCTACCAATTCAAAATAATCTGTTTTATGATGCTGAATATCAATTTCTGAGATTATTCCTGTTATAGGTAATTGTTGAATTTCCTTTAATATCAACTTGATATAATGTTCATCAATCACATTCTGTTTACTTTTCTGCTTAAAAATAAAACGTTGTAAAAGACGTTTTTTCTCTGCAATCTGCGTTTTAATTTCGCTATTTTGTTGCTGATAAAATGATTTATTTTTTCCAATTTTATTGGCATAACCATCAATAGCGACGGCAATAAAACACATCACAAGTATAAAAAATACAGAATAAGAACCTAATTTTTTAAGCTGATTGCTCCAATTCTGCTGATGATAATTCGTTAAATTTATACCTTGCCATTCCATAGCGTTGCTCCTAGTGCTGTAAGATATAAATAAGGATCTCGTATCGTTTTCTCGTCTAATGATGGCAATAAGATCAATTCGCACTCTTTTATTTTGGGTATTTTTTGCAAATTTTCAAAAAAATATAACCGCTTACAGTCGCTAATTTGCTCACTATTTTCAATTGCAGTCTGGCAAAATTCTTGTTGTTTGAATTGAATAATTTGATCTTGAAACACATAACCATTTTCAGCTTCATTTAGATTCTCATCTAGTTTAAATAAATGCGTTAAGCCTCTTTTATAACAATATATTTCACTGTCCAAAATAATGGTTTTATCTTTATTTTCAAATTGTTGACAATCTTTTTTTAAAGCATAAAGAATCACTTTTTTTAAATTATTTTCAGGTTGTAACAAAATTTGATAATCAAAATAAATATCCTCTATCGCAATAGGCAGCTCTTGTTTTAAAAGCGTAATCATCTGACGATATAACATTTCAGTTGAATAATTAGCGGGAAAAAAGAGATATTTTCGCCAAATGAAGCGGTCATTTATTGCATAAATTTTGCAAATTTTTTTATTTGCTAGCTCAAGCTGATTGAATATTTCTGATAACCTAAATTGTGATTTGTTATACCATTGCACGTCATACTGCTGATTATTCTTCACAACAGCACAAAAATAATTTTCATTATGACTTATTCCTACTTTTCTATATGTTGATTTTGGTTTAAATAACATCATTTTTTCCTTTTTGTGCCATTTTAAGGTATGATCTCTCTTTGAAGTCGGCACTATTATTGTGCTAAACCTATCCATTCGTCATTTACAAAAAGAGTTTTTTTCGATGAAGATCGCAAAATTTATATTTACAGCTTTATTTAGCCTGATCCTTTTGGGTGCTATTGGAGCTGGGATTTTATATGTTAATTTAAAATCTGAATTACCTGATGTAGCAAGCTTAAAAGAAGTAAAACTACAACTTCCAATGCAAATTTTTACTTCCGATGGTAAATTGATCGGAGAAGTAGGGGAAGAACGTCGCATCCCAGCCAAACTTGCCGATATTCCACAACCTTTGATCGATGCAGTTCTTGCAACGGAAGACAGCCGTTTTTATGATCATCACGGTTTTGATCTTAAAGGGATTGCTCGTGCTACGGTTGCCCTTGTTAAGGGAGGGCGTAAACAAGGGGCAAGTACTATTACTCAGCAGCTAGCTCGTAATTTTTTCTTAACCCCAGAACGTAAACTTATTCGTAAATTGAAAGAGTTAATTCTGGCAACGGAAATCGAACAAGTAATGTCAAAAGATGAGATCTTAGAACTTTATTTGAATAAAATTTATCTTGGTTACCGTTCTTATGGGGTGGCAACTGCTGCTCAAACCTATTTTGGTAAAGAGTTAAATCAGCTTACCCTTTCAGAAATGGCTGTTATTGCTGGCTTGCCAAAAGCCCCTTCAACGATGAATCCTATTTATTCGGTAAAACGTGCTGAGCAACGCCGTAATACAGTCTTATGGCGAATGCTACAAGAAAATAAAATCACCGAAGCACAATATGAACAAGCAAAAGCCGAACCGATTGTGTCAAAATTTCATAAAACAGTGTTAGATTTTAATGCTGATTATGTGACTGAAATGGTGCGTAAAGAAGTAGTTAAGCTATACGGTGAAGAAACCGCTTATACTAAAGGATTTAAAGTTTATGCGACGGTTTTATCAAAAGATCAATTTGCCGCTCAACAAGCATTGCGTGAGAATCTGATCAATTATGATCGTCGTCACGGTTGGCGTGGAGCAACAACACTTTGGAAAAGTGATGAAGAAGCGTGGAATGAAGAAGATATTATTGATCATTTAAGTCAGCTACCAAATTCTGAGCCTTTTGTCCCAGCAGCAGTATTGAAAACAACCAAAAAAGAAGCTCAAATTTTATTGCGTGATGGTGAGACAGCAACGCTAACCTTAAATGGAATGAAGTGGGCGAGAAAATATATTAGCAAAAATTCTCGTGGTCAAACTCCAACTGCGGTTGAGCAAGTCATCAAAACGGGGCAACAAATTTGGGTTCGCAATCAATCTAAAAATGAAAAAAATGATTGGGAATTAGGGCAGATTCCAGAAGTTAATTCTGCGTTAGTATCATTAAATAGTAATAATGGTGCGATTGAAGCGGCTGTGGGTGGTTTTAGTTATGCTCAAAGTAATTTCAACCGTGTGACACAATCAATGGTACAAGTTGGTTCATCAATTAAACCTTTTATTTATACCGCAGCATTAAACAAAGGATTAAGCCTTGCAACCACACTAAATGATACTCCAATTACTATTCGTAAAGCAGGACAAGAACCTTGGCGACCTAAAAATGCTCCAAATATTTACGAAGGTAAATTACGATTACGTGTTGGATTGGGCAAATCTAAAAATGTGATGATGGTGCGTACCGTACGAATGATTGGCATAGATTATATTGCCGAATACCTACAACGCTTTGGCTTTAAGCGTGAACAATATACAGCAACGGAAGCCTTAGCTCTCGGTGCAGCCTCTTTTACACCTCTGGAAATGGCTCGTGGTTACGCTGTATTTGACAATGGTGGATACTTAATTGATCCATTTATTATTGAACGCATTGAAGATGCAAATGGTGAGGAATTATATAAGGCAAATCCTCGTATTGCGTGTATTTCTTGTAATGACATTCCTGTTGCCTATGCAGAACCAAGCTATTTTGACTTTGTTCAAGAAGATGAAAACGAGGAAGTAGAATCCTTAGCAACCGCTGAAGAAGAAACTTTGAGTGATGATTTCCAAATTGAACCAGTAGCGAAAACAGACGATCCAAGTTTAATCGCAACCGCTATCGAAACAGAGCAAAAAGTACGTTATGCCCCTCGTGTAATTAGTGGTGAATTAGCCTTCTTAATGCGAAGTGCATTACATTCTGCAGCCTTTGGTGAAGCAGGACAAAGCTGGGTTGGAACAAGCTGGCGACTTGCCAAAGCTCTCCCTCGTAAAGATGTGGGTGGAAAAACGGGGACTACGAATAACTCAAAAGTAACGTGGTATGCTGGTTTTGGTTCAAATATCGTCACCACAACCTATGTTGCTTATGACGGTAATAAAGAACTTGGCAAAGGCGAAGCCGGTGCGAGAACGGCCTTACCTGCGTGGATTGATTATATGACTGTCGCACTTTCTGATAAACCACAACGTAATGACAAATTACCACCGAATATCATAAGAGTGGGAATTGATGCGAAATATGGATTACTTGGAAATGATTTAAGCGAATATTTTATTAGAGGGACAGAACCTAAAAATAGATATATTATTGAACAAGGTTATCAAATTCCAGTGGCAAATCCTGATCCAACATCAGATATGCCTCAAACCAAAGAGTTGTTCTAATCTTTCATAATGAAAATGGCATAAGGTAATATTACTTTATGCCATTTTTTTATTTTTGAACTCATTCTCTTCTATAACTAAAAGGTGGTTTTGCAAACCAAATTACCAATGTTAAAACGAGAAAAACTAACGCTGAGAACCAAAATACTTCATTCCCAGCCATTATCAAACCTTGCTTTGTTATTTCTCTTTGTAGTTGTCCTGATGTTGCTAAATCACTGAAACCAATGTTTTCCATCTGTTGATAATAAAGCTGTGAATTTAAAGTATAAGGTGTAATAGCCTCAACCAAACGTTCGTGATGTAATGCTTCTCTGTTATACCACATTGTGATATTGATTGATGTCCCCACTGAGCCAGCGAGAGTACGTAAAAAATTAAATAAACTTGAGGCAGAAGCAATTTTATCAGCGGGTAAGCCCGAAAGCGTAATAGTGGTTAATGAAATGAAAAAACAAGCAACCGCAAGCCCTTGCACAAATTGAGGCAAAGCAACATTGCTAAAATCCATTTCAGGCTGAAAGGTTAATGCTCGCCAACCGAAAGTAATTGAATAGACAACAAAACTGAATGTGACTAACCAGCGAATATCCATTTTATAACCAAATTTTCCAATAATTGGTGTGACTAGGATTGGCAATAACCCTATCGGAGCAGCGGCAAGCCCAGCCCAAGTCGCAGTATAACCATATACTGTTTGCAATAAAATAGGCATTAGCACCACTGAACCAATATAAAGCAAGTACGCTAAACAGGTGCTGAGGCAACCAATAGTAAAATTGCGTGAGCGAAACAGCGAAATATCAATCAGAGGATTTTTTTCGGTGAATTCCCAAATTGCAAAAACTGTAAAAAAAATGACCGCTAAAATGCTTAATGTCACTATCAGATGAGAATTGAACCAATCTTGTTCTCTGCCCTGATCAAGCATAAGCTGAAAACAACTTACCCCCAACACTAATAAAACTAGTCCTATCGTATCCAACGGTTGCTGAACAATTTCAGTTTCTCTCTTAGCCAAAATTTTACTTGTCGTTAAAACAACGAAAATACCAATTGGAATGTTGATAAAAAAGATCCAGCCCCAGTGAACATTATCGCTAATCCAACCGCCAAGAATCGGCCCTAATACAGGAGCAATAACCAGAATCATTGACCAAAAAGCCAGTGCCATTGATTTTTTTTCAGGAGGATAGCTATTAAGTAATAAACTTTGTGAAAGAGGGATTAAAGGACCAGAAACCAAACCTTGAAATACTCGACATACAAGCAACATTTCAAGGCTGTTAGAAATACCACATAACCACGAGGCAAGAGTAAAAAGTGAAACTGAGATTAAAAAGAGCTTCACTTCACCAACTCGTTTTGCCAGCCAGCCTGTAATTGGAATAGAAATAGCGTTAGATACGCCAAAAGAGGTTATCAACCACGTACCTTGCGAACTTGATGAACCAAGATCGCCGACAATAGTTGGAATGGCGACATTTGCAATTGTCGAATCGAGTACTTGCATAAAGGTCGCAAAACCTAATGCAAAAGTGAGTAAGATTAACAACCACCCTTTAATTGAATTCTCTGTCATCGCTATTCTGTTCGATTATGTCTAAAATGCGTTGCTCAATGTCTTTTTCATCAAAATTAAGACTATCCGTAGCATAAAGTGGCTCAGTCCGAGAATGCGTTCTCAATGTAACTCCCTCTTGATTTGCTGTATTCACTTTAGCAAAAGCAGATAAGCCTATTCTAAGCGGGTATTTTTGAATATCCTTTGGATCTAACTCGATCCGTACTGGCACACGCTGAATAATTTTAATCCAGTTTCCTGTTGCATTTTGAGCCGGTAATAATGAAAAAGCACTGCCCGTTCCCATTGAAATTCCAGCAATTTTGCCTTCAAATTCGACATCATCACCATAAAGATCCAACTCAATTTTAACAGGTTGTCCAATTCGGATATCTTTTAACTGCGTTTCTTTAAAATTTGCCTCTAACCACATTTGATCTTTGGGTATAATAGCCATTAAAGGGCTATTCGTCGTTACCGTTGCTCCAAGTTGGGTACTGCGTCTTGCCACATAACCTTCTACTGGACTCACAATTTGGGTACGTTTTAAATTCAACCACGCTTGCTTCACAGAAATAATCGCATTTTGAATCGTTGGTTGTTGTAAAAGTGGAGTATTTTTAAGTAATGATTGATTAGCTAATAATTGATTTTTAGCAACCTGTAAATCGGCCTTCGTCAAAGCCATTTTATCTTTGGAATGCTGCAAACTTTCTTTATCAATTGAATGCGTTTTTGCTAATTTCTGACGACGGATGAAATCATCTTTTGCTTGCTCAAAAATAATTTGTTTCGCTTTGACACTTTCTTGTAACTGTTTGATGTTATAACTCAGTTGTTGAACATTGCGTACCGCATTAGCCAAGCTAGTTTCAGCTTGCTTTAACGCGAGTTTTTTATCCTTCTCATCAAGCACAACTAACACATCGCCTTTACGCACCAAATCCATATCTTCTACATTTATTTGCACAACATTACCCGCTACTTTCGGAGTAATCATTATTTGGTTACCACTTACATAAGCATCATCAGTACTTTGATAATCTTTTTGGTAAAAAAACCAATAAATCACACCGCTTATAACGATAAGTAACAATAAAATAGAAAATAAACTCAGGGCTTTTACTCTTGTTTTTTGCAACAATTTAGGATTTTTCTGTGTCATCATTTGCTCAAATAAATTAGATTTTCATTATTCTATCAAAAATAAACAAGTAACTGTATAGGCTATCAAATACTCTTTAGAAGAAAACAGAAACCATACCTCTTCTTTCTCTGTACTTTTTTTATTATGATATAACTATTGTTTCAATAGTTATTGACTATCAAAAAGAACATTTCATACTAGATTAGTATCCTACCAAATACTGATAGAGACAGGGTTCTTTTAACATAAATAGATAGCTAATAATACGAATTGCTATCATTTATTACTAAAAATCAATAAGTTAGATACTAATGGTTCTTATTTGATTCTCAACAACATAGATATTATTGAGAATATAGAGTATCATATATTTGAGGTTAATGCCTATCAAATAAAATAAGGGAGAAACAACAATGTTAAAACAAAAAATTATTGATAAATTAAATGAGCAAATCAATTTAGAATTTGCATCTTCAAACATTTACTTACAAATGAGTTCTTGGTGTGCAAATCACGGTTATGAAGGTGCTGCTGCATTTTTACTTCGTCATGCCGATGAAGAACTTGAACATATGCAAAAACTTTTTGACTATGTAAGTGAAACTGGTGGTTTACCACTATTAGGTGCAATTGAAGCACCACGTCACGAATTTGAATCATTACAACAGATTTTTGAAATTACCCTTGAACACGAAAAACTAGTCACTCGTAAAATCAATGAATTAGTAGAAGTGACTTTTGACAGTAAAGATAACGCGGCTTTTAACTTCTTACAATGGTATGTGGCTGAGCAACACGAAGAAGAAACCTTGTTCAACAGTATTGTAGATAAATTTAATATGATCGGTAACGATAAATTAGGAATTTATTTAATTGACCGTGAATTAGCCACTCTTGGTGCAAACCACTAATCTATTACAAAGAGGAAAAGAATATGTTATCAAATAAAATTATTGCAATGTTAAATGAGCAAGTAAACTTAGAGCTTTATTCATCAAATTTATATCTTCAAATGAGTGCGTGGTGTACCAACAAAGGTTATGATGGTGCAGCAGCATTCTTACGTGAACACGCAACCGAAGAAATGATGCATATGAGAAAATTATTTACTTACTTAAATGAAACAGGGGCATACACTAAAATCGCAGAAATCGAAGCTCCAAAAGCGGATTTTGCCTCATTAAAAGAAGTATTAGATCTTACCTTTGAACATGAAAAATTGATTACAGGTAAAATCAATGAGTTAGTTGAAATCACATTAGCAGAAAAAGACTATTCATCATTCAACTTCTTACAATGGTATGTTGCTGAACAGCATGAAGAGGAAACTTTATTCGGTGGAATTTTAGATAAATTAAACCTACTTGGTCAAGATAGCAAAGGCTTATACTATGTGGATCAAGAATTAGCAAAATTAGTTACTGTAAAATAAATAACTTACCTAAACCAACCTTCTTATACATTAAGAAGGTTGGCTTTTTTATGTTCTAACTAGAAAATTCTAATAAACCTGAAACCTCACCTTTTTCATTCATTGCAATTAACGTATGAATTTTATGCTCTTTCATAAAAGTTTCTGCTTTTGCTAAAAATTCATTTTCAGAAATGACTTTTGGTGAACAAGTCATTAACTCACCTGCTGTTTTAAGCAAGCTATCCGAGCCATATTTAGATAAAGTACGACGAACATCACCATCGGTAATAATGCCTTGTAACTGGTTATTATCCATCACAACCGCAACCCCCATTCGACCTTCATTCATTATTGATAAACAATCAGCGAAAGAAGTATGAACACTTGCAATAGGTAATTTCTTCTGCATTACATCTTTAACTCGGCAAAGTAATTTACGCCCTAAGCTACCACCAGGATGGAAACGAGCAAAATCTTCCGCTTTAAAGTTTCTCGCTTTAATTAAAGCAATCGCTAAAGCATCACCAAGAGCCATTGTAACCAACGTTGAAGTTGTTGGTGCAAGATTATTAGGGCAAGCTTCTTTATCAATACTAATATCTAAGACAAGATCGGAATGCTTCGCTAAAGTAGAATTTTTATTACCTGTAATCGCAATAATTTTATTTCCAAAGCCCTTTAAGCTAGGGATCAGTTTATTCACATCGTCCGTCTCGCCACTATTAGAAATTAAAACAACAATATCGATCGGCTTCAACATACCTAAGTCACCGTGAAAGGCTTCTGTTGGATGTAAGAAAAAACTTGGCGTTCCTGTTGAAGCAAAAGTAGCTACCATTTTTTTCCCAACTAAACCCGATTTTCCAATACCACCAACAACTAAACGTCCTTCACATTTTAAGATCATCTCAACGGCTTTTTCAAAAGTTGGCTCAATATTACTATTTAAGCGTTCAATAGCTTGGATATAAAGTGAAAGGGTTTCATTTGCAATAGATAAATAATTCATAGCTTACCTTAACTAAAAAAAACCCTGACATTATCAGGGTTTAGAATCTATATTTATATGCGATTAGTATGCAAGTACTGCACGACGATTTTTAGCATAATCTGCTTCGGTGTGTCCTAATACAGCTGGTTTTTCTTCACCGTAAGAAACAGTTGAAATTTGAGTACTATTTACACCTTTGGTAACTAAATAACTTTGTACCGCATCAGCACGACGTTGTCCTAGTGCAATATTGTATTCTGGTGTACCACGTTCATCCGTATGACCTTCAACTGCAACTTTTGAATTTGCATTTGCTGTTAAGAATGCAGAATGAGCATCTAATAATTGTTGATATTCACCTTCAACTTGATAACGGTCAAAACCAAAATAAACGGTATTATAACGTTGTTGAAGTTCTTGAGCAGACATTCCGCCGTAAGTTGCTTCGGTCGTTTCTACTTTTGTAGAACTAGAACACGCTGCTAATACAAATGCAGGTGCTGCGATCATTAAAATTTTAGCAAATTTTTTCATTGAGATTTCTCCTCAAAATTATTATTTAGTTAAATATGAAGACCAAGCAGGGAACTTATATTGCCCACCTGATCCTGGCAAATTAGCCTTAAATCGACCATCTGCTGAAACCAATTGTAACACTTTGCTTACGCCTTGTGTAGAACTATAAATTACCATCATTCCGTTCGGCGAAATGCTTGGCGTTTCATCCAAAAACGTCGATGTTAAGACTTCCGTCTCTCCTGTTACTAAGTCTTTCTTTACAATCTTATCATTGGCAATCATAATCAAATATTGCCCATCTGATGAGATCTTGGCATTATAGCTACCCGCATCACCAATTAAAAAAGCCTCTCCGCCAAACGCACTCATTTTATATATCTGTGGCAATCCAGCACGATCAGAAGTAAAGACAATCATACGACCATCTGGTGACCAACTCGGTTCCGTGTTATTCCCTTCATTACGTGTTAATTGCACAGTTTTTCCACTATTCAAATCTTTTACATAAATATTCAACACGCTATCTCGATTTGATGCAAATGCAACTTTTGTTCCATCTGGAGAAAATGCAGCTGCCCCATTATGCCCCTTATAAGAAGCTATCACACGACGCTTATTTGTTTGAATATTATGTAAGACTAACTGTGATTTACGATGCTCAAACGTTGTATAAACCAAATAATTACCATCTGGCGACCACGTTGGTGACATTAACGGCTCGTGACTATTCACAACGGTAAACGCATTATAGCCATCGTAATCCGCGACTCTTAATTGATACGAAGCAACTCCACGTTGTACCACATAAGCAATTTTTGTTCTAAATGCCCCTCGAATTTGAGTTAATTTTTCAAAAATCGCATCACTGATCGTATGAGCACCTAACCGAAGAGCATTTTTAGGCATATCAAACGCCCCCTCTAAAACAACACTTCCCGCTGAGCCTGAAACGCCCAAAGTATCAATCAACTGATAAGCAATAGTATAATGCCCGCCTACGCTTGCTACTTTTCCAATTACAATATTATCAAATCCAAGATCCGACCATACCTGTGAATTCACCTCAGTCGCAGAACTTGGTGTTTCAGGCATTCTACGGCGTGCAAGCGGTGTAAATTTTCCACTATTTCGCAAATCATCAGAAATCACCTGAGCCACATCCGTTGTCACATTTCCATCTGTTTGAAAAGGAATCACCGCGATTGGCTGTGCCATATCTACACCTTCATTGATAGAAATATGTAAATCTTCTTCTGCAATAGCATTAACCGATAACAACATACCTAAAATTGTTATCATATACGCAATACGAGAGATAAATTTCATTAAAAACCTCTTTAATTATTGAACTCTTAAACCAAAATCTAAAATTGGAGAGCGATATTGTTGATAAATAGCTGATGGTGGTTTTGGTAATTTATTCACTGAACGAATCGCCCGAACAGCAGCCTCACAAACATCACTACTACCACCTAAAACTTGATAATTACTTATTCTTCCATCTGGTTCTATATGAATTCGAACGCTACATTCTTTTGAAGCAAAACTAGGATTAGTTCGATAGCGAGATTGAATTAACCGCTTAATTCTCGCACCATAGCGATCTCCCGCTATTGAGCCTTGCCCAGCTCCTTTTCTGCCACCTGAACCTTGTGAGCCACTACTCACACTATTTCCATTAAGTAAATCACTTGCAAGCTTTTTCTGTCTTGCCTGCTCTTCTTGACGTGCTTTTTCTTCCTTACGTTTTTGTTCTTCTCGAGCCTTACGGCGTTCTTCGGCTCTACGTTTTTTTTCTAAACGTTTTTTCTCTTGTTCACGCTTATGTTTTTCTTCTAAGCGTTTTTTCTCCGCTAACTTTTTCTCTTCTTCACGTTTACGCTCTTCTTCTAAACGTTTTTTCTCCGCTAACTTTTTCTCTTCTTCACGTTTACGTTCTTCCTCTAAACGTTTTTTCTCCACTAACTTTTTCTCTTCTTCACGTTTACGTTCTTCTTCTAAACGTTTTTTCTCCGCTAATTTTTTCTCTTCTTCACGTTTACGTTGTTCCTCTAAACGTTTTTGCTCCACTAACTTTTTTTCTTCCGCACGTTTACGCTCTTCTTCTAAACGCTTTTGTTCGGCAAGTTGCTTTAATTGTGCAAGTCGTTGTTGCTCCTGTAAACGCTGTTGCTCCGCTTGTTGGCGTAATTTCTCAATGCGTTGCTCCTCCAAACGTTTCTGCTCTTCTTCAGCTTGACGAAGTCGCTCTTGCTTTTCTTGTTCGAGGCGTTTTTGCTCCGCCAGTTGCTTCTCTTTTTCTAATTGAATTGCTTGCTGACGTTCTTCTTCTAAACGTTGTTGCTCAGCAATCCGTTGCTTTTCTTGCTCAATTTGTTGTTGCTCTTGTTCAATTTTCTGCTGCTCACGTTTTTGCTGTTCTTTTAATTCTTGCTCTTTTTGTAAATTTTTGATCAAATCTAACCGCTTCTTTTCTTCCGAAACTTGTGCAGTATCCACCATTACAGCATCTAAAATATCCTCATCGTCCCCATTTCCACCTTCTGAAGACAAAAATGTTGTCGCCTTAGAAGCCCAAAAAAATCCGCCAATCAGTATAATATGTAGCAATACTGAAATAACAATCCCTATCCCCAATTTATCGTATTGATCTTTCACGTCAATTACCCACTATTTACTTGAAGTCATTAAACCGACTGTTTTTATTCCAGCGTCTTTTAATAAAGAAATACCTTTAATAATTTCCTCATAAGGTACATCTTTACCACCAGCTACCAGAAATAATGTATGTGGATCTTGTTGAAAAGCCTGTGATGAAAATGCAATCACATCTGTTTCTGTAAGTAATTGCTCACCTGATTTTTCAACAAAGTGTCCATCCATTTTTAATTTATATAATGCCACACCTTCAATTTGTAAAATAACGGGCTTTTTACTTTCATTGGTTACGGACTGGCTGTGTTTATCCTCAGGCAAATCCACTTCTACACTTTGGCTAATCACAGGTGCTGTTGCCATAAAAATCAATAACAGCACCAGTAATACATCTAGGAATGGCACAATATTGATTTCAGATTTTATATTATTACGATTACGACGACGGTAAGACATTTTTTCCTCATCAGATATTAAGTAAGCGGTTACTTTTTTATGAAAATTTGCAAAAAGTGATAAAAATTTAACCGCTTCTATTTTTCTTGTTAAATACTATTTTTTAGTAAACACTTGGCGATGTAAAATCGTGGTAAATTCATCAATAAAGTTGATGTAATTTTGTTCTAATTTATTTAATTTTACATTTAAACGGTTATACGCCATTACCGCTGGGATCGCAGCAAATAGGCCTATCGCTGTGGCAATAAGTGCTTCGGCAATACCTGGTGCAACAGATTGTAAGGTTGCTTGTTTTACGGCACTTAATCCCATAAATGAGTGCATAATTCCCCAAACTGTACCAAATAATCCGATATACGGGCTAACAGATCCTACCGTTCCTAAAAATGGAATATAGCTTTCTAATTTTTCTAGTTCTCGGTTTAAAGCTAAATTCATTGCTCTTCCTGTTCCCTGAATCACAGATTCTGGAGAATCTGGATTTGCTTGCTGCAAGCGAGAGAACTCTTTGAATCCCACATAAAAGATCTGCTCAGAACCATTTAATTGATCTCGACGATTTTCTAATCCTTCATGTAAACGTCCAAAATCTTCTCCTGACCAAAAACGATCTTCAAAGCTAAGTGAGTTTTTTCTCGCTTTATTTAAAAGGCGACTGCGACTAAAAATCACTGCCCACGATAACACGGAAAAAAACATTAAAATAATAATAATTGCTTTTACAACAATACTTGCTTCAAGAAAAAGTGAAACAAAATTAAAATCCATCGACATTTATGATAACTCCAAGATTATATTTTAAAAATTTGGCGAATATTTTCAGGTATCGCCACAGGTTTCATTTGATTTAAATTAACACAAGCAACGACAACTGTCGCTTGTGTGATACAACGTTCTTCCTGCCATATGCTCTGTGAAAAGACAATTTTTGCTTTTCCAAGTTCAATCACTTCGGTGATAACATTTAAAAGATCGTCTAATCGTGCAGGACTTTTATAATCAATATCCATTTTTTTAACAACAAAAGCCAGTGATTCTTTTAATAACTGTTGTTGTGAAAAACCCTGTTGACGTAAAAATTCTGTTCTTGCACGCTCTAAAAAGTGTAAATAATTGGCGTGATAAACGACACCTCCGGCATCGGTATCTTCATAATAGACTCGTACTGGAAAATTCATCATATCCTGTATTTCCAAAAAAGAGAAAGAAAACGCCTAAGATTTAGGCGTCGTAATAATTTTATTATTCTAGTAGTGCATAAATAATTGTGCAAGTTTTTTATCTACATATTATTTAAGCAAAATCACGGTGATTGAGCTTAATACAATAAAATATCCTGTTAAAGGTAAAAATATAATTTTCCAAAAAGATGATTTTATTTCAAAGCCAACACCGTGAACCCATAAAATTGCCATTCCATAAAAAGTGAGAAAAGCAAGATATGGAATTCTTCCTCCAAAATGTTGGGCAAATGTCATTGAATTAAATAAAATCAAGCCAAACATCAATGAAGCAAGAATGAAAGAAAGGGCTTTTAAAAAGCCCTTTGCTGTTAAGTTATAGAGTTTATCTACCATTTTAATCGTCTAAATGACCTGATTTCTCAGCTTTTACAGTCATTGCAACTGAAAATAAAATAGCAAGTAAGACACCTAATACCCAAGTTACATAAAACATAATAATTTCTCCTTAGTAAGCTGCCTTGTTTTCTTCGATTTGTTTCGCGTCAAGACGACCAAACATAGCGAAGTAACTCCAAATTGTGTATGCAAGCACTAATGGTACAAAACCACAAGCAACATAGAACATTACAGTTAATGTATTTTCACTTGCTGTTGCATCCCACATTGTTAAGCTCATTTCAGGGTGTGAAATTGAAGGCATTACGAATGGGAACATTGATACGCCAGCTGTTAAAATTACACCCGCAAGCATAATTGATGATGATAAGAAAGCAAAACCATTACGATCAGCTTTTGACGCTAAGATTGTACCTAACGCACCAATTACTGCTAATGCTGGAATAATAAATAATACAGGCATATTAAAGAAGTTGCTAAACCAAGCACCTTGCTCTAATGCAACTGTTTTACTTGTAAATACTGAGGCAGCAAAATGATCCATCTCACTTGTTACAACAAAACCGTCTTTGAAGTATAACCAAGCACCTGCTAATAAGAATGCAATTAAAGTGACTAATGCTGTGATTTGTGCAATATTTCTTGCTCTAGCACGCAAATCGCCCGTTGTTTTCATTTGTAACCAGGTTGCACCTTGCGTGGTTAACATCATTAAACTTACCACACCACAAAGTAATGCAAATGGGTTTAATAATCCAAAGAACGAACCAGTATATTGGATTTGGTTAATGTTGTTAAACTCAAATGGAACACCTTGTAATAAGTTACCAAATGCAACACCGAAGATAAGTGATGGTACAAAACCACCTACAAATAATCCCCAATCCCAAGCACTTCTCCATTTTGGTGAATCAATTTTAGCACGGTATTCAAAACCAACTGGACGGAAGAATAATGCCGCTAGCACAACAATCATTGCAAGATAGAATCCTGAGAATGATGTTGCATATACGGTTGGCCACGCTGCAAAAATTGCACCACCACCCGTTAATAACCAAACTTGGTTACCATCCCAGTGCGGAGCAACAGTATTGATCATTATACGGCGTTCAATATTGCTTTTACCCATTACTGGTAGCAATGTTAAAACACCCATATCAAAACCATCGGTAATCGCAAAACCGATCAATAAAACACCGACTAAAATCCACCAAATAAAACGTAGAATTTCATAATCTAACATATTTTTTCTCCTACTTATTTCGCAGATTGTTCAAAATGATAGCGACCTGTTTTTAATGAACTCGGACCTAAGCGAGCATATTTAAACATTAAATACATTTCTGCTACCAAGAAAATGGTGTATAAACCACATAACAATCCGATTGAAATCCACAGATCTAAGGTTGTTAATGATGAGTTCGCCACTCCTGTTGGTAATACATTATAGATTGCCCAAGGTTGACGACCATATTCTGCTAAGAACCAACCACTTTCAATTGCAATCCAAGGTAATGGAATACCAAATAATAATGCTTTTAATAGTAATGGGCGGCTACCTACAGTACCTTTGAAGTTTTGGAAGAAAGCTAATGCAATAAGAAGAAGCATTAAACCACCCGATGCCATCATCATACGGAATGACCAGAATGTTGGTCCTACGTTAGGTACGGTTGAATCTGCTGCTTTTTGAATTTGTTCTTCAGTCGCATCAATCACATTATCAGTATAAGGTTTTAATAATAAACCAAAACCTAAATCTTTTTGATACGTATTTTGAAATGCTTCTTTCTCTTCTGCTGTATAGTTACCAGAACGTAATTTTTCTAATAATCCATAAGCAACAATACCATTACGCACACGTTGTTCATTTTCTTTACGAATATCGTGAACACCTGGGAATTGTTTATCTAACGAACGAGTTACAATCAAACCAGCCATATAAGGAATTTTAATTTCAAAATCATTTTTTCCTTCTTCTGAGTTAGGAATTACAAACGCATTCCAATCCGCTGGTGCTTTTTGAGTATGCCATTCCCCTTCCATTGTTGCCAATTTCATTGGTTGAGCTTGACCGATTTCATAACCAGACTCATCACCCATAACAAGTACAGAAAGGATTGCAACTAAGCCAAACGTTGCTCCCACAGAGAATGAACGTCTTGCAAAGCTTAAATCACGACCTTTCAAAATGTAGTATGAACTAATACCTAAAACAAAAATAGCACCACAAGTATAGCCAGCAGTTACTGTATGTAAGAATTTAGATTGAGCAACTGGATTTAAAACTAAATCAGCAAAACTTGCCATTTCCATTCGCATTGTTTCAAAATTGAATTGCGAACCTTCTGGATTTTGCATCCAGCCGTTTGCAACCAAAATCCATAACGCAGAAAAATTCGAACCAAAGGCTACACAATATGTTGTAACCAAATGCTTCGCTTTTGATAGACGATCCCAACCGAAAAAGAAAAGACCTACGAATGTAGATTCTAAGAAGAATGCCATTAAGCCTTCAATCGCTAATGGAGCTCCAAAAACATCACCTACATAATGAGAATAATATGACCAGTTAGTACCAAATTGGAATTCCATGGTAATCCCTGTTGTTACTCCAAGAGCAAAGTTAATACCAAACAACTTACCCCAGAACTTAGTCATATCTTTATACACTTCTTTACCTGTCGTCACATAAAGCGTTTCCATCACTACAAGAATGAAAGAAAGCCCTAAAGTCAATGGTACAAATAAGAAGTGGTATAATGCAGTTAACGCAAACTGCAATCGAGAAAGTTCAACAACGTCCAACATCTCAAACCTCTTTGTTGTAATATAACGAGAAAAATGAATTATTATTAGACTAATATCTAAAAATAACTACCCAAGCTGATTTTTCTGTAGACTCTTTTTATAAAATAAAAATATTCAAAGAGAAAAACCTAACGCTATTTTACCTATAAAGCCAATAATAACAAACATTAAAAATGTTACATTTGTCACAAATTTTAACAAAACCTTCGTTACCGTATAAAAAAATAAATTTTAATTGATATAAATCAATTTTATCAGCTCAAAAAACAGTAATTTATCAATTGACAATATATTGAAAAATAAATGAAATATTACCATTATTTAACAATCATTCTCATTTAAATCTTTGTATCTATATCTAGATACAAAACCTTAACATTGATAACATTCAATATCTTATTCAAATGTTGCCCAAATTGGTGCATGATCTGATGGTTTTTCCATCGCTCTGATTTCTAAATCAATCCCAGTATCTACACATCGTTCCGCTAACATTTTTGTCGCCATCACTAAATCAATACGCAAACCACGATTATCATTAAAACCTTTTGAGCGATAATCAAACCACGAATATTGATCATCCGCTTCTGGATTCATCATTCTGAATGTATCCACAAAACCATAATCTAATAATTTAGCAAACCACTCTCTTTCTTCTGGTAAGAATGAACATTTACCCGTTTGCAACCAACGTTTACGGTTCGGTTCACCAATCCCAATATCTAAATCAGTTGGGCTAATGTTAATGTCCCCCATAACCACAATTGGATTTTCAGGCGAATGTTCTGTTTCTAAATAATGTTGAAGATCTGCATAAAATTTTTCTTTAGCTGGGAATTTTGTTTCGTGTTTACGATTTTCGCCCTGTGGAAAATAACCATTCAGCACTGTAAGCGTCCCAAAAGGTGTCTCAAGATCCGCCATAATCATACGTTTTTGTGCATCTTCACCATCTGTTGCAAAACCTTTGCGTACCGCCAATGGCTTTTGTTTAGTTAATAATGCCACACCATAATGTCCTTTTTGCCCGTGATGAAACACGTGATAGCCTAAATGCTCTACTAATTGATGTGGAAAATCTTCATCAGATACTTTGATTTCTTGTAAACCAATAACATCAGGTTGATGTTTTTCAATAATCGCTTCTAGCTGGTGTGGTCTTGCTCTTAATCCATTGATATTAAAAGAGATAAATTTCATTTTAGTTCCTATAAAGTTATCGACCGCTTAGAGGAATACCTATAAGCGGTCATTTTTTTGTTAAATTTTACAAATTTTTTATTACTGCACCGTTCCACAATTTAAACAATACAAATAACTCATTTTTGGATCGTTTAATCTTGGCATAATAGGTGCTTTTTGTTGTAGCTGCTCCATAAAAGGAATATCTAACCACTGCGTTAATTTCAGTTGAATATTCATTTTAAAATTCCTTGCAAATTCACCTAAGAATCCACTGTCTTCTTGCAAGCTCCATACGGCAGGTAAATTATCCAGTTTATCTTTCCCTTTTGCTACCCTTTTCTCGTTGATCAATAGCATTAGTTCATCATAAGCTGTCTCAAAATCGCCCAACTTATCTACCAGTCCATTTTTAAGGGCTTCTTCCCCTAACCAAACTTGACCTTGTGCAATATGATCGACTTGCTCTTTTGACATCTTACGTCCTTTGCTTACTAATTCAAGAAAATGATCATAACCATTTTCAATGCTCAATTGAATTAACTTGCCTTGTTCCTTATTCAAGGTTTTAAATGGACTTTGTCTCGCCAGTTGTGAAGTAGCAATACCATCTTCTGTGACACCAATATGTTTTGCTGTTTTTTCAAAACTCATTGATAAACCAAAGATTCCAATAGACCCAGTCAAAGTATTAGGACTTGCAATAATTTTATCGGTAGTCGATGAAATCCAATACCCACCTGATGCTGCCATTCCGCCCATTGAAGTGACAACTGGTTTACCAGCTTGCTGAATCGCTTCAATTTCTTGACGAATCAATTCTGATGCTAAAGCACTACCACCTGGACTGTTGACGCGTAAAATAACACCTCGTACATTTTTGGAAATTCTTGCTTTGCGTAGTTGAGCCACAACAGTGTCACTACCCGCACTGCTATCATCACTCTCACCCATCACAATGCCACCTTCAACGTTAATCACCGCAATATTATTCTTAATTGCTTTGTTCTCAAAACGAGAAGGTAAATAATTGACATAATCAAAATAGTCAATGTGCTGATAATCTTGATCATCCGTGCCAAACTGTTCTTGTAGAAGTCTTAACATTTGAGGCTCGGTAACTAATTTGGTCACTAGTTTTTGATTTAATGCAAAAATGGCTTGGTCACCTTTCGCTTGTTTAAACTTATCCAAATAATCCTCAAACGGTGGTAATACATTTTCCGATTTAATCTGACGATTCTCTGCTATTTTTGCTTGAATATTTGACCATAATCCATTTAGCCATAAAGTTGCATTCTGTTTTGCCTCTTCTGACATATCATCACGTATGAAAGGTTCAACCGCAGATTTGTAAGTACCTACCCTAAAAATATGTGGCTGAGCTTCTATTTTATCTAGCAATGATTTGAAATAAAGGTTTGCATAACTTAGCCCATGAATATCAACCGAACCTGCCTTATTAAGATAAATTTTATCGGCAAAGCTTGCTAAATAATATTGCTTTTGAGAATAATATTGTCCAATTGCAATCACAGGCTTATTACTTTTTGCTTTAAACTCTTTCAGCATTTGCCCTACATATTCAAGCGATGGATAATCACCGCCAGAAAAAGCCTGTAAATCTAAAACAATACCTGTAATTTTTTTATCATTAGTTGCTTTTTTTATTGCACGAACCACATCAAAAGTAGAAATTTTAAATGGTTGTTCTTTTGAACCTAATTCAGATTGCAATAGGCGACGAAACTTCCCTAATTCATCTGCGTTATCAGCTAAATAACCATCTAGATGTAAGGTTAATGCTCCTGAATTAAATTCTTGTGGTGTATCTGGTGTTGCCATTTCACTAGAAATCAATGAAAAAAGAGCCAAACAAAAAATAACAAACAGGATAAAGAAAAAATTTATCACCATTTCTCTTATACAACGAAAAATTTGATACAGTTTTTTGAAAAATGTTTTCATTCACTATTTCTCCTAAATTAAAGATTGAGATCTCGCCGTCCAACAAAAGAGTGAGAAAGCGTTGTACCATCAACCATCTCTAGCTCTCCGCCAACTGGAATGCCGTGCGCAATACGTGTCACTTTGATATTATAAGGTAAACACATCTCCGCAATATAGTTCGCTGTTGCATCACCTTCAATGGTCGGATTAGTTGCTAGAATAATTTCATAAAAAGACTCAGATTCTAAACGTTGTTGTAAAACATCAAGCCCGATTTCACGAGGTCCAATGCCATCAAGAGGCGACAAATGTCCCATCAATACAAAATAACGCCCAGAAAACTGCCCTGTTTGTTCCACTGCTTGAATATCCGCAGGTGTTTCAACTACACAAAGTTGCCCATTTGCTTGGCGGCGTGGATTTTTACAAATATTACATACCTTTTCTTCGGTAAATGTACGACATAATTCACAATGATCGATATGAGTCATCGCTTCTTCTACCGCTTTTGCAAGATTTATCCCGCCAGCACGATTACGCTGCAATAAATGATACGCCATACGCTGAGCAGATTTTGGTCCTACACCTGGTAGCACTCTTAGGGATTCGATTAAATTTTCAAGTAACGGACTAATTTGCATAATAATTTTAGATTCTTCAAATAAATAAAAGACGAGCAACGCAAGTTTACCCGTCCTAATAAAATAATTCCACAGAATAAAGCGATGAAATTAGAATGGCATTTTCATACCCGGAGGAATAGGCATTCCCGCTGTTACGCTTGCCATTTTCTCTTTTTGTAACTCTTCGGCACGACGGATCGCATCATTAAATGCAGCTGCCATTAAGTCTTCTAGCATCTCTTTATCATCTTCCATTAAAGACGGATCAATCTCAATACGGCGACAATTATGTGCCCCATTTAATGTTACTTTTACTAAGCCTGCACCAGATTCGCCCGTTACTTCTAATTTCGCAATCTCTTCTTGTGCTTTTTGCATTTTTGCTTGCATTTGTTGAGCTTGCTTCATTAAACCGCCTAAGCCACCTTTTCCTAACATTCGATATTCCTCTTAAATTGTAATAAAAAACGGCATTCATTTTACTGAACACCGTTAATTAAGGCAAGCTATTGCTGTAATGAAAATTTGATTGTCACAGCAGTGATATCTAAGCGACCATTTGGTGGTGATGAATCCATTTTGGTTCTATTCGCCGCTTTAACCGCTGCTTTATCAAAATTATTATTACCTGATGATTTCACCACTCGCACATTAACTAACTCGCCTGACGAATTCACAGTGAAAGCAATCACAACCTCCCCCTGTTTATACATTCGCTTTTCTCGTGTTGGATAGCTTCGATTTGCCTGACGTTGTAATGCGCGTTGTAAACGTGCTTTATAAGCATTTACTACCCCTGATGAAACCTTGCCTGACTGCATTGAATGACCGTCTTTATTACCTTCATTTTTACCTGCTTGATCTTGTTGACCTTGCGTAAACTTAGCCTTTTCAAATGCCCCTTTTCTTGCTTTCTTACCGACTTCTTTCGCTTTAACTAGCTCACTCTTATTTTTTTTCGGTTTATGCTTTTTCGGTTTTTTCTTAGGTTTAGGCTTTTTCTTCGGTTCTTCTTTTGGCTTTTCTTTTTTGATTTCTTTCTTTTTAACTGGGTCAACTTTTTTTGGAATCGCAACAACCTCTTTCGGTTCAACTGTTTGAACAACTTCCTCTGGCTCTGGTTGAACCTCTTCCGTTTTAACCGCTACCTGTTGTTGTTCTAGACGAGCCGTCATCATTTCCATTGAGATACTGGTCGTCTGCTCTTCAACATAATTGATTGGTTCTGCATTTTTTATTGCAAATCCCACTGCTGCAAAAACAGCACCATGAATAAAAAGTGATAAAACTAAACCAATTCGAGAATTATTTTTCATCACTGTTGCTCTTTTTTCGTTACAATGGCGACATTCTTAATTTCATTTTTAGCAAGCAGATCTGTCAACTCAACAAATTTATCAAAAGTCACAGCTGAATCAACTTTAAGAGTTACTTTTTGAGTTTTATCCCATGTCATGACTTCTTTTTCTAAATCTTCTTTCACTATCAACTTATCATTAAAATAAAATTCATTTTTATCATTGATAGTCAGTAATTTCGCTAATTCATCGGCCTTAAAGGTTGTTGTAGTACTCGCCTGAGGGACATTAACTTGTATTTTTCCCTGAGAAATAAATGAAGCAGTTACTAACACAATCGCAAGTAACACCAACATAATATCAATAAAAGGAATAATATTTATTTCATCAAACTTTTTCATTTTGATCCTAAAATTTGTAAATTTTTATAAAAAAATGACCGCTTATTTTACTACTTTTTTCTGTTCAGCTAACCATTTCAATTTGTTTTCTTCTACCTTACGTCCAAAACCGTTGTAAAACATCATTGACGGAATCGCAACTAAAATACCCAATGCAGTTGCTTTTAACGCAAGGGATAAGCTTACCATAATTGAACCTGCGTCTAAATCTCCACCAGCACTTCCAAGATGGTAGAACGTTAATAAAATCCCAACAACTGTTCCTAATAACCCGACATAAGGTGCATTTGAACCAATTGTTGAAATGGTTGTAAGATTGTGGGTTAAATCAATTTCAAGCTCTTCAATCGTCGCATAATCATTGATATTCACTTTTTTATAAAATAAACTGCGTTCAATCACTTTCCAAACTAAAATAATACTCATTAGAACTAAAAGACCTAAAATAATATAATCGCTGTTGTAATGTAAAAACTGAAATAAAGATTCCATAAATTCCTCAAAATAAAGGGTTAATAATATTTGTGATAACAATTCTCAATTATAATTGTTCTAGCTATAATTTCAACATTATATGATAAATATTTTACCTTTCTGTTCAGTTGTTTTTACGTTAGAATATCCCCTGACTCAATAAATTACCAATGTATGGACACCTTTTTAAATATTACCCCTTTGCTTGCTTGGGAAAAAATACAAAGTAGCAATGCCAATAATGACGCTGATAAAAAATCTGTCATTGTAGATATTCGAGACTACGCTCATTACAATTATAGTCATCCGAAAACAGCATTCCATTTAACTCAACAAAGCTATCCTGATTTTTTGGCCAATCACGATTTTGATGATGAAATTATGGTTATTTGTTACCACGGAATTAGCAGTCAAAAAGTAGCACAGACGTTGGTAATGCAAGGATTTGAGAAAGTTTATAATGTAATTGGTGGCTTTGAAGCGTGGCAAAAAGCACAATTACCTATTGAAACCCCTTACTAGATCAAAAAGTTGATGACTTTTGATAATTTTTTCTAGAATCAATGAAATGAATAGGGTAATCTTTACGCCGTTTTCATTTTTAACAGATTTAATTTTTATTTTGAGGAATATTTTATGATTAAAAAAATTGCAATTTTAACAAGTGGTGGTGATGCACCGGGTATGAATGCTGCAATTCGTGGGATCGTGCGTGCAGGATTAAGCGAAGGCTTAGAAGTTTATGGTATTCAAGACGGATACTATGGCTTATATCACGATCAAGTCATCAGACTTGAACGTAATTCTGTCTGTGACACCTTAAATCGTGGTGGTACATTCTTAGGCTCAGCACGTTTTCCAGAGTTTAAAGATCCAGAAATCCGTAAACAAGCTGTGAAAACCTTAGAAAAACACGGTATTGATGCGTTAATCGTTATCGGTGGGGACGGTTCTTATATGGGAGCTAAACTAATCACTGAAGAATTTGGTTATCCTTGTATCGGTTTACCAGGAACAATTGATAACGATATCGCAGGTACAGACTACTGTATCGGTTATCAAACTGCATTAGAAACAGTATTAACTGCGATTGACTATTTACGCGATACATCTACTTCACACCGTCGTATTTCATTAGTTGAAATTATGGGACGTTACTGTGGAGATTTAACAATTAACGCCGCTATCGCTGGTGGTTGTGATTATATCGTTACGGCTGAAAAAGAATTTAATAAAGAAGATCTTATCAAAAACATTGAACAAGATCTAAACAATGGTAAACGTCACGCAATCATTGCAATCACAGAACATAAATGTAATGTATATGATCTTGCAAAAGAAATCGAAGAAAGATTAGGTAATGAAACGCGTGCAACTATTTTAGGTCATATTCAACGTGGTGGTTCACCTTGTGCGTTTGACCGCATTTTAGCTTCTCGTATGGGAGTTTATGCCGTTGAATTATTACTTCAAGGACACGCAGGACGCTGTGTAGGTATCCAAAAAGAAGAATTAGTTCATCACGACATCATTGAAGCGATCAATACAATGAAACGTCCATTCAATGAAAAACTCTTCTCTGTGGCTCAAAAATTATTCTAATTTTTCACTCTAAGGCTGGCGTTTGTCGGCCTTTTTATTATGTAATAAATATATGATAAAAGATAAACCTGTTATATCCAATCAATATGGTGCATTAGTCATGGCATTTGTGCCACTTATCTATGCTATCAGCCTTCGTGGTTTTTATGTTATCGACCTATTTTTTGTTTTATCGTGGCTATTTCTTTATCTTTTTTCTTATCCATTTCTTTCACTATTCAATAAAAGAATAACCGCTAGAAATAAAAAATGGGCAATCATTTATGCTGTGATAAGTTCTATTTTTGCATTACCCATTCTTTTCAAACAACCAACAATTTTACAATTTTTCATTCCAATGATACCGCTTGTCATCATTCAAATTTACTATACAAAACAAAAAGATGAAAGAAATTTAATTAACGATATAAGTGGTTATTTGATTTTTGGGATTGTGGGAATGGCCGGGTATTATCTAATAACACAACAGTATAATATAGCGATTTTAATTCATCCCACTCTCTTCTTTATTGCTACCACTTTCTATGTAAAAAGCGTTGCTCGAGAACGTAGAAATCCATTATATAAAAAGCTAAATATCGGCATACATATTCTACTAATGCTAAGTTATTTGTTCTTTAACTATTATTTGATTGCATTTGCTTATCTGTGTGGTTTAATCCGCTCCATTATTCTACCAACAAAAAATTTAAATATTAAACAAGTTGGTATGTGGGAGTTTTTGATTATTACCATTTTCACTGTCTGTTTAATATTATCTTAAGTTATTAACGTAATGTATTTAAAGATATCAAAGTATTATAGCTTTCCTTAAAAGACAGCCAACAAGCTCAAATACCAGATATAGCTAATATCGTTCTATTGTAACTTTAACTGCTTAAATAGCTCACGTTTGTGAATACTATCTAAAATACGATATTCACCACTTTCTAAGGCGGTAATAGAAAAATCACCCAATCCAACACGAATTAAACGTAATGTAGGAAAACCAATATTTGCAGTCATTCGTCTAACCTGACGATTTCTCCCTTCAGTAATAGTTAATTCTATCCAACTTGTAGGAATAGATTTTCTCTCACGAATTTTCGGCGCAGATTGCCAATTAAAATCAGGCTCACCAATAAGTTTTACTTTTGCTGGTTTTGTTAAGCCATCTTTTAAAATAACGCCTTGTTCCAATTTAGCTAAATCTTCTTGTGATGGCACACCTTCAACCTGTACCCAATAAGTTTTTGATTTTTCAAATGTAGGATTCGCCAAACGATGCTGAATCTGACCATTATTAGTTAATAATAACAGACCTTCACTATTCCGATCTAAACGCCCTACAGGATAAACATTAGGAATATCAATAAAATCCTTTAATGTTTGACGACCTAAATCATCGCTAAATTGCGTGAGAACATCATAAGGTTTATTAAATAAGACAATGACCGTATCATCAAAAGAAGGAAGAGGTTTTCGCTTACTCGTTTTAGATTTTAAACTAAATTTTGAATTTATTTTTGCTCTAAATTTAAGTGAGTTTGGTTTGCTAGTTGGTTTAATAGAAGTCATTGAGCTACTTATAGATGAGATAAAAAGGGTGAGGGCATTCCCAGCAACTCCTCGGCACACAATAATCTAATTCTGGCTGCTTTCTTCCGAACCTGACCAAGTAAACTAAACATCGTTGCGAGGTACCAAAAATGCCCTCATAGACTTACGTTGTTTCTTTATAAAGCAACATAATTAGATGAAATTATAAAGAAATTTTATTTATTTAACAAGTAAAAAATAATGGTCAAAATAATATTTTGACCATTAAAAATAAGACGTAATTTTTCTAAAAAATCTAATTCTAGCAATTCATTTGTTTTATTTATAAAATAATTAAGCCATTGCAACGCCAACACTTAATAAGATCATACTCATAACAGCAAGAACAGCTAGCAATGGACCAATGAATCTTAACCATGCAACATAAGAAACACGACCAATTGCAAGTCCCCCCATTACAACCCCTGATGTTGGTGTCACTAAGTTAGGTAAACCTGATGCTGATTGGAATGCAGTTACCACTAGTTCTCTACTCACGCCAGCAAAATCTGCTAAAGGTGCTAACACAGGCATAGAAAGTACTGCTAAGCCAGAAGAAGATGGAACCACTAAACATAATACTGATTCAACCCAGTAAATAGCATTGATAAATGGTATTTCAGGTAAGCCAGCTAATAAAGATTCAGCATAATTTAAAATAGTATGGATTATATTTCCATCATTCATTACCACCACTAAACCACGTGCAATCACAATAATAAAGGCTACGCCCAATAAATCTCTTGCACCATCAATAAAACTATCCGTTAAGTCTTTCTCTGAAAGTCGGCCAACAATACCAACAACAACGCTTGATCCTAAGAACAATGCTGACATTTCAGCCATCCACCAGCCTTGTGATGATACTCCCCAAATCATAACGCCAAAAGTAAGTGCGAAGATAACTAATACAATTTTTCTCGTTGTTGTTAAATCAGGTACATCACTGTTGGCTTTTCCATGAAGGAAGTATTCTTCATTTGATTCTTTTTGGCTAGCAACAACTGAAAGTCCCGGAGAACGTTTTACTTTGGCTGCATAACGCATTACGTATGAGGTACAGATTAACCAACCAATAACTAAAATTGCTGTACGTAAGCCAATACCATTCATGAAGTTTACGCCTGCTGCATTTGATGCAATAACTGTTGCAAAAGGATTGATTGTTGAGCCTAAACAGCCAATACCAGCCCCAATTAGAATGACTGCGACACCAACTACACTATCATAGCCAGCAGAGATCATAATAGGAATGAGCAATGTATAGAAAGGAATTGTTTCTTCAGCCATACCGTAGATAGTACCACCTAAAGCGAAAAGTCCCATTAAAATTGGAATCATCCATTTTTCACGACCATCTAGCTTTTTCATTGTGCCTGCAATTCCTGCATCAACAGCACCTGTGCGTGTAACAACAGCAAGGTAGCCACCAATAACAAGTACAAATAAAGCAATATCAATACCTCTTGCTTCATAAGTATTAGGATCATAGAATCCTTGAATTGGTGCCATTAAAACATCAATAATGCCTTGTGGATTTGAATCAACGACATGGTATGAACCAACAACAGGTACCATTTTATCAAGTACTTCATTTTTGACCATGTCGTACTGACCAGCGGGTAATATCCATGTTAAAGCTGCCATTAAGACAGTTAATAACATCAAAATAGTATAAGTAGAAGGAAATTTAAGTTTTTTCATTTTATTTACCTTAAGATTTAATAATTAAGAAATAAGAGCCATGATTTGTTCAACTGATAACTGAGCCAATCCCATTTTGTCTAGCGTCCTCCCTGTTTTGAAATAGTTAGTATTATTATAAGCATTATCTATATGTAAACAAGATGTGATGATAGGTACTTCTATTCCTAGTAATTGAGCAAACTCATAGCAAGGTACCAATAAATAGGCTGCATCCTCAGTGATATAACGATCAAATGAAGAGCGTGGTGCACTATTTAATTTTCCATGTGTAGTTGAAGTTCGGTTAACCTCATACACTGTTTTACAATCCATATTATATAGTGCATTCATCATATCAAGTTCAGAAGATAATCTTACTCCCAATCCTCGACCAATTGCTTGTCGTTCATCTTCCATAACAGCCGCTGCGTTAGCGGTAGCGACTGAACAACAATCTTGATAATAATTAAATTTACCCTCAAAGTTTTCTAACAATCCCATATTCAATGTCGTTAATAACGGATGTCCTCCAAAATTTATATTTTCCAATCCTGCACAAATGACATTTTGTAATGCAGTTAATTTTAAAGGAAAAATAGGAGTTAAACGCTCAATTGCTTCCTGTGTTCGACTTGCTGGCAACGCAGATAAAGGCAAAAATTCTTTCATACCTAAAATTGCTAATTGCGCAGGTCCTACAATTCTCGTCGCCCAAGGAATAGAAATAGCATCAACAAAAAGAAGATCTAAATCTTGATACCCCATTTCATTTTTTATTTTATTTAATACTAATGAGCCATAATTACCCGGCATTAACATTATAACTTGACCATCTGTTAAATAAGGGAGCATTTCAATAAAGAGCAGTTCTTGAGCAAATGAAGGGACAGGCAAAATGAGTAGTTCAGAAAATTCGACGGCATATTTTAGATCTCTGGAGATAGAGGCTATTTTAGTAAAACCAGAGAAATTTAATGAAACTTGATTAAACTTGGCTAATGCTTCAATTCCCCCTTTATTTTCTATATCACTTAATGGTTGTTCAAAATCCTTAGCACCATATAAACAAACAGAGGTTCCCAATATAGAGAAATGATAAGCAGCCGTTAATCCTGCATTTCCAGCTCCTATAATTGAAACCTTATAAGTCATAATTACACCTATTCAAGTCATTAAATATAGTATTAAATGAATCTATTTCGATTCTCAATCACTGCCTGTTAATAAGTGTACTACTATGTAAAGTTATTATTCAAGTATTTTTCAACAACATCTTGTGACGTGTATCACAAATCTTTCAATAACAATTTCTTATAAATTAAAATATCCCCCGCTTAACTTATTTTTAATAGGTATACGTAAGATTTTTTATCAAAAAAATTCAAATTAATCCATAAAAGGAAAAATAATTAAATTTAAAGGATCAAATAATTATCAATTTTGTCTATATAGCAATTATTTAAATAAATTTTGACCTTTATAGATAACATTCATCTTTAAATAAAAATCGCCTATAGCTAAAGTTTAACTTTATGTAATACATCCGATTTTTACCAAATCTAAAAATATCTGAATTGAAATACTTATAAAAGTAAGCCTACTATTTATTCCTTGGCTGATACTAAGTTAGTTGGTCTTTCATATTTATATACATCAGGATATGCATCAACATTTTTGGGCATTTTCGTTGCAGATTTATTGATGTGTTCTATTTTATTTTCTCAATAAAATAATACCTTAAAAGCAAACCTTTATTCACCTTTCTTTGAAAAAATTTTACGATATGAAAGATAAAAGCAATGCTAAAAATCCGTTTAGAATCTTATACAAATAAAACAATATGAAAAATAGGCATAAAGGCAAAAAATGCAGAAGTAAAAACCTGAAGAAAAATGGAAAATTTAAAGATAAACAAAAGTATAAATACAACTCTTGTAACAATCAATTAAGTAAAAAATACTAATCAATGCTTACAAAACATCATTCTTATTGTGAATAGAGCCTACTTTAAATATAATTCGGATGTAATGTATTTTACTCTTTATATACTTTACTTTCCCCTAAACGCAAAAAAGCCGTAACTATCTCTAGTTACGGCTCTCTCTAAATTAAAACCCTGATGGTGTCCTACTCTCACATGGGGAAACCCCACACTACCATCGGCGTTACAACTTTTCACTTCTGAGTTCGGTATGGAGTCAGGTGGTTCCGTTGCACTATGGCCATCAGGAAAATCTTTCAATATTCTTCTCTAATTTTCTTTATTCTTTAATTAAAAACAAGCTTCTACTTCTACTTTCTTTATTCGTCTTTCCAAAAACACTTGAGCGTTGTATGGTTAAGCCTCTCGGGCAATTAGTACAGGTTAGCTCAACATATCACTATGCTTACACACCCTGCCTATCTACGTCTTAGTCTCAAACAACCCTTACTGACTTATAGTCAGGGAGAACTCATCTCAAGGCAAGTTTCGTGCTTAGATGCTTTCAGCACTTATCTTTTCCGCATGTAGCTACCCAGCAATGCCTCTGGCGAGACAACTGGAACACCAGTGATGCGTCCACTCCGGTCCTCTCGTACTAGGAGCAGCCCCTTTCAATTCTCCAACGCCCACGGCAGATAGGGACCGAACTGTCTCACGACGTTCTAAACCCAGCTCGCGTACCACTTTAAATGGCGAACAGCCATACCCTTGGGACCTACTTCAGCCCCAGGATGTGATGAGCCGACATCGAGGTGCCAAACACCGCCGTCGATATGAACTCTTGGGCGGTATCAGCCTGTTATCCCCGGAGTACCTTTTATCCGTTGAGCGATGGCCCTTCCATTCAGAACCACCGGATCACTATGACCTACTTTCGTACCTGCTCGACATGTCCGTCTCGCAGTCAAGCTTGCTTATACCATTGTACTAACCTCACGATGTCCGACCGTGATTAGCAAACCTTCGTACTCCTCCGTTACTCTTTGGGAGGAGACCGCCCCAGTCAAACTACCCACCAGACACTGTCCGAGACCACGTTTCGTAATCTTCGTTAGAACATCAAACGTTAAAGGGTGGTATTTCAAGGACGACTCCATAACAACTGGCGTTGCTACTTCTAAGTCTCCCACCTATCCTACACATTAAAATTCAAGGTTCAGTGTCAAGCTATAGTAAAGGTTCACGGGGTCTTTCCGTCTAGCCGCGGGTACACCGCATCTTCACGGCGATTTCAATTTCACTGAGTCTCGGGTGGAGACAGCCTGGCCATCATTATGCCATTCGTGCAGGTCGGAACTTACCCGACAAGGAATTTCGCTACCTTAGGACCGTTATAGTTACGGCCGCCGTTTACTGGGGCTTCGATCAGGAGCTTCTCTTTCGATTACACCATCAATTAACCTTCCAGCACCGGGCAGGCATCACACCCTATACGTCCACTTTCGTGTTTGCAGAGTGCTATGTTTTTAATAAACAGTTGCAGCCAGCTGGTATCTTCGACCGGTTCAACCTTCACCCGTAAAGGGCTACAATCTACGCCGGCGCACCTTCTCCCGAAGTTACGGTGCTATTTTGCCTAGTTCCTTCACCCGAGTTCTCTCAAGCGCCTGAGTATTCTCTACCTGATCACCTGTGTCGGTTTACAGTACGATTTATAATAACCTGAAGCTTAGTGGCTTTTCCTGGAAGCGTGGTATCAGTTACTTCAACGCCTTAGCGTCTCGTCATCACTTCTCGGTGTTTAATAGAATTCCGGATTTGCCTAAAATTCCCACCTACCGGCTTAAACAGGGCAATCCAATACCCTGATAACCTAACCTTCTCCGTCCCCACATCGCAGTTATTACAAGTACAGGAATATTAACCTGTTTCCCATCGACTACGCTTTTCAGCCTTGCCTTAGGGGTCGACTCACCCTGCCCCGATTAACGTTGGACAGGAAACCTTGATCTTCCGGCGAACGAGTTTTTCACTCGTTTTATCGTTACTTATGTCAGCATTCGCACTTCTGATACGTCCAGCAAACCTCTCGATTCACCTTCATCCGCTTACAGAACGCTCCCCTACCCAACAGAATAAATTCTGATGCCGCAGCTTCGGTGCTATATTTGAGCCCCGTTACATCTTCCGCGCAGGCCGACTCGACTAGTGAGCTATTACGCTTTCTTTAAATGGTGGCTGCTTCTAAGCCAACATCCTAGCTGTCTAAGCCTTCCCACTTCGTTTCCCACTTAATATAGACTTTGGGACCTTAGCTGGCGGTCTGGGTTGTTTCCCTCTTCACGACGAACGTTAGCACCCGCCGTGTGTCTCCTGAGTATCACTCTTTGGTATTCGTAGTTTGCATCGGGTTGGTAAGCCGGGATGGCCCCCTAGCCGAAACAGTGCTCTACCCCCAAAGGTGTCCGCTCAAGGCTCTACCTAAATAGATTTCGGGGAGAACCAGCTATCTCCCGGTTTGATTGGCCTTTCACCCCCAGCCACAGGTCATCCGCTAATTTTTCAACATTAGTCGGTTCGGTCCTCCAGTTAGTGTTACCCAACCTTCAACCTGCCCATGGCTAGATCACCGGGTTTCGGGTCTATACCTTGCAACTAAACGCCCAGTTAAGACTCGGTTTCCCTACGGCTCCCCTATTCGGTTAACCTTGCTACAAAATATAAGTCGCTGACCCATTATACAAAAGGTACGCAGTCACAACACAAAGTTGCTCCTACTGCTTGTACGTACACGGTTTCAGGTTCTATTTCACTCCCCTCGCAGGGGTTCTTTTTACCTTTCCTTCACAGTACTAGTTCACTATCGGTCAATCAGGAGTATTTAGCCTTGGAGGATGGTCCCCCCATCTTCAAACAGGATATCACGTGTCCCGCCCTACTTATCGTTAGCTTAGTTCCACAATTGTATTTTCAGATACGGGGCTATCACCCTGTGTCGCGAAGTTTCCCAACTTCTTCTCTTAATACTACTGCTAAAACTAACTGGCTCTTCCGCTTTCGCTCGCCGCTACTCACAGAATCTCGGTTGATTTCTTTTCCTCGGGGTACTTAGATGTTTCAGTTCTCCCGGTTCGCTTTAATAACCTATGTATTCAGTTATTAATAATAGGTTCTTCACCTATTGGGTTTCCCCATTCGGAAATCTTGGAATTATCACGTTTCTTATCAACTCTTCCAAGCTTATCGCAGATTAGCACGTCCTTCATCGCCTCTGATTGCCAAGGCATCCACCGTGTACGCTTAGTCACTTAACCATACAACCTCAAGTGCTTTCACACCTAAAGTTGTCATTAAACAACTCAAGTTCGTATGTTGCTTTTGTTCAACATACTGTTTTTTAGTTTCTTACTCAGACTTCATAAAGATTTAATATTCAATTTATCAATTTAAGTTAATAAACCAAACATCAAACTTGAAAGTCTTCAGTTTTCAGCTTGTTTCCAATTTTTTAAAGAACAAATATAACAAAACACTTTTGTGTTTCATCATTGATAAACAAACTTACAAATATAATCTATCTATAAATTCACTTAGCAATGATGAATTGGTGGAGATAAGCGGGATCGAACCGCTGACCTCCTGCGTGCAAGGCAGGCGCTCTCCCAGCTGAGCTATATCCCCATTCACATCACTATCATTTCTAACCACACTCAATGAGTGGTGGGTCTGAGTGGACTTGAACCACCGACCTCACCCTTATCAGGGGTGCGCTCTAACCACCTGAGCTACAGACCCAGAAATGATGTCTTTTGTCTTATTTCTATCAAACAATCTGTGTGAACACTCGCTGTCGCTTATTCAGGTAAGGAGGTGATCCAACCGCAGGTTCCCCTACGGTTACCTTGTTACGACTTCACCCCAGTCATGAATCATACCGTGGTAAACGCCCTCCCGAAGGTTAAGCTATCTACTTCTGGTACAACCCACTCCCATGGTGTGACGGGCGGTGTGTACAAGGCCCGGGAACGTATTCACCGCGACATTCTGATTCGCGATTACTAGCGATTCCGACTTCATGGAGTCGAGTTGCAGACTCCAATCCGGACTTAGACGTACTTTCTGAGATTCGCTCACCCTCGCAGGTTCGCCGCCCTCTGTATACGCCATTGTAGCACGTGTGTAGCCCTACTCGTAAGGGCCATGATGACTTGACGTCGTCCCCACCTTCCTCCAGTTTATCACTGGCAGTCTCCTTTGAGTTCTCAGCATTACCTGCTAGCAACAAAGGATAAGGGTTGCGCTCGTTGCGGGACTTAACCCAACATTTCACAACACGAGCTGACGACAGCCATGCAGCACCTGTCTCATAGTTCCCGAAGGCACAAGCTCATCTCTGAGCTCTTCTATGGATGTCAAGAGTAGGTAAGGTTCTTCGCGTTGCATCGAATTAAACCACATGCTCCACCGCTTGTGCGGGCCCCCGTCAATTCATTTGAGTTTTAACCTTGCGGCCGTACTCCCCAGGCGGTCGATTTATCACGTTAGCTACGGGCGCCAAGCTTAAAGCCCAACCCCCAAATCGACATCGTTTACAGCGTGGACTACCAGGGTATCTAATCCTGTTTGCTACCCACGCTTTCGCACCTCAGCGTCAGTCTCTCTCCAAGGGGCTGCCTTCGCCTTCGGTATTCCTCCACATCTCTACGCATTTCACCGCTACACGTGGAATTCTACCCCTCCCTAGAGGACTCTAGTCGCCCAGTCTCAAATGCAATTCCCAAGTTCAGCTCGGGGCTTTCACATCTGACTTAGACAACCGCCTGCGTGCCCTTTACGCCCAGTTATTCCGATTAACGCTCGCACCCTCCGTATTACCGCGGCTGCTGGCACGGAGTTAGCCGGTGCTTCTTCTGCGACTAACGTCAATTGCTACACCTATTAGATATAGCACCTTCCTCATCGCTGAAAGAACTTTACAACCCGAAAGCCTTCTTCATTCACGCGGCATGGCTGCATCAGGCTTGCGCCCATTGTGCAATATTCCCCACTGCTGCCTCCCGTAGGAGTCTGGACCGTGTCTCAGTTCCAGTGTGGCTGGTCATCCTCTCAAACCAGCTAGAGATCGTCAGCTTGGTGAGCCTTTACCTCACCAACTACCTAATCTCACTTGGGCTCATCTTATGGCATGTGGCCCGAAGGTCCCACACTTTAATCCGAAGATATTACGCGGTATTAGCTACAGTTTCCCGTAGTTATCCCCCTCCATAAGGCAGATTCCCAAGCATTACTCACCCGTCCGCCACTCGTCAGCAAAGAAAGCAAGCTTTCTTCCTGTTACCGTTCGACTTGCATGTGTTAAGCCTGCCGCCAGCGTTCAATCTGAGCCATGATCAAACTCTTCAATTAAAAGTTTAATCGCTCAATAAACTGACATAGAATTTTTATTAAATAAATTTTCAGTGACACTTATTAAGACTTTAATTTCAAAATATTTTTTAAATAAGTCAAATCAACAAGTGCCCACACAGATTGTCTGATAAATTGTTAAAGAGCAAAAAAATCAACGACGCACCTAGTAAACTTTCTTTCTTCACAACAGTGCGTCGTTGTGTGTGGCGTATTATAGGGATTTTAAAAAACTACGCAAGCACTTTTTGCAAAAAAGTTTAAAAAAATTGAACAAGAGATTAAATTTAACTCAAAGCGGTGCTTTTTTGTAAATTTGTGTCAATTTTTGACCGCTTTGTTTTAATAAAATCTAATATTCCTTATTCATTTTTATTTGAATTTATTGCTTCAGGTAGTTTATATAATTGGTTTTGATACAGATAACTACCTATCAAAGCATAAGCTAATGCTTCTTTTTTTAATTTCTCAGGTAATTGCTGTTCTGTTAAATGTTGCGTTTCCTTATTATAGGTATAACCTTTCGCTTCTGTTTTTGGTTCTAAGATAACAACATCACTCCCTTTCATCATTGCTTGGGTTTGGTTATATTGCATAAAAGCTCGATTTGGGTCGATATTTTTTGTTAAGTCATAGCCTAACATTGGATAAGCCCCGCTAATTCCCGCCAAAGATAACAATGTTGGCGACATATCAATTTGGCTAACAAGTCTTTTATCTTTTTTCACCTCAATACCATTACCCAATATTAAAGCTGGAATATGAAAATGTTGAATTGGTACTAATGACGCACCAGCAACTCGCGAATCGTGATCGGCAATTACTAAGAAAATAGTATTTTTCCAATAATCAGCATTTTTAGCTAACTTAAAGAATTTCCCTATTGCATAGTCCGCATATTTAGCTGCGTTATTACGAGTTTGTTTCTCTTTATCATAAAGTGCAATTTTTCCATCAGGAAATTCAAATGGGTCGTGATTACTAGAAGAAAAGACCAAGCTAAAAAACGGTTTATCTTCTTTATTCCATTGTTTAAATAAGCTATCAGCTTTTTTAAAAAGATCTTCATCACTCACGCCCCAAGTCGCAACAAAATCAGGATTGATGTAATCCTTTTCATCAATAATGGTTTTAAAGCCATTTCCATAGAAGAAACTTGCCATATTATCAAAATGCTTTTCGCCACCATATATAAAGGAAGTTTCATAGCCATTTCTCTTCAATAGCTCTGCAATCGTAAAGAAATTACGCTGACTTTTACTTAATTTAACTGTTGAGCGTGCTGGTGTTGGAGTAAAACCTGATATGACGGCTTCAATTCCTCTAACTGAGCGAGTCCCTGTTGCATAAATATTTTCAAATAACCAACCTTCTTGTGCTAATTTATCAAATTCTGGCGAAAGTGGCTTACCTCCTAATGCACCAATAAATTGAGCACCTAAACTTTCTTCTAAAATAATAACAATATTTTTCAGCTTACCTTTATAGGTTGCTTCATTATAAGTCAGTGTAGGGATCTCGTTGGAGATGTAATCAGAAGCGGGTCTTTGTTGTGTGGCTTTAATAGTAGAAAATATATCTTCGGCAGACATTTTTCCGTACTGCTCAGAAGAGCGACTTTCATCTTTTAATTGTTGAATTGCAAACATCACAGAATAGCCAGAATTTAGTACCAATGAATTAACTAATGGGTCACTCGAAAAAGCAACCATTGCTGGGTTAATACCTCGATGTTCAAAACTCGATCTCGCCCCAATAAACATAGTAGTGGCAATCGCAATAAACATTACAGGACGCCATTTCCAATTTGGGAAGATAAAAGATTTTACTGCCCAACCTGATAACTTCCAATAAATGACCACAGCAAATAATGTCATTATTGAACTAGATAACACAGCAAATAAATGTCCATTAGCTAACATTGTAAAAACTTCTTTTGGGTAAAGTAGATATTCTATAAATAAGCGATTTGGACGAATGTCATACGTTTCAATGAAAGCAGGAGTAGCAAGCTCCATAAAAAGAATAAAGGTACTACCGATTGTAAGCCATAAGCGTAAAATTATTTTCCAAATTTGACCGATTATATTTGAGTGACACAATAAAACGCTCAATAAAGCAGGAAGACCAAATAGCCAGCATAATGCTGAAATATCAATTCTTGTACCTTGTAGTAATAATGGTAACCACCCACTCACATCATTCACTCTTTCTATTTGCCAAATAGATAATCCTAAACGACTTAAAAATAAAATAATCAGATTGACCCCAATAAAAAATAATATTGGAAATAAAATAGAACGCTTTGATGTTTTCATAATAAACCCTAAGTTGATAGATAATACTCTGTGGCATTATATTTTTTAAACTTTTTTAGTCAATATTTAAAATAATATTTGCAAAATTACTTTTTTTTTGATATTTGTAACGTCCTTAAAAATGACCTTAACTTTATAAATTTCAAAAGAAATTGTATAAAAAAACACAACCCATTGTTATAAAACAATATATCATATCAAGGAGTGGAACTATGGCAGAAAAGCCATCAACATCTTCATCACTAAGTTTATTAGCAATTGCTGGCGTTCAACCATATAAACCTAAAAAAACTGAGGAATATATGAATGAAGCACAAACTGCACATTTTCGTAAAATTTTGACCGCTTGGCACGCTCAAATTATGGAAGAAGCTGAACGTACTAAAATTCAAATGCAAGACGAAGTCGCTCATTTTGCTGATCCATCAGATCGTGCGACACAAGAAGAAGAATTCAGCCTTGAATTACGTAATCGTGATCGTGAACGTCGTTTGCTTAAAAAAATTGAACAGACTTTACAACGATTAAGTGAAGATGATTATGGGTTCTGCGATGCTTGTGGTGTAGAGATTGGTTTGCGTCGTTTAGAAGCTCGTCCAACAGCTGAATTGTGTATTGACTGTAAAACACTTGCTGAAATTCGTGAAAAACATATTGGACGTTAAATAACTATTTTTAGAGGGCATTTAGCCCTCTTAATTATTTTATGTAATGTTATTTGAGGTGTATTATTTTTAATTACATTAAGTCTTTCCTTTCCAAAAAGGATAAGTTGCAACATAATCCTGTTGCGTCAAAAAAAGAAAAACAACAACCTGTTATCAATAAGAAACGAACTGTTAAAAAACAGAACGATGTTTCTTTGGCTAAAAAAAATCAACCAAACAGAAATAAGGTTGAGCCTTCTCATATTTTACACAAAGAATTCACCATAAATGCCAGAAAACATGCTATTTCTAGTCGTGATTTCTCACAAAATGCAATTTCTATTATAAATAAACTATCTCGTAGTGGGTTTGAGGCTTATCTTGTAGGTGGCTGTGTTCGTGATGTGTTATTAGGAAAGAAACCAAAAGATTTTGATATTGCGACAAATGCCTCCCCAGAAGAAATCAAACGTATCTTTGGACGTCAATGCCGTTTAATTGGACGCCGTTTCCGTTTAGCTCATATAATGTATGGACGTGAAATTTACGAAGTGGCGACCTTTCGTGGCAATCACGATAATGCTAATGAAAAAATTTCTAAAACGAGCGAACAAGGAATGTTATTAAGAGATAACGTTTACGGTTCGTTAAGCGAAGATGCCGAACGTCGTGATTTCAGTATCAATGCATTATATTTTGATATCAAACATAATGTGATTTTTGATTTCTTTAATGGTATTGATGATCTCAAACAAGGGAAATTGCGTTTAATTGGCGATCCAACAGTTCGCTACCAAGAAGATCCTGTTAGAATGCTAAGAGCAATTCGCTTTATGGCAAAATTGGATATGTTCCTCGATAAACCAACACAACAACCAATTTATGAACTTGCACATTTATTAAATCATATTCCAGCAGCTCGTTTATTTGATGAATCGTTGAAATTACTGCAATCAGGCTATGGCGTTAAAACCTATGAGTTATTATGTCAATATAATCTCTTTGATGTCCTATTTCCAACGATTGCTCGCAATTTTACCGAAGTTGGAGATTCAAATGCAGAACGAATGATCGTTAAAGCACTCACATCAACAGATGAACGTATTCGAGATGATTTACGTATCAATCCCGCATTTTTATACGCTGCTCTACTTTGGTATCCAATGCGTGAAAAAATGGACGAACTTAAAAATGAAGGCGGACTTAATACTCACGATGCAATGATGCTTGCCTCCAATGAAATTTTATCAGAAACCTGTAAAATGATTGGTTTACACCGTCGTCATACCTCTGTGATTCGAGATATTTGGCATTTACAATTTAAAATGACGAAACGTATTGGCAAACGTCCTTACCAAACCCTTGAACATATCAAATTCCGAGCAGGCTTTGACTTATTAGTAATGCGAGCAGAAATTGAAGGTGGCGATTTAGTGGAATTAAGTGCTTGGTGGCACGAATTCCAACTGAGTAATGAAGTACAACGAGCTGAGCAATTAAAGACGGTAACACCACATCACAATGGCGAAAAAGCAAAACGTAAACCACGTCGTAAACGCTATTACAAAAATCGTAAACCCAAAACAGCTGTGAGTACGAGCTAATGACAAAAGTCTATATTGCATTAGGTTCGAACTTAAATAATCCGCTTGATCAACTGCATCAAGCGGTTAAATTTTTGCAACATTTTGCAAATTTTCAAATCAGCTCATTTTATGGTAGCAAACCGCTTGGTCCACAAGATCAACCGGATTATGTGAATGCGGTTGCGAGTTTTGATACTGATTTATCGCCTCTGGAATTATTGGATTATTTGCAAGACATTGAAAATCAACAAGGGCGAGTGCGTTTACGCCGTTGGGGCGAACGAACCTTAGATTTAGATATTTTACTTTTTGGTAAAAACATCATAAAAAATGACCGCTTAATTGTGCCTCATTATGATATGCACAACCGTGAATTTGTGATTGTGCCGTTATATGAATTAAACCCTGATTTGATTTTACCGAATGGCGAATCTTTAAAAGCCCTTTATCAACAATTTGAAAATCATCAAATGGTCACATTTTAAATTAAGATTGGTAACCTTCTAAAAAAGATTGCCAATCTGCTTCCTGAAACTGAATGTTTAAACGTTCAATCTCTTTATTAAAAGAACGTAATAGTCTTTCAACATTGCTACTTTTCCAGTCATTTCCCGTCTGAATAAAACATTTATCAAAATCGATCAGCCAAAATTTATTATTTTCTTCATCAAAAAGAATATTATGGATATTCAAATCGCTGTGATGTACTTGATGTTGATGCAATTTTTTAATTAACTGTCCTAACTGAAAATATTGCTGTGAATTTAACGTATTTTTTTGTAAAAACTGGCTTAAATCTTGAGTGTTTTCGAGTTTTTCAATCAAAATATCAGCGGTGTAAATACAACATTTTTTATCAATTTTTACGGCAATAGGACGAGGTACAGGCAACTGCCATTGGTACATTTTTTGTAATAAATTAAATTCTTGGACTGCTCTGGTTTTCTCATAAGCGGTAAAAAAATAATGATCTTTTACCAATTTTCCAAATAATCCGCCACGATAATAATGGCGTTTTACACTGTTCATTCCAAATAGTGCATCTGTTTTTAAAAACCACGTAATCCCCCTTCCCTTAGAAAAGCCGAGTAATAATTTATGATTTTCAAAAGAAGATTGAGTTAAAAGATCTTTAATTTGAGGTAAATGTGATTCGCTAAGAAGATCGTGGTTAAATTGATAATAGTTCATTTGCTTTGTTAAAAGAAAAAATATTGTGCAGAGTTTAATAAAAGATTACGTTATATGCTAGCATTTTTGTAGCAGCCTAAAAATAAAAAGGTTGATTCCTATAATGAAATCAACCTTTTCGTTATCTAAGCTTAATAATAATTACGCTTGACCTTTAACCGCTTTTAAACCTAAGAAAGGTGCTTTTTCACCTAATGCTTCTTCGATACGGATCAATTGGTTGTATTTAGCAACACGATCAGAACGGCTCATTGAACCAGTTTTGATTTGACCTGCAGCTGTACCTACTGCTAAGTCAGCAATAGTTGCGTCTTCAGTTTCACCAGAACGGTGTGAAATAACTGCTGTAAAGCCAGCGTCTTTAGCCATTTTGATTGCTGCTAAAGTTTCAGTTAATGAACCGATTTGGTTGAATTTGATTAAGATAGAATTCGCGATACCTTTTTCGATACCTTCTTTTAAGATCTTAGTATTAGTTACGAATAAATCGTCACCTACTAATTGAACTTTATCACCTAATACTTTAGTTTGGTATGCAAAACCGTCCCAGTCAGACTCATCTTGACCGTCTTCGATTGAAACGATTGGATATTCGTTACATAAACCTTCTAAGTAGTGAGTGAACTCTTGTGAAGTGAATGATTTACCTTCACCTTTCATTTCATACATACCAGTTTCTTTGTTGTAGAACTCAGATGATGCACAGTCCATCGCTAAAGTAACGTCTTTACCTAAAACATAACCTGCTTTTTCAACAGCTTCTTTGATACAAGCTAATGCGTCAGCGTTTGATGCTAAGTTAGGTGCAAAACCACCTTCGTCGCCAACTGCTGTATTTAAACCTTTTGATTTTAATACTTTCGCTAAGTTGTGGAATACTTCAGCACCGATACGTAATGCTTCTTTTAATGTTTTCGCACCAACAGGTTGAATCATAAATTCTTGGATATCAACGTTGTTATCTGCGTGCTCACCACCGTTGATGATGTTCATCATTGGTAATGGCATAGAGTATTGACCTGCTGTACCGTTTAATTCAGCAATGTGAGCGTATAAAGGTAAACCTTTTGACGCTGCTGCTGCTTTTGCGTTTGCTAATGAAACTGCTAAGATTGCGTTTGCACCGAATTTAGATTTGTTTTCAGTACCGTCTAAATCAATCATAATTTGGTCGATTTCAGCTTGAGCTGATGCATCTTTACCTACAACCGCTTCTGCGATAGGACCATTTACAGCTTCAACTGCTTTTAAAACACCTTTACCTAAGAAACGAGTTTTGTCGCCATCACGTAATTCTAATGCTTCACGAGAACCAGTTGATGCACCAGATGGAGCCGCTGCTAAACCTACGAAGCCACCTTCTAAATGTACTTCTGCTTCAACAGTTGGATTACCACGAGAGTCGATGATTTCACGACCAATTACTTTAACAATTTTTGCCATTGTTGTTCTTCCTCTAAGTGAAAGTTAATAAAAAAATAATGTTGTATATAGTAAAGCTATTTTGCTTTTTTGTCTTGCAAAAAAGTGAAACAGATCACAAAAATTTGATCTAGGTTAGATTTATAAAAAAATAAGCGGTCAAATTTTTTGCAATATTTACCAATCCGTTACTCACTGAATTGTAAACTGTGTAATTGTTTATAGGCACCATTGTGTTGTAATAATTCAGAATGCGTGCCTCGCTCTACAATTTTTCCTTCATCTAGCACTAAAATTTCATCGGCTTTTTCAATGGTAGACAGTCGGTGAGCGATCACTAACACGGTGCGATCTTTTTGTAATTCGTCTAAGGCAGATTGAATCGCACGTTCTGATTCCGTATCCAATGCCGATGTTGCCTCATCTAGCACTAAAATTGGCGAATTACGTAATAAGGCACGAGCGATTGCAAGACGCTGACGTTGTCCGCCTGATAAACTTACACCATTTTCACCAATCATACTGTCTAAGCCCTGTGGCATTTTTTCAATAAATTCCATTGCATAAGCGGCTTTGGCTGCGGCAATAATCTGCTCACGAGTGTATTTATCCTTCGCAGCATAAGCGATATTATTCGCAATAGTATCGTTAAATAAATGCACTTGTTGTGACACAATCGCACATTGCTCTCTTAAATTATTTAATTTGTAATCGCAAATATCGACGCCATCAAGGGTAATTTTACCACTATCAATATCATAAAAACGGGTGATTAAATTCGCAATGGTGGATTTTCCTGAGCCTGAACGCCCAACCAACGCAAGGGTTTTGCCTGCAGGTACAGTGAATGAAAGGTGGCTTAATGCAGGTTCATCCTTAGTTGCATAAGTAAAAGTCACATCATCAAAACACACTTCACCTTTTACTTGGTTAGCGGTATGCGTTCCAGTGTCTTTCTCTGTTGGTAAATCAAATAAAGTGAATAATGTCTGACACGCTGCCATTCCTTTTTGGAATTGTGCATTCACATTAGTTAAGGTTCTTAATGGTCGCATAATAGCAAGTAATGAGGCTAACACAGCCGTAAATTCTCCAGCAGTTAAATCATCCCCCATTACTTCTGGTGAACCAGCAAGATAAAGCACTACGCCTAACGCCAAAGAAGCAATAATTTGAATTACTGGATTAGAAATAGCGTCAATAACCATCATTTTCATTCCTTTACGACGCATATCATTACTGGTGTGGTTGAAACGTTCTTCTTCAACTTTTTGTCCGCCAAATGAAAGCACGACTTTATGCCCATGCAACATCTGCTCTGCACTTGCCATCATTGTACCCATTGATTTTTGCATATTACGGCTTACTTCACGAAAACGCTTAGAAATCACACCAGCTAAAACAGCAATAATTGGCCCAATAATTAAAAGCACCAATGATAAACGCCAGCTGTAATAAAACATTGTACCGATTAGGAACATAATATAAGCCCCTTCTCGCACAATCGTTTGTAAAGCACTAGCTGATGAGCCTGCGATTTGCTCTGAATCATAGGTAATGCGAGAAAGTAATTTTCCTGATGAGTTTTGATCGAAGAAGCTAACCGGCATAAACATTAAATGTTTAAACACTTTTTGACGCATTGTCATAACGAGTTTTCCGTTTACCCAAGCTAAGCCGTACACAGCCCCGAAACTACTAAAACCACGCATAATAATTAAACCAACAACAATAAATGCCATTGTTTTGAGAAAATCACGATTTTCAGCACTGAATCCCTGATCAATTAACGGTTTTAACATTGAAATTAAATAACCATCAACACCAGCGTTGATAATCAGTGCAAAAATAGAACCAATAATTCCCCATTTAAAAGGCACAATCATTGGCCAAAGACGTTTAAATGTTTGCCACGTTGAGCGATCTTGGGTCATTTTATCAAGATCATAAGAAGATAATTTTGTCATAAATTCTCGTTTATTAAATTGTTATACTCTAAATTCGAGTGATATTGTAAATGCTTTATTCCATAAATAATAGAATAATCTTCATTATAAAGGGAGCAAGGAAGGATGAAAGTACACCACATAACACCAATGAGATAGAAGAAAAGCTTCCCATTTTTAAACTTGCCTCTAAGGTTCGAGCCGTACCTAAGGCGTGGCTAACCGCACCAATACCCAATCCCATCGCTTTTGGATTTTTAATTTTACACCAATTTAAAATAGTTAAAGCAAAGCCAGAACCAATTAACCCTGCCACAGTGACACCAACTGCTGTAATGGCTGGTTCACCATTGATTTCTTGGGAAATTGCCACCGCGATAGGGGTTGTGACGGATTTTGGTAAAACAGAGGCTAAAATCGCTTTATCGCCGCCAAGTAGCAAAGTAAATAATGCACCTGTAAGCATTGAAAAGAGCGTAGCAAACAGCACAATAACCAGAATACTTTTCCAATAACGGCGGATTTGTGAAAGTTGTTCATAAAAAGGATAAGCTAACGCGACAATAGACACATTGAGCAATTTACTTAGTATTTCATTGCCTTGATAATAATCCTGATAAGGAATTTTTGCTGAAAGTAGTACCATAGCTAACAGCACTAAACCAATTAAAAAAGGGCTAAGCAGTGTGATTTTTAGTTTTTGGCTGAGTTTTAAACTAAATACAAAGACTAAAATCGTTAAGCACGCATAATAATAAAGATGAAGATTAGCCATTATATTTCTCTCTTTTACGTTGTTGATTTAAATAGCGTTTTCTTTTCACCTGCTTGTTTAACAACCATTGCGAAAAATAGGCGATCACTATTAAAGAAAGTACAGTGCTAAGAAAAATCGCCAAAAAGAAAGAGTGTAAATAATCACTAAACAACTGTTTATGCTCAATAATACCCACACAAATTGGCAAGAAGAACAGCGTCATATAACGAGTTAAAACTTTAGCACTTGGAATAACCCATTCAACATTGATAATGCCTGATGCAAGGCAACAAAACAGCAACATCATTCCCCAAATACTACTTGGAATACCGAGCGGGATAGCCTGATTGATTGCTTCGCCGAGATGCAACATTGCAAAAAGAATCGCAAGTGAAATAAAAAATTTGATAATTGAGCGTAACATTCCTTTTCCTAAGCGGTGTGATTTTGATCAAAATTTGCAAATTTAGTGCAAAATTCTACCGCTTATCCTTTAAAAAATTAACGACTTTTTGAAGATCTCTCGTTTTCTTTGATCTAGGTAAACTTTTTAAGAAAGTTGCACCGTATTGACGATTAACCAAACGAGAATCACAAATTAAAATCACGCCTTTGTCTGTCACATCTCGGATTAAACGCCCAACGCCTTGTTTTAAGGTAATCACTGCCTCAGGAATTTGAATATCATTAAATGGATTGCCTCCTTGAATCTGGCAATCTTCCATTCGTGCTTTTAACAAAGGTTCATCAGGCGAGCTGAATGGGATTTTATCAATGATTACTAAGGATAACGCATCGCCACGCACATCAATGCCTTCCCAAAAACTTTGAGTTGCCACAAGGACTGAATCTTTCTCAGAAATAAACTGCTTTAATAATTCACTTTTACTGGTTTCACCTTGTAATAACACGTTTAGCTTGCTGTGTTCACGTAGAAAATCGCACAATCCACGCATCATAAAATAAGAGGTACAAAGTAAAAAACAGCGTCCGTTATTGGCTTCAATCACAGGTTGCAACATTTTGCCTAATTCGGTGAGCGTGTTTTTTTGATTGGTTGCGGGCAAGTAACGAGGCACGCAAAGTAGTGACTGATTGTGGTAATCAAAGGGACTTTGTAAAATCATTTGCTCGGCGTTTTCAACACCTAAGCGTTGGCAGAAATGGTCAAATTTTCCACCCACTTCTAAGGTCGCAGAAGTAAACACCCAACCGATTTTTTGATTATTTAATTTCTCGCCGAATTTATCCGCTACGGTTAAAGGTGTGATATGTAACCCAAAATAACGCCCATTGCCTTCATACCAGTAACAATAGCCTGTCACACTGGTATCTGAAATGGCGTTGAGCAAATTTTTCACTTCCGCCAAGCGTTCATAAATTTTATCAAGGGTATCAGAACGTCCTAAGGATTTTTTGACCACTTCACTTAAAAAATCAATGTTTTCAGTGAGCTTGTTTAAACCGCCTACCACTTTTTGATCTTGAAATAGCTCTCGTAAATTGCCTTTAACTGAAAGTCCTCCAAGCAATAATCGAAAATCTTGAATCACTTTTTGAAGATGATCGGAGGCTGTGCCAAGCTGTTTGGCATCTTTCAATTCAGTGCGATAGACAATGTTGGTGTCTTTGCAAATATCAAGTAACTGGCGAGAGGTCAACGATTTACCAAAATACTGGCTCGCAATATCAGGCAATTGATGTGCTTCATCAAAAATCACTAACTGAGCCTCTGGAATAAGCTCCCCAAACCCCGTTTCTTTTACTGCCATATCCGCACAAAACAGATGATGATTTACCACTACTACATCGGCATTCATTGCCTTTTGGCGTGCTTTAACCACGTAACATTCTTTAAATTGTGGGCAATCTGTGCCTAAGCAATTATCAGCGGTACTGACTAATTGCGGTAAAATTTGGCTATCTTCGGCAATGCTGATACATTCCGTTAAATCCCCTGTTTTGGTGGCAGTTTGCCATTTACGCACTTTGGATAAATCAGCTAATACCGAACGATCCCCTGCCACCCCCATTGCGATCAGTTGATCTAAACGATCTAAGCATAAATAATTAGCTCGCCCTTTTAACAAAGCGATCTTGCCACTGTATTTTAAGGCTTTTTGAATGGTTGGCAGATCTCGGTTGAACAGCTGATCTTGTAGGTTTTTTGAGCCTGTTGAAATAATGGTTTTCTTTTTTGATAATAAAGCAGGAACGAGATAAGCAAAGGTTTTACCTGTACCTGTTCCTGCTTCGACCACAACAGAATTTGCAAATGTGACGGCTTTTCCAACCGCTTGTGCCATTTGGGATTGTGCCTCACGAGGCAAAAAGCCTTTGATATTTTTGCTTAATACGCCATTTTTATCAAAGGCATCAATAATTTTCTGTTGATACTTCATTCAATGTTCAATTTTTACGATTATTCAGTGAAGTATTGTAACAGCGGTTGAGGATTTTGAATATAGCTAAACAACTCTTGTTTTTCAGGACGACCTATATAAGGCAACTCGCCTAACAAAGGTGCATCTATGATTTGATCTAAAAGTTCCACCAATTCAGGATAATAGCGCAAACCTGGATTGATTCTATTTGCGACCCAGCCAATAATATTTACGCCGTTTTGACGAATCGCTTGTACTGTTAATTGTGTATGATTAACACAGCCCTCTTTAATCCCAACTACTAACACAACTGGCATATTGGTAGATTGAACCCAATCCGCAAAATTATAATCTTTGTTAATTGGCGTGAACCAACCATGCGTACCTTCAACAAGCACATTGGTATAAATTCGCTCTAATCGCTCTAAATCCTTATTAAGTTTTGTAATATCAATACAGCTAACTTTATCCAACGCTGCAAAAATTGGCATACTAAAACTTTTGAAGGAATAGCTAGTAATCTCATTGTAAGAGAACGCTCGCTTACAACTTGATTGTAAAATCAAAACATCGCTATTGTTTTCACAAATATTTTCGCAAATACACTTCTCGCTATTTGGCTCAATAAGCGTATCATCATCCGCCCCACAGGCGATGGGTTTATAAGGTGCAACTGGAATCTTATGTTGTTCCAGTAATTGTAATAAGGCACGGGTCACAATGGTTTTACCCACGCTCGTGTCCGTACCTGCAATAAATAAAGAGGACATTTTTTGTTCCTATAAAAAAAATTTAACAATATTGTAACTAAAAATACCCTCTGTCGTTATGTTCTAGATCAAGGTTAATGGATTTATTGTTTAGAACTCCCAAGACACATTAAATTTATAATTTCGTCCTGCTTCATAAAAACGCTTAATTCCAGCCCCTGTTTCTTGGTTTATCTTGTTAATTGTGCCTAGCACTCGAATTGAGCGAGCAGAATCCCAAGACATATATTTTTTATCTGTTAAGTTATAAATTCCTAAACTTAATGTAAGATGTTTCACTGGTTTTGCATAACCGATTAAGTCAAGGATTGTATAATGTTCGGAACGCCATGCCATTTCGCTATTCGTTACAGGTTGCCCTTTCACTAAATCGCCACGTTTTGCTTGTCCTTCCCAATACATATTATAAGTGTCTTTGGCTTTTTTAGCTTGAACATCTTTAATGAAAAGATCCGCACCATATTTATCATCTTTGGTTGAATATCCAACAGAATAAACCGATGTCGTTGGCTGAATTGCATTCATTGGAATATTTTTATCTACACGACCTTTTTGATGACTAAATTTATAACCTAGTCTAAAACCGTCCAATGTAGGGTAAAAATCACCCAAGAAAACCTGAGATTTCACTTCAAATCCTGTTACTTTAGCACTATCACGGTTTTTATTTTGATAGAACGGATAAGTAATAACACTTCCTTCTTCAACAGGTTTTTCTTTATCAAAGACTAAATCAATAAAATCATCATAATTTGTTTTAAACGCACTTAGTGTAATAAAACTGTGATCACGATAGAAAGTAAAAGCGACTTCCTGCGTTTTAGCGATTTCAGGTTTTAAATTCACATTTGGTGCAATGGTAAAACTTGGGTGTTTGAAGGTCATATACACTTCATCAGATGTCGGTGCTCTAAATGCATTCGCATACTTAAATTGTACTCGTAGCCAATCTCGTGGATCAAGATTTAACCCTATATTCCAAGAATGATGTTTATATGATCTCGGTTTTAATAACTCGTCTAAATTTTGTTGCAAGTTCGCTTCTTTCATTTCATCTGAGCAACCACCAAACCATTTAGATTTTGTAATATCACAAGGTAAAGGCGTAAAAATACCACGAATTAACCCAGCTGGAACAGGAACGCTTGCGTTATAACTTGGTAAATAATTCACTTTATCAAAGCGATAATTCAAATCTAACCCAACTTTATCATTTAGTTGAATATTATCCCCCAAATAAACAGCGGTATTTTTGGCTTTTACAGGAATTAGGAAACTACTTTGTTCAGATTCTAAATTAACTAAAGCACTACCAGAACAATCTGATGCAGTGTCATCTAAATCAATATCGTTGTTTTTAAGACAGTAAAAATCTTTATTCCACCATTTTTTATTGTATAAAGATTGCTTATCCGTATTTACCATTGATTTTTGAGTCTCGCTATACAAACCACCGTATTTAATATTGTGATCCATATTATAAAGAGAAACATATTTATCAAAATCAAGGTTTAACTGTTTCACATTGGTGTTTAAGTCACGGGTTGTATACAAACCTAAACTTCGTCCATAAGATTTTGGCATAATAACGTAACTTTTCTCAGTTGGGATTTCCATACACCAATCCTCTGTACAATCAGGGTACCAACTCGCAGGTACTTTCTTTGTTCCCTGTGGTCTTTCAATCACACCATATTTTTTCCCTGATTTACTGGTTTTAACCTCAACTTTTCGTTCTTCAAAACGATTAACCGTTTCCCCTGCTTTATTTTTCATCACAAAAACTTCAATTTTTTCAGGGCAACCTTGCTCACAGTTTAAGGCTAATTTTTCCGTTTCCATATGTTTAATACCATCATTGATAACTTTTCCATCATCTGTGATAAATTTGAAACCAGAAAAATCATCGCCCTCTTTATAAACTAGTGGTTTTCCATTAGCAGTTTCTTTATATATGCCATCTTCTTTCACTAGCTCTAAATTGGCTGGATTACGCACATTACTACAATTATCGGTACGACAATATTCATCAGATTGAGCATTATTAGTTATTTTTTGTGAAGAATAACTAATTTTGGCGTGATCCCAAAAAGGTGTTTGAGTAAAAGTTTCATAACTAAAACCGAGAGTTTTACGCTCAGAGGTATTTTTAACACTACGTTGCCCATCATTTATAGTTTCTTTACCACCCGCAAATCGTTGTGATACTGGCGAAAAGAGATAAGAAAGATCACGCCCTTGTATATCAACATTTGAATCATCATAACTCAAACTAAAACGATGATTTTCATTAGGCTGAAAACCTAATTTAACTAAGGTGCTGTTACGTTCAATTGTATAAGGATCAACTTTTTCTCGCTCTTTCCCTACTTTTAAAAAGTCTTCATTTTTACTATAAATATCATAATCATAGTTTTTACGTTCATGCCCATCTCGCGAGGTATTGATAAGTAAAATATCGAACCATTTTGCTTTTCCTGCAAAAGTATAAGATTGTAATTTTTGACGATCTAAACTTTGATAACCACCTTTTGCTTTAAAATAAATAGATTTATCAATTAAATAATCTCTAGCATCTTTGGTTTCAAAGGCAACAGAACCACCCAACGCCCCAGAACCAGATTTTACAGAATCAGCCCCTTTGCTAATTGTCGCTATTTTAACCGTTTCAACTTCAACACCATTACGTGTATTATTAAAATTTCCATAGCCTTCAAATAACTCTTTAAAACCTTGTGAACTCAGTGTTTCTGATTGCTTAAGACCATCAATCATAATTCCGACACGGTTTTCATCAACACCACGCACCGCATAACCACTTGAACCAAAACGCCCTTTTTCTACAACAGTAACCCCTGTTTCATAACGCACTAAATCACGGTTATCTGATACTTGTTGGCGGTCAATTTGCTTCGCTGAAATTTTACTTTCACCCACTTTACGTTCAGAAATAGGCACATCGTCAGGCATTGCAACAACATTGATATCGCCTAATTCATCGGCAATAACATTAGAAACAAAAAGAGAAATAAAGGAAAGAGAAAAAAGAGTTTTACAGGTTGGGGTTAAAAAATTAGATTTTGCTTGCTTACTAAAACAATATTTTTGATTGAAGTAAAATTTCATAAAATTTCCTTATAAAAATATAAATTAAGTGATTATTTTATAACAATTACATTCCCTCAATCAATAAAAAGAATAGTTATTATTTAGATTATAAACCTTCATTCTTATACATTAAAAATTTAATTAAGGTTGCAATCCCCCTGATAACCTTTAAAATTCATAGTAATTTTACTAAAAATGAATATACATAATGAAAAAAACAATAGATTATCAATGGATTGACAGCAATTTAGCCCTGAAAGATGCCTGCGAGCAAGCAAGTTTACAAACAACTATTATGCTTGACACAGAATTTGTACGAACTCGTACTTTTTATCCTAAATTAGGTTTAATTCAGCTTTTCGATCATAAAACTGTTTATTTAATTGACCCAACCACCATTGATGATTTCTCTCCTTTTATCGAATTGCTAGCCAATCCGAATATATTAAAAGTGTTGCACGCGTGCAGTGAAGATTTAGATGTCTTCCAACATTATTTTAAACAAATGCCTCAGCCAATGTTAGACACTCAAATTATGGCAGCATTTTTAGGATTAGGAAATTCAACAGGCTTTGCAAAATTAGTACAACATTATCTTGATATTGAATTGGATAAAGGTGCGTCTCGTACTGATTGGTTAAAACGACCACTCAGTGATGTTCAACTACAATACGCAGTAGCAGATGTGTTTTATTTATTCCCTGTTTATCAGAGATTGCGTGCTGAGTTTGATAAGAGTGAATGGCAAGAAGCGATTGTGCAAGAATGCCAAACTGAAATTAACAAAAAAGAACAACAGCTTGATCCGAATAAACTATACAAGAATATGACCAATGCGTGGCAACTTACACCACCACAACTTGCCATTTTACAAATTTTAGCAAAGTGGCGATATGAAGAGGCGAAAAAACGTGATCTTGCTTTAAACTTTGTGATTAAAGCAGAGAATTTATCTCAAATTGCAGAGTTACAACCAAAACATACATCACAGTTATTGGAATTTATGCATCCAAATGAAGTACGCATTCACGGTAAAAAGATCTTAAAATTGGTTGAGCAAGGTAAAGAAGTGTTGCCAGAGAACTATCCCCCTAAAATTACCCGTTTAGTTGATGAGCAAGGTTACAAACAAACATTAAAAGCTTTACAACAAAAGGTAAAACAGATTTGTCCTGAGAATTTAGATCAAGGATTACTTGCCAGTAAGCGTCAATTAAATCAATTATTCAGCTGGGAAATAAAAGGGCAAAATCCAGATAAATTGCCTGAGTTATTAAAAGGCTGGCGAGAAAAATTCGGTAAAGAATTGCAAAAAGTAATAAAAAAATAACCGCTTGTTTTTTGAGTAGATATAAAAAAATCCTTGTTTATATAACTAAACAAGGATTTTTATTAGGTTTACCTAACTATAATTATGCGCTTGGCTCTACAACATAGTCAGCTTGCTCTTTATTATCTTCTGCAATACTTACCGCTGTCGTAAATAAAACGTCTGTTGATGAGTTTAATGCTGTTTCTGCTGAATCTTGGATAACCCCAATAATAAAGCCAACACCGATCACTTGTGCTGAGATATCCGCTGGAATATCAAATAAACTACAGGCTAATGGGATCAGTAATAATGAACCACCTGCGACACCCGATGCACCACAGGCACAAATCGCTGCTACAAGGCTTAATAATAATGCTGTGCTGAAATCAGGGTTTAAACCTTGAGTATAAGCGGCTGCTAATGTTAAAACAGTAACTGTAATTGCTGCCCCTGCCATATTGATGGTTGCTCCCAGTGGGATAGACACAGAATAAATACTTTCTCGAACACCTAAACGCTCCGCTAATCCCATATTTACAGGAATATTTGCCGCAGAACTACGTGTAAAGAAAGCAGTGATTCCACTTTCACGTAAGCAAGTGAAAACTAATGGATATGGATTACGACGGATTTTCCAATACACTAATGCAGGATTTAATACGAAGGCAACCACAGCCATTGCACTTAATAACACAGCTAATAAGTGAATATAGCCTAAGAACGCATCAGGACCATTCGTTGCAATAGTGTCAGCCACTAAACCGAAGATACCGATTGGTGCAAGAGAAATAACCACTTTTACCACAAAAGAAACCGCTTCTGAAAGATCTAAAAGGAATGTTTTAGTACTTTGTGCTGCGTGGCGTAATGGAATCCCTAAACCAATAGCCCAAGCTAAAATACCAATAAAGTTAGCACTCGTTAACGCATTGAATGGATTATCAACCACATTAAAAACTAAGGTTTTCAAAATTTCACCGATGCCTTGTGGCGGTGCGATATTTCCAGGACTTGCCACTAATTCCAATTGTGTTGGGAATAAGAAACTTAAAATAACCGCCGTTAATGCCGCTAAGAAAGTACCCAGTAAATAAAGTACAACAACGGGTTTTAATGCACTATTTGAGCCCACTTCTTTATTCGCAATCGCTGAAAGGACTAAAATAAAAACAAGAATGGGTGCAATTGCTCGTAATGAACGAACAAAGAATTGCCCTAATACACCCACATCTTTGGCATATTCAGGGTTAAAAAAGGCAAGTAAGATGCCGAGTACTAAACCAATAGCAATACGTAATACGAGATTACCATTGAGTAGTTTTGATGATAACGAATTACTCATAAATTTTTCATTCTCCTGTAAAATTAAAATAATGAAATGTTGTGTTTGTAAACTTTGTATAAAAGTAAAAGCTTACAGGATAGCGAATTTTTTTTTAAAATGAAATACCCTAAAACTATTTTTTATACAAAAATTAAATACGCTTCAATAAAGCAAGAAAATTTTAAATATCAAACACAATTAGTCATTTTGAATTATCATTCTTCCCTTTTTTGTATAATTTACGTTAAAATACAGACCGTTTTAGCTAAATATAGGAAATAACAAATGCAGTTCTGGGGAAAATTTCTCGGTTTTTTTATTGGGTATAAATTTCTAGGTGGGATTTTTGGTGGGATATTAGGTTGTATCGCAACTCATTTTTTAATTAAAAAAATCTACGAAAATCAAACAATCAATTCTACCTTTTTTACAGGTAAAATTTCTCGCCAATCACTCTTTATGCAAACGACTTTTGCTGTTTTAGGACACATCGCAAAATCCAAAGGACGCGTGACTCAAGATGACATTCATCTTGCAAAGCAGTTAATGCAACGCTTACAACTTGATGAAAATAATAAAGAATTAGCCAAAAGAGCCTTTATTCGTGGTAAAGAAAGTGATTTTCCACTTCGCCAAGTATTGCAAGAATTTCGTGATGGCTGTGGTAAACGTAGTGATTTATTACGCTTCTTTGTGGAAGTGCAAATGCAAGCCGCACTACAAGATGGGCAATTAGATCCTGAAGAAGAAAAGATTTTATATACTATCGCTGAAATTTTGGGTTTATCACAATTCCAATTCCAGCAAATGTTAGCGATGGTCGCAGCGTCTCAACGTTTCCGCTCAGGAAATTTTGACGGCTTTTATCAAGAAAGTTATCAGCATCAATCAAACAATAACTATGGCTATCAGCAATCTAATCAAACTAGCTTAAAAGATGCCTACACTATTTTAGGGGTTTCAGAAACGGACGATAAAACGACCATTAAACGTACTTATCGTAAATTGATGAATGAACATCACCCTGACAAATTAGTTGCTAAAGGTCTTCCTCCTGAAATGATGGAAGTTGCCAAAGAAAAAGCTCAACAAATTCAAGCCGCTTATGATTTAATTTGTAAATCAAAAGGTTGGAAATAATGCAACTAGCATCACACCGAATTCCTTTTATTCTTGCGATTATGATTATCATAGTCGCAATTTGGTCTGGTTTCTCACCTATCGATCGTGCAGTATGGTATGCTGAAACCCTCCCTATTTTTATGGTTTTTGCACTGTTTATTGTTACTTATCCACGATTCCAATTTAGTGGGTTAGCCTATATTCTAATGTCTCTTTGGATGATTTTACATTTAATCGGTGCAAAATATACTTTTGCCAATGTGCCTTTTGATTGGGTAAATCAGTACATTGAACCTTTCTTAGGGGAAGGGCGAAATCATTTTGATCGTGTTGCTCATTACGTCATTGGCTTTTACAGTTTTCCTGTTGCTGAATTTATATTGCGTAAGAAAAAAGCAACCTTAGGTACCGCACTTTGCTTGGGACTTTTCTTTATTATGTCGCTTGCAGCAACTTATGAAATCATTGAATGGCAATATGCCGTCATTGAAGGAGGGAATGCCGGTGTTGAGTTTTTAGGTTCTCAAGGCGATATCTGGGACGCACAAAAAGATATGCTTGCGGATACACTAGGTGCAATCACTGCGTTAATCATATTTCTATTTGCACGTCCTGATTTAAAAAAATCCTCTTCTCATTCTGAATAAAAAAATAGGATAAAAAAGAGCTAAGCCATTGCTTACTCTTTTTTATCTAATAAGCTCGAAACCTTATCTTTTTCCAATGTATTAAAATCAATGGTTTTATGGAAATTAAAAATTTTAATCTTCTCATCTTCTTTATCAGAAAAGAAATGATAATTTGGATCTAGCTCTTTGGTTTTCACTCCTAACCATTCACTGAAACCATAAATAAAATTGAACGCACTTCGCTTTGTATTCACAAAAATTCTTTTGGTATCATCACTAGAAATTTTTACAAAAGGTACTTCATAGTTAGACTCAAATTTTGAATCATAATCTAAATGGATACTCTCTTTTTTATCTTTATTGATATGATTTAAACCGTGATCTGAAAAATAAATAACCGAATAACTCTGATTTTTTTCTTTTAAAAGATCAACCGTTTTACGGATAAGCGTATCAGTTTTTAAAATTGAATTCACATAACACGAAATCTCTTTATTGATAAAGGTCAGCTTTCTCTCCTCTTCCGTTACACGATCGCAAAAGTTTCGGTGTGAACCCATAACATGTAAAACAAATAAACGTGATTTCGTCCCAGATTTTGGTGGCGTATTTAACTTTAATGCTAGCTCATCTAATAATTGCATATCATCAACTGATTTAGTATTAAAGCCCCCTTTCTTAGTGAAATAAGAGAAATCAGCACTCACCCCTACTCGACTTGCCATTGTGTCATAACGTCCAATACTGCCTTGATTAGATAACCAACTCGTTTCTATATTCGCTGCTTTTGCTAAGGAAACAATGTTATAGGCATAATTCAAGGTTTTTCCTTTCTTAAAGTAAAGTGATTTCAATAAAGAATGATAGGTCGCAGGTGCGGATGAAACATAACCTGCATTAAAATAACCTTTTGATGTATCTAAGAAAGGTGTTGTAGGCAAATGGAAACCAAAAGCAGAAAAATAATCTCTTCTCGCACTTTCTCCGATAATTAACACATAATTTTGATATTTAGGGGATACTGATTCCACTTGCCAAGGATTTGGTTTCGTCAGCATACTTTCAAGTTCTTGTTTTTCATCAAAATACTCTCTAATGCTATCATGAATATTTGCATAAAAAGAAACCACATTCACAGGGCTATTTGCTAACGTCCATTTTCGTTCGTCTTCTTCATCTTTTGCTCCTTCTAAATAATATTTAGTTGGAATATAAACTAATGAAAAAATAAAGACCCCCGAAAGCACAATATTTAATATTTTTTGCTGTTTATTGATTGGTGATTTTTGATGAAATTTCTTCAATCGCATTAAAATAATACAAGAAAAAACAAACAAGAAAGGAATAATCAAATCATCTATTGAGATTTTTTGCAGGAAATCAAAGGACTCGCTGACATTCGTTTCAAAAAATGCAGCCACAATTCCCGAATTTAATTCACCATAATAAGCGTATATCGGATAATAAAGACAAAGTGTAATCGTCAAAAATAATATAACCGCTGTGAATAATTTCTCACTCATTGTATAAATTAAATGATATAAAATAAAAGTACTAAAAATAGCATAAGGAAGGCTATTTTCAGGAGAAATGAGCGTGGAGAAAAAAGCAAATAATAATAACCAAATATAAAAGATACGTTGATTCAGATAAGTAATAATTTTTGATAATTTAGATGACATAATTTTTTATTAACAATAATTGGATAACAAATATTCTATATAAAAATGTTTAAAGTACAACAAAAAAGAACAGAAAATCATTATCCTTGATAATTTGTTTTTGCTAAAATCACCCTCTTTTTTATTTTATCTATATTTAGCGGTCATATTTTGTGAAAAATTTACAAATAATCCTTGCACCAATGCAAGGCGTGTTAGATCCCCTGTTACGTCAATTACTGACGTCGATCAACGAATACGATCTTTGCGTCTCGGAATTTGTGCGAGTAGTGGATAGCCTATTACCGGCTAAAGTTTATCATCGCCTTTGCCCTGAATTACACCACAACGGAAAAACCCTTTCTGGTACGCCTGTGCGAGTACAGCTACTCGGACAACATCCACAATGGTTAGCTGAAAATGCCCAACGTACCATTGAGTTAGGCTCATCTGGAATAGATTTAAACTGCGGTTGCCCATCAAAAACCGTCAATGGGAGTATGGGTGGTGCATCATTATTAAAAGATCCTGAACTGATTTATCGAGCAACCAAAGCAATCCGAGAAGCCGTACCTCAAGATCAGATTGTTTCAGTAAAAGTTCGTTTAGGTTGGGATGATTATTCACAATCTTTTGACATTGCAGACGCGGTGCAACAAGGCGGTGCAAATGAAATTGCTATTCACGGACGGACGAAAAAAGACGGCTATAAAGCAGATAAAATTAACTGGCAAGCCATTGGTGATATTCAACAACGTTTAACCATTCCTGTTATTGCGAATGGGGAAATTATCGATTATCAATCTGCAAAAAGTTGTAAAAATATCACCGCTTGCGATCGTTTAATGGTGGGGCGTGGTGCATTAAATATCCCTAATTTGAGTAAAGTCATTAAATATGATGAGGAGAAATTAGCGTGGCACGATGTATTGCGATTATTAGAGCAATATCTTAATATGGAAAATCCCTTTGATTCAGGCTTTTATCATACTTCCCGCACAAAACAATGGCTAAAATCATTGATGAAAGAATACGATCAAGCCAAACTCTTATTTGAGCAAGTTAAAGTTCACCAAGAGCCGGAAAGTGTGAAAGTGTGCGTGAATCAAGCTTTATTATCTGTCACAAGCGGTTAAATTTTATTAACTTTTTACGATTTTTTATCAACCCGAAGAGAAAATACAATGAAAAAAGCAACCATTTATCACAATCCAAAATGCAGTAAATCTCGTGGTGCATTGGCAATGTTAGAAGAAAAAGGCTATGAAACAGAAGTCGTTTTATACTTGGAAACACCACCAACGGCTGAAATGTTAAAACAGCTTTTAACTGAAATGGATATGTCTGCTCGTGAATTATTGCGTACTAATGAAGATCCTTATAAAGCGTTAAATCTCACAAATTCTGAGTTAACAGAATCACAACTTATTCAAGCAATGGTGGAAAATCCAATTCTTATCAATCGTCCCATTGTGAAAACGCAACAAGGCACAAAATTAGGGCGTCCCCTCGAAAACATTGCGTGTATTTTAGACTAATTAAGAGTAAAATTAAGCCTTGGTGATACTGAGGCTTTTTTATATAAAAAACAAAACTTCGCCAATCTTCTTTTAACTTCATCGAACTGCTTTAAAAAATCACAATTTGAATGAAGTTGGATAATATGTTACTTTATTAGATCTCTTCGCACATAAAAATATTTATTTCAAATAATTGGTTACTTTAAAACTCGTTATTTAAAATAGATGATTTGTATGTATTTCTTTTTCCCTTAAATTAAGGAGAATATTATGAGTGACGCAAATAATAAACACTCTCATCGTAAACAAAGCCATTTAGGTAGCTTTGGAATGGACGATAATTTCAAACCTAAAGCAGAACATCTCGATACTCGAATTGATAAATTCACTTTCTTTGGCGTCTTAGCCATCTTATTTTCAGTTACGCTTCCTCTCATTTTCTTTCCTGAGCAAGGGGCTTACTGGGTCGCTGAAATTAAAGGCTTTGTTACAGATAAGCTCGGCGGGGCTTATTTAATGTTTGGTGTGCTTGCGGTCATTTTCGTGATCTATATTGCTTTCTCTGATATTGGTAATATCAAACTTGGTAAACCTGAAGACGAAATCGAATTTAAAACCGCTTCTTGGGCTGCGATGATGTTTTGTGGCGGAATTGGGGCGGGTATCCTTTATTGGGGTATCCTAGAATGGGCATATTATTATCAAGGACCACCATTTGGTATTGAAGCCACAACGCCTGAGGCGATTAAGTGGGCAAGTACCTATGGGCTGTTTCACTGGGGGCCTGTTGCTTGGGCGATTTATTTAGTGCCTGCAATTTCCATTGCTTATTTTGCCCATGTGCGTAACTCACCCATTTTAAAAGTCAGCCAAAGTTTAATGCCATTATTAGGTGAAAAATTTGCAAAAAGTAACTGGGGACGCTTAGTCGATATCTTCTTTATTTTTGGTATGATTGGCGGTGGTGCAACCTCGTTGGGGCTCGCTTCACCAATGATTACACAAGGCTTACACGAACTTTTCAACACCCCAAATGATACGATAATGCAGCTGGTGGTATTATTGGTGACAACCTTAATCTTCGCTTATAGTGCTTATCAAGGCTTAAAAGGAGGGATTCAATTCCTCTCAAATATCAATTTCTATTTAGCCATTGCATTCTTGGTATTTGTGTTCTGCTTTGGTCCAACGGTCTTTATGTTTGATACGGGTTTAGAAGGCTTAGGTCGTTCATTAACCAATATCATTTCAATGATGACGTGGACAGAAGCCTTTGGGGAATTTACAAACTTAGGCTTTAAAGATACCAACTTCCCAGGCGACTGGACAGTGTTCTACTGGGCGTGGTGGTTAGTGTTCGCCCCAACGATTGGCTTATTTATCGCTAAAATCTCAAAAGGACGTACGATTCGCCAAATGGCGGTAGGGTCAATCTTCTTCGGCTCACTCGGTTGCTCGGTCTTCTTTATTGTATTAGGTAACTACGGTTTATATATGCACTTATCCGGTGAATTAGATGTCATCAGTATTCTAAATAATCAAGGTGCTACGGAAACGATTTTTGCGATTTTACACACGCTACCAATGGATAAAGTCGTGATTGCGGTGTTTACAATTCTAGCGACCATCTTTACCGCAACCACTTTTGACAGTATTTCTTATATCTTAGCATCTGTGGTACAGCACGAAGTTGATGATGAACCCGTGCGTTGGAATCGTTTATTCTGGGCGTTCACGCTTTGCTTTATGCCTGCAACCTTAATGCTAATCGGTGATTTAAGCACATTACAAACCGCCTCTATTTTTGCGGGAGCACCTTTGTTAATCATTATGTCATTGATTATGCTTTCCACCATTAAAGCAGCAAAATATGATTTATATTACCAACCTGATTATTCATTAAGTACGATTCATATTGAAGAAGTACCGGATATATCGCCTTGGGAAGAAGGGGAGACCTCTGAAGCACCTGACGGCTCGGTTCACGCTCAAGAGGCGGAGTATGAAGAAATCCGTCAGCAAAATGAATTAGAAGAGTTGTTAGAAGAAGAAAAACAACAGAAAGAATAATGTTATAACATTTTTGTTAGCGGTCAAATTTTGTTGAGTTTTTACAAAATTTGACTGCTTTTTTATTGTATAAAAATCTATTGAGATTAAAATTTCCCTCAGTTTAATTTTATGAGGAAATTTATGACAAATACACTCTCAGAGGGAGAAATCCAACGGCAACGAGAAATCACTCGTTTATCAATCAAAACCGCACTCTTGTTATTACAACACGGTGCAGAAAGTACCTTAGTGGTGCAAATGGCGACAAGGCTCGGATTGGCGTTAGGCGTTGATAGCGTGGAATGCGTTTTAACGACGAACGGCGTAATGCTTACCACTTTGTACAAAGATAACTGCATCACTACCGTACGCCGCAACTTGGATAAAGGGATCAATATGCACGTTGTGACCGAAGTGTCACATATTGTGATCACCGCAGAACATAAAATTTTTGATATCCACCAAGTACGCCAAAATTTAGAACGCGTCAAACCCAAAAAATATAATCGTTATTTGGTGATTCTTATGGTGGGCTTATCCTGTGCCTGTTTCTCCCATTTAGCAGGGGGCGACTGGGCGATTTTTGGGATTACCTTTATAGCATCCTCTATCGCAATGTTTATTCGTCAAGAACTGGTGAAATATCATTATAACCATATTATCGTGTTTGCAATCACCGCCTTTGTTGGCTCCATTATTTCAGGTTTGGCATTAAAATATCAAATTGGTAATAGCCCTGAAATCGCCCTCGCGTCAAGTGTATTGCTACTCGTGCCAGGATTTCCCCTGATCAACGCCCTCGCAGATATTTTAAAAGGCTATATCAATATGGGGATAGGACGCTGGACATTAGCTACAGTGCTGACTTTTGGGGCGTGCATTGGCATTGTGTTCGCCCTAAGTTTGCTACAAATTCATAGCTGGGGAGGAAACTAATATGGAACTGCTACTAAATTTAATTGATGATATGTTTTTTGCTGCCATTCCTGCGGTGGGGTTTGCCCTTATTTTTAATGTGCCTGAAAATGCCCTAAAATATTGTGCGGTGCTTGGGGCAATCGGACACGCTTTTAGAACCTTTTTAATCCATTGTGAAATTCCGCTTGTTTTTGCCACATTTTTTGCCGCAGCTTTGATTGGTTTTATCGGCGTACACCTAGCAAAACATTATCTCGCCCATCCAAAAGTTTTTACCGTTGCTGCAATTATCCCGATGATTCCAGGTGTGCCGGCCTATCGTGCAATGATTGCTGTGGTACAAATTCATCATTATGGCAGCTCTCAGGAATTATTTACCCAAATGATTGATAATTTTATTCAAACGGGCTTTTTACTTGGTGCATTAGTATTTGGATTAGCCTTACCAGGTTTATTATTTTATCGTCAACGACCTGTTGTTTAATGTTAAATTTTATTCGTGATTATATGAAAATTGTGAAAAATTTTTGTGGTTAGTGTATTATTAGGAAACAAATCCGCGTTAATCAACGATTAACACCTCACATTTATCAATAGGAGTATCTATTATGACTAAAATTACTGTATTAGTAGGCAGTTTACGTAAAGCCTCAGTGGCAAGAAAAATGGCATTAAATGTAATGAAAATGTTTCCTGAAAACTATGACGTTGCTATCTATGAAATCGGCGATTTACCGCTTTATAACTTTGATTACGATGATGCAAATGAAACAGATTTCCCATTACCAGAAAGCTACACCGCATTCAGAGAAACCATTAAATCTTCTGATGGTGTATTATTCGTTACACCTGAAAACAACCGTACTATCCCTGCGTGTTTAAAAAATGCGGTGGATATTGGTTCAAAACCAAATGCTGACGTTGCGTGGAAAAATAAACCAGCAGGTATCATCAGCCATTCAGTGGGTAAAATGGGCGGTTATTCAGCACAGAAAAACCTTCGTTTAGCACTGTCATACTTTGATATGCCATTAACAGGACAACCTGAAATCTTTTTAGGAAATTCGCCAACTTTATTAGATGAAGCGGGCAATATCAATAACGATAAAACACGTGACTTCTTACAAGGTTACATCAACCAATTCGTTGAATTAGTTGAAAAAAATAAATAATTCTATTTTATTATAAAAATAAAATAGGAAAAGGCATCAAGGTGCCTGCCATTTGGTATTTTAGAAATGAGATGAAGCGGTCATATTTTTATAAAAATTTGCAAATTTTTCTTTAAATCTGACCGCTTTACCTATATCATTAACCGCTTTTATTTTAACCACACAGACGCTTTTTATTTGCGTTTGTAATTGTTCACACACTCTCAATCATTAAGGGGGAAACAACAGTAGATGGAAAAGTCAAATCAAAAACCCATCATTGAATTACGCTCATTAACCAAAAGTTACGGCGATAAAACTATCATAGAAAACTTCGATCTTACCATTAACAATGGTGAGTTTTTAACCATCCTAGGGCCTTCTGGTTGTGGTAAAACGACGGTTTTACGTTTAATTGCCGGTTTAGAAGATCCAAATGGTGGAACGATTAAGCTTGATGGCGAGGATATTACTAATATTCCAGCAGAACATAGGCACGTGAACACGGTGTTTCAAAGTTATGCTCTTTTCCCTCATATGACAATTTTTGAGAATGTGGCTTTTGGCTTAAAAATGCAAAAAGTACCAAATGCAGAAATTAAACCTCGTGTAATGGAAGCGTTAAAAATGGTTCGTTTAGATCAAATGGCGAACCGTAAACCAAGTGAACTTTCAGGTGGACAACAACAGCGTATTGCTATTGCACGTGCTGTGGTGAATAAACCAAAAGTGTTATTACTTGATGAATCTCTTTCTGCATTAGATTATAAATTGCGTAAAGAGATGCAAAATGAATTAAAAGAATTACAACGTCAGCTTGGGATTACCTTTATTTTCGTGACTCACGATCAAGAAGAAGCATTAACAATGTCAGATCGTATCATCGTAATGAATGAAGGAAACATCGAGCAAGACGGTACACCTCGTGAAATTTATGAAGAGCCAAAAACCTTGTTTATTGCACGCTTTATCGGTGAAATTAACGTATTCAACGCAACCGTTATTGAGCGAACTGATCCAAAAACAGTAAAAGCAAACGTGGAAGGACGAATTTGTGATATTCACACCAAACTTCCTGTTGTTGAAGGGCAAAAACTCAACGTTTTATTACGTCCAGAAGATATCGTGATTGAAGAGCTTGATGAAAATGAAAGTGCAAAAGCGGTTATCGGACACGTAACAAACCGTACCTATAAAGGGATGACCCTAGAAACAAACGTAATGCTTGATCGTAACGGAATGAAAGTTTTGGTAAGCGAATTCTTTAATGAAGACGATCCAAATATCGATCACTCTATCGGTCAAAAAGTGGCATTAACTTGGTATGAAGGTTGGGAGGTTGTACTTAACGATGAAACTAACCAGTAATAAATTTCAAAAAGCAACAATCGCTGTTATTTTTGTCTGGTTGGTCTTTTTTGTATTAGTGCCAAACTTACTGGTTTTTGTCACCAGTGTAATGACCAAAGATAGCAGTAATCTTGTTGAATTTACATTCTCATTAGACAGCTACAAGCGTTTAATCGATCCACTATACTCAAAAGTATTGTGGAACTCGCTATATATGTCAGGGATCGCCACAATATTATGTTTATTAGTGGGCTATCCTTTTGCATTTTTAATTGCAAAATGCCCTAAAAAATATCGTCCATTTTTACTTTTTTTAGTGATTTTACCTTTCTGGACAAACTCACTTATCCGTATTTATGGTATGAAAATCTTTTTAGGCGTAAAAGGTATTTTAAATACAGCATTGCTTTCCATCGGTGTCATCGATAGCCCAATTCGTATTCTGAATACCGAAGTGGCAGTTATCATTGGCTTGGTGTATATTTTGCTCCCATTTATGATCTTACCCCTCTATTCTTCGATTGAGAAATTAGATAATCGCCTATTAGAAGCGGCAAAAGATTTAGGTGCTAACGGTGTACAACGTTTTTTACGTGTGATTTTACCGTTAACAATGCCAGGTATTGTGGCAGGCTGTTTATTAGTATTACTACCAGCAATGGGAATGTTCTACGTGGCTGACCTATTAGGTGGGGCAAAAGTCTTGCTTGTGGGTAACGTGATTAAGAGTGAATTCTTAGTAACGCGAAACTGGCCGTTTGGTTCAGCAATCAGCGTTGCATTAACCTTGCTAATGGCGGTGATGATTTATATTTACTACCGTGCAAATAAATTATTAAATAAAAAGGTGGAGTTAAGCTAATGAAAAAAGTATTAAAAAGCCTTTTTAGTCTCAGCGTGTATGCGTTTTTATATATTCCGATTATCATTTTAGTTGTAAATTCATTCAATGCGGATCGCTACGGTCTGCACTGGAAAGGCTTTGACTTAAAATGGTATGAACGTTTATTTAGTAATGATACCTTAATGCAATCTGCATTTCACTCAGTAACTATTGCCTTTTTTGCGGCAACGGTCGCAACAATCATCGGTGGCTTAACCGCGATTGCGTTATATCGCTACCGTTTCAGAGGCAAACAGTTCGTGGGCGGAATGCTATTTATCGTAATGATGTCGCCAGATATCGTTATGGCAGTTTCATTCCTTGCACTCTTTATGTTTGTGGGAATGGCGTTAGGATTTTGGTCACTACTCTTTGCACACATCACATTCTGTCTACCTTATGTGGTAGTAACCGTTTCATCAAGATTGAGTGATTTTGACGGAAAAATGCTTGATGCGGCGAGAGATTTGGGTGCGAGTGAATTTACGATTTTACGTAAAATCATCTTCCCATTGATTCTACCAGCGGTAGTGTCAGGGTGGTTATTAAGCTTTACAATTTCTCTTGATGATGTGGTTATCTCATCGTTTGTAACAGGCGTGAGCTATGAAGTTTTACCACTTAAAATCTTCTCATTAGTGAAAACAGGGGTAACCCCAGAAGTAAACGCTCTTGCAACCTTAATGATTATTTTCTCATTGATACTGATTGTATTAAGTCAGATCGTCAGTAAGAAAAAAGTTTAAAATTAAGAAATAAAAATAACCCCGTTAATCTTAAAAAATTAACGGGGTTTTTATATGCTTACTCTTACGCGTAATACATCTCAAATTCCACAGGGTGTGGCGTCATATTTAAACGCTCGACTTCTTTGCGTTTCATTCCAATAAAGGTCTCGATAAACGCTTTTGAGAATACGCCACCTTGCGTTAAGAATTCATAATCTTTTTCTAATGAATCCAATGCTTCACCTAATGAACCAGCTACCGCAGGAATATCTTTTAATTCTTCTGGAGGAAGATCATAAAGATTTTTATCCATTGCATCACCTGGGTGGATTTTATTTAAAATTCCGTCTAAGCCCGCCATTAACAAGGCTGAGAAAGCTAAGTATGGGTTTGCTAATGGATCAGGGAAACGTGCTTCGATACGTGTTGCTTTTGGATTCGTAATCGCAGGAATACGAATTGATGCTGAGCGGTTACTTGCTGAATAAGCCAATAATACCGGTGCTTCAAAACCTGGAACTAAACGTTTATACGAGTTGGTTGAAGGGTTGGTAAACGCATTTAAAGCTTTGGCGTGTTTAATGATTCCACCAATGTAGTATAATGCCGTTTCAGAAAGCCCTGCATATTTATCACCCATAAAGATATTTTGACCATCCTTACTTAATGACATATTACAGTGCATTCCAGAACCGTTATCACCTGTGATTGGTTTTGGCATAAAACACGCCGTTTTACCGTGCTCTAGAGCAACATTTTTCACAATATATTTATAAATTTGGGTTTCATCGGCTTTTAAAGTTAATGAATTAAATTTAGTCGCAATTTCATTCTGCCCCGCTGTCGCCACTTCGTGATGGTGTGCTTCAATCACTAAGCCCATTTCTTCTAATAATAAACACATTTCAGAGCGAATATCGTGAGCAGAATCATTTGGTGCAACGGCACAGTAGCCACCTTTAACTAATGGACGATAGCCGTTATTGCCATCTTCATATTTTTTATTGGTATTCCACGCCCCTTCAATATCATCAACCACATAAGAATTACCATTCATCTTATTGCTAAAACGCACATCATCAAAGAGGAAAAACTCTGGTTCAGGACCGAATAATACCGTATCCGCAATCCCTGTTGATTTTAAATAATTTTCCGCACGCATTGCGATTGAACGAGGGTCACGATCGTAAGATTGCATTGTCGTTGGTTCATAAATACTACAACGAATTGATAAAGTTGGAATTTGTGCAAAAGGATCAACCACTGCACTTTCAGGAATTGGCATTAACAACATATCGGCTTTATTGATGGCTTTCCAGCCTTCAACAGATGAGCCATCGAACATTTTACCTTCTTCAAATAAATCTTCATCTACGGCACTGACTGGCAAAGAAACACCGTGTTCAAAACCTTTAATATTGGTAAAGTGAAGAAGAACAAATTTAATATCATTTTCTTCTATAAGTTTAAATACATTTTGCACTGCTGCATTTGACATAATTGCTTCCTTATTGGTTAGTTTTAATATAATTTATTCATTATTGTTTATAAAATCAAGTCTTTGTTTAATTAAATTTTCGATAGTTTTTTTCTGATGAAGCGGTCATTTTTTTTATCAGTTTTTGCAAATTTTTATAAAAATTTCACCGCTTATCAAATCACAAATTACACATTCAAATAATCTAAAATTCCCTGTGCCGCTTCTCGCCCTTCCATAATTGCCGTTACCACAAGGTCAGAGCCACGCGTGATGTCACCCCCTGCAAAAATTTTGGGGTTACTGGTTTGCTGTTGATATTGCCCTGTGGTTTGAATGCGTCCTCGAGCATCCACTTCAATCCCCACGCTTTCTAAAAATGGCATTGCACTCGGCGAGAAACCAAAGGCAATAATCACCGCATCGCATTCAATGATTTCTTCACTACCTGCGATAATCTCAGCACGCTGACGCCCTGTTGCATCAGGTTTACCAAGCTGTGTTTGTGCCATTTGAATACCGATAACTTGCCCTACTTCATTGGTTTTAATGCCCAATGGCTGCACATTAAAGCGGAATTTTCCGCCCTCTTCTTTGGCATTTTGGACTTCTTTTTTTGAACCCGCCATATTTTTTTCATCACGGCGATAAGCACAAATCACGTCCCTCGCTTGCTGACGAAGTGCCGTTCTCACGCAGTCCATCGCCGTATCGCCACCGCCCAGTACCACGACTTTTTTATCTTTTAAGGATACAAATTCATCGGTTTCCAAGCCCATCACATTTTTGGTATTACCGATTAAAAATGACAATGCAGAATAGACACCCTGTGCAGTTTCATTAGGAATATTAGCCTTGATACTTCGATACGTTCCCACCGCCATAAACACCGCATCATACTCTTCCACCAAACGTTCTAATGGCATATCTTTGCCGATTTCTACGCCTAATTTGAACTCAATCCCCATTTCGCTAAAAATTTCACGGCGACGTGTCATCACGCTTTTTTCTAATTTAAAAGAGGGAATGCCAAAAGTCAGCAAGCCTCCAATTTCTGGCTGGCGTTCATACACCGTAACCGAGACACCGTTTTTAATCAGTTGCTCCGCACAGCCTAGTCCCGCAGGTCCTGAGCCAATAACGGCGACTTTTTTACCCGAGTGGAGGATATTTTTAACCCTTGGTCGCCAGCCCATTTCAAAGGCAGTTTCCGTAATATATTTTTCAATACTGCCGATTGTTACCGCTTCAAAATCCGCATTTAACGTACAAGAGCCTTCACACAAGCGATCTTGTGGGCAAACGCGTCCGCAGATTTCAGGCAATGTATTGGTTTCGTGAGCCAACTCCGCCGCTTCAATAATACGTCCTTCATAGGTTAATTTTAACCAGTTGGGAATATTATTATGAAGGGGGCATTTGTGCTGACAATATGGATTTCCGCACCCCAAACAGCGATCCGCTTGGGATTGTGCTTGAGGTTCGTCAAAAATTTGATAAATTTCGATAAACTGCTGTTTACGTTTATGCAATGAGATCTTCGGTGGATCGTTGCGGTTTAAATCGATAAATTGATAAATATTTCCCTGCTGTGCCATAGTTATTCCTAATACTGTTCTTAATTTTAATAGGTCACTTTATTTTCTAAGCGGTCATTTTTTGCAATGAATTTGCAAATTTTTATAAAAAAATGACCGCTTCGTTGCTTATTGTGTGATAACACCCAACTCATTCACTGTACGACGTTGGTGTCCGAGCAATGCTTTGATGTCATTGGCTTTCGGTTTAACCAACACGAACTGAGCCACATAATCATTCCAATTTTCTAAAATGCGTTCCGCCAACGGACTATGGGTTTTTTCAAGATGTGTTGAAATTAAACCACGCAAATGCTCTTGGTGGGTCGGCAAATCTGTAATAGAAAGCCCTTCCACCAATTCAGGATTGATACGCTCATTAAAGTGGTTATCCACATCTAAAACATACGCAAAGCCCCCCGTCATACCCGCACCGAAGTTGATGCCCGTTTTACCTAACACGCACACTACCCCGCCAGTCATATATTCACAGCCGTTATCGCCAATGCCTTCAACCACTGCCGTCGCCCCTGAGTTACGCACCGCAAAACGCTCACCAACTCGCCCTGAGGCATAAAGTTTACCGCCCGTTGCACCGTATAAACAGGTGTTTCCGGCGATGGTGGAATGCTCAGGTTGGAACGATACGCCTGTATGTGGACGAATCACAATGCTTCCACCCGCCATACCTTTACCGACATAATCGTTGGTATCGCCAATCAGAGAAATATTCACGCCACCGGATAACCACGCCCCTAAACTTTGCCCTGCTGTTCCCACTAAATTTAGGTCAAAGCGTTGCTGTGGATTGCCTTTATTGCCATATTTCTGTGCAATTTTGCCTGAAAGTGTCGCCCCAATAGAACGATCTAAATTGCTCACATCAAAATTCATTTCTAAATGGCAAGGCGCATCAGAGTGCAATACGCTTTCGGCTTCTTTCATTATCGCTTTGTTAAGCAAACCTTGATCCATTGGTGGATTGCTCTCAATACAATGCGTTGCGCCGCCTTTTGGTACTTGCGGTTTATAAAGTAAACGTGTGAGATCAAGTTGGGAATGCTTCGTCGTTTTGCCTTCGAACACCGCCAAAAGATCGGTTCGACCAATCAGATCCGTTAATTTTTCTACGCCAAGTTGTGCCATAATTTCACGCACGTCTTGGGCGATAAATTTAAAATAGTTCATCGCTTTTTCAGGCAGTCCGTGATAGTGATTTTGACGCAATATTTCATCTTGAGTCGCTAAGCCTGTCGCACAGTTATTCAAATGACAAATACGTAAATAACGGCAGCCTAACGCTACCATTGGACCTGTGCCAAAGCCAAAACTTTCCGCCCCTAAAATGGCAGCTTTGATAATATCCAAGCCGGTTTTCAACCCACCATCCACTTGTAAACGGACTTTATGGCGTAAGTTATTTTCTACCAACGCTTGCTGTGCTTCTGCCAACCCAAGCTCCCACGGCGAACCGGCATATTTCACACTCGTCAGCGGACTTGCCCCTGTGCCACCGTCATAGCCCGCAATGGTAATTAAATCGGCATAAGCTTTGGCAACCCCTGTGGCAATCGTGCCAACACCCGGTAAAGACACGAGTTTTACCGAAATTAAGGCGTTTGGATTCACTTGTTTCAAATCAAAAATCAGCTGAGCAAGATCCTCAATTGAATAAATATCGTGGTGCGGTGGCGGTGAAATCAAGGTCGAACCTGGCACCGAATAACGTAATTTTGCAATGTAAGGGGTGACTTTATCCCCTGGAAGTTGTCCGCCCTCACCCGGTTTTGCCCCTTGTGCCACTTTAATTTGAATCACATCGGCACTCATTAAATAAGCAGGCGTCACCCCAAAACGTCCCGAAGCCACTTGTTTGATACGAGACACTTTTTCCGTGCCATAACGCACCGGATCTTCGCCCCCTTCCCCTGAATTTGAGAAACCACCCAAACGGTTCATCGCGGTCGCAAGGGCTTCATGTGCCTCAGGGCTTAATGCACCAATACTCATCGCGGCACTATCAAAACGTTTATACAATAATTCCGCAGGCTCGACGTTATCCAATGCAATCGCGTTGCTCGGATCGATTTTTAACTGCAATAAATCACGGATATTCGTGACAGGACGCTGATTCACGGTTTCCGCATATTTTTTATAAATCTGATAATCCCCAGAATTCACCGCTTGTTGCAAATAATTTACCACGTCAGGGTTATAGGCGTGATATTCACCTTGCGGTTTATATTTTAAATCGCCCCCCATTTCTAATGATTGGCTGATTCGCCACGCTTGACGGTGCAATCGTTGGTTATCTTTATTCAGCTCTTCAAAGCTCGCCCCTTCAATACGACAGCGAATGCGAGGGAAACATAAATGTGTAATTTCTTGACTTAATCCGACCGCTTCAAACAGATGGGCACAGCGATAAGATGAGATGGTTGAGATCCCCATTTTAGAAATAATTTTATATAACCCTTTATCAATCCCTTTTCTAAAATTTGCAATCACATCACGTAATGGCTTATCAATCGCCCCTTGTTTAACTAGTTGCCCTAAGCTTTCATAGGCAAGATAAGGATAGATTGCGGTCGCCCCTAAACCAATCAACACCGCAAAATGGTGCGGATTTCTCGCTGAGCCGGTTTCCACCAAAATATTGGCATCACAACGCAAATTCTTTTCGACCAAGCGTTGCTGAACCGCCCCCACAGAAAGAGCAGCAGGGATCGGTAAATCCGTTTTACTGATTAAACGATCCGACAGCGTAATCAAGCCATAACCCTCTCTTGCAGAGGCTTCCGCTTGATCGCACAATTTCACAATCGCACTGCGTAAATCCGTTTCATTCGGATTATAGGTCGCATCTAAAACGATATGTTTATACCATTGCTGTGGCAAGGAGAGAATTTGTTGCATATCGGAATAAACCAAAATCGGTGATTTGAAGTTCACGCGGTGGGAGGTGCTTTCCGTTTCAAAAAAGACACTCACTTCTTGCCCGATATTCGTTGCAAGGCTCATTACGTGAGCTTCACGCAATGGATCGATAGGCGGATTGGTGACCTGTGCAAAATATTGACGGAAATAATCATAGATAATGCGTGGTCTTTCAGATAACACCGCAAAAGGGGTATCGTCGCCCATTGAACCCACAGGTTCTTGTCCGTTTTCCCCTAAAACTTGAATCACGTTTTCTAATTCTTCTTTTGAATAAGCGAACTGCTTTTGATGGATAAGCAATTCATTTTCGCTTAATTCTGCTTTACCCACAGCCTGATCTTCAACCTGTTCAAAAGGAGTCAAACGCAACACATTTTTTTGTAACCATTCTCGGTATGGGTGGCGATCTTTAATTTCTGCATCAATTTCTGCAGAATGAATTAAGCGACCGTTGTCGGTGTCAATCACAAGTAATTCACCCGGACCAACACGCCCTTTTTCAACCACTTCATCGGGAGCATAATCCCAAATGCCAACTTCACTCGCAATGGTAATTAGCTTATCTTGAGTGATCACATAACGAGCAGGACGCAAGCCATTGCGATCTAAATTACAGGCAACGTGGCGACCGTCACTCAATACGATCCCCGCCGGTCCATCCCAAGGCTCCATATGCATTGCATTAAAATCATAGAACGCACGCAAATCTTCGTCCATATCTGGATTGTGTTGCCACGCAGGTGGAATCAATAAACGCATTGCTCGGAATAAATCCATTCCGCCATTCACAAAAAGCTCTAACATATTATCTAACGAGCTTGAATCCGACCCCGTTTCATTGATAAAAGGGGCAACGGTTTGTAAATCAGGAATTAACGGCGTGCTATATTTATACGCCCTTGCTCTTGCCCACGCACGGTTACCTGAAATAGTATTGATTTCGCCATTATGGGCTAAATAGCGGAAAGGTTGGGCTAATTTCCATTGAGGTAACGTGTTCGTTGAAAAACGTTGATGGAATAAACAGATCGCACTTTCCATACGTAAATCCGCTAAATCTAAATAAAATTTAGGGAGATCCTTTGGAATGCACAGCCCTTTATAAATAATGGTTTGCGAAGATAGGCTACAAATATAGAAATCGCTTTGCTCAATGCGTTTTTCAATGCGACGACGTGCCATATATAAACGGCGTTCCATATCCTTAATGCCCCAACCTGGAGGCACATTGATAAACACCTGTTTGATTGCGGGCAAGCTCGCCAAAGCAATGGAACCTAATATCGCAGGGTTAATCGCGACATCACGCCACGCACTGATGGTTAAGGTTTCTTTGGTTAACTCTTCTTTGATAATCGCTTGATATTGTTGGATTAAATTAGGATCAGTCGGAAAGAAAATCTGCCCTACCGCAAATTCTTTGGCTAATTTGAAGCCTTGTTCTTGGGCAATAAAACGGAAAAAACGCTTTGGCATTTGCAAATGTAATCCACAGCCATCCCCTGTTTTACCGTCTGATAACACCGCCCCACGATGTTGCATTCGAGATAAACCTAAAATCGCATTACGAACCACTTTATGGCTTTGCTCGCCTTCGATATTCGCAATTAAACCAAACCCACAGTTTTCTCGCACTTCACTCTTATCATATAACATAGTAATCTGATCCACTCTCTATCCCCATTTATAAAAATAGTTAAAATATGATATCTATTTTAATTATTTGACTTAATTTTTAACAAAAAAAACGTAAAATAATCATCAATGATTAGAATTATAAATAAATATCATAAAAAATACTAATGCTTTGTAAAAATAAATTAAGTGGCAAAAAAGGTCATCAAACAAGCGGTCATATTTTATTGAAAATTTGCAAATTTAAAAAAACTCATCGCAAAAATAATCAATAGTAACTATTCGATAAAAATTTTAATTTTGTGAACTAATCGGCAAAATTGAATATTTCTTATTCCTAAAATAAATTGTCTTGAATATAATCACAAATTAGAAGTTAATTTCAAATAAATTTAAGATTATGAAAATTTACTTCACTAAAATTAAATTTAAAGTAACCACCCTTTTTACTCTAAATTTGATTTGCTGTCTTTGTTGAATATACCAAGGAGTCTTAAATGAAAAAATTTTTTCTAAAATCATCAATCGCTCTCGCTACCCTTACACTATGCTCTGGAGCCTTTGCATCACAATATCCAAATCTACCTGAGGTTATTGCGGGATCAGAAACTGGTGCATTAGTTGGGGATACACTCTATGTTGGGCTTGGCTCAAAATCAGATCTTTTCTATTCATTAAATTTAAAAGATAAAAATGCAAAATGGGAAGCTATTCCAGCATTCCCAGGTGGTGCGAGAAACCAAGCTGTCGCTGCAGGAGTTGATGGTAAACTTTATGTCTTCGGGGGTTTCCAAAATACAGATATCGCAGATAACCAAACAGCAAAAGATGCATATAGCTATAATCCTGCCGATAAAAAATGGGAAAAATTAACCACTCGTTCACCATTCGGTCCAAGTGCTGGTACAAGTGTAACGACTTATAAAGATAAAATTTATTTCTTCGGTGGTGTGAACCAAAATATTTGGGACGGCTTATTCCAAGATGCTAAAGCAGCAGGCGAAGAAAAAGGCAAAGTATTCGATAAATATTTTGATATGTCTGCGGAAGATTTCTTATTTAACCCTATCGTAACCAGCTATGAACCAAAAACCAACCACTGGGCAAATCAAGGCTACTTCCCTTATGGTGGACGTGCAGGAGCAGCATTTGCGGTGGTTGATGGTAAATTTGTGGTCGCAAATGGTGAGCTTAAAGCAGGGCTTCGCACGGATACTACCGAAATCGGTACACTGGGTAAAAAAGGTATTGAATGGAAAGCAATGCAAAAATTGCCAGCACCAACAGGGGATAAATCCCAAGAAGGTATCGCTGCTGTAATGAGCGGTATTAGTCACGGCACCTATTTAGTCACAGGTGGAGCAAACTTCCCAGGTGTTGCTGAAAATTACGCAAAAGGGGTAAATGATCACCGTAAAGCAAAAGCAAACAAAACATTCCGCAGTGAAGTTTATGCCTTAGATATGAAAACAGGCGTGTGGAAAATCGTAGGAAATTTACCTGTTGGTACGGCTGGAGCCGTTTCTGTGACCTATGATGATAAAGTGATTATTGCTGGGGGTAAAACAACAGGCAACAAAGCATTAACAGACGTTAAAACAATGAGTTACGATGGCAAAGTATTAACCATTGAATAATTATTGATAATCTAAAAAATGCCTGTCATATAATATGCAGGCATTTTTTATTATTTGTCTTCTTCCTCATCATCACTATCAGGAATAACCGCATCAGCCACTGCACCTGTTGTTTTCACGGCAATTTTTGCCGTAGTAAGAGCTGCAGAAGCTGCAAGATCTACTGCAGAAACCACTAAACACCCCGATAATAAAAAAGATAAAAATAAGATTGAAAAAAGTTTACTAAAAAATTTCATTTGTTTTGTCCTAATAAAAATAAAAGGATAGCGTGTTTTCACACAATCTATCCACTTTGAATAAAAAACTAAGCGGTCATTTTTTATTTAAAATTTACAAAAAACAACTCCGTTTAACAGGGCGTTATTTCCCCATCTTGTACTTCAAAAAGTACATCATTTGCATTATTTTGCCAGTCCATATAGTGTAGTTGATCCTTTGTAATCGCTGTTACAAAGACTTGAGATTGGCTTTCTCGTAAGCGTTGTGTGAGCAATTCTCTTTTATTGAGATCAAGCTCTGAGGCAAAATCATCAATCAAAAACAAACACTGTTGTTGCTTTTGTTGAATTAAATACTCGCCCTGTGCCAAACGCAAGGCACACATTAGCAATTTTAACTGCCCACGAGATAATACATCTTCCACAGGCAAGCCATTGGCACGAAAACGGAAATCCGCTTTTTGAGCACCAATCATCGTATAACCAATACCTTTATCTCGCTCAAAACCTTGTGCAAGCACTTCAGCATAGTCCTGATCTTTGTTCCAACCTTGATAAAATTGGGCGGTAATCTCTAATTCAGGGAGAAAAAATTGACAGGTTTTTTCTATTTCTGGAGATAATTTTGTGGCGTAGTCCACTCGCATTTGGCTGACTTTTTCTGTGAGTTTGACTAACTCTTTATCCCAATGTAGCAAATCTTGATATTGTCTAACTTGGGCTAAGGCGGCATTGCGTTGCTTTAATAAACGGCGTAATGCTGTCCACTCACTATAAAATTGAGGATGTAAATGAAACAAGCCCCAATCAAGAAAAGCTCGGCGATAACTTGGCCCACCATTTAATAACGTTAAGCCTTCAGGCATAATAATTTGCATTGGTAAAAGATGAGCTAAATCAGCAATTTTATTACCGTCTTGTCCATTGATTTTTAATACCGTTTCGCCTTGACGTTTTTTTTGTAACCCAACACTCCAACTGTGCTTCGCTTCGTCTATTTTGCCGTGCAGAATAAAATCATCGTGATCGTAATGAATAATACGATTGCTCACATTACTTTTAAACGAGCGTCCATGTCCTAAATAAAAAATCGCTTCTAATAAGCTAGTTTTACCACTGCCATTTTCGCCAACCAAAAAGTTAAAGCCGTGACTCAATTCAAGATCCACGGCATTTAAATTTCTAAAATTTTGAATAATTAGACGGCTTAATGACATTTTAAAAATGATGAAAGATTACAGACGCATTGGCATAATGACATATTCAGCCGTGCTGTTATCACAATCTTCAATTAAGCAGCTTGAACTTGAATCCACTAAGTTAATGCGAACACGTTCACATTTTAGGGTATTCAGTACGTCTAGCAAATAGCTCACGTTAAAGCCCACTTCCATTTCGACATTTTGATAAGCTACATCAATAATTTCTTCCGCTTCCTCTTGCTCTGGGTTATTAGCAGTAATTTTTAATAGATTATTGCTTAATGCTAAACGCACTCCACGGAAACGCTCATTTGATAAGATCGCTGCACGCACTAAAGCACGTTTTAAAATCTCAGTATTCGCTTCCAAAATACGATCCGCGTTACGAGGCAATACACGACGATAATCAGGGAAACGTCCATCGATCAATTTTGACGTAAACACCATATTATTCATTGAAATACGAATATGGTTCGAGCCAATTTCAAGGCGGATCATTTCGTCATTTGGTGCAAGTAAACGAGATAATTCAATCACGGCTTTACGAGGCACAATCACACTATGGCTTGGTAACTCTTGGATTAACGGCATTGTACACACTGCTAAACGGTGTCCATCTGTGGCAACAGTACGTAATAAATTACCTTCAGTTTCAAACTTCATACCATTTAAGAAATAGCGAGCATCTTGGTTTGCCATTGAAAACTGAGTTGCATCAATTAAACGTGTTAAGGTTGATTGCTCAATGTTAAAATCAACTTCGCAGTTCCAATCCATTAAACTTGGATAATCGCTTGCTGGTAAAGTCGCTAAATTAAATTTACTACGAGAAGCCTGAATTAACGCTCTGCCCTCTTCAAATTTAATCGCAATCACTGAATCATCAGCCAACGTTTTACAGATATCCAAAAATTTCTTCGCAGGAATAGTTACCTTCATTTCTGATTCAAAAGGTTCAGCTAACTCCGCTTGTGTCGTTAATTCAACCTCTAAATCTGTTCCTGTTAAAAATAATTGGTTATTTTTAATTTCTAATAAAATATTATTGATAACAGGCAAAGTCGGACGACTGCTCAACACACTACATACTTGCTGTAATGGTTTCAATAATTTTTCACGAGTAATAGTAAATTGCATAACAATTCCTTTTAAGATGATAATTTGCGTGTTAAATGGACATAATCTTCTCGCAGACCGCTATTTTCGTCCATTAGTTCGTTAATTCGTTTAATTGCGTGCATTACGGTAGTGTGATCTTTACGATCAAAAGCACGTGCAATTTCTGGCAAGCTGTGATTGGTTAATTCTTTTGCTAACAGCATTGCAATCTGGCGAGGGCGTGTAAACATCGCCTTACGGCTCTCTGATTTTAATTCAGACACTTTGATATTATAACGATCCGCCACCACTTTTTGAATATTTTCTATTGTAACTAAATGCTCGTAAGATGAAATAAGATCTTTTAACGCCTCACGCACCGCATCAATAGTAATCGGACGCTTAGTAAATTTACGCCACGCAATAATACGGTTTAATGCACCTTCTAATTCTCGTACATTAGTACGCAATTTTTGGGCTAAAAAGAACGCTACGTCTTCTTCTAACACTTCACCACGCTCTTCTGCTTTTTTCATTAAAATAGCAACACGAGTTTCTAGTTCAGGTGGCTCAATCGCGGCATTCACACCCCAACTTAAACGAGAACGGATTCGTTCCTCAATATTTTGAATATTTTTAGGGAATACATCAGAGGCAACCACAATCTGTTTACTACGTTCAAAAAGCGTATTAAAAGTATGGAAAAATTCCTCTTGCGATGCTTCTTTATTCGCAAAAAATTGAATGTCATCGATCATCAACACATCAAGAGAACGATAAAAATTCTTAAATTTTTCAATAGAATTGCTTTTAAGAGCTTTTACCATATCTTGAACAAAACGCTCTGAATGGATATACACAATTTTTGCATTCGGATTATTTTTTAGAATTTCGTTACCGATAGCGTGCAATAAGTGTGTTTTACCCAAGCCCGTTCCACCATAAAGTGAAAATGGATTACAATGGCTTTCGCCCACATTTTCTACCACTAACTGAGCAATAGATTTTGCCATCTGGTTAGACTTACCTTGCACAAAATTATCGAAGGTTAAACCTTCTAGTAAACCTGTTTGAATCGTCGGTTTAAGTACTTCTTCTGGGGCTTGCCCTTGCGTTGCTTGTGGTTGAGGTTCTTCTATTTTTGGCTTTGCCCCTACACGGATTACTACATCAAGTTGATCATTTTTCGATAAAAAACGTACCAATTCCGTGATCTCAGCCAAAAACTTATCTTGTACCCAGTTTGCAATAAACTGATTGTGTGCATAAAGTACCAGCTGATTACCATCTAACATCGCCTGCAACGGGCGTAACCAAGCATTAAACTCTTGCGAAGAGACCTTGGTTTGCAAATGTTCTAAGCTATCACGCCAAAGAGAAGACAC